>JAESPV010000054.1 GCA_016765495.1 Desulfocapsa sp. | reverse complement strand
TTTTTTTCATTAGTTGATTCAATTTTTATTTTCATTATGATTTTATTTATGAATGGTAACATATTTAAAATCGACTTAATACCAGACAATACTGAAATATCAATTTCAGAAGATGAAACTATTTTAACAGCGTCATTAAGAAATGACATACAACATCTCCATGCGTGTGGTGGTCTTGGAATGTGTTCTACTTGTAGGGTTGAAATTATAGAAGGAGAACTTGAAGACACAGCTCCAGGTATTACGGATGATGTAAATTCAGATGATCTCTCCAATAATCTTTCCGAATATCGGTTTGGTGGTACACTCAACTGGATATTATCCTCAAGGAAAATTTTTCTTGTCAATTATGATTTCTCTGCAAGTAACTACGATGCCATTCTCCGTTATGACACCAACCTGCACAACCTTACTTTTGGTGCCCAATATCTACATACCAGGCACCTCTCATTTGAACTTGGCGCCGGTCCATCTTATGAGAAGACTGAAACTTTTGATCCAAATTGGGGTTACAATGGCCACGTCAATCTAAACTATGATATCGCTAAACGGACAAATATAACTGCTGGTATTGAAAAGGGTTTCGACCAGAAAAATTTCTCCGCAAATAACAACGTTATCGGTAGAGATCAGGGGCTGACAGGATACTGGAATTATAATTTGACTTTTTCTCATCAACTAACCAACGGCCTCACAGTCAGTCTTTTCGGAGCATACCGGGATGAAGAACAAGAGAACATACTGCACGGTTTCATCAATACTATTGAGAGCGACAGTGGTTTAGACACAACTGATCGTGAGACTTTTCGTGAAGAAAGTATTTTCCAAAAGGGCATCTACGAAGCAGGTGGTTCTCTTACCTATACTTTTTTACGATGGTACACAGCATCCCTTCGGTACACTTACAGAAATCAAGATTCTGAATTCATCAATGACAGTTATGACGAACATAGAGCCTTTCTAACACTTTCCTTCCAGAAGGAATTATTGCGTTGGTGATTCAACCTACGCTTATCTCAAAAAAACATAATCAATATATATTACTCGCCCTTTATCCTGACGAGTTACAAAAAGTGTTATATTCTCAATTCTATCCATCTTCATCAAACGATCAACTGGTGCAGTTTGAACATCATTAAGAGGAATCACCAGGTCATTCCATCCATTTTCTAAAACAAAGCTTCTATTAAAACGATCAGCATATTCATTATTATGTTCAGAATCATGGATACGACAAACCAACTTCAAGGGCTCTTCTTCTGGCAAGAAAACACTTATGGACAAATACTCAAACCCCTTCCAGTTTCCTGGAAAATGGCAAAGTGATACCCCCGAATATGTATCAGTTGTTAACTCTACCTTGAGTGAATGATTCCCGTGTCTGGCAATATCATCCTGTACACTTACCAATTTTTCGTCCTTCCAACGATCAGCTTCAAAGGGTGTTGCAAAATCTGAAAGCAAAGGAAACTGACTTAATGCTATACATTCATCTACAACAGCCCTGGCCAAAGGATATGAAGCAACAACCAGCAGTATAACTACAGCCCCCCGAAACAAAGCAGCGCCCCATCTTTTCAATCTCATGGTTCCTGAATCAAAAAAGGCAAGGGCGATTAAAGAGCCAAGCTGATTCCTTAAGATGTCATGGACGTCAGGTGAACGACCATCAAAGCACATTTGTAATCCTTCGACGACAATTCCAGAGACTAACACTATTAGAAACACCCCCCCCTGAACTGTCACAGCAGAGGCTTCTTGAAAACGGTAGCGAAACGTCTTACATAATAGCCAGGATGTCAGAAGAAAAAACAATACATGTCCCAAATCCCAAAGAGCCACAAATGACCTTGAACCGTAGGCTCCCGGGCCTCCGAAAAAAAACCATGGTACTCCGGCGAGTAACAGTAACAGAACCCATTGCACCCGAACGCTTCGACTGACTAAATTTTCTTCCTTATCCAAAGCAACCTTTTTTTTGTGTACAACAGCCCCCTTCGACTTCCATAGAAACATTGCAAACCTAGAAATTTTGATACCAAAGAGCTTTGCATACAGGTATAATTAACAAATCATAGCCACACAACTAAAAGATTCCCCAATCATGCCTGAACAGTTGCTCTTATGAAATTCATCCGTCCAAGGTCATTTCTCAATCTGGTCACAGGCGGACTGATTATTGTTTCACTACCTCTTATTGTGGGACTTTTCACGACAAGAACTTATTTGGACAAACTGGTTTCACAAAGTGTTGAACTAATTGAACATTCAATTTCAGCTACTCGTGATGCACAAAAATTATCGGAATTCACAAAAAATCAGGAACGCAACATCAGACTCTTTGATATTGTGGGAGAAAGCCGTTATCTGGAAGAGGTATCTCTATGGCAAGATAAAATCTACAATCTGCTTGAACGATTGCAGCAATTACCAGTGGATCAAAATCTTCGCAACCTGCTCCTTGAATTCCATGCCAGTGAAGGAAAGATTCTAAGATCTTTACAACTTGCCCACCAAGGTCCTGAAGCTCAAAAGACTCATGTTACTAATGCGATCCACCTTTTTTCTGTTCTGGACAAACAAGCCATATCAATTAATATTGCTATCAATGAGTTCATAGACAGTGAACTAGCCAATCTTAAAACATCAAAATTAGTCGCTCAAAAATCACTTCTCTGGCAAACACTCAGCTTCATAATTCTAACAGTTGTAATGATTCTCACCCTTGCTCTCATTATCTCCAGACCTATCAAGCAAATCAATCAGTGCATTGACCGCCTCGGAAAAGGAGATTTTTCAGTTCCAGTCCTCATTACCGGCCCAAAGGATCTAGAACTTCTTGGAGCAAAAATCAACTGGTTACGAAAACGATTATCCAGCCTTGAGCGACAAAAAACAAAATTTATTGCCCACATCTCTCATGACTTAAAAACTCCGTTGGCCTCCATTATGGAAGGTTCTGGCCTCCTGCAGGAAGAGCTTGTTGGCTCATTAAATAAACAGCAATTAGCTGTGGCGGAAATACTCACCAAGAATAGCGTTAAATTACAAAAGTTAATTAACAACATAATAGACTTCAACATGGCCCAGGCAGGAGGCAAGCCTAAAGGCCAAACCGATCTTGCACTCAAGCCTTTAATAGAACAGGTCGCATCTGAACAGACAACTCAAATGCTGGCTAAAAACATTGGTCTTGACCTCAACCTAAAAGATACTACAATTCTGGGTAATAAAAACCAAATCGAAACAATCTTTGACAATCTTTTCTCAAATGCAGTAAAATTTTCTCCAAATGGAGGAATTGTCTATTGTAACCTCAGGCAAACAGATGGGGAAGTACAATGTCTCATATCTAATACGGGACCAATCATTCCTCTCAAAGAACGTGACAAAATTTTCACCCCTTTTTATCAGGTCAAAAACAACGACTCAAACCACACGCAGGGAAGCGGTCTTGGCCTCGCTATTGTAAAGGAGTATGTTTCGCAACACAACGGTACTGTTTCTGTCCTCGATCACAAATCAGGCGGACATTTCATGGTCACCTTTCCATTAACAATAAACGAGAAATCGACAAAGAGTCCTGAGTAAATGACAAAAAACATAGTAAGTCTTCTAGGTATTTTCTTTTTTTCAGCTTGTCATCCACATGTCGAAACAAACATCTGCCCGATCAGCACCGACAGAGTTCTTTCCTGCGTTGCCTCTTCTGCTCATCTTTCAACCGAGGAAATCACCTCCAAATTTGAGTCACTTATAAATTCAACTAATTCAGAACCAAACGCGACAAAATTAAATAAGCTGCTCTGTCTTTCACTCCACAACCGTGCAACCAGAGAACAGCTGCAAGGAGGAGAAAACATACTGGTAGAAAACCTCAAAAAACCTGAATGCAAGCAAAAGAACCTTTCAGGCTTGCTTCTTATCATTCAGGGAAACATTGATCAGCAGAAAGAATGCCTGGATAAAAACTGGACGCTCTATCTTAAGAATAAAAAAACCTTACAAACACAGGAAACGGTCAAGCAACAGCTTGAATATGAAACCATTTCCTACCAGCGCCGAATTGAAGACCTGGAACAACAGGTACGGAAATTGAAAGAGATCGAATCAATGCTCGACAACAAGACTTCACAATAATTCATCATATATAGCTGTACCACCAGAATTCATGAACAAACTAACCATACTCCTTGTCGATGATGAACAGGATCTGCTGAGCCTTTGGACTCTCCGCCTGAAAAGTGCAGGATACAATGTTGTCACAGCAGAAAGCGGTGAAGCAGCCATGGGATTATTCCAGGCTGTTCTTCCTAATCTGGTAATAACAGATTTACGGATGGGACAAATGGATGGCATGGCATTGTATGATGCAATCAGGAAACTAAACAAGACAGTTCCGGTAATTATCATCACCGCCCATGGTTCAATCACGGAAGCAGTTGACGCAACCCGTCAGGGCGTATATTCATTCCTGCCAAAACCCATCGATGGTCGGAAGCTGCTTCAGGAAATTGAAAAAGCACTGGCTGTTACCACAGTTCCTCCTCAAAACTCGGATCTAGCCAGCTGGAGACAGGGCCTTATCTCTCAAAGCACAATAATGGAAGAGTTGCTTGCCAGAGTACAGTTAATAGCAGGAAGCATGTCCAGTGTACTCATCCGTGGAGAGAGCGGAACAGGGAAAGAACTGTTGGCAGTTGCGATACATAAAGCCGGTAATCGGGCAGACAAACCGTTCATTCCCGTCAACTGCAGTGCCATACCAGAAGCACTTATGGAGTCAGAACTATTCGGACATGTACGTGGTTCCTTCACCGGCGCCACTAAGAATCACCCGGGACTCTTTATGGCAGCCCAAAGAGGCACTTTGTTTCTTGATGAGATAGGTGACATGCCCCAGCACCTGCAAGTTAAGCTTCTTCGAGTTCTTCAGGAACGAATAATTCGTCCGGTTGGAGGCACAAAAGATATTCCCATTGATGTTCGTATCATATCTGCCACCCATCAGAATCTTGAAAATGCCATTAAACAGAAAACATTCAGGGAAGATCTCTACTACCGGCTCAATGTTGTCATGCTGGAACTCCCCCCGTTACGAGATCGCCGTGAAGATATCCCCTTGCTGGTGAATCACTTTATTTTAATACTGAACCAGCAAAATGAAAGGCAGATAACAGGTTTTTCCCCAGATGCAATGAATATCCTGCTGGAAGCTGCCTGGCCCGGTAATGTCAGACAACTATTCAACGTAGTAGAACAAGCCACAGCCCTCTCTACAACTCCTCTTATTCCTTCAGATCTACTTCATCACACATTAAAAGAGGAACCAATAAAAATTCTCGGCTTTGATGAAGCCAAACGCGAATTCGAACAACGTTACCTGGTTCAGTTACTCCAGACCACCAGAGGGAATGTTGCCTGGGCAGCAAGAATTGCCAATCGCAACAGGACAGATTTTTATAAAATTCTTAATAGGCACAACATTGTTCCATCACTCTTTAAAAACTGACTGATTTCCCAAAAAGATACACAGTCAGCTGTTTCTTTTTATCGACTCCCCTCCACACTTTTTTTCCTCCAGAGCAACAAAAACCTTGTTTTGCTTTACATACTATGTAATTTCAGCATGTCAACTTTGTCTCCGATTTGCGACTAGGTATTTTTAC
>JAESPV010000053.1 GCA_016765495.1 Desulfocapsa sp. | reverse complement strand
TTCACCATCCACCGCTTCTTTGAATTTTTCGGATGCAGCACCACACTGTGGACATTTCCCAGGTGCACTGTCACCTTCATAGGCATAACCACACACAGAACAAGTAAATTTTTTCATGATAATTCTCCAAGTATTGATTAAAGGTATTCGTCTAAATAACGATTCCCACATGATAATGATTGGCAGAAATAAAAGCAAGCAAATATTTTGTTTTTTTACAAGTCCGTTCGTCAGGGAAGGGCACTTTGAAAAACTGTTTTAGAAGGTATTAAGGAAAGCTGGTTTTTTCGGAATAGTTGTTGCTCAAAACAGGTTTGATCTGCTGAAAAAGCTCAGATGCCGCTTTGCCACCTTCTGTTTCAGGGAAAGAATCGCCAAGTATTGAAGCAACAATTTCCCGGTATTGCAGTTTTTCCTCCGGGCCATTTGGAAGGAGACGTCCTTTTTGGGTGCAGACAAGCAGTTGTGCAGCAATAAGTTTTTGTAAGCTGTCAAAAAGAAGAGCAGCAGAATATGCAGGACAGTATGCAGGGAGTTCATTTTTTCGAAGTTTGAGCTTATTTGTGTATGAGCTATAGGTGATGTTTAGGATATCAAAAGCAGCACTCAGTTGTTCCAGTGGCGAATGGTGCAGTTTTTTTAATTGATAACTATGCTGTTTCTGGCAGGCAAATGCCAGTTGTGCCCCTCCCAGAATAAAAACCCAACCGAGAAACATCCAGACAAGAAAGAGTGGCAGGGTAGCAAATGAGCCATAAATTGCATTGTATTTTGATACCCCTATCTGCAGGCCGATATACAGGTTCTGGGCGATAAACCAGAGTGTTCCGGCTAAAAGGGCACCAATGAGTGCTGAACTTGGCTTCACTTTGGTATTTGGGAAAAAGATGTAGATTAAAAACAGGGTTAGAGTAATAAAAAAGAGAGGAACAACAAGTAGCATCCCGGTTTGCACCAGGGATCCTGGAAGTATCTCCATTACTTTGTTCAGTAGCTGGTCATTCTTGAGTACTGCGTTTGCAGCAAACCCAAAGTTGATGGATAGGGGCATCAGGATAAGAAACGTGAGGTAATCTGTCACTTTTCGTATTATAGATCTCCCGGCAGGAACATGCCATATGGCATTCATTGAGGTCTCAATGTTGCTCAGCACAAGGATTGCACTTAAAAATACCCCCAACACACCAATGGTTCCAAGGGTTGCGAAGTCTGTTTTGTCAACATAATTAAAAATCTGATCTGCTGCCAGGCGAAATTCTGCAGTGACCGCCGCTTGTGTTTGAGAAGATTCGTTGCCTGTATCAGGGGACGTAAGCTCCCCGATTTTAAAACTGTCCGGGAATCCAAGATGGGTGAGGGGAGTGGTTTCTTCAAGAGTATCCAGATAGCTGTAAACCACCTGCTTTAACTGATTTCCACCGCCAAGGCCCTTTATCACAGCTGTACTCATGGCGAGCATGGGAACTAATGATAACAGAATAGTATAGGTGAGAGCACTTGCCCGAATATTAAGGGAATTTTGCGTAAATTCTTTGATGGTGATAAGGAAAATTCGAGTAAGGATATGAACCTTTTTCAGCAATAGCTGCCCATCATGACAGGGAGCATCCGCCCAGTTGATAAGCCGTTCGGTGAGAGTTGTTTTGCCTGTTTTCTGTTGTGTCATGACGCTGGGTATAACCATTTATCAAGCATGGTGAAAACAGTATCTCTTTTGATGGGTTTGCTGATATAATCATTCATGCCGGCTTCAAGGCAGAGCTCTCTGTCACCCTTCATGGCATTTGCGGTCATGGCAAGGATCGGGATATCTGTGAAACCAAGTTCTCGTAATTGTCTGGTTGCTTCATAGCCATCCATTTCAGGCATTTGTACGTCCATAAGAATGATGTCAAACTCCTCAGGTCTTGCGTTGAACATTTCCACTGCGATCCTTCCGTTCCCGGCAACTTCCACACTGTATCCGGCTTTTGTCAGAATCATGGATGCAAGTTTTTGATTTACCAGATTATCTTCGACCAGGAGGGTGCGAGTGGATTGTTTAATTTCTTCTCTGACCGAGTATTGAGTTACCAATTTTTTCTCTGATTTGCTGTCGCTCTCTTCTTCTCCGTTGCCAAGGGTTTTTGAAATGGTTCGAAGCAATATGTCTCGTCTTGCCGGTTTGTTTAAAAATGCTGTAAAACCGACATCTTTACATTTTTTTGCAATTTTTTCTGTGGATGAGGTGTAAGCAAGAAAGGGGATGTTTTTACTTTTAAGATCAGACTTTCGTATCATCCTGGCGAGTTCAAATCCTGAAAGAACCGGCATCTGTAAATCGATGATAGCCATATCGAAGGCCTTTCCCTCTTCTTCTGCTTCCTTTAGAGAGGCTAAGGTCAGGCTTGCATCCTGCAGGGCAGTGGCTTTGACTCCAGCGTTTGCAAGAAGGTGCAGGAGGATGTCATTGTTTGCCGCGTTGTCATCGATAATGAGAATCCTGGTTCCTTCCAGGTCCAGCTGTTTGAAGGCTTTTGTATGGGAGACAGAAGATTTACGCATCATTGCGGTGAAATGGAATGTGGAGCCTTCTCCCTGAACACTTTCCACCCACACTTTTCCATTCATGAGATGTGCAATTTTGCGGCAAATGGAGAGACCAAGTCCGGTTCCACCATATTTTCTGGTTGTTGTGCCATCCTCCTGTTTAAACGCTTCAAAAATAGAATCATACTTCGATGCGTCTATCCCGATTCCAGTGTCCCGGATAAGACAATGAAGCTTGATATTTTTCTCATCTTCCTCTTCAACATTGATGGTCAGTTCAAGCTCGCCCTTTTCTGTGAATTTGGCTGAGTTACCTAGCAGGTTGACAAGTACCTGACGGAATCTGCCAGGATCACCGCTTATGTTGGCGGGAAGGTTGTCATCAATTCTACAGAGCACTTCAATGGGTTTTCCGGAAACGCGCGGACGCACAAGCTCACAGACATCGTGGGCCGTGATTTCAGGATCAAAATCGATATATTCAAGACTCATCTGGCCTGCTTCGACCTTTGAAAAATCGTAACTATTCAGCGAAAAAAATGAAATAAAGTACATTATTTTCTTGACACGGTTTTTGGCAT
>JAESPV010000052.1 GCA_016765495.1 Desulfocapsa sp. | reverse complement strand
AGCAGTACATCAACGGCCATAAACGGGCTACTACAAACCGGAACAGTCAACCGACAGTCCGGTGTTACTCAAGGGATCCTCGTCGACAAAAAGCTGTTTGCATAGCACCTTAGAAATTATCAACGTCGGACTTGTCCAACAAACGGTTCAGATTGTGGTTCGTTCGTACCACTCTCACACAATCTAACCTTATTCGTTGGAAATCTCCCAATTCTTATTCGTTGGAAATCTCCCAATTTTAATGGGGAACGGGAGAACTATAATGAAGACCGAATTCAACTCTGAAGTCGGTAACTTTAACCTTGGGTGCAATTTTCCCTTTTATTTTATTCAACTCTACAATACCGTATTTCTCTAACGTTCTAAGTGTGCGAGATAAATTAGATTTTTTTCTATTTGTAATCTCCTCAAGGTCTGTAATAGAGTGAGGTTTATTGTTTATGATTGTACGCAATAACTCTTGATTTTCAGTACTTAAAATTTGAGACATTGACTTTATTGACTCAAACCAGATTTTCGGCTCATCTTTTCGGGGTTTATATTCACCTTTTGCAATTGCGAGGGTTCTTTTAATGTAATTTGCCTTTGAGATGATTCCTACTTTCATTACTCGAGTTGCCATGGGTAACCTCATGAGTTCGTTATGTTGTTCACATCGTTCCAGAAGTCTTCCAGTAGTTGATATGCACTTTCAAATTCATATGGATGTACAGCTGATTTTTGGTGTTTATGATCCCAAACCTGCCGACTTCCTGAGAATTTCTTCTTTTTGGGTGGCTTAATTCCATGTGCGTTATCATATCCAATAATTCTTCTGTTGTATCTGTCGTGCAGGGTAAGGGAATATTTGATGCCATGAGGAATGTGGTTGTTTTTCAGGGTACAATGAACTTTGAATTTTACCCAAAAGCCATTGTCCATTGGAAGCACTTCACCATCAAGTTGTAAAAGTGTTTCGAGTCCTGAATCTCGTCCTCTGTTGACCACTTACCCACCATCTGTAAAGAAATATTGTTCGTTATGAGTAGATGATAACTCACGCATTAATGTTTGTCCATTTTTTTTACTACTTTGAGGGAAGGAAAGACGTGAATTTTAATTTTCCAACGTTTAAACTCAGGGGCCAGCGGGATTAATAGCACCGAGCATTGATTTACCCGGAATTTGTATAGTAAGACCAAGTTCCAGAAAACCGCACTGCCCGCTGGTCGCCTGGAGTGCTGTGTGTACGCCCGACATGGGCGTGAACTAATGGGGTTAAAGTCCCCTGTAAGTGTTCCATGTAACGTTGTGAAACGTAACATAAATTACTAGCTGATGGCAAGGGCCTGTCCGTGAGGTGGGGTCTGAAGGAAGCCGGATGGCAAAGATATGGGGCGACGAACAGAAACATCATATAAGGCCGAGTCTTTGGGTCAGTCAGCACAACATGATTACGCCCGGGAACAGGAGATACGGTAAATGATGCGTTCGCATATCGGAAGTTCATGCTCTTATTCGGGGAGATCTGCATTCCATGCAGTATGAAATTATTTCCAGTGAAACTACCGGTGGGGTTCCGGTACTCAAATATCCCGGCACAGATAAGGAATGTTCTGCCTGTCTGTGAGATACGAACAAAAAAGACAAACAGGAAGTGATGACATACGGCGCCACTTTGAGCAATCGGAATGGTGAGAATGCAGAAGTCAGCAGAAGCCATAGTGGTCTAATGCCGAGGGTAATGTCTCGGACACGGTGAAGGGCTGAACATTAAGGAGAGAAATATGTTACCAAGACACCTTACACGTACTGTGAACCTGAACGGGGGAGTAGTGTATAAGCGTATCGTGGATGAGCAGTTCTCAAACGATCAACTACTGGAACGTATAGTTTCGACAGAGAATGTCGGTAAGGCTTGGAAACAGGTGCGCAGCAATAAAGGCGCTCCCGGAATTGACGAAGTTACAGTCGAGGATTTTCCGTTCACTTTTCGTGAATGCTGGCCGGAAATACTTTCAACCATACTGGAAGGGAATTATATTCCTTCTCCTGTTCAAAGAGTTGAAATTCCCAAGCCGGATGGCAGCACTCGTCCTCTTGGAATTCCAACTGTGCTGGATAGAGTTATTCAGCAGGTAAGCGTAGACTCCGAGCCGTCGCCCAGGTGATGAATCCCATTTTCGATCCTCATTTTTCAGAATCGAGTTGCGGGTTCAGACTTGGCAGATCAGCCCACGACGGAGTAAAGCAGATAAAGCAATACATCAGGCAAGGCTATAAAATCGCAGTTGATATGGATTTGTCGAAATTTTTCGACACTGTCAACCACGATGTTCTGATGCACCGAGTGTCACGTCGGATAGAAGATAAACGTGTACTTAAGCTTATCGGCAAATATCTTCGGGCTGGTGTAATGGTAGGAAAATGGCCGACGTCTTGCAACTCCGCTTGGAGTAGCGCAAGGCGGTCCACTTTCACCACTTCTTGCAAACATCCTCCTTGACGATCTGGACAAGGAACTGGAAAAACGTGGTCACCACTTCGTTCGTTATGCCGATGACTTCATCATCTTGGTGAGAAGTCTTTCAGCAGCAGAACGGGTAATGACCAGTATCAGCAGATTCCTGAAAAGAGAGCTTCGGCTCATCGTTAACGAGAAGAAAAGCAGTTTTGGTAAAGTGGAAGAGTGCAGTTTTCTCGGGTTTGTCTTTGTGCGAGGCAAAATAAGATGGAGCGACAAAGCTTTTCATGAGTTCAAAAGACGAATTCGTCTTTTTACCGGAAGAAGCTGGGGCGTCTCCATGGAATACCGCCTGCACAAACTTGCAGAGTATGTGCGGGGCTGGATGAACTATTACGGCATTTCGGAGTATTACCGCCCGATCCCGATAGTAGACGAATGGCTCCGTCGCAGGATACGAATGTGTTCCTGGAAACAGTGGAGATATACACGAACCAAAGTGTCCAATCTTCTCAAGCTGGGAACCTTCAAAAGACAGGCAATTATGACAGCATTAAGTCGTAAAGGCCCTTGGCACCTTGCCAGAACCATGACTGCACAAACGGGCATGACCAACAAATGGCTAAAAGAACTTGGGTTGATATCTGTTAAAGACCAGTGGGTGAAAGTTCACTATCCGGCTTCGGCCCGATGACCTTGATGAACCGCCCTATGCGGAGCCGCTTGTGGGGTGGTGTGGGTGGGGGCTGGGGGCTAGATACCCCCGGCTACCCGATTCAGCGTCTTTTTGCCGTTTCGTTTTATCGTGGCCTGTTTCCGATTATTCGTTTCAACAATTTTATTTGGTTTTTCTGGTTCTTAGGGACATTGCTTTTCGACTTATTTCTTCAATACTCAGATCTTCATCCAACCCTTGATGCCATTTTGTGTAATCGAATGGCTCTCTCTGAATAAGAGCAATAAATCGCTCTGCTTCTACATTTCCAAGATATTGAGTTAATACCTGCGCTCCTTTTACTTTAATTTCTGTATCTGTAATCATTATATAACCTCTTTGATAAAACCTATGGGGTCTACGATCCGAACATTTTCAATAAACATAGACTTTTTCAGGATACCATCATCGGTAGTTAGAAAATATTCTGCCTTAGCTTTAATAGCACAAGCTATATGCAAAGAATCCATTTTTTTGGATTCCATGGCGACGTATTTGAGATGCAAGATCAAGTAGTTCGATATCTTCTTCGATGTCGATTTTTGAATATTTACGCCATTGCTCAATTTGCTCTTTTCTCTCCCTGAACAAATTTTTATTGTTTTCGTAATCCAGTATATACGACCAAATAAGCGTGTAGAAATTAGAACGTATATTTTCCTGAATTCTTAATTTTGCCTCTGTTTCCAGCCGTATCCTGAGTTGTGATTGGTCATCATAGGGTCTATTAAAGCAACAATTGTCAAGATAGATTTTCATAAATGGCCTATTTTACAATTTGAGCAAAAGGTCTATTCAACTTCGTTCTTGTTGTATAATAATACATTTCCCAAGCGTAGGGCATAAAATTTCTTTGGCCTTTTTATTTAGAAAAATGATTACATGCTTATCATCTTCGGAATCTCTTAGTCATACAGTTTTGTTTTTGCTCATTTGTTTCATATCTCTGATAGTATTTTCAAAGAAATGACATTCATGACCACAATCGCATTTATACGAAGAGGGAAATATTTCTTCCGCCATATTTATTCTCCAGCCGAACGTCGCAAATCACCGGTGATTAAAAGTGGTGTGACCGTAGCGTAGCGGAAGCCGCGCCGCTTTTAATCGTCCGAGTGCATTTCCTTGTTAGCGGATGCACTTAACACAACAGTAAAACTCCATACTCCCACGAATAAAAGCCACAAGCTCAACGCCCCTTATTCAAGCCATGAGTTGCAGATATGGCAATCTCAGCCAGTCGTGCTTCCATTTCACGTATCACGGTCGTTGTGTCATCTACTATGCCGATATCAGTATTGAGCTGGAAAGCAATGGCGATCCCATAGTCTGGGTAGTAGCGGAGGCTAGAACTGTAACCCGGTATCCATCCACCATGTCCGTAAACCGGGCCAAATCGGCCTGTGCGATATATCCCAACCCCTGCTCCATACTGT
>JAESPV010000051.1 GCA_016765495.1 Desulfocapsa sp. | reverse complement strand
CTGTGGCCAGTGTACTTGCCATGAATGCCGCTGGTTATCAACCGGCAGTGAAACATACTGACTGGATGCTTGAAAAAATCGGATCTATTAATTCCACTAAACAGGATATGGGTATCCTTCCTTCGACCATGGGTCGGCATATTTCCAGAGCAATACGGGCGGGTGTTGTGCAGGAGGCCATGGTTGCGCAGTGGGATGCACTTATCAATAATATCGGTTCAGGCGACTTCACCACCTGCAATGATGTACATTTTCCTAAAGGTGAGCAACGTGGAGTCGGGCTCCATGAGGCACCACGCGGAACGCTCTCCCACTGGATTGTCATCGAAAACGGTAAAATCCGAAATTATCAGGCGGTTGTGCCTTCCACATGGCTTGCAGGGCCACTTGGGGACAAGGATGAACCTGGATATTATGAACGCTGTTTAGTCGGAAATCCGATAGCTGACCCGGAAAAACCACTGGAAGTCCTGCGAACTGTCCACTCATTTGATCCATGTATGGCATGTGCCGTACATATGCTTGATCCGAAAGGTAAGGAGTATTCCAAGGTGAAAGGTCTCTAACACTGGTGAACAGTAAGTAAGCCAGTACTATTTTCAGTACCCCCTTGAGGGGTGAAAGTGCCTTGTCAGAATAATTTCTTTGAAAAAAACAGGTAAGCGCAGACTCCGAGAAATTATTCTGTAAGGTAATAAGTAACCGGTAGCTTAAGTACACCATGATCGGTTCATATACTGATCATGGTGTTTTTGTTTTCTTAAAGTGAGAGTTCTATATGTTTACAAATGTCCTCCTCTGTACCCATGGTTCTGATGGTGCCAAAAAAGCAGAGGCTTTTGTTTTTGAAAAATTGGAAAATGATCCCAACCTTAAGGTTAGTGTACTCACGGTACTTGATGAAGACTGGCGTGGGATGACTGGTGATGACTGGCTTAATTCGAGCAAGACCCACACCACTTTTCTTGACCATGTTGAAAATCAGATGAATGAAGAAATAGCAGAAGAGTGGCAACGGATTAAAACAAGCTATCCGGTTGCAGAACGTGTAGAATTTCTGCAGAGCACAGGAAATATAGCTCAAACCATTGCAAAAGCTGCTAAAACACTTGGCTGTGATCTGATTGTTATTGGACCCTGGTGCAAGCCTAAAAAATTCTCCATACACAGCACAAGGATGGGTTTGCGGGATACCATGAAAAATAAAGACTTGCATCCACTGTTACCATGTCCGCTTCTTATAGCGCCATAGCTATGACTGACTACGCCGTAACAGAAGAAGTCGATCTGGGGCTGCAGGAGTTGCCTGCATCCTTTGATCTGCAAGCCCTTTTCTCCGGTGACAGCCTCCTGCGCTTTCATCCCAACTGGTTTGTCCTGGATTTCCAGCAAAATGGACAATCCTTTACAGCAGTCATAAAAGATTATGTAACAGAAGAAGAGTTTCCTTTGTCAGGAAGTTTTATTTTCAACAGAACTGCTGGTGAACTGTTATACATTCAATTAACTGAAAGCATAGACTTGGGTATTTCCTTTCTCAATCGTAATAACAAGTTAAAGGTTCAGATTTCTTCAAAGGAAAAAGAAATCGATCCCAATGATCCGCTTCTGCTCTGGATACGAGCAATCAAAGAATATATTCGAATCTATCTGAAATGCACACCTGTCACCCTGTTTTTTCGATTATTAATGAATAAGGTGATTCTGAAGATGGATCCGTCTCAGCGAAAGATTTGTCTCATGATGGCGAAGATCACTGCTGTGGAACTTCTGGTCATACTTCTGGTTGTGGTTGGATATGTCTTCTTTGCCTGATGGGGCAGAAGTAACGGACCTTTCTTGTCAGTATCTTTAAGTCGGCTGAATAAATCGCTGTAAAGCTTCCTGTGCAACCTGCCTTTGTGCAATGCCAGGAAATAGTATCCGTAAAGCATTTCTGAGTAGACCTGTCCTAAAATGGAGGGCTTTTAGCATGGTTTTTCCAGAAGTTGGTGACTCTTTGGATATTTTCATCCTGACTGCCAAGCTCCATGATGGAGCCTTGACCTGTCTTTTTCTGGCCGAAGATCAGCTTTCCCGTGAAGAAGTTGTGCTAAAAATTCCCTGCGGGGATATTCTTAATCAGCCCATCATTCTTTACCACTACCAGAATGAAGAGCGAATAAGCAGACTGCTTGATCATCCTGGAATTGTACGTTTTATACACCGGCAAAGAAGCAGGCAGTACATTATCATGGAGAAACTATCCGGAAAGGATCTTCGATCCCAAGTGGGCCGGAATCGCAAACTTGAACTTCATGATGCCCTGGCCCTGATGAACAATATTTGCGAGGTGGTGGGATACCTTCATAAGCAGTCCATCGTTCATCTGGATTTAAAACCTGAAAATATATTCTGTCTCAAGGATTCCACAATTAAATTGATTGATTTTGGTCTGGCCAGTTGTCAGGATCTTCCCGATCTTCTCGCTATTGATCTTCGGAATCCCCAGGGAACTCCATGGTATATCGCCCCGGAACAACTGCTTGGCGAACGATTCGACCCGCGGTGTGATATCTATTCCATGGGGATGCTCTTTTACGAGATGCTCACCGGTCAGCTGCCCTGGCCACGTTCCAGTAACATTCAGGTAGCGCATCGTCGTCTGCGTCATGATCCTGATCCGCCACGTTATTATAACCCGGAAATACCTCCGCAGATTCAGTCGATTATACTCCGTGCTATTTCACGTCATGCCGGGGAACGCTATTCATCCATCAAAGAGATGCAGAATGATTTGAAATGCTGGCAGCAGCTTCCTGTCACAACAGTGGGTAGGGCCAGTAAAAGGCCTTCTCTGTGGCAGCGCCTCTTTCCAGGCAAAGCTATTCAGAAAGTCGGAACAAAACACAAGAAAACAAGAGTATCAGAAAGTAAACCCCAGATTATTGGTGCACTGAGTGATTCTTTTACAAGTGCCAATATGTTGAATGAGGTGAGGAAACAGGCGCTTATTCGGTCTGCTGAAGTCACCTTGGTTTATGTAATTGAAGAAGAGAGAGATGCTCATACGACCT
>JAESPV010000050.1 GCA_016765495.1 Desulfocapsa sp. | reverse complement strand
ATATTCTTTGCCCTCTGCATCATCTGAACGCATGGTGAATAAAATAAGTTTTGCCCCGAGTTCCACAAATCGCTGCAGCCAATCCACGGCTAAGGGTACTGGATCGCCCACATAGGGATAGCGATGATCTACAACGGTTCCGTCAAAATCTATGCAAATATACATTGTTTCCCCAGGTTTTTAAATTCTCTACTACCAAAGTTCAAAGAGTTCCCGGATTCCTTTTTCAGCAAGGGTTGTCATAGCCATAAATGATTCTGAACTGAAGGGTTTCCCCTCTGCAGTAGACTGAATTTCGATCCAACGACCATCTCCACTCATAACAAAATTGGCATCCACCTCAGCTCTTGAATCTTCTGAATAATCAAGATCAAGACAGGCCTTACCTTCAATTATTCCAACTGAGATTGCAGCCACGGGCAAAAGAGCAGGCATCTCAGCGAGTTTGCCATTATCAACAAGTTTCTGCAATGCGTGACGGAGCGCAAGGGCTCCACCGGTGATTGAGGCGGTACGGGTACCACCATCGGCATTTAACACATCACAATCCACCCGTAGAGTCCGTTCTCCAATGGTTTCAAGATCTACCATCATACGCAAACTGCGGCCAATGAGACGTTGGATTTCATAGGTTCTTCCAGACCTGCCACCAATTTCACGCCTGTAACGTGAATTTGTTGCACAGGGAAGCATGCCATATTCAGCTGTTATCCAGCCTTTACCTGTATCTTTTAAGAAAGGAGGTACCTTTTCTTCAACACTGACACCGCAAATTACATGTGTTCCTCCCATACGAATAAGCAAAGAGGCATCGGCACCGGGTTGAAAATCCCACTCCAGAGAAACATCCCGAAGACTGTCCTCTGTTCTATTTTGAAAACGATTCATATTTTCCTCATATCTATTACTCTTTGGCCTTTTCCTTCAAAACGTTCCAGAGTTTTTTCTTCCACAAGTTTTACAATTACACCTATGCCAAGTTCCGAGCTGAGTTGCCCTCGAATGGTGTCTATCAGTTCCCGCTGCTTTTTCATCTGATCTGAAAAGAGAGAATCTTTTACCTCAACCAGCACCGTTGCTCTATCCTGATGATTTTCACGTTCAACAACGATACGATAATGCGGCTCGGTTCCATCAATATTAAAAAGGACAGACTCGATCTGGGTGGGAAATACATTGACGCCCTTAATAATCAGCATATCATCGGTGCGGCCAAGAATTCTCTGCATACGCCTGAATGTCCGGCCACAGGGACACGGCTCAGGCATAAACCGGGTCAGGTCTCTTGTACGGTAGCGAATCATGGGAAAAGCTTCTTTGGTGAGTGTGGTAATTACAAGCTCTCCCACTTCACCCGGCTCGACTGGTTCCAGAGTTTCCGGATCAAGGATTTCAACCAGAAAATGATCTTCATTGATATGGAGGCCGTTACATTCACTGCATTCTCCGGCAACCCCCGGCCCCATAATTTCTGAGAGTCCATAATTATCCGTTGCCCGGATGCCCAGTTTTGCATTAATCTCCAAGCGCATGGCCTCGGACCATGGCTCGGCACCGAAAAGACCGAATTTAAGAGAAAGTCCGGCTGGATTGATGCCCATATTAAACATAACATCTACAATATTCAAAGCATAGGATGGTGTACAGACAAGAGCAGTAGTCTTAAAATCCTGCATGATCTGAATCTGACGTTTGGTGTTTCCGGCAGAAATAGGAATAACAGAAGCCCCGAGACGTTCTGCACCATAGTGCAAACCAAAACCTCCGGTAAAAAGCCCGTAACCGAAGGCTATCTGAATAACATCATCGGCAGTAAGTCCTGCGGCACACAAAACGCGTGCCACAAGGTTAGACCAATTCCTGATATCGTTTTGAGTATATCCAACCACCGTTGCCTGACCTGTGGTACCAGACGATGAATGGAGACGAACGACCTCACGAAGGGGTACCGCAAATAACCCGTATGGATAACTGTCACGCAGATCCTGTTTGCAGGTAAAGGGCAGTTTGCGAATGTCATCCAATGAATGAAAGCCTTCGTAATCAAGCTTCATTTCATTAAACTGCTGTTTATAGAACGGTACGTGAGTACCCACACGGTAGAGAGTGGATTGCAGACGTTCGAGCTGAAGTTGCTCAAGATCTTCCCTTGCCATACATTCTTTTTCAGATTCCCAATACATATTCAAATTTGTGTTTGAGGTTGGTGTTTACAAAATCAATCTGTTTTCTCACGTCCCAGGTAAGCCCGCTGTACATCCTGATTGGCCAGCAAATCATCTGCCGGACCCTGAAGTATGACCTTACCTGTTTCCAGTACATAGCCACGATCGGCAATCCCCAGTGCTGCTTTTGCATTTTGCTCAACAAGCAGAACAGTATTCCCTTCATCTCGTAATCGAACAATAATTTGAAAGATCTCTTTTACAATGAGTGGAGCAAGACCAGTTGACGGCTCATCCATCATAACGAGCGAGGGTTTTGCCATAAGTGCTCTTCCCATGGCCAGCATTTGCTGTTCGCCACCGGACAATGTTCCGGCAAGCTGATCTTTGCGATCACGGAGAATGGGGAAGAGTTCGTACTGATATTCCATTAATCCAGCTAAGAACTCTCTACCCTTTTTCTGAACAACATGACCGCCAAGGAGCAAATTTTCTTCCACAGTCATGGTCGCAAAAACCTGCCTTCCTTCAGGCACCATTACACACCCTAAACCGGGAATGGCAGCGGCTTTGCTTTTCAAAATATTTGTACCTTTAAATTCCACTTCACCGGAATTTGCCTTCACAAGGCCTGCGATGGTGGATAGAAGAGTGGTTTTCCCTGCCCCGTTGGCTCCGATAATGGTGACGATTTCACCGGAATCCACATGCATGGAAATGTTCTTTAATACCTTGATTTTTCCGTATCCGGATGCAAGATTACGAATTTTCAGCATTTTTATTTTTACTCTTCACCATAAATATTCGGGTTGTGCGAAAAAGTGGCCATAACCTGGATCTGTAAATATTTGGATAGGATAAGCGTAGACTCCCGTGCCTCATATTTACTCTTCACCTAAGTAAATTTTAATTACTTCAGGGTTCTGCTGGATATTTTTGGGTGTATCTTCAGCAATCTTTTCACCAAAGCAGAGCACCACAACCTCATCTGAAATATCCATTACAAGCGACATATCATGTTCCACCAGCAGAACAGTGATTCCAAGATCACGAATCCTGGTGATCAAACGACCAACCTCTGCTGTCTCATACATATTCAGACCCGCTGCGGGTTCATCAAGAAGAAGAAGGGACGGTTCCAAGGCAAGAGCACGAGCAAGCTCCACTGCACGTTGCTGACCAAAAGCCAGACTTTGTGCATCGGTGTGAGCATGCTCTTCAATTTCAAGGAGTGCCAATAGCTCCATGGATTTATCGCGAATATCCTTCTCTTCTTTCCAGACCCAGGGCATCCGAAACATGGACGCCATGAAACCGGCACTGCTTAGTACATGACGCCCCACCATCACATTTTCAAGGGCGGTCATTCCGCTGAACATTTTGATATTTTGAAATGTTCTGGCCATGCCAAGAGTTGCAACCT
>JAESPV010000049.1 GCA_016765495.1 Desulfocapsa sp. | reverse complement strand
CTCGCCACAGGATCAAGTGTCAGCTGAGCTCCGTTTTCTTTGGAATTTTCTGAAAAAATTTCTCCACTCCAACCAGCATCAATTTCTACACGGATATCTTGGGCTGATTGTACCAGTTTAGCTCCCTGTTGCAATAACCAATGCGTTCCGTCACTCTTTAACGAGTCAATCTGACCCGGAACTGCAAAAACATCGCGCCCCTCATCGAGTGCCATCTCGGCTGTAATAAGAGAACCGGATTTTCTGGCAGCCTCCACCACCACAACTCCACGGCTCAAACCTGAGATAATCCGATTTCTGGCCGGAAAACGAAAACCATCGGGTTTTGTTCCAAGTGGATATTCGCTAACAAGAAGTCCCTCCCTGCGCAGCCTGTCATACAATTGATGATTATGTCTTGGATACACAACATCGAGCCCACAACCAAGAACTCCAATGGTTGCCCCCTGAACGGACAATGCCCCGGCATGAGCTTCACTATCAATCCCTGAGGCCAGGCCAGAAACCACAGTCACTCCCGAATCAGCGAGATCACGGGCCAGGGTAAAACTGCATCGCTTTCCATAGGCCGTTGCTGCACGGGAACCCACCATGGCAAGGCACAAAGAATCGAGCAATTCGACACGCCCCTGCACATATAAAACAGCGGGGGGATCAGCAATTTCTTTTAAAGACTTCGGGTAATGTGCATCGTCTGGACAGATCACCTGTGCCCCGCCAGCCAACATTCTCTTCAGTTGGACGTTTGCCTTTTCGCGAAAGGGCTTGGGATTTGACAAGCCGGCAAACACTTTTTTTCGAATAGAACTTGTGTTTGCCTGCCCATTTGCGCAAGCAGCAAAAAGCTCTTTCGGACTTCCGTAACGAGCCACCAATTGACGTATCCCCGTGCTCCCAAGACCTGGAACAAAACTTAAGGCCATCCAATCAATCACGATAGGTTCTGACATATTGTTCTTTTTAACGTTTCACTTTTTACTGCATACCAAACAAAAATCCCGGACAGAAGTCCGGGAGAATACCTACAGGAAAATCAAAATCAATCTGTCATAAAGATGCGTAATTCATCCACTCTCGATGGATGTTTTAACTTCTTAATAGCCTGAACTTCAATCTGACGAATACGTTCCCTGGTTACCGCAAAGCATTTCCCGACCTCTTCAAGTGTGTGGTCACATCCTACATCAATACCGTAACGCATGCGAACCACCTTCGCCTCGCGGGGTGAAAGAGAAGACATCACCTTACTGAGACATTCTTTTAAACTCTCCACCATTGAAGCCTCCTGGGGATCTATACCTGAGCAATCTTCGATAAAATCGCCAAGGAATGTCTCGTCATCATCGCCAACCGGAGTATCAAGTGATATGGCATCTTTGGCAGTTTTAAGGGCAGCTCTAACCTTCTCAACATCAGTCCCAAGCTGTTCTGCCATCTCTTCAGGACTTGGCTCACGATTCTCTTCACGAACAAAGTCTCTCGACACCCGAAGCAAGCGGTTAATGGTTTCAATCATATGGACAGGAAGACGAATAGTCCGTCCCTGATCTGCAATGCCACGAGTAATGGATTGACGAATCCACCAGGTAGCGTAGGTACTGAACTTATACCCACGGTGATAATCAAATCTCTCTACGGCTTTCATCAAGCCTATATTCCCCTCCTGAATAAGATCCGGGAATTGAAGCCCTCGATTTACAAATTTTTTGGATACCGACATCACCAGACGGAGGTTTGCACGAACCAGTGATTCCCTGGCCTCCCTATAAATATCACGTCCGGTTTCTATCTCATGAAGAACTGTATTAAGGGCCAGGTAGCCAAAGCCCAGTCCTTCCTGCAGCTGCATACCGATAAGAAAATCCAGCTCCTTTGGACTTATCTCAGCCTGGCCGCCTTCTTCTGCTGCTACAAGTTTTTGTGCTTTCAACACTTCAACTCGTATTCGCCTGAAACGCTTCAACAGATCTTTCAAGTTTGAGGCAACCCCATTAATGAAACGAGTACAAACAACACGGTCACTGAATAATTCCGCGATATCAGAACCAATCTTCATCATCTGAACACTTATTTTTTCACTCTTTTGAGGATCCCTCTGGCAGTCAATAAATTCCTGCTGAAGGACAAGGCGCTGTTCTTCAAGCCTCATTACCGTATCGACTCTGTCGAGAAATCTCTTTTTTTCTTTCTCAACAAGTGCTGTTTGAGTGTCTTGAATTCCCCGCACAATGCTCACAATCGCTATGGTGCCAACCCTAAGCTCTGCAGCAATTTCCTGAAGAGCCTCAATAGCAAGAGGAGTTGCAAGTACAGCGTTTTGAACTTGAAGCAGCCCCTCTTCCATCATCCGGGCAAGTTCCAGTTCTTCCTTGTGGGTGAGCATGGTCAACGTCCCCATCTCACGCATATACATTGCCATGGGGTCAACAGCATGCTCGGTAGCACGCTTGGAACTTCTGGCGAGACGACGCTGCCCAGTCCTTCGATCAGTAAAAAGGCCTTTCCGACGATCCCCTCTCCGAGGATTACGCCTATCGTCTTCCACACCATCAGGAAGACCAACAGGACGCACTTTTTCTCCTGATTCAAAGATACCAGTCAAATCAAGTACACCTTCATCGGCTTGATCGGCACCAGTTCTTTTCATCTTTCCATCATCTGCCATTACACCCTCCTGACTTCCTACATACCCCGATGGGCAGACCAAAAACATACTTTCCCACATTAATACATCGCAATTCCTTATATTTGCCTACGCACTATATCAAACTTAAAAGGTTATACAATCTTTTCACGTTAAATAATTAAAAAAAAAAGGAGAATTAGCGACTATTCATGATTTTCTAAAAGAAGGAAAAAGGAAAATAGGGCCTATTTTCTGTGAATTATGCAAGACTTCGTTCAAACTTCAAATACAGCAGCCTGGCTCGACTAAAACAACACATAGTAAGGTACTTAAGAAGATTGAAAGAATTTCATAATGTTGTCTCACATCGCGTATGCCAAAGACTATTTTCCTGGCGAAGCTCCTGAAGACGATTGTTAACAATGTTCTTTCGTGTAACCAGCTGCAGCAACTCGTCCTGATTATTTGTCACTCCACAAGTTGCAATTTGCACTTCAAGTTTCTTTGATTCCTGCTCCAAACGCTCCTTTTTGAGCCATAAGAGAAGCTCTTTTAATTCTTCCTTTGTTCCCTGATAACTCAAGCCAGTAGTGGGGGATGCTGATTTTAAAAGAATATCAGAGACCAGTACTCGTTCTCCCCCCTTTGGCAACATACCCAACAGCTCTTCCGGTTCCACACAATCTGTCTGTTCAAGTAATGCCAGCAGCTGCAACAATAACACTTCACCGATGGTTCCACAGAGACACTCCCTCAGCCCTGCTTTTTCTAACTCTTCAATGGAGGCAGGATACAGCACCATATGAGACACAAGCCGTGTTTGAGAGGAGGATAAAGGAGTTAACTGCTCTGGAGGTCTCGGTTTCTTATTATATTCAACAGGTGGTGGAGGCAAAGACTCTGCAACAGGTGGCATGGAAGTAGCCAGTTCCGATGCAGAAATACCGATTGTTTCACTAAAATGAGACAGCATCAGCGAACGTTGAAGCTTTGAGCGTGCAGCCCTGAGCAGAGGTTGTAACTCGGCAATTATTTTTCTTTTCCCGTCAAGTGTGGTACCGTGCTCATCAACCAGCTGTTTCAAGGCAAACTCAGGCAGTGGTAAAGCCTGATCGAGAAGCCTGTTTAATGCTGCCAATCCCTCCTCTCGAATAAAAGTATCAGGGTCGTGCCCGGTGGGAAGAAGTGCTACTTTCCCTGCCACTTGTTCACTTAAAAACAAGGGAACCGAACGTAAGGCTGCTTTCACTCCTGCTGTATCACCATCAAAGAGCAGCACACATTCCTCTGCATATCCTTTCAGCATCTTCAACTGCTGTGCGGTAAGTGCTGTTCCCAGTGGAGCTACAACATTGGGACAACCGTGAACAACAAGTGATACCAGGTCAAAATTTCCTTCTACCAGAATGGCCTGTTTTCTACGCCTGATAGCATCTCCCTGCTGAAACAAACCAAGCAAAGAACTGGATTTATTAAACACCAGACTCTCAGGAGAGTTCATATATTTTGGCTGACCATCACCTACAATTCGGCCACCAAAACCAACAACCTTCCCCCGCCTGCTATAGATTGGAAATAAAACCCTGTCCCTGAATCTGTCATAGGTTCCACCCTTTTCTGTTGTGACCAGCAAACCCGCTTCAATGGCTGCCTGCTGTTCATCTTTACTCAGCTGGCTCCTTAAGAAATTCCAACCTGCCGTATCAGGGGATGGCGCAT
>JAESPV010000048.1 GCA_016765495.1 Desulfocapsa sp. | reverse complement strand
GCTCCACCATTCCGGTAAATCCATGGCCAGCCGGTGATTTAGAACGTTAGCCACCGAACAATAAAATTCAAAGTTGTGGTAGGTTTTGCCAAAGCGATTTACAGAAAATGATCCACACTCATATTATGAATGGATAAAAAATTGGGATGAGGCGAAAATAATACAATATTGTGCGGACGAATTTGGCGATTCTTCTGATACATTTATACAATGCAGCCTAGAACAAGTAAGGGAAATAAAAAAATGGGCAGAAACCCTTTACACTGATGAATCGCCTCAATCTATATTTGCAATCCATACAGTTTTCACAGATATAATTTGGAAAGCATTCTACTGTTCTGGTAACTCTTCTCTTTCTTTTGCCAATTTCCACGAACTCCTAATTACTCCCACAAACATTCAAACGATAAAAAAAATCACAAAAGGTTTTGAATATATAAAAAACGGGAAAATAGATTTTCTTAAAGACGGTAAATTATTTGCTCAAATTAGTGAATCTAGCTCGTTATTTTTTAAAATATTTTATGATTTTTATTTAAAAGAAGAAGAAATTTATTCAAGTAGACTGAGAGATTCCGAGAAAGACTTCTCAATCAAAATCTGGACAACCGACAATCAGGAATATGGCCCTGAACTAGAGGATTTCATAGAAAAATTGTTATTTGTTTCTTCAACCAAAACTGGCTTAAATTTCAGGAGGTATTTTTTCGAAGAAATTGAAAAAGGAATCGGTGAGAATAACACCTACGAAGTTGGAATAAACAAATTAGAATGTGAGTTAACGCCCATAAGATTTTTCAACCTATCCAATCATACCACATCTCCAAGGTTAAAATATTTAACATTTTATCAAGCTATAGAGTTTTTCTATTTAGATGATAAAAGTTTAGTTATTTCAGAAAAAATCAAATCCCTTCAGGATAATAACGGGAATATTGATGTTAGCTCAGTGACGGAATTATCGAAAACCCTATATAATTATTCATCAGAAATTAGTAATTTGAAAATTGTTATTGAAAAGAGATTGAATATTCCAAAATTACTCGAATGGCTTAACACTGAAGACGATACAAATAGTTTTTTAAGTTCAAATCCACATTATACATTTGTAACCGCACTTGATACCAATAGCGAAAGAACACTCATAGACTCATTGAGCAATAGAATTTATAAAATTCGTTGCTCCATAACTCACTCGAAGAAAGGGCATAATCAAACTTCACTGGAACCTTTCATTGATGATTCTTTCATACAGCTGGAAATTCCATTAATCATGTACGTATCTCAAAATATTATTAATAATTCCTTTGAAATAGGCTAACAAAACGCTCAACCAGAAAAAAAGGGGTCAGGGGTTTGGAGTGGTTTCCAAGCCTAGAGTTTACGAAATTTTTGCCAAGTCCCAGTCACCCCATTTTTTCTGGTTAGCTTGGCGTTAGCGATAAACAATTTCGTAATTCTACTTTGAAATGGAAATGCTTATGAAATTCATTTATGTATTCTTAACGCTCCTTGTTTTACTACTTATCTCGCTTCTGATTTTACGGTTGTTAGATTGGCGTGCTGATCAGTCTCAATGGAAACAATTGTCTTCCATACAGCCTATAAATCCCGAGCGATATGATTCATCAATGGTGGCTGATCTACCTGAGCCAGCACGTCGATATTTCAACTTCGCCATCGCATCAGGAACACCTTTGTATACTGTGGCAGAAATTGATATGGGAGGCCAGTTCAGTCTTGGCTCACAAAAAGAACCTAACTACCGACCTATGCAAGCGTACCAAATTCTTGCAGCACCTCATGGCTTTGTATGGCGCTTACATTTACCCGGTATCATGCCGATATCTGGTTCCGATTCTGGGCGATGGACAAGATTTCGTATATTGGGATTTATTCCAGTGGCGCGGATGGGAGGTGACTCAGACCATACACGATCTGCTTACGGACGTTACGTAGCTGAAGCCGTGTTTTGGACACCCGCAGCAATTTTACCGAGGGCAGGTGTGAAGTGGGAAGGAATTGATGAGCATACCGCTCGTGTCACCGTCACTCACGGAAAACTTTCACAGGCAGTCAATGTCACTGTGAATACCAAGGGGCAACCAGTTGAGGTTTCCTTTATGCGTTGGAGCAATGCAAACCCAGAAAAATCACATCGCCTACAACCATTCGGCGGTACTCTTACGGACTTCCGTGTTGTACAAGGCTTCAAATTGCCGTTTAGGGTCGTAGCTGGAAACATGTTTGGCACAAACGAGTATTTTCCTTTCTTCAAGGCTGAAGTTAAGGCAATTCGTTTTCCTGGAGCCGAGAAATGATTTTGTCAAACAGGCGTCAAGTTCCCCTCATCGCCCTGGTGCCCTTTCTGCTTATAGCTTTCGGTTTGGCCTGGGGAATCCTGGCTCTATTCATCTTTCTCCCTAACCAGATGACCAAGATTTTCGGTGAATTGACAGGGCAACATCCACTTTTTTACCTCGCGGTGTACGCACCTGCGATTGCCGCTTTCATTGTCGTCACATACTACAGTGGCTTGGGAGGATTGCGGTGTTACCTGGCCCGGTTGTTGCTATGGCGCTGCTCTCCGGCTTGGTATGTCTTTTTGATTGTCGGCATTCCGCTTGTGTTTTTTGGTGGCGCTGCATTAAAAGGCAACCTTTTCACTGAACCGTTTCCGTTTTCCTCATTTCAGTCACTCACTGTGGCATTGGTATTAACGGCGATTAAAGGCCCTGTCGAAGAGCTTGGCTGGCGAGGGGTGGCACTTCCTCTGCTGCAAAGAAAGATGAAACCTATCTGGGCCGGGCTGATTCTTGGTGTTATCTGGGGTTTCTGGCACCTGCCTGCATTCCTGTTGAGTGGAACGCCTCAAAGTGCCTGGTCATTCGCACCGTTTTTTTTCGGTACAATTGCGTTAAGCGTAATCGTAACCCCATTATTTAACATATCGCACGGCAGCATACTGCTCCCTGCATTGTTCCATTTTATCCTCATCAATCCAGTCTGGCCAGATGCACAGCCTTATGACACATACCTGTTCATGGTTGTTGCTATTCTGATTGTCTGGTTCAACCGAAAAACAATGTTCAATAAAGAAGGCGCCATCACAGAGGTTATACCTCAAGCTGAAGGCGGAGTGATACCGCGTGATCTCGGAAACGGCACAGGCAGAAGTTCTTGAGTTCGGACATGGAAGTGGAAACCTGATGCGTGTGAATGATCTGATCGCCTTGAACCATCGTGCAGGTTTACGTTTTGGAAGCGTGCTCTTGCAGATACTGCCATGCCTTTTTTATCTCCTGATAGCCTCACAGCCGAATACCGCAGCAGCATCTGATCTGGCGGAAGAATTTCAGTTGGCGCTCGATACCTTTCAGAAACAATATGGCTTCCCGGGTGCAACAGCTGCCTATGTGTTGCGGAACGGCACAGTAGGTATTGCTGCTACTGGGGTCTCTGATCTGGAATCCAAAACGCCAATGACAGTGCAATCGCGCATGCTTTCAGCGAGTATCGGCAAGACCTTTGTCGGTGCGACAGCGGTCGCACTTGCGCATGAAGGCGCACTGAATCTCGATATTCCGATTGCGCGTTGGCTCGGGAAGCAGCGGTGGTTTACCCGTTTGCCCAATCACGATGCGATCACTTTACGCCATCTTCTGACCCACACTTCGGGATTGCCGGATCATGTGCATCTTGAGAGCTTTGCCACCGAGCTCTCCCACAAATGGCGTGAGAAAGATAATCCGTTTCCGCCAGAGGCTTTGATTCGATTTATTCTGGACCTGCCATCACTATTTGAAGCTGGCAAGGGATGGGCTTACACAGACACAGGGTATATTCTGGTCGGACTTGTGATCGAAAAAGCTACTCTGAGAAGGTATGGGGTCGGACCAAGGCAACATACTGTTTTAGTGTTGTAATACACTCGAAAACGTCCCGATTTCGCCCTTAGAGACCTCTTTTCACCCTAGAAAAGCGGCCTCTAAGAAAAATAGACGGCAAAAAACGCCGAACAAAAGCATCAAGAGGGACTTGCGGGCAGAGCGGTTTTTCTGAGTTCAACCTTGCTGGCAAACTCACAGGTAAAGCAAATTAGGTCACTGTAAATCCCGCAAGCCCCTTATGCAGAGCGATATGCTCCAAAAAAATAAAACAACTGGCGAGGTGTACTTATGAAGAGTGAAAAATTAACTGGGGTATCGGCTTCTTCCGAGGATACAACAAAGAGCACTCCTTCAGTCGGTAAGAAAAAAACACCCAAGCCAGCACCCAAAGCGAAACCTATTATGGAAAAGAAAAAAGAAAAAACTCCTCCTGCATCGTGGCCTGACTTTATACGTACCGCTGACGATTTTGACATTAAAGATCGATACTCTGATGAAATAAAAACACTGATTTCAAATTTTGGCGACGACTTGTCAAATTATTGTTGTCTAGGGTTGATCGACCCAGAAAGCAGTATTAGCTCATATGACCTAGATCAAATATATGCAGCATTATCTACATGCAACCCAGACCGAGAAAAAGATATTTTGTTAATAATATTGAGTCCTGGTGGCAGCATTGAGCCCGCTTATCAAATAAGTAAATTGTGCAAGTCTTTTGCTAAAAATAAATTCGTAGTTGCTGTACCTAGAAATGCTAAATCCGCAGCAACTCTTATTTCAATTGGAGCGGATGAAATTCACATGGGGCCTTTAAGTCAGTTAGGCCCTATTGATCCACAATTAGATGGTTTGCCAGCTCTTGGTGTTACTCAAGCACTCAAGTCAATAGCATCACTTTCAGAGAGTTACCCGGGTAGTTCTGAGATGTTTGCTCGATATCTAAGGCTTGCATTAACTGTTGAGCAAATAGGGTATTGTGAGCGAATTAGTGAGTCTGCAGCGCAATATGCTGAAAGATTACTCCAAAAAAAATCAGCCTTTTCAAAAAATGCTACAGAAATTGCTCACAAACTAGTTCATGAATATAAACACCATGGTTTTGTTATTGATTTAGATGAAGCAAAACAAATCTTAGGAGAAAAATTGATTGTGGAAGGATCTCCTGAAATCGCCTTAGCTGAGTCAATTTACAAACTATTTGATAATGTAAACTTCTACCTAAAATATTATCGCAAAAAAAGGCTGTCAACTATTGGCTCATTCGAATCAGGGGTATTAATTTTCAATAGG
>JAESPV010000047.1 GCA_016765495.1 Desulfocapsa sp. | reverse complement strand
TTCAAGTTGCATGTCGCCGCAACAAATGTTCGGATCTTTGTCCAAAACTTACTACGCCGAGCGGCGAGGTTTGGATCCCAAAAATATTATTTCGGTATCCATCATGCCTTGTACGGCTAAGAAATACGAAGCTCAACGGCCTGAAATGGATGCTGCCAGTCAATATTGGGACGATCAGGATGTAAGCCGTGATGTTGATGTGGTTCTGACCACGCGTGAGTTGGCACGCATGATCAAAGCCAAGGGCATCGATTTTGCCAATTTACCAGCCGAAAACTATGATTCGTTGATGGGCGAAGCTACTGGTGCGGGAATTATCTTTGGTGCTACCGGCGGTGTAATGGAAGCAGCACTTAGAACCGCGTATTTTACACTTACCGGGGATCAGCCTACAGGTGCCTTGTTAAACTACACTCCAGTTCGCGGTTTGGATGGAGTTAAACAAGCCTCTGTGACGGTTACCGGCGTAGATATTAACATGGTTGTCGTCCACGAGCTTAAGAATGCTCGTGCCGTTTGCGACAGGATTATGGCAGGCAATCCAGACAATTGGCATTTTATCGAATTTATGGCTTGTTCCGGCGGCTGTGTCAGTGGTGGCGGTCAGCCTAGAACAGCCGTTCCACCGACCGATGCTATTCGCCAAGCACGGACTGATACTCTCTATGCTCAAGACGCAGACGCACCTTTGCGTTCATCACATGAGAATCCAGAGATCCTGGCGATCTACGAAAGTTTTTTGGAGAAACCGTGCGGCGATCTTTCACATAGACTGCTTCATACCGATTATACGAATCGTGGGCCAGTGTTTTAGGTCTGTCTCTTAGGATGCCCGATATATCTGGGCTGTTTTATAACCCAGTCAGATCCAACAATATGTCGAGAAGTCGTTTTGGAGCACCGCAAAATCAGCAATTTCCCTTAAGAACGGGAACTAAATAAGTTGAGCATATTGCGCTGCAATTTTTTCGTCACCTGTACTTGATAACGTTTTTTCAAGTACAGGTTGTACGAAACAAAGGGCAAGTGAGATGTTCAAGTTATTTCGAGCTGTGCGGGTAGATCTTGAATACAAATAATTAAAAAAAAAACAGCATGAGAAGATACTAAACATCTGTTCGCCTCTGCGGGATATTACAGCTCCCCAACTGCAATACAAACGCAGGCCTCATAATGACAAAGTACAAGATCAAAGTTTCTGTGGGAGTTGTTCCTATGTTGCTTGCCGAAAACCGCATACCGAATACCGAATACCTTCTGCCCGCACAGCTCGCAAAAATTTAGAAAGATGTATCAAATATACCCCGGTAAAGCGGAGTTAACAGATGGCCCGTTGGAGTCGTTAAATGAAACGATTAATTTACTCCGTGTAACTGGCTGGAACATTGCCTCGGATCGCGGGGATTCACTAAAAGAGTATTTTCAATAAATTCATGAGCAGTAACTCTATTGAAAAGTAGGAGGTAAGTATGACAATACAAGCATATTCGGAACAAGAAGAGGTAGCGGATTTTATTGATGAGGGTAAAATATATCAGGATTTAGAAAAATCACAAGCATTACCCAAAAAGCACGTTCATAATATAATCAAAAAAGCTCGCGATACCAATGGATTGACACCGTTAGAAGTGGCGGCGTTATTGCAAACAAAGGATAAAGACTTACTTGACTTAATATTTGCGGCACTATAAGTTTGAAGTGATGGGTTTGATTTATCATGCCCTGCACTTAGAAGAACAGTTTGGCGTGGGGCCCCACACCGTTTCGGTACCTAGGATGTGCCCAGCATGGGGTGTAGATATTGATAAATTTCCGTATTTAGTAAATGATGAAGATTTTTCTAAAATCATTGCTATATTGAGGCTGGCAGTACCTTACGCCGGTATCATACTGTCTACCCGTGAAAACTCAAAACTCAGAGATGAATTAATTAAATATGGCGTTTCACAAGTCAGTGCCGGTTCCTGTACTGGGGTGGGCAGTTACCAAAAGAAAGCTGAAAAAAAACGACGTGCTTGTGCTGGGGACCAAGAAGAAAAGCCCCAGTTTGAAGTTGAAGATCATCGCAGCCCGGATGAGATATTGCGCAGTATATGCCAGTCGGGATATTTGCCTAGCTACTGTACTGCTTGTTACCGCCAAGGGCGCACCGGTGACAGATTTATGTCTTTGGCTAAAACCGGTGAAATTCAAAATGTTTGTCAACCCAATGCTTTGTTAACTTTTAAAGAATACTTGATGGATTACGCTTCGCCGGAAACCAAGGCGGTGGGTGAAGAAACGATAAGACAACATTTAGCAGAAATCCCCAAAGCTGGTATGCGCAAAGCAACTCAGGAGAAATTAAGGCTAATAGAACAAGGGCAACGGGATTTATATTTTTAAAGGAATTGTAGTTCGTTACACCCCTCAAGGGGGTACTGAAAATAGTGCCGGTTTACCGTTCAACACTGGTGTTAGTTATTATATTTATGTATCGGAAAACCAAAGTTCCTGTGGGAATTATTCTTATGCCGGTTGCCGAACTTCCAATTCGACGCACTAGAAAACTAAAGGCAATATCGACCTTGTCATGCTTGTAGGCCCTTAGGACAGCATTGCCACAAACTCATCTTCGGTAAGAATTCTTATACCTTTTTCCTGCGCTTTTTTAAGCTTTGATCCCGGTTTTTCACCAACCACCAGACAGGTTAATTTCTTAGTAATTCCGCTTGCAATCTGCCCACCGTGATCCTTGACCAGTTTTTTTGCCTCTGTCCTGGACAATTTTTTCAAGCTTCCGGTAAACAGAAGTACTTCACCGGTCAGCAGAAGATTTTCTTCCCTTTGCACCAATACCTGCGGCTGAACGCCAGCATCATGGAATGCGTTCATCATCTCCCGAACCGACGGATCAGAAAAATAATCCGCGATTGAGCTTGCAGCCTGCTCTCCAAGCCCGTCAACTTCAAGTAGCTCCTCACGGGTTACAGTAAGCAGTCTTTCAAGGCTTAAAAAAGTGCTTTCAAGCAATCCTGCAGTCACCTCTCCCACATAACGGATTCCCAAGGCTGCAAGAAACTGGGATAAAACAGGTTTCTTTGCGGCCTCAATCCCGG
>JAESPV010000046.1 GCA_016765495.1 Desulfocapsa sp. | reverse complement strand
GAGCCAGTCGGGTGCATTTTTTTGTTATGCCTTTAATCTTTTGTTTTTATTGAACTTGTTTGACGAAATATGATACGTTTTTGTTCTCAACATCTTCCATTGAACGTAATTTGAGATGTCGGCGAAACTTACCTTTTCCTTCTAATATTTTATCTGGATCTTCAAACTCATTACCACTTGTAAACTCAAATGAGATATGCTTTTTTCTTACGAAGATTCCTCCATAATCGCTTTCCATGGAAAACATAATGCCACCATACATTACTCTTTCGAGTGTTTTGGGATGGTGGTGAAAAACAATATCTCTTAGCTTCATGAGCAGTTCAAGTTTATCAGGATGATACATCTCAATATCATTGATTAACTGTTGTACTTTCTCATTGTGAGAGTTTGCCATAATATTCCACTTTCAGTAATTGGGGCAGGGCGATTTGCTGTTATTGTCTGTAAATTTATTCAGACCAAACTGCATATTCATTGCCATTGGGATCTGTGAAATGGAACCTTCGACCGCCTGGGAATGAAAAGATTGGTTTTACAATTTTCCCACCAGCTTTTTCAATTTTTGATAAAGTAATTTCTAATGCATTGCTATAAAGAACAATTAAAGCACTTCCATTATTACTGGATAAAACAAGGTCAGATTTAAAGAAACCTCCATCGAGCCCTTCATTTTTAAAAGCGATATATTCAGGGCCATAATCGACAAAAGACCAACCAAATGCCTCAACAAAAAATGCTTTAGTGACTGCAAGGTTTTTTGATGGAAACTCGACATAATTGATCTTTTCATGCTCACTCATTTTCGTCATCTCCGAACTCTTATTTTGATTGCTTGCATATACAATTGAACATGCAAAAAACATTATTGCCATTATTCCGATAACTTTTCTCATTATGTTTCCATTTTTTGATAATTTGCTGACATTTATTTTCAAGCATAACGTGCTAAATCACCGGCTGGCCATGGATCTACCGGAATGATGGTGCGAGAGACAATGGTAGATAAACATCCGAAAATCGGACGTGTGAGCCAGTCGGGTGCATTTTTTTGTTATGTTGTTTTTATGCATTTGCTTTTATAATATTTACTATGAAATCGACAGCTTGATGATTGTAAATGCTTGGTGTCACTGTCAGGAGCCCCCCTGCTTTTAAAAAATTGTCTTCTTGCTTTTTATTTCGGAAGTTGTAGGCAGAGTATGTGAGGTCATTTTTTATGTCATTTTCTTTGATTGTCTGCCAAATAATATTGGGAGTAGCACTTGGCAATTGAGATTTAACTTCCTGCACCATTTCCATAGCAGCTAATGGATATTTTTTTACTAAATTTTCTTTTACTCTTTTGATAACTTCAACTTTATCAATTGGTACAATATCGCCAATAAGTTTAAGAGTTGCTGCGCCCTCTTTTTCTTTAAATTGTCCTTCTTTAATAAACTTCAATTTCCCTGCTAGCTCTTCATCTAATACCAATATTCTTGCATCACCTTTTTCAATTAATGCTTTTTCTGTATCTAAAATTGCAGCATTTTGAGGACCAGCATGTCCAATTTTTGACATGAGATCAAGCCACTGATTATTATTCTGTTCAACTTTTTTGTTTATTATATTTTCAAGTTCTGCATAAAGAATTTTTTGGGTACGGCCACCATACCTATAATAAATTTCTCCGTTCTTTATTATTTGATCTCTTCCTTCGTCCTTTTTGGCAATAATTGGCTTTACAGCTGCTTCATGAATTTTGAACACACCAAAAGATTTGCCATCATGCTCGACAACTGCTTGCTCCCACAAGATATCTGGTGAAAAAATTTCTAACAAAAATCCAGTGATTTTCTCTGGATCAATTTTATTAAATTGGTCTAAAGAGGCTGCATTTAATCCACTTGGAATTCGAGGAGAGTCCTGAACCCCAAAAATCATATATCCTCCTTTGTTATTGGAAAAGGCTGCGAAATCACGAAAATAATCACCAAGGCCTCCAAAATTATATTGTTCTTTAAATTCTAATTCTTGGCCTTCTCGATGATATAAATATTTACCTTTAAGTCGCAATAGTTCTTCGATATATTTTTCATCAATTGGCACTCGATATTACTCCTTTTGTTAATTTGATTCAAAAACACCGGGTAGGGCAGGAGCCTTGCGGCTCCCTTCCCCCCTCAGAACCGTGCGTGATAGTTTCCCATCACACGGCTCAAGCATTCCAAAGACAGCCCTTATTGAACTGCCCGACTGTAATTCTTCCTATGCCAACATAGCGCGGTATTGCCTTGATGACAATGCTGGTAATACCCTGCTTTCCTTATTATTCCTTCTTTGCCAGAAGTATCCTGCAAAGGTTGGGTCATAAGGGTTGGCCGCCGCTTTAATCTTAATGTGTCTCTTAATTCCAATGGATGCTACACGTAAGACCTTATAGGTTTTAAGTATACCCTTTCGAGTTATGGATTTGACAGCAAAGATGTGTTTCCGTTCAGTGTTTGTCCAATATTCCTTGAACAACCACCGTTTGGATTTCTTCGGGTGTCGTTTCCTGAGCATCCGCCAGAGTTGTTCAAACACATAGGTATCAACTCGGCTAAAGGCTTCCGATGAAACCACATGGCGGTGGTAGTTAGCCCAACCACGAAGAACTTGATTTAGCTTTGTGATCAGGATGATCATCGGACTGCTGACGTATTTTCTGATTATCGTTCCCGCTTTCTCTATGAGGGCTTTGATTCCCTCTTTTGATGGCTTGATGTGCAGTCTCCTGCCAATTTTACGGAAAGTTTGCCCGAGGAACGTAAACCCATCTCGTATGTGTGTTATCATGGTCTTCTCTTCGGAAAGAGTAAGACCACGTTTCACAAGGAACTCTTCAACCGCTGGCTTGACCTTATTTACCAGCAGATATTTCGATTTGCCGGTGATAATAAAGTCATCTGCATAACGGATGAAATTGACTCTGTTTCGACGGGGGACTGCACGACGAACGACATCCTCCAAACCATCGAGAGCCATATTCGACAAGGTAGGACTAATAATCCCGCCCTGAGGTGTCCCTTTACGAGAAGGATACAAGATGCCGTCTTCCATGTATCCTGCCGTTAGCCATTTGCGAAGAATGGTTTTATCCATTGGTACGTTGTCAAGCAACCACCGGATGGAAATGTTATCGAAACAACCCTTAATATCTGCTTCCAATATCCATGTTGCCGAGTTGGGCTTTGACAGTGCGTTAAATCCTGCCTGTATGGCATCTGCGCAGGAGCGTAATTCCCGGAAGCCGTAGGAATTTCCATCGGCCAGGGTTTCGGCTACTGGTGCCAGTGCCAGTTTGTGCAGGGCTTGTTGCGCTCTGTCCATCATAGTGGGTATTGAAAGAGGACGTTTCTTTCCGTTCTTCTTCGGGATATAGATCCTTCTTAATGGCTGTGGCTTATAACTACGTCGGCACAGACTGCTTACAGCCTGCCATTTGGCTTCGGCATCCTGCCACAGGACACCATCAACGCCAGGAGTGTTTTTCCCCTTGTTGGAAGTCACTCGTTTGACAGCCAATAGCTTGGCGTAGAACGAGTTGGTTACTAATCGTTGCAGGGTTTGCACCTTGCCCCAATTGTTTTCCTTTACAGCCTTTGCGATGCGTATCTGCAGCCCTCGAACATGTTCCCTTGCTACACGCCAACTAACGGTGTGCCATGGGTTAACAAAGTTGACGAATGCCCCAGCCGAAGCCGTCTCTAGCTTTTCTGTCTTAGAGGGTTCTCCTGATTCTCTCGCAATGGAACACCTGCCGAACGTCAGCACACCATTCACACGTATCCAGCCGGAAACCTGTTTTAGCGTTGAGTCTTTTTTCATACCCTATCCCTCGGCTTTCCCAAGGGCCTTAGCTTCTTTCGACCTCTCAATCCCACCACTCCAACAGCACGCCTTACGGTAATGCCTGCCCTGCATTGCACAGGACGGACAGATGGGGTTCCCACGTTCCACGAATTTACTTTAACGGACAACTTAGGCGGGACTTGGACACCGGTAAGAAATTGGGTTCCGTGCAGGGACGTTAATGACCTGCAACCTCTCCAACATGCGCGAACTCTGGGAAGCGCACCTTTGACCTATTAATCCCCTTAGGCCAGTTGCTCGTTGACGACGCGTAAAGTCCTTCGCCTACTCTCGCCATATTGTCCAATCCTAGCCCTTAACCGGGAGGGATTCCCGGAGGGGGTTCCATCTCACGATTTCCACCCAATTCGGTACATTGTCGGGAGGGCTTCGCACCCTGTCATCAGCGCAACAGCAGCACGCCTCCCTAGGATACCGGCAGGAACATGCCGGGTGACTGCGCACGATCTATCAGTGCGGGATCACATATAAAAACGCGACATCGTGTCGCGAATAACGTTTAAACTCAGGGGCCAGCGGGATTTGCAGCACCCAACTTCGATTAACCTGAGAACTGGATTACAAGGCTGAGCTTCGGAAAACCGCGCTGCCCGCTGGTCGCCTGGAGTGCTGTGTTGTGCGGATACCAGCAACACACTATTTACGCAGTACCAATTTTCAGTTTACCTCAAGACCAAAACCTGAAATTGCCCCTGAAAATCAAAATTAGCAAGAACCCTGAGCAGCAGCCGACTACATTGAAAGAACATCTTTTGCAAAAAAAAACAACACGGTCAACCCCAAAAAGTCTTTTCCTGAGCCTACCGTGACAACGTTTTAAATCAGCGGACACGAGAAGAAAAAACCGCTGAACTAGACACGAAGTATAAAACTTTAAATAAAGGAAACAGGTAGACCAAAGCCGGAACCTCTCGTTTTCCGCTGGATTTGCTTGTTATGTGGTTCTATGGCTTTTTCTGTAACTATTAAACCTTCTAGCACCAAAGACAGTAAGCATGTTTTTTTTTAACTAGCGACGGTGAACACGCAATGTGTTTATCCGAAAAT
>JAESPV010000045.1 GCA_016765495.1 Desulfocapsa sp. | reverse complement strand
GCCATTGTTCAAGGCCAGGTACCCGTCAGTACTTTTATGACAAATTCCCTTCCTGTCCCCAGCCACACGAAACGACTGGCAAACAAGGATCATTCTTTCCGGTAAAGCCATTTTACTTCTCCTCTATTATTTGCATTTCTTTTTTTTACCGCCGCCGTAAAGAACATCTACCATACCTTCGATATTTTCTTCGGTAAGAATCACCTGTATTCCCAGGTCTGCGAACTCCTTACGGGGTGCATCACCAGCATGGGTTGCCAGCAGAGCAAAGCAATCATGGAGACACTCTTTAGCTAAAACCTGCCAGCGGTCGGAACCGCCGCCAGCACCTGGAGTCTGCCGTGCCTTCAAGAGACAGGCAAGACCATCATCTCTTGGGCCGTAAATTAAAACCTGCGACGCCTGTCCAAGATGCATGTCAACATCCATGCCGTTGGTACTGACCACCGCCACATTAGGCCTCTCCTTAGTAGGTTCAGGCATGTTGATATCTGCCTGCGACCCTGGCATACCAGGAGGTGCAAGAGCAGGCGGAGCCTGATAGACTGTCGCAGGAAGATATGTCGACGCCTGGATAGACAGTTGTTCCACATCAATCCCCTCTTCTCCATCAATCTCCATGGCATCAGCACCCAAACCTGCCATTTTTTCGGCAAGGGCTACGATTTCCTCATCGTTGACTCCGGCAACCAGAGCAGTTCGTATCACCACTCTGATACCGGCATCTTTCAGAGCCTGTACAGCTTCTGACTGTGCACTGATAAGTATTTCAGAGGCCTGAACCATGGACAAACTCTTTTTAGCGGGTCGAATCCATGCATACAGTTTTTGGGCTGTTTCAGCCATTGCCGTATCCACCAGTAGATTCACTGTTTTCACACCAAGACGAGCCAAATCCGGAGCTACTTGTGCAGCCCCGAAACCAAGAGTGGTCAAAGAAAGCTCTGCATCCTGAATTTCTGGTTGAAGTAGCTCCAGACAATTCAAAGTTGTCGGAATCGATGCCAGAACATCTCCAGGACCACAGAGTTCTATAGTTTTAACCTCTTTGCCACCTTTGCGTAAGGCCTGCACCCAGGCCACAGCCTCGGCTGGAACCAATGCAGGTTCCAGCTTTTCCTCTGCCGATCTCTTCAGCCTGTTATTGGCATATGGTGCAATAGGCAGTGTGACATCCAGCTTCATTAAATGAGTAGTCGTTGTATCATGCATAACTGTTATCCTTACAGAACAAGTTCAAAGGTTTCTTCTGGAGAATCCCTGTCTCTACGATCCAGCAGCATCCCGAGAATCTTCTCCAGCAGACGCAAACCACCCTTATAACCAACCGTTGGAAAATACTGTTGACACTGACGATCAAGAATGGGAAATCCCCAGCGCATCAGAGGCACATCCTCGTCTCTGGCAATATATTTGCCATAGGTATTACAAATAAGGAGGTCAACCGGCTCATTCTTCATCCACTGATGGAGGAGAAAAAGATCGCCTTTGGCTTTGACATTGACCTCATAATCTTCCCCGTCGGTCAACTCTTTGATCCGTTTTTCAAACTTTTTACCAGGTGTTCCGGTGACTATATGCACAGGGCACATATCAATGGATACGAGAAACTCCACCATGGCAATGACCTGGTCAGGATCGCCGGCAATGGCCACTTTTTTCTTGTAAAAAAACTGGTGATTATCTGTAATTAAGTCAACCAGCTGTCCTCGTTCAGCATTCAGCTCATCTGATACTGTTACACCTGCTATGGTACGCAAAGTATCAACAAAACGGTCGGTAGCCTTGAGACCAAAGGGCATATCCAGCACCTTACATGGAACCTTGCATTTCTTGTCGAGAAGCCGTGCCGCATCTGCAGAACACCACTCGCCGAGTGCGAGGGTACCGATGGAATCACCAGCGGATTTTAATTCTGCAATCGTAGTGCCGCCATCCGAGAACATCTTATACTTACCGGTCATCGGACCATTTAGAACGCCGGAAGTATCCGGGAACATAATGGTTTCCACTCCGATAAGCTTGGCAATACGCTTAATTTCTTCCATGTCAGAAGGCTCTACCCAGCCGGGAATAATATTCACCTTACCGTTTTTCTTGTCTGTTTTTTCCGCAAAACCCACTATAGCCTTAACCATGTTGGAAAATCCCGTGACATGCGACCCCGCATAACTCGGTGTGGAAGCGCCGATCACATACTTACCAGCTGGAATCTTGTCTTCTGTCTTCGCCTTTTTTATGATCTGCGGGAGATCATCACCGATGGTTTCTGAAAGGCAGGTGGTATGCACTGCAATCACATCCGGTTCATAAACGGAGAAGATATTATTGATCGCCTGCAGAAGGTTGGCCTGACCGCCAAAGACTGATGCTCCTTCGGTAAAAGCTGAGGTGGCGGCCGGAACCGGCTCCTTGTAATGACGAGTAAGCGCGGAACGATGATAGGAACAGCAGCCCTGCGAACCATGACTATGGGGGAGACACCCGTGGATGCCAAGAGCCGCATACATGGCTCCGATGGGTTGGCAAGTCTTGGCAGGATTGATGCTGACAGCCTTGCGCTCCCCTATTTCTTTTGGTGTATGACGTAATAACATTGATAAATACCTCTTAGTACAATTTAAAATTCAACTATTCTGACTTCTGTCACTCCCAGACGTAGGCAGCTGTGAGCTCAGGGCTCTCCTGCCATGGAGCCTTCAGGTAGGCCCATACCCTGGAATGTGTCAGCCTGTCGATCTCTTGATAGAAATTGATCGCGCCCCGGAATCCCGCATAGGGGCCGCCGGAGTCATAGCTGTGTAGCTGTTTCATGGGCACACCCAGCTTCATGACTGAGAATTTCTCCTTGATTCCTGCACAGAAGATATCAGGCTTCATGATCTCAACCAGCTTTTCAGCCTCGTACTGATTCACATCATCGATGACCAATGTCCCCTCATCCATATCCGATAACATACCGTCATAGTGTTTGAACTTCACCCCTGCAGCTTCAAGAGCTGCCATCTGCTCAGGTGTCTTACGAGGATTAAAACGGGTTTCATCCGCCTCTGGATGAATTTCTTCAATGTTACGACTGTCCGCATCAATCTTTATATCTGGTATTACCTGACGTCCTTCATAGTCATCGCGATGAGCAAACTCATATCCGGCTGAAATGGTTTTCATTCCCATTTCCTTGAATAATTCCTGGTAATGATGCGCTCTGGAACCACCAACAAAGAGCATGGCGGTCTTTCCTTCCGTACGACTACGAACATCCACCATCGTTGCTTCAACGTCAGGCATCTCCTCTTTAATCACTGCTTCTACCCTGTCGATGAGTCCCTGATCTTCAAAATAGGCGGCGATCTTCCGTAAAGACTTGGCAGTAGACTTAGCCCCGATAAAATTCACCTTGATCCAAGGAATACCAAACTTTATCTCCATCATGTCACCCACATAATTGACGGAACGATGGCACATGACTGTGTTCAAATCAGCATGATGGGCTGTGGCATACTTGTCATACGTAGAGTTTCAGGAAAAAGTAAGAATGTTGGTAATCCCGCACTTATCAAGGATACGATCGATTTCAAAACCATCACCACCGATATTATACTCACCCAGAAGGTTAATCTTAAACTTACCCTCTACCGGCGTATCATCTTCACCGAGAATATGCTTAAATACCTGATTGTTAGCAATATGGTGACCAGCAGACTGACTTACCCCTTTGTACCCTTCACAGGAGAAAGCAAAGACATTACAATCACCCAGTTTTTCCTTCATGGTTTTGGCTATAGTGTGAATATCATCACCAATCAGACCCACCGGACAGGTGGCAAAGACGGCAATGGACTTGGGATGCATGAGGTCATATATCTCTTGAACAGCTGCTTCCAACTTCTTTTCTCCGCCAAAGATAATGTCCTGCTCCTGCATATCAGTGGAAAAGGAATAATTGATATAATTTTCTCCATCGAGTCCTGCATCGGTCTGGTTACGACGAGTCAACCAGGCGTAAAAGCTGCAACCGATAGGGCCATGCACCAGATTGACAATATCCCGGGTTGGTCCCAGGAGGACTCCTTTGCAACCGGCATAGGTACAACCGCGCATGGTGATGATGCCAGGAGTGGAACGGACATTGGCTGTAATTTCAGGCGTATCGTTCTCCAACGCCTCGTTGATCATTATTTGTTTGGCACGTTTACGGGCTACCTTGGGCGGATATTTTTTCAACAATTCCGCTTTGACATCGGCAGGATCCCACTGCACCTTTTTTTTCTTGGTTGCTGTTGCCATTTCAGTACTCCTTATAGTTAGGCTTTTCATGCATTAGTGTTTAAAAAGCCTGAAATCAGACGATGGCTTTTTCGCCTGTCTCACCAGTTCTTACTCGCACAGCATCCAGCAGTGGCAAGATAAAAATCTTACCATCACCCTGCATGCCAGTCTGATTTGTGTTAATAATCGTATCCACCACACACTCCACCATACTGTCTTCTACTACAGCGGTAAGAAGGCGTTTCGGGTAGAGTTTTCCCTTTTCCCCCAGCAGGGCGGCGGCTTCCTCGTATCCCTGTTCAACCCCTTCGGGAATCTGCGGGTTTACAAACCCCCTGCCACGGCCATGAGCCTCATGAGCAAAGAAGGCATCCACACCACAATCAGTGAGAGCCTGCTTGGTCTGGTTCATCATATTTATACGCACTACAGCGACCACCTCTTTCATGCCGGTACCCCCTCAGAAGCGGCAGCAGTTTCCTTGGTGCCGGAACTGATTGTGTAAGACTCCTCAACATCACTAATAAAAATCTTACCATCACCAAAGGCGCCTTT
>JAESPV010000044.1 GCA_016765495.1 Desulfocapsa sp. | reverse complement strand
GGGCTGGATGATAGGCCCATCACAATCTGTTGTGTTTGGCTTTGTTGAATGCATAGCAAAAACCAATCCATTTTTTAAACCCTGGTGATCTTTTGCTCACTTTAAAGTGCTAAGCACCTCCAATCACTGCACAGGTACCAAAGCAAGAGTAGAAAGACTCCCCCCATGATAAGCTCATTTGTCATAAAAGTGGTCGTTTTCACCCTACTGACTCCGACGCACTAGTGGGGGGGGTGGTGTATATCAACCGTAGGTAATCTGATATTACCCTGTATGTAACGCTCGACTGTTTTTTCCTGTTCATATTTTTTTGAGAGAAAGTCAGACAACAAAGCGGGCGGACTTTTACTTAAAACAGCATTACTTGCACTCATCTTCTCCTCTTTATTGTTTTTTGTTCTGTTAGGGTTTTTTTTCAAATCACAGTACTTCGCAGAATGCGAGAAAACAATATTTACACCAATCAATTTTTCATTTGCTTTTTATCGCTGATATCCCCCGATAGCTGAACCTGTAAAGGTCTTGAGTCAGAACTTTCGTCCCTCTTCTCTCCCTCAACTGCATGATATGCACCAGTACTGGTGGTGCATATCCACCGATTTTGGGTACGGCTTCGGTTCAAAATCGTGGTTTCTTCTGTTTTAGGAAACCAATAACAGGAAATTTTGGCGCAAAAAAGAGATGAAAGGCCTTATGGAAAGGGGCCTTCGGGGCTTTTTAAAAAAAATTGCTGCAGAATATTCAGCATTGGTACGTGTATTGCTAATTTATCAATGTCAAATAGCATTACACAGGCTAAGGGGAAGCCGTAAATTGGTCTTAAGCTGGTTAAACAGTTGTCAGACATACCCCACTACTGGATATGATAATTCTATGGAAAGGAGCAACACATGAATCGTTTAGTTGTCCGAAAAAATCTCTGCCACGGCCTACTATTGACGGTATTTATTTCGTTTTTCGCCATGTCCTCTTTTGGGGCGGTGCTCAATCCTTTTCCTAAACAGGACAGAGCATTGGCACCACAGTACCAGCAGCTCTCTCCCAAATATCGTCAAGTCCAGCCTTCCAGAGAGTTGGAACAGTTCAGACAGGATATTGCCATATTCCAATGCCCAGAACTCCAGGCACTTCAAGTTCGATTGATGAGTAAACATCAATCCGCCAGGACAGGAGCTGATAAAGAATATTACAGGGGGTTTTTAAATGAGCTTTCTCGTGCAAAGGTTAAGAAAGAATGTAATTAATTAGCCATCCTGAAGGAGTTACATATTATGCGCAATCATTTATTCGCCATGTTACTCATCGGTCTGATCGTTTGTTGTTCCGGTTTCATCCTGGTGAAACCAGGAATGACTGAACAATTGTCTGAAAAAGGGCAGAGTTTGCTGAAAGAAATTGAAATGATGAGGCCTTCCCAAGCGACAGAAGAGTATCTTCCAAGCCTGAAAACTGCTACCAGCGATAGATTGTCTGAAAAATCTTGACCACTGTGCCGAAGAAAGCCTGGTGAATGCTATCGGACTTGTGCTTGTTATAGAAGGAACCATGTTTATTACTGTTTCTGCATTAACAAGCGAACAGCTTACGGCCCCGATCGGCATTCTCGGTGCCATTGCCGGCTACTTGTTCGGATCAGCTAAACGCAGGGCTGCTGAAGGATCCTGATCCAACGATTTAACAAACTTTTCAGTATCGCTAGTCTCGTTTCACAGGTTAATAACACTTTGCTACCTGATTGTTCATTAACAAATTTATGGGCCTCAACCGATTGAAAACAGGAAAAGTCATGAGTGAAATATTTGTCGGGATTGTAGAAAACGGTCTGTTTCAACTCTTATCCCCTAAGCCCGAAGTTGACACTCAGCTCAGGCTGACGACTTCTGGAATGCATCATTCTGTTCCTCCCGAAAATGGTGAGCTCAACCTTGTTGAGTACGAGGCAAATGCAATTGCTGTTGTAGGTCAGGCAAACAGCAATTGGATCTATTCGGCAAGTGTTGTCGATACTGGTGAGCCGATCGTAACAGCTTTAGTGAAACATATATTTGGGCGATAATCCTCAATATACATGTAACGTTACCAAATTATTTCCGGTGAGCGATTACATTTTGTTGTTTTTTTTATTCAGTGTCAATCTTAAGCTCAACAATGGGCAACTCCCAGCTTTCTACCTCACAGCGGTCGACAAATGTACCATCTCTGATATCAGTGCGATGTCGCACGGTGATTGCAATAATCTTTGCAACTTTAATGAATTGCAGTCGGGATTGCCAGTGTTTGGCTGCACTTTTCGACAAGCGGGCCACGGCTATTCCCTTGCTTGTCAGTTCCAGGTGTTTGTTACGCTCTTCCAACTGCAGGGTATCACCGGCTTTTAATCTACTCAGCTCTTTGTGTATGGGATGGCATGATGGTTTACTTCCACCATAGTCGATAAACAGTTCTTTCATTCCTAGAATTTCATAGTGAAAATGTGGCAGTTTTTCTGCTTCCACTCGATCAACTGTTTTGCGAAAAATTTCTTCCCCCTTCAGGAGTGCGGTATGGGGATTTTTTGGCTTTTTGTTTTTGTTTTTGTTTTGCAGTGAAAAAAGATGGAGTGACTCTCTTGCCCGTGACATGGCAACATAAAAGAGACGTCGCTCTTCTTCGAGTTCTGTCCCCTGTTTCTGCTGCCAGTTTTCTGCCAGAATAAAAATATGATTAAATTCCATACCCTTTACGGAGTGAACCGTGGAAAGGAAGACTCCGTTTCCAATGTTCCCGGATCGACGCTGGTCACTCAGTGTTTCATAGATATAATCCAGAATGTCCGATATAGGCTGGGAGGTGTCAGCTGTTTCTTCAGCCCAGTCTTTAATGATACTGCGAAGATTATCCTGCCAGATAGTATCTTCATCCCGATTTGACGGTAACAGGTTCAATAGAGTGTTGGCTTGCATTTCTTTGGTGATATTTTTCTGTAAATAGTTCAGGAGTTTTTTATGTTCCCGGATACGGGTAAAAGTGGGGAAATTATATCTGCCCCAATTGGTTGAAACAGGAATGTTTTCTTGTTCAAACAGGGTTCGGAGTAAATCAAGATCCTTCCACTCCCTACTTAAAATTGCGCAGTCTGGATAAGTGAAATTATTTTCAAGTTGTTGCAGCTTTTTGATTTCCTGTAAAACTGATATCGCTTGTGTGTTCTCGTCCGCAACGGTAAGAACTGCGACCCTGCCCTTTCTTTCCGGATCGCTCTGTTGCAAATTGCCGCCCGGTGGCAGCGTTTTTCTGCCGCTGTTTATCCTTATTGGATGTTCGGTTTTCATTCTGTCTTGATTATGACGAATAAGCTGATTGGAAACAGCGACAATATAAGCGGTTGAGCGGTAATTTTCTGTTAGATGGTGAATGTCCGCCTTGTAATCCCGATGAAATTTACGAATAAATTCAACATTTGTGCCCCTGAAACGATAGATATTCTGATCATCATCACCAACTGCCATGATGGTCATCTTTTCCTCACTTGCACTAAGATTCCGGCCGGCCAGAAGGGAAATCAGGGTATATTGTTCCTCGTCAATGTCCTGATATTCATCTACCAGAATATGGCTGAACCTGTTAATCAACTCATCCCGTGGCTCTCCGTCACCAAAGCCTAAAACATCACTTTCTCCTCTTAGCAGTTTTATGGCATCCCGGATCAGCTCTGAAAAATCGATCTCTGTTTTAGCCTTATCAAGAATCTGTTCCGTTAGTGAGCGGCCGGTTAT
>JAESPV010000043.1 GCA_016765495.1 Desulfocapsa sp. | reverse complement strand
GTAAAGGCGCAGCGTATTGTCGCCAAAGCCTTGGAAAATAATCTTCCGGTTGCGCCAATTGTGAATAAGGCCTATGAAGGTATCGCAAAACAGGCCTCTGCGGAATCGATTGTAAAGGCAATGGAAAAAGTCAGATCTCGTTATGAGCATGCCTATGGTATTGCCAGTCAACTGTCTTCGAGAAAAGAGGTCGTAGATAAACTTGGATATAATCTTGCTGCTGCTCTTGTTGCTGGTATGACTCGAGAGGATGCGGAGCAGCTTGTTAGTCGGCTTCAAGTGAGGATGCGTACAATGCAACAGGCACAAGGGTTGGATTTGGTAGCCGAATGTTTGTTGACTGCACGAGATATGGTAAGGCAAGGTGTATCTTCTGGTACTGCTACGGAAGTTGTAACCCAAGGTATTGAAAAAGCTTTTAGTGCTCAGCAAATACGTTCCATGCGAAATGCGTTTATGTCTCATGGAGCTTATGGGGCAAGAGAAACACTGGCCAAAAGTTATGCAGATGCTATTCGGGATGGAAGGGACCCTCAGGGGAGGCAAGGTGGCTCTGGCAGCGGTGGAAGCGGTGGCAGCAGTGGCAGCAGTGGCAGCGGTGGAAGCAGTGGCAGCGGTGGAAGCGGTGGCAGCGGTGGCAGCGGTGGAAGCGGTGGGCGTGGGCGTTAATGGCTCACCCATAATAGGAGAAAAAACTGTGCGCTGTGGACTCACCACCAGTCTGACTAATCCAGTTCAACTGTCTGGACGGCGTAATCAACAAACAAGTTTTAGCCGGTGCGATGTTCGTGACGTATGCTCACATCAAAATGACCTGTCCGCTCCCTGTAATTGCAAAGTGCCGTCCGCTTTTACGTGGGATCGGTGTTTGGATTGTTCTGAATATTCATCGTGTTACTCCTCGGAATAGAAGCTCCAATGATCATTATTGGGAGAGTAGAGGTAATCCATCTGCAGGCGTAATGACCTTCCCCCTGTTGTCTCAGTGCATTGCATCCTAAACAGTACCTTTTCGCCAATATGTTTGAGGAATGTTACTTTTGGTGCACTGAGTTCTGAACGGGAAGCAGATGGATAGTGTTTGAGAAAAAGTTTTTCGAAATTGTCTTTCAGGTAGCTTGTCTGTTTGATTAAGCGTAATTGTTGTTTTACGTCCTTAAGCTGAAGGTTACTCTCAGAAAGGATTGTTTGGAATTCTGCTTGTTGGGCAAATTGGCTCGTTGAAATCTTTTTCCCAATACGCTGAAGTCTTTCAATAACTGCTTCGAACTCTTCAGCTTTAAGATATTTTACCACATCCTGTTTATTTTTTATTATTTCAGTGTGCAACATAATGCGGGAAAGTTTTGTACGACTTTCTTCTGTGTTTATTTGGCTCAGCAGTTTGGAATTTTCTTCAAGGAGAAGAATGGCTTTCTCGTAGTGGACAATGACGTCATTCCATTGTGAAGCGGAAAAAGCTTGTTTCCCTTTTTCGATAGCCATGTAAATTTTCGTTTTTGCAATGTTTTCATGCAGGCTGGATATGGATTCTGGATCAGGATGATCTAGTTTTGCAACAATATCCAGCGCTTGTTGGTAATTGTCAAGAGCCGCTTCCCACTCTTCAGCCTTGAAAAAATGATGGCCCTGATCGCGAAGTGTATTGAATTTAACCCGGTATGACAGAAGTTCCAGCTGCTTAATGTTTTCAGGTGATACATTCGGGTTTTTTTGGGCAAGCATCAGTGCCTTGCCAAAGTATTCTGTGGCACCACTCCAGTCTGAAATTGTTAAGGATTTTTTCCCAGCCTGCATGAGACGATTAAATTGCGCCAGAGGGAGTTTTTTCCGAATCTCGGCAAGTTGAGTCTCATTTATTTCAGCAGTGTTTTTTGCCGTATCCCAGGCCTTGGTATAACTGTTTACTGCTTCATCCCACTGCGCTGCTTTGAAAAAAGAGTCCCCAGTTTCCATGCTCTCCTGAAAGGTCAGCAGGCTTTCTTTTGCGGATTTTGAAACATATGTACCGTTGTGCAGAGTATTACCGAGAAGTCCCTGGCGGAGTTTTTCTGAAGTGAGGACTTGGTTTATCTTGCCGACAAGCTCTTCTTTTTCGTTCTGTTTTACCAGCCGTACTTCAGCTGCCAGGTTAAGTGCCTCGTCACATTGTTTCTGGGCATTCTTGAAATTATTTGCACCCAGCAGACGTTGACACTCTTCGTATCCTTTCGTGGCTTTTTCCAGACTGGATCCTAAGGATAAGTAGGATATGGTAAGAGTGGTAAGTAGGGCGATGGAGCCACCTGCTAAGGCAAAGCCTAACCATTTTTTACTCACCGCCTTTGTATCTTCAAAAAAGGTTCTTGCACCAGTTTTTTCCGTTGCTGTATCGGGTTCAGGTGATGTCGTATCAGCTAGATCAGCCACGCTGCTGCCTGGCCCGTCTGTCGTACTGCTTGCCCAGTCACCAAGAAGATCAAAGGCTTGTTGAACCCTGTCTTTTGCTTCCTGGATCAGGGGATAGTCAGAGACCACTTCCTCAATAGCAATATATGTGTCCAGAGCCTGCTGTTGCTCTCCCTGCTCTTCCAGGATTTCTGCCTCACGGTACATTGCCATGGCTTTGTCCAGGGCTGTCTGTATCTGTTCTTCAAGCTCTTCACGACCTTCAAATGGTCCCTCTATGATCTGTAGTTCACGTGAAAGAGCTTGGAATCGTTTTTGTTCCGCAATACTTTGCAGGTGGCCTGTGTCAATTGGTGGCAGAGAGGGAACATCCTGCTCCAGGGAGAAAGAGCTGTCAAAGTTATCATCGTCAAGAGTATCGATACGTTCAAGATTCAGCTCTTCTTCCATGGAGGCTAAAGCTGGTAGCGTATCTGAAAAATCACTCCTGTCAAAGGGGAGTTGATCTTTGTGGGTATTGTACCATTCTGCTGCCTCATCATTGAATGCATGACTTTTGGAGTAGACCTCTCCCGCAATCATTTTTCCGATATGAAGGATGAGTTGCACAATGGATTTGTCATCTTCCCATGCATCACCGACACAGATGGCTGAAGTGTCAAAGTCGGGATGAAAAGTGGGGCTTTCCGGTATGCAGTTCGGAGGAAAATGGGGGAATCCGAAAGGAAGTGAAATGGACACCACATGGGTGTCACAGGAATAGACCTCCGTATTGCTTTCTTTACAGACGCCCTGGATCTGGTAGGTTATTGTATACCTGCCAGGTGGGTCACCTTTGTCAGGGGTTACAACAATGTGATGAGTATTGGCAAAGTAATTACTTACTTCCTGAAAAACAGTTTCAAGTTGGTTGCTGGTGTTGTTCATAATAGCTTACTGGATCATTTTGAAAATACTTATGGGCGCAGAAAATGAGTTGTTGAGTTTGATCGTACAGAGCCGATACTATGAGTATAGCAGTAACTTCTGGAAAACAAAAATTTTTATTATTACAGTAAAGAAAAGCTTGTGCTAACGTGCGGAATAATGAAACAGTTTAAAATATTTTTTAAAATAGTTACGGATAGTAATTGCCCTCTTTACGATAAAGGAGAACTTCTCACTCTTTCTGACAAGGCGCTTTTCTGTCCAGAAAATAAGGCAACCTGTCTGATCTTAGTCAGAGAGATGACAACGTTACTGTTCACTCTTCTTGATAGTGGTGTGGCGCAGGATGAGTGTGATGAAAAGACATACAGCTGCAGTGGGTGCTCGGGGCTGATCAAATTCAAGCGAATTTCAGAAGAAGAAGCCAGCCAGGAAGGGTTGCTCGCATTTGATCTTCCTTTAGATCCTGAGAGAGAGGCTTTGCTTGCAAGGATTTATGATTTTCCCATGATTAAGGCGATTCCAGACGCCGAGCTTAACCGGGTTGTACGTTGTTTTAGAAAGGAGCGTTTGCCCGCTAATTCCACTTTTATCACTAAGGGGCAAAGCTGTTTATATCTCTATTTGATACTGTCTGGACAAGTTGTGGTAAGTGATAACTCTTTAGTGATCGCATCATTAGATCCTGGTGATATCTGTGGTGAAATGAGTTTTCTTGGTGGGGATATTGCCGGTGCTGACGTAAGAACTTTGACGGAGACTGAGGTTTTATCTATTTCAGGTGATGCATTCAGCAAGCTTCTTGATCGTATTCCTGCATTACAGCTTTTTATGTCCAAAATTCTTGTACAGCGTTTGACCCAGTCAAATGCCAGCCATTTTGATACATTTGATGCCTGCATGAGTGGTTGGATTGCCGAAATGCCTCCTGCTGAACTTTTTCAGATCTTTCATATGAATCAGAAGACAGGAGTTCTTCGTCTTGTACTCCCCCAAGGGGAGGCAAAAGTTTCCTTTCGGGAGGGCTGTGTCATTAATGCTCAGTATAGGGATCAAACGAATCAGGCTGCTATTTTTGATATGCTTAAGGAGAAAGAAGGGCGGTATACTTTTACCACCGGGCTTTCTCCTGAGGAGATGAAGGCTGCTGAAATCGGCGATTTTATGATGCTGCTGATGGAGGGAATTAAAAGGGTAGACGAATCAGGTGAGGATGCGTAAATGATCCCAGGCGGCGCATATTTTGAAGCTCCCGTCTGCCCACAGAACCGTGCGTACGTGTCCGTACAGGGCTTCTCATGTAACTCTAATCCAATGACGAAGTGGGAACCAATCCCGCATTCGGTGATTGTTTATTGCGTAATTATTTTTTGGGAATGAACTTTACATTTACCTGGTCTTTGAGGTCCGCATCTGACGATATTATTCTACAGTTGTGAGCCTGCGCAGTTGCAACAATAATGGCATCTGCCATGGCTAAATTTTCACGCAAGGCTATGTCCGCAGCAGTGAGCGCAAGATTGTCATCAAATGGAATCAGTTGGCATTTTTTCATATACCCAACAGCTAGCAAAGCCTTTTCTTCGTTTAGTTCTCGTTTTAAAATTTTATAGACTTCGTAAATGATGATTGCTGGCATTAGAATATTGTCTGCAGCAGCAAGATATTCGTGATATTGGTCTGCCAACTCCCCATCGGCAAACCATTCGAGCCATCCACAGGAGTCAACTATTATCATATTGAGCGATCCGTTTTATCACGGTAGTTGTCGATTCTGACACCTGCAGCAATGCCCCTTAAATCTTCAAGGGAGGATTGGGGAATCAGGATAACCATTTTGTCCTTATCTATAATAGTCAGTTTTTGTTTTGGCTTGAGCTGTAGGTGTTCTCTGATTGGTTTGGGGATAACAATTTGAAATTTACTCGAAATCGTTGCCTGCATGATATTCTCCTTTTATTGTATCGATAACGATATGGTAAGGTTTTGGTGCGAGCCTGTCAACGTTTTTTTGAACCTGAAGTAATTGACCTTGTACAGAAAAAGAATATTAATAAATGGATTGATGGGAGAAAGGGCTGCTAGTAGTACAGTGCAGCCCTTGGGACATTGTTATGTGCAGTATTTTAACAATGAGTATCTGGAAATACTTGCTACTATACCAAGCAATGAAACATAAGGGGTCACGAAAAGGTCAACGACAGACTTGACTCCTTTTTTGTGCTCAGATTTGCAGATGGCTACTTAGGTGTGTCATTTTTTTTGTTTTTCTCTGTTATAATTTCAACGTATTGAAGAAGAGCTGAAGTGAAAGGAGCACAACTTATTAAATTCATCCAATAGCATTTGTCAAGCCTGCCCCCTGCTTGCGGATCTCTCCCTTTTTCCATCTGTCCCATTCTTTGAAACAGAGTGACTCTAACTTTCCTGACAACTTCTGAAAGGAATTGATCACATTTATTCTATCCAATTTTCCAGAATACATTGTAACAACGCTTTCCACTTGTTCCTGTGTAAGCTGTCAGTTGCCGAATACCGAATACCTTCTGCCCGCAGGGCATCATGATCCTTAGTTCTGAAACGGTGGGAGCTGCAAAATCTCCATAAAACTTGTCACATGGTATTCTGCTGGGAGTTTTTCATTTTTAAAACCAATAAGCCGCATTCCACATCCGGCAGAATGTTCCCGGTCAATGATAGAGTCGCCAATGTAAATAGCCTCATCCACCTCACATTTACAATGCTCTAAAATTTCAAGCAGTGCATCTGGTGCTGGTTTTGGGCGTCTTGCATTCTCAGCTGTCATTACTTTGACAAAATAATCTTTTAACTTGAATATATCCAGAATCGGTTCCATGGTATTGGTTCGATTGGTGGAGACAGCAAGCTGGTAGCGCGGTGCACAGATATCCAGGAATTGGATCAGGTCTTCTTCCATTTTCATATATTTCAAAAATGGAGCATATCCTGTTTCCTGTCTCAATTGATCAACGTCTTGAATACTCTGGTCAGGATAGTGACGAAATATGTGACGCGTTGATTCGTTGACGTTGTGGATGTGGACAAATTCCAGCTCTTCATCACTCATGACCGGGTGGCCAAAGTGTTGGAGCAGGAAATTGTAGTAGGTCTGGTTGGCAAACTTGGAGTCAAACATCACTCCGTCACAATCAAATATAACGAGTTTTAGTTTCATCTCTGAAAAAGTATCCCCCGGAGCCAGTTAATCCCAAAAAGAAGGAGTTGCCCATCATCTATACAGGCAGTTTTATTTGCAGGATAGTGTCCCTGTTTCGGGAGATTTCCTTCATCTAGTTGTTTGCGGAAGCTATCAAGATCGTAGAGAGCCAAAACAAAGAGCTCTGTCT
>JAESPV010000042.1 GCA_016765495.1 Desulfocapsa sp. | reverse complement strand
AGATTATAACAAGAAAACCCACCTAGGAAAATGGGGATAAGCCCCAATCACGTAAAAGAAATCAGATAGGACATCTTACTTTTTTATCCCAGCCTTATTCATTTTATACCGAAGAACACGTTCACTGATTCCTAGAGTCTCAGCAGCCTTTGTTTGTACCCAGTGATTTTCCTCAAGGGCTGCAACCAGCATTTCTTTCTCTACAGCAGCCAGCCGATCACTCAACAGTCCTCCTGTGCTGCTGCTTTCACGAATTTCAGGCGGCAGATCTGCAACGGTGACGGTATTACCTCGAACAAGGGTCAATAGACGTTGAATCAAGTGTTCGAGTTCCCTTACATTACCAGGAAAAGAATACTTAACCAGTTTTGTCATGGAATCATGATCAAATGATATAGCAGTATTTACTGTATATTTCTCCAGAAAAAACTCCATAAGCTCTATAATATCATCTCTTCGCTCCCGAAGAGGAGGAATGATCAGCTCAAGAACATTAAGACGAAAATACAGATCTTCACGGAACAATTTATCTGTTACCATCTGCTTCAGGTCTTTATTAGTGGCAGTAAGTACCCTTGCATCAATATTAATTTCAACCTCACTTCCCACCCGGGTAATCTTTTTTTCCTGCAGAGTTCGTAGAAGTTTTGCCTGTAGATGGAGTGGCAGTTCACCCACTTCATCAAGAAACAGTGTTCCACCTTTTGCCAGTTCAAAGCGACCACGCCGTTGTGAGGAAGCCCCGGTAAAAGCACCCTTTTCATGACCAAAGAGTTCTGATTCAAAGAGACTTTCCGGGATAGCTGCACAGTTCACTTCAACAAAGGGACCATCTTTCCTCAACCCCATCATATGAATTAGCTTAGCAATTAACTCTTTTCCGGTACCTGTTTCTCCTCGAATCAGGACTGACCACTCTGTTGATGCAACCCGATACACCAGGGATAACAACTCCTGCATTTTTTCACTGGAACCAATGATGGTTATGGGAAGCTCCACCTGTTCTATAAAATCACTTATTTTCCCGGACTCTTCCTGAACTGCTATACTTTGTTCAATTCGACGAATTTTTTCGATAAGATCTGTTAGATCTACCGGCTTTTCCATAAAGTCATCGGCACCAAGCTGCATCACTTTTACCGCCGTTGTAACATCTCCATAAGCAGTGATCATAATGGCTCTCAGCAACGGGGATACCGCTCTCATCTTTTCCAGTACCTCATCACCATTCATGTCATCCATGCGATGATCAAGCAAAACCAGTTGTACAGGCATTGACTCAAAAAGTTCCAAAGCCTCGTTTCCTCCAGATGCAGTCAGTACCTTATAGCCCTGTTTTTCCAAAAATCCCTGCAGCATTTCCCGCTGCTCCTGCTCATCCTCTACAATCAATATCAACATATTATATTCCCGCATTCGATGCTGTATAAACACTCCTCAGGAGATTTCCAGAGGCAACATAATTAAAATTTTGATACGCTTCCCAACAAAATCACCCTCCCACTCCAGCTTTCCTTTATGAGCCAGGACGATCTTCTTACTAATCACAAGGCCAAGGCCTGTTCCTTTGCTCTTCCGGGTGAAATATGGTTCAAACAGGAGTCTACTTTCTTCAGGTGACAGGGTAAAGCCACCATTTTCAATTTCCACACAACAACTTTTCGCCAACCGCTTCATTACTATCCTGATAAATCCACCATTCGGTTGTGCTTCAACACTGTTCTTCAGAAGATTTTCAAAAAGCTGTTCCAACAAAACCCTGTCACCGGGAACTAAAAGATCCTGTTCACAGTCGAGTTCAACCTTAATCTGCTGTTTTCTGGACTGTTCCTGATACAATGTCACCCCCTGACGAAGCAGGGATGCGATATTAACTGCCTGGCTGGAGATTGCAAACGGATGGATATATTGATTCAATCTGCTGATAATGGTGTTTGTTCGAGCAACAGCATTACGCATACTGGCAAGCAGTTTATGATGAACAGGATCAAGATCCTCTGTCTCAATCTGCATACGCTGCAACCCCATGCCAATCGCATTTAACGGGTTTCTAAGTTCATGGGTAATTGTTGCTGCTGCTCTACCGAGTGCAGCATCTTCATGCTGACGAGCCATTTCTCGTTCAAACTCACGTGCCTGCTGTAATCGTTGACGTTGAACCCAATAGAGCCACCAGGAAGATAAGCCACCAAAAATAACCAGAAAACAGATAAAGACAAGAAACTCTCTTTGCATCTGAATGCGTCGTTTACCAAAACGATCCATTTTAAAGGCCACAACGAGCCTCCATTCTCCTAAGGTAACCACTGTTTCCCGAATATTCTCATTTTGTATTTTTTGTATCACCTGTGAATCCAACAGCTGCTGATCCACGTTTTGGTCATCAGACAGGAACCTCACATAGGCAACATCGTGCAGATCTTCCAATATGTCGATGAGACGTTCGACAGAAAGTTTATCTAAGATGACATCTATTTCACGCGAAGAAAGACCAACCAGTACACAACCGGAAAGGGATGGATCAGAGCCGTTTTCATCTGGAATAAAAGTATAGAGATAGAGCTTCTCGTCTTCAATCCGTTTAAGTCCTGCAGATTCCTCACAACCTTTGTCAGACTGCCAGGCTTCCGGCCCACTGACTCCAGAAGGAGTGTTTCCACCTTCCACAATGCGTACTCCTGCAAGGCCTGATTCTGCTGCATATGCTGTTAGTTCAAAGGACAAAAATGATTCAATTGAATTAAGATAATGAATAAACCGAGCACTTTTTTCAAGAGATCCTGCAACGGTCTCTTCAAGGGCACTCTGAGAGAGCAACCTATTTCGGATGGTGAGGTCAACAACAGCTGCAAGAATTTCAGAGTGATTCCGTGAATACATCTCCAACTCACGGGAAGCCTGCTGATTCTGTCTAAAAAAATAACTCCCAACGAAGACAATGAGAAGTACAAAGACTACAAGATTAGCCTTCCATCCGAAATAGCGTTTCACCTCCCACCGCCTCTACCACCGTCGCCATTCCCTTTGCCACCATGCCAACCACGACCAGCGGGATGTCCCTGGCTATCTGGACGGACGTCTGTGGAGTCTTCATCACTGCTGCACCCTCGATGCTGCTTTTTTCCTTTTATTGAAAGACGTGAACGTACGCCAGTGGGATCAGCACATCCTCCCCCACGACATCCTCTAATATCATTTGCAACGAAGGTATTGCTATCTTCTGAAAGTCGTTTGCCCCATATCCTTATGTATGCTCCGATAACTACGCAGCCTGGAAGGGTATTATTCGATTGTACCAAAACAGTTACACCCTTTCCGTCTGACTCCTTCCTGGTCATCGGTGTTTGTGAAGCAAGTTCAATCTCCTTTTTCCGGAAATCAACCGACAGGACTTTACCCATTAAGAACTCCTGAGAAAACGAATTGCCAACACCAATAGTTATAGAAACGAATAACAAGGCTGAAATAGCACCTGCCATCTTATGGCTTATTCTACATTTCATTGACTATTCCATAAAGCAGTTCAAAAATTTCCATTGGGCTCTTCTCATTTGCTGCAGCTATCTCTTTTATGCTCATTTCAGCTTCAACTTTTACACCTTCTTCAGCAAGATTCTGGCGAACGGCCTGATACAGCAAATTATATTCAGCGCATATGGCATTAAGAGTCATTTTGCCAAAACCTGTCATTGGGCTACGGGGAAAAGAGCGTTTCTCTTCATCCTTTTTACTGTTTGATGCAGGTTTCATAATTTCAAATATCTCCTGAGGGGACAATTCATTGGCACCTGCAATATCTGCAAGCGTAACACTTGAATCATTTATTTGAATATTCGCTTCCCTGAGGAGCTCGATGGCTTTATCCACATCTAAACCCTGCCTCTTCGCAAAATGCTTTATTGAGGACAACTCTGCATGACCATAAGGTGGCACACCATATTTGTCAGCAGCAGAATCCTTGATTGATCCGCTAAAATTGATCACGGTTGACATTGGAGGAATCTCAAAATAGGTTCCGATTCCAACAAGAAGACTCAAGAGAAGAGCCACATTAAACGATGGAGTAAATACTGTTAATTCCCTGGCCCGATTTTTCATATAGGCCTTAATTGCAGGCCAGTTATAAAACACATGGAGAAGGCCGGCAAAAAGGAATAGAAATCCCAGGTTAATATGGAGATTGCTCCATTCAGTTTTACTCAAACCCAACATATGCCAGTCGGCCCAGTACGCTACGCGTCCCTGGGGCACAATGTATAGGATGATAGAGGTTACCACCATGAGAATAAAGGAGATAAACATGGTCATGGACGTAATCTTTCTGATATTCACAATAAAAAGCCTCCATTGTGATAAATAGGAATAGGGAGTGGCCACTTTTTGATCCACGGATAACCCCTGAAAAGGATAATAAAACTTCTACTATGCGCTAATTATGCCAGAAACGTGCCACATTGTTTTTCTATTGAAAACCACGTAACAGCAGACCGATACCCTTGATATGGGCAGTTATATAAGGAGGAATATCGACAACCATGCTTCTTGTCGACAAATTTGTCGAAACCAGACACATATTGTCAAGAGGAGGAAGAACTTCCGTAGAGAAGT
>JAESPV010000108.1 GCA_016765495.1 Desulfocapsa sp. | reverse complement strand
CCCCCGTCCACAACGCAGCAATCCGAGACACGAAAAACAACTATCCCACCAGTTTCTCCCACCAGCACCCCAACCGTACAAAATATCCAGGCACAGGCAACCCAACTGAGCAACAGGGGACTATTTGCAGCTGCAGCCCAGACTCTGGAACGAGGCCTGCGCATAGCACCAAAAAATGCCTCTCTCTGGTCACAACTTGCTGCTGTTCGCCTGCAACAGCAGCAATATGGCCAGGCACAATCAATGGCACAAAAATCCAACACTCTAGCAGGAGCAAATGCACCCCTGATTCAGAAAAATAACAGCATCATTATAGAAGCACAAAAACAACAAAGATAAAACACCATTCACGCTATTGGCTCTGCTACAGTAAACTGAAGTCTGCCCTAACATTCTGGAAATATAGGCGATAAGAATGTAGGGCTATGTGATGTATGAACCCCTATATATAAAGAGGGTCTGAGTTAAATAATTTAAGAATAAGTAAAAAAGCTTATGAAATAGTTACGAAAATTGAAAGTATTTTTAATACTTCTTTAAAAGAAACAAGTTTGAACCCGAAATTTAAATTTTGAGCTATTTTTGAAAAAGTTACGCAAGGTTTGGTACTGAATCCCTCCTGTGTCTCCTCCCTCCTCTATTTCCTCTATTTATTATAGGTATTAAGTTTTAGCGATTTTTGTCTGTGATATTATCTCACCAGGTGTGGTTTATTTCGGAATCGCTATTTGGTTAAAGGTGTGCACGATGGTGTGCGTCTTTTTTTTGTGCACATCATCTGGCTTAATTGTGTGATATTAAAGTTTAATTATGCAGGTTTTGGTCGTAATTGACGAATTGAAATGGTGTGCATGAAAAATAGGGTTAAATGGACTCGGGAAAAGCGTTTTTGCTCTCACCTTGAGTCGCGAAGTGAGCTTGCTGAGCCAGGATGGCTTGTGATTCTTTGAACTCTCTTGCCTCTGCTGTCATATAGAATTCAGCATTAGGTGAAACATTTATTGTTTCACTCTCAATTTCCTCAAGATTTACCCTGAAAAACTCTTTTCTCATGTTGACCAAATTGATCCGTTTGCTGTTAAACACCTTGTGGAGCGCTTTTTCAAGCTGTGGAGCATTTTCGGAATAAATCATAGCATGTGTATCGAAAGTAAAAGGGACACTGGCATCGCCAAGTTCTTTAACCCGGTCGAGAGGCTCCAGTCGCCTTGTCATCCCAATCTTATAAACATCTTCCCCAAAAGATCCTTGGTTGGAAATGATATAGACATGGCCAGCTTTTGTCAGCTGTGCCATTGATTTTGCTCGTTCGCTTTTTTCATGAGCCTCTTTTAGTTCTTTATCCAGCAAGGCAATTCTCTTGTGTAATTCTTCAAGCTTTGAGCCTGTAGCTTTTTCTGCTTCTGTTTTTGCCTTGTCCAATAGCCCTTGATACTTTCCTTCTTCTTTAATAGCTTTTGCCTGCTCTTTCTCCAACATTAACTCCTCTCTCATCATCCTTTTGATTTCAGCCTGTTCCACTTTTTCCTGATGTCTCTTTTCTTTGTATTCGTAAGTTAACCGAAGTTCTTGGACTTTTAATTGAAGATAATAATCTGATATAATGACGGCACTTGATGTATTTAATTTGTTGATAGCTTTAAAGGCTTTTTGGATACGGTTCTCCATCCGCTCTATGTTGTTCCATCTTGTTCTCGATATGGCCGCGTCGCACTCATTATTAAAAGCTCTTGCTGTCAAGCGTACTGCCCTGTTAGCCATTGCTTCTCCCTTCTTTTTACTTCCTCCCACGCTCCATCGAGTTGTGCAGTGAATGGCACTTTTTTGTTTTAGTAATTGTTTTTGAGCGTCTTTTATCAGGCTAAGCTCCAACTTGTATTTTTCTGATGTGTCAAAGTCGTAATGTTGTTTGTAAAAACCTAATTCGGCTAATTCGATTTCTTCATCATATATTGCAGTTTCTTTCACAAGTTTATCAAATAGTGATTTTTTCGTTTTGTAATTGTTTTTAAGACTTTCAAATTTATGTGCAAGAGCTGTTTCTTTGCCAGTAAGGACTTCAAGTTCCTTGTTGATATCAATAATATCTGAGTATTGCTCCTCGTACCCATTGTTTATAGTTCGAAGCTTGCTGTTTTGTTTTGCTGACGATTTTAATTCTGCTTCCAGTTGCTCATTAACGGATCTCTGTCTTATTGCATAGACAAGTAGGGCAATGGAAAGTAATGCCAGTAATATAAAAGTTGCAGATAAGAGCATTGATTTGTTCCTGATGGTAAAAGGGTAATAGGTAATCAGGTGAATTTGACAAAAATCAAGCTGCCTTTTCGTTTTGTGATTGTTCCCCTGGGCAGTGTTTTCCGTCCTCACATTTTTGCTTTTTCAACTCTGTAAGTTCCTTCCTTATTGCCTCGTTTTCTTCCTGCTGTTTTTTCTCTTCTTCGATGGAGTGTTCAAGGTAATTGACATTCTGCTTCAGAGTATTTATGGCCTTGAGGTTACCGCTGGTTATTACACGCCTGACACTTTCTATTAGTTCTATGATCTCCGGATCAGGATCAGGCGCTGAACCACCAATCACCTTGCCAGTTATTAGAAAATTAAGATCAACGTTTTCGTTAGCGGCCCATTTGACGAGTAGTGGCAGCAACGTTCCCCTTTTTTTGCGGTTTCCGAAGTCACCCTTTGATATTCCTATAATTTCAGACAGTTCCTTGTCGGTCTTGACCTCAGCAACTCGCTTCGCACGACCTACAATGCCTTTTATGCTAACTGTATCGTTGTTTATATTTGACATCGCTAACGGTATCGTTTACCCTGTCTATAGATTAAGTTTTACTAGACACACCAAAAACAAAAAAAAGAGGTCACATGAAAACTAAGCCAAGTGAAAGAACCGAAGCGCTTCAAGACGAGGGCTTTGACCTTGCTACTATGATTTGTTATGCGGCATCTGATTATAAATATGGCCGCACCAAAAGTACATTCGCCAAGGAGTATGGAGGAGTTGAAGCACTGCGCGATGAACTCTTTTGGCTGGTGGAACAATGGAACGAGATTGCTATTCCTTACCGTTGTCGCCAATTTCCGCCAAAGGTCTCTTGCGTGCTACTTAGCCCCGGAGAATCTATTTTTATCCCAGCAAGCTGTCCTGCCGGGATGGGAGGCCTGACTATTTTTACGCCTAATCGTCAAAGTCAGCAAGACATTCGTCGACCTTGCCGAGTGCCTTGTAAATTTCAACGATTAGAGTTTCCAGCACGAGCAAAGGATTAGAATCCTCGCGTATTGGTGCGTTTTGAATGCGAATATCTCCGTTTTTGATAAAGGCTGAAGCAAGGGTCACGGCGTGTTCAAGTTTTTTCTCTTCAGGCATGATTGATCCTTATTAACAGGTGTTTAAATTTTTTAAAAAAAAATGAATAATTTACAAAAACTAATCAAATTACGCGGCTTGTCTGTCCGTTGCATAGCCAAAGACGTTGGTCACGGTTACCACCATGTACAGAAGGTTGTGAAGGGCACCAGGTACAGACATAGGGATGGTTCCTTTGGCACCTATAATAATAGGGCGGTACAGCAAGCTGTGGCTGTCCGGCTTGGCCTAAGCTATGAGCAGGCCTGGGGTGCCAAATCACACTCACGTCTGCTAGGGCTGATCCGAAAGGAAATCAAGGCTCAAGCCAGGAAGAAAGAGCGGGATTTACAGCAAGTTTTTCTACACAATGGCAGATTACCGGAAAAACAGGCCGTCTGCAATGTCTAAGCGTAAAAAGAAAATAGATAAACGGCAGATGAGCTTGTTTGACGTGTTGAAGCGTGTTGCTGTCAGTGAGCAGGAGCCAGCAGAAGAGGGAGAGTTGAATATTGCGAATAAACTCCGGCTTGCCCTTATTACAGCTATCAGGCAGTGCCCCCTTAAGAGATTTCAGATAGCCGGTGAAATGAGCCATCTTCTTGGCCATGAAGTTTCCAAAACAACCATAGATTCGTGGACTGCAGAGTCCAAAGAGCTGAACAGGATACCTGCTGAGTATTTACCTGCTTTCTGCCGCGTGACCGGAGATCGGGAGCCGATCAGGCTGGTTGCAGAACATGGAGATATGTTTGCCATGCCTGGACCTGAGGCATTACGAGCAGAGATACAGAAGTTTACTGAGCAGGAAAGCAAGGCCCGAGCTGAGAAGCGTAAACGAATGCGCTTTCTTGAGGAGATGGAGGGATAACAATCCAGAATCATGAGCGAAGAACGTGTACCTGATGCTATCTGGCGGTTTTGGATTGCTGGAATAAATGGCAGGAAACTACTTAGAATTGAACTTTTCCTGGCCAGGCAGTGGAAAATAACAGCCAGGATCGGCAAGCGGAACAGGTACCCATGGTGCCCGATGAGAGGGATGGAATACTGGACTGAATATTACCGGTTAAGGATCAACGGCCGGTGGCGGCAGAAGGAAGGATACAGGTTTCGATTCTTTACCTTGGTGGAGAGTTTGGAGCTGGTGGAACAATTAAAAATTAAGGCCTAGAAGCGAGACTTGATAACGTTGTGTATCGTCTGGGGTTCGGTTCTACCCGGGCGGAAGCACGTCAATTGGTAAGTCATAAGGCGATACAAGTGAATGGAGTAACAGTCAATGTTGCATCCTATCAAGTGTCACCTGGCGATGTGGTTGCGGTAAGGGAGAAAGCCAAAAACCAACTTCGCATACAAGCGGCTCTAGATTTAGCGGAGCAAAGAGGTTTTGCCCCGTGGATCGAAGTTGATAAGAGTAAGAAGGAGGGTGTATTTCGTACACTACCAGAGCGTGTGGATTTGCCTTCTGAAATCAATGAGAACTTAATTGTAGAGCTTTATTCGAAGTAAGGTCAGCTTGAGGAACACCTATGCAGCGGGTGAACGAATTCTTGACTCCTCGTACAATCGGAGTCCAACAAATAACAAATCGCAAAGCTAAAGTTACGCTCGAGCCTTTAGAAAGGGGCTTCGGACATACATTGGGTAATGCGTTACGCCGTATTTTATTATCAAGCATGCCGGGTGCTGCTGTGGTAGAAGTTGAAATAGAGGGTGTATTACACGAGTACAGTACCTTGGAAGGTATTCAAGAAGATGTCATTGATATTCTTTTGAATCTTAAAGGTTTGGCGGTGATTATGAATGAGAGGGAAGAAGCAACTCTAGAGTTGGTGAAAACTGGACCCGGACCCGTTACTGGTGCCGATATTCAGCTTGACCATGATGTTGAGATTGCTAATCCCGAACAGGTCATTGCTCATTTAAACGATAACGGAGAGATCCGGATGCGCTTGAAGGTAACGAAAGGTCGAGGTTACCAGCCAGCAGACACTCGTACCGATGGTGAAGAAGAGACGCGAGGTATCGGTCGGTTACTGTTGGACGCTTCCTTTAGTCCTGTTCACAAAGTGGCATATGTTGTAGAGAGTGCGCGAGTTGAACAGAGAACTAACTTGGATAAGTTGGTTATAGACCTAGAGACGAATGGAACGATTGACCCTGAAGAGGCAATACGGCGCGCAGCGACTATTCTCCAGCAGCAATTATCTGTTTTTGTTGATTTTGAACAAGACAGAGAACCTGTAGAAGAGGAAGAAAGAGAGCTGATTGATCCGATTCTTCTACGCCCCGTTGACGATTTGGAGCTTACTGTTCGCTCCGCAAATTGTTTAAAAGCTGAAAATATTTACTATATTGGTGATTTGGTTCAGCGTACTGAGGTGGAGCTTTTGAAAACTCCTAACTTAGGCAAAAAATCGTTAACTGAAATTAAGGATGTGCTTGCTTCCAAAGGTTTGTCGCTAGGAATGCGCTTGGAAAACTGGCCGCCAGGTAGTTTAAGGGATGATGAACGTCTAAACCTAAAGCTCAGATAATACCGAAAAAGATATTCACGTCGCGGTCAGGCAGTTGTTTTTGTCTGGAAGCGACTTTAGTTGTAAGGAATTGAGACAATGCGTCATCGTAATAGCGGTCGCCAATTAAACCGTAATAGCAGTCACCGTAAAGCAATGTTTCGAAATATGACTGTTTCGTTAGTGGAGCACGAAGTAATTCGCACGACGTTACCGAAAGCTAAAGAGCTTCGACGTTTCGCTGAACCGCTTATCACGCTTGCCAAGAGTGATACGGTTGCCAATAGACGATTGGCTTTTTCACGAACGCGTAGTAAAGATGCTGTAGGTAAGTTGTTTGTGGAGCTGGGTCCTAGATATCTAGAAAGACCGGGTGGATACATACGGATTTTGAAATGCGGGTTTAGGGCGGGTGATAATGCACCGATGGCCTATGTAGAATTGGTTGATCGACCTATATCAGAGTCTGATGACAGTGAAGACGAATAAGTAACTGCAAAGCGAGACATAAAAAAACTGGGCTAGTCCTGGTTTTTTTATGTCTCGCTTTTTTTGTGCAGTACTACCGTAGTCGGGGCTAATTATTTCGAGTTTCTAGATAAGGCGCAAGAAATTTTGCAGTGTATGACTCGCCAACTGAAATGATGTCATAGGGGGACCCCTCTGCAATTATCCTTCCACCGTTTACACCGCCTCCTGGCCCAAGATCTATAATCCAATCTGCTGTCTTTATCACATCTAAGTTATGCTCAATAACAACGACGGTATTTCCTTTGTCCCTTAGCCTATGCAAAACACGAAGTAGTTGCTCAATGTCATGGAAATGTAGGCCGGTAGTGGGTTCATCTAGAAGATACAGAGTAGTCCCCGTATCTCTTTTTGACAGTTCTTTTGATAGTTTGACTCTTTGGGCTTCTCCGCCAGATAGTGTGGCCGCCGACTGGCCTAAGGTAATATAGGATAAACCTACATCTATCAATGTTGTTAATTTTCGGCTAATGACAGGGATAGCGTTGAAGAAGCTGAGTGCATCTTCTACCGTCATTCGTAACGCGTCGTGGATTGTTTTTCCTTTGTATTTTATTTCCAAAGTTTCGCGGTTATATCTTCTTCCGGAACAGATGTCACAACGAACATAGATGTCGGGTAGGAAATGCATTTCTACCTTTATTAGCCCATCACCTTGGCATGCCTCGCATCGCCCCCCTTTAACGTTAAAGCTAAACCGGCCGGGCTTGTATCCTCGGGCGCGTGCCTCGGGCGTACCTGCATAGAGTTCTCGTATCGCGGTAAACATGCCGGTATAAGTGGCAGGGTTGGACCTTGGGGTACGCCCTATCGGACTTTGGTCAATAT
>JAESPV010000107.1 GCA_016765495.1 Desulfocapsa sp. | reverse complement strand
GTCAAGAAGGGCCGATTATTTTGGCTCGTAATTAAGGAAAGAGGTATTTGGCATGAATTATGGGATAGTCAGTCAAGAGCAGCTGGAGCAAATCGACACGATTTTGTCCAGCAAACTCATCAAACTTGGTGTTGACTGCGTTATTATTATTGATATGGCCGGAAATATCATAACTGTCCAAGATAATAGTGAAAGTAAGTATGATGTGTATTCATTTGCAGCACTCGCCGCAGGTAATTTTGCCACAGTAGATGCCATGGCCAAACTCGTTGGAGAAGCTGAATTTTCATTACTTTTCCATAAGGGGCAGGACTCTAACATTCATTTTAGCAAGATAGATGATGAACTACTTTTGATTTCCATGTTTGGAAAGGACATCTCGCTTGGGTTTTTGAGGTTGAACGTAGTGGAGGCAATTGAGCAGATTCGCAAAGTCTGGGGAGGAAATAAAGACTGATTATTTGTAACTGTTTAGCTTCAGTTCAGCTTTGGTTGTTTAGACCTGTCATGGCATAGTTGTTACGTTAACCCCTAAGCAATCAAATCTGCAACACCGCTAAAAGGTTATGTTGAATAAGCTTTATATCCATTCTGAGGATGTGCCTGAAGAGTTGTGAGAATGTGTATTCAAAGCCAGAGTTTCTAGAAACCAGAAACTCTGCTACCGGGGGGAATCCGTTGAGTTTTATCAATTTAAAAGAAAAAGTAGTCCAAGTTAAAATTGTTTATTATGGACCGGGGCGTTGCGGGAAAACGACTAATTTGGAATATGTAAATCGGAAATTCCGCAATCAGATTCAATCGGAAATGGTAAGTTTAAAAACCCATGGTGATAGAACGTTGTTTTTTGATTTTCTGCCTTTTGATATGGGCCAAATTAAGGGGTATGATATAAAAATTCAGCTATATACCGTTCCTGGGCAGGTAAAATACAATGCTACCAGAAAACTGGTTTTAAAAGGTGTCGACGGTGTTGTTTTTGTCGCTGATGCAATGGCGAAGCAGAGGGAAAAAAACATCCGTTCCCTAAATCAACTCCATGAAAACCTTCTGGCCTACAAAGAATCGATTTTTAAACTTCCACTGGTCATTCAATATAACAAAGTTGACTTGAAGGATCATGGTGTACCTATTTTACCGACAGCTGTATTGCGCAAAGATTTGAATAGTAGACTAAAAGTTCCTGATTTTGAAGCAAGTGCCATTACAGGATATAATGTAGCCGCAACCTTGAAAAAGATTATCTCATCAACGGTTGTATCTATTCAGAAAAAATTACTCTAGGGAAAGAACGGTGATACAACAGAGCGGAAATCAATTTGAAGATGATCTGACCATTGCTTTTGAAGACGATGACTCTTTTTCGACGGAGTCTATTGACCTGTTTGAATTTGCCGGTGGTGAAGATTCTCCCATCGCCAGATTAAAAACAATCATTCTCTCCATAGATTGGGAAATTAACGATGACATTCTTCAGCAACTTGACGATGAGCTGGTGGATCTTAGCGATATATGGGCAACTGATAAAATCAAACTGGTTTTTATTCAGGGACTGAGAAAAATAGGAAAGTATATATATAGGGAAAAAGCAAACGCCCATCCTAATGCCATTCAATTACTCATTACTTTTTACCATAATCTGGAGAAGATTGTTTCCGCTGCTGATGTGATGAGTGAGGACGAAAAAAAAGAAATTCTTCTTGAGAATGTTAAAAAGTTTGATCAGCTAAAGTCTCAGATTGGAAAGCATTCCGCCGACTCAAATGCTGGTGGAGCTGCGGCACCAGCATTTTCAAGTGAACCTCAAAACGAGTCTGATGATGTAGCGGAGTTAGAAACACTCAAGGCCCTGATCCTAGGGCTCGATTGGGAAATTAATGGTCGGGAACTTGAACAACTCGGTGAAGAGGTTGGTCGCCTTGAAGGAGCTTTCAGAAAGAGTAAGGCAAAGCTAATTCTCTTACAGGGCATAGGAGCACTCTGCTCCTATATCAATAAAATGAGGAGTAAGTCCAACAGTAAGGCTTTCACTCTTCTCCATTCGTTTTATGAAGTCCTTGAAAAAATGCCATCAGGAGATCTTCCCCTGGGTGAAAACAAAGAGCTGCTTCTTGCAGAGGTTGCAAAGTTTAAATCTTTTAAAACCGAGATTGCAGCAGATGAACTGAACACAGAATCTGTGGAGACTGAAGAAACAGTTGTCGAAGCAAGGCCTGATGTTGTTACAGAGGTAAGTAACGAAGTACTGCCTGTTCAGGATGATGATGCAAGTGAAGTAGAGGCAGATATTGAATCCCGTTTGTTTTCTGTTTTTGGTGATGTTGAAGATGACGTGGATCATACAAAAACAGATAAGAGTATTGTTCTTGAAGGGGTGAATGTGGAAACTGAGGCAGATGATGACTCTGATGAAGAAGTTCTGCCATTTGCTGATGGTGTCGTTGCCCCTGCACTTTCTGGAGTGAATGAAGAAAGCAGTTTTAGTGTTGAAAAATTAGCAAGTGATCTTGCAAAATCCATCGTTCCTGAAGGTCAGGATGTTGACAACAATATTGTTGATAGTGTCGTTCCCGGAGTCGATGTTGAAACTGAGGCAGATGATGATTCAGATCAGGAAGCACTTCCGTTTATTGATGGTGATGTTGCTCCTGCATTAATGGACAGTGGTGATGAAGGTGGGTTTGATGAAGCAACTCTTACTGCTGAAATCGACAAGTCAGAATCTGAAGATCTGGATAACAGGTTGGATTCTCTTTTTGATGACGATGTACAGGATTTATCGCAAGAGCCAGACAGCGTTCAGGAGGAGGGTACTGTTGTCGAAGAAGCTGTGCAACCCATAGCTGCTTTGAGTGATATTGCTGGTGAAGAAAAGTCAGATTTTTCTGATGGTATTTTTACTTCCGTATCGGGTGAGGATGAAGACATTTTAACTGCAATTGATTCTATCGAGGCGACTCTGGAAGAAAAAGATGACGACGAAATATCCAATAAGAAAGCAGAATCAAGTCTTTCCTTCCTGGATGATGATTGTCTGTCTTCTGCTTCCCTGGAGACTGAAAAAATATTTGAAGCTGAACCAGATTCAGGTGAGGCAATGTCTGCTTTTTTCAATGATTCAGCACCTGCTCCCGCATTGAGTGAGAGTGCTGATTGCTCATTTGAAGAAAGTCTTGAAACGCCGCCACAGGAAGGAATTGAAGCAGCAGAAGTTGTCTTTGAAGTGGCGGAGGATGATGCTGAAGTTGATCTTCTTCCTGGTGAGGAGTACGTAGACAATGAAGATGAGGCTGTAGAACGCTTTGTTGTCGATCAAATTCATCCTGATTTTGTTACTGGTACAATAGGTGAGTCAGTTTTTGTGGATTATGCATCCTTGGGAGCTTCTATCCAACTAATGCAGGGAGATGTAAACGATACAAATCTTCAAGCTTTATTTGCGGAGATAAACAGAACAAGATCTCAGAGTGCGTCAAGCATTATTGGAAAAATATTTTTACAATTACTGTCCACAGCCGGCCAGCATATTGAAAGAAATATGGATACCTCTGATTCTACTAGCCTACCATTGATGGATGACATCTTTTCCGGTCTTTTAATGAGTGCATCACCAGATGTTCCTTCTGAACAGGTTCAATTGCACCTGTTAAATTGTACCAGTCAGGTCCTTCTCCTTCAGCAAAAAGATATTGTAACTGAGAGCGGGAAAATTG
>JAESPV010000106.1 GCA_016765495.1 Desulfocapsa sp. | reverse complement strand
ATATTTTTCAGTTTGATGACTGTTTGTATCCAATGAGGAACCTGTCAAAAAACGATCAGTAGATATGTTATAATTGAAATTCATTAATATCTAATCTTAAAGCTAACGTCCGGTATCACTGGAAATGAGCAATATTACCGACCAAGGCTATTCGTAGCTGTGAACATGAATAACCTACTAGGGTTATTTGAAAAACTGCGCTGCTCGTTTTCCAGTGAATACCATTGTTGTGTGCCGGGCACGGCACACGTTCTTAAGGGTGAGCTCATCATAGCAACTCGGGCTATAATGAGCAAGTCCCTGACCCAGCCTGATGGAGGCGAAGGGTGTAGCGTTAGTGCAAGGGGCACCCGGTAACGGTTGTTCTGAAGGAGGCCGCTTTTCTACGGAAAGGTAACGCGAATGTACGGGGCGACGTACAGAAATCGAGTTAGGCGAATCTGATTGGGACCATGGCGCAACACAGTCTTAAGTCCTCTATCCATCTTTTAAGGATCAGGTGCGTATACTCGGCGCTCACGTACAGAAAGACGTGTGTTCACCCCGGGAGATCCGTTGTATCTCACTGCTGTAGTGAGTGAGCAAACCGTAAGGTGCGCTTACCGTACAACGGAAGTCAGCAGATGGCATATTAGCCAGTGAAACGAGCTTGGTGAATAGAAAAGCCGGGAGGTCTCACACTGGTAAAGGCCTGAACGGTGGCCCCAACCGAATGGTGGGGATAAATGAGAGTGGGAGTAGGCGATCCGTCTAATGTGCTAATCGAGGTTCATTGCGTCGTATCGATTCCAAACCCCGACAGAACAGATCCAATGTAGTGAGATGATCACCCTCCGAGTGGAATAATCCGGGGCGGGTGAATGTAACCACTTGCTTTGGTTATCTCGAGGATCTGGCCTCTGCCTTGATCAGCCGAACCGCCTTAGTACGCGATCCGTATGCTTGGTGGTGTGGGAGGGGCGGTCAGCGATGGCCGTTCCTATCCCGATAGCTGATTTAATTGATATACCATTATTGAATTGTTAAATCTTTTTTTTGTCTCTTGTTTCGTGCCAAGTGAGATCTGCCTAAATTTTTATCCTTTCTGACTATTCTTAGATTTGCCTTTTCTTTATGATACTTTCTGAATTTTTCAGACAAACTATCATTCTTGAATGAATAGACATTGTCCATAGTCTCAATGTATTCGATAGATAATAAGTCTATCTTATGTAATTCTATAAACCTATCTACAATTACGGAAAATGTGTTTGGTTGCCTGTGATCTACATTTAATTCTACCCAAAGGCTCAATTCTCCGGTTTCTTGGCACTTAACTTTTCCTTTTTTTGAATTTCCTTTGAAAAAAGATAATTTTACTAATCTTAAATCGTCTGCGATTACATCTCTACAAGTTTTACTGAATTTTGTTAAAGGCGATAGGCTGCCATTTATACATTTCATGTATGAGAATATTTCACAAGATGAGTCAACTCTGATTACAGAGAAACACTTTGTTTTGTATCTGGTTTCTTTAACAATAACTTTTTCAATGCCGGCACCAATTTTTTCTTTAGCATTGGGATGGATTTTCAAAAGATTCAGAACATCGACGAAATCTTCGGTGTTTAATGTTTCTTTGAATTTATATGAGTTTAGAATATTTTTAAAATGGGCAATAACATCTTTCTTGTATTTAAAACTTAGCTGCCCGATATGAATCATTTTTTTCATAATTTAAAGCTATTTTGATCGATATTATTTTGCTTCTTCCGGTCCATGCAATTATTATTTAACATTGTGCTTACAGTCAAAATCAGCACATTCTTTATGGAATCGTATTTGTTCATTAATTTGTTTTGAAAGTAGATCAAATTCCAATGTTGTTTTAAGCAATCGTTGCTCCACAGAGTAGATTTCAGATATGTTTGTTTTTGGATTGCTTAATGCTTTAGAAAATAAGCTCTCAGTAAAAATATTTATAAGATTGAGAGCTTCTTCATTTGCATCTATATCATCTGATATTTCTATTAAATGCTTTAAATCTTCTGAAGATCGTCTCAAGTTATAAGCATTACTCATAATTTCATTAATTTTCTCGAGCTTTTTTAATCGTTGGTTCCTGTTAAATTGGAACAGAGTAAATAAAAAACCTGCAATAGAAATTATGAGAGCTATTGAAGAAATTACAATTGATTTTGTCATACTCAGCTTTTTATTTTTCAGCTAACGTTGGAATTAACAGGCAAGCGGGATTTACAGCAATCAATTTCGATTAACCTGTGAATTTGACAGCAAGGCTGAACGCCAGAAAACCGCGCTGCCCGCTTGTCCAGTTGGATGATGTGTTGTTAGGCAAACCAACACGGCTTTTTGTGTAACAGCAGAAACCTGCAATTTACCACGACATTTGGACAAGGAAACAACGGAAACTATATATTTACAAGAAACTTGAACTGCCCGACAAAAAAACCATAGCCGATTACCACGGACTTCAAATGAAGAAGCAATGGCCATAGACTTTGCGAGAAACTTGAAAAGCCCATAATTACAGATCAATATCAATCTTAGAAATAGTCATTTCAGACCCAGCCCTACAACGCCCGCATAACTTGACGCCGTTTGTTACTGATGAATAAACAATAACATGTTTGACTAACGTAAAACTAGAGTTTAAAAAAACACGCCAGCTTTAGGCGGTCAAGCTGATGCGATTGTTAGCGTACTGAACTAAGCTATTCATGCCGTTTTCTGGAGTGGGCTTTTATAATGCTCTTTACTGTAACAGGCGGTATTGGTTTGTCTTTAAAGTTTATTTAATTTTGATACAATTTTTTTATTCCACCCTCTATTTTTCCCTGTTACTTCAAACCCAATATTTTTGTTATTCGACAAATGGCGATAAGTAATATGAACTGCTTTTTTTAAATGCTTTTACTGTGACAGTGCTTTTTTATTTTACTGACTGAACTCAGTGGTAGTCCTGTGATATTTGTTGTTTTTTTGTTTACTTATCTGTTGAAAACTACGTTTATTAAAAGCAGGATTGACCAGACAGGACTACATAGCCGATTGAACAAAACATGTGGGTTTTGCAATATTTGATAGCACTGTTACCACCTAACCAAATCTTTCTTTACACGATGAATGGTAAAAAATGTAAGAAGAGATACAGGATTAATTTTCTTTTACAAACAACTCTAAACCTTAAAAGCGAGCCTCGCATTTGCTAACGACCAAATCAGCAGCCGTTGGCAGATGTAAGGTGAACTCTGACAAAGCACTGAGCCTTGATAAAAAATGACCTTTGGAAACGAACTGCGCTGCCAACGGTCAGCTGGATTTGCCTTGTTATGCATTTTGATATATACAAGCATCCAATACACTTAAAACTTCATTTAAAATTTCATCATCTGCTTTTTCAATAAATTTTACTCGACGACTTATATAATCAATTGATTTTACCTGCTCAACCATAATAAAACCCGTTAATGATGATTTTTCT
>JAESPV010000105.1 GCA_016765495.1 Desulfocapsa sp. | reverse complement strand
GGGAAACCGTACTGTTCAATAAGTACCTGATGGATAATCCCAGCTCCCGGTAGCCAGCAGCCAAAGCCATAACGCTGGGATGCTGAGGAGAGGAAATCATACACTTCCTTATTTTCGGTAAGAGCAATATTTAGATCGCTTATCGCACCTTTTTGGGCACGGATAAGATGATCGCAATGAACCGTTACAGGTACCGCAGCGTAATCCTTGTCAGCCAGCATAAACTGGAGAACAGCCATTTGTGCCGTTGCATCCTGGAGGGCAATGCGATCAGGTCTGGTTTTGATGTATGAACTGCCGGCAACGAGTTCCGCATCGGCTGCATTATCAAGATGACCGTAGAGGATCTTTTCTCCGTAGGTGAGTGAACGACGAAGTCGCTCTTTGACAATTGCAATGTTTGCATCCATCTTTTTATATGTGGCTTCAATAAAAGCGGGGGTGGAATCAACCGAAGTGTTCATGGATTCTCCGTAAATATAATCAATAAGTTATGTGTGGGGATGGTTGTATCTTTCAGGAACGAATCAGTTCCTCATCAAGCATGGTATCCAGAAAGTCGAGTACATACTGACGTTGTTCAGATGTGGCATGGGCAATACAGTCACAATGCAGATGTGCATTGCTGCGAACCAGCAGTTCAAAACAGACTGAGTCTTTTTCTACTTCTACGCCAAAATAAAAGGGAGCGCAATCTGTGTGGTCTTTCTGCTTGTCTGATAAAATCTCATCGGGTAACACAATCCAGTAGATCCCGATCATGGGACCCATTTTTAAATGACGTTTCAAGTACGAGTCTATGTTGTCCCGCTCCATGGGGGAAAGATCATCAATAACGAATTTACGCATAGTTTGTTCAGTGGGTGATTAAGGGGAATATTTTACGACGCCATCATAAATAGTCAGCAGCAATGGCTGATGGCGAGCTTCTTTCACTATTAGTTAAAATAACCTGCCCATATATACTATGTTCGTTCGTTTTTTCAACTGCACAGGAGAGTCTGTTGGGAGCAGAGCTAGATATCCAGCCAGGTTGTATCCTGATTGAGAACTTCACACCCATCTTCACGGACAACAACCATATTTTCAAGACGGACTCCACCCCAGTCCGGCAGGTAAATCCCCGGCTCGACGGTAACAATCATTCCAGCTTGCAGGTGTTTCCGGTTGCGTGATGAAAGGCGAGGTTCTTCATGTACAGCAAGGCCCACACCGTGACCAAGAGCATGCCCGAAGTATTTGCCATAACCGCCATCGCTAATGGTTTGTCTGGCAACTTTATCTATTGCCGCTGCACTGATTCCGGCACGGATTTTTTTGGTAGCTGCAAGTTGGGCTTTACGAACGAGGCGATGGATTTTCAGGAACCTTTCATCCGCTTTTCCCGGAATAAAAGTTCTGGTCATATCGGAGCAGTACCCGTCAAGGATTAATCCCATATCAATCATCAGTGGTTGATCTTTTTGGATTTTTACAAGACCGGGTACAGCATGGGGCAGGGCGCTCCGTTTTCCTGTGGCTGTGATGGTGTCAAAACTTGGTGATTCGGCGCCTTTTTTACGCATGGTGGCTTCAAGCGCAAGTGCAATGTCAATTTCGGTCTGATCCTGGGAAATTGTTGGATAGACTTCCTGAAAAACTTCCTCATTAAGATGCACTGAGCTTCGCAGTTTATCAATTTCTGACTCATCCTTAATAACACGCATTTTTTCCACCAGGCCATGAACCGGAGTAAGCTTGATGGAGAGCTTCTCTCCCAGGGACCACATTTTTTCGGCTACAGAATGCAAGGTGTAATGGCTTTCAAAGGCTAGAGATTGGATGCCAAGATCTGGAAGCAGTACTTCCAGCAGCGCTAACAATCCTTTTGGGTAAAGCATGACTGCCATATTTTCAGCTTCCTGCTCAGCCTGGATTTTAAAGCGGAAATCAGTAAGTAAAAATGGGGAACGACGCGCAGGGATTAATAAGACCCCTGAACTTTCGCTAATATCGTGGTCAGGGGCAGAATACCCACTTAAGTAGCGACGATTATGGGGCTGAGTGATGAGGATGGCATCAATTTTCTTTCTGCGTAGTCCGGCCTGGATTTTCTTGATACGTTTTGCAATACTCATCAGCAAAATCGTTGCAGAAGGATCTCTTTACGCTGGTTAAAAGCCTGAGTATATTGATCGTTCAGATTTGCCTGAGCCTGTGTCCACTCTTTCTGATACTGGGGATGCATGCTCGGGTCAATTGTACTGGAATCGGGATCCTGGCCTGTCTGCTCCTGGAGCTGCTGGGCTAACTGCGCCCGGATTGTATCTTCAAGCTGACTTTTCATCTGTTCTTTATGCTGACCGTACTGCTCTAAGAGTTGTGTCAGCTCGGCGCAGACAGATTCCACTTCACCGCCTGTTTCTCCGGAAAGATCAAGGAGTCCGCTAAGGGCTACTGCACTGTTATTCATCAGCATATCATCCCGTGGAATGACAATGTTTCGAACCAATGCCTTTGCCATTCCCCGACGCAGAGCCATTTGCTTTTCCGGTGTCTCCTGCTTCAAAATCTCTGTCAGTCCCGATTGTTTACCACTTAAGAAGTCAGCAATAAGACGCATTCCCTGTTGTTCGATTTCTTTGTCTGCGGGAATATCTTCAGCGCGTGCGGCCATTCGTGCTGCACGTTCCATAACCATATCAAGTGTACTTCGTATCTCAGCCATAGTGTCCTGTTTGTAGAGTGTAATAGAATAATGGTAACTATTCAGCAGGGCAGGATATTACCCTAACCTCTGAGTTGTAACTGTTCAGAAGTGCCTCATATTCGTTCATTCTGAGCAACGATGAGTACTTGTGCTACTCAAGTTGGTCAGAATGGGCGAAGGTGAGGTGCTGCTGAATAGTTACGAATAATGAACCGCTTTTATTTGTACCATAGCAGCTCATTATCTTCATTGAAAATAATGGCTCGTGATTCTGTACCACAAAGTGGCCAAAAGGTTAAGGCACTATCAGGATAGGGGGAGCGATGGTGCAAAAAATACTTTTTTAAAAACCCTTGTTTCGTAATCGGGCACAGAAAAAGCCATCAATCGCAGGTCCCGGCAAGGGGGCAAAGTATTTGTTTGTAATAAAAGTATGTGCTTTAGACGTTAAAGATGCTGTGCAGTTTTCCAGGGAAAAATCGGAGTTGCGGTTGAGGAAATGTTTGATGACCTGTTCATTTTCTTCTGCCTCGAGGGAACAGGTAGCGTATACAAGGATGCCATTTGGGGCAAGAAGTTTTGCAGCAGACTGGAGTAGTTCAAGTTGAGTTTTCTGATAATGCTTGAAATCTTCGATTCTTCTGTTCCAGCGTATGTCGGGATGCCGGCGGGTGACACCAGTACCTGAGCAAGGTGCGTCAAGCAGAATACCGTG
>JAESPV010000104.1 GCA_016765495.1 Desulfocapsa sp. | reverse complement strand
CTTCTCAATCAAAATCTGGACAACCGACAATCAGGAATATGGCCCTGAACTAGAGGATTTCATAGAAAAATTGTTATTTGTTTCTTCAACCAAAACTGGCTTAAATTTCAGGAGGTATTTTTTCGAAGAAATTGAAAAAGGAATCGGTGAGAATAACACCTACGAAGTTGGAATAAACAAATTAGAATGTGAGTTAACGCCCATAAGATTTTTCAACCTATCCAATCATACCACATCTCCAAGGTTAAAATATTTAACATTTTATCAAGCTATAGAGTTTTTCTATTTAGATGATAAAAGTTTAGTTATTTCAGAAAAAATCAAATCACTTCAGGATAATAACGGGAATATTGATGTTAGCTCAGTGACGGAATTATCGAAAACCCTATAAATTATTCATCAGAAATTAGTAATTTGAAAATTGTTATTGAAAAGAGATTGAATATTCCAAAATTACTCGAATGGCTTAACACTGAAGACGATACAAATAGTTTTTTAAGTTCAAATCCACATTATACATTTGTAACCGCACTTGATACCAATAGCGAAAGAACACTCATAGACTCATTGAGCAATAGAATTTATAAAATTCGTTGCTCCATAACTCACTCGAAGAAAGGGCATAATCAAACTTCACTGGAACCTTTCATTGATGATTCTTTCATACAGCTGGAAATTCCATTAATCATGTACGTATCTCAAAATATTATTAATAATTCCTTTGAAATAGGCTAACAAAACGCTCAACCAGAAAAAAAGGGGTCAGGGGTTTGGAGTGGTTTCCAAGCCTAGAGTTTACGAAATTTTGCCAAGTCCCAGTCACCCCATTTTTTCTGGTTAGCTTGGCGTTAGCGATAGACAATTTCGTAATTCTACTTTGAAATGGAAATGCTTATGAAATTCATTTATGTATTCTTAACGCTCCTTGTTTTACTACTTATCTCGCTTCTGATTTTACGGTTGTTAGATTGGCGTGCTGATCAGTCTCAATGGAAACAATTGTCTTCCATACAGCCTATAAATCCCGAGCGATATGATTCATCAATGGTGGCTGATCTACCTGAGCCAGCACGTCGATATTTCAACTTCGCCATCGCATCAGGAACACCTTTGTATACTGTGGCAGAAATTGATATGGGAGGCCAGTTCAGTCTTGGCTCACAAAAAGAACCTAACTACCGACCTATGCAAGCGTACCAAATTCTTGCAGCACCTCATGGCTTTGTATGGCGCTTACATTTACCCGGTATCATGCCGATATCTGGTTCCGATTCTGGGCGATGGACAAGATTTCGTATATTGGGATTTATTCCAGTGGCGCGGATGGGAGGTGACTCAGACCATACACGATCTGCTTACGGACGTTACGTAGCTGAAGCCGTGTTTTGGACACCCGCAGCAATTTTACCGAGGGCAGGTGTGAAGTGGGAAGGAATTGATGAGCATACCGCTCGTGTCACCGTCACTCACGGAAAACTTTCACAGGCAGTCAATGTCACTGTGAATACCAAGGGGCAACCAGTTGAGGTTTCCTTTATGCGTTGGAGCAATGCAAACCCAGAAAAATCACATCGCCTACAACCATTCGGCGGTACTCTTACGGACTTCCGTGTTGTACAAGGCTTCAAATTGCCGTTTAGGGTCGTAGCTGGAAACATGTTTGGCACAAACGAGTATTTTCCTTTCTTCAAGGCTGAAGTTAAGGCAATTCGTTTTCCTGGAGCCGAGAAATGATTTTGTCAAACAGGCGTCAAGTTCCCCTCATCGCCCTGGTGCCCTTTCTGCTTATAGCTTTCGGTTTGGCCTGGGGAATCCTGGCTCTATTCATCTTTCTCCCTAACCAGATGACCAAGATTTTCGGTGAATTGACAGGGCAACATCCACTTTTTTACCTCGCGGTGTACGCACCTGCGATTGCCGCTTTCATTGTCGTCACATACTACAGTGGCTTGGGAGGATTGCGGTGTTACCTGGCCCGGTTGTTGCTATGGCGCTGCTCTCCGGCTTGGTATGTCTTTTTGATTGTCGGCATTCCGCTTGTGTTTTTTGGTGGCGCTGCATTAAAAGGCAACCTTTTCACTGAACCGTTTCCGTTTTCCTCATTTCAGTCACTCACTGTGGCATTGGTATTAACGGCGATTAAAGGCCCTGTCGAAGAGCTTGGCTGGCGAGGGGTGGCACTTCCTCTGCTGCAAAGAAAGATGAAACCTATCTGGGCCGGGCTGATTCTTGGTGTTATCTGGGGTTTCTGGCACCTGCCTGCATTCCTGTTGAGTGGAACGCCTCAAAGTGCCTGGTCATTCGCACCGTTTTTTTTCGGTACAATTGCGTTAAGCGTAATCGTAACCCCATTATTTAACATATCGCACGGCAGCATACTGCTCCCTGCATTGTTCCATTTTATCCTCATCAATCCAGTCTGGCCAGATGCACAGCCTTATGACACATACCTGTTCATGGTTGTTGCTATTCTGATTGTCTGGTTCAACCGAAAAACAATGTTCAATAAAGAAGGCGCCATCACAGAGGTTATACCTCAAGCTGAAGGCGGAGTGATACCGCGTGATCTCGGAAACGGCACAGGCAGAAGTTCTTGAGTTCGGACATGGAAGTGGAAACCTGATGCGTGTGAATGATCTGATCGCCTTGAACCATCGTGCAGGTTTACGTTTTGGAAGCGTGCTCTTGCAGATACTGCCATGCCTTTTTTATCTCCTGATAGCCTCACAGCCGAATACCGCAGCAGCATCTGATCTGGCGGAAGAATTTCAGTTGGCGCTCGATACCTTTCAGAAACAATATGGCTTCCCGGGTGCAACAGCTGCCTATGTGTTGCGGAACGGCACAGTAGGTATTGCTGCTACTGGGGTCTCTGATCTGGAATCCAAAACGCCAATGACAGTGCAATCGCGCATGCTTTCAGCGAGTATCGGCAAGACCTTTGTCGGTGCGACAGCGGTCGCACTTGCGCATGAAGGCGCACTGAATCTCGATATTCCGATTGCGCGTTGGCTCGGGAAGCAGCGGTGGTTTACCCGTTTGCCCAATCACGATGCGATCACTTTACGCCATCTTCTGACCCACACTTCGGGATTGCCGGATCATGTGCATCTTGAGAGCTTTGCCACCGAGCTCTCCCACAAATGGCGTGAGAAAGATAATCCGTTTCCGCCAGAGGCTTTGATTCGATTTATTCTGGACCTGCCATCACTATTTGAAGCTGGCAAGGGATGGGCTTACACAGACACAGGGTATATTCTGGTCGGACTTGTGATCGAAAAAGCTACTCAAAAAAGTTACTACACTGAGATTACGGAGCGATTTCTCATACCACTCGGCCTGACCCTAACGACACCGGCCGACCGCCGGTATTTGCCGGGGCTCGCCGCTGGATATACATCAACAGATAATGCCTTCGGACTTCCCCGAAAAACAACCACCCCAAAAGGCGAGATGGTGTGGCATCCTGGTTTCGAATGGACTGGCGGCGGTCTCGTGAGTAATTCACGCGATCTGGCGCTTTGGGGTTCAGCACTTTTCGCGGGGCATGCAATGTCAAGCCCCTATTTAAACGAGCTTTTGAATTCGGTACCGATTAGTCCCGACACACCTGACATACAGTATGGAGCAGGGGTTGGGATATATCGCACAGGCCGATTTGGCCCGGTTTACGGACATGGTGGATGGATACCGGGTTACAGTTCTAGCCTCCGCTACTACCCAGACTATGGGATCGCCATTGCTTTCCAGCTCAATACTGATATCGGCATAGTAGATGACACAACGACCGTGATACGTGAAATGGAAGCACGACTGGCTGAGATTGCCATATCTGCAACTCATGGCTTGAATAAGGGGCGTTGAGCTTGTGGCTTTTATTCGTGGGAGTATGGAGTTTTACTGTTGTGTTAAGTGCATCCGCTAACAAGGAAATGCACTCGGACGATTAAAAGCGGCGCGGCTTCCGCTACGCTACAGTCACACCACTTTTAATCACCGGTGATTTGCGACGTTCGG
>JAESPV010000103.1 GCA_016765495.1 Desulfocapsa sp. | reverse complement strand
TTGCGGGGCAAGGTCCCAAGGATACGAGTGATCGCTCGTTGCGGGAGTTTGACCTGGAAACGCGCTTGTTCCGGTATCCGTTGAGTTATTTAATTTACTCGCCTCAGTTTGATGGATTGCCGGATGAGATGAAGGAGCATGTCTATCAGCGCTTGTGGAATATCTTGTCGGGGGAAGATCGGGATGAGGCCTATGCGCATTTGAGTCGGCGAACCCGTCGTGCGATTCGCGAGATATTGCTGGAGACCAAAGACGATTTACCGGCGTATTGGGGTGACAAGCTGGTTGTGACCCGGAGCGACTAATTGCTCTGGAACAGCGGGGGAATGCTCTTTTCATCGATACGCTGGATGCTGACCTTCAGTATACCTTTTTGCAGATCCGGGCCGAGTGCGCGCATGGCGGCTTCGGAAAGGTCGATGTTGCGTCCTTCGATGTAGGGGCCGCGATCATTGAGGCGTACGACCACGCTACGACCGTCCTCGGAAGTCACCCGGTAGTGTTCACCGAAGTTCCCGGAAATCATGGCGCAGGTGAGGGCTTCATCGACCATGGCTTCGCCGGAAGCGGTGAGGTTACTGCTACTTGCGATGGTGTAATAGGAGGCGACACCGTCTTGAGCGGGTGCAGCGGGCTGTAAGGCATACAGCACTATGACAAATATAGATAACATTGTGGGTACCTGCATCTCGGGTATTAACTATCCCGGATGTCTTTCCTTTTGTTGCTAATGGATTGTGTGCGCTACGAACTATGTCGTCTTGATTAAAAAGCGCCGTAAGTACTCTAGTGCGAGTATGGCAATTCGTTCTTGCATTACGTTGCTTTGTCCGCATTTTCCCAGTGACCAGGTTTCCTGACCGTCGGGATGGGTAAACGTGGCCTCACAAATCCCCGCAGCGGGATCGGCCACAACTGCTACTAATGAGCAATTTGGGGTATAGTTTAGCAAACTATGGCGGGAAAAGTCCAGTGGTTGAGCGTGAATGGTATCTAAGTCTAGTGTTCCCAAGGGGTAAACGCTGCCGAAACAGTAGCTTTTTGCCTGAATAGCGGTCATTTTGGAGGCGATTTTACCGCCGGAGACGGTCTCGATGATGGCGATTGTCCAGCCGCGATCGCAGAGTAATTGGTCGACTACGCCTTCGAGGGTGTCGTTGTCGATGCCCATGACGAGGTCGGGGAAGTAGTTTCGGATTTGAACATCGACGGGATCAATGAGGGCTTGGGCCTCCTCGCGCGAGTCGGCTTTGGCGGCGATGCGTATGTGAACGGCAGCGGGACTGCCCAATATGCCTACGGTGGGATTGGTGGAGTCGTTGATCAAATCTTTAATGACTTCGTCTATTCGGGATTCACCCATGCCGCAGATGTGAGGGCTGAAAAAAATCTTTTTCTTGACTGCTGACCATATGGGTAATGAGAATTGTTTTAGCTTCTGCTTTTTTTATTATTTCACGTAATGCTGTTTTATGAGGCTCGATGGGGGCTTTACTTAACGTATAACTGGCCATGGCATTTGTCCCGGCTGACTTAAAACTGTCGACAAAAGTATCCTCATAGATTCTTCGTTTTGTTTCGTCATGTTTTACAACACCGATTACAAGGACTGGAGATATTGAGCCCTGTTCAAGGGATTCGTCTTTCCAGCTTGAAAGAAGTTTGCTTGCTGAACAGCTACTGAGGAATATTGTTGCAACTGATATCAGAAAAAATAAATAGAGGGTTTTCATAATATGATTTTGGTATAAAAAAAAAGAGTCCCAAGCATATACGCTTGGGACTCTTTTTCATCAATGGGGTGAGTGATGGGACTTGAACCCACGACCTCCTGGGTCACAACCAGGTGCTACCACCAGCTGAGCTACACCCACCGCCTAAAATTCCGCTGTTTTTTATACCCTTTGCCTCTGTGTTTGGCAAGGATAATTTTGCTGGCGTCGTAAAAAAACTCTCCGTCTGAAAGGTTAGCTTTTGAAAAACCTGTCAGTTTTGATCATTTAATCTTTTTAAACCTCAGCTTTGCAGTGCAAACATTTTTTCGCCTGAGCCTTTATTAACTCGGCACAGAATGGACATTCTTTCTGGTAATTCTCTTTTAAGAGTACAAAGATAACCATATTGCATTTTTGTTCAAATTCAGTATTTCTAAATGTATGATTCCTAATTGGATCAATACAGGAAAGGTCATTGAAGCTTTTAAGTAAATCGATGGCGCGGGATCGATCCTTGGGGTTTGCGGATTCGTCAAGGATAAGTGTCATAACGGGAGTGATATCGTTCTTCTCTAAACAAGTATCAAGGGCAGCAACAGCTTCTTTTTCCTTCTGGTAACGTTCATTTTGTTCACGCATTGATTCCGGATCAACGATTGAACCGGTAAATGCCATTTTGGAAGCAACCATCAAGGCATTTAATTCCTTGGAACCGGGAAGCTGCATATTTCTAAACGAACCTTTGTGCCCATAATTCACATCTATTTTTTTCCATCCCCCTTTAAATGTCGGACATTCATCATTTAAACAGATAAACATAACTTCAGAGCCCCAGCCAAGGCCATCACCAACATGAACGGGAGGGACTTCACAGCAGGACATTTTTATGTCACAGTCTGGACAGATATGGGTTTCGTCCAGGACGCTAAGATTTTGAATGTACATGATAAAACTCCTATATGTAAAAGTCTGATAAATTATTGTACAGCAGATTTAGTGCTATCTTGAAAGCTGGCAGGCATTGCACATTGACTCCCCTCTGACCGAAGGAGGCCAGGTCTTCATCCAATCTCGCTTTGTGAACCCATAAACAAGTAAAAAAGCAACCAGCAAGATATAATAACAATTAACATGGTATTGCCTTTTGCTTTCTTTTTCTGGTCTTTGCGGGAAAGATGTTCCTGAGTATTATTTTGTTCCATGAAACTTAGTTTCCTGATTTTGTCAGTATTGAATCCACAGCTCGTGATCGCTTCATATGTTCAGCGAGAAATTCGGGGCTGAGATGTGACTTGCTGTTT
>JAESPV010000102.1 GCA_016765495.1 Desulfocapsa sp. | reverse complement strand
TTCCTTGACAGGGAGGGGGTTTATGTCAATATTAGAGTTAATCAACATGGGGTAAAATGGAGCTGGGAAATTTGGGTGTTTTTTAATGACGCCATTGTACAATCCTCACGTGTGATAAATTTAATGGTTTAGAGTAATATGGACATTATTACAACTTGTTACCGTAAAGTTTTATGATTTTTATTGAGTCTGATTCAATTCCATTTCGAGTGCTTTTGCAACTCCTGCTCCATATGCAGGGTCAGCTTTGAGACAATTTCCGATATGACGCATTTTAATCTCTTTCGGAGCATCGCCCATGGCTCTGGCTGTGTTATCAAATAATGCCTGTTGCTGTTCAGTGTTCATGAGCTGAAAGAGTTTTCCAGGTTGGCTGAAATAATCAGTATCTTCCCTGTGGTTCCAATGATCAGCTGCACCTTCGAGACTGAGCGGTGGTTCGTTAAAATCCGCTTGTTCCTGCCATTCGCCATAACTGTTCGGTTCATATCCTATGGTACTGCCGTGATTGCCGTCCACTCGCATGGCTCCATCCCGATGATAGTTATGGAAGGGACAACGTGGAGCATTAACTGGTATTTGCTGGTGATTTATTCCAAGGCGATAACGTTGCGCATCACCATAGGAAAAAAGTCTTCCCTGCAGCATTTTGTCTGGAGAAAAACCTATCCCCGGTACAACACTGGCAGGATTAAAAGCAGATTGTTCAACTTCTGCAAAATAATTTTCCGGATTGCGGTTTAATTCCAGGACACCAACTTCAATGAGCGGATAGTCTTTATGGTACCAGACCTTAGTCAGATCAAATGGGTTGTAGGGGCAGCTTGCAGCTTCTTTTTCCGGCATCACCTGAATAAACATGGTCCAACGTGGAAAATCTCCTTTTTCGATACTTTGATAAAGGTCTTCCTGGTGGCTTTCCCTGCATTTCCCCACAATTGCCTCAGCCTCAGCGTCGGTAAGGTTTTTTATTCCCTGTTGTGTGTGAAAATGGAATTTAACCCAGAATCGCTCATTTTGTGCATTAAGCAGGCTGAAAGTATGGCTGCCAAAACCATGCATATGCCGGTAGCTGGCAGGAATGCCACGTTCACTCATGGTGATCGTTACCTGGTGTAGAGCTTCTGGTAAGGAGGTCCAGAAATCCCAGTTGTTTTTGGCACTACGCATATTGGTTCTCGGATCCCTTTTTACAGCATGGTTAAGGTCTGGAAATTTTAAGGGATCACGAAGGAAAAATACCGGTGTATTATTGCCAACCAGATCCCAATTGCCTTCATCAGTGTAAAACTTTAATGCAAATCCACGGATATCACGTTCTGCATCGGCTGCTCCTCGTTCCCCGGCCACAGTGGAAAATCTGGAAAATAATTCTGTTTTTTTACCAATCTCTGAAAATATATTTGCTTTGGTATACTGGGTAATATCATGTGTAACAGTAAATGTTCCGTATGCTCCAGATCCCTTTGCATGCATACGGCGTTCCGGGATGACTTCTCTATCGAAATGGGCAAGCTTCTCAAGATACCATACATCCTGCAGTAGCATTGGTCCACGTGCACCGGCGGTTATTACATTTTGGTTGTCACTTACTGGGGCACCGGCGTTGTTGGTTAATTTCTTTTTGTTTGACATGTTTCTTCTCCTCTATGGTTGAGTTTTATGCTTTTCAGAGCATGGTTTCATTAATATGAGCTTTCTGTTCAGTTAGCGTCTTTAATAAGACATGTTCTTGTTTGAGGATAAAAAAAAGTTTTCAATGTAACAGCGGTTATTCTTCACTTTTGTGTAGACAGTCGTTACAAACGCCATGGATTTCAAGATGCCTGGATTGTATCTTCCCCATACCTTCCACCATTTCAGGGAGTTTTGAGTTGTCTAAATCAGACCAGTAAATGTCGGTTACCTTTTTGCAGTGACTACAAATAAAATGATGGTGAATAGTCACGTTTGTATCAAATAGAGTCCGTTCATTCATGATATGTAGTTTTTTGACCAGGCCCAATTCATCAAATGTGGTTAGGGTTCGATAAACAGTATCAATGGCAATGGTAGGGAGTCTTTTGTGAAGCCTTTTATGAATTAGCTCAGCAGATGGATGATCACTGACAGACATTAGTTCTCTGAAAATCTCCAGTCGCTGGTGTGTCAGCTTAATACCGGCATCATTGCAGAGTTGCTTGAGCTGATGAAGATGTTGTTTGCCAGGTTTTTCGATTTCCATGTATTCATCCCTTCTTGTAAGATCTGTTCCTAAGTAAGATAGGACACCAGTGATCTTCTGTCAATAGGAATTGTTCTTGGTACTCGTTCTCTTCCCTCAGGAATATGCATCCCGTAGCGAAGCCACACCTTCATCTTCCAGGTAATCCTGAAAAGGCATCATCTTATCAATCACACCACCTGGTAATAATTCAAAGATCCTATTGGCGATGGTATCAACAAACTGATGGTCGTGGGATGAAAACAGTATCACTTCCGGGAAAGCGATAAGCCCATTATTTAAAGCAGTGATCGACTCTAGATCCAGATGATTGGTGGGTTCATCCATAATAAGACAATTGGCATCCGAAAGCATCATTTTTGCCAGCAGACAGCGTACTTTTTCACCACCGGAGAGAACACCGGTCTTCTTGAGAGCCTCTTCGCCGGAAAAAAGCATCTTCCCTAAAAAGCCACGGGCAAAGGTCTCACCCTCTGTGATAGGAGTATACTCACCAAGCCATTCCACCAAGGTGACATCTTTATTAAAAAAAGAACTGTTTTCCTTGGCAAAATAGGAGTGACTAATGGTAACTCCCCAGCGAAAGCTGCCGCTGTCTGGTTCAAGTTCGCCGGTAAGGATCTGGAAAAGAGTGGTTTTAGCAAGACTGTTACTGCCAACAAAAGCGATTCTTTCACCTTTATTCACTGTAATGTCAATATCTTTAAACAGGACAACGCCATCAATTGTTTTGCTGAGACCTTTAATCTCCAAGATGATATCACCACAGGGTCTGCCCGCCTTAAAAGAGATAAAGGGGTATTTTCTGGATGAGGTCGGCATCTCTTCAAGGGTTAGTTTATCCAGCAGTTTCTTCCTCGATGTTGCCTGCTTAGCTTTAGAAGCATTGGAGGAGAAACGCAGAATAAAATCTTTCAGTTCTTTTGCTTTGGCTGTTGCCTTCTTATTCTCATTCTGTTTTTGCTGCAGTACCAATTGGCTAGCCTGATACCAGAAATCGTAGTTACCGACATAAATGGTGATTTTCCCAAAATCAATATCTGCCACATGGGTACACACCTGGTTAAGAAAGTGGCGATCATGGGAAACGATAATGACTGTATTTTGAAACCTGTCCAGAAAGTTTTCAAGCCAGGCGATGGAATCAATATCCAGATTATTTGTCGGCTCATCAAGCAGAAGAATATCAGGGTTTCCGAAAAGGGCCTGAGCAAGCAAAACACGCACCTTCTCACCACCTTCCAGTTCCTTCATCTTTTTATGGATAAGCTCCTCTGTGATACCAAGCCCGCTAAGTAAAACTGCGGCATCGGATTCAGCTTCATAGCCATTTAATTCATCAACTTCGGCTTCAAGCTCTCCACTGCGAATTCCGTCTTCTCCTGTGAAGTCCTCTTTTGCGTATAATGCTTCACGTTCGACCAGTAATTCGTAGAGACGTTCATGGCCCATGATTACAGTATCAAGCACCTTTACATCATCAAAGGCAAACTGATCCTGCCTGAGAACTGCAAGGCGTTCCTTGCTGCCAATGGAAACACTCCCCCGATCCGGTTCGAAATCACCGGCTAGAATCTTCAGGAATGTTGTTTTTCCGGCACCATTGG
>JAESPV010000101.1 GCA_016765495.1 Desulfocapsa sp. | reverse complement strand
TTTTGTTCCAGGAACAGGGTGAGTTTTTCTGTACAGATTGAATCTACAATGGAAGTTACTTCAGAGTTTCCAAGTTTGGTTTTTGTCTGTCCTTCAAATTGTGGGTCGGGAACCCGAACTGAAATAACACAGGTTAATCCTTCACGAACATCATCACCACCCATTTTTTCTTTCATATTTTTTGGGATAATATCGTCACTTGCATAGCGATTGATACATTTAGTGAGTGATCGTCTAAACCCGGATACATGGGTTCCACCTTCTCTTGTGTTTATATTATTAACAAAAGAGAAAAGTCTTTCTGAATAGCCATCAAAATACTGAAAAGCTATTTCCACCTCAACCATATCCTTTTCACCAGTTATAAAGATAGGTTTGGCATTTATAGTAGTCCTTTTTCGATTCAAATATTCAACATATTCACTTATTCCACCTTCAGCGTGGAACTTATCTTCAGCACCGGTGCGTTCGTCTTTTAAATAAATACGAACATTTTTATTTAAGAAAGCGAGTTCTCGAAGACGATTATTTATTATGGAGTAATCAAAAACAATTGTATCAGTAAATATGTCAGGATCTGGATGAAATGTAATGGACGTTCCCGTACTTTCAGAGGTTCCAATTATTTCAAGGTCTCCTACACGTTCACCACATTTATATTCCTGACGATAAATATTTCCATCACGCTTTATTTGGGCTACTGCTTTAGTAGAAAGAGCATTTACTACTGAAATACCAACACCATGGAGACCACCGGATACTTTATAAGTTGAATGATCAAACTTTCCACCTGCATGGAGAGTTGTCATAACTAATTCCAGTGCTGACATTTTCTCAGTGGGGTGAATATCCACCGGAATACCACGACCATCATCCTGTACAGTTACACTATTATCTTTATGGATCTTTACGTGAATACGCTCACAATGGCCGGCTAAAGCCTCATCAATGCTATTATCCACAACTTCCCAGATAAGATGATGGAGACCTGTTTCAGAGGTATTACCAATGTACATAGCTGGTCTTTTACGAACAGCTTCGAGGCCATCAAGAACTTTAATCTGTTCTGCGCCGTAATCTTTATTTTCTTTAGTCACACTTTGTTCCTTTTTCAAAGAAATGAAAATACTTTCTCTTAAATAGTAAGATAGGTATATAAGCAATTCATATACGTTACATATTATAATTGCATCGGCATTATGATACTTAAAAATCCTTCATCAATATCAGATCTCATAAGACAAGGACTTTTATTGGAATTGATATATGCATCCACAATATCACATTCCATAATCTGGAGAGCATCTATAAAATATCTGCAGTTAAAACCAAGTAGCAAGGGCTCACCGTCATATTTCACATCTTGAATATCTTTTGCATTTCCAAGATCTACATTCTGTGAACTTAAAATCATTTTTCCGTTTTCGATTTCAAACTGAATGGTATGAAAAATATCCTCGGTAAAAAGATTTATTCGTTTTAATGAATCTAAAAATGGGATTCTTTCTATTTGTATTTTATTTTCAAGCTGGACAGCTTGAATAATTGCACCATATTGAGGAAATTCACCCTTTTTTAAAAGAATAACCATGGTGGCTTCGTTATCTCTTACAATCATCTGTTTTTCTTCAAAAGAAATTTCAATACTATCACGAGTATCGCAGAATTTTTTGAGTTCCTGAATACCTTTTTTAGGAATTAATGTACCCGGTTGGACATTTAATAAATCAATATCAGTTTCCACATCTTTTTCCATAATGGAAAGACGATGTCCATCCGATGAAATCATTCGTAAATATGACTGTTCACCTCTCTTCTCTGTTTCAAAAAGAACATTGGTCAGGGAATAGGCATTTTCTTCTTCGTTGGCCACAGAAAAGATAACTTTATCGATGATATCAGAAAATATCCCTGCTTCAAATGAAACAAAGTTTTCCTTATTAAAGGTAGGGAATTCAGGAAAATCATCACTTGCCATGCCGGCAAGATTATAGGTACTCAGTCCTGCTGAAATAATAACCCAGCTGTTTTCAGTTTCCTGTATGCTGATTGTGTCAGAACCGGATTCTCGTACTATTTCAAAAATCTTTTTACTTGGCAGGGTTAATGTTCCCTGATCGTTTATTTCAGCAGGAACTTTAACTCGCAATCCTATTTCAAGATCCGTTGCTGTGAGTATTAAACTGTCACTTGTTGTTTCAATAAGGATGTTTGAGAGTATGGCTAGAGTAACCCGTTTATTTGTAATATTTTGCAGGCTGTTGAGACCTTCCATAAAATCAGATCGTGATATACTACAATTTAGTGTCATGGGGGGTACCTTTATTAAATATTCTTTTATTATTGTTATTAAGCGGGTTAGTATGTTAAATATGTGTATAACATACTAAAGTAATTGAATTTTTTGTAAACAAAGCCATGTGAAAAAAAAGAGAATATTTGTTATTATGTCGTTTTTAACAGCTTATTAACGAGGTTATTAATAAACTCCTAACATTTGCTGTTAAAAGATTGTTAAAAACATCAAAAATATTTTATAATTTAAACGTAAAAACAACATGATAAACAACTATGAATCTTTGCATTATTCTAGTGTAAATCGGGTAAAAAAACAAGTTATATTAGAAATATGTTTATTTCTTCAAATTAGTTGAAACAGGAATGATTAAAGTGGAAAAAAAGTAGCCAAAGTATTTATACAATCCTTAAATAATAATTTTTTTTCGTAAGCGCTTAAAGCACCACACCTAATATCACAGAACTGAAATCTTCAGGTGTCATATTCCAGGGAAGTAACTCTTCGTACCCTTCCAGTGTTCGAGGTAGTTGGTATGTTGATAAAGATACATCTTCAATAGGTATTCGGTTCCGGTTTATTTGCTTTTGCTGTCTCAATCATGGTTCGTCTGCACGTTCCCTTGAAATCACCGAGGGATATTTTAGCCGCATCTCCGTGGCGGGTTATTTCATCCTGAAACAAATTCAGCAACCTTCTCTGATCAAATACACATAGATTCTCTACAGATATCACCTCCCAGGTGCACAAATTGCTTCTCCTGACGGAAAAAGGCTTGTGATCTCTAAACTTTACAGTCAGAATATGTGGGGTAAGTCATCTCTGGCCATTGGAAGGATTGCCTGTCTGGGAAGTAAAATCTTTAGAGATGCTGATTATTGCTCAGGCATCTGCATACTTTGGATAATAATCGGTACCTGCGATATCTCAGGAGAGCACATTGGTTTTGACATTTAATACTGCATCAATAGGTCAGTGCATTATATGACAGTCTATGTTGGTGGCAGTGCTCTATCAGTTAAGGCCGTTTGGCTATCAGGATATGTGGCCTGTCAGTGACGCTGATTGCGGGACAGTTCTCTTTGATTTTCAGGTTACCTTGCTGAACGATAATTCTTGCAGAGATAAAAGATGGAGGCAAGGAGGGCTTACTGATATTGTACAATTTAGTCTCATCGGGGGATTACCTTTATTGAATAGTCTTTCAATTATTATTGTTATTAAGGGGGTTAGTATGTTGAATAGGCGGATAACATCCTAAAATAATGGTTTTTTTTGTAAACAAAGTTATGTGAAAAAAAAGAGAATATTTGTTACTATATCGTTTTTAACAACTTATTAACGAGGTTATGAATAAACTCCTAACATTTGCTGTTAAAAGATTGTTAACAACATTGAAACCATAGTAAATATTATCAGTAAAAACGGCATGATAAGTAACTATGAATCTTTGTATTGTTCTCGTGTAAATCAGGTAAAAAAGCAAGATTTATTAGAAATATGTTCATTTCTTCAAATCAGTTGAAAACAGGGATGGTAAAGTGGAAAAAAAGAGGGTTGAAAAAGTAGACAATTTATTTATACAATCTTTAAATAATAGGTTTTTTTCTGCTTCAGCTGTTGCTTTTTCAAGATGGAGTAATGGTGGTTATGATAGATTCAAGAAATACTATGGATTCTCCCGGCAGGAACCTTTTGAAACAAAACTTGGAAAGGATGATTTTTTTGATCTTGCCTCACTGAGTAAAGCTCTTGCAACAGTACCGGTTTTGCTGCATCTTTTTGAAAAAAATAAATTAAAACCGTATACAGAACTGGGTGATATTTTTTCAAGTTGTCCCGAAGATAAAAAAAAGATATCAATTAAAGAATTAATGTCGCACAGTTCGGGATTTGTATCTCACAGAGAGTATTTTAATGAATTGATAAAAATTTCTGCAAAAAATAGAAAAGAATACTTAGTAAAACAAATATTAAATGAAAAACTGCGCTTTCCAAAAGATGATATTAGCTGTTACAGCGATTTAGGTTTTATACTTCTCGGCCTTATAATTGAAAAAATTACTGGAAAAAAAATAGATGAACTAAGCAGGGATATCATTTATACCCCTCTGGAACTTCAAAAAGACCTTATTTTCCCCAATTCTTTAGAAAAGCGTACCCATACCTATGTGGACACTGGGAATTGTTTGTGGAGCAAAATGCGCCTTTCAGGACTTGTGCATGATGATAACTGTAGAGTCATGGGTGGAGTGGCAGGACATGCAGGACTCTTTGGAACACTTTCTGGAGTAATGCAGTTTTGTGAACAACTACTTGACCAGTGGAAGGACAGGGCAGAGCATCCTGCCTACTCAAACAAACTGCTCAGAAAAATTTTAAAACGAGTAGGAGAGTCTACTTGGACCATGGGCTTTGATACGGTGTCTTCACAAGGCTCAAGTGCAGGAAAGTATTTTTCAGGAAAAAGTGTCGGACATCTGGGTTTTACCGGAACGTCATTTTGGATAGATCCTGAAAAAGATTGTATTGCAGTGCTGTTAACAAATCGTGTTTGTTACGGGGTTGATAATTGGAAAATTAAGGAATTTAGACCAGCCCTTCATAACTTGTTGATGGAAAGAGAGGAAGGGGGGAAGGTTCATTAAAGAGAAGACTGAAAAAACGATAAAACTAAATTATTCTTAGTTACGCCTCTTAAACATTAAAAGCATATGGCTATGAACAAAATAATCCCATACTTTTATTAAAAAGCATGGGGATTATTTTGTCAGATATAAAATTCCAAGTCTAACAGACTACCACCAGCAAATGGTTTGGTCAGCAGCAAAAATTTTATCTACTAAGGCGTCGTAATCAGGTGCATCCACATTAAGATCAAAAGAATCTACATCACGATCTCTACCTACAATTTCAACCAGTTTTTTAGTGGTATCATCTGGCTCTGAACGATAAACATTAAGAATTTTCATTAAGTTACTCCTAAGCTTTGATGATGCCGTAAGGGATGATATGGGTCATGTCACGAAGTTTCTCACCAAGTTCTTCGATGGTGATAGGCGTGAGATCATTGAGTTCGCAATTAGAAGCTTTTGTTGCTAAAACATCACCTTCCATATCGCGAAGCATTTCAAGAGATTCGACTTGGAGTTCAGTGAATTTTTCCATCTTAGGTTCATCCATTACGCAGCCATATGCATACATATTTTCAACAGCCAACCCAAGAGCTGAACGAATACCATCAACGGTACAATCCTGGTTGCGGTACATCAGGCATACTTTATTATATTCCATGGGAACCTCCTTATAAACTTAAATAACAATCGTAATCTTCAATGATGATACCGTGCTGGGTTTGAGTAGCCATTATGTTGGCCTCAAGACCCTCGGGAATATCTTCAGTGTCGTATCCCATGTTTTTATAACTATCAGCACAAATGGAGACGTCATCAGCTATTTTACAAAGCTCGGGAAATCCGGCTTCTTCTTTAGGGTTTTTAGTAGCATCCCAAGTAAAAAATATTTTGACACTGGAACCTTTGGCTTTAGCAGCTTTTGTTATTCCCATGACGTGTTTGAACTGGTCAGGGTTGGTAACAAATATTCCGAGACTTTTGGACATGATGTTCTCCGGGAAATTCTTTTAATGTTTTTACTATTACGGATAAATAAAGAAAAGAACTGGGCTGGTAATCAACCTTTTTTTACGTAAAAGCTGATGAAACCAGATCCTTCTTTTTCTCCGAGGTACTCATGTCCTGCGCGGGCACACCATCCAGGAAGATCATTTCTGGAACCTGGGTCGGTACCATCAATCTGGAGAACTTCGCCGGAAGCAATTTTACCAATTTCTTTCTTGGTGCGAAGAAGAGGCATTGGACAACTTAAACCTTTTGCATCAAGTGTACTTGCTACTTCTATGCCATCTTCAGCAACTTTAAGATCACTCATTTTATTTTCCTCCTGGAAATATTTTTTCGGTAGACCACAAACATAATTGTTTTCTGTCTAAAAAGGACTTCTCTAAAGTGCATTTACCACACACACTTATTAAATAACAGTCAAAGCTATACTTTAGCAAGTGCATTATGTCAAGTTGAAAATGAATGACTATTCAAGTGTTTGCTTGACTTGTAAGTTGCTGTTATATGGATTCATTTTTGACTTTATTATTGTTTTAAAAAGCTCAAAAAATAAAGTTCATTTTGTAGTTGCAGATGAAAAAGAGTCCAACAAAAGAATGGTTTTAAACTTTGGTCATACATTTGCACATGGAATAGAATCTTCAAACAATTTTTCCAAAAAGATAAACCATGGAGAAGCAGTGCTTATCGGAATGTTATTAGCT
>JAESPV010000100.1 GCA_016765495.1 Desulfocapsa sp. | reverse complement strand
TGATCTCCGACTGGCAGCATAACGGTTTTAGTGTACTCATCCCCATTCATGCTTTCACCCTTGATCATTACTCGTAGTGAAGAACCGGGTTGAGTTTCTGTAAGAAGGGTTTCAATACGGGTCGGAGATTCATTGGAAAGAGGTGGAAAAAACTTACCCCAAAAGTATCCCGGCCGGAAGAGTACGAAGGTCACTAAAAGAAGTGCAATTGTTTCCCAGAGACGGCTTTTAACAATGAAAAAACCCTGTGTTGCGGCTGCAAATGCCAGCATGGCAGCAATTGCAGCGGTAACAATCAGTACTAGAACGAACAAGCTGTCAATGCCTATCATTAATAACTGGGTATTAAAGATAAACATAAATGGCAGGATGGCTGTTCTGATGTCGTAGGTGAAACCCTGTATACCGGTTTTGATCGGATCTCCTCCGGAAATCCCTGCAGCCGCAAAGGCAGCTAGCCCCACAGGTGGTGTATCATCGGCAAGAATTCCAAAGTAAAAGACAAACAGATGGACAGCTATCAAAGGTACGATGAGGCCATTCTGGGCACCAAGCTCTACAATTACCGGAGCCATAAGAGTGGAAACAACAATATAGTTTGCGGTCGTTGGCAGTCCCATACCAAGTATTAAGCTGATGAGAGCAGTAAAGAAAAGAACCAGCATCAGGTTGCCACCTGAAATAAACTCCACAAAATCAGTCATAACAAGACCGATACCCGTGAGTGTGATGGTACCGACAACAATACCTGCTGCTGCAGTTGCAACACCAATACCAATCATATTTCTGGCGCCGGACACCAGTCCGTTAATAAAATCATCAAAACCATTTTTAAAAGAAAAATCCTCATCCTGACTTTTCCTGAAATACCCTTTTAACGGACGTTGAGTTAAGACAATAACAATCATGAGAACTGTGGCCCAGAAAGCTGAAAGGGCAGGGGACAAACGTTCTACAACCAGGCACCACATAAGAACAACAATGGGCAGTAAAAAATATAATCCTGCCTGCGCAGTTTTCCAAAGCTCTGGGAGTTCTTTGATGTCGTGTGTCTGTTCAAGTTCAGGTACCTTGGTGGCATACATGATGAGCCCGAGATATGCGATAGCAAGTAAGCCCGACACGATATAAATAGTGAAGTTACCAGCAACAGTCTTGATCCAGCCAATGCCATAATACGTAACAGCAGCCATGACAATCATGAACAAAAAACTAAATACAAATGATAGCAATTTCTGGGCAAGTGTTTGTGTAACTCTCTTTTTCAAGCCTTCAAGTCCCATCTTACAGGCTTCAAGGTGAACAATATAAACAAGTGCTATATAAGAGATAATTGCAGGTAAAAATGCACACTTAATAACTTCAAGGTAGGTGATACCAACATACTCGACCATGAGAAAAGCGGCGGCACCCATAACAGGAGGCATAAGCTGACCATTGGTGGAACAGGCAACTTCAATGGCTCCGGCTTTTTCAGCTTTAAAGCCAACTTTTTTCATCAATGGAATGGTAAAGGTTCCAGTGGTGACAACATTTGCAATGGAAGAACCTGACACAAGCCCAGTGAGACCGGAGGAAACAACAGCAGCCTTTGCAGGACCACCCTTGAGATGTCCAAGCCCGGCAAATGCAGTGCGGATAAAATAATTACCAGCACCAGCTGATTCTAAGAGTGCGCCAAAAAGAACAAACATAAAAACCATACCAGTGGAAACACCCAAAGCAACGCCAAAAACACCTTCTGTTCCAAGCCAGTAATGGGACATACCCTTATTCAGGCTCGCTCCCTTATGGGCAATAACATCCGGCATAAATTGCCCGCCAAAAGTATAGATACAAAATATAGCGGCAACCACCATCAGCGGTGGTCCTAAGGCCCGGCGTGTTGCTTCAAGCAGTAGAATCATACCGGTAACTGCCACGATGATATCCATTTGAGTTGGATCACCTGGCCGTTCGGCAAGTCCTGCATAAAAGAAATATAAATAGGATGCACAAAAGGTTGCAATCATACCAAGAACCCAATCCTGAATGGGGATGTAGCTTCTCGGAGAAGTTTTAAACGTAGGGTAAGCTGTGTAAGAAAGAAAGACGGCAAAGGCCAGGTGAATGGCTCTTGCTTCGGTGTCGTTAATAATAAAAAAATTAAAAATAAATGGAAGAGGAGATGCGTACCAAAGCTGAAAAATAGTCCAGATAAGCGGAACTAAAAAAAGAATTTTTTTAGGAAAAGCACCCGTTGGATTTCGGGCACCGAAGTCTGTCTCAGCGATCATCTCCTGAAGTTCTTTATCGGTTTTTATGTCGAAATTTTCTTCACTCATGCGATGATACCTTTTAGTTATGTTTGCTTGGGAATGGGAACAAATACTGGTGAACAGTAAACAAGTCAGCATACGTTCCTTATAAACCCTTTTCAGAAAAACCTAAAAAAGAATTCATAAGGAACTAAGTTGCTTGAACATATTGCGAAGAATGTTTTTCTCCACCTGTACTTGAAAACACGTTGCATACAGGAAGGATGCAACGTGTTTTCAAGTACAGGAAAGGGAACAAGGGGCCAATAAGATGTTCAAGTTATTTCGTGTACGTTCCTTAGTGTAACTCCCATAAATGGTAATAGGAGGTAGGTACTACTGAAAAAATATGGGGTAAGTAAAAAAGGCGTACTGTTTGTCAGTACGCCTTTTTTATAAGTCGGACTATTTTAGAAGGCCAGCTTCTTTATAGTATTTAGCAGCTCCATCATGCAAAGGAGCAGAGAGACCATCTTTTATCATTTCTTCTTTTTTCAGATTGTTAAATGCTGGATGCAGTTTCCGGAAGGAGTCAAAGTTCTCAAATACTGCTTTAACTACGTTGTAGATAACGTTTTCAGGAACATCGGAGGAAGAAACAAAGGTAGCACCTACACCAAAAGTTTTAGTGTCAGTATCGGTTCCACGATACATTCCACCAGGGATGGTAGCGGTACGATAGTAGTCATTGTCTGCGACAAGTTTGTCTACTTCAGGTCCTGTTACATTAACCAGTATTGCATCACATGAAGTGGTAGCCTCTTTAATGGATCCACTTGGGTGACCAGCGACGAAAACCATAGCATCAACTTTATTGTCACAAAGTGCTTTAGACTGCTCCGAAGATTTCAACTCGGAGGCAAGTTTGAAATCTTTTGTGGTCCAACCAAGGGCATCCATCAGAACTGTCATGGTACCACGCTGACCGGAACCAGGGTTACCAATGTTCACACGTTTACCTTTCAAATCTTTGAATTCTTTAATACCGGAATCAGCACGGGCAACAACGGTGAAGGGCTCTGGATGAATGGAGAAAACTGCCCGAAGTTTTTTGTTTGGTCCTTTTTTCTCAAACTTTGAAGTTCCGTTATATGCATGATACTGCCAATCAGACTGGGCGACACCCATATCAAGTTCACCGGCAGCAATGGTGTTCAGATTGTAAATAGAACCACCTGTACTCTCAACTGAGCAACGGATTCCATGATCTTTTCTTGTTTTATTTACAAGGCGACAAATAGCGCCACCAGTGGGATAATAAACGCCGGTAACACCGCCGGTGCCGATGGTTACAAATTGTTGCTCGGCAAAAGATGGGGTAGAGGCGAGAGCGAGGGCAAATCCGCAACCAATGGCAATTCTTGATACAAGTTTCATTTTGTGTTAAAAAAATTCAATTTTTTACAAATCAATAAAAAATCAAATATAAAAAAAAATGAATTTATTTACCAAAAAATAGAATCAACAAATGTCAAAACATCAGGATAATGAATTATATAAATTAGTTGGTTCCGAATTTGG
>JAESPV010000099.1 GCA_016765495.1 Desulfocapsa sp. | reverse complement strand
GAGAGTCCTGAACCCCAAAAATCATATATCCTCCTTTGTTATTGGAAATGGCTGCGAAATCACGAAAATAATCACCAAGGCCTCCAAAATTATATTGTTCTTTAAATTCTAATTCTTGGCCTTCTCGATGATATAAATATTTACCTTTAAGTCGCAATAGTTCTTCGATATATTTTTCATCAATTGGCACTCGATATTACTCCTTTTGTTAATTTGATTCAAAAACACCGGGTAGGGCAGGAGCCTTGCGGCTCCCTTCCCCCCTCAGAACCGTGCGTGATAGTTTCCCATCACACGGCTCAAGCATTCCAAAGACAGCCCTTATTGAACTGCCCGACTGTAATTCTTCCTATGCCAACATAGCGCGGTATTGCCTTGATGACAATGCTGGTAATACCCTGCTTTCCTTATTATTCCTTCTTTGCCAGAAGTATCCTGCAAAGGTTGGGTCATAAGGGTTGGCCGCCGCTTTAATCTTAATGTGTCTCTTAATTCCAATGGATGCTACACGTAAGACCTTATAGGTTTTAAGTATACCCTTTCGAGTTATGGATTTGACAGCAAAGATGTGTTTCCGTTCAGTGTTTGTCCAATATTCCTTGAACAACCACCGTTTGGATTTCTTCGGGTGTCGTTTCCTGAGCATCCGCCAGAGTTGTTCAAACACATAGGTATCAACTCGGCTAAAGGCTTCCGATGAAACCACATGGCGGTGGTAGTTAGCCCAACCACGAAGAACTTGATTTAGCTTTGTGATCAGGATGATCATCGGACTGCTGACGTATTTTCTGATTATCGTTCCCGCTTTCTCTATGAGGGCTTTGATTCCCTCTTTTGATGGCTTGATGTGCAGTCTCCTGCCAATTTTACGGAAAGTTTGCCCGAGGAACGTAAACCCATCTCGTATGTGTGTTATCATGGTCTTCTCTTCGGAAAGAGTAAGACCACGTTTCACAAGGAACTCTTCAACCGCTGGCTTGACCTTATTTACCAGCAGATATTTCGATTTGCCGGTGATAATAAAGTCATCTGCATAACGGATGAAATTGACTCTGTTTCGACGGGGGACTGCACGACGAACGACATCCTCCAAACCATCGAGAGCCATATTCGACAAGGTAGGACTAATAATCCCGCCCTGAGGTGTCCCTTTACGAGAAGGATACAAGATGCCGTCTTCCATGTATCCTGCCGTTAGCCATTTGCGAAGAATGGTTTTATCCATTGGTACGTTGTCAAGCAACCACCGGATGGAAATGTTATCGAAACAACCCTTAATATCTGCTTCCAATATCCATGTTGCCGAGTTGGGCTTTGACAGTGCGTTAAATCCTGCCTGTATGGCATCTGCGCAGGAGCGTAATTCCCGGAAGCCGTAGGAATTTCCATCGGCCAGGGTTTCGGCTACTGGTGCCAGTGCCAGTTTGTGCAGGGCTTGTTGCGCTCTGTCCATCATAGTGGGTATTGAAAGAGGACGTTTCTTTCCGTTCTTCTTCGGGATATAGATCCTTCTTAATGGCTGTGGCTTATAACTACGTCTGCACAGACTGCTTACAGCCTGCCATTTGGCTTCGGCATCCTGCCACAGGACACCATCAACGCCAGGAGTGTTTTTCCCCTTGTTGGAAGTCACTCGTTTGACAGCCAATAGCTTGGCGTGGAACGAGTTGGTTACTAATCGTTGCAGGGTTTGCACCTTGCCCCAATTGTTTTCCTTTACAGCCTTTGCGATGCGTATCTGCAGCCCTCGAACATGTTCCCTTGCTACACGCCAACTAACGGTGTGCCATGGGTTAACAAAGTTGACGAATGCCCCAGCCGAAGCCGTCTCTAGCTTTTCTGTCTTAGAGGGTTCTCCTGATTCTCTCGCAATGGAACACCTGCCGAACGTCAGCACACCATTCACACGTATCCAGCCGGAAACCTGTTTTAGCGTTGAGTCTTTTTTCATACCCTATCCCTCGGCTTTCCCAAGGGCCTTAGCTTCTTTCGACCTCTCAATCCCACCACTCCAACAGCACGCCTTACGGTAATGCCTGCCCTGCATTGCACAGGACGGACAGATGGGGTTCCCACGTTCCACGAATTTACTTTAACGGACAACTTAGGCGGGACTTGGACACCGGTAAGAAATTGGGTTCCGTGCAGGGACGTTAATGACCTGCAACCTCTCCAACATGCGCGAACTCTGGGAAGCGCACCTTTGACCTATTAATCCCCTTAGGCCAGTTGCTCGTTGACGACGCGTAAAGTCCTTCGCCTACTCTCGCCATATTGTCCAATCCTAGCCCTTAACCGGGAGGGATTCCCGGAGGGGGTTCCATCTCACGATTTCCACCCAATTCGGTACATTGTCGGGAGGGCTTCGCACCCTGTCATCAGCGCAACAGCAGCACGCCTCCCTAGGATACCGGCAGGAACATGCCGGGTGACTGCGCACGATCTATCAGTGCGGGATCACATATAAAAACGCGACATCGTGTCGCGAATAACGTTCTAAATCACCGGCTGGCCATGGATTTACCGGAATGGTGGAGCGAGAGACGATGGTAGATAAACATCCGAAAATCGGACGTGCGAGCCAGTCGGGTGCATTTTTTTGTTATGCCTTTAATCTTTTGTTTTTTATTGAACTTGTTTGACGAAATATGATACGTTTTTGTTCTCAACATCTTCCATTGAACGTAATTTGAGATGTCGGCGAAACTTACCTTTTCCTTCTAATATTTTATCTGGATCTTCAAACTCATTACCACTTGTAAACTCAAATGAGATATGCTTTTTTCTTACGAAGATTCCTCCATAATCGCTTTCCATGGAAAACATAATGCCACCATACATTACTCTTTCGAGTGTTTTGGGATGGTGGTGAAAAACAATATCTCTTAGCTTCATGAGCAGTTCAAGTTTATCAGGATGATACATCTCAATATCATTGATTAACTGTTGTACTTTCTCATTGTGAGAGTTTGCCATAATATTCCACTTTCAGTAATTGGGGCAGGGCGATTTGCTGTTATTGTCTGTAAATTTATTCAGACCAAACTGCATATTCATTGCCATTGGGATCTGTGAAATGGAACCTTCGACCGCCTGGGAATGAAAAGATTGGTTTTACAATTTTCCCACCAGCTTTTTCAATTTTTGATAAAGTAATTTCTAATGCATTGCTATAAAGAACAATTAAAGCACTTCCATTATTACTGGATAAAACAAGGTCAGATTTAAAGAAACCTCCATCGAGCCCTTCATTTTTAAAAGCGATATATTCAGGGCCATAATCGACAAAAGACCAACCAAATGCCTCAACAAAAAATGCTTTAGTGACTGCAAGGTTTTTTGATGGAAACTCGACATAATTGATCTTTTCATGCTCACTCATTTTCGTCATCTCCGAACTCTTATTTTGATTGCTTGCATATACAATTGAACATGCAAAAAACATTATTGCCATTATTCCGATAACTTTTCTCATTATGTTTCCATTTTTTGATAATTTGCTGACATTTATTTTCAAGCATAACGTGCTAAATCACCGGCTGGCCATGGATCTACCGGAATGATGGTGCGAGAGACAATGGTAGATAAACATCCGAAAATCGGACGTGTGAGCCAGTCGGGTGCATTTTTTTGTTATGCCTTTTGTTATTTACAGTGTGTTTGTTTGCCATTTAATGTCCTTAACTAAATGGTCTAAATCAGGGAATAAGGTTGACCAATTAATATTTATCCCTGAAAGCTCTTTCATAATTGTTTTCTTAACAGACCCTGAAGGTATTTTAAATTTAATAAGATTCTTATTACTATTTTCTTCTATACGGAATGAAGAATTGTGATGAAAGGTAAACCGTGAACTTTGTGACAATATGCGGCCATGTTGTGTGTTTGGGATAACTCGTAAAG
>JAESPV010000098.1 GCA_016765495.1 Desulfocapsa sp. | reverse complement strand
TTCCCATTGAAATCAAATCGGGGTGGGTAACCCAAGCAAAAAGTCTTAAAGTGTTTGCTGAAAAATACAAACCACCTTACCGGATTATTATGAGCGGAAAACCATTCCGGATAGATTATGAACACAAAATACAGTTTCTTCCATTGTACCTTGCCGGGAAAATTCCTCTTGAGTAGGCCGGACTCGGTGAGATATGCAGACTCTCTGGGCTTCACATCAATAGTAGAGAAATTACCTTTCACTATGAATAGCTATTCCGCATGGATGTGGCAGAGTGTTGACTCTGCTCAAGGAGCTCTTTGCTGATTGGCAGAGCAAAGGGTTTATTCCCCGCCGAATCATTGAACGGAGGGGATAAAACAGAAGAGCCCAAGAGATTTTACGAGATGAACTAAAATTAAAAATCAGTACTTGGAAAAATCGTTTACTGCCCGGAACAGACGCAGCCAGCGAAGGGTTGAATTTACAGCGTCTGGAACGTTGATTAATCTGGATTTACTCAAAATAGTTATTCGACCTATTGTTGTTTCGGGCGGTGTCTCGTATCCTCTTAGTGGTAAGGATGGTTTTATTTAGATAAAAATGATCGAGGGAGATTATGAAAAAAATAATATTGTTAACTGGGTTGTTGGTTTTGGCAAGTTCTGTTGTTGTATTCGCTGGACCAGTTGATATCTCCGGGTGGCGTGCTCAAACGCTGGAACACACAGGTTGGGATGGTGGACGTGGTGGCTGGAAAATTGATGGGGATAAAGCCGTTCAGACTAGAAATTCAGATGCATCGGTATTGCTGAGCGACTCCTTATGGCAAAACACTGTATTTGAAGGGTCTTTTGGCGTAAGCACGAGAAGCGATAATGACTGGATAGGTATCGTATTTGGCTACACATCAGCCACTGATTATTATCTTTTTGACTGGAAGCAGTCTTCCCAGGCACTCAGGGGGAATGGAAAAGGACACGAAGGGTTTGCTGTTTCGCACATCACAGGATCTGACGTTAATTTGTGGAGTCATCGTGGAGCTGATATCAATTTGCTGGCGACTGACTTTTCTTCGACTAATGGATGGGCAGATAAGCAGATGTATGATTTCACTCTCAGATATACCGATAGCAATGTGAGAATATCTGTATCAGACAGGTCGAATACTCTTTTTTCTTTTGACACCTATGGTGCGTTTTCAGCTGGGAAAGTAGGTTTTTATAGTTACTCTCAAAGGGGCACAACATTTAGTGCGCTGCAATCGACACCAGTACCAGAACCAGCAACAATGGTCCTCTTCGGTGTAGGACTGGCAGGACTGGCAGCAGGAGCAAGAAGAAGGAAAAAATAACCCGTATCTCTCAGAATTTTCTTCTCTCATAAAGGCGGAGTCACCTAAGTGATTGTGCCTTTATGAGAGAAAACAGGAGTCAGGTTACTATTCAATGCGAGGCAGACCCCAATGAAAATAAGCATGATTTCATTTGCTGTAGTTTGCTAAAGAAGGTAACGCATGGATGCCCGACCCCTGTCAGCGAAATTCCAATGGTACTTTAAAAAAACAAAATCATAATCCAAACAAAACCACATAAACAAATAGACAAAAACACAGCAGCAGAACCTTGGTCTTTAACTCTACCGGAAAGTTCATGTTTCTCCAAACTTACCCTGTCAACCAAATTTTCCAAACCAGTATTTAAAAGTTCAACAATCAAAACCAATACAATACTACCAATCAAAAGAAGCCTCGAAACACCTTCAGGGGCCAAATAAAAGCCAAGCGGAATCATAATAAGAGCTAGAAATATCTCTATTCTAAAAGCTTCTTCATTTTTAAAAGTCGAAACTAATCCATTGATTGAGTACTTAGTATTGTATATGATCCTCCTTCTAAGGAACGAATCATTGGGATCAGGATTAAATTCTTTACGTTTTGCCATCTTTGTTCCTCTCGTGATAAAAAAACACTTTTCAGTGAGCCAGTGAGTCAGTGGGGAGGAAAAGAGTACGACCAATACACTTCCTGGAATAAAAAAAGTGTTTCTGTAATAGGCGCTGCAAGATCTCCTCCTCTTAAAATTCCCATTAATCCGATATCACATTTCAAGGTTTATAGCTGTAAGCAATGTCTATGCAAGTATTACTATCGGCTTTGACAAAGAGTTTTGTTAGAGGATGCAATGCGTTAATGTTGAGTCATTTTTTATATGAAAAACAAGAATTACCTCTACCTCTGGCTGGTCAATGTCACCACAACCCTGGCCATTGAACTCTTTACAATCACCATCCTGGTGTCTGTTTTTGTACAGACCTCATCCACATTGCAGGCAGCCGGTACAATGGTGGCACGAACGCTACCACCATTTTTACTCGGCCCGATTGCTGGAGTACTGGTGGATCGATTTCCCCGGAAAAACATGTTTATCGGTATGGGATGCCTGCAAATACTACTGGTTGGTGTTGCCATAGGTCTTCTACAGGGAGGCGGTGAGCTCTCTGTTGTTGCAATATACCTTTTACTTGCCGGTCTTTCTGCTGCCGATAGCTTCCACCGTCCTGCCCGTATGTCTTTAATTCCGTCGCTGGTTGATTCTGGCCATTTAGTACAGGCCAACAGCTTTATTCTGGCCTCTAGTCAAATAATGATGGCCATCTCCTATACAGCAGGCGGCTGGCTTATTTTATCACACCCCCTGCACCGGATTGCCTTTGTAGTCATAGGGCTATTTGTTCTGGCAACTTTTACAGCAATACCCATTGTGGAACCCAAACGAGAAAAGATAAAAGATGCTACCAGAAGAGAATCTATCTGGACATCATGGGTCTCCGGTTGGAAATATCTACGCAAACATCCCATCGCCAGGCCACTTACAGTGATGGAGACAGTGGAACATCTGCCACATGGCATTTGGACCGGAGCCTTAATGCTCACCTTTACCACCAAGGCTCTGCATGGTGATGCCGTAGATTGGGGATATCAGGCAACCGCCTACTTTACCGGAATGATCCTTGGATCTCTTGGTGCACTAACAATCAGCGACTGGCTCGCTCGCTATTCAGGCCGCATTATTGTTATCAATGCCTGTGCCGCAGGCTTACTCACACTGGCTTATGCAGGTAGCCAGACGGTATGGATAGCTGTGATGTGGGCCTTTGTCTTTGGCCCGCCTTTTGCCATCCGTGATGTGGCACAGGATTCTCTACTGCAAAGTACTGTTGAAAAAGGACAACTGGGGCGAATTTATGCGACACGGGAAATGCTGCGAAACGCTGTCTTTATGTTTGCAGGTGTCTTTTTTGCATGGGCCTCTGATTTTATCTCTATTCGTGCAATCTATGTGATTGGTGGTGTTCTTTATCTGATGACCGGCCTTTACGCACTCAGCAATAAACCTTTGAGAGACAGTAAAATAACCCCTTCCAAAGAATAAGCTGCAAGCTCCAGGCAATGCCAGGATCATGGGATTCCTCTGGTGAACATGCTCACTTAATGGGAAAAGCTTATATGCCGGCATCGGAAATAATTGTTCAACCCGTTTACACGCAATGTACTCCAATTTACTTCATCCTCTATACCTTTATTCCTTCGATCAACGAACGGAATCTGTCAAACAGGTAAAAGGGGTCATGGGGACCTGGACAGGCTTCCGGGTGGTATTGCACGCTGAAGACCGGGTGCTGCTTGTGGCGTACTCCGGCGACGGTCTGGTCGTTGAGGTTCACGTGGGTGACCTCGAGGCAGTCCGGGATGGAGCTCGCGTCGACGGCGTAGGAATGGTTCTGGGAGGTGATCTCGACGCGATCGGTGGTCTCGTCAAGCACGGGATGATTCGCGCCGTGGTGGCCGAAGGGCATCTTGTAGGTCTGCGCGCCCTGAGCCAGGCAGAGGATCTGGTGGCCGAGGCAGATGCCGAAGATCGGCACCTTACCTACGAGTTCCTTGCAGGCCTGGATGGCGGAGGTCACGGCCTCAGGGTCGCCCGGTCCATTGGAGAGGAAGACGGCGTCGGGCTTGCGTGCGAGCACATCGGTGGCGGAGGTGCCGGCGGGTACAACGGTCACGTCGAAGCCGCAGTGCACCAGGCTGCGCAGGATATTGCGCTTGATGCCAAAGTCGTAGGCCACCAGGGAGAGGCGCGGTTCGGTCGCGCCTGTGATCTCCACCGGGTAGGAGTCCGGGTAGGACTCGTCCCAGGTGTAGGGCTCTTTGCAGGTGACTTTGGCCGCCAGATTGCAGGCGGTAGTGGAGGGCATGGCCTTGGCCTTGGCCACCAGGGACTCGGGATCGGAGTCGGTGGTGGAGATGATGCAGCGCAGGGAGCCGAGCTCGCGGGTGAGCTTCACCAGGCGGCGCGTGTCGACGCCTTCTATGCCGACGATGCCTTCGGCTTTCAGGAACTCCTGCAGGGTTTGCGTGGAGCGATGGCTCGAGGCGATCGACGAGGCTTGCTTGACCACGAAGCCCTCGGGCCAAGCGCGCGCCGATTCCGCGTCCTCTTCGGCGATGCCGTAGTTGCCGATCAGGGGGTAGGTCATCAGCACCACTTGGCCGGCGTAGGACGGGTCCGTGAGGATCTCGTGGTAGCCGCTCATGGCGGTGTTGAATACCAGGTCGCCACCGCGTTCTCCTTCGGCTCCGAGGGAAGTTCCCTCGATCACCAGGCCATTCTCAAGGGCGAACCAGGCAGGTTTGCGTGCGGTCATCAGGCGATGGACTCCGTTCCAAGTTGGTTGATGCGGGCAGCGGCGACACCTGCGCCGAACCCGTTGTCGATATTGACCACCGTGACGCCAGCGGCGCAGGTGTTGAGCATGCCGAGCAAGGCAGCCAGCCCGCCCAGGGCGGCGCCGTAGCCGATGGAGGTGGGCACGGCGATCACAGGACGGTCCACAAGTCCGCCCACCACGCTGGGCAGGGCGCCTTCCATACCAGCGACAACAATCAAGGCGCGCGCGGAGCGCAGCCTTGCGGTGTGGGCTAGGAGTCGATGGATACCAGCGACGCCCACGTCGGGCAAATGCTGCACGGCGGCGCCGTGCAGGCGCGCGGTCAGCACAGCTTCTTCGGCGACCGGTCGGTCGGAGGTCCCGGCGCTGATCACCAGCACGTCGCCGACGCCTTCCCGAGGGTCACCGCGCTCAACGCTCAGGGCGCGTGCGTCGGTGTGGTGCGTGGCGTCAGGAAACTGGGCGATCACTGCGGCTGCTCCCGCCTCTGTGACGCGCGTGATCAGCAAAGTCGTATGCACCGCCAGCAAGGCGCGGGCGATATCCACCAGCTGGGCCGGTGTTTTCCCGGCTCCGTAGACGACCTCAGGGTGCCCGCAGCGCAGGGCTCGATGGGTGTCGAGATGCGTGTGACCCAGGTCCTGAAATGGGAGAAGCGCCAGGCGCTCTAGGGCGTCCGGGATAGCGGTCTCACCAGCCTTGACGGAGGCGAGTAGTTGTTCCAGGTCGGAGGGGTCCAAACGGCGCGCAGTTTAGCGGGCCGGGGTCTGCTTGGCAGCAGTAGACCGGGTTCCCCGGTGCGATCAGCGCGGACTGGCGTCTAGGGCCAGTCCCAGGCTCAAATCGCGAGCACCAGGGGCCTCGAGCAGATGCCAGCCGAGCCCTCCGATCATGACGGCGTTGTCCGTGCAGTAGTCCGGCGTGGGATAGTGCACGCTGCGTCCATCGGCCTCCGCGCGCTCGCGCAGGACCGCCCTGAGGCGCCGGTTGGAGGCCACGCCACCTGCCACGAGAATGGTCTTCAGGCCCTGCTCCACAGCGCAACGTAGGGTCTGCTTGGTGAGCGTATCGACGACCGCCTCTT
>JAESPV010000097.1 GCA_016765495.1 Desulfocapsa sp. | reverse complement strand
GGCGGAGCTGAGCGGAAGTGTCCGCTCAAGCGATTGGCACTCGCTACGCTGCGCTCCGCAAGAACCAAACGCTCGAGCAGACCTTTTTCCTTGATAATTAGGCTGCCAGCAGCCATTATCAAGGAAAAAAATCCGCTCAGCTCCGCCATTCGGCCTTCAATTCATTGAGATGTAAAAAGTGATCGTTAAGTTTTCTGTTGACGACTAACGTAATTCGTCATAATATATAGATATGATTAAAACATTCAAGTGTAAAAAAACCGAAAAGCTTTTCAATGATTTGGATGTTAAGAAATTTCGCAATATTTCCAGAGCTGCGAGAATAAAACTTGAAGTCTTAAATGCAGCCGTTTCTTTAAACAGTCTAAGAGTGCCTCCAGGAAACAGACTTGAACCACTAAAAGGAACTAGAAAAGGCCAACACAGTATCAGAATTAATGACCAATGGCGTATTAGTTTTATTTGGAAAGAAGGAAATGTCATTGATGTTGAGATAGTTGATTATCATTAGAGGGAAAATATGGAAAAAAATTTATCTCCAATTACACCTGGCGATGTCTTATTAGAAGAATTTTTAAGTCCTATGGATATTACTCAGAGCCAATTAGCAAAAGACATTAATGTCCCAGCAAACCGAGTGAGCCAAATTATTAATTGCAAAAGAGAAATAACAGCAGACACAGCATTACGCCTCGGTAAATATTTTGGGATCGAACCTGAATTTTGGCTTAACTTACAAGTACGATATAATATGAAAATAGTTCGCAGTAATGTTGGCAAAAAAATTGACAAAGAAGTTCAAGTATACTGCAAAAAATCGTTTATGCAAAACCACGAAAAAGGGGACAGATCTATTTTATAACAATCGAACAATCGGGACACGATAAAGAGGAAACGGCAAAAAGACGCCGAACAAAAGCATACACACCGACCGCGTTTGTGATGAAACCGTTTGTGATGTAATCAGACCCGCGAGCGTATGCGACCTTTCCCGTTAATTCAAGGACATAGTTACGACCCAAGTTAATAGCCAACTCGTTGGCGGGCGGGTTAATTTGGTCGTTATCTTCCCATAATAAGCAATCGAATGTGCAATCGTGTTTAGCTTGCACTTGGTGCTCTTCGTTGTTATCATATCCATATGAAGGCAAAGCACCGTAAAATACTTACAGCTATTTTCAGTAACCCTGTAAATGGCAATATGGAATGGAGTAAAATCGAATCTCTTTTAGGTGCTATCGGTTGCCGCACGATCGAAGGAGCAGGCTCAAGTGTTACTTTTGAAAAAAATGGTATTCGTGCATATTTTCATAGGCTACATCCTGCTAAAGCATCTTTAAGGTATCGCGTCAAGGCGGCCCGTGAGTTTCTTACAAAACCGGGAGAACTACCATGAAAGGTTTGAATTATAACGGCTATTTCGCAAATATTGAATTTGATGCTGAGGATCATATTTTTGTTGGGCGCATAATTGGCATCCGTGATGTTATCGGTTTTCATGGAGAATCTGTAACTGAGCTTGAAACAGCTTTCCATGAAGCCGTTGACAATTATTTAGCCGATTGTGAGGCGCTTGGTCAAAAACCAAACAAACCATATTCTGGTAATCTAATGTTAAGAGTTCCTGCAGAAATTCACGCCGCTGTAGCATCTGCTGCTGAGGCCAGTGGGAAAAGCATCAACCAATGGGCAGCGGGGGTTTTAGATAAAGCCAGTCATGCTCATTAATAGCTTCCATTGTGAGACAAAAGTCTAATCGACCAAACGGAATTATAAAGGATTTAATATAGGCGACTTTAGATTAAGATGTGGGGAGCAGAATGTTTTGCTTTTCTGCCCGTAGGGCATTATGTTTTCTCTATTGTTGTGCAATTCCTGTGGTCTTGTAGTCCCGTATTTTCTGGCTCCAGAGAGCAGGGCCGGTTTTGTGAACAGATTCCCCGCGGCTGTCAACAGCCACCGTAACGGGCATATCTTTCACCTCAAATTCATAGATTGCTTCCATGCCTAAGTCTGCAAAAGCCACCACCTTGGCTTTTTTGATGGCTTTTGACACAAGGTAAGCTGCTCCGCCCACAGCCATAAGATACACAGCGCCATGTTCACGAATGGAATCAATGGTGGCATCCCCTCTTTCTGATTTACCAATCATGCCAATAAGGCCTGTGTCGTTTAGCATCATGTCGGTATATTTGTCCATGCGGGTGGAGGTAGTGGGCCCGGCAGGTCCTACGGCCTCACCGTCAACAGGATCTACAGGACCTACGTAATAGATAAACTTTCCTCTAAAATCCACTCCGTTCGGGAAGGGCTTTCCATCCTGAAGCAGGGATTGTATTCTGCGATGAGCGGCATCACGACCCGTGAGGATTGTACCATTTAAAAGCAGAGTTTCCCCTGGCTGCCAGGTTGCAATTTCCTCCTTGCTAATGCCATCCAGTTCAACTCGTTTAACGCTTTCCCCGACTTCCCATTCAATTTTAGGCCAGTCTTCCTGGCGTGGAGGAGCAAAGTGAGCAGGGCCGCTTCCATCAAGGCGGAAGTGAATATGCCGTGTTGCGGCACAGTTCGGGATCATGGCAACAGGAAGGGATGCAGCATGGGTGGGGCAATCAAGTATCTTAACATCAAGTGCCGTAGTGAGGCCACCTAATCCCTGTGCTCCAATCCCAAGATCGTTTACCTTCTCATAAATCTCAAGTCGTAACTCTTCGATTAGAGTGTCAGGCCCCTTCTTAATAAGATCTTGAATGTCAATGGGTTCCATTAATGATTCTTTGGCAAGCACCATGGCTCTGTCTACCGTGCCGCCGATTCCGATACCAAGAATACCTGGAGGACACCACCCGGCTCCCATGGTGGGGACAGTGCGAACTACCCAGTCAACAATTGAATCGCTTGGGGTAAGTGCTGCAAATTTGCTCTTATTCTCAGAGCCGCCACCTTTGGCAGCAATACGGATATCAACACTGGCACCTGCAACCAGTTCAGTATAAATAACGGCTGGGGTATTGTCTCTGGTGTTCAATCGTTTACCTGCAGGGTCTGCAACAACGGATGCGCGTAAAGGATTGTCTGGATTGGTATACGCAATACGTACTCCCTCGTCCACCAGCTCCTGAATGGATAGTTTTGTATCAAAACGACATTCCATCCCGATTTGCAGAAACACTGTGACGATCCCGGTATCCTGGCAGATGGGACGTTGTCCCATGGCTGCCATTCGTGAATTGATGAGGATCTGAGCCATGGCATCTTTTGCTGCCTGGCTTTTTTCAAGCTCATAGGCCCTTGCCATGGCTTGAACGAAATCACGGGGATGGGTATAGGAAATATATTGCAGGCTTTCTGCTATGGAACGTATGAAATCCAGACTGCTGATGGTGGTACTCATAAAGGGTGCCCTCGATGAAGGTATTTTTGGGTGGTACTCACAGGACAATGGGACCATCAAGTGAAATCTGATCGTCTGGAGTATTAATTTTCTGTTGTAGCTTTTCCCATATATCCCGGATAGCAAAGGCCGCAAGACTCGTTTTGTTGCTGGTTACCGGTAAGCCCTGAAGCTGGCAGTCGACCACTGCGGGGTCAAAGGGGATTTTCCCGAGAAGTTCCACATTTCTTGCTTTGCAGGATGCTTCAATTGTACCACTCATTTCCGGGTGAAGATCCCATTTGTTAATGCAGATCAGTGCGGGAATCTTAAAGTGATCAGTGAGATCAAGAATTCGATCCAGATCATGCTGTCCCGATAAGGTTGGTTCAGTGATCACAACTGCAAGGTTCACGTTGGACAGAGATGCAATGACCGGACAACCTACCCCCGGTGCTCCGTCAATAAGGATAAGATCGATGGCAGTTTTTTCAGCAAGTTCTCTTGCCTTGTTTTTGACAAAAGAGACCAGTTTACCAGAGTTTTCTTCTCCTGCAAAGAGTTGTGCATGAACCAGCGGGCCGTAGTCGGTGTCTGCAATATACCATGAACCGCAATGGTTTTCTTCAAGAATTATGCACTTTTCCGGACAAAAATGGGCGCAGACTCCACAGCCTTCACAATTGAGTTCGGAGATTATAGCGGTGTCTTCCATGGTGATTGAATCGAATTGACAGATCTCCATACACATACCGCAACCACTGCACTTGTCGGCTTCAACCCTGGCTTTAACACCGGATTTGAATGCATGTTCTTCTGTCGGGCGCGGGGCGAGAAGAAGGTGGAGGTCCGATGCATCAACATCACAATCAACCAGAATCTTCTTTTCTGCCAGATGAGCAAAGGAACCGACAATACTTGTTTTGCCGGTTCCTCCTTTACCACTTACTATTAAAATTTCTTTCATTGCTTTTCCGTTATTGTTCAATTTGAAATGGTAGGCTTGTCAACATATCATTAAAAACTGTACGAAGTTCAGGTATTGTTTCCACAAGATTTTTCCCTCGTGCATAGCCTTCGGCAATGTCACGTCGAAAAGGGATTTCAAGCAGGACAGGTATACCTTCGGCTTCGCAATAGCGCAACACTCCATCATTGCCAAGGTCGGATCGGTTAATAATGACTCCACCCGGTATATTGAAATTCTTGAGAACCGTTACCGCAAGTTTCAGATCATGGAGGCCAAATGGCGTAGGCTCAGTAACCAGAATCACATAATCAGCATCGCTTATACTCTCGACAAAGGGACATGAGGTACCGGGCGGAGCATCAATAATGACCAGTTTTTCAGGGTCGGCTTTTTGTTTTACAGCTTTTAAAAGTGGAACCCCCATGGCCTCACCGATACGGACTCTGCCATGCACAAAATGAATATCACCGGCCATCCCTGATTCCAGAATTCCTATTTCTCTTTTGTCTGTTATGAGGGCATTTTCTTCGCAGACTCGAAAACAGCCCAGGCAGGAGTGGCACATCTCCGGGAAGAGCATCACGTTGTCGCCAAATTGGACAATTGCGTTGAAGCTACAGATATCCCGACACTTTCCACAGGCAGTGCAGCGGGATTCGTCAAGTTTGGGGATTGTTACAAAACAGGTCTCACTGTAATCATATTCAGGTTTTAGGAATATGTGACCGTTTGGTTCCTCAACATCACAGTCAAGGTATTGCACGTCTGTGCCAACACTGAGGGCAAGGCTGGTGGAAATTGTTGTTTTTCCGGTTCCCCCTTTGCCACTGGCAACTGTTATTTGCATGCTGCTCTTCTCCGTATTTTGTTGGAAATTTGTTAAGCGTTAACCCTACTTTATGAGCGGATTACCTGCGACACTGGCCACGGCCTTGGCCTTGACCTTGACCTTTTCCCTGTCCTGTTCCTCTCCCTTGGCCCTGGCCTTTCCCGCATCCACAGCCTTGTCCTTGTCCCTGCCCCTGACCGGGGTTTCGAGCAGTCGTCTGTGCAGGTGCTGAATCTGTTTTGGCTTGTGGAGCGGCTGTTTTTTGTCCTGAGTAATTATTAATGGCCTCAAGTACACTGCCGCTAATATCATTTATTGTCTGAACGCCAGCCTTTTCAAGAACAGGTAATGCTTTGGGCCCAACTCTGCCTGTAAGAAGTGCTTCCACTCCCTTGTCTGCAACTTGTGCAGCTGCGGCGATTCCAGCACCATGGGCGGCTTCTTTTCCTGCAGTGTTGTCAATGGACTCGATTAATTGGTTGGTTTTGGTGTCTATAATGAGAATCCAAGCAGCCCTTCCAAAACGAGGGTCAACCATAGAATCCAGAGTGTTTCCTGTTGCTGTGATTGCAATTGTCATTGCGAATTCCTCCTGATTTTTTATTGGGTAGATGCACATTCGTAATGTGCCATTACACAAAACATAATGGCATTATGCACAAAATCAAGGAGAATAATCAATCCTTTTAAAAATAAAAAAAAAGAGCCAAAAAAGAAGGCCGGTCGGGGTTTGAAAAAAAATCAGCGAATAATGGTCCTGGGCTTGTGGTACCCGGACGGAGCTGTTGTGTTCGGCATCAGGATAGCTCCCTTTCCCATAATGGTACCGGGATTAGTAACTGAGTTGCAGCCGGTTTGTGCTCCATCTCCAAGTATGGCACCGAATTTTCGGCGCCCTGTATCAACAAGCCCATCTTTTGTGCGGATAGATACATTCCCGCCAAGGAATTTAAGGTTGGCAAATTTTGTTCCGGCTCCCAGATTTGCGTCCTGTCCGAGAATGGAATCGCCAAGGTAAGCAAAATGACCAGCCTTTGCATCGTTTAAGAAAATGGAGTGTTTTATTTCAGTTGTGTGGCCTAGAACACATCTTCTCCCGGCCAGACAGTATCCGCGAAGATAGGCCCCTTGTCGAACTTCTGTATAGTCTCCGATAATAGCTGGTGATTTGATAAGTGCGCCTCCCTCTACAAATGCCCCTTCACCGATATCGATCTTCCTTCCAAGAAGAGTAGCTCCTGCCATGATAATTGCAGCACCTTTCAATTTTTCGCTTCCTTTTTTGACAGTAAGTTTCCCTTTGGTGGTGTCGCCATATTCGATTGTATACCCGGATGTGGAAAACACCTGACCCCGATGGAGAATGACAGATTGCGGAAGAGGGACACCATCCTGGATAAGATCAGACTTGAAATCTGGATAGTCGTGTGAATCCATGTATGTTTTCAGAGTGTTCAGCGCTTCCCACACCGGTTTGCTGTCATTGAAAAGAGAGGCGTGTGGAAAATCGGACAGGTCAAAAAAAGATTTTGTAGTGAGCATTGTTTCCTCAATTGTATTGAACAGGGAACGTACCCGAAATAAAATGTTCAAGTTATTCCGTGTAGGTTCCTTAAACAAAGGATAGTACCTGATAAAGAGTGTTGATAATGACGAAGGCCAGTATGGAGGAAAACCGGGAAATATTCAAGAAAAAATGATCGAAGAGTGGCAGGGAGTAATTGCCTGCTTGACTTCAATATCTCCAGTGTTTACGTTTCTATGACTACTATAAGCAGATATAAATAATTTTCTTCTTGATTTCTGGAGGTTTTTGTGGATTTTAATGATTCTTTATCCATAGGCATGGATGATTTTACAGGCCATGAAGATATGGTTATCCCAGACGAATTGCCGATGATGGCAGTTCGTGATGTGGTTGTTTTTAATTATATGATTATTCCCCTTTTTGTGGGGCGCCCAAGTTCTGTTGATGCGGTAAATGCGGCACTTGAGGGCGATAAACTCATTATGTTGCTCACCCAGAAAGATGCTACCAGTGATAATCCTGAGCAGGAGGATCTTTATAGCGTTGGTATGGTGTGTATGGTTATGCGTACTTTGAAGCTTCCTGATGGCAGACTGAAAGTACTTGTACAAGCTGTTTCCAAAGCAAAGGTTAAAAAATATACACAGACCGACCCGTATGCTCTGGTTAAGGTTAAACCTCTTCAGGAAAAAGAAGTTGACGTAACGGATGTGGCTACAGAAGCCTTGATGCGTACGGTGCGGGATCAGACTGAGAAGATTATGTCGCTCCGCGGTATCCTCTCGGCCGATTTGATGATGATCATCAACAACATCGAAGAGCCTGGGCGTCTTGCTGATCTTGTGGGCTCGAATCTGCGTTTGAAAATACCAGAATCTCAATCCATCCTTGAAGAACTCGATCCCGTTAAACGTCTGCAGCTTGTGAAGGATCTGCTGACCAAGGAACTTGAAGTCTCAACGGTACAGGCCAAAATTCAGTCCGATGCCAAGGAAGAGATGAGCAAGTCCCAGCGCGAGTATTATCTGCGTGAGCAGCTTCATGCGCTCCAGAAAGAACTTGGCGATGGTGACGAGCGTGGTCAGGAAATTGATGAGCTGATGCGTAAGCTCAAAAAAACCAAAATGCCGAAATCCGTGCGCAAGGAAGCCAGAAAACAGGTCAACCGCATGGACATGATGCACCCTGATTCTTCTGAAGCAACAATTATCAGAACCTATATCGACTGGATTATTGATGTGCCCTGGAAAAAGGGAACCACAGATAAACTTGATCTGATCGAGGCCAAAAAGGTACTTGATGAGGATCACTTTGGGCTGGATAAAATTAAAGAGCGGATTCTGGAGTATCTTGCTGTACGTAAACTGAATCCTGATACCAAGGGGCCGATTCTCTGTTTTATCGGGCCTCCAGGTGTGGGAAAAACATCCCTTGGTAAATCCATTGCAAGGGCCATGGGACGAAAGTTTCATCGTCTCTCTTTGGGCGGAATGCGTGATGAAGCGGAAATTCGCGGGCATCGCAGGACGTATATAGGTGCCATGCCGGGTAGAATTATTCAAGGGCTGAAAACTGTTAAATCCAATAATCCCCTTTTTATGATGGATGAGGTCGATAAAATCGGCTCGGATTATCGAGGCGATCCTTCTTCTGCTCTTTTGGAAGTACTCGATCCTGAGCAGAATTTTGAGTTCACTGACCATTACATGAATATGCCTTTTGATCTGTCCAAGGTCATGTTTATAACAACTGCCAACAGGTATGATACGATCCCAGGACCTCTGCTTGACAGGATGGAGATCATTGAGCTTTCAGGATATACCCTGGAAGAAAAGGTGGAGATAGCTACAAGGTATCTGCTGCCCCGTCAGATTAAAGAAAATGGTATTAAACCCAGGCATCTACGCTTTTCCGATGGAGCGCTTTCCTATGTTATCAGTCATTATACCCACGAAGCAGGTTTACGAAACCTTGAGCGGGAAATTGGCAAGATTTGCCGTAAGGTGGCAAGGAAGATAGCAGAAGGCGGGAAGGGACCATATGCCATAAACAACAATACGCTGGATCGTTATCTTGGGCCGCCTAAGACTATTCCCGAATCAGAGCTTGAGCAGTTGTCTCAACCGGGCCTGGTCACTGGTCTTGCCTGGACTGAAGTTGGTGGAGAAATTCTCACCATAGAAGTAAATATCATGCCGGGTAAAGGGAAGATGACGCTCACCGGACAGTTGGGTGATGTGATGAAAGAATCGGTGCAGGCTGCTCTTACCTATTGCCGAAGTCGCTGCGATGAGCTTGGCGTAAAAGAGGATTATTTCGATAAGCATGATATGCATGTTCATGTGCCTGCAGGTGCTATCCCTAAAGATGGTCCATCTGCCGGAATATCCATGGCCACAGCAATTTACTCTGCAATCACCGGAAAGAAAGTGATAAAAAAACTTGCCATGACAGGAGAAGTAACCCTTCGTGGCCGGGTGTTGCCTATTGGTGGTCTCAAGGAAAAAGCTCTGGCTGCTGTTCGTGCCGACCTCACCAAGGTGATTATTCCTGCCCAGAATGAAAAAGATCTGGTTGAAATTCCACCTGAAATCCGAAAAAAAATGACCTTTTATCCGGTCAAAGATATGGATGGAGTGGTGGCGATTGCTTTCCATGATCAACTGAAAAAGCAGGTGGAAGAGAAAGTAGAGTAAGAGAGTAATGGTGGACGAAGACCAGCATTCTCCCGGCTTTGTGACGGTAAAAAGGATCATCCTTGTGGTGGTTCTTTTTCTTTTTGCAGCGGTGTTCTGCCTTGGGATCTGGTTTATGCAATTTACTGATCAGATAGCCAGCGGTGATAAAACTGAGACAGTAATTGTTATCGTCCCCAAAGGTTCTTCGTTAAAAGAGATCAACGGAATCTTGGCAGGTTCAGGCCTTGTCCAGGAAGATGTGCGTTTTCTTGTGCTTGCCAGGTTTCTCGGGCTTGCGGAAAAATTGCAAGCTGGTGAATTTACACTCCATCGTGGTCAGACAGCTCAAGAATTACTGGAAGAGCTTGCCACTGCAAAGCCTATTCAGCATGCAGTTACCATTCGGGAAGGTTTGACCATTGTTGAAATCGCAGAAACTTTTGCAGCTGACGGCTGGTGTGTAGCGGAAGAATATATCAGCCTGGCAAAAGATCCTGAGTTCTTAAAAAGCTTAGGGCTCGAATCACATAAAAACCTCGAAGGGTATCTCTACCCGGATACCTATTACCTGACGCAAAAAGGCCATACAGCAGCTGATCTCATTCGTATGCAGGTTCGCCATTTTTTTGCAGTTTGGAATGAAATTAAGACTGTTGCCCCCCTTGAATTATCTCCCTATGAAGTTCTCATTCTTGCCTCCATGGTGGAAAAAGAAACAGCAAAAGCATCCGAACGTCCCGTCATTGCTGGTGTCTTCTTTAATCGGTTACGCAAAGGAATGCGTATGCAGTCTGACCCCACGGTAATGTATGGGATTGAAAACTTTTCTGGCAGGCTGACCCGTAAAGATCTAAAAACTCCATCTCCCTATAATACATATACGCTGAAACGGTTACCCGCAGGTCCCATCTGTAATCCCGGTAAAGCTGCACTTTTGGCAGTTTTGCATCCGGAACAAAGTGAGTTTTATTATTTTGTCTCGAAAAATGATGGGAGCCATAAGTTTTCAAAAACTCTTCGGGAGCATAACCAGGGGGTGAATAAATATCAGCGATCGAAGAAAAGAATCAGCGGGGTATATAAGAAGATTAAAGGAGAGGGCGAAGAGAAGTGATATGTGTTGCCAAAGCTTAGAGAGAGCGCTTGGAACTTCGGGGTCAGAGTTTCCGGAAATCATCCTTGAAACGCGCTATTTGATGCATGCGCTCATGTAAAATAGTTACAATACCAATGGAATCCTTACTCAGATATTTCCAATAGACAAAATGTTTCTGGTATCGGAAAAAATACCCGGAAACGCCAAATTCAGCAGGTATTGGACGCGAAAGAAGCTCATGTGTATCTATTTTCCTAAAAGCTGCGAATAAACCCCTGATGTACGATTCTGCATGGGCAGCGCCCCATTTTTCTTTGGTGTAACGATAGATTTCGTCAATCCTGTAACTGGCAGATTGTTGAATAAGAAACCCTGTCATGTTTCTATTGTTTCCTGATTCCGGTCAATAATATCAGATGCTGTCAATGACACATAAGAACTTTCCGGTGCAGCAAAGGAAAGGCGCAGTTCTGCTCTAAGCTGATCAAAGGCTTGTTTGTCCATACGTTCCTTATCTCGGCGAATAAGATCACGGAGATACTCACTTACATTTTCATAAGCCCCTGTCTCTCCAACATTGATTGCCACCACATCTCTTAAAACATTATTCAGCCGTACCGTTATTGTAGCATGAGCCATGCTATTCCTCCAAATAGGTTATTTATGTCAATATTGTACTCAATATAACTAATATTGACGACAAGTCCAGTTTGGGATTATTTTAAACATCTCTTATTGCCCTTTGTTCTGCCACCTGTACATGAAAAACGTTACAGACAGGTAGCATGCAAAGTTTTTTCAAGCACAGGTGGCGAAAAAATTGCGACGTAGGTAAGCGCAGACTCCGTAGATGCTTAACTTATTTCGTTCCCGTTCCTCAGTTTTTCCCAAAAGTGAAAAAAGGGCAGGATCAATATAATACTGTCGAGCAGAGCAGAGCAGAGCAGAGCGGTCAGGAAAGGTGTTGCAGAACATAATCAGCAATAACCTCGGATGAAGCAGCAGTAGAGTCAAGGAGCAGAAAACTGAGGCCGATATCATAAAGATTTGTATCAAACTGTTCAACCCGTACAACAGAGCCGGTAATCGTCATCTTTGAGTCTTCCTGAAGGGGAATTTGCAGTTCCAGGCGGGCGCCAATGTCGAACTTGTTGCTGCAGCTAATCAGGATTCCACCTTTACTGATATTTTTCGATTGGTTGCAGATCTCTTTTTCTTGAATTGCCAGGGATCGTATGGTTACATTGCGCTGAAGTTCTATTCTGGTAAAGGTTCTTTTTTCCTCTGAAAAGAGAGAGAGTTGGTGGGTTCCCTGACTCTTTGCCCGATACAGCGCACGATCAGCACTATCCATCAACCCCTGTGTATCACTGCTATCCAGTGGGAAGGATGCCAGGCCGCCGCTACAATTGATGGGAATAATTCTGCCATTATAGTGAATAGCAAGTTTGTTGATGCGCTCAAGAAGTTTCTTGCCCACCATCATCCCCATGAATTTGTTTGTTGCCGGGAGGAGAATAACAAACTCATCGCCCCCAAAGCGACAGGCAATATCTTCTTTACGTTTTGAGCCTAAAAGGATTGCTCCCACCTGCTTTAATGCTTCATCTCCTGCAAGGTGACCATGCTCATCATTAATTTTCTTAAAATTATCAAGGTCAAAAAAGATAAGAGTAGTATCGTACTTGTGCCGTTTTGCCCGTGAGAGTTCCTGTTCAAATAAATCTTGAAAGGCACTTCGACTCAACAGACCAGTAAGAAAATCCTGATGTGCCGATTTGAGAGTTTCTTCAAAACGGGCAAATTCGATTAATTTGGGATTATCAAGAAAAGGTTTAATAGTGCTGAAATAATCGCTGGCAGCAGTTGTTAATCCCAAACTCCGATTGAGACGGCTCTGCATGTTCTTTGCGTGTTGAACTATGGCGTGCCAATGCTCGCAAGCCTCGTCCTGGGTAAATGTCAGCTGGACAAGGTTGTACAGGATGATCTTACAGGCCGCTTTTTCATTTCCGCTTAAAAAAGGTGCTAAGTGGGTGCATTGAGCCGTGAAATCTCCGGGAGCACTGCTCAGTGAATCCAGAATGTTTTGTTGCAGGAGATGGTGTTCGGCGGGTTTTTTGTTCTGGTCTTGTAAGGTCATAGTAGTGTTTCGTCCCTGCGTTAAAAGGAAAATGTAAGCAGTTGCAACATCAGAGTTTCTTGAAACTTTTTTATAATAGTTCCTTTTAACAATTTTGAATTAAAAATGGAATAAAATGTACTATAAATATATGATATGATTTTGTAACTAAATCTTTTGCCAAGAGATTAGTACGGTCACCTCAAGTGACTGGGGAAAATTAGCTTTTGCTTTTTAATAACAGGGAAATATGCTATCTATTGCGGAGTCTGCCAGAGGGTGGATAGTAATAGAAGTGTGATAAAAAAAGAGCTACAGGGTATAAATATTTTTATTGTTGAGAAGATATGAAGATTGCTTTGGTACAGATAAATCCGGTGATAGGTGATTTTTCGTATAATTGTCGGAAGATCCTTGATGCTTGTCGTGATGCGGCTCAAAATGAATGCTCCCTGGTTGTTTTCCCGGAACTTGCCGTGTCGGGTTACCCCCCTCACGATTTACTTGAGCGTCCTGCTTTTTTGGATGAACATGATAAAGCACTGGATACGCTTTGTGGTAAATTGCCGGAAATTGATGTGTTGATCGGTTGTCTTGAGCAGAGGAAAGCTGCGGCTCGTGGCAAGAAATTATATAATAGTGCTTTTTTGATTCGAAAGGGGTGTATTGTTCATCGCATTCAAAAGCAACTCCTGCCCACCTATGATGTTTTTGATGAAAAACGCTGGTTTGAGCCGGGAACCGTACCTGAAATTGTCGAATGTCAAGGGCTGCGGCTCGGAGTCACCATTTGTGAAGATATCTGGCATTCGGAGATCGGAGAGTATGAATCTGATCCGGTGGAAGCACTCTTTGCTGATAATAAACACATTGACTGCCTGATAAATATATCCGCTTCTCCGTTTCAACGTGACAAAGAGTCTGTTCGGCACCGCCTCTTCAGAAGTATCTGCACCAGACATCGGGTTCCCCTGCTGTATGTCAATCAGGTGGGCGGGCAGGATTCACTCCTTTTTGATGGCCGCAGTCTGCTCATGGATGCACGGGGAGAAATCCGGGCAAAATCTCTTGGATTTCTGGAGGATACCCTGATTGTTGAAAGTGACGATTGGAGCGGCAGGCTTCATGAGCCAGCAGAAGAGACAAGCCTTGCAGCAGTGTGTGACGCACTTGTCATGGGGATTCGTGATTATGTCAGAAAGTCCGGTTTCAAAGCCGTGGTGCTTGGGCTTTCAGGCGGAATTGATTCAGCGCTCACTGCAGCACTTGCAGTAAAGGCACTTGGGGCTGAAAATGTTTTTGGTGTGGCTCTTCCTTCCCCGTATAGCTCCGATGACTCCATGGAAGATGCAAAGGCATTGGTAAAGAATCTCGGTTGTAATTTTGCAATAATACCCATCACCAATCTTTTTGCTTCTTTTAAGGAAAGCCTTCGCCCGCTATTTGGCGATTCTCCATCCAATCCATCGGACCTCACGGAGCAAAATTTGCAAGCTCGAATTAGGGGAAATCTGCTCATGGCGCTGTCCAATAAATTTGGTCACCTTCTACTTTCCACGGGTAACAAAAGTGAAATGGCAGTAGGCTACTGCACTTTGTATGGAGATATGAATGGCGGGCTGGCTGTTATCTCAGATGTTCCCAAACAACTTGTTTATGAGTTGTCCCGCTTTATAAATCGTGAAGAAGAGATTATTCCACTTCGTACCATCACAAAACCTCCAACGGCAGAGCTTAAACCGGATCAGTGTGATCAGGATGATTTGCCCGATTATGAGATCCTTGATCAGATTTTGCAGATGCACCTTGAAGAATATCTTGGGGTGACGGAAATAACGAATCGCGGATTTGCAAAAGATCTGGTAACAGATATTTTGCGCCGGGTACGCATAAATGAATATAAACGCAAACAGGCACCCATGGGATTGAAAGTAACAAGTAAAGCTTTTGGGTATGGCCGTAGATATCCAAATGTACAGAACTTTCAGGGTTGATTAATGGGCAATAAAAACACAGAACGCGAGAGTTGGACTCCTCGAAAACAACTATTCCTGCTCTTACTCTTGATCGTTGTGGGAATACTTATAGGCCGTGAACTCTTAACCGATCGTCCTGATCAGGTCTATATCACCACCAGTGGCCGTATTGACATGTGTCTCTCCTGTCATAAAGAAGAAAAACTTGATCCTGCCCATGATCCACGAGTAATAGGATGTGCATCCTGCCATCTTGGCGACGCACTTGCCATTGATAAAGAACTGGCCCATAAGGGGATGGTTCTGAATCCTGGTGATTTACGTGTTGTGGAAAAAACCTGTGGTATTGAAGGCTGTCATCCGACGGATGTAAAAAAGGTGATGAATTCGCTGATGGCTACTAACCGGGGGATCATTGGAACCCTTCTGTTTTATTGGGGTGAAAGCGATTCGCAGGACACCGATCTTACCGTAAAACAATTGATTGACAGTGGGGAAACTTCACTTGCTCTTGATTATTTCAGAAAGATGTGTGCAACCTGTCATCTTTGGAAGCAAAAAAATGATCTGCCCGGAGCACCTGATTTTTTCAATGAAAAGGGCGGTGGTTGCTCAGCATGTCATTATCAACTACCAGTTGGCGAGGAGCGAAAGGGAGTAGCCGGGTTTGGCGATGAGGCAGAGGCTGACAAAAAGAAGATTCATCCACTGATTATCAAAAAGGTGGTCGATGAAAATTGTATCCGCTGCCACAATCGATCAGGTCGTATCGGGCTCTCCTACATTGGACTATTTGAATCGGAAGGCTATGGAACACCCTATGAAGACGGCGGCTTGAACTCAAAGCAATTACCGGGGCAACGTTTTTATCTGGAAATTGCAGATGATATTCATCATCAAAAAGAGATGGCCTGTATTGATTGTCATACCCGCAACGAGATCATGGGGGATGGAACAAGCTATGCACATTACGAAGATCAACTCGAAATATCCTGTGAGATGTGTCATTCGGACAATCCCGGAGTCACCAGAAAGGGCGACCGTGTAACAAACATTGCAAAAAAAGATGGGAAGTTTCAACTGATAGGACGGGTTAATGACAAAATATACCCTCTGCCGACACCTAAGAAAGGTGTTTGTGATTTTGACGGGCATAAGCGAATAACATGTGAAGCCTGCCATTCCACCTGGGTTCCACAATGCTATGGTTGTCATGTAAAACGTGATGAAACGAGGAAGCATCTGGATAAACTCTCCCTTGAAGAGACTCCGGGGATGTGGGAAGAGGGACGGTCTTATATTCGTTACGAAGAACCTATGCTGGCATTGTGGAATGATGAAGTGGTGATTGTTACTCCCGGTTGTCAGGATCTTGTTACTCTGATTGATAAAGATGGAAATGTGGAAGGCGGCTTCAATCGCTTCACCATGGCTGCCATTAATCCCCACACCACGCAAGCCAAGGGGAGAGATTGCGTTGATTGCCATCAATCCACCAAAACTGTCGGGCTGGGTGAGGGGACTGTTTCCGTTGATGAAAAGGGTGTCTGGTCATTTACCGGTCTGGATCAGGGAGTGGATACGATTGAGGGGCAAACCGTACCCTTTGATGCCTTTGTGAATATTGAAGGAGAGGCCTTGCAGCACGGTTCAAGACCTGATTTGCGTCCCTTTAACAAAGAAGAATTACAACGTATACTGCATGTGGGGCAATGCGTTGGCTGTCATGACAAGTATGAAGATCCCATTTGGAAAGACTACAGTAGGAACACACAATGTTCACGGATGGAGAATAACTAGTTGGGGGTGATTCTGGAAGGTGTTCAATATATTAACGAACAGGATTATGCCCAACAAAATCTTAGAGAACCCTCATAACCAGGTCGCCAACGCCTTGTTCCACAAGGGATAGCTTTTGAGCAAGGCCGTAAGACAAATCCACATCTCTTCCTTCAATATAAGGGCCTCGATCCGTGACCACTGCCCGCACCATTTCTCCGGTTTTCGTGTTTTTTAACTCCACTTTTGTTCCCAGCGGCATTTCTTTATGGGCAATGGTTGCACCATGCATATCATAGATGTCGCCATTGGCCATGGGCTTTCCATGGAAATCTTGTCCATACCAACTGGCAACAACCGGTTTCTCCCCTGTGCTCTCAGGAAGGCGTATTTTTATTGTTTGACCAATTTGTAGGGCTCGGGGGTCACTTATGCCATTGTCGGCCATAATATCCTTAACGTGCACAAAGTATTTTTTTACAGCCAGGCCCCAGAGAGTTTCCCCTGCCTGGAGGGTGTGTTCAATCACTCTTCCCTGCTGTTTTTCCTGAGTCAAAGAATTTTCTTGAGGAAGTACTTCGTGTGTGAGCTGGATTGTACTGTTCGTCCTGGGAATGGAAACAGGATGACTAACTGCTGTTTCCGACTTTTGTTCCTGTTTAACCTTCTGTAACGTTTGTTCAAAGGATTTTTCCACTTGTACCGTGGCTCCTTCTTTTAAAAACCAGTTTCCATTCCTGCTTGAGCGGCCGATGGAATTTGGATTGTTTTTACGCAGCGTTTCCCAGTTTGTGTTTAACTGTCTGGTTACTTCTGCGATGGTGTCGCCTTTCTGTACTTGATATTCAAACATGTCTTTCCTCCTGGATAAGTGCCAAGCAATTTTCGAGCCATAAATTTTATCTGGTTGTAACGTCGTTGTTTGGTGCGTCTGTCCCTTGCTTGTTGTGGCCTTATTGCTCTTCATCGTCATAATTTTGACTTTTCTTGAGAATAATCATGTCGCTCCATTAATGAGTAGCAGGAAGGGGACAGTTATTTTTGACAACGGGAAATAATTGAAAGATAGAGGGTAAGATTTTTCCTTTCAATTCTCCGAGCATTACATATAGAATAAAATATTAGAAAATTGTTACTTGAATAGTGTAAGAATTATAAATTGTATGGGGATATTGTGATGATCGAACAGTTAAAAAGTCAGTTAAGCCGTATCCTTCATATTGAGGATCTTAGTGTGGATAAGAAGCTGAGAGTGATGATAATGCTCTTCATATCTATCCTTACCATCATGGTGCTTTACACTTCGTTTACCCTTCTTCGGCAAAAGGGGGATGGTCTTGACATTAATATTGCCGGTCGTCAGAGAATGTTGAGCCAGAAGTTTACCAAGGAGTTTTACCTGGCTCAGCTACAGCAACAGGGCGAGAATAAAAAGTATGACACTTCCCAGATGGAAAAGACGGCTAAATTGTTTGGCGTATCATTGATGGCACTGCGGGCGGGGGGAACAACATATAAAGATCTGGGAATGACAAAGCCTGTCAAATTGTCAGCTGCCGGTGATGCAAACGTAAAGAAACAACTGGATAAAGTGGAAGGTTTATGGCTGCAATTGCAGGATAAAGTGAACTCGGCCAAAGGAGAAATCTGCACTTCGGAAGTGCTGCTCGAGATCAATCAACTCAGTGTTTCCACATTAGGATCGATGAATAAGGCAGTTGGCATGCTGGCCGATCAAGCCGCATCTAAAGTTGCGCTACTACAGATTGCTGTGATTTTGTTATGGATTTTTGCAGTTTTCGCCTCGTTATTAATTGGTTCTGTGATCAGAGCTTCCATCACCAGACCTCTCGAACAGGTTCTTGCGACGACGAAAAAGATTACTGATGGTGATCTCAGGGGAAGTAGTGCAACAGTGGTTGTTCCCAATAATGAGCTGGGTGTCTTACAAACCAATGCGTCAGCCATGCGTATTGCGTTGAGTGAGGTGATTAACAGCGTTCAGCAGAACAGTAAGCAGATGGCTGTTTCGTCAGGTCAGATAGCCAGTATTTCAACTGAGATCTCAGAGGCAAGGGGGCAGGAGCAGGAAAGTGCAGATCAGGTATTACAGGCCATCGAGTCCCTGCAGCAAATTGCTGCAACGGTGAGTACCCATATTGAAGAGGCGCGGCTCAATGTTGAAAGTACTGAACAACAGGCCCAGCAGGGTGTTCTTGTGGTTTCGCAAAACATAGAGGAGCTTGTAGGTGCAGTAAAGAGTGTAAATAGTACAGCAGAACAGATGGCAGCGCTGAAACAGGCAACTATGCAGATTCATAAAATTATTGAATCCATTGAGAATATTGCTGATCAAACGAATTTACTGGCATTGAATGCTACCATTGAAGCAGCACGGGCAGGGGAAGCTGGCAAGGGGTTTGCTGTTGTTGCCAGTGAGATCAAGGAACTTTCCCGACAGACTGCTGATTCCACTACGGAGATCACCAGTTTGATTGACAGTCTTACGCAACGAGTGGATAATTCAGTGGATTCCATGCAAAAAGTTGTGAAAAAGGTACACCATGCACAAGAGCAGTCGGAACAGACAGTCCAGGCCTTTGAAACAATGAAAGAAGGTGTGAACAGTGCCACGGAAAGTACCGGTCATATTGCAGAATACAATGGTGAGCAGACAAAGCAGCTGACGCAATTGCATGACAAACTGTATGAGCTGTTTGCTGTGCTGAAGCATTCCGCAGGTAAAACTCAAGAAACAAGTTTGGTAGCAAATGATCTGCACCTTGTAACAGAGCAACTTAACGAACTGCTGGAAGGGTTTGTGACAGACCCTGAAGCCTCCGTTGAACGTTTGCAGACAGACAGACGTCAGGCACCACGAATTGAGAATCGTATCAAGGTTACCGTTGATGTTGAGCAGGGTGGGTCGAAGATAATTGGTGTTACTCAGGATGTCAGTATGGGTGGAATGAAACTGAAAATGAGTGAGCAGTTGGACAGGAATGGTTCATTATCGTTTGTAATACATTTGCCGATGGACGAGATGGCAGGTTCTGCAGCAAGACTTGATTTTACAGGTCTCATTGTTCATGAAGAGAGAAGGGATGGATATTATTTCTATGGTGTTCAATTCTCTCCTTTAAATAAAGTCCAGAAAAGATCACTGCGAACTGTTTTTGATTTCTTCGGTAAACAGCATAGCTATTCCTGATGAGTAATTTTGTGTCGTACCGTTGCAGATCGGGGATTTTTATTGTCGGTTCCGTTTGATCGCTTTTGGAAATAAACTGAGATCAGTATGGGGAAGAAAAATAGATGCCACATAGTGATCTTTAAAATCTGCAATTTCAGAAAGTTCAAAACTGGTCATCTTGCGAACCACTTTTACCACATCCTGACGGATATGATTTGAAAGTTCACTCATCCATGCCCCCATCAGTGATCCATTTCCCACATATACTATTTTTTCAGGATCAACTTCAGGCAGCAGGCCAACAGTCATTGCACTGTCAAGATCGATGTAAGAACCAAATCCTCCGGCCAGAATGATCTGCTCCAGATCGCTGATCTCAAGCCCAACCTGTGCAAGCAGGGTTGAAATTCCGGCAAATATTGCAGCTTTTGCCCGAATAAAGTTCTCGATATCCACTTCATTGAGCACAATGTCATGATCCGCAGCACACTCATCCTGCCAGGCAAGAACATATTCCTTACCGCTTCGCCCTTCCCGGATTCTGGGTGAGTCAATGTCATTGAATTTTCCGCTCTGGTTCAATACCCCATGCTCAAAAAGGGTGGCCACAATGATGAGTAGACCTGAGCCGCAGATCCCAAGGGGTGCTTTATTGCCCTCGGTTACATTCATTGGTTCAAGCGTTGCGGGATTAAGGCTGAAATCACTGATTGCACCTTCAACTGCCCGCATTCCGTGGGTGATGCCGCCGCCTTCAAAGGCTGGACCTGCAGAGCATGCAGCGCAGGCAAGCCACTCTTTATTGCCGATAACAATTTCTGCATTTGTTCCAACATCAATAAACAGAGTAAGAAGCTCGGTGCGATACATACCGGAACCCATTACTCCTGCTACAATATCGCCACCCACATAGCTGGAGATGGCAGGGAAGAGCAGGACGACGCAGTGTGAAGGGAGCTCAAGCTTAAGATCTGCAGCGCATAAGGGGGGGAAGAAAGTGGAAACTGGAACATAGGGAGAACGCCTGATATTGTCTGGTTCCAGCTCCAGGAGCAAATGGGTCATGGTGGTATTGCCGGCAATGGTGATGGAGTTGATCTCATCCCTTTTGATAGCACCATGTTCATCATCGTTTGTTGGAGTGGAATTTTCAAGGATGTTGGCGATGACCTTGTTTATGGCATCCACCACCAGTTCCTGCATCATGGCCAGGCCTTTTGGTTTTTCAGCGTAGATGATTCTTGCTATGACATCTTCGCCATAACTCATCTGAGGGTTGTAGCAGGAGTCTTTATCCAGTACTTTACCGCTGTTCAAGTCAATTAAAACACCATAAATTGTGGTGGTACCGATATCAACAGCGATGCCGAAATTACGCTGATCCCATTTTCCCGGTTGGATGTTCAGGAGGTGGGTTTTAGATTTGTCATTAACGGGGTTTTCCAGAGTCACCGTGACCAGGAAATCTTTTTCACGTAAGGTACGCCTGATTTTTTTCATTACAGGGAGGCCGGTGATGATACGATGTTTATTTCGTTGATCAGCAAGTCCCTGAATAAGACGACCGAGGTCTGCCCGGTTGTCGTGGGTATCGGGTCTTGGAAGCTCCAGACACAGTTTTTCCACCGGCGGATAAAAGATTCCGGCTTTTTTGAGATCGTTTATCTCAAAGACATGCATACGTGCATGGTGCCTGGGGGGGATTTCAGTTCCGAGCCCACCTTTTTGTCGTCCGGATTCTTCAGGGATACGGACTGTGATGTCCTTGATGACCTCTGCAATACATGCCTGGCGATAGCCGCGGTTATACTCTTCAGCAGATAGCTTTTCGCTGTTTCCTCCTTCAAGGACTCCCTGTTCAAGAAGTACCCGGCATTTACCGCAGACACCGGCACCACCACACGATGCGTTGATATGCAGGCCAGCTTTTTGTGCAGCTTTGATCAGACTGGTTTTATTTTTTACTTTAATGCTTTTGTTTGCAGGAAGAAACGTAACTGTGTAAGTGGGCTGTTTGTCATTCATCTGAAAAGCTCCATTGTAACCGTTGTTTTTAGCATGCTTAAATTGAAAACCGAGCCATCCAGACAAGCGAGTTTACCTTCAAGGCGGCAGTTTCCTTTTAAGACTTAGGAAAAATGAGAAGAAAAGTCAAGAAACAGCGTGAAAAAGGGAACTAACACTGGTGAATAGTAATTGAGCCAACACTCCTTTCAGTACCCCCTTGAGGGGTGTAAGTGCCTTCACCAAAATCACTCGAAGTCTACACTTATCTCGAAAAAAACACGACATAAACGTAGACTTCGAATGATTTTATACGGTACTAAAAGAAGTGGCTGATAGAAAAATAAAAAAAGTCTTCCCCTTGAGGGCTAAATAGGGTAGGTTTCGAAGTTTTTCTTGTCTTTATCAATACGGTACGTTTTTTTCGTAGTGCCTGATTTCCCCATTCTTTTAGTAAGTTAATGCGGAAGTGGTTGTTTTGACACGTTTTAATTGTTGAGTAAGGAGTTGCATACTGCTGTGACTCTTTCTTTTTTTATTTCATATTAAGTTTGTTTCAGCAAACTGAGCCGGGTTTTTCGGCAGGAAGAATCTGGTAGAGGGTAGCAGACATGAGTGTAGATTTAAGCAATGTCCGAAATATCGGGATCAGTGCCCATATTGATTCAGGGAAAACAACCTTAACCGAGCGCATCCTGTTTTATACCGACAGGATTCATGCCATCCATGATGTTCGTGGAAAAGATGGTGTCGGAGCTAAGATGGATTCCATGGAACTTGAGAGAGAGCGTGGTATTACCATTCAATCGGCTGCCACCTATTGTACCTGGAAGGATATTAATATTAATATTATTGATACTCCAGGTCATGTTGATTTTACTGTGGAAGTTGAGCGTGCCCTTCGTGTACTTGACGGTGCTGTTCTCATCCTTTGCTCTGTTGGTGGCGTCCAGTCTCAGTCCATCACCGTAAACAGACAGATGGATCGGTATAATGTCCCCCGCATTTCGTTTATTAATAAATGTGATCGAACCGGTGCCAATCCCGAGCGGGTAACCGCGCAGCTTCAGGAAAAATTGGGATTGAATGCACATATGCTGCAGCTTCCCATAGGTCTTGAAGGTGATCTTGAAGGTGTTATCGACCTTGTTACCATGAAAGCCCTTTATTTTGATGGTGACAATGGTGAGACCGTCCGTGAGGAAGAGATTCCTGCCGAGCTTAAAAGTGTTGCAGAAGAGAAACGTGAAGAACTCCTCGATGTAGTGTCCATGTTCTCTGATGAACTGATGGAAGCAATGCTTGAAGAGACTGAAATTACCACTGATATGGTAAAGGAAGCTGTTCGTACCGGAACCCTTGCCCTTGAATTTTCTCCAGTATTTATTGGCTCTGCTTATAAAAATAAAGCTGTTCAGCCACTCCTTGATGCCGTTGAGTATTATCTTCCATGTCCCACCGATGTTGAAAACATCGGGCTTGATCTGGATAAAGATGAAGAGGAGTTTCCAGTCACCAATGATGATAATGATCCTTTGATCATGCTTTCCTTTAAGCTGGAAGATGGTCGTTATGGTCAGCTCACTTACGTTCGTACCTATCAGGGTAGATTGAACAAGGGTGATACCGTTGTGAATACCAGAACCGGTAAAAAAGTAAAGGTTGGGCGTCTGGTTCGTATGCATTCCGATGAGATGGAAGAAATTGATTCCTGCGGTTCCGGTGATATTGTTGCTCTGTTTGGCGTGGATTGTGCCTCCGGCGATACTTTCACCGATGGCAAACATTCATGCTCCATGAGTTCCATGCATATTCCCGAGCCTGTTATCTCACTGGCTATTATACCAAAGGATAACAAAGCCCAGATCAATATGTCCAAGGCTCTTAATCGTTTCACCAAAGAGGATCCAACATTTAAGACCTTTGTTGATCATGAGACCAACGAGACGATTATCTCTGGAATGGGCGAGCTGCACCTTGAAGTATACGTTGAACGAATGAAACGGGAGTACAGTGCTGAAGTTGAAGTTGGTGCACCTCAGGTTGCTTATCGTGAGACCATTACTCAGCGTGCAGAGTTTAATTATACCCATAAAAAACAGACTGGTGGTTCCGGTCAGTTTGGTCGGGTTGGCGGTTACATGGAACCTCTGGAGGAAGGTGAGTACGAATTTGAAGATAAAATCGTGGGTGGTGCTATTCCACGAGAGTTTATCTCATCCTGCGACAAAGGGTTTAAGAAGAGCCTGGCAAAGGGAACACTTTGCGGCTCACCTGTTACCGGTGTGCGTTGTGTTATAAATGATGGTTCGTTTCATGCTGTCGATTCCTCCGATGTTGCTTTTCAGCTGGCTTCTGTTGGTGCTTTCAAGGAAGGATATATGAAAGCCAAACCTACTATCATGGAACCTATCATGAAGGTTGCTGTTGAGGGGCCATCTGAGTTTCAGGGAGCAGTTATGGGCAGCATTAATCAGCGTCGCGGAATGATCATCGGAACAACGGAAGAAGGAACATACACAGTGGTTGAAGCTGAGGTTCCCCTTTCTGAGATGTTTGGTTATTCCACTTCTCTTCGTTCTCTTACCCAGGGCAAGGCGGAATTTAGCATGGAGTTCGCAAGCTTTAAGCCTGTTCCTAAGAGTGTCAGTGAAGAGCTGATTAAAAAATTCCAGGATGAGAAGAAAGAGAAATAGGGTCTTTTTTTGAATCGTGATGTAAAAAAATGATTTTTGTCTCAGGCTCTTTTCTGCCTGTCCGGAAAGTCTTGGGGCTTTCAGCAAATGACTATATAAAAGAGGTGTTTTACCATGGGAAAAGAAGACCTGGTATCAAATAATCCATTACGAGTCCTTGGCCTTGAAACAGATGAGGCTGTTGATGCTCGTCGTGTTGGCCTGGTTATGGCTCGTGCAGGGCTTGGAAAAACTGCAATTCTTGTTCAGATAGCCATGGATGCCATGTTGCGTGATAATAAGGTTTTACATGTCGCCATTGGTGAAGGTATTGATAAGACCAGAACCTGGTATGATGACATTCTGACTCTGATTAATGATGACAAGAAAATCGAGAATTTTCAGAATGTTGTTGATGATATCATGAAGAATCGCATGATCATGACCTTTAAGGAGAATAGCTTCAGCCTTGCAACGCTTGAAGAACGTATGGAAGATCTGTCCTCGCAGGAAATCTTTAAGGCTGACTGTCTGATTGTGGACGGTTTTGATTTTAGTGATGTTGAAAGCGTTTCTGTTTTGAATGAACTGAACGGGTTCATGGATAAAAATGGACTTAAGATGGTCTGGTTTTCTGCTGTCAGTCATCGTGGTGATGAGCGGGTAAGTGCCAATGGTGTACCTGCACCCTGCCATGAATGTGACGAACTCTTTGATACCGTTCTGCTTATTTCTCCTGAAGATAATGAAATCAGGTTGAAGACCCTGAAATGCTCGGAGGCATGTTCTGTGGATGCAGGAAAATCTTTGAGTCTGGATCCCGCAACCATGTTGCTAAAGAAGGCCTAAGTATTTTTTATTAATAGCGTGGCGTTAGCGTTCTTGTTGAAGTGTAAGGCGGGTATTTCCAATTGGAAATGCCCGCTTTTTTTTTGCTTTAATCTGCTGCCGAAAACCTTAAATCCCCTATAGCCCTTATGCAATTTCGTCCATGTATAGATCTTCACAATGGTAAAGTGAAACAGATTGTTGGTTCAACTCTAAGTGATGATGATCCAGGTAGCTTAAAAACCAACTTTACGGCTAAGCACCCATCCTCTTGGTTTGCAAAGCTTTATAAGCGTGACAATCTCACCGGTGGTCATATCATTAAACTTGGGCCCGGAAACGATGAAGCGGCTAAAGAGGCTCTTGCAGCATGGCCAGGCGGTATGCAGATTGGAGGTGGCATTGCGGCTGAAAATGGAAAAGAATGGCTGGATTGCGGGGCATCCCATGTCATCGTGACATCCTATGTTTTTTCAGGAGGCCAGATAGATTATAGTCGTTTGCAAAAGCTGGTGAAGGCAGTGGGAAAAGAGAATCTGGTTCTTGATCTCAGTTGCCGAAGGCGTGGTGAAGACTATTATATTGTCACGGATCGTTGGCAAAAATTTACCGATGTGATGATCAGTCCTGCAATACTGGAAGAATTCGCAAAACTCTGTGATGAATTTCTTATTCATGCCGCAGATGTTGAGGGGCAATGCAAGGGTATTGAGATCGATCTGGTTAAACGATTGGCTGACTGGAGTCCGATTCCTGCAACCTATGCAGGAGGTGTGAAAGATATTGATGATATGTTGTTGATTCGTGATATTGGAAGAGATCGTCTCCATGCAACAGTGGGAAGCGCACTCGATATTTTTGGCGGCTCAACTATGACGTATGATGAAGTTGTGGTACTTCATAAAAAACATTTTCAGCAATGAATCAGGATAATCAGAATAAAAGAGATAATGATGGTCTGGTTGAATTAAAACTCAAAATTCCAAAAGATCTTTATCGTGCCTATCAACGATGTACATGGATTATTATTCATGAAACCGGACGTGAGCAGCTTGATGTTATGGAAGAGATGGTTCTTGATTTTCTGGTGAAGAATGAGTGTTGAGAATCTGTTTTTCACCATAATACCTATTTGCTGCTCTCTTTGAAATTGTCAGGATGCTGGCACGTGTCTAGAAAAGTGTTGATTTTATGTTGAAAATTATATTATCCTAATGCGTTTGATGGTCATGCGTCAGAAAAGCAGAGTTTTTTTTGGCATTGATCTTATGTAAGTTGTCAGTCTCCGAATACCGAATACCGAATACCGAATATCGAATACCTCTTGCCCGCTGGGCACCATGTTCTTTGTAAGCTTATCTGGATCATATGAAGAAAAAGCTCCTTATCATTGAAGATGAAAAATCAGTAGCCAAACAACTTCGCTGGGGCCTCAGCGAAGAGTATGAAATCACGATTGCTTCCAATGCTGCCCAGGCGAAGCCATTTCTCAGCTCAGGTGTCTTTCCTGTAATAACACTCGATCTTGGTCTTCCACCCGATCCAGACACCCCTGAACAGGGATTTAAGCTCCTTGAAGAGATTGCTGTTCTCGCACCACATACTCGCGTTATTGTTATTACTGGAAATACAGAAGAAGAGCATGCTATCAAGGCTGTTGCACTCGGTGCAGTCGACTTTAGTGAAAAACCTATTAATCTGAAATTATTAAAAATTATTCTTGCGCGTGCCTATAAGATTTCAGCATTGGCAGAGGCTAAGAGACGACTTCAGAAACAAAGCAGGCAGACTGGCTCCCTTGCTGGCATGCTTGGGGTTTCCGCAGCGATGAATATGGTCTTTGATCGCCTCAGGCATGCCAGTACCACAGATTATCCTATATTGATAACCGGTAATACAGGCACTGGAAAGGAGTTGGCAGCACATGCAGTACACAGCTTAAGCCAAAGGTCTACCCAAAACTTAATTATTGTTAATTGTGGCGCTATACCAGAAAATCTGTTGGAAAGTGAATTGTTCGGTCATGAAAAAGGAGCATTCACAGGGGCTGTATCCCGCCAGATCGGGAAGTTTGAGCAGGCAGAGCAGGGGACACTGTTTTTAGATGAGATTGGTGAGTTGCCCTTAGCTCTACAGGTGAAGATTCTGCGCGTTCTTCAGGAATCAACGATTCAGCGGTTAGGGGGTGCGAAGACGCTTTCTCTTGACGTTCGTGTTATTGCGGCAACCAATGTTAATCTGGAAGAGAGTATTGCGAAGGGAACATTCCGGGAAGATCTGTATTATCGCCTGAATGTTGTGCCTTTGAGGCTTCCTGATTTGCGTGAACGCCCGGAAGATATTCTTTTGCTGGCCCATCATTTTCTTCATGAAGAATCCCAAAAATTAAAAAGAGGGCAGATGGCTTTTTTGCCTGCTGCTCTTACTGCTCTTGCGGCCTATCATTGGCCGGGTAATGTCCGTGAACTCCAGAATCGTATTCGGCGTGCCCTTGCTACAACTTTTGATAAAAGAATCAGCGCTGTTGATTTGGGGCTTGATGAAATACCACAGGAACAGGAAGAACAAAAGCTCTTTACTCTAAAAGAAACACGTGAAAGAGCTGAAAGAAGTGTGATTTTCCAGGCATTGGCATTAACTGGAAACAATATCAGTAAGGCTGCGAACCTTCTTGAGGTGAGCCGTCCGACTTTATATGATCTGTTGAATAAACATGAGATAAGCATAAAAAAATGAATACACAACAAAAAATCCTTAACAATTTACTGGAAAAACCATGGTTGCCATATGTGGCACCCTTTGGGCTGTTTTTATTGTTGACTGAACCTGCCCGGTATTTCCCGTCATTGGTGCCTTTTCTGTATGTTGCTAAAACAGTTCTTGTTGCAGCACTCCTCTGGTTTTGGCGTAGCAGGTATGCTGAGGATCTCTCGGAAGGGCTTTCCTTTAGTGAGTTTGTTGTGGCCACACTGTGCGGGTTGCTGGTACTGGTGCTCTGGATTGCACCGGAAGGAATTTTCTATCAATTTGAGACCGGGGCAGGATTTGATCCCTATGCCATGACCGCATCTAATGGTGCTGCCATTGGATTGATTGCGGTGCGCCTGATTGGTGCTTCTCTGGTTGTTCCGATTATGGAAGAGCTGTTTTGGCGATCTTTTTTGATGCGGTATCTGATTGATGTTAATTTTCGTTCGGTGGCAATGGGTGCGTTTACGTGGTTGTCATTTTTGGGCGTTGCGGTTTTGTTTGGTACGGTACACCACCGTATTGTGCTTGGAGTTATTGCCGGGCTTATTTATGGCTTGTTGCTGGTTTATCAGAAGAAATTACGGGGTGTTGTTCTGGCTCACGGTGTCACTAATTTTGGTCTGGGCGTGTATGTTATTGTTACTGGTAATTGGGCTTTCTGGTAAACGGGAGGGGAAAATATCAACGAAACAGGAACTCACTCTCCCGTGTGTTGCAAGTATTCACACTGAAGATCTGCCTGCATGGCAGCATCCAATTGTTTTTTATCCGAAGTAACGAAGAGATCTGCTTTCCACTCAAGGGCACAAGCAACATGTAAAGCATCCATTGCCTGCAATACATTCATTTCTAAAAGTTTAACTGATTGTGCAATAGCCGCTGGGGTGAGCTGAAGGATAGTTGCGTCATGGACATCGTCAAGCAATTGTCTTGTCAACATTTGGTATTCTTTGTCGGTTAATGCGTGTTCTTGCAGGCGTCGGTTTAGGGCAGAAATGATTTCTGGGACTACAATAATGGAAAGAGCCAGCTCTGAAGCATGTTGTAAAAGAATATCCAGTTTGTTGCTTCCTGTTTCTTTAATGTACCTTTTAGCAAAAGAGGAAGAGTCAATGGCCAGTTTCATTGGTTTTCTTTGCGTTCATCCAGGATAGCGGAAGATAGGTTGCTCCCCCTGAATTTTTAATTGAATTCCAGGTTGTTTCCATGAGGGTGTACGTCTGATTTTGTCAGTAAATGGTATTATTTCTGCGACAGGTTTTCCACGACGTAAAAGTATAAGTGTTTCCCCATGCTCTACCTCTGTAATGAAACCGGAAGCTTTTTTGCGGAAATCTGTAAATGTGATGGTTCTCATGGTTGGATCTCCTTATGTGTGCAGTTGAATGTCATGGGGTTTGTTCGTTTGTCAAGATATGCTCGGGTGGTCGCTTGTGTATGTTGCTTGTTTTGAATGCTATTTGTGGGAATTGTAAAGAAATCTGACAGCTATTTGGTGATGTTTTCTGTTTGGTCTTTTGTTTTTTGCGTGTTGTTTTGCTTTGGTGGTTGGTGGAATTGATTTAGTTGGGTGTTTGTGGTCGGATATGTCGTGTTATCCTGAAGTATTATTGCGCTGGAGACAAGGGGGGGGGTGTGTGTTCTTGTTTGGAGAGGTTGTAAAGAAATCCGACATTTTATTGGAATGGTTTTATTTGTCTCAATATCGTCCTTTTTTGCTTAATGGACAGGGTGGGTGTAGACGAAAGGTTGATGTTACTGTTCTTTCGTATAAATAGGGTGGTTGTGTTGATGGAAAATGGGGTCTTCCCCTTTGTTGTTGTCCTGTTTTCTTGTTGTTTTTCTTGGCTTCTCTGCTGTGGCTCGGTATTTGCATGTGTATGGGTGAAGGTTAGAAGCATTAAAAAATTTGCAAAGGAGAAGGAAATGAAAAAAACATTATTGAAAAGTGCAATGCTTGGTATCGTTGGAGTTGGCTTAGTAGCTGGAAATGCAATGGCGACCCCCGTTTCAGTTTACGAAAAATATGAAGGATATCAGTTTGTTGCGGAAGATGAAACATATACGTTTGATTTCGATCTTGTTCTGAGCGGAAATGCAAATACCAATTCCGCATTGACAATGACCAATGATGAGGCCATTGGATTTGATAATATTCCACTTGAAAGCGCTTATGTAAACATTGGTATATATTCTGATGACTTCGCTTTTGAAAAGATGCAATTTGAATTAACGGCATATTTTGATAGCGTTACAACTACCTTATTCGATGGTTGGATTTTCCTAAACTCTTGGAATGGGCCAAACAAATTATTCTCTTTTGATGTTAGTAGTACGGGTATTTTAGACGACCCATATGGGGATATTAGCATAACTGCTAGCTTTACCCCTTGGTATACTTTTAATAACAATGATTTTGCTATTACCGAAGTTGGAATAGGTGGAACTTATGAGCCCGTACCCGAACCAACTACCATGTTATTGTTTGGTACCGGTCTTGCGGCTCTCGTTGCAGCACGAAGGGTTAGGCGTAAAAAGTAAAATATCACACGTTTAATTCACAACAATTAATAAAAGCCGCCTGGGTCATTACGGGTGGCTTTTTTTTTTGGCATGAAATGATCTCTATTTGAGCCTTGGCCAGACAGATACAGAACGACAGGCAGCCTATCGACAATTATTCCGTTATGAATTGGAATCGGGAGAAATTGACAAAATACGAAAGGCAACCAATGGAAATTATGTCCTTGGAGATAACCAGTTTAAAGAAGAAATCAGCAAGCTGCTTGGGCGCCGTGTTACTCCCGGAAAAGCAGGAAGACCTAGGAAGAAAAAAAGGAAGATTCAGCCTACCCCGTTTACAGATTAAAACAAGGTTATGCTCATTGCTTTTAATCGTCCCAATCTTCAATTTTGAGACCTACAATTTGGCTCAATATGCCGATATTGCGGGTTGCCAGAGGTGTATTATTCCCTCAGAATAGAGCAACAATCATTACATTCATCAAATATATTGGTCATTCGAGTTGTTAAATTATCCGACACCTAAAATCAAAGAGGGAGCCTGAGTGTAAACTGTGCTCCCCCCTGTGGATTGTTCCTGACAGAAATACTACCCTTCAGACTGGATAATACTTTCTTTACCTGCCATAATCCGATACCGCTACCGCCTTTTTTGCTGGTTTTGAATGGTTCAAATAAAAGATCAGGCAATAACACTTCAGCTATACCAGGGCCGTTGTCAATAATTTCTATAAAACCTTTCCCGATATTCGTTTCCTTTCGAGTGGTTATTTCTACAATCGTGTTTTCTTTTTTTGCCTCAAAAGCATTAATGAGCAGATTTTCCAGAATGGAAAAGAGAAGATCCGGGTCAGTACGAACTGTTATCTCTTCATTGGAAGTAATATACGTTTTGAGTGATGGGAGTTTGCTTTCCAGTCGATGGCAACAAGTTTGCAGGAATTCGTGTAACTATTCAGCGAAAAAAATGAAATAAAGTACATTATTTTCTTGACACGGTTTTTGGCATTTTTTTTGAAAACTGGTATGGCCTCCATTCTGCGACAAGACGGCAATAAGCGGAACACAGGTTG
>JAESPV010000096.1 GCA_016765495.1 Desulfocapsa sp. | reverse complement strand
TGAATCACCCACTTGGATAACACCAGTGGCTTCACAAATAGAATTCAATTGTTTATAGGCAATTTCTACCGCTGCGGCACTTGGGTTGTCTATATTAAGACGAATCCACAATAACCGACCAGCGTAATCACCGTCTACTACTTTAAGAACACATTCAAGGTAATTACCATCAGCTGCATTAGTTGGTTTCATTTCTGAACCCGTCATAGTAACATTGTACCAATCGTTAGGGATCGGATCAAAGCTACTTTGAGTTTCACCACCGGCCGAGTTATGATTTAGTTGAGCCATTTTATTCTCCGTTTGTTAAGATTTTGTTAAAAATATAAGTTAAGTTTGGTTGCTCAATTTCATCCAGACAGCCTGAGCGATCTTTAGCTGTATATTGTAGATCTGGTTGTGTTCTAAGATAACGGTATGAATCCCCATCATCGGTATTCGCTACCCCCATATGACATACAAGGTCAAAGAGATATGGTGTGCCTTGGTTAAGTTTGGCGCCAGGAAATGAAGGTCCATAAAAGGATCTGCCTGACACTTCGTCTTTGATATGCTCCTGCTTGGCTACAGTATAAACATGCTTACCTTGGATATCCCTGAACTTACGAATGGTATCATTCATCTGTTCCAGTAGTTCCCCGTAGGCTTGCCGTTTATCTTTTACCTGCTTCTTCGCGTTGGCCAATACTACTTCGGCAATTTCCGAAATAGAATCAATACCAATGGTCGCAAACTGGTCTGCTTCCTTAGTCAAACACCATTTAAAAGCATCCTCTAAATCTTCAATACTTTTAACGGTAATTACCGGAATATGGTAACTGATATCAGGATCATCTTTACCAAAGACCCGCTCGATGTTTTCTTTTCTTAAAGATAACAAACCTGATTCAGCACTAATTAATACGGGGCTGGGTGCCGTTGCGATTAGCATGGTTTTACCCATACCCGCGGTGGCGTAGACTAACATCTTCACCCCGTTTAATTTGGCCAACTCATTCGAGTCTTCGAGTTTAACTTTCATTGTACCTCCTACGACTCAATATCAAAACTAAGTTTAGTTTGGAATGTTGTTTGAGCTATTTGTGGTTTTAATAATTTACCATCATTAATAAAATATTGATTGATAAGCGTGTTTAATAATCTAATGCCAAGGGTGTTCTGGTCGTGCTGTTCGGCCACAACATTCATCACCGCTTCTTCTACATCGTCCCGATTAATACTTGGGAACAATTGTAAATAGTTATCCAAGATGGCTGAAGACTGAAGGGCTGCATACATGGAATCTATACTAAGCTTCTCTAGGTTAAAGATAAGCCCCACACGCCCTAGGAATTCGGTCTTAATACCAAACTCTCGTAGTTTATCAAGGGTAATGTTCTCTTCCCCATTAAAGGCGCCAGCGAAGACAAACAGTACGTTTTTAACTGAGGCGGTAACATACTTACCATAATCCCCAAATACCTGTGTTGTGTCTGCTTCTATTACCCGCAGGAATTCGTTCTGAACCCCGTTGGTAGTTTCATGGGCTAAGCTTGTGTTCGAGTTACCAGAGATGAATAATTTATCAAACTCATCTACGAAACATAAGGTTAATATACCCGAGGTTTGTGCCAGCGGGGCTAACGCCTTACTTAGACTGTTACCTGAAGTACCTTCCTTGGTCAGTTGGGCTGCATTAATTTCTAAATAACCCAAATCATGTTCTTCGGCAATGGCCTGAATGATATGGGATTTACCAGAGCCGCTAGGACCTGTTAGGACAAAGTGGGGTCGGATCTTTGCCTGAGCCCTTGAAAATTTTAATGATCCGATCAAGGTCTTTTTTGACCTTGGCCTGTTCGGCAATACGGCTATTTTGTTTAATGGCGACCATTATTTTTTCTCCTTAGGTGGAACAATTTCTAGTGCAGGAGAACCATCTTTGATAATTAAACATTGGTCGAATATGGTGCGTTGGTCTTTAGATAAGGTGTTGTATTTTGATTTAATAAGTTCAGGTTTAAACTTGAAATAGTCTTCTTTTTCAAAGCCTTCCCCTAGTTCCCCGCCTTCACCGAATACGGTTTCAAACATTGCTTCATCAGCTTTACGGTTGATGGTATGTTTAAGTTTAAGCTTCCAACCTTTACCCATTTCATGAGTATTGGTACCTTCTTTAGGTTTGATAAAGAATTCGCCGGTCATCTGTTTACGCATGGCCATCTCAACCGCTTTAAGTTTCTTCTGAAGGACTTCCAATTCTTTCCATACTAACAAACGCATGTTGGGATCGGTTGGTAAAGACTTACCTAAGAAACCTTCAATATCTTTTTGAAGTTCGGCTTCTTCTTCCGATTCTTTTTCGGCGGATTCAGCACCTTGGGCTAACGCTGCTTTTTCATCCGCTGTAACCATAGTATGCTTAGGCTCTTCTTCTTTGGGCTCTTGGGATTCTAACCACTCTCTAGCCTGCTTACCACAATTAAGGGTAAATTCTACGGGCTCTTCTGTATCACCGGAATCCATATCTAATTCGACATCTAGGATTTGGCGAGCTCGTTTAAGGGAGTTTAATTGGTAGCCATCAAAGATAGCCTTTGCGAATTTTTCTGAACCCATGCTTGAGTTCGATAGGGATGCAAATGTTCCAACGCCTTGTAAAACTCTAAGGTCTTGGGCTGCATCTAAGTACTTGGCTTGTGCCATTGGGTATTCTCCTGCTTTGCTTGATTAAAAATTATGTTATGCTTTGCTTGATTAAGCTTTAATTATAGGGCATTAATAAATAATTAACACCCAAAAGTAGATCAATTCTTATTTTCTTTGAGGCCACGACCAATTCCCATGCAGCCCCATACTTCGTTCATGACGTTTGTTACCTTACGTCGTTGATCACAAACGATTCTATACTCATAGGACTGCATTATCCGCACCTGTTTTTGGAGCTTATTTATAAGAGCTGTATCAGCACAACTGCTAGCTGCTAACAAGACAACTGCTATAAATAAAAAGACGTTATATAATTCTTTCATTTCCATGTATCCTTAAATTGATTTACGATTAAAATTACTAATTCACACTGAGCAACATCCATCATACCGATATGACATTCTTTATAGGGAATGCGAGTTTGGCGGGATAACCAGCTGTAAGCGTGGTTACGAGACATACCGTAGGTTTTCCATACCTCGTCAAAGGTTAAGTGGGCTTGTCTACGGGCTTTACGAAGGTCGTAATTGGCTAAAGTACCCAGTGGGACGATTGTATTAATGTGGCAACCAACGTGGGCGTCACAAGGTAGACATTCATAGAATGGTTTATCCTTTAAGCTTTCAAAACCACAATAGACTTCTTCGCCTTTAACTAGCTTGGATTCTTTGCCGCAGTATGGGCAGATTGGGTTCATAGTAGACCTACCAATTTCATAGCGCATCGATCGGAGCACATGGTATATCTGCCTTGCATAATAATCCTGGCTTCAGGGATTGACTTACCGCATTCCTCGCAATCACTAAAACCACTGTAAGGGGTGTAGTTCTCTACCATACCACCGCTAGGAAACTGCTTGGAAGTAGGATCAACAATGGTACCGTCAGGTTCTGTACACCACCAGTGTGCTTCATCTCTTCCCCAACTTATTTCAAAGTAATGCCCACGAACCATGGTAAGCTCAGGGCGCTCAATAATCAAGGCTTCACAGAACTCTTTACATTTGCCCCGATACTTTTTATAATCTTCTGCGTAGCTCATAGCTTACTCCTTTTTCTCAAAGATGTGCCATACTAAATACCCCTGCAGAACAGTACCAATAAATTCTTTTTTAAGTTCTTCAGGAAAACTAAAACCAGTGCCTATGATCAGAAAGGTTCTCTCTTCAGTGGGGGCGTGGGGGTCTTCATCGACCTCAGCCCATAACATGAGGTGCCCATGTTGAGCGTCAACATGTAAAACCTTAGCCCCGACAGGCATTTCAATAACTGCTGGATGCTGTCCCAATTTGTATTTATATATAATTTTCATAGTTTCTTATTCCTTTTTCCATTTGGTTTTTCAAACTTACGGTACCAACCGTCAGGATGATTGGTTTGTGTGGGGTTATGCATAAAGTTGTCATCAATATATAGCACGCCAGGTTTTAGTGTGTGCAGGCCAGGCTGGAGATCACTTATTGCCCCGTTAAAAGATCTAATAGCATCAGCGGCCTCGATTACTGTGTATCCTAACTCTTGAAGTTTAAGGGCTAACCTTGCGTGCCCCATACCATAAGTGGCACCTATTACTAATACCTTGGTGGGCTTATCCATTACTCTTTCTCCATTAGTATTTTATATAGTGTATTGGCTAAATCTGTTCTACCACAATAACGCCCATGAGAAAATTCTCTGCTTTCAGAACCTTGGTCACCTTTAAAGAAGGTATCAGCATCTGAATCATGATGGGCAGTAACTACCTTACCAAACTTTGTTAAGACCTTGAGCATACGGGCGTTCTGCTCTTCAAGGATCTTATGTGCTTTACGCATCACCCGTAATTGGGTCTTGGCCTCTTCTAGTTGACCTTGAAGGTATTCGACATGCTCCTCAGGATCTTCTTGGCTCATTGGTTCGGCCTGCGCGGTCTCATACGTCTGAGCTTCTTCCCCCCAGCCCTGTTTGAAACATTCTAAACCATAACCATATAGATTACGACCGACCCGTGCTAAATGTTCTTCAGGGGTATCTTCGGGACAGAAAGCATTTCGCCCATCCCTTCTCATACGCGAAGCGTTCATACGTACACTCCTAATAAAGTTATAATAAACCAAACCACAGGTACTGATATATAGCACCAGAAACCAATAGTTATACACCAAGGGTCTCTAGACCAACCAGTTCGGAATATCAGCTCTTTCATTTGCTGAGGGAAGAAAAGTATCCAGCAAATTATGCAAAAGGTCATTACTATGGCTGCTGCCGTTAGTAATTCATATAGTTCGTACCAAATACTCACGATTCTTCTTCCTTATAAATAATTACACCGATACCCGCTATAATGGTACCGCCAATGCCTTGGATCATTACATGTACCAAGGATAACTCAGGAGCCTCAGCACCAACCGCTAGGATGATACCGATTACGATTAATGTGGTTGCGACAATATTTCTCATAGTATACCCCTTTATAATGGTATGTTAATTAGTATTTCGATCAACAGCTCTGCATCATCTTCTGTTTCGATGGCAGATGGGATCTCTTCGGCAATTGCTTCAGTGGCAGCTTCTCTGAAGTCGCCTAAGTAGTACCAAGCCACTAATGGTTCGCTATCATCTTTACTCATATCCCAAACTTTGATATGACCATCTTTTTCAGTAATGGTTAAACCAGCTTCTGAGGCAATATATTCAATTTCGTTGGTTACTAAGGACATAATCTTCTCCTAACACATGTATGAGTTATATTCTTCTTGAAGTTCGCGGGTGTTATATAATTCCATATAACGATCGATCCAAGATTGTTGGGTAGGACAGGCGCCATCTAAAGTGTTACGCCCTTTACTCCAGCTAACCGTTGCAAGCCAAGTGGCCAATTGTAATTTACTCATTACGCGCCCCTTACTAACAATTTGGTTGAACATATGGCACCGTAAGCTAGGTCTATTCTATCACAATGCTTGCTGGCCGCTCTTAATGATTTAGGCTTTCCAATTAACTCGCCTGTTATTGTGTTCTTAACTTGATATAGCATTTTATTCTCCGTGGTTTGTTATGGCATTTCTTAATTCTTATATATATTATAGGGCATGAGTACTCATAACTCAAGCGCCTATATGAAATAAAATGAAATTAAATAAAGGTGGTAATTATAAATTTACTATTTATAATAAAGGGGAATTTCATAAATTATATTGGAGATGTTAATGGAACGATTTGACCCAGAGGCTCAAGGTACTTTGTTAAAAAAGACCTATGCCCTATTAAAAGAAAACAAAACCCCGCCCCATATTATGTTTGCCGAAACTGGTTTACCATTCTTTTGGATTAAAGATATGAAAGCCAAGAAGTCGAATGATCCTTCTGTTAATCGGGTTCAATACTTATACGAATACCTACTAGAAAAACAATTAGAAGTATAGGGGCAAGTCATGCTAGAACGCATACCAAAAGAATTAAGGGAACTTGACCAGTGGGTTTGTGCCACTGCTGATAAGTTACCCGTTAATGCTATAAATGGTTTTAATGCTTCACCTACCAATTCTAAGACTTGGAGTACTTTTGAAAAGGCCTTGGCCAATAAAAAGTTTCCACATATAGGATTCGTCCTTAGTGAAAAAGATCCGTATACGATTATTGATTTAGATGATCCATACGATCCTAAGAAGAAATGGACAGATGAAGAACGAGAAGGCCATGCAGCGTTAAACCAGAACATTATTAATATGTTCGAAAGTTATACCGAGATCAGCCAATCAGGCAATGGTGTCCATATAATAGTAAAGGGATCGATTCCGAAAGGCGTCAATCGTGATACTGTGGAAATGTACTCAACCCAACGCTATATGATTTGTACTGGTAATATAATGAAGGATCTACCGATCGTTAATTACCAAGATGCTTTGGATAATATGTATTCCCAGATGAAAGCCCTATCAGCATCAGTTGAGTTAGAAGAGCTGGTGGCTACTGAAGATGATAACGATATTATTAGTATGGCGATGGGTGCTGCTAATGGGGCTAAGTTTACAGAACTATGTAACAGTGTTCCTGATGGTATTCAAAATTCCGAAATGGATTTAGCCCTGTTATCAATTATCGCTTTCTATTCGGATAGTAATGAACAGTGCAGGCGCATCTTTAGATTAACCGAGCGGGGCAAAAGGGATAAGGTTATCAAGAACGATAAATACCTTGATTATACCTTACAGAAGATTAGAGCTAATCAACCCAAGCCAGTCGATCTAGAAGCAACCAAGGCCATGGCACAGAACATGATGAAGAACATGGCGGCTAAGCGTTATGCTCAGGATACCAATGTATCAGCCGAAGAGATGGGGATTACCGAAAATGATTACGAACATTTAAAAGTACCGCAAGGGGCTATTATACTAGATGAGGGCTATGGTAACCTAACCATGATGAAGCAGGGCAAGCTGAAAGATACTTTTAGTAAAACCATGCAAGATAGGATTGCCAGAGTTGATCCAGTTATTGTTACAGCCCAGCTTAGTGCGGAAGATCTATTTCCAGATGGTTTGGTTGGTCGAGTAGCGAAATACATTTATGAGTCGGCACCACGCCCAGTTCCTGAAATTGGTTTAATGGCCTCGTTAGGATATTTGGCTGGCATAGTAGGGCAAAGATATAATGTCTCCGGTACTGGTTTAAACCAATATTTAATACTATTGGCCAAGACTGGTGTAGGTAAAGAAGGTATCTCTTCAGGGATTGATCGCTTGAACAATCAGATCCGCAAACAAGTTCCTGGCGTTGAACAGTTCCGAGGTCCTGCGGCATTTGCATCAGGTCCTGCTCTAGTGAAGATGATGAGTGAGAAATCTACCTTTCTATCTATACTGGGTGAATTTGGTATTACTCTTCAGCAGTTGTGTGATCCTAGAGCGAACGGGGCTCAGGTTACTCTACGAGCGGCCTTATTAGATTTGTACCAAAAGTCTGGTAAGGAAACCATACTAAGAGCCAGTGTCTATTCAGATAAAGAAAAGAATACTGATGATGTGGAATCGCCCGCCCTTTCTTTATTAGGGGAAAGCACACCCGAAACGTTTTATGAGGGGCTAAGCGAACATCATATCAGTGATGGTTTGATACCTCGGTTTGTTATTTTAGAATACAAAGGTAAGAGGCCGTACCTAAATGAAGAGAATGGTTTTAAACCTGATGATGCTTTGATAGATGATCTGGTAGAGTTAGTCTCTGCTGTTCTAACTATGGTGGCGAACAAACAACATATTGATGTTACCTTTACTAATGAGGCTGCTGTGTTATCTAAGGCCTATGAGATGCGTACCACTGATGTTATTAATGGTTCCGCTAACCCAGTCTTATGCCAGTTATGGAATCGCTCCCATCTTAAACTATTGAAGCTAGCAGCCTTGATAGCGGTTGGTAATGATATCCACAATCCTGTAATAGATGTCAAATGTTTTAACTGGGCTCAATCGTTTGTGGAGAGTGATATAGCAGCCATTATGACCCGCTTTGAGAAAGGGGATGTTGGTAGTGGTGAGGCTAAGCAGTACCAAGATATGGTTCAGTTGATTAAGAATTACTTTGTTAAGAAGCCCCATGTTGATTACAAGGATTATCATGACAAAGGTGTTATACCCAACTCCAAACTTACTAGAGGATGCGCAAACATAAGTTCCTTTAAAAAGGATGGCCGTGGGGTAAGTAGAGTGAGAGAGGACTTACTTAGACAGCTAGTGGATGACGGTATGCTTAACCAATTACCTCCAGCCCAAGCCAAGTCCAATTTTAATACAACTGCCAAGTTATATAGTCTAGGCGATAGCTGGCGCGAGGATTAACGTATGTCTGAATGGTTGAAAGGGTTGCTGGCAGCGGAGCTCATGGTATTGAAAGGTGGGTATCGCTACGCCTATACTTATTACCATACTGATATATGGTGGGAAGGGGATGAGCCCTGTGAGTTTGTTAATGGGTTCCATGATTACTTAGATAACTTTAAATTTAGAGTACAGGAGAAGAGGTTATGAAAACACCAAAGGGTCAAAAGAATTGGGATGATAGATCAGACTGGTTATTATTAAAGTGTGCTGGTCATATTCCTGCTAAGATGATTGCTCAGATACTTGGGTGCAAGGTGGATAGGATTAACCGTAGAGCTATGGCTCAGGGTATTCCGTTAAAGGTTATTCATAAGGAGGCAGCGTAATGAAGATAGTTAGTTGGGCAGGAGCGCCTTACGGGGCTACTCATTACTTATTCGTCAAGGCTAATAGCTCAGGCGCCTTTTATAAGATTGTGGATTATAAGCTACGTTGGTACTCCAGTGATGGGGAATGGCTGAATTCATCCCATCCAGTTGAGCTCCTATTAAGTGGCGGTGATGAGTACTACTCTTTCATACCCAGAGTGAAGCCTCGTATTCTTTATACAGGTAATTACCATTTTGTTGAGTTTAATGGGGATAAGTTACAAGAGCGTTTCATAAGAGAAGCATCAGCGGCCACCTACCAACGTAACGTTAAAGCCCAGAAGAAGGAGATAAATAATTTGTTCAGTGTTGTAGATAATGGCCAAAAGTGTATCAGTGGTGGGCTTATTATCGAGCAGCCTTGCCCTCATTGTGGTAAGAACTGCTATACCCCCACCGAAAGAGGAAGCATATAATGGCTATTTCAAAGAAGAAAAGGTGGTCTAGTACTCCCCAACTAAGGTCTTTCTGGACTCTAACTAACACAGATCCAATCGAGTTATTCTTTAGTCCTAAGGTAGATACTTACTCGCCATACTGCAAACCACATTGGAAGTGTGTACTCGGAACCGAAGTACCAGTGCGTAGTGAGTTGATTGAATTGGTGCAGAGTACTCGGTTAGAATTTTAGGTAATGTTTATAATAGGGTAGGGTTTCGGCGCGTGTTTTAATTAAAAAAACACTGTACAGGCCTTAGTGGGTATGGGTAGACTGCGAATAATGTTTAATGTTTACGTTTATATAAATTTAATATACCCAAATAGAGATATATATAGAGTAGATTAATCACCCCCCTATACTATATATATATAATAATAATATATTAATATAATAAACATATAAACATTATTAAGGATAGGTATAAGAACAAAGGGATGTACAGGGTTTAAAGCATTAACAACATAAGTAAACCATTAAAACATAGGAGAAATGTATGAGTAAGAAAGTATTTAAGAGAAGACCAACCTCGCATTTAGTATTAGCAATGGAACATGTGTATGATATAGAAGTTAAGATAGTTACTCAGGTTAAGTTATTGAAGGACGCTAGTTGGATTAATACTTCCTTGAAGATGGATATGTTAGCTCATGATAGTATTAGTTCTGAATTTAAAGATTGGTTGTTAGGGGAGGAGTTGTAATGAGTACAGGTAAGTTCGCTTGTTCGAAGGGTAAGAGAGGAGAGCAGGAAGTAGTAAGGTTACTCCAACCAATAGTAGATAAAGTATTTGAAGCACGGGGCTTGGAACCAGTGAAGTTATTCCGCAATAAGAATCAGTCAGCTTTAGGTGGTTATGATATTGATGGGATTGATTGGTTAGCCTTGGAAGTAAAGAGGCAAGAGAATCTCAATATAAATAGTTGGTGGAAGCAGACGGTTAGACAGGCCTCCATGGAGCAGGTTCCAGTGCTAATTTATAAGCAAAATCATAAGAAGTGGAAGATACAAATGTTTGGGTATTTGGATTGTGATGGTAAAAGAGTCAAGACAAAGGTCGAAATATCGTTAGAAGCGTTTTTAGTATACTTTGAAGTTAAGATGATAATGGTATTGGAAAGAGGTGGGGTTGAAAGTAGGTAGGGTAAAAAGGTTGGGTGTCCCCATGCTATTGATAGTGGGTTAGTCATTTAGTGGGGATATGTTATACGAAGCGAGGGAAGTAGTATTGGGGTAGTGAATTGGGTTAAAGTTTTTGTAAAGCGTTAAATTGTGGTTAGACCAGTGATAAGGGTGATAAGAGTAAGGATAAGTAGAGTGAAGTGATTAGAGTGAAAAGGGCGAAAGTGAGTAATTTTGCAGCGCCTCCTCTTCAAAATAGATGAACACATGTCCCAGACATTATAGTGGGGGACGATTTGTTTGCGGTTAAAAACGGACGATTTGCTATTGAAAGAGGACGATTTGTTATAGGATGAACAGGCCAGGCCTAGGGGGATCAAACTAGGTAGGTAGAATGATCAAAAGGGTAAATTCTTGCCTTTTATATATAGGGTAAATTTTACCCCCATTTTTAAGATAGTCTAGAACATATTAGAACCCTTTGTTGATAGAACAAAATGGTATTTGATTAATCATTAGGTTCAATTATAATTAAGGTAGATTAATTAAACGGGTAAATAAAAATGAAATTATCAAATATTGTAATAGTGTATAAACAAGACCATTTAGTTATGGTTAATAATATAAAGGAAAATTTTTTGGCTGAATTGGAAGAGACAACTTTGGACGAGGAATTGGATTCCTTAGGTCAAATTGAATGGTGTAATATGTATTTAACCCAACAGGTAGAAAATGGAGATTATATAACGGCGATGGTAATTAGTACTGTCAAAGAAAGAATTATAGACTCTATTCCAAAGTAGACTAAGAAAAGAGTAGATTAATTTTACCTCTTGTTCTATAATAAAGGGGTAAAGTTAAATAAATAAACATTAAATTAAGGAATACAAAAATGAAAACTTTTAAAGCGAAAAGTAGTGTAAAAAGAGCCATTATTAAAACTTATGGTAAAGAAGTATTTGAAGCCGGAAAAGTGGTACCTATTGGTGAAGCGTGGGGTTTTGAACCGGCTATTCTAGTTGAAGAAGAAAAGAAAAAAACCAAACGGGTATATGAAAATAGTTCAAGTTGCCAAAACCCTTGTAAGTTAGTTTGGGATATTGCGGAAAAAATGGGGGTTGATGCCAAAAGAAAAGATGTTTTAAAAGCGGCCGAAGAGGCTGGGGTTACCTTTTATACGGCGCGTACCCAATACCAAAAGTATAAAGAAGCATTAAGAGGCGATGTTAAGTAATCGATTTGGTTTTGGAATAAGGCAGATTTAGTTTACAAAAGGGACGCTTGGTCCTTTTTTGTATGAGGACGATTTCAAAACGGACGATTTGGTATTAGGGTAGATTTCGTTTTGTAGGGTAGATTTGTGTTTGGGTGGTATTGTGGTTATTGGTAAAACATACCACTTGGTAACCATTACCATTAAACCCAATAGCAATGGTTACCATCTAGAATAACATAAATAAAATAAATAATCCAAGACCCAATTAATCTAATCATAGTCCCACTAAGTATTGGATTAATGTTCTTATTTACCCTATAATATATATATATATAGAAATTAAATAAAGGATGAATTGAAATGGGTACCAAATTAAAAGTAAAAGATTTAACAAAAATATTTCAAACGTTGGGCGAAAGCGAAATTGCCGATGTAACAATTGATCCCGAGGATGGTTCATTACATATCGATTTCGTTGGGGATATACCAACCATATATTTAAAACCGGAATTAGAAATTGAATTATTAGATTAAACCGGTATTGGATGATTGATTATTTATGCCCCATAATAAAGGGGTAAAGTTACTTAAGGGGAAAACAAATGTTATTATTAATAGTAATAGTTACCATTACGGGGTTTGTTATATCAATCCTCCTTATTAGAACTAAGCGGAATATATGGGGGTAGGCATATAATGTATAAAAAGGGGGCTTATACAAGCCCTTTTTATTTGCCCCTTTATAGTCATTATAAGACCACCGCCCAGTGATTTGATTATAAGGGCTCATATAACAAATAAGTATAAGCATAGAAGTAAAGTGAATAAGGGCTATATTCCATATAAGTATATGAATATAACACTTGGGACTATAGCCCTTATAAGCAAAATGAATATCAATACAACATATGGGACTATGAGCTATATACCCCAAGGGCATATACATAGAACATAAATGAATATTAAATTATATATAACATAAATGAATAAGCTTATAGCTAAATGGACTATTGATTTCTCTTAGTCCCTTTTCGAATAGCTTTGGAGTTTGATATTCTCAAACGGACTAAGGCTCAAGCGTCACCTTCGGGCTACCTTTATCGATCTCACATTTTTCATTTCACCCCTATAACTTTTTCCGCCCCTATATTTTTTCGGAATAAAATTTTTTCTTCCTCTATATAATACTGGACCAGCTAAAATTTTTTTGTTAAAATAATCCTATCTATCCCATATAGGAAAAATCTAAATGTTAAATACTAATCGAAAAACAGTTAATGGTATTGGGTTCCTTGGAGTAGGTCCTTATCCTAGAAAGACTAGATCCCATAGAGCATGGACTGGAATGATCGCCCGTTGTTATAATAAGAAAGTTCAGGAAAGGCAACCGACCTATAAAGGATGTTCTGTTTGTGTGGAATGGCATAACTACCAAATCTTTGCTAAATGGTACGAAGAGAATTACGTTGAGGGTTACCATTTAGATAAAGACTTGCGAATTCCTGGCAATAAAATTTACAGTCCTGATACCTGCAAGTTTGCTAGTAGTAAGGAAAATATTAAAGGTACTAAACCTAAGAGTTACGTATTTATTAATCCACAAGGGTTTACTGTTTCTATTTATAACCTAAGAGAATTCTGTAGAACAAATAATCTTAGAGCAGGTCATATGAGTTCTGTTCACTCAGGTAAAGCTAAGTTCCATAAAAAATGGACTAAGGCACCAACTTGATATATTATTTTAGTCTTGGACCTATCCCTCACTCTGCTTTATAATTATCAAATGAAAACTATTACCCATAAAAATTTAGTGTTGCAAATGCCTGACGAGATGCATGCAACTATGCTTACCCACCCTGAAGTAATAAAGAGGTATAAAGAAATGGAAGAAACAATTGAAGATATGGTTATGACCACTTTAGGTATGAGTAACCATAATCCTATCCTTACTGAAAAAGTGATTGCAGACCTCGTCAGTAAAATCCAACTCCGTATTAATAATCACGTTCGAATGGCAGTTGAAGAAGTTAATCAGAACCAATCAATTGTGGTTACTCAACAGAATATGGTTGATATGTGCTCCTTTGCTGGAATGTCTATTAAACCAGAAGATCATGGTTTCGATAAAGAAGAAATGGAAGTGGAGTATGTTATCCAATCAAATACTTCAGTGCAGCTTGATGAAAATGACCCAGAGAAGATTTACCACGGTTTAGGTATCTTTTCGTTAGAGTATCCTGAAGAAGGTACTATGCCTTTGAATCAAATTACGGAGTAACTTATGATTGCCGTGATTGCAGGTTCCCGTAGGCAGTTCGATGACTTCATGCGTCATTGGGTACACCAACCAGATCAGAAAAAATTCAAATGCGTTACTAAAATAGATGACGTCAGAGGTTGGCGCCCAATTGAAGTAATTCGTATTGGTACTTATTATAAGTTATGAGATCTTTGGGATATGGAGCAGTATCTCGAGTACAGGATGCTGGGGAAAGAAAATGATTAGCTACATGTATAAAGCTGAATTTGAGTTTGATCAAGGTAGCGGAACTTCTGAAGGTGAAGTACAAGCGGAAAGTCTTAGCGTTGCAACAACCATGATAGAAAATTATTTATGTGAAAGGTACATCATAAATAAAGATGATATAAAATCAATAGCGATTAACACACAAAACCGATAACGAGGCAAGCGTATTTTGTCAAGTTGATTTTGTTGTTATATTTTGCGCATACACATAAGGTAGAATTAAAAATGAATTGGATTGATAGAAATGATGAATTTCCACATGCAGATTTTGAAGTTATTGCTTGTTGTGATGATGATGTTGAAATGTGCATTTACCGCGAAGATGGGTGTCATGATTATTTTGAAAAAGTAAGTAATGGCAAGGTATTTGAAGCAACGCACTGGATGCAAAAGCCAAAGCCATTTTGTGCAATATAACCCTTTGGCTAACCGCGCTTGCGGAAATCAATTAGGAGTACAAAAATGATAAGCGAAGACGATGGTATTTTTGAAGTAAATTACGAAAAGCAAAATGTAGCAAGTGCCAATATTAAATAGAGAGATAAAGATAATGAAAACACTGAAATTAGTTAAAAATAGCAAACTGTTTTGCGTCCCATTTATTTATGTTGTTAGTTCGCTTATTAATGGAGACAAAGAATGAAGTACTCTTACGGATTTAGAAATACAACTATACTTTACGGAACTGCGAGAGAGTTTGGTGCAAAGGTGTATGAAGCAGGAGTGCTCACTGAATTAGGCGGCAACCCGTACGATCCAGACAGCACAGATTATGATGATTTTAACACTGGATATAGGCACGCAAGAGAGCAGGATTTTGAAGTTGTTGTTAGCAGCTTTGAATTACTAAACACTAAACACTAAACTTTAAGGGTAACAATATGATCGTAACTCACTACAAAGGATATAAAAGGTTTTTCACGGTAATCTGGTGGAGAATGCTGTGTAGAGAGGAACGAGCGGAACAGTATTTTTCCGTTGATGTAAGTTGTTATATTTGCCTATGCACCAATTGGAGATTTTAAAATGTCTAAAGTAAAAATTGAAAAAGCATTAAAAGTTAAAGGGATCACTGCCGTCAATATTGAGTATGAGCGCGGATGCCCTGTGCCAGAAAGCAAAGCTAACGGTTGGTTGCTAGAGTTTAGCGACGACACAGAAGATGATATTTGGGAAGCGAATAATGATGCTCAATTTTACACAAGCATGGAGTTCGATACTCTATTTGAAGTTATGAATTGGATTGCAGGGCTGCCAAACCTAAAGGCAATATAACCTTTGCGTTAAGCGGTGAGTGCGGATTAAAAACACGGAGATTAAAAATGAAATTACAAGATATTAGCGGCACTGTAGAAACCAAGCAAAAACCAATTGTAGCAAGTCCGATTAAGCCTGTTGTTAGCAGTGAATTAAACGAAGCTGTACGAGAAATCAAAACGATTATTAAAAGTAATATAAGGCAGCACCCTTACCACAAAACGATAAGGCTTGAGATTAAAAACGATGAACTCCATAGATTGAATAGCTTGTTAAAACTGTTATAGGGTAATTCCTGCTAACCGCTAATATTGCGCCGCCGACTAAAGGTGGCGCTATTGAGTGAAGAATGAACGACCTCCAGCTGTACCATCATTATCAAACTAAGATAGCTGAACTGAAAAAGAAAGTTCGGTTGCTACAAGCTAATAATAGCCATTGGAAGTGTAAGTATGAAAAATTACTAGGGCGTAAACTTAAAGTAAAAAGAGTAAGTAGAACCGCAGATGCCAGACCATATGTTCAGGCTTGGTTAGATGGGGACAAGTCAATGTCGCCACAGGACATAGCCGATAAATTTTGTTTACAGGTCGGTACCGTAGGTGCCATAGCAAGTCAATTAAGAAAAAGGAAAAAGAAAAATGAAATATGAAGTAGATGGTTGGAATAACTTTTGTAGGGTATTCGAAGTGCCTAATGAGTTCAAAAAAGGATTCTGTTTTGGTGGTGGTATACCCACTAACTTTCAAATGGTAGATTGGTTCAACCCAGTAGCGGATGTACACATGTCGGCCTGTCCAAAAGAGGTTTGGCTAAAAGAGGTTGGTGAGATTGAAACTAAAGAGGTAACTCTTAACGCGCTTATAGAAATCCTTGATCCTTTTATTAAAAAGAAGCCATACCGTAAACCAGATCACGATTACTTGGTTATGTGTAATTTTGGTGCCGTCTTTATTGTGGAAAAAGCTAAGGAGTACCGCTAATGACCTATACACCGCTAATGAGCAATATACCTAGAATACAAGATCTTGTTAGGCGGGAAGATAAAATAGCAGATTACCTTATGGTTGAACAAGCCAAAGAAGCTATGCTAAACAAGTTAGCTAAAAAGAGAGGTGAAGGTATGGGCAGATGGCATCACGCAACTCTCTGTAGTAATCAATACTTAATTAAGTGTTTAAAGGATCATATTGATAAAGGTGATATGGTAGACGTTTTGAACCTTGCCGCTATGATCTTAGCCCGCCAAGAATTATACGGTGAATCAACGGTAGAGGATAAAGTATGAAAGCAATACTAATACAAATGATCCGTGAATCTCTTGGATTGGATTACGCTAAGGATATACCAGCATCTGTGGTTACTAATGTTCCTAAACTAGCCCATGCGTTAACCGATTTCATTGATTACCAAATTAAGCTTGCCGAAGAAAGAGCGACCATTTACCACACACAGTAGGCAGCTTATTAAGTACACCAGAGTTTAAGGGGAATAAATCTAAACTAGCACTAACGTTAAATATTAACCGTGGTACCCTTCGTAAATACGAATTCGATATTAGTGCTCATCGTATTTTTAAAGAAGAAGGTAAATACGTATTTCTAAGCACAACTAAACAGGAGCCAAAATAATGGAAGAATCATTTGAAGATATGATAATACGCCTCATGGGTAGACAGGGTGAAGTAATTACCGTAGAAGCCATGGTTGAATTATCTGAAGCATTATATAACCGACAATCTGTTCACGAACGTATTGCCCGTGAAGATGCATTTATTGAACAAGGTATTGAGCCCGTACTAGAACTTGTTGCTGAGCCCACAATGAATATCCGACAGCAGACTTACCTAAGTATTGTTAATGGTCTTTGTGCCCTTGGTGTTAGTAATGAGAGTATCCGCCAGCAGGCTAACGAGATCTATCCAAGTGTTATTGGCCGTGTTGAGCAGCTAGGGGATAAGTAATGGTTATTTTTACAGCGCTACTTTGGCTCTTAACCGTTATCAGTTTCGGATCAGTGGTATACGCCATACGGTTAAATCGTCGCGGGATAAAAGAGTCGGAGAATTACAAGATACGTTTCGGCTCTTTGTTAATGTTTGTTATTGTGGCCTGGTTCGTTAGAGGCATAATCCTTTTCTTCGAATGGTGGATATACTAATGAAAATTAAAATCACAGTAGAAGCATTCGATGATGAGGGTAACAAACTATCAGGGGATGCAGGGATAATTGAAGATGTTAATAACGTAACTACAGGCCTTAGTCAGTGGATCATGGAAACCGCCATCAAAGTTAAAATGCAAGCACTTAATCAAAAGGAATAATAAAATGGAAACAAATGAAATACCAGATATGGTAATTGAGATACGTAAAGAGTTTGGCGCGGTGGGGCTTAACCACATGGTGAATAATGTATCGGAGCAACTTGGGTTGGTTACTGGCATTAAAATTGTTGGTACTATCGTCCACGTTTGTCGTTTCGCCATTGGGGCTGATGGCAAACCCTACCCTAACAAGGAAAAGACGGAGTTAGTGCAGGAAGTTATTGAAGTTCCTAGTGTTTTGTTAATGGCAACCGACGAACACGGTGCAGATATCACCAAAAACTTCCTAAAATTTGCGGATAACCTGTGTAAAGAGGCCAATAGTGGCGGAAAATTAGGTAAATCAACATAAAGGGGCATATTATGTCAGTAGAAGAGAAAGTAATGCGTATTATGAAGGAACAGGCCTGCTTACCACGTTATGACGAAGAAAAGATGACCATGGCCAGTAACCTCACTGATGATCTGCATATGGATAGTCTGGATGTTATTGAGGCTGCTATGGCCTTGGAAGATGCGTTTGACGTCGAAATCGATGATGAAACCCTCGTCGAGTTGGATACAATACAGGATTATGTGGACACAATAGGCGCTCTGGTGGAGAAAAACTAATGTTTGACCATATTAAAGTGATTGATGAGATCGCCTTGAAGCTGTTGCACCTTAATAAAGAGATCTATCACAGTTCTGGTACAGCTCCGAAGTTGGCAGTCTACTTACACCCTGAGTTTAGCCGTATGATCATGCAAAGCATAGCTCTTGTATCCGCTGGCTTCCAACGCGATATGGATTTTGTTGGGGATAGCGTGATCATGGGCTTTCCTGTTTATGTAGTATCTGAAAATGAAGAGAATCACCCTGATTATGCCATTGTTCTTACCTACTAGGAGTAAACCATGAAATATAGACCAACTGATAATTTCACCGTAAGTATTGTTATGATAATCTTTGTGGTTGTTATAACCATGTCTTTTTCGGGCTGTTCCACACTAACCCGAGCCGTTGCCAGTGATCCTGAGCAGGCTTTCCAAGTTGCTAGGGAAGCGGCCATAGTAGTCCGCACTGGGGAGCTTAATGATCTTAAGTTCACTATGGCGATTACGAAAGCCTGTTCCCTAACTGCGGTTAGAGCGGCAGAACGTACCTTAAACGGGGAGCAGAACATTTCCCTACAGCTATTCTGCCACGAAATGCGGAGCAATAGATAATGATCACCCGTAAAATTTTATGCGGTACGCAACAGTTGGTCAAGGCCGGTATACTTGCAGCCCCGCCAGGATTCATAAGTATGGGGCTAATAAGCCTTCAAGAAATCTGCAATGGTTGCGGTGCGGCTAACGCTAAATTCGACTTCATACCCGATCGTATTTGGGGTACCTATATTGGGCATGCTTGTCATATCCATGACTGGGAATACCATTTTGGGGTTGATAATGAGGATAAGGAAATCGCAGATCGTACCATGCGTAACAACCTCCTACGCCTTATAGATAGGGATTGTAAGAAGAAGTGGTACAAGCCTAGAGCCTTGATGCATGCCCGTGCGCAGTTGTATTATTTGGCTGTTTGTTGGAAGGGCGGACCTGCTTTCTGGACAGGTAAAAACTAATGAAGCTATTTTGGCTGTATAAACAAAGGTGGGTACCAACTGATTTTAGCCTCGGAATAATCTGGGTTCTCATCTACTCAGTAGTTGGCCTAGGCTCAGTTATACATTATACTAGTTATATGGTTAATTAATTAGGAGGTATTATGGCACGAGCAACTAAGAAGTACAAATTCACCTGTTTAAATGGTCCTTATAAAGGGAAGGTCTTATTACTTTCCACGGCTACTACCTTGTTGTTTACCCTCGGTAAAGATAAGGGGCGTTACGTATCTGGTAGGCAGCATAGGAGAGCCGTTGGCAGCCATCCATTGGATTACGCTTTCCTATCAACCCAAGATTTCAACGATCCTTTATTCGTAAAATGTAATCCAATGGCAGGTACTGAACTAGTTTGGGAGGAACACTAGTGGATACTAATCTAGAAATTATGGATGCACACTTAGACGGTTTTTTTAAAGAACTGGAGCAAGCTAAGGGTTTATCCTCCTGCGTTGCGGTACTTGATGTACTCGATAACCTTATAGCTTTGCGCCCAATGATCGATCTAATGGCAATGCGTGAAGCCGCTGCCGCCTTAGTAATGGAACTGGCTATTCCAGTAGCAAACGGTGAGTTATATGCTGCCGATGCCATGCTTATAGCCCAATTAATCCAACAAACAGCTTACCTGCTAGGTACCCGAATGGATATGGCAAATGCTGTTGATGACCTTCAGGAGAAACCCCATGTCCTTCATTGAAATTTTACTCGTGGCCTTCATGACCACATTCCTGTTTTGTTTACTGCTTCTTATTAAGGTATTGTGGTATGGAACTGAATCCAGACCTACCCCGCAGTGGTTTCGTTTATTGTTTATTGTAAGCTACGTTGCTACAATTGGGTGGTGGAATACAACTATGGTAATGTGGATCTTATCATGATCGATTGGGATTTTACGATAAGGTGGTTCATATTTATCTTACCATACCAAAAAATATACCGTTGGTGGAGAGGTGGCCTATGGGTTCACTTCTCTTCAATTGATCAATGGATTCATTGTACTTGGAAAGATAAAGAAGCCGGTACAATCAACAATAAATTCGACGGTGGTGAATTCCACATTAAATTCAACTTAATAACCTGTATAGAGGACTATACCAAATGATAAATAAAGAGCAGCTTACCAATGAGGTAATTCAACCACTGCTACACCTGATACCCAAGGGGCTGTCATGGCGAGCTGTAACAGCCATTGAGATGATTATTGCTCATGAGTCCAAGCGAGGGGAGTTCCTCAAACAAGTTGGTGGACCTGCTATGGGGTGGATTATGATGGAACCGCCTACTTATTATACAGTTTGGGCTTATGGCCAAACAGTTTGGTACAATGCCTATAATGCAGGGCTTATTACCAAGCATGAATACAAGTACAAATTTGTCCCCCCAATAGAAAGGTTGCTTTATGACCTGCGGTTTAATATATTTATGGCTAGGCAAAGGTTATTTATGAAACCTGAGCTATTACCTGAAACACCGGCAGAAATAAGTATATATCTCAAGAAGTTCTGGAACTCCCCTAGTGGAGCAGCACAGGAGGACTCTTATCTAAAAGATTGGTTATTATGGGACTAAAATTATGGCGCAGTTCAAAAGTGAGGGTGACAAAAGACGGTACTACCTGAGAGCCACGGCACTCATAATAGTACGCCAAACCGACTTCACTGAAAAGCGCCTTACTGAAGGTTCAATATACGATGTTGTAAAATGGAGCTTCGTAACTAATACTTGCGGGTTCCGCCCCTCTGACCTGAAAAAGGACAAAAAATGAAAAAAGATACACCTGCGAAATTACTCGACTTTATAGCGGTCGAACTTAAAACCATCCGTGATGAACCTATCAAGCCTTCCAAGAAGTTACGAAAGCTCCTTATATTAGAACAACGCATCACAACCCGCCGAGCTAATATGCCCGTATTGGAAAAAGCCTCAATTTAGGTTTTGCCTCCTTGCATGGTATTGTGGATAATCCTCCTAACACTCCATATTATCCATGCACGGAGACTACATGGCAAAACTACCATCCGAGAAATCAGAAGTAAGTGAAAGATCTCGTAAAGACCACAGGAACATGGTGGAAGTAGATGGTGATGCCCATCTAGCAGAAACTGATCCCTTAGTTAAAATTGAAGAAGAAATGTTCGCCCGTGGGTTTACTACCTTATGGACAGCAAAACCTAAACATAAGCAAAACGGGTATACAGGGATTACTTTTAATGATAAAGGTAAAAAGGCTTATCTAAGACAACTAGCCGTATGCGGCCAGCATGCTTTTTCAGCTAGCTGCGCAGGTGTAAGTCGTTCCACCGTTTGTAAGCATAAACGCGAAGATCCTATTTTTGCTGTAGCAGTTGAAGAAGCCCATGAGTATTTTAGATCCCTTTTACAAATGGAACTAATTCGCCGAGGGGTTCACGGTTACAAGAAACAAGTGCTTGGCGGTAAGAACCGAGACAAGATATTCGAACTACACGAATACGATACTCGCTGCCTAGAACTATTGGGTCGAATTCATATAGCTTCTTTAAATACAAACCGCTTACCGTCTACTGCCAATCAAACCAATATTGATAACAGTCAGAACACTGTAGTCAATAATACCTTTGATCTAGAACTATTTGACAAAGACGAACTTGCTATGTTTAAGAAGTTAGTTGAATCCCAAGCTATAAAAGCTATCGAAGCTAAGAAAAAAGCCGAGGAGAAAGTAATCAATGGTTAGTAATCGACAACTCCAACATGCCATGGCCAATCCTCTGGATGCCTTAGAGGCTATTAAGAAGCTCGAGTCTGAACGCAACCTTATAGATTTTATACGGAACGGTTGGGAAGCATTAGAGCCTGGCCAACCATTTGTAACGGGTTGGGCGGTCGAAGCTATATGTGAACACCTCCAAGCAGTAACTGAAGGTCAAATTAGGCGCCTATTAATAAATGTGCCGCCAGGTTGTACAAAACCCTTAGAAATCAACACCTTAACGCTAACTACCAATGGGTGGAAGAAACACGGGGACCTAGTGGTAGGGGATTATGTATATGGCCAAGACGGTCAACCTAAAATGGTTGAAGGGATTACCCCTCATAACTATCAGGAAAGCTACGAGGTTATATTTAAGAATGGTTCATCGGTTATTGCAGGGCATGGGCACGAATGGGAAGTCCTTCGCCACAATCCGACTCATGGACCTAGAACAACTGAGATAGTGGGAACCAAAGATCTTGTGACTGGAACCCGTCCTGATTGTGTCAGGATGCATGATCCAGTTAATATGCCTGAGCAAGATTTGTTGATAGACCCATACGTATTAGGTTATTGGTTGGGTGATGGTTTTAGTAATGAAGGTAAGGTTTGTTCCGACGCTGCCGACTGTGAGCACCTTGTGAGAGATTATAGAGGTATAGTATGTAAGGAGCAATTGGCCTTAGATAAAAGTAATGCTTACAATACGGATTTCTATTATATTCGTTTTGAAGGACTAAGAACTAACCTACGTACCTTAAACATACTTAATAACAAACATATACCAGAAGAATATCTTATTGGTTCCATTGAACAGCGCCTTGAGTTATTAAGAGGGTTATTGGATTCAGATGGTACCTGTGAAAATAATGGTACCATAACTTTCTGTAATACTAATAAGAATCTTGCTGATGGGGTTAGTGAACTAGCACATTCTTTAGGAATGCAAGCAAATACTAGGCACTACACCCCTAATAAGGGTACTAAAGGGTATAAAGAGGTATACCACGTTTCCTTTAAATGCCTTGCCGGTATGAAAGTGTTTAATCTTCCTCGTAAGCAGGCTAGGTGTAAACCAGCTGGGGTTAAAGCCCAAAGAAGATACATAAAAGAGGTTCGAAGGTTACCTGATCAGATAGTGAGCTGCATACAGGTAGAAGGCCGTAAGTACTTGGCCACAAAGGAATTTATCCTTACTAGAAACAGTATGACTACCTCGGTATTTTGGTCAGCTTGGGAATGGGGTCCTCGTAATCTACCACACTACAGGTATATCCTAGCCGCCCATGAGCAACCATTAGCCATAAGGGATAGTGTTCGTTCCCGCGATCTTATGGTAAGTGAGTGGTACCAGAGGAATTGGGGGCAGAACGTAGAATTCAAAGGGGATGTTAATGCAAAAACATATTATGCCAATACTAAAACGGGTTGGCGAATGGCTTCTTCTGTTGGTTCTGGTCTCACTGGTTATCGTGGGGATAGGCTTATACTGGATGACCCGCATTCAATTAAGAAAGCGGATTCAGAAGCCTTCAGAGAAGACACCTTACGCTGGTTCTCAGAAACGTTACCCACGCGATTGAATAAAGTTGATGAGTCCGCTATTGTGGTTATCATGCAGCGGGTTCATGAAAGAGATGTATCTGGTCTTATCCTAGCGGAAGAGTTAGGGTATGAGCACTTAATGTTACCCATGGAATTTGAACCTGAGCGTGCATGTTACTCCTGTGTCAAGCCCAAGTATATTCAAGGGGCTAAATTAGTTAAAGTATCTTGGAATGAGCATCATAAATCATGGACTCCTGATCCAGATAGCAAAATTAAAAAATACCTAGTTGATCCTAGGACTGAAGATGGTGAGTTGTTATGGCCTGAACGGTTCCCTAAGAAATCAATGGAAGAATTGAAAAAGGCACTTAGCTCATGGGGTGGTTCATATGCCATCGCCGGTCAGCTTCAACAAAGACCAGCCCCTCGGGGTGGTGGTATGTTCCAGAAGAGTGATTTTGGTTACGTTGATAGAGTTCCAGATGGGCATACTCACAAAAGAGCCCGTGGATGGGATCTCGCGGCAACCGAGGCCAAGACCAATAAAAATGCGGCCTTTACGGTCGGTTGTAAGATGTCAATTATAGAAGGTAATATCTATATAGAAGACATAGACCGCAAACAAGCAAGTCCTAGTGGTGTTGAGAAAATGATTAAGGTTAACGCCCAAATGGATGGTCATGGGGTAATGCAGGATTTTCCACAAGATCCTGGCCAAGCGGGTAAAGCACAGAAATTAGCCATAAGTAAATTGTTACATGGTTATACCTTTACGTTCAGTCCTGAAACGGGATCTAAGGAAGTAAGGGCAATGCCATTAGCGGCTCAATGCGAATCTGGTAACGTATATCTAGTTCGCGGACCTTGGAACAACGGGTTTGTAAACGAAGCGGCCTTGTTCCCGAATGGGGAGTTTAAAGATCAGGTGGATGCAGCAACAAGAGCCTACGCTTGTCTGTTACGTAAAAGACGCAGATTGATCGGGGCAGCCCCCGTAGTAATAACGCAGTGACCTTTATATAAAACAATATAAAATGGGAACTATTGGATTCATATAACCAATTTGGATGATCATGGGTATTATACAGAAATTTCAAGATGCTTTCGGTGGACAAAATAAAAGTGCTCCACCTACTAAAACTAAAGGGGTGCCAGGCACAATTGTTTTTGGTGGCTTTATTAGTGAGGATGAAAAGAATGCCGCATTAATTGGACCTGAGAAATATAGAACTTATAGCGAGCTTTTAGCTAACGTTTCTATTGTGGCAGCTGGTACTCGGTATTTCTTAAACCTAGTAGCTAAAGCTAGATGGAAAGTAACCCCCGCGGATGAATCCGATGAAGCAAAACGGTTTGCAGATATTATCACCAAGCAACTTACCAGTATGGATACTTCTTGGTCAAGGGTAATTCGTAGAGCGGCAATGTATCGCTTCTATGGTTACAGTATCCAAGAATGGACTGCGGTTAGAAAAGACGGTATGTTATTATTCGAGGATATTGCCCCTCGGCCGCAGATAACCATTAATAAGTGGGATGTGAACAAAGCAGGTAAAGTTCTAGGCGTAACCCAATTAGATCCACTACTGGGTGATGACATATACCTACCCCGTAAAAAATTAGTTTATATTGTAGACGATTCTATTAATGATTCACCTGAAGGTCTTGGCCTATTTCGCCATATAGTAGGACCAGCCAAAAGATTGCAGCGTTATGAGCAGTTGGAAGGTTATGGGTTTGAGTCTGACTTACGGGGTATCCCAGTAGGTAGAGCACCATTTGCTGCGTTGTCAGAAGCCGTAGATACTGGGTTAATAACACAGCAAAATATGGATGATGCTATTGCTCCTATTAAGTCTTTTATTACTGACCATATTAAGAACCCCGCTCTAGGCTTATTACTAGATAGTATTACTTACCAAAGCGAAGATGAAACTGGGACACCTAGTACAGTTTTCCAATGGGATGTAGATTTATTAAAAGGTAGCGCTACTTCATTTGCAGAGGTAGCTATTGCCATTGAACGGGTGAATAGAGAGATAGCTAGAACATTAGGTGTTGACGGATTATTGCTAGGGGAACAAACCACAGGCTCACATGCATTAAGTTCTGATAAGTCTTTGAACTTCGCGTTAATTGTGGATAGTACGTTAAGCGAATTAGCGGACACTTACCAACGTGACATGATCCAACGCTTATGGGAATTAAATAAATGGCCAGAAAATATGATGCCAACATTTAATACTGAAGCTGCTCAGCATAGGGATATTACCCAAATTACCCAAGCACTTAAAGACATGGCAGCGGCAGGTGGTAAGTTATCAATGAATGATCCAGCCATTAACGTTCTACGTGAGATGCTTGGTTTACCAAAGCAGCCAGAGATGACTAAAGAAGAATTTGTCTTAATACAAGGCAAGGGCGGTGCTGATACCAATGCAGGTAACAACACTGATGATAAAGAAGATATTGCCAACGGCCGAGGAAATAACGATGTTGACAACTAAAGGTAAAGTAAAAGGGTACGGGATTGTAATGATGGCTAACAATATGCCACGTATAGATAATCCCCGTGACGTTCCGCAGGAAGCTTGGGATACTTTAACCCTTGAACAGAAGAACTATGCTAATGCCCAAGTCCAGACGGATTTTAGGCGTGTTAATTAAACTGGAGAAAGCTCATGGCAGTTACACATCCAACCGCGGTTCGTAATCTTATTGCTAACCTTGTTGTTGATCAACTTGATTTAGGTTCAGGTACCGCTGAAGGGAAGTTAGTTTTTAATACTTCTGGCGATAGTGAGGTAGCAACATTGGATCTTGCTAATCCTGCTTTCGGTGCTGCGGCATCCGGTATTGCTACAGCGGGTACCATCGTTGATGATACAACCGCCACAGGCGGTACAACTGCCAAATGTCGTTTGATTGACAGAGACGCGGGTATTATTATAGAAGGCTCAGTCACCTTAGTTGCAGGCGGTGGCGATATTGAATTATCTAGTGTGGTTATTGGTGCCGGTGATACTGTCAGCATGACCTCACTCACTTACGCCGCACCGGCATAACACCCCAGATTGACAACTGACGGCGATAAATCTAATGGCAGAAGCAACCATAAGTGCAACCGCAAACTCTCTCCTAGGGATGGCGACAGGGGCAGGCTTCATAGCTGTCATAAATGAAAATGCCACATTAATAACGATCGGGCTAACAATTGTTGGTCTTATCATGGCTTTCACTTTCCACCTAATTGGTGTTAAACAGAAAAATCGTTTAACTGACGAATGGCGGGAAAGGGAAAGTCAACGTATCAAAGAAAAACTTCTGAAAGAAGCAGAAGATAACTAATTAGACTAAGGGGTATAAAATGTCGTTTGAAGATGATAGGAATACTAGAGACACACTTACTGATTTACAAAAATATGAAAGGCTTGTGCGTAAAGCAGGTCGAGTAAATGATGAGTTAGAAAAATGGGAAGAAAACTCCGCAGAATTACGCGCTAGCGTTACGCCTACCAAACAAGCCGAACTGGATAACAAGAAAACTGCTTTCGTGAATAAGTTGAAAGACCCTTTAGGTTTGTAGTGGGAGAAAGGCAGTGAAAGTCTTTAGCAAGGTTAATAATTCTTTAACCGTTGGTCGTAAAAATACTGCGGATGGAGATAAAGGTTCTGCGTTCGGATATAACAACACAGCGAGTGGAAACTACTCTTCTTCTTTCGGATGTAACAACACAGCGAGTGGAAACTACTCTCCTTCTTTCGGATATAACAATACTGCGGATGGATATACTTCATCTGCTTTCGGATATAGAAACAATTCTATCGGAGGTAGCTCTTCTGCATTTGGGTATAATAATACTTCTAGTGAGTACACCTCGTCAGCGTTCGGACATACCAATACTTCTAGTGGAGGCTATAGTTCTGCTTTCGGACGTAGCAATACTTCTATTGGAAGTCATGCCTCGGCTTTCGGATATTACAATACTGCAGGCGGAGATAACTCATCAGCTTTCGGACATATCACCACAGCAAGCGGAAATAGCTCTTCATCATTTGGTCATTTTGTTCAAGTCAATATCAATAACGTTACTGAGATAGGTTATTGGTCAGGAACAACAGTTCGCGCAGGAGCAATCAGAATTCACGCTCCAACTGCGACAACTGGTTATGCAGCAGTCAGTATGATAAATACTGCGACAGCTTTGTTAGATGGTGGCGCTACTTTAGGTTCGGAAGCAGACTTAACATTAATGAGAGAAGCATTTTCAATCAGACGTAACGGCGACGTTATACTTATAGATATAAATGTGGCCGGTACAATTAAAACCCTTAGTTTAGGAACAGCAACATAATGATATTTAATAGCTCTATGCCCCGATCTGGTAGCGAATTAATACAAGTTTTATTACACCAGAACCCACGTATATACGGTTCTGCGACTTCCCCTTTACTGGAGTATCAGTTCGCCGCTAGAGGCAACTATGACCTCCCAGAAGTAAAGAGTCAGGAACCTGAACAGCAACAAGATGCTTTCATCTCTATGTGCAAAAGCATGGCCGAGGGCTATTATGCCCCCATCACTGACCGACCAATTATTTGTGATAAGAACCGAGGTTGGGCGCACTACTATGAATGGGTTGCCCAATGGAATCCTGATCCTAAGATGATCTGTTGTGTACGAGATATTCGCTCGATCATTGCTTCGATGGAGCGAGTGTACAGAGCGAATCGTCACAGACCTTCAGGTACGGATAACCCAGCCAAAATGGAAGGTATGACCGTTATGCAAAGAGCTGACTACTGGTTGAATACACAGCCTATTGGGTTAGCCTTACAACGTACCCAAGATACATGGTTGCGCGGTATCGGGGAAAAAATACATTGGGTCAGATACGAAGATTTATGTACCTCACCACAAGCTGCCATGGATAGAATATACGACTATATCGGAGAACCTTCTATTGAGCATGATTTTGAAAATATTCATAAAGAAGTGTATGAAGATGACTCCGTTTATGGTATTTATGGGTCTCATAAAGTAGGATCAACTATCAGACCAGTTAAACCGTCTGACTGGTCTGATGTCCTACCAGCTGAGGTGGCAAATAACATAGCCCAGCAATGGGCTTGGTATCAGAGCACCTTTAACTACTAATTACAAAGGGGTCTACCGCATGAGTGGCGAATTAAGTTTTTATGGTGATACCGAAGCGGAGAGCGGTCTGACTGTTGTAGGCCGTGTCTATAACTCTGCAGGTACTCAAGTAAGCACTGATGTGGCTACTACTGAGGTTGGTATTCTTGCCATATACATCGGAGATATGCCAACTGCAGGTGCAGGGGTTTATGCTGTTAGATTTTTTGATGGAACAGTCTTAATAGGCCAAGGAACAATTGATTGGGATGGGGCAGCAGAAACTACCTTAGTTGATGTGACCCCGTTAGTTGTAGAGTTGCATGCTATTGCAGGGCTGGATATATCGAACCCAATGACAGTAACCCCAACAAGCCGAGTTAGTGGTTCAGTGAGTCAGACCATTTCCGGAGACGGCGAAACAACAAGCACAGTTACCCGTGACTAGTTTATCCCTTGCGTCCCAAGGTCTTCTTGATGGAGGATCTAAGCCGACCCTAAGCCTAGCAGCCTTAGGGTTTTTGGTAGTAGCGGCAGCAACTGGTGTTACAGGTACTGGTGCTTTAGAAGCTCAGGCCAGCGTACTTGACGGAGACGGTATTCGTAAAGCTGTAGGCTCTGGTGCTTTAGTTTCAGATGTTAGTGTGGTTAATGGCCTTGGTCTTCGTAAGATCACAGCAATCGGGGTCTTGACCCCATCTGCAAGTACTCTAGATGGCGCGGGCGTTAGAACCATAACAGGTATAGGTGCATTTGAAGCAATAGCCAGTTCCCTGACGGGTGCAGGCCTAATTAAATCTGTAGGTACTGGTGCGCTGGTATCTGGTGAGGCCACAGTAACTGGTAACGGTATTCGTAAAATTGTTGGTACCGGAGCACTGGTTTCAACTACAGCTGTCCTAGCTGGTATAGCCAATCGGGTTATTACAGGTTCTGGTGCCCTAGTTTCAGAAGTATCTGTTCTAGATGGGGCTGGAGGTATTAGCGGTGTTGTTACAGGCTCAGGTGATCTGGTATCAGGTGATTCTAGCCTAGCAGGTTTAGGTAAAAGGGTTATTACAGGTATTGCTATTCTAGAGTCCGCTCTAGCTGAATTAGATGGCCAAGGCGGTATTGCAGGAACAGTAACTGGCTCCGGAGATTTGGTATCTGCGGATAGTGTGGTTACTGGTGCTGGGGTCAGAAAAATAACTGGTTCAGGCGTCTTAGTAAGTGCGGCCTCAGAATTAGCTGGTATAGCAAATAGAGTTATTACTGGTACAGCAACCTTAACCCCTTCTACTAGTACCTTAGATGGTGCGGGTGAAGTTGGGAATGTAATTTCAGGTTCTGGTGAGCTTCAAGCGGCACCAAGTGAGCTTCAAGCGGCCGGTAAAAGGATCATAAAAGGAACTGGTAATTTAGCTCCTGAAGATTCTACCTTGCAAGGTACAGGGGTTCGTACTATAATTGGGGTCGGTGATCTACAAGCTGCAGCTAGTATCCTAAAAGGTCTTCAGGCAGCAGACGTAGTTACCCCAAGTATTCGAAGAGCCTCAGCCCCTGCAAGTAATAGGGTAGGTTCCGTAGTGGCTAGTGATAGAAGAGCTAGTGTAACTTCTAATAACAGAAGAGCTTCTGTCGTGGCAAGCCCAAGCAGACGCGGTCAAGTGGAGATTTAACATGAGCACTAATTCAGCTACCTCTTTTGCAGGTCCAATGGATACAGAAGATTCAGTGGATTACGTAGGTGAGTTTGACTTACTCTTACAATCAGGGGAAACCATTAATGCTGGTTTTACTGTATCCCCAACAACAGAATCCGCTACCCTAGGTTTTGAGATTGATACTGGGGCTAAAGTACCAGTACTTGAAACTGGTGACCAAAAAGTTTTATTCTGGGCTAAGGTTAATGCCTCAAACCAAGCAGATGCGATTTTCAGTGATGATGGTATCCAGTGTGAAGTAGAAATTACAGTGACCACAAGTGATACCAGAACATATCAAAGAACCTTCTTAGTTACGGTGAAACAATTATGATTAAAGGTAAAGCGCTTACAGTTGACCTTAAACAGGTTGAGTCTATTTGTGGATACAATGGTAAGGCTGGTTATAAGGAAGGGGATGTTGGCCATGAGGCTACCGCTAAACTTTCCTTTATGCCTAAGACCACGAAGGTTCATAAGATCAAAGAACTAGTAGTGGGTGGGCGTAATGCCGTAGTCCTTAAAACTGTTGCATCTGAATATATAAGCGGTATGTTTACATTTTTTATTAAATACGAGGATTAGGTCATGGCCTTAACAGTTGGAAGTAATAGTTACGGTTCGAGAACTGAGGCTAATACATACTTTGGTGATTCTATCAATAGCGATATCTGGACTGCCTTTAGCAATACTAAAAAGGATCAGGGCTTAGTTGAAGCTACTCGTTTACTAGAACGGGAGCTATGGCAGGGGACTAAAGAAGTTGCTTTACAGGACTTGCACTTCCCAGCTACGGGCGTTACTGATTGTGCCGGTGTAGCCGTTGATCCAGCAGATACATTAGAAACTGCTAAGGTAGGCCAGTTCGAATATGCCTTGGCCTTATTAAATAAACCATCATTACTAAACAGTACAGATGCTACGGGTACTAATCTTAAACAGGCAGGGGCTGGTTCCGCGAAGGTAATCTTCTTTAAGCCTAAGAAAGGTTCTAAGTATCCGTTACAGGTTCTTAGTGTAATGAAATGTTATTTTGCGGGTTCAGATGGGGGAACTGGTATGGTTTCCTCTGGTACTGGGGATTCTACGAGCTTTGACGATTGCAATAGTTACGACGTAACTCAAGGATTCAAATAATGCCAGATATTTTTGGAATTGACCTAGCAGGTATCCTAGCGGATTCATTGGGCTCTTTAGTCTTCGATCAAACATTGATTAAAGTAACTAGTATTAGAGATCCTGATGATTCCTCTAAACGAATTAAAACTAAAGTATCTCATATCCATAAAGGTTTTATTGATGTGTATGAAGATACCTTCGTTAATGGCGGGTTGGTTAAAATGACCGATCGTAAGATTGTTATGCTAGGGGCTACCTTACCTACGGGTGTTGTACCTGAGCCTGGCGATCAAATCATTGCGGAAGGTAGAACCTTTACTATTGTAGCCGATGGGGTTGTTAGAGACCCCGCTGGCGCTACTTACGAATGTCAATCTAATTAGGAACTGTTATGAAAAAATTACTATTAGCATCTGCCTTGGCTCTTAGCCTTACAAGCTGTTTAGCTACTGATTATAAGTTCGGTGATATATCTAAAACTTACTGTGCTTCCACTAGCCCTGAGTTTAGATTTGTAATCAGAGACCAGCTTGAGTCAATGGGTATTGTGGTTACCCCAAACTACTGCGCTACGGTAGGACTTATCGATGCTATGAGTAAACTGACGGGTTCATAGCGCCTTTTTCTGGTCTTATGGTGACATGTTCTTTTATACATGGTAGGATCAGTTTTATAAATATATTAATGTAATGCATCTCTAGGTAACTATATGTCTAATAAAGACTCCCAAGATACTTTCACTGCTGGCGGTAATATAGCCAAGACAGATGCAGGCAACCAAATTATTGGGGGCTGGTTTAGCGTCTTTAAAGTGGATGGTGATATCATTGTTGATACCGACAATGAAGAGATAGATATTGAAAGCTACAACAAAGTGTTTATTGAGTTCTCAAAGAACTACAGAAACGCTAATTTCGATCACGGTTCAGAAATCAAAGGTTCCCTGATTGATAACATCCTTATTGATACCCCTGAAATGGCTAAGATGCTAGTTCACGAAATTACAGGTATCCCGATGGATGAGATCCCAGTTCAGAAACTCGGCCACTTCGGCAGCTTCCAGATTCATGATAAAGCTGATTTCGAAGACGCCGTTAAAAATAAACTTATGTTTAGTATTGAAGGTACTTGCGACCGAGTAGAGGTAGATGATGACTGTTAAGAAAGTTACCCCTTATAAAGATGGTAAGCGTCGCAAAATGAAAATGACTAAACTTACTGCAGTGGCCTTAACAGCCCGTGGTGCTAACCAACATGCGCATGTAACATTTTTCAAAAGCGATAAGAGTCACACCAGCGTTGAGAAGCGTATGGCGTTAACCTCAATTGAGATAGACCATGCACATGGCGTAACTATTGATGACTGGGCTTTGGCTCAGGGCGGTGGACAGACAACGTATCATGGTCCTGCTGCTGATGAACATAATCACCCTTACCTTATCAAATCGGATGGTACTATCGAAATAGGTGCAGCTGATGGCCACATTCATTTCGTGGAACAGACATCTGATGGTATTACTAAAAACGGGCTTACTGAAGAGCAGTTAGTATTTGCTGCGATCTCGGTAACCAAATCAACTGCCAATAACGGTGGTAAACAATCAGGCAATAAAGAGGATATTCCCATGACTGATGCAGAGAAAGTAGCCGCCGCACTAAAAACGGCACAGGATGACTTAGCGTTATCTAAAAAAGCCTTAGTGACAGCAGTTGCTATGGGTACCATGAATGATGGCCAACGTGCAATGCACAAAAGCTTGACAGGTGATGCTCAAGACGAGTTCTTAGCTAAATCAGTTGAAGATCGTGAAGCAATGGTGAAAGCCGCTAACGATGATAACGCCGTTGTTTATACCACCCTTAAAGGTATTGAGTTTCGTAAGTCAGATGACAGCCGTATGGTTGAAATGGCTAAGTCGAATGATGACATGTCTAAGTTGCTTGCTAAGCAAACAGCTGCTACTGCTAATTTAGAAGTAGCGAAACGTGCCACCGAGTTATTTAAAAATATGACTGGTGATGCAGCTACGCATACCGCTTTATTAAAAGCTGTCGAAACTATTGAAGACAAAGATTTGCAAAAAAGCGTTATCGAATGTCTTGAAAAGAATGACGCAGGTATCGCAGCAGTCTTGACTACCCACGGTACAGTTGTGGTTAATAAAGATGCTGACAATGCTGAAGCGCAGCTTGAGTCTATGACTAAAGCGTTAATGGAAAAAACAGCGGGATTGGATTATCTTGATGCATACGAAAAAGTGTGTGAAGCTAATCCCACCCTAATGGAAAAAGCAGTAGGCTAGTAACTACTTAATTTTAACTTAGATTGGAGACATTACCATGTCTTATGAAAGTAATAGAACAATCACGTTACTGCCTCACGTAGCTAATGTGATTTTAAAAAATCGTTTCGTTTCTATCGGCACAGGTGGCCTTGTAGACGAATCAACAGCCGCAGCTGATGCAGTTGGTGTAAGCCGCGAGCAATCGGATGCTGACAACTCAATTGCAATTCCTGTTACCCTACTTGACGGCGGTAAAGTCGAAGTAGAAGCTGGCGCTGCCGTTACTATAGGCGTACGTGTTATGTCTGATAGTACTGGCCGAGCTATTACAGCTACAGGTGCAACTGCGCGTGTCCTAGGTATCGCCATTAGTGGTGGTGCAACTGGTGACTTCCTTACAATTGTTGGCCTGAAAGCGGCTGGCGAATTTGTTTCTTAACTTGACATTACTGGAGATTTATTATGTCTAATCCTACAGCGGGTGATGTTCATGTTAACAAACCCCTAACGAACTTTGGCCAGAAGTACATTCAAAGCGCCAGCAATTTTATTGCGATGCGTGCGATGCCTAACTTACCTGTGGCCATGCAATCAGATCTTTACTACGAGTTTAATCGTGGTGATGCTCTTCGCGATCAAGCAGAAGAACGTGCCGATGGTACTGAATCTGCGGGCTCAGGCTTCCGTCTAAGTACAAATACGTACTTTGCGAGAGTTTACGCTTTCCACAAAGACGTAACAGATCGTCAACGTGCGAACCAAGATGTTCAAGTTAAATTGGATCAATCAGCAGCCATTTGGGTAGCGGGTAAAATGACCATGAAACGTGAAACATTGTTTGATACTCAGTATATGGGTCAAGGTAAATGGACTACTGATGATGTGTTAACTGGTACTGATAGATGGGACAACGCAGGAAGCGATCCTACAGTTCAGATCCGTAACGCTAAACGTGTTATCCAAGGTGCTACTGGTTACAAGCCTAACAAGATGATTATATCTCGTGATGCATACGATGCATTATTAGACAATGATTCAATCCTGGCTCGTATCTTAGGTGGTGCTACTACTGCTCAACCAGCAATGGTAATGAAGCAGTTGTTAACCCAGTTGTTTGAAATTGATGAAATCTTCATTCAAGATGCTGTTATTAATACAGCTGCGTCTAACGTTGATCCGGATAGTAAAACCATCACTTTCCTAAGTTCAGCTAAAGCGTTATTGTATTACGCCCCTAACTCGTTATCTTTAGATGAGCCTACCGCTGGTGCTCAGTTCTCTTGGACTGGTTACTTAGGTGCTACTACTTCTGGTTTCAGAGTTAGTAAGTTCCGCGCTCCGCTTATCCAATCGGATCGTATTGAAGGTGAAATGGCTTTTGATCAGAAGATCACAGGTCCTGATTTGGGATACTTCTTCGATACCGTAATTGGTTAGAAGTTAGCTTCCAGTCAAACAAAAGGCTACTTCGGTAGCCTTTTTAATCTAACTAAACAGAAGGTATAAGCTCATGGCTTTCCAAGGACTTTTCAGAAGAAACGCTAAGATGATTGTGGTTAGACCCATCATTCTTACCGCGAAACAAACCCTTGAGGTTGGTACAGTACTAACTAAAGAATCGATTGCTAAAATCGGTGTCCGACCTTTCCAAGTACAATTATGGTTCAAGCGCCGTAAAGTAGGTATTGCAGGTAGCCCTTGGGCTAAAGAAATGCTTGCAGGTACTAACCCTGAACTTAAAGTGGCTAAGAAGCCTAAGAAAGACAAAAAGAAAAAAGTTAAATGGACTCCTGAACAGATCCAAGCAGCAAAAGATAAAGCCAAAGCTGATAAAGCTGAAGCCGCTGATTTAAAGGCCAAGGCCAAAGAAGCAGCCGACTTAGAAGATAAAGAATCTAAGGAATCTGATGATGCAGATATCAAGGCAGCGAAAGAAGCTAAAGAAGCTGAAGCAGCAAAAGTTGCAGAAGCTGAGGCGAAGCGTCTGGCTAAGAATGCAAAAGCAAAAGCTAAACGTTCTGCTGCAAAAGCTAAGCCTTGGGAAACCAAGTAAAGATGTCTAACCTTTTTAGTTAGTAGGTATGCGTTATGAGAATAGGTTCAACAGGTTCAAGTGCCCGTTTCGTACGAATATCAGAAACGGCGTTAGTTTCAGAAGTCGTAGCTGATGGTAGTTATGACTTCGAACTTGGTCCTGTTAGTCCACGAAGTAATCTTATGGAGTATTTCTTCTTTGTGGATTCTAATGGGGATCCTGTAGACGCCACTACCGGAACGGTCAGTATTACCTTCTCGCCTATCTTACCTCTTTTCCAAAAAATCACCAATGGGGACTTCCTAGCTAGTATGGCTCGTGATCCTTGCTGGCCTAAGCCGAATGGCTTTGGGAAAGCACTTAGTGTCAGAATCACCCTTCTAGGTATTACTGGAGCACCCACTGGCTTCAGATCTCTAGGCTCACAGACGGGGCTCTAAGATGAATAATAGTTATCCCCCAATAGGCGGAGCAGGAGCTAGTGTTGTGCCACCACAAGCAACAGCATTTGGTGAAGCAGCCGTTGCCCAAAGAGACCCCGAAATACAAATAAGTGCTGAGTACAATAGCCTAGACGAAGTCAGAACTATTGCTGTTGGTACAGGGGCTACCGCGGGTGCTGCGAATGGTAAGTTTGTGGTAACCAGTGGTACTGATGCTACAGGGTTAGCAGCTATATTCTCTGACAGACAAATCATATCAAAACCAGGCCAAGGCTCAGAGATTATATATACTGCGCAGTTTGACCAAGGGCTTGCTAATAGTAGACAAGTTGCAGGTCCAGCGAGTGCTTCAGATGCCATGGAATTTGGTTACGAAGGGGTTGAGTTCGGTGTATTTTTTAATCATGGTGGTAGAGTTGTAATAGAGGAGTTGGTCTTAACAACCCCTGCGGCAGGAGCTGAGAGTACAACAATCACCATTGACGGGACAGGTTTTACTGTTCCTTTGACCAGCGGTACCCTTGCTCATAATGCTTTTGAAATAACCGAGAGCCTTAACTCACAAGTAGCGTTATATAACTTTACCCAGAATGGTGCAACAGTAGTAGCCCGATCTATAATCACTGGTGCAATAACAGGATCTTTTTTATTCGCAAGTCCTGGCGCGGCTGAAGGTGCTTGGGTTCCTGTTAATACTGGGTTAGCAGCCACTGTTGAGTTTACTAAGCAGTCTGAGTGGAGCGAAAGCGCCGTACTTGGAAGTACCCTTGACCCGTTAAAACTTAATAGGTATAAAGTAGTATTTAATGGTAGCATTGATTATTTCATAGAGGATGGGCTAACTGGAAGGTACGTATTAGTCCACCGGCGAGTGCATACCAATGTTGAAACTACACCTATGTTCTCGGTGGCGTCTTTCAGAGTTACATGGGCTGTAAGTAATTTAGGTAATACTACAAATCATTCAGTCTTTGGTTCAGAAGCCTCTGCTTTTAACCAAGGCGTAAGGAAACTAATTGGTGCCACTAAAGGTGATTTTAATACTACGCTAGCTGTTGGTGGCACAACAACAAATATATTATCTATAAGATGTAGAGAGGTATTTGGCGATAAAGTTAACTTAGGTAGAATAATCCCTACCTCTATAACCGCTTTTACTGACGGGATCAGGGGAGCCATTGTTCAGGTATGTATAGGAATGACTTTCGCTACTGAACCAAATTTCTCCTATAGAGATAAAGGTAGTTCTATTGCTGAGGTCGAGAAGAGCCAAATAGAGGTATCTGGTGGTAACTGTATTGCTGTTTTTGTTATAGGCCAGTTTGCCCCTTCACCCGATCCAGAATTGGATATCTTGTTGCTTCCTGGCGAGATTTTAACTATTGCCATGAACGTACCTAGTGGTGGAGCGGCTGATATGAATTCATCCATGATCTGGAAAGAAGATAAGTAAGAATTTAGCAACCGGAGTAAACTATATGCAAATTATATTTATACTTGTAACTTTAATGAACACACCTGTAGGTCCAATGAAGACCACTGCAGAGGTGATCATCATGTCCAAATCAATGGCTGAATGCCAATACTTGGTAAAACAAGCTAAAGCGTTAGTACCTCCTATGGGGCATATGTTCCTAAGTGCCAAATGTATCACTAGGCAGTCAATGTAATGTTCCATTCTAGGCGCGGTTCTGAATCTGCAAGGGTAAGTGCCGCTCTAGCTAAATTTGTGGGTGAAACAGTGGTTAAGATAGCTACGGTTACCACAGTAGAACTAGAATTCGCTACTCCCGAGTTAACTGGCTTCGCCGAATCTAACTGGGTGATTATGATAGGCGGGGAAAGAACTACCCCCGTAGGTACACGTGAAGCAGTTGACTTTTCCCCTCAGCAAAACTCAATTTTAATGCTCAATGCTATTTACAAGCTTCCTCATTTAGTCTTTATAAGCAATCCAGTTAATTACATTAATGATCTAAACAACGGCACTTCTGCTAAAGCCCCTGCAGGGTTTGTACAAACATCTATGGCCAAAGCCGTGAAAAGTATTATATAATGAACCTTATTGTGAATAAGAGGATAGAGCATGGCCGGTTTGAATGACGCACGTAAAGCAATTTACGACAAGTTCGTTACTGACTGGGCGGATGAAACTATCTTTGATTTTGATAACGAAGATTTTGAACCACCGAACGGAGACACCCCGTGGGTTCGTTTGGTAGTCAGGAACAGATTGGGTAGACAGGAATCTTTGGGCGCTATTGGCCAAAGAAAGTTTCTTCGGGAAGCAGCTGTTATGACCCAAGTTTTTGTGCCCCTAGATAAAGGCTTAAGTGAGGCTGATAGATTAGCCACAAAAGTCCGTGACATATTCGAGGGTATTAGATTAAGTGGTTTATGGTTCTTTACTTCTGATATTATCGAGATTGGACCAGATGGAAAATTCTATCAGTACAACGTAGAATGTGTTTTTAATTATGAAGAAACCAAATAGGAGGCTCTCATGAGTCGCGTACTAACGAATAATATGACCCTGAGCTATGCTATTGAAGCCACCATTGGTGTTCTTCCTGGCTCACCTCTTTGGCACATCTTAGAACCAAATACTCTTGGTGCTTATGGTGCTACCATTACTACCGTTGCTCGTGATCCAATTTCACGTAACCGTCAGAGACGTAAAGGTACCGTGACTGATTTGGATAGCGCAGTCGATTGGGATGGTGATTTAACTATGACCCATTTTGTGGACTTCGTTGAAGGCTTTGTTTTTTCAACGGCAGTCAATGGTGACCTTAATTTCAGAGCGGCTACCACTTCAGGTGCTTCTTATACAGTACCCGCTTTAAGTGTAGATCAAGCAGCTAAGTTACTTTTTGCAGCTACTGCTCCGGTTAGTTTAATGTTCGCTAGAGGTTATTTACTAGCCGCTAATAATGGAATAAAACCACTAACCGCTAAACCTACCAGTACTGGTACTATTATAACAGTCTCTGGCCTATCCGCTGAAACCCCACCAACTAACTCTGAGTTAGATATTGCTGGTGTAAGAACTGATACAGATGATTTAGATATTACAGTATCCGGTTTCACCGCCGCACTAACAAGCGGTAATGGTGGTGGTACAGCAATGGACTTTACTATCCTAGGCCTAACTGTTGGCCAGTTCGTTCACATTGGTGGGCTAACAGCCACTAACCAATTTGATAATGGTTTCGGTTACGCTCGTATTACAGGTATCGCTGCTGGGCAGTTAGACCTTGATAAGTTAGATGCTACCATATTAACAGATGCTACTGGCGCAGGTAAGAAAATTGATATCTTATTTGGTCGCTTCGTTCGTAACGTCCCTACTAGCTCCACGGAGTTCTTAGAGAGATCGTTCCAATATGAATTGGCTTACCCTGATTTAGAAGCAGTTGGTACTGATCGTTATGAATATGCTAAAGGTAATTTTATTAATACCATGGCATTGACTATGCCATTGTCTGATAAGGCTAGTGTCTCATTCGCCAGTATCGGTACTGATGCAGAGCCACCTGTTCTTGCTAGGGCGACCAATGCTGAAACAGCAATCGAGCCTTCTCGTACTGGTGCTTTTAATACCACTTCAGATTGTACTCGTTTACGTATTGCTGAGTTAGATGAATCAGGTATCTATACAGATTTCAAATCTCTTACCGTTACGTTTGGTAACAATGTATCACCTGAAAAAATCTTATGTAACTTGGGTGCGAAGTTTATGAACTTTGGTAACTTCCAAGTTGATGTAGAAGCTCAGTTGATATTCAGCGATGCTAGAATAGCAAGTGCAGTTCGTGAAAACCGTACCCTGTCAATGGACTTCGGTCTTAAAAATGACGATGGTGCAATGTTTATTGATATCCCTTCCATGACCTTAGGTGGTGGTGATAAGGAATTCCCAGTAAACGAAACAGTATTAATTAACACCACTGGTGAAGCGTTTGCTGATCCGACTTTAAACACCTCGATAGGAATATCTTTATTTCCAATCGTACCATAACCACAACTAAACAGGAGAGCTAGAATGACCGACTTTAGCCATCTAGGAAAATTACAAGTAACATCATCAAGTACTGCAGAGTATGAGATCATTGAAATCGAAGTAGGGGATGTTTCTCCTACTTTGATCTTAACCGTAACTGGTGAATCGAACAAGGGTTATTTTAACGCCCTTCTTCGTGCCACTGGCCAAGGTAATGGTCAACGCCGCGGGAAACTTAAAGTCAATACCAAAGCAATGGAAGAGATGCGCGGATGGGATAGAGACCTATTTCCAGACCATGTAATTGTGGGTTGGAAAAATATGACAGATGCAAATGGGAAAGATGTAAAATTCTCTGTTGCTGCTTGTAAGGATTTTATTGCGGCCTTACCTAACTGGATCTTTGATGGGGTTAGAGCTTATGCTTCAGACCCTGAAAACTTCGTAGCATCGATTGATTCAGAAGGTAAAGCAAAAAACTAGCAGATAGGCTCATCTGGGAGCTTCGATACGAAAAGGATGGATTTCAAGTCGATGCCGCTATCAGGAAGAAAAGACCACTTCCAGAATGGTACGAAGATGAACCTATTATAAGTACAGTGGATGTTTTTTACCTTAAATCATTTCACGACCTCAGTACCTGTAGAGTTTCAGGTATGGGGGTAGGATCAATACCTTGGACGGCTATGATCCAATACGCTAGTTGGTACGGATTAGAGAAAGATGTTACTGAGGCATTTGTGGATATAATGAGGGCAATGGATAACGCCTTTATAAAATATCAAAGTGATAATACGGCAACACCTAAGGCAAGCACATGACCGATTTTAGAATTAATGTTATTGTTGACCCGTCCAAGGCTCTTAGGCCTATGGATAAGGTTGACAATAGATTAAAGAAGACTGAAGCCAGTGCTAAGCGCCTTCAAGGTACTATGTCAAGAGCCTTTACCTTAATAGGAATTGTTGCAGCAGTTCGGGGTCTTGGCCAAATGGTAGATGCAGTTACCAACGCTAGAAACAGAATCCGACTCGTTACAAAAGATGCTGCTCAACTGAATGGTGTAATGGAAGAACTGTTCAATATCTCCAAACGTACCAGAACTGGGTTTGAAGCAACTGCTACAATCTTTAGCCGTACTGCTTTATCCGTTAAAGACTTAGGTCTTTCCCAACGGGAAACCCTAGAGTTCACAGAATCATTAAACCAAGCCATTGTCCTATCTGGTGTTAAGGCTCAAGAAGCCAATGCCGGTCTAATCCAATTATCCCAAGGCCTAGCCAGTGGTACTCTACGTGGGGATGAATTACGTTCCGTACTAGAGCAACTACCTAAAGTAGCTGATGTAATCGCCGAGGGTATGAAGGTAACTAGGGGTGAACTTAGACTCCTAGGACAGGAAGGTAAGATCAGTGCAAAAGATGTTATTGATGCCTTTAAGGGAGCCGCCTCTGAGTTAAGAAGAGACTTCGGCGAATCGATCCCAACTATTAGCCAAGCATTTAGCGTATTACGTTCTAGCGCCATTCAGTTTATTAGTGTGTTCGATAACGCTACGGGAGCTAGTGAGAAACTAGCTCGATCAATTTTAGCATTAGCTGAGAATTTAGATACCATTGCCAAGTTTGCCGTAGTAGCAGGCGCAGCCCTAGCAGGACCATTTGCGAAAGCGGGTGTGTTATTTGCTACACGCGCGGTTGTTGCACTTAGTGTGGCTATATTGGCCAATCCTATTGGGGCATTAATTATAGGGCTAACGGCAGGGGTCACAGCTTTACTACAATTCGGTGATGAAATAACTGTTACCGCTGATGGTATGGTTACCTTAAAAGATGTAGCCATAGCAACATTTGATCTCATATTGGATTCAATACAACCTGTAGTTGATTTTATGACTGAGGGTTTCGAGATTGCTATTAACTTTATTATTAATGCTTTCTCCAAGTTAGGGTTAACGTTTAATGGCGTACTCGACTTGGTAGTGAAATTTGTTAACGCTTTTATTGGCCACTTTGTTGGTTTGGGTAATGCTGCAAGATCAATCTTCAAGGATCTCCGCGAACTTATTATTAGTTTCTTAGGAGATGACCTACTGGCCACAATGGGCTTCCTAGTTCAGAGCTTCATAAAATTTATCACTAGTGGTCTAGGGGTAGTTTTTGACTTCATGAAAGGGATACTCCAAGGCCTAGGTATTATTGCCACTGAATTAAATAAAACAATTGACGGCCTTGAACTTCCAGATGTTGATTCTAGCTTCACAGGTAATATGGTTCGTATAGGGCAGAACGCTAAAAAAGCTTATTTGGAAGGCTTCGGTAAAGACTACGTAGGTGACCTAGTTGCCTTGGTAATCCCAGCCTTTGAAAAAGTTGAAGAAAATGCTAGGAAGATAGCAGCGGCTCGTAGAAAGGTTGCTAGGACTGCTGATGCAGCACTAGACGAGAAAGGTCCTATTAGTACTAGAATACCTTTTGCTTTGCAAGAAGCTTTAGATAGATTAGATGACGAAGCTAAAGCCCTTGGTCTAGTTAATAGGGAACGTGGTATCCAGAACGAATTAATAAAAGCCGAAGAGAGATTACGTTCTTCGAATCTTAACTTAAACGAAAGCCAAAGAAGTTTACTGTTAGATAAAATAAGAATGATAACAGCCCTTAGAGAAGAAGCTGAAGTCCTCGACAAGGTAAAAGGTCCTCAAGAAGAGATAGTCATTACCCAGACTGCTCTGAACTCGCTATACACGAAAGGTTCAATCTCCCTAATGGAGTTTAATAATCAGATGCGCGAACTAATGTTCATGCAGGCTCAAATAAATATTGATAATGGGGAAGGTACATTCGCAGACGGTTTCATATTGGGTATTGAAGATATGCTGACTACGGTTAGAAACTTTGCTTCCGAAGCTGGTATGGTATTTGCCGAGTTCTTCGAAGGGGTTACTACAGGGTTCGCTGATTCAATAGCGGATGCCATAGTGTTTGGTGATAGCCTGAAGGATGCCATTGGTAATGCTGCAAGGTCAGCTTTATCCAGTTTACTTAGTGGGCTGATTGATATGGGTATCCAGTTTGTATTGAACGCAGCCTTGGCCAAATCTTTAAGTGCAAGCCAAGTGGCTGGTACTCAAGCAGTTAGTGCTGCCTCTATAGCAGCAACAGCATCAACAACCACCGCGGCTGTAGCTGCGAATGCAACGGTAGCTGCAAGTGCGGCAGTCCCAGCGGCATTACAAAGTACCATCTCATTTGGTGGCGCAGCAGTAGCTGGTCTAGCAGCCCTAGCAGCAATCCTAGCCTTTAGTAAAGGTTTTAAAGATGGTGGTTTTACTGGGAACGGTGGCACGAGTGATGCAGCTGGCGTAGTTCATGGCAAGGAATTTGTGGTTAATGCTAAATCGACCGCAAGGTTCAGACCACAATTAGAAGCCATGAATAAAGGCCAAGCACCTCAAGGTGAAGGTGCCGATGGAACTACCCAAGGCAGTATACAAAGTGAAAGTGGTGGTGGCGGACCAACTGGTGGAGTACGAGTTATAAACGTAATTGATCCAAGTATGGTAGAAAACTTTATGACCAGTTCAGCAGGAGAAGAAGTATTTATAAACGTGATTGAACGGAATGCCGATTCAATCGGACAAATTTTAGGGAATAACTAATGGCATTACAATTATCAAGTACAAACGGTGGCGCAGTGGCAGATGCTACTGACAGCTTCGATATGATGGATAAACTTATAGACTTTCTTGATGGTACTACTGCTGGGGAGACGGGTAAGTTGCTTCCAGTAGGCCAACGGTGGACAGTTAATAAAGATGATACCTCTACAGTTCCTGGCGAACGTCATGTGTATCTAGAAGGTCCTGGCCTGTCTGGTACTGATGCCATATTCGTTAATGTTCGTATCTACTCTGTCATCCCGAACAACATACATAATTGGGAGATTAGAGGATCAACTGGTTTTAGTGGCTCACTTGCAGTTGATGATCAGCCTGGCGGCTCCACTGTAGAGTCATACCTTACTTTGAGTAACACCACCATGCCGTTCTGGTTTGTTGTGAGTGGACGTAGAATTATCATAGTGGCGCAGACTGCTGGTAGTGTATCCTATGCTTGTTACCTTGGGTGGTACTTACCATACGCCACACCCACCGAGTTTCCTTACCCGATGTTCAATGGTGGTAGTACCTCTGAAGATATTAATAGCTACCTACTTACTAACTATAAAGTAGGTAACTTCTATGATTGCCCGAGGCACGCTTCTACAGTCACCAAGGCGGCCTCTCAGATAAGACATGTCGACGGTTCGTGGTTACATGTTGCGGCATACAACCAAACGACATCGGCGACTAGGCCAAACACAGACACGTCTATTGAATGTAATATGTGGCCTCATGATAGAAACGCTACTGATTACGAATTGAAGTTAATTGAGAATCCTGACGGGACTTTCCCGATTTTCCCTTTCATACTTTACAGTGATGAAAACGGGGGTAACGTGTATGGTGAGTTAGATGGTATTCATTTTTCACCCCTCGGTACGGCGGGCAAGAAGTTTCCCGATACAATAACAGTGGGTGGTGATACCTACCTAGTAATTAACAACGCATACAGAACGCTTGAAGCTAACGCTGCGTTACTTTTAAAATAAGGAATTAACATGGCTTTTGCTACAGCTTCCAACATCACAAGTTTAGATGCTTTCATATCATCCTTCGTTGCATTTGCAGTGGCTAACGCTGGGTTTACGAATGAAAGCTCAATAACCATTAACGGTGGAGCCAACAACCTGTACCGTATATCTAAAACTGTGGATACTATTAAAACCTACTGGTGGTTCACCGATGACGATATTACGTCAGATAACGTCTTCTCTGCCACCCGTGTATTGGGGCGAATGATGCACGTTCTCCCTACCGAGGCTAACATGGAAACACTTGGTGACGGCCAACGCTACCCCTCAGCGATGGGTATTTGGGATACCAGCCCCAACTATACGGGGTCAGCGTTTTTTACAGACGGTTTAAGTGTTTTCACCCTACTTGAGGTTACTTCTGGTGTCTTTGCGCATTTCTCTTTTGGCCACATTACTAAGGCTTCAGTATTTGACGGAGGTGCTTACGTAGTTGGTAATAACTTCCAAGCCGTATCAGGCAAGGCCAGTTGGCGCAACATAGTTGATGGCTCACATAACTCCAGCAGCATGGTTTTCGGCGGCAGGGCAAACCTAGGCAACTCAACTATTAAGGCTCCTGGCTATGTCCAGTTTAACTTAGGTGGCTCCGACAATAAAGATTTCACTAAGTTTGGCGGTGAAGACCACTCATCTGATGGCGCTGAAGTAGGGGCTAGCGGAACAATACCCCCAAACTATAACTCCGCATTGACAGTAAATACGTCTTTAGGGTGGAGCATATGGGATCTAATGGCTAAAAACACCCCAAGTGAAGCTACTTTTAGAGCACCCCTATTCCCCACATACATCGTACGTAATAATCCTGCCAATATTTTTCAGTGCCAGATAATAGGGCATGTCCCAAACGTTACAGGCGTGAACATGAAATTACTTAATAATAAAGACTTGGTCAACACGGACTGGAGAGTTTTCTCCTTAGCCCAGAAAGGCACAGATGGATCAAGTTTCACTCCGGCCGGTGAGTTCGGTATAGCGTATAGAGAAATTCCATAATGGCAACGTTTACTGGCGTAATACTCCCTAATCTCGAAGGTGAAACATATATCACCCTCGATACGGATGTGCGCCAAACGTTTTATGATACAGGGCTCCTTCCCGACGAGGCGCAATTTGTAGATGTAACTGACCTTGAGATTGGGGATCTTGTCGACAACGGTTTTCAAACATTTGCTCAAAACCATTCAGGTGGGTTATGCGAGGGCTACGCAGCTATTTTCTATAATCGGATAATCATCGACCCTAACCCGCTGCAAATTGGAAACATAGTTAGTGATCAGGCTTTGACCATAAGCGTTTTTAATGCTTTCTTTACGGATACAACACTGGATAGTATAACCGAGACTAACGTTGCTGGAATTGAGTTGGTCGGTCCTGCCACACCTACAGTTTTTAGTCCCCTGCAAGAAATAATATATGATGTTAATGTCTCAGTTAGTGAGGGTCCACCTACAATCGATGGTACCTACCTATACGATTTTGCAGGGGGTATTGCAGATGTACTAGTAAGCCTCGTTGGCGCTAGAGTATTACCTTTACCTTATTTGTTCCAAGCTGGGTTGTCAGAGACCCTTAATTGGAAAACTAAAGTGATGACTTCGAATGACGGTAGTGAGCAGCGTATGAAGTTACGAGGTTCCCCTCGCCAAGAGTTTGCCTTTAATATAGCAATACCTAATGGTAATCACCCTGAACTTGATTCTCTATTGTACACTTGGCGGGGAAATAATTTTGGCTTACCAATCTCATCTGAGTGCAGACCACTTACTTCTCCTACTTCAATTAGTAGCCCGAACATAGACGTGAGTACTGAGTTCGCCGATTTCCGTGTAGGTGGGTTGATTATGATATTTAACACCCCTGCTGATTTTGAGCTTGCGGAGATAGTGTCATTTACCACATCTCAGATAATCACTACTCAAAACATAACGAAGGTGTTTGGGACTAGTGCTCTGGTAATGCCTGTACGGATTGCAAGATTACTTTCCGATCCAGTAAGAAATTTCAACGGTACTACCCAACGGCTCAATGCCCGCTTCCGCGTAACTGATAATACCAGTTTAGCCGTAGTGGCTGCGCCTGACCAGTACAAAGGTCTCGATGTGTACCTAGAGCAACCTCTAACCATCAGTCGGTTCGCCACTGATAAGTACACCGCTCGTGTAGACGTAGTTGATTTTGGTGCTGGTGTAGCTGATACCTTTACCCCTTGGATTAAAACTAAAGTGAATAGAGTATTTGGGTTACAATTTGATGATGCTGAGGATGCTTGGAATTATAGATTGTGGTTACATAGAAGAGAGGGTAAACTAAGACCATTCTGGATGCCTACGTTCGAGCATGATTTCGAACTGCTATCTACTGGTGGCCTAGTACAGACCTTAATAGTCGCAGACGAAGGGCAGCTTAACCTAAGTAACGAACGTAATGATATTGCGATTCGAACTACTAGCGGTTGGTTATTCCGTGAGATACTAACTTTAATCCAGCAGGGTGACGACCTCCAGTTAGGGCTCGATTCACCTTTGAGTATAGATGCTTCAGAGGTAGAATTTATTTCATTTATGGGTAGAAAAAGGTTAACTTCTGACAACCTTGAGATATCATGGGCAAATAATAATACTGGTAGAGTTTCAGTCCCTATAACGGAGATAAACAACTAATGGCTTTTGATACTATTGAAACATCCGAATTTTTTGAACCAATTGAGCTGTATGAGTTCAAGCGTGGTGTTTTTAGTTGGTTTTTTACTTCCGCAGATGCTAACGTCTCCTTTGCAGGAAAAACGTATCTAGCTCAACCAATAAGTAGGGGGCAGATTGTATCCACTCAGGATATAGGAAAAACAACCCTCAAGATTAAAGTGAGCAGACGAAACATATTTGCCATCCAATTTATTGAAGCATCACCGACTGACATAATAACCTTAACAATAACCAGAATACATGCTTCTGATCAAGACCCTGCGGTTACTTTTAAAGGCAGAGTGATTAACGTAGGTTTCTCAGAAAATTCTGCAACGATTACTTGTCAGCCGAACCAAAGTTCATTACGTAGACCTGGCCTAAGACGTTTATACCAAACGAGTTGTCCCCACGTATTATACGGCGGACCTTGCGGCGTTCTTAGATTGGATTTTGAAGTTAGCGCTACTCTTACAGGGGTATCAGGGTTAGTGTTAACCGCACCTGAGTTCATTCACTTGGGTGATGGTGTCTTTAACGCAGATTGGTTTCTTGGTGGGTTTGTGGAAATCAACAACGGTGGTATAATAAGCACTAGGTTCATAACTGACCATGATAATAGTGGTGGAACAATTACGTTGAACCTGACCCTTAGTAATGCTGTAGTTGGTTCAATCGTAACAGTGTTGCCTGGCTGTGATCACGCACCAGCTACCTGTAATAATAAGTTTTCCAACATCGAAAGTTACGGGGGTTTCCCGTTCATACCACAAAAGAATCCTCAGAATGGCACCTCAATTTTTTAGGAGTAAACAACATGGGTTATATAGTATATGCGGTAATAGTGGTAATATTGGCCTTTGCCTTACAACCGTCTCAGCCACAACCAAAGAAACCTTCACTTAGTGATCTGAACGTACCAACGGTTGGCCAAGGCAAACCTATCCCTAAAGTATTTGGTAGACGTATTGTTCAGAGCCCGACTATTGTATGGTTTGGGGATCTCGGCTATAATAAAATTAAAGCAAGCGGTGGCAAGTAGTGATCATTACACGGACTGACTGTCACGAAGTCTTCTACTGCTCTAAAGGTATTAGAAGATTTTTTATTAAGTACGGGCTTGATTATTCAGATTTCTTAAAAAATGGTATAGAGGCTGATAAGCTATCAGCCCTTAATGATTCGATGGCCGATAAGGTACTGGAGGCGAAACGTGGGCGGTAAAAGTGGTGGTTCTACAGTAGGTTATAGATACTTTATGGGCTTGCATATGGCAATCTGCCAAGGTCCAGTCACGTCCCTAAATCAAATATATGTCGGTGAAAGATCTCTAGGCATTTCTCAACAATCTTCTAATACTACCATTGTTATTAATAAAACTGAACTCTTTGGCGGTGATAAAAAAGAAGGTGGTATCTACGGTAACCTAGACGTTGAATTTGGGGAGGGTACACAACTAGTTAATCCGTACCTATTTGAGCAATTCGGTTCTGATACCCCTGCTTTCCGTGGAACTACTTGTGTTGTGTTCAGGGTCAATAGGCTAGGGGGTTTCTTCTTTAAGAACTACTCTAGCAGCAGTGACGGTGGTTACGTTAGTGCTATGAGCCCTTACCCGAAGCCGTGGGCTTTCGATGTAACCGATATTCCTGGCGGATCATTTAACCAGACCAAACAGATTGTGGATGATGTTGCCAACGGTGGTCATATCATATTCGATTGTTTGACTGATGTTGATTGGGGAGTGGGTGTCCCTGCTTCTGACTTAGATTCCACTTCTTTTACCTTGGTTACTGATACTATCTTTGATGAAGATTTTGGTCTCTCAATGATCTACGCCCAGCAAAGCTCTATGGAAGATTTTATACAAGAGGTCTTGACCCATATTAATGCGGTGCTCTATACAGATCGTACTTCAAACAATTTTACGCTTAAACTAATTAGAGATGACTTTGATGTAGGTACCTTGCAATTATTTGACGAGACCAATATAGCATCATTTATCAAGTTTGAGCGCCCTGCTTTCGCCGAGTTAGTCAATGAGATAACCTTGGTGTATCGTAAAAGAGGTGATTTTGAGGACTCCAGTATAACGGTACAAGACCTTGCATCAATACAAGCTCAAGGCGCAGTGGTATCCCAAACAGTTCAGTTTCCTGGCATTGATAATGATGATCTAGCGGCTAGGGTAGCTTCAAGGGAACTAAAACAAGCATCAACTCCATTGGCTAGGGTAAAGCTATTACTTAATCGCGAAGCATGGAATGTCAATCCTGGCGATGTGATCAAAGTTTCTTGGGGTGCATACGGTATTGAGCAAGTTGTTATCCGTGTAGCAAATGTTGATTACGGAACATTCGAAAGTGGCCTAGTCAGAATAGATGGTTTGGAAGATATTTTTGGTTTACCTGATAACTCATACCTTGCCCCTGTCGATAGTGGATGGGCTGATGAAGTTGGTGATCCAGTAGCTGCACCAAGTACACTAGTTAAAGAATTACCTTTCTTCGTTATTGAGACTACTTTTGGGATTGAAGAAATTAATCTTCTTGTTGATGATTCCGCTATATTGCAATCAATAGCTGAGACACCTGCAGTAGCCACATTTAACTTTAAACTAAATACAAGAATAGGAGCAAACGATTACGCCCAAGTATCTGATGGCGAATTTGCTCCTACAGCACAATTAGTAGCTGCCTTAGATCAGACTACAAAAACTACCATTGCCATTAAGAATTTCAAAGGTAGTGTAGGTCAAGTAGTAATAGGCGGTTATGCGTATCTCAATGGTGAGATACTAAGAGTTGACTCCGTGGACTTGCTCACGGGACTTATGGATGTCGGTCGGGGTTTCCTTGATTCATATCCGCGGAGTCACATTATTGATGATATTATTTACTTTGCAGATTCAAACAATGCCATCGATATTGTTAATATCTATGAGCCTGCGGATGAAGTGGACGCTAAGGTTTTAACCCAAACTGGTAGTGGTACTTTGGACTTAGCAGATGCAGTAGAAGATACCATTATCATGGTTGGTAGAAGAACGAAACCTTACCCAGCTGCACAAGTACAGTTAGGTGGATCGTTCTTCCCTGCGGCAGTAACATCCGTTCCAGTAAACGTTACTTGGACTCATCAAGATAGAACACAGCAGTTAACTATTGGTGGCCAAGATTGGTATGAAATCAGTTTAGGATCTCCTGAGGCTGGTGTTTTATATACCGTTCGCTATTATAATAATGACACCCTTACTTTGCTTAATACAGATGCAGGAATCAGTGGATTAAGTTCCTCTTTCATCCCAGTAGGGGCAACAGGGTTAACTTTCAACATGAGGGTAGAAGTAGATGCAATAAGAGATGGTACGATAACCAATCTCGATACTTTTACCCATATATTTTTATATACTAAACCGATCGAATTCCGTACACTAGAGGATGCAGATAGCCGTACCCTAGAGAACGGTGACGTAAGAATTTTGGAGAGCTAAATGGCTAATAAAACGTTAACCCAGATACTGGCTAGTAACCCAGTAACCGCAGCCCTCACAGGCGAAGAACCAATTGAGACTGTGGTTAGTTCTACTAGTGAAGCGGCAAAATTAAAGCAGTTAAGTTTTGCACCTATAAACGCTATAGCTACTACTGGTTATACTCTTGATCTTGAAGACCAAGGTAGAATTATTGCTATGAGTAACGCCTCAGCTAATACCGTAACTATCCCATTAAATGCTAGTGAGGCTTTCCCTATTGGAGCTACGTTAATAGTACGGCAGGTAGGGGCAGGTATTACTTCCATAGCAGCTATAGGGGGTGTCACTTTACAGATCAGGGCTACACTTACCCAAAACATAGCTGAGAAGTGGGGGCAAATAGTTCTGCACAAAGTAGCGGTTGATACTTGGCATACAGCAGGGGAGTACTTATCAGCATGATGATTGGTCCTTTACTAATGGGTATTACTTCGTCCGGTGGTGGGTTCGCTGGTTTTACAACTACTCCAAGCCCTATTTTTGTCGATGGGGAGTGGTGGTCTTTTACACAGACCTCTAGAGTTACCGCACCTTCAATAGGTATTCTAAGTAGAAAGAGTATCGATAACGGAGTTACTTGGGTTGAAGATAATGAGCAGTTTCACACAGCCTTTATTACAGGTACCACTGATTTTGCAAACGGTATACTAGCGGGTGCTGCCGGTACTTTCGTAAACCATAAAGACCTAGCAACTTCAGGTAATGATTGGATTTTTACTAATGTATCATCTCTTGGAGGTGGTTTTATAGGGGGAGGAATAAATCTGCTCCATACTGATTCTGATCAGGACAGGTTTATACTAAACAAAGCTGAAGGCCGTGATCTTTACACCTCGACAGATCTTGTTACCTACACCCCAGTTAACGGGATTGTAGAGAATGATCTCACTTTGAATGACCGCCTACAAAAAGCACATTGGATTGTCTATGCAGATGGTCAATACGTTGCCTATGGGGTAAAAGAAACAGGGAGTCCAACACCCCCGCTAAGCCCGGATGTATATGGTACTGCCTCATCGGCTGATCTCCTAACTTGGACGCAGGAAACAGTTGATGCTCCACAATTTTTTGATATAAGATATTTCGGTGGTGCGTTCTTAGCTATCGCTCTTGGCGGCGGTGGTACTGTTAAGACTGATATAGTGGAAGTATGGCGGAGCACAGACTTTATTAACTGGTTACCACAAACACTGCCAAATGTAGCGGCAGGGTCATCTTATGAGCAGGTGGTAATTCAAAACGGTATATACACCCTTGTCTCCAATTCCCAAGTTTTTGAGACTACCAACGGTACTACCTTTACTGAGAGCACCTCAAGATTTACTCTAGACCCATTAATCAAAGGGAAGCAGCCTAGACTTGCTACGTTCACACCACCTGATAGGACACTACTTAGGTCGGGTTCCATTGACGAGCTAGGTGGTAAGCTGCTAGGTTGGACAGCATCCCTAGACGCTGTACCAACATTAAATTATAATACGACTAATCCTGCGGGGGCTACAATAGGTTTCTCCCGTAACACAACAAATGGTAGTACGGGTATAACTAGCAATGGTTTTGCCGTATTAAATATTAATAACGCTCGGGGTTTCTACCTGCATAAGCTTGGGGTACGTTACTTTGAGTATACCATACTAGATGCTGATATTGGGGCGGATGTAGGTATGGATGCCCCCGCAGCACACTTTTTTAGTGGTCTTGGTATCACCTCTGTACAATTAACTACTAACGCGGTCTTAACTACCAGCGGTAACTTACCAGTTGTTTACACTATGGCAGTAGGTCAAGTTATAGGTTTTTTGGTTAACTTTATTACTGCTGAAATCAAGATATATGTGGACAATGTACTATTGGCCACAATACCAAACATAGAAACCTCAGTTCTATGGACTCAAGAAGTAGATTGCTCAGGTGGGCACATACTAATGAATATCGGTCAAGAAGATTTTGTTCATCCTCAGGCTGGTTCAGTAGCATGGGCAGATGACTACGTGTAAGTATGGTGATCTAAGAACTGGGGATATTATACTATTCTCAGGTAGGGGTCTTATACCCCGTATAGTTCAATTATTTACTTGGTCACGCTGGTCACATTGCGGTATTATCATAGCGGACGATCCTGATTATCCTTTCCCACTTATTTACGAATCTACCCATGACGACTCATTAATTGGTCTAGACCTAAAAAGGCATAACTCCGGTGTTCAGATCGTACCTTTTTCTAAGCGCCTTGAGATGTATGATGGTAATGTGGCTATTCGTAGAGTACAGACCCCTGACTATACCCATCGGGCTAAGCTCAGAGAGTATAGAACAGAAGTGGTAGGAAGACCTTTTGAGAAGTCTCGTAAACAGATAATGGCAGCAGCGCCCGTGTTCTGGTGGCTAAGGCAAGGAAAGGATTTATCTAGTATCTTCTGCAGTGAGCATGTAGCGGAGACTTTTATTGCTCTAGGCTGGTTAAGTAACTACGTACCAAGTAACTGGTATACCCCGAAGTATTTCGCTAAGCATTGGCGCTTCCGTAATGGGGTTAGATTCGGTCCAATAGAAATAATCAAATAAAAACCCGCTGCTATGGCGGGTTTCTACTTACAACATCTATATGAACATCTATATGCTTTGTGTTCGTTCGAAATTTTGATTCTGCTTAACAGCAAGGTTGTCAAAATGAAAATCAATAGCTATAGACTGGATACGTGTCTTCGCTAATGGAACTTTTTCGATGGTTTCAACAACCATCTTATAAGGCATTGCCACTACAAAATCTTCTTCTGTCACCGCGGTATCCAATGGATCTGACCCGTTCGATGTAATAAGCTGTGGAAGCATATAGTCGTATTGGGTGAAATCGACCGGAGCTGCCATACAGCAGACCGAGAGTGAAAAAGAGACCAGTATTGACATTAAGCCAATGCGTTTACGCATGATACATTCCTTCTGTTAAAGTTAATATTATGTAGGCGTTTTACATCCGCCATCAAAGATGAGTTGCATACCCCACGGTGGCCTTTTGCAGAAGGTTTCTTCTCTGCGAATACATATCCGTGGTGCGCGGCCTTCACTCGTCGGCCAACGATCCCTGAATGAATCTGAGAGGGAAATTTATTTACTATAATAATTATAAGTTACTCACCTTTGTAAGTCACTGTAAACCTAGCACATTACTCTATTTCAAATGCGTTATATTTAATCCTATTCTCGGTACAGGTAAGGTATTGCAGATTATCTGGAACATGTAATCCTGATACCAATTTACCCTGTAACGGGATAATATGATCCACTTCATAACCATTTGGACAGAATAAGTAAATTCTACTTATGGCTTCATGATCAACCCAGCTAGGTGTTCTTTCAAGCTTAGCCGCTCTGCGTTTAGCCCCGTCACGCCTATTCATCTTTTTGACCCTAGGATCTTTCTTGCGAACTCTATGAGCTTGTTTTGCTTTTTCGCCTCGATCATAGGCTTTCTGAACTGCCTTACCATGCTCGGTTTTAAGATAGTTTTTATGCGTGGCAAGTAAGCATTCACCACAAGTACTATTAGCCGTAAACCTAAAAGTGGTATGACCATTAATGCATTGGATACCTGTAAAATAGTGCTTCAGGCCTTGCGCCTTGGCTTCTTTACGGGAGATCTTTATCATCTTTACACTCAATTGCATGACCCCAGTCCTTGCCATAATCTAATCCAAATTTAACGGGAACCTTTAACGGTATAGCTGTTTCAAATATGTACTGCATTTCCCTAAAACCCTCACTACAACCGCCTCTATCTGAATGATTAGATTCATCATGTATGATTAATCTTGGTACCCCTATATCATCATAAATACCGTCTTTATAACATTTATGTAAGGCGACTTTCATCTGATCGGCTGAGGAACCCTGTAACCTTCTGTTCAGTGCCTTATGGGTCTCTGCTCGTTTAATATTACCGTATCTAAGGATAGCTTGATCAATTGGTAGGGGGAAACCTTTCTTAGTCCAGCCTGCAGGTTCCCACAAATCAAAGCGCGACTTACGACCTAATATTGTGGTTATGACTCCTGTATCCTGAGCTTCCTGCATTGCTGCATCCATAGTGGGCTTAGCGAAATCCATCGCTTCAAAGTACGCAGCAAATAGCTCCGCAGTCTGTTTCTTACTTAGGCCAAGGCCAGCACCTAAGGTTTTCTTACCCATACCATAGATCAACCCGAAGTTAACTTTCTTAATTGACTTACGTTCAATCTTCATACCTGTTTTATCAAATACAAGCTTTTGAGCGAAGTTATGGTAATCTAAGTCAGGATCTGCATTAAACATATCCCGAGCGTTCTGCCCTGCTTGGCCAACGGCAAAATGAACCATGAACCTATATTCAATTTGACTGTAATCGTACTTACGCCAAGCCACGTGATCAATATCAGGTATAAATAGCCCTCGAATCATTGGGGCTAGTATTGGGTGCCTAGATGGAATATTTTGCAGGTTAGGGTTAGAACTGCTATACCTACCACTACGTGTACCGTAAGTTTCCCCGCGTAAAGGATGGAATTGGCCATGGACTTTGCCACCTACATGAGAATTAAGTATATAGCTCTCCACGAACGTACCACGGAGTTTAGCATGTAACCTAATTTCCCTTATTAACTCCCCAACTGGGTGATTAACCGCTTCAATGAAATCCTTAGTAAAACTTGGTTTGCCTTGAGGGTAGGTCTTACTAGGTTTGGTAAAGTTATAGGTGAGGCCTTCTGAATCAAATACCTTAGCCAGCTGTTCACCTGAGTTAGTGTTGACCTTGAAGCCAGCCAATCTGTCTAGCTCACTTTGAAACTCGCCTTCCTTCTTCTCTAAGGTATCTCTGAGTTCTTCTGCATAAGGAACATTTACCGTAACCCCTTCAAAACGCATTTCCAGATAAAGGTATATCAGTTCACATTCCATTATGAACAAATCCATAAGACCTTCTTTCTCGAGTAGCGGCCACTGCTTCGCTATTATGCGTAAGGGTAAGTCGGCATCACTCTCCGCATAAGGACCAACCAATCTTGGAGGGGCACGATAAATATTTTTACGCTGGTCACCAGTAATTGGACCACCATAGTAGTCTGAGCACCACTGGTACAGCAAATTAGATTCTTTACCTTCACCAAGGTATTTTTGGGCTAGGCTTTCTAGGGCTACAGGAGCAGCTTCATTAAGCAAAGCCTCAGCGTACTGGACATCAAAAAGAGGACCTTGAACATGAACACCCTCATGCCAGAGCCAACCAATATCATAAATTATGTTTGCCCCAACTTTGGGCTGTTTAGGATTACAAAGGGTATTCCTTAACCACACTAGAATAACTTCGGCATCCCAATTTCCTTCAGCTTCTATCTCGTGCCTCATAGGGAAGTACCAGCACCCACCTTTATCATCACCAATAGAAACCCCAACAAGGTGGCCTTCGCCCCTTGACCATCCAGGTCCATGATCCTTCAAGCCAGGATCCCAAGTTTCAACATCTAAAGAGATAACTTTGGAATTGGATAAGTTCGGTAATGTTTTAGGGGGTTCCCAGCCAGTCTCAGGTATATCGGGCATAATAGCCGCAATACGGTTTCTACCCTTTTCAGCAGCGTGATCTTCCCAGAATAGGCCTATACTATCATCTCTAGCCATTAAAGCTTCATCCCTACAATTGCTCCACGAAGTTTATCCCCATAGAATATACAAGGTGTTGGGTATAAGGTTAAATCAATCTTTTCTGCTAAGCCCTCGAGCTTGGATAGATATTTGTGGTTAAAAGCACCTTCCTCAGGTAACCCATCTACTTCAGCGGAAGCTCCTAGGCCTTCGTCTTTATGGGTACAGATAGCCCCATTAATAAACATAACCATACTGGTCTCTTCGGCAAAGGGGGCAATATCAATAAGGGCTTCAAAGAACCCCTCGGCTAAAGGTTTCGGATCACACTCTCGATTTAATACGGGGGTAATATCAGGCCACTCACCAGTATTGAGGTTGGTTCTTAACCACCTGCCATCTTCATATAAAAAGGACGCAGAGCGTTCATCCAGTTGGATATGGGTAGGCTCTTCTTTGATACGAACCAACTCTTTAATGGCGGACGCAGGGATGTTAACCTCCACTGGGAATGGGCGTTCCATCCAAGCTTCTATGATTATAATGTTATTGGTAACAAAGGCAGATTGGCCTTTTAATAGAATCCCACGAGCCCACGGCCTAGAGGCATCTTCAGCCATGAACGGTTGAAGCTTTTTAAGAGTTTCAATAAAACTTCCCTTTAAGGGAATAATTTTTCCCTCGGGCTTAATCTCCGGGTAAGCTTCATCAGGAGCACATTCAACAAACGCCTTGAACTTACCGGATTTAATACTTAACTTACCAGTGGGGGTAACATGCATAACTGTAGTGGCTTTACAGGCAGTGATTGCTTTAACAAATGGGATTGCCTTGGGTGAAACGTCCAAGTCCAATTCAATGGGGCTGGATAGTGCCAGCGAGCCGTTAAACCCTTTTATATGGCCATTCTCTATCCTAAAATGCATTAGGGTAGGGTCAAAACCTTTACTGGCTATGGAGCCTTTGACAAACTGAAGCGCTTTTAACATTTGGTTATTTCCCCATCATCAAGGTCGATTTTAGCAAGGGTATTCCATTCCATTCTCTCTTTCAATATTTCTATCTGGTGATAAACATTTACATCGACAGCACAATCATCTGTGATTCCTTCAAGCTCAGTTACCTTGCCTAATAGATATTTTAACTTACCTAAAGTAATCATTACTTTTCCTTACTTTTGTGAAGACCTACCGTCTTGTAACACTCATCTACTAGCTCACTACTAAAATATTTCTTTTCATTTTTCTTACTAAAGAATTTTTTATGGAACCTAGCAGCTAAGATACAACCAACCGCACCGCCTGTACCAAGAGGTAAATAGATATCCCAACCTTTAGTAACTATCAAAGTTACGGTTAAAAGTTCCCCCGCGGTTATACCGTAAGAGGTTATGATCATTAATAGTTCTTGATCATGGGTTATATTCTTCTGTTGGAATACTCTTAGGAATACATAAACTAGTGGCACTAAAAAAGCTGTAAGATAAATCATTTAAATACACTCTACTACTTCGTATTTTTCTGGTTTAACGATAGCCAATAGCCTAGTTCGCTCGTTACGTATATCTATAAGTAATGGGTCGAAAGTTGTAATACTAGCTATATCCGCCTCATCTATAACACCTCTAAGTAACTGGCTTTCAAGGTCCATCTTAATCTCGTTTTCTCGTTGTCTCTCAAGTTGATTTAGACTACTGAATAAGCTTGTATCTTTAAAACTGTATACTGTATTTAATCTAAGCATTAGAATAATCCGAATTGAGTTTGTTTAAAGATTGCATCCTCAAATGGTGGATACTCTTTGTGCATTTCTACATATGCATTTATGTTATAAATCCAGCGGGAAAGGTATTTGTGCATTAGGTCTTCAGTGGTGTAACCTTGGGAAGTTAAACGTTTATCAATCGCTTCCCTTTGAAGATCTGTAAATGTATCGTAATGCTGGTTCTGAACCTTTCGGTTTGGGCTCTCGGCAGATATGGCCATGGCCTTACCGTTAAATAGAATGGAACCGTTAGCCGCTACCTGAACCCATGAGGACGAATCAACGCTGAACCAAGGATACTTCTTCATTAGGATTGGAGTAGTAACACCAAACGCGTGAACCTTGGTAATCGGCCTACCAGCCCCATCAGTTAAGTACTTCTCCCAGATTTCGTCGAGCCAGATAAGAAGATCTTTTGTGGATTGAGCTACCATTCCACCCAAGGTAATATAGGAATAATTGGCTGCATACAACTGGAGGTATCTAGGATCTTCCCCGTAATGGAAACAAGGTAGAGGCCGCACCCCTAACTTCTCCATTCTCATCTGGTTCTTATACGTTCCGAGATCGTCACCAATACTATCTAGTACAGAGGCCACAACTGCATCGTCTTCTACCCGAATGATATCGGCGTTATCTTGTATATATCGGCAGTAGGCAGGTAGATCAATCTCTACCCCTTTTGACCAAGCCGAGAAGGCTCCTGAATCCAGAAATACCTTTGCTTCATCTCGGCGCATCTTATCTACGGCGGACTGTTTACATACATAATGGTATGATTCTAACATATGGGGGATACTGTCCCGTTGGGCTCTTTCGTTATCACTGAGGCGGCGGTAAAGCCTACCATGTAGATCGAAGTTAGAGGTATAAATACCGGCCATATAGATTTGCATTAATCCTCACCGCCATACAGGTCACAACTACCTTCAGCACAAGGACTTAGTCTTTTTTCGTGGGAAACCCTACTTTCCCAATACTCTTGGGGCTGCTCGAAAGCCTTGTCGTATATTTCTTTAAAGGTCAGCTTTATAGGACCAGTGTGGTACATTGCCTCTTCATTGAATTTCCTACCTTTGATAGGGATTTCAGGGTTAGTTACTTGCACCAACCACTCGTCTGCTAAAGGTTTTTGTGTATGGCATAAGTAACTTAGTTGGTTCTCCGTTTTCTCGATACAGAACACACAGTTACCGCAGTGATCAGGTATTTCAAGATCAATACTTTGGGTACGCCACCAAGCCCGTATATCTTCTTTATTGAAATCAGAAATCTCAAAAAGAAATCTGTACCCTATCTGGTCGTTCCTAACAACCTTACCTACGATTTTGTTAACTCGGTTATACCCCGACTCCCCTAAAGGATCTACCACATATCCTGATACATAGTTAAAAAGCTCTCCGATTGAATCGGCAAGTTTTATTGAGCAATTTTTATAGAATTCACCTTGATCCCTTTTTTCTATATGTAACCATTTAGTTAAGGTGGCTGATAACGTATGCCCCCATGATCTACTAGCGTCTCTAGGTTCATCTCTATAACCTATCCAAGTCACATAATTACCTTTCCCGTAAGCATCATTACAGTACTTACGGTAGATTTGGGTCTTTAACTGGTCGGTACAGAATTTCCCACCAGGATTAAAAGGCCTACCGTATTTAGTCATTAATTCACGGAAAGCAGTATAATCCCCAGTAATATTAGCTATATTCTCGACTACGTATTTAGCCCCGATACCTTCCTCTTGGGGCATGTGCATAGTCAAACAAACAATATCAATATCAAAATGTAATGCGGTAGCCTGCACAAAATCGTAAGTCCCTTTATGCTCAGCACCAGTATTACAAAAAATAAAATCTACGTTCTCTTTACCGAACACTTCAATTAGTTTATCTATCATGTAGTGAGACGTACGTCCACCTGATATACTTGCTATTTGCTTCTTCATTATAGTTGCCCGTTTGGTAATGGTTTAATGTTACTTTTACTTACCCAGTGCTTATATCCCTTTTCAGGATTATTTATCCAGATACGATCCTCGGTTAATTCATGGGCTGTTTCTGGTATGCAGATTCTACAGATTACATTATGATAAATCACTCTTTGCCCAATCATATAAGTTGGCATGATCTTTTTCTCCTTAATAATAAAAACCCTATACCAATAATTATACCAGTATAGGGTGATTAATCAAGAGTACTTCATCATTAAAGACTAGGAGGCAAGCTATTAACTAAGGACATAAATTCAGCCCTAGTCTCGGGTTGCTCTTTCATTACCCCTCGTAACGCACTGGTAATAGTAAAAGAACCCTGCTTCGCAATACCCCTTGATTCACAGCACATATGGCGGGCTTTAACCACAACACCTACACCAAGGGAACCAATCGCTTCATCCATAAAAGCTTCCGCTATTTGATTAGTGATTCGTTCCTGTACTTGTAGTCTACGGCAGAAGATTTCGGCTATACGACTAAACTTACTTAACCCTAGAATTTTCTTGTTAGGGATATAAGCAATAGTTATAGTACCAAAGAAAGGGGCAAAATGATGTTCACATTGGCTATAGAAAGGTATATCCCTAACTATAACCATTTCATCGCACCCATCCGCACCATCTTCAAATAACTTGATAATATCAGCAGGTGATACGTTATAGCCCGAGGTCCAGTGTTCAACAGCTTTGGCGAAACGCATAGGTGTTTCTTGAATTCCAGGCCGTAGATCTTTATAATCAGGTACTTTTTCAATGATTTTTAGAATCCTACCAAAATTAGCAGCAATCGCTTCTCTCTCAAACTGCTTCATACCTAATCCTTACTATACGTAGCGGAACATTTACGGGTTTCGTCAATGGTACAAGAGATCAAAGTACAATCTATTTTAGCTTCTTTAAATAAATAAGGAGCAACCATTTCAACTAAGAAACCAGCCATGTTTTCAGCCGTGGGGTTAAAGGGTACTTTGACTACTGTTTTATCTATATCATAAATATAGGCAAACATTGGGTCTTTTTCCCATATGATCATTTTATGATCCCAGTTCTCTTCTAACCATTCACAAAGGATTGATTTGATTACTGAAAAATCTAAAACGCGACCAACATCATCTGTATTTTCAAAACCTTCAGATGCTCGGATATCAAAGTGAACACGGTAGTTATGACCGTGAAGATTTTCGCATTTTCCGCCTTGCCCATGAACTCTGTGGCCTGCACAGAAATCATGGTAGCGGGTTGCTGTAACTGTTCCCATTATTTGTTCTCCAAAAATTCGAGCCAACCTTTTGCTCTAAGTTCACAGGCTGGGCATTTACCACAACCTCTGCCCCACATCCATTTCACATCACGTTTACCGTTATAGCAGGTATGTGAATGATCAATAACCGTATCCAAGAAACCAACTTCATCCGCTAGGGCAAAGGTTTGGGCTTTGGTAAGATGCATCAAAGGCGTACGAATATTAATATTGGTTAGGTAACCAATGTTCAAAGTAGCCTGCAAGTGCTCAATAAAGATTTCTCTGCAGTCTGGGTAACCAGAATAATCAGTTTCACAAACACCTGTAATAATGGTGCCTGCACCTACCTGCTGAGCATAAGCGTGGGCTGTTGTTAAAAACAAAGCATTACGATTAGGAACAAAACTGGCTGGTAGATCTTTATTAAAAGGGTGAGCTTCTGTAACATCCCCATCGGTACCGATTAAGGCGCTATCCCCTAACTGAGCAAGTGCAGGTATGGTCATTATAACTAAAGGTACTTTTACCATATCGCAAATGAGCTGGGCTTGGGTTAATTCGATGGAATGTTTTTGCCCGTAATCAAAAGAGATACAATAAACTTTATCATATTCTTTTAAGGCTAGGCCTAGACAGGTAACTGAGTCTTGCCCGCCAGACAAGACAACAACGGCGGTTTTATTTTTCATACTTATTCCTCTATTAGAGTTTGGAACTGTTTACGGGTTTTAAGGGATGGGTTTGAACCCACGTGAATAATAGTATCGAAACGTTGATCTTTAACTTCTTTAAAATTTCTAGCATGGCAATATGTTATATCGGCTTTATCACAGCAATCAACATTAAAATGGATACCATATGCAGAATGGGATAGAACAATTAAGGTTCGCATAGGCTACTCTAAATTCAAAAGTTTATGGATTTGCAGCTGAATTGTATAGCCGTGCTGCATACAGCTTTTTACAACGAAATCAAGGTTTGCTTGGTTATGGGACTCAACAAGACCATCTAGCTGCTCAGCCCAAACAGACTGCTCTTCTAAGGATCCTTCAATATCCTCATCATAGTATTCAGTCATATCCATCGGCTGCAAATAAACATCACCATCAAAGTCTTCAGGTGGGCGAGCCAACTGAGGAGTAGCTTGATGATTCAAGGCGGTTAGGGGTAAGCCGTCATGCTCGTTTACTTCCTGCCAATTAGCCACATACTTGAACGCGGTTATATGTGGTAAAAGTTTGGGGTTAAGCTTGGTTGTTTTCGGGCTACAGATAATGGTAGGCCAGGTATCAAAATCACCTTGAGGAGCCATTACCCCGTTGGTTTCTATTTGAACTTCGAAGCCATGAATATTCAATACGTTACAAAGTTCAGATATATTCTGACGAAACGGTTCACCACCCGTAATAACGATTAATTTAGTAGTGGTATTACCATCCAGTTTATAATTAATATTATTAACAATGGTACCCATTGCCATCGTTTCGGTACCCTTGGTATATTCCGTATCACAGCCAGGACATTGTAAGTTACAGCCCCCTAAACGCACGAATACTGCGGGAACGCCAGTAAATGGACCTTCCCCTTGGATGGTATGAAATATCGAATGTATGAGGAGTGTATCACCATCAGATTTAACTCTTTTGGTAGGAATTTGGTTGTTCATGGGATTTCCTGTAATTGGAGAAGATAAAAATGAGCGGGGGTATAAGCCCCGCTCGAAAGCCTGATTACTAAATTAAGGAAAAAATAATCAGGCGGTTGGGGTAACTAGGCTGAGGCTTCTTTACCAGTACCAGCTAAACCGTTGTATTTTCTCCAACGACCATACTGAGTGGCTGCAGTGGCTGCATTTAATTCTTTACCGGCGGCTGCTTCAAGAACTGCTTTACGACCTACTGGCTCTTTTAACTTGGCTGATAAATCATCGGCAATTGCCCAAACAATACCAGTTTTGGTACCTGCTTTAGGACGAGTGATGCCATTTGCTGAATCACGTTCTACTACTTCTTTTTTTGCTTTTACTGCTTTTGCTGGTGCTTTTTCTGCTGTTTTGTCGGTCATGACGTTTTCCTTTTTCGTGGGTTAATAAACATTATTTTCTAATGAATTTGAATTATCGGTGGCTTACGAGTTTAAGTCAAGAGGCTAATAGCGCCTTCTTCCACTTACCGAATTGGGTGGTAGCAGTGGAGGAATTTACGCCGCCAAGAACACAGGCTTGGACTACTTCATCCCGCAGTTCTTTACTGGTAAGATCTTTATCATCTTGCTGATCATAATACCAGTCAGCCGCTTCCCAAACTCGGGCTGTCATCGTACCAGCTTTTGGCCTAGTAGGGATGTTACCTACCTGTTTTGCCTTGGCCTCTGGCTTTTCTTTAACTGGGGTAAAATCTTGATCTTTCAATGGCTTACCTAGTTTTTTAACTAAGTCACCGAGGGTTAATTTGGCCACTTCAAACTTGTCAATACAAACCTGAACCATCTCAATTGCCCGAGGGTAATCCCTGAATACTGCCACTGCTCCAGCGGTATTATTATACAGCATTTGTAGTTCCATAAGTGTGAACCTAGCTAGCTCTCTACCTGTATCTCCACAAATATAAAACTCAGCTTTAGGGATCAAAATATCCGCCCAATACTCACAACATCTTACGGGCTTATCCCCTTCAACTACTTTAAGGAGGATCATCTTATTTATATCAATTAATATGGTTTTCATTTTGGTATTCCTGTGAACCAGACTTCTAGGTTATGGGCTGAAAAGATTGTTCTAAGAAGTGCTCTATTGCTCTTAGTATCGCGAATGAACTCAGGGTTATGGAAATGAGCTGTACAATGTTCAAACATCATCTCCATTGAGGCACCTTGGTCTTTAACCAAGCAAAACGTTTTGCGCTTGGCGTACCCCGTGCTGTCGATATAGATGGTTTCCATTAGGTTTGTGCATCCGGAGTAAGATCCATAAGAGTTTCAGATTCTAACTCTGCTCGATAATCACACCAGCAACGAGTAAAAGAGGCTGCTTCTTCAGCTAGTAAAAATGGGGCGTTATGCCAATCACCATTTTCATAGTCATATTTAGAATCTTTCATTATCACCCATACTGGTGCAGGCTTTTTCGATAGCGGTAGTTGTTTTTGCCGTTGAAGGTAACAAACATCTGCCATTGGGATAACATGTGTTTTCCCACTAAAAATGCTTTCGCTTACTTTACCCATTACTTTCTCCAAACGTTATATTTAATTTCTATATTAATTATAACCCGAGTAGAGTAATAATTCCACTCTAGAACGGGATATCTGGCTCAAAGTCCTCGCATTTCTTAACAATTATTTTTGGGGGCGGAACCATATCAAACTTTGTACATCGCTCACGCTTCTCGTTCCAGTTGGCGCAATCTAAGCACGAGGTAAACGGTTCGAATTCAATAATGTAATTGGTTAGTATTCTCATGTTGTTTAACAACTGCTGCTTCTTCTGTAGATCAATCATACAAATTCCTCATTAATACAAACTGCCATAACTTCTGGATGCTTTTTCTTTAACCATACTCGAACGTGGGATGGCTCCGTTAACTCTTTTAATCTATCTACTGCATCAAAGGTGGATTCAGGTACTTCAGTCTCAGCCCGTTGCTTCCACCACCTTGCAAAACGTTTACCGGCCGCACCACCATGTTCAGGGCAGCAGTACGAAGTGTATTTAGTTAGTCCACAATAATAGGTAACCTTCATCGAATCAGGGCGATCCATTTTCTTATGGATAGCATAGGTTACCTTGGTTACCTTGAACTCTTTTACTACTGGCATACCTGAAGCGATCAGTTCATCTGTGGCCGCTTGGGTTCTAATGTTAACCGCAACTGGGAACACGAAACCGCAACTCATGCAGATAACTGCGCTGGCGTGATTTAAGGTTCTACACTTCGGGCATTCCCTAACTGGAGCAATACCGCCCCCACGACCTTTACCTTTCTTGGCTGGGATAAGTGGATCGTTAATTGGACCAAGGCGCTTAGTATTACCAACAAAATCCATTACCAAACAATTCTGTTTAGGACCGGCAGCAATGGCAGCTAACCTACCAACGGTGGTACTCAAATCAAACCCCTCGGCGTAAACTGGCCTAGTGCCCCGACTAAGGATCTGTACCCATAGGCTAGAGGACTTAGAGGGGCGTAGGATAACTTCCATATCAACATTTGGATAATCAAACCCAGTAGTTAGTTTGTTGTTATTCACTAGGGCTCTAACCCTACCAGCTTTGAAATCCCGAATGGCTTTATCGTTAGCCGCAGCCCCTTTCTTGGAATGAACTGATACTGCGGATATCCCCAATTCCTCTAAGGCATCAGCGGTATTATCACAATGATCCGTACCAGTACAAAAGACCATCCAATGTAATCGGTCATGGCCTTCACTGATACATTCTTTTAAAGCTTCATAGGTAACTTCATCTTTATCCATTTTAGCCTGTGAAGCTTTCATGGAAAATTCTTTACCTACTACGGGGATATCTTCTACATCGATCTCGTATTGGGTACGTTTGGGTATTAAAGGGCTTAGAAATCCTTCGTCTATCAGCCTTGTAAAGCCTTCTAAGGTTGTATTGTCATAAGCTATGTCAGTAAATATTTTACCGTTAGTTAGGAGCCCCATACCAAGTCTCCACTTGGTTGCCGTGAAGCCAATGACCTTTAAATATGGGTTAACCCTTTTTAAGTGCTCGATAAAGGAATAATACATAGCTTCATCATTATCGGAAACCAAATGGCATTCATCAATAATGATAAGATCTTGATGGCCAAATAATTCCCACTTCTTGGCAACAGATTGGATACCAGCAAAGGTGATCTTACAATGGGTATCTTTCCTGCCTACCCCTGCCGAATAGATTCCAGCTGGGGCGGTTGGCCATGATGTGGTTAGCTTCTCAAAGTTCTGTTCAATAAGCTCTTTAACATGGGTAAGCATCATTACCCGCTGGGTAGGATAACTTTGGTATATCCCTCGAATAAAGTTAGAGATCACTACTGACTTGCCTGTTCCGCCAGGCATGGCAACAATGGGATTACCCTCGAAATTATTAAAGTAATTATAGAGGGCGTCTATTGCTTCAGTTTGGTAATATCGGGATTTGTATTTATCCTTCATTTCACTTTACCAGCTTTTAGTTCTTGGCTGGTTAGAGCCCCTGCATCATTACCTAGGGTAATTCTATGATCCTTCCAATGCATGGTATACCAACCGGCTATGGTATCTTCTTTGACTACCTCAGCCCCATTCAATAACTCAGGGTTAAACAAATGTTCTTGGCAACCTTTCAACTGGGTAGATTTAGGTAGGTCGGTATCATATAAACCACAATGCCATTTCTTATCCGCTACGGGGGTCGAATAAATGCAGGTGCGGCAATTGATCTCAGGCACCTCTTTCTGGTGGCAAATTTTACTGTAATCACAAAACTTACATTCATACCAGCCAGGACTATTGTTCAATCTAGGTGGAGCCTCAGTCATATAGATAAGCATACCAGCCCGTTCAATAAGTCTGGAGCCTACCGGATCATCTTTTACTAGGAGCTCAAGGTGGATAGAATCATCATTCTTATTGACCCCCATATATAAACACCAGCTGAGTTGGTACTTTTTCATATAGATTTGGCACTGGCCGTAATGAACGGGGAAAGCTTCCTTAACCCCTTTTCTAACCAGTTCTTTATATTTCTTGTCCGCATGGGTTTTCATTTCTACCAATGCTGGGGTGTTAGGTTCTAGATCTGGGATACCAACCACCACGCCATCGATAGCTGATCCCGCGTGACCGTTGTGGTCAGAGATCTTAAATTGGCCGCCATCTTCTGTTTCGAAGTGGACTTGGAAACCAGCCCCTGAGAGCATGGCTAGGAATCGGGCTTCTTCTAAATGGCCTCGATTAAATAATCTAAGTATACGGGCTGGAAATTTCTTGGTCTTGACCCAATTAAACCCGTACCAGAGTTCGCGGGCACATTCTTTACCAGCGTTGGAAAAACCAAAATGGGATCTGTGAGCATCGGATTCGCCTTGGTAGGCATCAGCCATCTTGGGTAAGTAGTATTCTAGGGCTTGACGGAATTTAGCCCCACCGTCTGCCTCTATGGCATCTTCTATTGCTTTAAGTGTTTTTGGTGCGGAAGTATAAGACATGGGTCACCTGAGAACGAGAAAAAGATAGGGGGCGAACCCCCTAGTTAAATACCAGCTTGATTACATCCAAGGTGGCTTGGTGGTGGTCTCACCTTCTTCTTTTTTCTCTTCTACCACTGGGTCTTCTTCGACGGTTGTATTTTCAGCGACTTCTTCTTTCACTGCTTCTTCTTCTTTCACTTCTGCTTTCTTTTCTACAGGCTTATCTTTCTTAGCCCAAGCAGGTTTGCTACCAGTTTTACCCGCACCATTGGTAGTAGCTGCACCACTAGATTTACCAGCGGTAGCACCACCTTCAATGGCTTTGAAACCTTTGACTTCGTTAGAAGCTTCGTAATCACCCTTAGGTGGGCGAACTATTACTTTCACTTGGAAAGGGATACCATGGAATTCTTCTGAATCACCCACTTGGATAACACCAGTGGCTTCACAGATTGAATTCAATTGTTTGTAGGCAATATCAACCGCTGCCTGACTTGGATTATCTAGGTTAAGGCGTATCCACAATAAACGCCCTG
>JAESPV010000095.1 GCA_016765495.1 Desulfocapsa sp. | reverse complement strand
GTTATATTTCTTCTTGTCGCAAACAAGATATCCCGTCAACGATGGCCTTCGCGTTTTTGTTTAAAGGTGAGTTGCCGGATTTTAGGGATTAAAACTGAAATGCGTAGAAATTACGCTGAATAGTTACCTCTCACTTAATGCGAGACAGCAACAACTTGTTTTTGCAACTGCCACTATTCAGAAACAGAACCTTAAACTTGAAGAACGTGCCATCCGTGATAGCCTCACGGGATTGTTTAACCATAATTACCTGCAAGAGCAGCTTGCCCGAGAGGTGTCTCTTGCCAGACGTTATGGCACACCTCTTTCCGTTTTTATGCTGGATCTCGACTTTTTTAAAGAGGTGAACGACTCCTGCGGCCATCCGTTTGGTGATTATGTCCTGAAGGAATTTGCCGAAAGAGTCCAAAAAGATTTGAGGGGATCAGATATCTTTGGCCGCTATGGAGGTGAAGAGTTTCTGATTATCCTGCCGAGTATTGATAAAAAGCAGGCGGGGATAGTTGCCGAAAAAATAAGAAAAAAAATTGCAAGTAGTGTTTTTGCAAACTCCAGACACAGCCGTTATGTAACGGTGTCAATCGGGGTCTATTCAGGGTTTGGTTCGGAAACAGAATCTGCTGGAGTTGTTATTGATTGTGTGGATAATGCTCTCTATCGGGCTAAAGCTGAAGGGCGAAACAGGGTTTGTCATTTTAAACCCTCTGGGGGGCATCATGGCGGAGTTGTTGATCATATAAGTGATATGATAGGAATGGCTCAGAAGAGCCAACTCGCCGCAACTATAGAAAAATCCCGTGCCATGACCCTTGCTTCTTTTGAAGCCATGGTTCATGCGCAGACTCGAGAATACGAAATGCTTGCAGATCGTAACCTCCTTTTTACTAAAGTTCTTGATCGTCTGGCTGAACAGTTGAATCTTCCTGATCAGCTTATTCATTCCTTTCGCCGGGCCATTAAACTTCATGATCTTTTTCGTTGTTATATTTACGATTCTTCCCTTGGAATAGATGGACCTCTGAGTGATCTGCAGGAAGAAGTGGTATTGGATCAACCGCTTATGCTGCGAGAACTGACCACCATGTTTGATCTCTTTGCCTCTGAGCGAGTGATCCTTTATGCCCACCATGAGCTTTTTGACGGATCCGGGTATCCGGATGGGTTAAAGGGCAATGAGATTCCCATGGCTGCCAGGATCTTCACACTGGTGGACTCTTTTGTTGCCATGGTGGCCCCGGTGACCGGAAAAGTTGGCAAGAACAGAGAAGAAGCAGAGGAAGAACTTCGAAAATTTTCAGGAATCCAATTCGATCCTTTCCTCGTTGATATGTTAATGAAAGTTATTGATACTGAGGAGTTTTACAACGCTTGCGGGAGTGACGAATAAGATACTGCCAAAAGAATCCTGTAGCTTTTCTGTGATTGTTTCAGAATGTTACACGTTCGTGTACCTGAAAGGTAAAGTTTTTGCGAGAATTTTTCCTATATATGTTATAAGTTGCTGATACCGAATACCAAATACCTAATACGCTTTGCCCGCAGGGCATGATGTTCTTTATAAATCATAGATTGTTATGGAAAAAGAAGGAGGATGACGCAAATGGTTGAATTTATGGTAAAAGTATTTAACTTGTTTCGTGATGGGTTTACCCAGATGACTGTGGGGAAAACGTTGTGGAAGATTGTCTTCATAAAGTTTTTTGTCATGTTTGCTGTACTCGAGGTGTTCTTTTTTCCAAACTATTTAGAAACCAATTTTGAAACAGATAAACAACGTGGTGATTACGTACTGGAGCAGCTAACCAGGCCATCCGCTACTAATTAACTAACTAACTAACTAATTAATTAATTAATAAAGGGAGGAGAAAATGATTGATGTGGATCCCAGTTTAGTGGACTGGTCGAGGGCTCAGTTCGCGTTTACGGCGATGTTTCACTGGATTTTTGTGCCGTTAACACTTGGGTTGTCAGTTCTGTGTGCATTTTTTGAGCTCATTTACCTCAAAACAGGAAATGAGGAGTGGAAACGAATTACCCGTTTCTGGATGACTCTTTTTGTTATTAACTTTGCCTGTGGTATTGCCACAGGGATTATACTGGAGTTTCAGTTTGGAACCAACTGGTCCAATTACTCCTGGATGGTGGGTGATATTTTTGCTGCACCTCTTGCCATTGAGGGGCTCTTTGCTTTTTTCCTGGAAGCCGGTTTTTTTGCAGTCATGTTTTTTGGCTGGAACAGGGTATCCAAAGGGTTTCACTGTTTTTCCACCTGTATGGTGGCCGTTGGTTCTAATCTGTCTGCTGTTTGGATTTTGATTGCCAATGCCTGGATGCAGAACCCTGTCGGTATGGCATTCAATGCAGATTCCGCCCGGTTTGAGATGCAGAATTTTGCAGAAGTTGTCTTTAATCCCATTGCAATAACCAAGTTTACCCATACATCTTCATCCTGTTTTGTGGTGGGTGCAGCCTTTGTTATCAGTGTTTCCTGCTGGTATCTTATCAAGGGACGACATGTGGAAATGGCCAAAAAATCAATAGTGGTGGCAGCTGTTTTTGGCCTTGTTTCATCCACTTTTGTTGCATTTACCGGGGATGAGTCTGCCTATGAAGTAGCCCAGAAACAGCCAATGAAGCTTGCTGCCATGGAAGGTCTTTATAAAGGGGAACGCGGGGCCGGTCTTGTGGCCTTTGGAATTCTCAATAATAAAAAGACAGCAGGAGATTCTCAGGATGCATTTTTGTTTGAAGTGAAAATTCCTCTCGTATTATCGCTGCTTGCCAACCGTGAGCTGGATTCTTTTGTGCCGGGTATCGATGACCTGGTGTACGGTAATGCAGAAGAAAACATTATGGGTGTAAACACCAAAATGGAAAAAGGAAAGCTTGCCGTTGCCGATTTGCTAGCCTTTAAGCAGGCAAAAAAAGATCAGGATGCTGCTGCTGCTGAGGACGCCCTTACCCGATTTGGCGTGAATAAGGATTTTATGGGATACGGCTATCTTGACACTCCAGAAGAAGCTATCCCACCGGTTGCTCTGGTTTTTAATTCTTTTCATCTGATGGCAGCCGTGGGGTCACTCTTTCCCGTGATCTTTGGAGCATTTCTTTTTTTTAGTTTAAAAGGAACCCTGACGGAAAAACGATGGTTGCTTCCTGTTGGTATTTTTGCCAGTTTTCTGGCACTTCTTGCTCAACAGGCTGGTTGGGTAACTGCAGAGGTCGGCCGTCAGCCCTGGGCTATTCAGGGGTTGATGCCGGTGAAAATTTCCACAACTGATCTTTCCGCCACTGCTGTCCAAGTCTCATTTACAGCGTTTGCAGTGGTTTTTTCTCTGCTTTTGATTGCTGAAGTATCCATTATGCTCAAAGCAATAGCAGCTGGACCGGAGGGCCATACAAAATGATATCAAATTTAGATTACGTAACCTTGCAGCAATTATGGTGGGTTATCTGCTCAGTTGTTGGTGCACTTTTTCTCTTTCTTAACCTGGTTCAGGGAGGGCAAACCCTGCTTTGGCAGGTGGCAAAGACTGAAACTGAAAGTGCTTTTGTTGTAAACTCTTTAGGGCGCAAATGGGAACTCCCCTTTACCACCCTGGTTCTGTTTGGCGGGGTCCTTTTTGCCGCATTTCCAAAATTTTACTCCACCAGTTTTGGCGGCGCTTACTGGGTGTGGATGCTTATTCTTTTTTCCTTTATTATTCAGGCCGTGAGTTATGAGTATCGAACAAAACCGGGTAATGTATGGGGAACAAAAAGCTATGAGCTGTGTATGTTTATTAACGGTTCTGTCGGCATTCTGCTCATTGGTGCTGCTGTTGGTACCTTTTACACCGGCTCATCTTTTGTACTCAATGACATGAATCAGGTTACCTGGAAATATACCCTTGGAGGTGTGAATCTCCGAGGACTGGAAGCCGCATTTTCACTTTTCAACCTGTCACTTGGTCTCTTTCTTGTCTTCAATGCGCGAGTACTTGGTGCACTCTATCTACTCAACAATCTGGATCTTGGTGCCGTTTCTGCCATGGAACAAAGATTACGTAAAGCCGTCTTGACAAACTTTATCTGTTCGCTTCCTTTCCTGCTTTATGTGCTTGTTTCAATCCTGTTGAGAAAAGGATTTGGTGTGGATGAGAACGGGGTGGTGTCAATGGTTTCTTTTAAATATTTCTTTAACCTGCTTGCTCTTCCGCATCTCCTTCTATCATTGCTTGCTGGTATAGGACTGGTCACCTGGGGGGTGATTCTTGGTGCGCGTAAGGGGAGTGTCAAAGGAATATGGCCAGCTGGGCTTGGTACAGTGCTTGTAGGGTTGTGTGTACTTTGTTTACCCGCATTCAATGGTACAGCATTTTATCCTTCAACCTTTGACCTGCAATCGAGCCTCACTATTTATAATGCGTCATCAAGTGAGTATACTCTGAAGATCATGACCTATGTGGCATTGGGTATTCCCTTTGTTCTTGCCTACATAGCCTATCTTTGGAAAAAGATGGATTCACAGAAGCTTTCAGTGGAGGAGGTAACGGATCACGAAGCATATTAAATCCGGGTAAGGATAAAAGGCCAACACGCCTGTCGTTACTTCCTTGAGGGATAGAGAAGAAAAGGTACTAAAAAAGGAGAAACTCATGACTACAACATTGTTATTGCTTGGATATGTGACTGTTATTGTTTTATCGTACAAAGGAGCAGTTATGGCCCTGGATAAGTCGGGCCTTTTGTAAAAAAATATCAGGAGGAAGTAAAACATCCTCTTGAGAGTAGTTGTGTGCAATGGGGGGTTACAGCCTCCCATTGTGCGTTGTATATTTTTCTTTCCAACTGTGTGAGAAGTTATGCCTGAATATAGCCAGAAAGTGACCCTGCTCGGGTCCAATGTCAAGATCCGTAACCTGCCGATTAAACAGGTTAGTCTTTTGGAAGAGGGGAATCTACCGGCCTATGGGTATAACCCTGGTGACCATATTGAACTTATGGCCGGTGATGTATCAGTAGAATACGGACGACTGGAGCAGTTACTTACTTGGTTATCTGCTTATGTGTCAGAATCTGATCTCAATCCGAGAATTCATTCCATTACCTATGGAGAGCAGAAGGATATTTTTCAGATATTCAGGAAGTATCCGCATACCGGTGTGGAACGGGATGATCATGGATGGTTTATGGTCAACCAGTACTTACCTGCCGGTGGAAGATCAAGCTTTGCAGAAGATTTTGTGGTGAATGACTCTAACAGAGAAATATTCACTGATAATGATGGATTGATTGTTATAGATGATTCCGGTCATCCGCCGGAAATCAGCCGGGAAGATCTGGATCGTAATCCAAATCTCTGGGCCATTGCCATGGGAATTTCTGCTGCGCATTGGGGGAATTGGGCCAAACTGCTCGGGGAGAGATTCGTTCTTTTCTGCAGACTTTCAGATCTTGAGACCACCCGCATGGAGATGGATTGTTCCGTGAATTGGGAAACCATCGTCGCCATGTGTCTGCGGGCTCTTCGAACTGAAGAGGTTGGTCTCTGGGATAACAGGACATCACAGTTTCGTTGCCATATTGTGGTGGAAATGTTTCCTCATGGCGTGCTTTATATTGGCCCGGATGCTATTTTCTTCAGGCATCGCAAGGGGTGTTTGCCGGAAAAAAGTTCTCCGCGTCAGCGTGGTTCTGTTCCCTGTTACGATACGCTGCTTCCTGCCATGTTGGCTATGGATACCATGCGTTTTGGTGAGTTTAATTTCAGCAAAAACTATTTCTATGATTTTTCAAAGCGAATTCTCAATAATTGGGGGCTGTTGAATAGTCATGGCTATTATTTTAAAGAAACTCTGGAATTTCCAAATCTTGATTTTGCTAAAAGTTTTCCGGGCGGGTATTCCCGTTCGTTTATTAATTATGGCTCGGATCCATCCTTTTTTGAGCTACCACCTCTTTCTGGAGATTTTGAAGCAATTATTGATCTTGTGGCTGCGCAAATCTGGTCTGAAGAGAAAAAACGTGCACTCAGGAGTTTCTTCTACTTTCGCAAGCCAGCATCTTCCATAAATGCTGCTTCACCTGGTGGATCCCATGGGTATATGGATGAAATCGTTTCAGTTCTTCATGATTTGAAAGAAGAGGTGAATCGTAAGGATGGTTTTGGAAATTTACCGATTTTTCAAGTTGGACACCTTCGGACAACTGATCCTGCTGAGATTGATCCGGTGATCACTCTACAGAATGTGATGGATTCCTACGTGTCGAAAGAAAATGTTCTTCGACCCCTTTGTCTTGGTGTTTTTGGTCCTCCCGGTTCAGGGAAATCCTTTGCTGTGAAAGAGGTGGCTCGGGTTATCTCAGGACGATTCGAGGGTGATCCCTTTGATTTCTTTGAGTTTAACCTTACTCAGTTTGCCTCTCCCGATGAGATTAACTCTGCGATTGAGCCGGTACGAGCAGCGGTTGCAAAAGGGAAGGTGCCCATAGTTTTCTGGGATGAGTTTGATTGTCGCTATGATGGACATGAGTTCGGATATCTCAGATATTTCCTTCCTTCAATGCAGGATGGCGTGACGTATGTAAATGGAATTCCACATTTTATAGGACGTGCTATCTTTGTTTTTGCAGGTGGTGTTAAGGCAAGCTGGAGTGACATGGAGAAGCTTCTTGATCCGACGGATAAAGAGGCACTTGCCAGGATGAAGACCCTTAAAATTCCCGATTTTATGAGTCGTCTGCGGGTAGTGCTTGATATCGATGGTATTGAAATCCCAGACATTATCCTTCGTGACTCTGCCAGTAGTGATGATCTTGAAGAGCTTCGCAGGATTTTACTGAAACGTGCCTTTATTATTGCCCACCAGATGGATACGCACTGGAAGAAAGCAGCACGTAAAACCTCTGGTCTACTGTTGCGTCTTTTGCTCAGTCGGTATAAGTTTGGTGCACGCTCCATTGAAGCTGTCATTGAAGCCAGTCGGGCATCGGACAGGCTTGTTTACGGCCTCCCGGAGCTTATTGCTCCATCGGCTGCAAGGATTCATGCTGAGTGGCGTATAGACCTGGAACGAAGGATTGATCATTTACGAAAACAGAAGGGGATGCGTGCAATCTGGTAATATGCTCGTTGCAAGTACATTTTCCCTCAAAACAGAAATCTGAGACAAATACTATGGATCCTGTATCAGCTAAGACAGAAGAACGACCGGATATAGTTCTGGATTTGGATCGATTGAAAAAAAACTGCAATGATAATCTTACTATTATTGTTGAACTTCTTAATCATTTATCTCAGAAAAGCGGGCCAAAGTGGGTTGGTGCCATAGAAGAAGGAATCAAGTCTGAAAACAGTGAAGAGATTCGAGAGGTCTGTCATGGCATGAAGGGGGCCAGTGCCACGATTTTTGCCTGGCGGATCTCAAACCTGGCACTCGAATTTGAGTACCTGGCTCGTGATAAGAAAATTCAGGGACTGAGTGCTCGTATGGGTGAATTAAAAAATGCTTTTGTGGAATTTGAGGAGTGGGTAAAAGCAAATCCTGATCTTGTTTAGAGTTTCTCTCCACAACGCAGAAAAACTGCCTTAATCAGAAGGCTGTGATCAAAATGTATGTCTGTGCTTCCCCATCTGTCAGACCCTAAACCAACAAGCTTGTCTCCATCGTTCCACGCATCAAAACCAAATTTCCATCCAAGCCAGGTTTTGTTGAAATTGTAGACGTATTTGGGGCCGTAGTAGTCAAATCGATTGGTCTCCAGCTCTTCTTCCACTAGTGTTCGTGCCATTCCAACAAGTATGAGATTGGCCCCTTTTTCCTGGGCTTCCAATTGCATGGCTTCTGCAATGTCATACCCTGATGAATGTATTTTGGTGTTCATCAACAGATGAGCAAATGCAGAACAGTCTGCTGGAATTGCATGCTCTTGAAATGTTACGTCACTTGTGGATGTTTCTGGAAATCGAACACCTTCATATACAGTCTTGCGGGAACCGCAACCTGAGAGAAGAATTGTGAGAACCATAATGAAAAAAAAGTTTGTTTTCTGCATGATTTACCTGTAAAAAAAGAATAGTCGAGGCAGCCTGAGATTTCCGCTTATAATTGAGGGAAAATTTACGCTATTTTTCCACTTTTGCCTATCATTTTTATTCCATGACATCCTTTTCCGTTCGAAACAGCCCCCTGATTAATATGGCTGCCTTCGTAATTGTTGTTGCTGGTATGAAGGCTGCGTCACCGTTAGTTGTTCCCTTTCTGCTTGCTGTGTTTCTTGCCATTATTTGTGCTCCGCCTCTGTTCTGGATGCAGAGGAAAGGGATACCTGAGTTTGCAGGTATGCTGCTTTTAATTGTTGTTATCGTTGGAGTATGGATTTCACTTGTTACTCTGATTGGTACCTCAATGACTGATTTTTCCCGGAATGTTCCGGCTTATCAGGACCGAATGCTTGAGCAGACCGCCGGTTGGTGGCGATGGCTGGGGGAGAAGGGAATCACCCTGGATCGATCCATTTTGACCGACACCTTTAATCCGGGGAAGTTGCTTAAAATGGCTGCTAATACCCTGAATGGCCTTGGCGGTATGGTTACAAACACATTTGTAATTTTTCTGACATTTTTCTTTATTCTTTCAGAAGCAGCCGGTTTCCCTTGTAAAATGCGTGCCATTCAGGGTGATCAATCATTGGCACTTCGTAAATATACTGAGATTGCAACGGGCGTAAATCGTTACCTCGGGATCAAAACACTTACCAGTCTTGTTACCGGTGCGATTATTGGTTTTGCTCTTTCATTACAAGGGCTCGACTATGCAATTATGTGGGGAGTTGTTGCTTTTTTGCTTAACTTTATTCCCAATATTGGCTCAATCATTGCTGCAATTCCAGCTGTACTTCTTGCGCTGGTTCAGCTTGGTTGGGGGGCAGCACTGGTTACAGGCAGCATTTTTCTTGCTGTGAATGTAATTATCGGAAGTATTGTTGAACCGCGAGTGATGGGCAAAGGTGTGGGGCTTTCAGTGCTTGTGGTGTTTATTTCGTTAGCCTTCTGGGGATGGGTGCTGGGTCCTGTTGGGATGCTGCTGTCTGTACCCCTTACCATGGCTGTACGTATTGCACTTGATGGATCTGATAATACTCGCTGGCTGGCTATTCTTCTTTCGTCAAATAAAGCTGTTGGTCAACTGAGAACTCATGGTGATGCTGACAATACCAGCGATTCCTGAAGAAGACTGCGCAGCGACAGCCAGGTTAAGCCACCCCTAAAGCAGATTCGACAGCCTTCCTCAATTCATGCAGGTCAAACGGTTTTGCAACAGCAGCAGAGAATCCATACTTGCGAAAATCAGCCATTACCGGGTCGTTTGAATACCCGCTGGCGACAATAATCTTTGCCGTAGGATCTATCTGGAGGAGCTTTTGGCAGGCCTCCTGGCCACCCATACCGCCGGGGATGGTTAAATCCATGAGCACAAGATCAACAGGAAGTTTGCTATCCTGTAATTCCTGGTATTTATTGATTGCCTGCTCGCCATCAGATACTGGAATTACCTCATGCCCGAGAATTGAGAGCTGCGCCGTGGCCACATCACGTATCATTTCATCATCATCCATCACCATGATTCGCGCAGCTTTCATAGCTGGTGGTGTTTTTCGAGTCTTGGTTAATTCTGTTCCGTTGGATTGTACGGCTGGCAAATAGATGGTAAAAGTTGTCCCCTTGCCCGGGGTGGATTGCACGATTATGTGTCCATCATGTTTATTGATGATTGAATGACAGATTGCCAAGCCAAGTCCGCTACCCTCATTTTTGGTGGTAAAGTAGGGGTCAAATATTTTATCTGTGATTTCCCTGGGGATACCAATACCCGAATCCTGAATCCTGATACAGACAAAACATTCATCGTGGATGTTTAGAAGTGACTCAGCTACACCATCTTCTACATTGTAACAGCTAAGCCTGATCTTTCCACCTTCGGGCATGGCATGTTTTGCATTCAGGATAATATTCTGTATAACCTGGCCAACCTGACCACTGTCGGCAAGAACCATCCAGAGATCGTCTGGGAAGATATAATCACAGGAGACCGGTGAACCATGTAAGACAAAATCGGCTGAATCCCGGATAATTTCGGTTAGGGACGTTATTTCTTTAACCGGATCACCTCCCTTGGAAAAAGTCAACAGTTGCTGAGTGAGTTTTGCTGCTCTCTTAGCCGCTTTTTGTGCCTCAGTTAAAAGCGAGACGGTTCTGTCATCTTTTTTTACACGAAAAGACGCCAGCTCAATGTTCCCCAGAATGGCGGAGAGAATATTGTTAAAATCATGTGCAATACCACCGGCAAGGACACCGATGGATTCAAGTTTCCTTATTTTGACCAGCTCTTCTTCTATTTTTCTCTCGTGAGTGATGTCCCGGAAGACTATAACAACACCAACCACCTTACTTTCCCTATCGCGAATGGGGGCCCCGCTGTCAGCAATGCTTATCTGGTTGCCATCTTTTGCAATGAGTGCAGTATGGTTTGCAAGCCCAACGATTCTTCCAAGCGCAAGGACTCTCGCAACAGGGCTCGCACATTTCTGCCCTGTTCTTTCGTTTATGATATTAAATACTTCAGTAGAATGTTTTCCGCTAACATCCGCGTTGTTCCACCCTGTCAGCTGCTCGGCCACTTTGTTGATAAAAACAATTCTTCCCTCAATATCAGTGGTGATTACACCATCACCAATTGATCGCAGTGTGACAGCCAGACTTTCTTTCTCGGAGGCCAGTTTTTCTTCCATTTCTTTTCTGGCAGACATATCCAGCACAGTAGCATATATTACGTCCTTGTTCCCGTAGCGAATTTTCCTTAGAGTAACTTGAGCAGGAAAGGTGCTGTTATTGTGCGGTCGGCGAGCAATCCACTCAAAACTCTGTGGGCGGCCCAAAGTGACTTCTTTCCAGTAAAATGACAACCTTTCCAGGGAGTTAGCCGGTGATGAGTAGTCTTCAATAATTGATAGGTTGAGGCCTTCCTCTTTCTCCACACCGTATAGTTCAAGCATCGTCTGGTTTAGGGATAATATCTTGCCGTCAAGGTCATGAATAAAGATAGCAGCGGGAGATAATTCGAAGATCATCTGGAGTTTTTGTTGACTTTCGACAAGGTCTGCTTCCGTTTTTTTACGCTCGCATATCTCACGGAGCAGGTTACCCATTATTGAGCCGAAGGTAAAATAGAGAGCGACAAAGGCCAAAGCAAGTAGCACAGCTGAGAAAAATAAGCCCTTCAGCAGAAACACCTTCTTCTGGTTTAGCAATAACGTAATGTCCTGTAGCAGGAGGATTCCTCCAATAGCTTTATCGTGAAAGTCACGGTAAATGGCAGGTGAATGGGCGACATAGGTCTTTCCTTCAATGGTGATTTTTTGGTCGTTAGTGTTCAGAGTGAAGTTAGGGGGAAGTTTCGTATAAATGGGATTGTCATGGGTGAGCAGCCCATATTGTCCGTAGCGGATAATCTTCATCTGACCTAAATCGGCAGCTTTTGGCAGGCTTTCAGTGAGGAAATAGGAAGTCACTACGGTGTTGGTTTTTTTCTCAAGTGCATAGAGAAATGTATGAGCCTTGATGCCGAATTCCAGAGCTCCAATATAATGATTCTCATAAAAGACAGGCTGTACAATGCGAAACAATGGACCGTGTTTATCTATCTCAAATCCGGAGCGAGCTTTCTGGTTTGCACCCACATCGCCTACTATTGGCCTGATAGTATGTGAGTCATCTCTAAGGAAGTTCTTATTATGTATCCGCAGAAAAGTGGATGCATCAGGCAGATGAAAGTGCATAATATGGAAGAATGCATTCTCATTTTTTAACGCCTCGTACTTTGGAAGGCAAAGTTTATAGAGTTGCTCCCGATCTCGTTCGGCAAAGGCCTGTACGATTGCAGGTGAGGTATTTATCAGATTTTTAATGCGAGCACGATATGGAGTAAAAGAAAATTCTTCCAGATCTTTAATGGTATTGTTGAGCGCAGCTTTTTGTGCGCTGATGGTGCGGTCAATAATGTTACTGTGACTGACGTACCCCTGATAGAGAAATGCGCCGGACAAAACGAAGATAATGATTCCAACAATAAGAATGGCTTTGTTTTTTTCACTCATAACAGTGGGGGAATGTAAGAAGATGTGTAACTATTCAGCAGCACACCAACTACGTCCACTTGAGCCTCCTCGAATAGCATTCGCATGCTTCGAAGTCTCAAATGAACGAATTTGAAGCACTGCCACACAGTGTCAGTTCAGAGTTGAGGGGAATGTGTTACCCTTACTGAATAGTTACCAATATGTAACTGAAGTTTATAGTTCTGGTGCCTGCCTGTCAACCGTCCTTTTCAACCCGTGCTTTGGCGTATGCTGTCGCAGCACATTCATTCTTGCCAAGATCAAGTTCTTCCAGCTTGTCTATTTCGTATTGTTCTGTGTTTGCATTTGCAAGACGAATGAGTGCATATTCCGGGGGCTGTTCACGCATGTTATCCTTAATGTACTGGATGAAATCCTTTGCTTCAGTCAGGGAAAAGACCTCTTTGTTACGTTCTTTTACTTCCTTGAGCGAGAGACAAAAGGTGAGATCTTTATTTGCTTCGTTCCAATCCATATAATGGGCCGGCAGGACAAGGAGTGAGTCATCAAGTTTTTCCACTTTTTTAATGGTATTAAAGAGAAGAACAGCCCATTGGTCAACTTGACCTCCCAAATCAGGACGTCCGATGGACTGGATGAAGACAGTGTCTCCTGAGATCATAAAGGTGTTGTCCACTATGAAGAGAAGAGATCCGGGGGTATGACCGGGTGCAAAGAGCACTTTGACATCGGGGCCGCCGTCACTGAAGGTATGAATCTCATTATCATTCACGGCCTTGTGGCCGGCTTTTGTCCCGTCAAAATCAATCCCCCCGAAAAAATCAGCCCCACTCTTTTCTGCAATCTGGCGTGATCCTGCGATATAGTCAGCCTGAAGGTGGGTCTCAAATGTTTTGATGATCTTGCAGTTTTTGCTTTTTGCAAAGTCGAGATAGAAGTCTATATTGCGGCTGGGATCAAAGAGCATCATTTCCTGACCTGAACAGAGGCCATAGCTACAGGATGCCTTGCCCGGACGGATGAACTGGTAAAGGCTATAGTCCTCACCTTCGTGGAGAGGCTTGGGAACAAGAAGATTTCCCCAGGTTTTAATGCCTCCTTTCAGGTAGCGAACATCTTCAAACCCATGTTTGACAAGGATCTCTCCCACATATTTGGCAGATCCTTCTTTGGCACAGACAATGCGTATGGCACGTTCTTTGGGAACTTTAGCCACGCTGTCATCTTCAATCTCCATAAAGTCATAATAGGAAACATTAAGCATATCGAAGAGGTATGGTGATTCCACTTGAAAACGTGAATAATCTGTTTGGTTTCGTACGTCGAGAACCAGAATGTCTTTTTTATCTGTCAGCCATTGAAAGAGCTCTTTTGCTTTGTATGAGGCAAGTGTCATCAGAAGTTCCTAATGTTATTATTATTGGAAGATATGAATCCTATGTGGGAAATATTAGCATACCGTACCAGTAGCAACAAGAAAAGTTTGATATAACATCTCTTTTCAGGAGATTAATTCATTAAAGTAGGTGATGGATGGAAATTCAGGAGAAAATTGAACAGGGCTACGCGAGCTGGGACGGGCAACAAATACGAGGAACCCTATTCCGTATTGATTGGCGGAGCGGAGTACTTTCCCGGTATCATCAGCCAGGAGTGTTCGATTTTTGTCATAGCCGAGGTGTTTTTCCAGTTTTTCCCAAAATTCTGGTTGTTCCTTGGCATAGCCGATTTCTTCAGCACAAACAATACGGTCAAAATGTGAGCCCAATGCAGTTTTCTCCATTTTTATATTAAGCGTTTTGGAGTGGGCATTGGTGACCAGATAAATATTTTTATTGATACTTTTTGCATAATCCAGAAAATCGACAACATAAGGATGTACATTGATCAGGTGCTTAACTTTATACTTTAGTTCCGGTATATCCAGGCCAAGTTGTTCGGACCAGTAATCAAGATCGCACCATTGCAGGGTGTTTTCTACCTGCTGGTAGCGCTGCAAAAGTATTTTTCGTGCGTCTTCATCAGAAAGTCCATTGGTTTTTGCAAATATTTTCGGGACATATTCTTCCCAGAAATGGTCATCAAAATATTTGTCCAGCAGGGTACCATCCATATCGAGCAGAATAGTATCTATCTGAGACCAGGAAAATGTCGGCTGTATCTGTGTCTGTGTCATGAAATTCCCACACTGTTTTTATTTTTTATTGGGTTAAGTTCTTAAGTTCGGTTAATATTTTTTGCAGGACAGTAAACATATCCTTCGGTGAATCAATGCGGCCAGGGACAATAAGGCGTCCATCGGGGGTAAGCCGACTTGGAGTTGCCTTCCTTTTTTTACTTGTCGTTTGCAGATACGCAAGGAGAAGTGCCGGGTCAAGTGGAGTAGTATCTGTAAAGGAGAACACAAAAGAATCCTTGCCTTTCTCAAGTTTATGCACTCCCAGCTCTGCCAGTTCTTTTTTAAACGCAACAATTTTAAAGAGATTGTGGGTTTCTTCAGGGATTGTTCCGTAGCGATCGCCAAGTTCATCCAACAGATCATCATATATTGCAGGTGTTGCTGTTGAAAGTGCAGATATTCGACGATAAGCAATATAGCGCTGGCTGATATCCGGGATATAATGTTCCGGGATATACGCTGAAATCTGCAGATTAATTTCAGTTTCAGGAAGATCCATCGGCAGGTTCTCATCTACGCCGGCAGCTGCGCGAGCCTTCATGTCAGCAACAGTTTTTTGCAGGAGATCAAGGTACAGCTCATAGCCGATTGCAGCAATATGACCGGATTGAGAGACCCCGAGAAGGTTGCCGCCACCTCGGATCTGCAGATCACTCATGGCAAGTTTAAAGCCTCCGCCCAGTTCATTACATTCCATTAATGCCCGCAGTCGATCCCTGGAATTTTTGCTTAGGGTATCCAGTGAGGGAACCAGCAGATAGGCAAAGGCCTGGGCTGAAGATCTGCCAACCCGTCCCCGGAGTTGATAGATTCCGGCAAGCCCTAAGGCATCGGCCCGGTTGATGATGATGGTATTTGCGGACGGAATGTCAAGCCCCGATTCAATGATGGTGGTGGCGATAAGAACATCGATTTCACGGTTTACAAACCGAACCATGATTCCTTCGAGCTCCTTACCGCTCATTTGCCCATGGGCCACAGCAACTCTTGCTTCAGGTGTGAGTCCTTGAACAGTTGCGGCCATTTTGTAAATTGATTTTACCCTGTTATGGACAAAAAATACCTGTCCGCCACGACGCATTTCTTTGAGTATTGCTTCTTTTATAACCAGGTCATCGTAACGTGCAACAAAGGTTTTAACAGGTCTTCTGTGTTCGGGTGGGCTTGAGATAACCGAGAGATCACGAATGGAAAGCAGTGACATCTGCAGGGTTCTTGGAATGGGGGTGGCGGTGAGGGTGAGAATATCCACTTCCGCTTTGATCTTTTTGATCTTTTCTTTATGGCTGACTCCAAAGCGGTGCTCTTCATCTATGATTAACAGGCCAAGTTCCCGGTATTTGATGTCTTTGGAGAGTAGGCGATGGGTTCCGATGATGATATCTATTTTGCCGCTGCCAAGGTCACTTACAATCTGTTTTTGCTGCGCTTGACTGCGAAAGCGGTTGATGCACTCAACGTTTACCGGAAAGCCCTCCATTCGTTCTTTAAATGTTTTTAAATGCTGTTCTGCAAGGACTGTTGTCGGGACTAAAATTGCCACCTGAAGTCCATCTTCCACAACCTTGAATGCGGCACGAATGGCAATTTCTGTTTTACCGTAGCCAACATCTCCACATACGAGCCGATCCATTGGTTTGTCTGAGGTGAGATCCTCTATGACATCGGTGATGGCTTTACTCTGGCCGATGGTTTCGTCATAGGGAAAGGATTCTTCAAGCTCGTGGTACAGTTCCCCAGGCATTGAAAAGCGTCTTCCTTCGCGCAGTTCGCGCCTGGCGTATATTTTGAGGAGTTCCTCTGCAACCTTCCAGACCTCTTCTTTGACTTTTGCTTTGGTGGCACGCCATGACGCACTACCAAGTTTATCTATACGCGGTTCTCTGTCGGAGAGCCCTTCGTAGCGGCTGATAAGGTTGAGCCGATCCACGGGAAGGTAGAGTTTGTCCCCATCACGGTATTCAAGAAGCATATAGTCATTGATCACGCCCTGCAGGGTGAGGGTTACAATACCCAGATAGCGGGCAAGTCCGTGGTCACTGTGGACAACGATATCACCATCGTGGAGTTCTGAAAACCGGATGGGTTCACCGAGCTGTTCCTGTTGCTGTTTTTTGTTGCCAATGCGCATTTCTCCGAAGAGTTCGCTCTCGGAAAGGAAATGGATAGCAGGGCTGCCGAGAGAAAACCCGGAACTCAGCGGCTGGTCACAGAGGTAGAGAATATCAGGATCAAATAATTGCGGAAGGCTGCTTACCTGTATGGGACTTTCAAGGATCTCTATTTGGTGTTGATGTTTTTCAAGGAGTTCCGCAAGAGTCTTCGTTTGTCGAAGGGATCTGCAGCAGAGAATGACCGGTTCACCAGAGTTTTGCCAGGTGTGAATGTGATCAGAGAGCGGAGGGATCAGTCCCCGTTCTTTGCGCTGCAGGCTGATTTCCTGTTTTAAAACCTGATGGTTGTTTGCAGCAAGCGCATGTATTTGTTCCGTCTCGGTAAAGGCTGTGCAGAGAATCCGGGCAAAAGATGCCATGCGTTTTTTTGTTTCGGCGGCCGGGAGAAATATCTGTGTCGGCTCAAGTGCAGGAGTCCCTGTGCTTTGTGCTTCTGCAAAATTTGTTACAATTCGTTCCTGCACCATGTCACGGGCCTGTTCTTCCATTTCAGGTGCAAAGTGGATCAGGCAGGTATCTCCAGGGAGGAAATCGTAAAGAGTATTGGTCTGCTCAATACCGGGATAGAATATGGGCAGAAAAAATTCCATTCCGGCAAAGCGCTGGCCTGCTGCAATCCGGGAACGGATTCTCAAACTTTCATCTTTGTCCCAGCCGTACTGTAAGGCGGATTTGTCAAAGGCTGCCAGAAGTTGTTTCATTTCTGTCGAAGCAATATCAGGGTAACAAATATCACTTGCCGGGAGAATAACGGCTTCATCGATATCTGTAATGGAGCGTTGACTGATGGGATTAAATCCTCTCAGGGACTCAATGGTGTCACCAAAAAAATCAAGACGTAAAGGCGTGTTATGAAGAGTTTTGCCGGTGAGAAAAGCAGGCGGATAGATATCCAGTATTCCACCTCGAACTGAATAGTCCCCAACTCTTTGCACCAGATTGACCTGTTCGTAACCAAGATCCTGTAATTTTTCCAACAAATCATCACGGTCACACTCTTCACCGGACAACAAAAGTTCAGCATGATTAAAGAGCACCTCTCCTGGAAGTGTTCGCCGCATCAGAGCTTCTGCCGAGACCACAAGCACAAATGAGTTGCTGCTTTCATGAAGTCTGTACAGAGTGGAAAGTCTGGCTGCTGTTGTGAGCTGATCGGGTGACAGTGGAGTATAGGGTGGAATTTCGTAACCGGGGTAGGTGAGGACTGGAAGTGAAGTGAAGAGTTTTAAATCCTCCTCAACCTGAGGCACCATATCTTCATCGGGAACAACACAGCAGCAGGGTTGAGATTCGGCCTGCAGTGCTGCCAGAAGACTTTTTGCGCTGCCTCGAAGTGCAGATAAACGATTATGTGTGCCAGCTGGAATGTGGCTAGTGGAAAATGGAGTAGGCATGGGTTAAAAAAAGTGCCGGCTGCATGGAGAGCATACAGCCGGTAGAATATAAAATTGTGGGGTTATCAGGGAACTTCCAAGAAAGGCAGATCCGAGAATTTATTTAGTGTACGTTTTAAGGCTCTAACACTGGTGGAAGCAAGGATTTTATGGAGGAAGGAACTAAAACGATCCACCAATAGAGAAATCCCAGACAGTTGTATCTTCATCATCCGTAGGGTCGAGGTTGTGCCCCCATACCAGGCGCAAAGGACCCATGGGAGAGAGCCATCGAAGTTCTAAGCCTGCTGCTTTATTGTGGCTATCAAGATTCCACTCCTCTTCACTGGCATAAGCCTTCCCAGCGTCAAAAAAGAGCACACCGCGAATCCCGGCTTCCGCAAAAAGAGGGAAGATATATTCAATATTTGTATACCACATCTTGTCACCACCAATACGATCACCGGTTACAGGGTCAATGGGGCTTGCTCTGCCATATTCAAAACCTCGGATGGTGTTAATGCCGCCCAGGTTAAAGCGTTCATAGACGGGCAGCTTACCCGGTTCATTTTCCCAGACTTGACCAGCTGCGGCTTTAAAGTGGAAGACAGTGGTCCACGGCAAAGGAAAATACCAGCTGGAAAAGGCCTCGAGTCTTGTGAACTCCGCATCTCCATCTAACGGACCACCGGCGTATTTAACTGTGATAGAGTTTTCAGAACCTCTGCTTGCACCACTTCTACGATCACGGGTATCACGTACCATTCCAAACTTCACAGCACTTGTGATACGAATATCCATGGAATCGATAATGATCTGAGAGGCGTTTTCGGAAACATTGGAAAGTTCCGTGTCGGTATAACTATAGCTTCCATATCCACGCCATTTTTCAAATACAGGATAGCCAAATCGCAGGGCGCCACCTTTGGAGTCTTTGTCATAGTCCTCGAACTCGCGAAACCAGTTGAATAAGTCAGCACCGACAGAAAGCTGAGAATCTCGATAGTGAGGATCGGTATATCCAAGATTGAAACGATTTGAAGTACCGCTGAGATTGGCAGCAAGGGAAAGTCTGTCACCGCGGCCAAGGAAGTTGTTCTCAGATATCTCACCCATGACCATAAAGGAGTCGACAGAGCTGTATCCTGCGCCTATGCTGAATTGTCCGGTGGACTTCTCTTTAACCTGTACGGTTATATTCATCTTTGACGGGTCAAGAGCAGGTTCTGGAACAATATTGACTTCTTCAAAAAACCCCAGGCGCTGCAGGCGCTGGGTACTGGTTCGAAGTGCTTTTGAATCAAAAATTCCGCCTTCTGCAATGTTCAGCTCACGTCGAATGACATTATCCCGGGTTCTGCTATTTCCTTTGGTGACAATACGTTGGATGTATACCAGTTCACCCTTGTTGATATTAATATCAATGTCAACTCGTGTACCGGTGGCTGATTTTTTAGTTCTGGGGCGAACATCGGCAAAGGCAAACCCGTTTTCAGAGTAAAAATCTGTTAATTTTAAAACATCCTCGCGCAGTACCTGACGATTAATAAATTTTTCGTTTTGGATGGAAATAAAACTCCGCAGCACCTGTTCGTCTTCAAGCAGATCACCGGAAAAAGTTACAGTTCCAACACGATAACGAGGCCCTTCCTCTATGGTAAAAGTGATATAGAGCCACTCCTTATCCTGATCGACTTTGGGTTCTCCAATTTTTGCGTCTAAAAAGCCTTGATTGTTATAAAAAGAACCAAGTCGTGCAACATCCTGAGTCAGCATCTGTTGTTTCATCAGCCCACCATCGGTGAGCCAGGAAAGCCAGTTTTTTTCGCTTGATTCGATTATGTCCTCAAGCTCATCGCCTGCAAAAGTTTTATTTCCGATAAACTTGATTTCTTTGATATAGATTTTATCGCCTTCTTCCACAATATAACGCAGCTCAGCATATCCTTTGTCCGGGTAGCTGATTTGAGCCGTTACAGTGGTGTTGTAATACCCCTTGGATTTGTACAAAGCCTTGATTGCTTCAACACCATTATTAACTTTATTTGGATTTAAGATGGTATTTGTTCCGAGGTTCACAACTTCTGACACGTCCTCTTCCGGGAGGGCATCGAGCCCTGTGTATTCCACACTTCTGATGATGGGTTTTTCTGTTATTTCAAAGGTGACAATTTTTCCCTTTTCACTTTCTTCCACTTCAATACGAACGTCTTCAAAATAACCCATTGTAAAAACAGCTTTCAAGTCTTCCCTGAGAGACGCCGGATTGTAGAAGTCACCTGCTTTACTCTTAATCTTTCGGGAAATGGCACCGGAGTCGATACGCACATTACCGCGTGGACCAATGGTGGAAATTATGGAATTACGTTCGGTATAAGCAATGACATCTCTTATTACTTCAGTGAGGGTACCGGTCAGGTTTTCAATGGAATCTCCATGCCGGTAATAATACTTTGGTGTGGAAGGGGACAGAAGATCAAAAACTTTGTAGTCAATACTGATCTGTTCACCTATCATAGTGAGGCTTCCTGCGGCAACGTAATCAAGACCCGTGGCTGCAGCTATCTTTTGCAGATCCGTCGGTGTTGGCGGCCAGGTGCCCGAATAATTAAGAAGAGTTTCGGCTTCTGACCGAGCCATCATGGAAAATGAAGTGGGGAGCAGAGCACTGCTGAGGGCCTTGTCAGCAAGTTCTGTTATTCTACTCTGGTCTGACGGGCTGTTGATTTTAAGTGGAAGGTATGTCGTATTTTGTTCAATAGCTGAGGCAAATCCGGGGAAAATGAGACAAATAGAAACAATAAGAGCCAGTAGTACACCGTTTGGTCTGTATTTCTGTTTGATAATTCCGGGAAGTGGGCTGACTGTTTTGTAATGATCCATGTGGTATCCTGTTTCTCTAAAAGGAAAAGATTTGTTCAGTCTTCAGATACTGCCAGTGCTTAATACTGTTTTAAGGTGTAGCTCAACCGGAGTAAAGCAAAACAATATTTTAAAATAATTTTGTACTATGCCATGTTTGGTGGATTTTGCAAAGAGTACATAGTTATATTGAAAAAAGAGGTTTTGTTTAAGAAGGCATCCTAAGAGTCAGCAATATCTGTGAATGGAGTTGTGGAATCAAGGTGAACGCTTTCCAGCAATTCTGCCGGGGACTCTTCAAAATCATACGACATGGTGTCTGGGCCCAGAACTTCCTCGTTAAAGGTCGATATCATATTTTCATGTGTCCAGTGGTTGAGGTAGTAGACAACCAGATCAGGCAGTTTAGTGTAAATAGTTTCTGCGGGATAGGGATCAACAAAGCTCGAATTGTACAGTTTCTCAGCAGATAACGACTGGGTTTTGTAGAAACTTTCCAGAAACATAAGTTCAGCAGGAAGGCCGCCATGAATCCCGAGGCGGGAGAGTCCTCTAAGGAGTACTTCCAGTGCTTTTTTACCTATTATCGCCATTGAATACGGAATGTATATCTCTCTAGGAGTTTTTAATTCAAGGTAGGAACGCAGGGTGAGGATGAGATCTGCAAGTGTAACGGGATACTTGTCGACAAAGTGATATGTTTCACCACTGAATTCCTCACGGTTATAAAGAATATGATGAATAAAATAGGGAAATTTGTTGGCATTGGAATAGGAGTGCATGACGTTTTTTTTGGTAAACATAACAGGCATGGACTCATCGGCAATGGCGAAGAAAAGACGATGGAAACCTTGAGTTTTGTGGTCATGTTCACCGTACACAATGGCTAACCGAATAATGGTGTAATCGAGGCCTGCTGTTTTGTGCATGTGCTCAAGGGTCTTCTCGGCCATAAGCTTTGATTTTGCATAATTGTTCAGCTTGGGGTCGATGGACAGAGTGTCTTCTTCAGTTAGATTCTCGCCGTTTGGTAAGGTGGCGGCAGAACTGACATGGATATAAGGAATCTTGAGACCAGCGCACGCCCTGGCAAGGTTCAGGGCTCCGATATAATTTACTTCAAGTGCAAGTTGGGAATCTGCACCAATACTTGCAATGGCAGTGTTGATTACAAAATCAGGTTGTAAACGTCTGAGGTAGTCTTTGATGTCAACGGCACTTCTGATGGAGAGTTTCTTACTGCTGGGAGCGCGTACTTCTATTGTGTCTGGAGTTTTGGTCTTAAAATAATGGGCAATCGTACCTCCAATAAGTCCGGAGCCGCCAATAAGGATGCCTACAAGTTTTTTTGAAGAAAATTTTCCTTGTGTCACTGTGTGGTGGTTTAATGTTTGTATAAATAAGGTGGTTAGCTTGCCTGCTTACTGTTTGTCAGTGTTCGTGCCTTCCCTGTGGACTACCTGTTTTTGTGTTGATCATTTAATTTGTTACTCTAGCACGAACTATTGGAAAAATCATCTTTTTGCTACTGGCAGGTTGGAAAAAAATTGCCTCCAAAATCTACCATTTAGAGAATCTCTCTGGTATCCCGCATGTAATCGCGAAGTGGGAAGTGCTGGTACGGGCGATCATTTGTGCGGTTCCTGTTACCAAACTGTGACTAACCTGCTGATGGTTTGAACTATCAAGGTGGAAGGGCTAAGCAGTAGCTGTTATAAAAAGATTTTATCTGCTCGGCCGATCGTTAAGACATCTACCCTGGTAGTTCCTGCGAATTTAAGTGCTTTCGCACATTCCTGCACGGTCGCTCCTGTGGTAAAAACATCATCCAAAAGAAGTATCTTCCTTCCTTTCACTTCGGCTGGTTTTTCAATGACAAAGGCATGTTTCAAATTTTTTCGCCGTTCAATACCACTTAATCCGGTTTGGGTGGGGGTGTTTGCCTGACGAGTGAGGAGGTCATGCCGGATCTTTTTTCTGTCACCGGGAAAAATGGACTTTGCCAGTACCAGAGCCTGATTGAATCCCCTGTGCCGCAAACGGTTTCTGTGTAAGGGAACAGGAAGAATGAAATCAGGGACGTCAAAATCCTGCAACAAATTACTTTGTTCGCTTAACCACCGAAAAGTCTCAAGACCCGTTGTTTTTCCAGAATATTTGAGCTTGTGAATTAAACCTGCGATGATTTTCTCATAGGAAAAAAGTGAGCGGGCCGTATCAAAAGCCCAGGATGATTTCAGGCAGTCTCCGCAGAGATGATTTTCTTCACTGCCAGCAAATACCCGGCCACAACATGTGCAGTAAGGTGTTGTTATAAATTTCAGTTGGGAGAAACATTCTCCGCAAAGGAATCTCTCAGCGGGTTTTGTCATTTTTTTACAGAAAGGACAGGACGGTGGAAATAATATGTCCAGGCTGGCTGTGACAACTTCGTCCAGTTTTTCTTTCAATGTCCTCATGGCTAAAGCATACCCTTTATCCTAAGTTTTGACCATATCTCCCAACAATAGTATTCAAAATATGGATGCTTTGTTCGCTGAAGCCTTCTTTTTTTTAGGAGGAATTGGGTTGTTAAATGATGTTTAGGATATGGTAAAAAAAAATAAAAAAAGAAATCTTCTCTAACTCAGCGTACTCCTTGATATAGCGCAGTCATTTACTTTGTGTCGCAGATATATTTAGATATGTCTCATAATATCTAGATAAATTGAGTAATTCATAGTTAAAGAAAAAGGTGATTTTGTTAATAACTCTCCCTGATATAGACTAAGATATGAAGATAACAGAGGATTGGTGAGTGACCTCTGTTTGTCCCATGGATAAAGGGTTTTGAAAAGGATTTTCCTGTAATCCCGCACCTGTTGGGCGATTCAGATATGGTGTGATAATATGTGGTACTGATAGGAAAATATGTCAAAATCGGCTTTGACCAAAAAACGAAAATAGAGTTAATTCCCCTGCATGAGTTGCGGCGGTGAATCCCACCTCCGTATCCCGTCAAATCCAGAAGAAATGAACGTTGTTTCTTCTTTTCAAATGAGCACTTTCGAGAAGCATATATATGTTGTAGACGTGGTTAAAACCGTATAATCGGCGACTATGACGTATTTTCGTTGTTTAAAAATGTGAGTTAAGGAATAGATATGGTGTGGGAACAGGCAAAAGCAGTATTGAAGGATCGTCTTGGAGAGGCAGTTTTTAACCTTTGGATCGACCCTCTTGAATGCATCGCTTCCGATGGTGGTCAGATTCAACTTGGTTGTCCCGATCGATTTTACCGGGCACACCTTGATCGGAATCATCTTGCAACTATTCAGGAAATAGTGACTGATCTCAGTACTTCTTCCTGTACGGTAATGCTTTGTGACAAAGAAGCTCCCATACTTCCCGTTGCACAACCAAAGGGTCAGCTTCGTTTGCCACATATCCCTGAAAAAAGATCTATTGTTCGTTCTCTTCATCCCCGTTACACCTTTGATGCTTTTATGCTTGGTGAATCTAATTTCTTAGCTCAGTCTGCCTGTAAGTCCATGGTTAAAGGTGAAGACACAGTGGGACCTTGTCTCTATATTAACAGTTCCAGCGGACTTGGCAAAAGTCATCTGACTCATGCAGTAGCCCATACCCTTCTTGCAGGGTCACCGTCGACCAGGCTCCGTTATATGACAGCACAGCAATATTCTTCTGAGATGGTACGTTGTATTCAAAATAAAACCATGGATCAGTTCAAAACATCTTTTCATGATCAGTGCGATTTTCTGCTCGTTGAAGATATCCACGCTTTGAAGGGGAAGAAAAAAACCCAGGAAGAATTAAATGAACTGTTGGATTCACTTATTAAAAGTGGAAAAAGGGTAATTCTCACCGCAAACACTCCTCTACGTGATCTCAAAGGAATCGATAATGAATTGCAATCGCGCATGAGTGCAGGACTTACTACCACCATTCAGGCGCCAGACCTGGCAACCAGGTATCGCATTGTAGAACATAAGGCTGCCAAGGGCGGGCTTGATCTTTCTGAAAATGCAATTTCCTATATAAGTCAGCAAGTTCAGGGTGATGTGCGTCGCATAGAGTCCACACTTCTTTCACTCAGTGCCAGAGCTTCGCTTCTTGGCGGACCCGTGGATATGGATATGGTGCGGGAAATTGTGGCTGATGTTATTGGGCTTCCCAGAAATCTGACCACGGAACTGATAGGTGAGATGATCAGTCGAGAGTTCAATGTCAGTTATAAAGATTTACAATCCCGCTCGAGAAAGAAGGTAATAGCTTTCCCGCGTCAGGTAGCAATGTATCTGGGCCGTAAGTATACAGAAGAGTCTCTTGAACGTATTGGGAAGACTTTTAATCGTAATCATGCAACAGTTCTTCATGCTGTAAAAGTTGTCTCTGAACGTTGCAGGCATGATACTTCGATACGTCGTCAAGTGGAAATACTTGATCGAAAAATGCTTGAATTATAAGTTGTAATTCCGTTCTTTTTGGTAGCTTGTATGATGATTTATTCAATCGTTTCACTCAATAAATCATCATACAAGTTACTCTTTTTTTTATTCCTCGAAGCACATCTTTTCTCTGCATCTATCTGTTTCAATATGGCTTTGCGCCGACAAATCGTATAGAATACCATTTTTGAATAGAGGATTATCCCATTATCGAATGAATTTGAGGAGTTTTTATGACCACCCAGAAAATTATTTATACTAAAATTGATGAAGCACCTGCTCTTGCGTCTTACTCATTGTTGCCAATCTTGCAAGGATTTACCAAAGGATCAGGGTTTTCATTAGTGGAAAAAGATATCTCTTTAGCCGGTCGTATTATTGCAAACTTTCCTGAAAACCTCACTCCAGAACAGCAGATTCCGGATGATTTAAGCGAACTTGGCAGGCTCGTACAAGAGCCGTCAACTAATATCGTTAAATTACCAAATATAAGTGCGTCCATCCCGCAGCTGACAGATGCGATTAAAGAGCTGCAAAGTAAAGGGTATGCCATTCTAGATTATCCCGCAGAACCCCGGACTGATGAAGAAAAGGAATTAAATCGTCGATATTCAAAAATTCTTGGGAGTGCTGTGAACCCCGTACTTCGTGAAGGAAATTCTGACCGTCGGGCAGCAGCCTCTGTGAAACGATTCGGGCAGAAAAATCCCCATCGCATGATGAAACCATGGCCTGAGGTTTCCAAATGCCGGGTAAGTCATATGGATGGCGGGGATTTTTATGGAACTGAAAAATCGACCACCGTGGTTTCCCCAGGGGATGTTATAATTGAGTGTGTGTCCGCAAGTGGTGAGATCACAGTTTTAAATGCGAAAATTCCGCTGCTTGCAGGGGAAGTAATTGATACCTCTGTTATGAATGTGCGAAGCTTACGTGAGTTTTTTAAAGCACAGATTGCAGAGGCCAAAAAAGATGGAGTTCTTCTTTCACTGCACCTGAAAGCCACCATGATGAAAGTATCCGATCCTATTATATTCGGGCATTGTGTGTCTGTATTTTATAAGGATGTCTTTGATAAACATGGAGAACTATTTGCAAGTCTTGGGGTCAATGTGAATAACGGTCTTGCCGATGTGTATGATCGCATAGAGTCCTTGCCAGAGACGCAAAAGGATACGATCAGGAAAGATATAATGGCAGTTTACGAAAGCAATACTGAGCTTGCCATGGTGGATTCCAGCAAGGGAATTACAAACCTTCACGTTCCCAATAATGTTATTGTAGATGCCTCTATGCCCGTTGTGGTTCGTGATGGTGGTAAAATGTGGGGCCCAGATGACAAGCTCCACGATACCAATGCCATGATTCCTGATCGCTGTTATGCAACCATCTATCAGGAAGTTGTGCTTGATTGCCAGAAGAACGGTGCCTTTGATCCAGCGACCATGGGCAGTGTGTCCAATGTTGGGCTTATGGCACAGAAGGCTGAAGAGTATGGTTCGCACGATAAGACTTTTGAAGCTCCTGCAAATGGAACCATTCGCGTTGTTGATGATTGTGGTACAATCCTTCTTCAGCAGTCTGTTGAAAAAGGAGATATTTTCAGGATGTGCCAGACAAAAGATGCCTCCATTGAGGACTGGGTAAGACTTGCCGTAACCCGTGCTCAGGCAACCGGGGCTCCGGCACTCTTTTGGCTTGATCCAAAACGTGGTCATGATGCTGAAATTATTGCCAAGGTCGATAAATACCTTCCCAATCATGACACAAGCGGCCTTGATATACGTGTGGTAACTCCCATAGAGGGAATGAAGGAATCCATCGCCCGTATCAGAAAAGGTGATGATACAATTTCCGTAACCGGAAATGTTCTGCGTGATTATCTCACCGACCTTTTTCCCATTTTAGAGCTTGGAACCAGTGCTAAAATGTTATCCATTGTCCCTCTGATGAATGGTGGCGGATTATTTGAAACAGGAGCTGGAGGATCTGCTCCCAAGCACGTTCAACAGTTTGTGACAGAAGGGCATCTGCGCTGGGATTCATTGGGTGAATTCTGTGCTATGGTACCTTCCTTTGAACACATAAGTGCGACATACAATAATAAAAAGGCGGCTCTTTTTGCTGAGACCCTTGATCAGGCTATCGGGGATTTCCTCGAAAATGAAAAATCACCATCCAGAAAAGTTGGCGAACTTGATACTCGTGGAAGTCATTTTTATCTGGCTCTCAGCTGGGCAAGAGCTTTGGCTGCACAAACAAAAGACAGTGAATTGCAGGTCAGGTTTACTCGAGTTGCACAAGAGCTTAGTGACAATGAAGCAGTAATTGTTGATGAGATGATTAGTTGTCAGGGAGAGGCTGTTGATCTTGGTGGTTACTTTATGCCGGAACCCGAAAAAGTTTCCGCTACCATGCGCCCAAGTGCAACCTTTAATGCGATTATTGATAAACTTAACATGATGCCCTGAGGGGAGAATCTACTTCTTTAAGCCAAAAATCCCTTTCTTTTTTGACGAGAATGAGGGGTTATAGCTCTTCCTGCGGCTTCGATTCCCTTTGGAACGGGATTGTTCCGTTGGCTTTGAACGATACTCCTGTTTCAGAGGTGAAACAGGAAGTTCAGCCTGATTTCCGGTGAGAGATTCTGCGTATAGCTCACAGAACAGTGAGCAGGACTTGTAGTAACTCTTCTTTTTGATCCATTTCGGCCATGAATTACTCTCATGATACCTGAGAAACTGCGGCAGATTGGAAAGCAGGATTACCATTTCCTGGCGGATGGAACGCCGGAGGTTCAGCTGAATCCCCAACCCTTTATCTAACTCATCACGAAGGATTTTTGAAAATCTGAATGCTTCGGCACCTTTTACTCTCTGACGTACCAGATCAAAGTTGGCATTGGCCCAGGGAACAAGGAGCAGGGCCAGCAGGAAGTCATTGGCAAGCCCTCGTTTTCCAGAATCTTTTGCCAGATTTGCACATCGATCAATGACCTTTGCAATAGCCGACAGCTGCTCACGATAAGGCCTCTCTTCTGCACCTTCTTTTTGAGAAAGTGGTTTTTTGTACAATCCGAAAATATCGAAGAACAGCTCCGTATCCAGAGCCAGTTTCAACCATTCCGACAAGGCACCACTGTGAAGGTCCTTAAAAAATTCATCACGAATCCGTGATGGCGGGCAGAGGGTGAGCTTTTCATGGTTCTCACAGATGGCCTGCCAACTTTCAGGAGAAATACGAAACCCCAGTCGCCCTGCATGCCTGATGGCCCGCAGCATGCGTACCGGATCTCTGGTGATGCGCCGCACAGGCTCTCCCACAAATTGCACAACGGATTTATCAAGATCATTAATCCCGTCTACATAATCAATAATGGTATTATTCTCAATCTCGTAAAAGAGACCATTGACGGTAAGATCACGACGTTGGGCATCTTCTCCGAGACTTCCATAGGTATTATTGGGTGCAAGTACGGATTCCGGGCCATCAAGATCATATTCACTCAAGGAACGGAGAGTGGAAACTTCTATTTCTTTGCCATGAAAAAAAACCTGCACCAGACGAAAACGTCTGCCAATGGTTCGGCTGTTTCGAAAAAGTTTTCGAACCTGTCCGGGACGGGCATCGGTGGAAATATCAAAATCTTTCGGAGATTTATTCAGATATAAATCACGTACGCCTCCCCCGACCAGATATCCGGCATAGCCATTTTCACGCAGTATGCGCAGCACTTTCATGGCATCCTTGTCGATCATATGATGACGGATGGGATGATCATCGGTGGTGATGATTCGAGGTTCGTTGGAAAAGGTCATAGGCAATGAAAAACAGGTCACTGGGAAGAATCTGATACTACTTCAATATGAACAACAGATAATGACTTGCTTGTTCCGGTTTGTCAAGGAGCATGCTTGCCTCCGTGATAAAGTCAGTCCACTATAACAAAAGCACGTTTTCATCAAATACAGGTTAATTTATCAGAAAATAGCGATTTTTCCATGTATGACCTGCGTATGCTTGACATTTTGCAGTAATTGCGGTTTATTTTATTCTTTTTGACAAAGACTTTTTGGAGGAATTGGAGTGAAAATAAAGGCTCTGAACGGCTTTAAAGACATCGTACCCGGTGAAATAGAATTGTGGCAGAAAGTAGAAAATACTGGTCGTGATATTTTCTCACGTTTTAATTTCTCCGAAATTCGCATGCCCATACTGGAAAAAACGGATCTTTTTGCCCGTTCCATTGGTGAGGCCACTGATATCGTAGAAAAGGAGATGTACACCTTTGTCGATAAACAGGTCACCATGCGTCCTGAAGCCACTGCATCTCTTCTTCGTGCGTATATCCAGCATGGACTGTATGTGCAGAAACCGGTGCAGAGGCTCTTTACCATTGGCCCGATGTTTCGCCACGAACGTCCCCAGAAAGGACGTTTACGCCAGTTTCACCAGATGGATGTTGAAGTGCTTGGAACCCCCAATCCAAGGGTTGATGCCGAACTCATGGCCATGGGCTCCATGCTTCTTGAAGAGCTTGAAATACCAGTAAGCCTTGAGATGAACTCTCTTGGCTGCCCTGTTTGCCGTCCTGGATTTCGTGAAACACTACTTGCTTTTATTGATGATCGTAAAGATGAGCTTTGTGATGATTGTAAAAGGCGCAGCACAACAAACCCTCTACGGGTTCTTGATTGTAAAAACCCAAAATGCAGGGAGCAGGTTGAAGAAGCGCCGTCTATTCATAAACATCTTTGCAATGACTGTGATATACATTTTGCTTCTGTACAAAAAGGATTGGAGAATCTTAACGTACAATACAGTTTAAATAAGTGTATGGTTCGCGGTCTTGATTATTATACCCGTACTACTTTTGAGTTTATCACTGGCGATCTTGGTGCCCAGGCAGCGGTTGGCGCCGGTGGCCGCTACGATGGTCTTGTTGAGAAGCTTGGCGGACCCAGCGTTCCAGGAATCGGCTTTGCACTTGGCATGGAACGTCTTGTCCTTCTTCTGCAACAACAGGAAGTAAAAATAGACAGTGCCAAGGTCGATATCTTTGTTGCCGGTCTTGGCGAAAAAGCATCTGAATTTGCATTTCCTCTTGTTCATATCCTACGCCAGAACAGCTTAAATATCGCCATGGATTTCGAAGGGCGCAGTTTGAAAAGTCAGATGAAACAGGCGAACAAGGTAAACGCCAGGTTTGTTCTCATTATTGGCGAGAATGAACTTGAGAAGGGACAAGCCGTGCTGAAAAATATGGAAACTCAGGAACAGCAAGATATTGGCATACAGTCTGACAACAACGAAATAGCATCTTCACTTATACAAAGATGCCAGTAATTAAGACTTTAATTTTTTTTAAAAAAATATAACCACGGAATGTAACTTGTTTAAAGTTACTAATATAATTATGGAATCAATGGGAACCCTCCGAAGAAGTCATTCTTGCAACGATCTGACAAGTGCCAATATCGGTGAAGAAGTAATTCTCATGGGCTGGGTACTACGCAGACGTGACCATGGCGGAGTGATTTTTATAGATCTTCGTGACCGGCACGGTCTCACCCAGATCATATTTAACCCGGAGGTCAGCCCCGAAGTGCATAACAAAGCACACAAACTTCGCAGTGAATGGGTTATTGCCATTCGGGGTAAGGTCGAAGCCAGACTTGAAGGTATGGCCAATAAAAAACTGGACACAGGCGAGATTGAAATCTTTGTCAGTGAGCTGCGTATCCTGAATGTTTCTGAAACTCCACCGTTCCCACTCGACGAAGAGAGCGAAGTCTCAGACAACATCCGTCTCCAATACCGTTACATGGATCTTAGACGTCCAGAGATGGCTGCAAAACTCTACCAGCGCCATAAGGCCGTACAATCCATACGTAATTACCTGAACGACAAGGAATTCCTGGAAGTGGAAACTCCCATGCTCACTCGCTCCACTCCTGAAGGTGCCCGGGATTACCTGGTGCCAAGCCGTGTCAATGCAGGAAAATTCTATGCCCTGCCCCAGTCTCCCCAGCTCTTTAAACAGCTGCTCATGATTGGTGGCATGGATCGCTACTATCAAATCGTAAAATGTTTTCGCGATGAAGATCTGCGTGCAGACCGGCAACCTGAATTCACTCAAATTGATATGGAACTCTCCTTTATGGACGAGGAGCAGATTATTGAAATCACCGAAGGGATGATTGCCAAGCTCTTTAAAGACACTCTGGATATTGATGTTGCTCCACCATTTAAGCGAATCAGCTATGATGAGGCCATGAATCGCTTTGGTACTGATCGACCTGATACCCGTTTTGGCTTTGAGCTTGTGGATCTATCCGAGATTGCCAAAACCTGTTCATTTAAAGTGTTTCGTTCCATAGCAGATGGCGATGGAACTGTTCGCGCCATTAATGCTAAGGGGTGTGCGACTTTTTCCCGCAAGGAACTTGATACTCTCACCGATTATGTTGCTCAGTTTGGTGCCAGAGGGCTTGCCTGGGTGAAAATGAAGGCCGATGGCGACTGGCAATCACCAATTGCCAAGTTTTTCAGTGATGAAGAACGTGGGGCCATGAGTAAGGCTCTTGACGCGGAAGAAGGTGATCTGCTCTTATTTGGTGCCGATAAAGAATCTGTTGTCTTTTCGGTGCTTAGTGAACTTCGGGTGGAAATTGCCCGCCGCCTTGGATTACTGGATAAGAAGATTTTTAATTTTATCTGGGTTACAGACTTCCCACTTGTGGAATATGATGAGAACAAAAAGCGTTTTCAAGCGCTTCATCATCCTTTCACAGCTCCTAAGGACGAAGATATGGATAAGCTGGAAAGTGACCCTGCATCTGTTTACAGCCGGGCCTACGATCTGGTTTTAAATGGAACCGAGATTGGTGGCGGCTCCATCCGTATCCATCAACGTGATATTCAGTCTAAGGTATTAAAGGCTCTCGGTATCAGTGAAGAAGAGGCCAATGATAAGTTCGGTTTCCTTCTCCGCGCACTTGAGCTTGGTGCGCCTCCTCATGGTGGACTGGCCTTTGGTTTGGATCGATTGTTGATGATCATCACTGGAAGCGAGTCCATTCGTGACGTCATTGCTTTTCCAAAGACCCAGCGTGCAACCTGCCCTCTCACCGAAGCACCGGCAGGAGTTGCAAGAAAACAGCTCACTGAGCTGTATCTGCGTCCTGACTGGAAGGAAAGTAAAGACTCCTGATTTGGGTTATATCCTTCTGACAGTCACTATGGAAAATAGTGACTGTCAGCTGCTTCTCAAAATTCCTTCAACTTTTGTGTATTCCATTGCTTGCCAACGACATACTCCGAAAAATTCGCTACAGCCTTGATCTAAAAGACAAGGAAATGGTACAGATATTCCAGGCTCAGAAACAGGAGTCACAGGATATCAAACTATATACCTTACTTAAAAAAGAGGATGAGCAGGGATTTGTTCTTTGCTCTCAATCCCTGCTGAATACATTCCTCGATGGTTTGATTATTTTTTACCGTGGATCCTTAAATAAACCTTCGGTACCAGCACCCGAAGCTCTCAGCAACAATGATGTATTACGAAAAATTCGTATAGCCCTGATCTATCAGGAAAGGGATATGCTGGAGGTATTCAAGCTTTCGGGAATGGAAATTTCCAAATCAGAATTGTCATCGTTTTTCAGAAAAAAAGGTCACAAACATTACAAAGAATGCGGTGACCAGTTCCTCCGTTATTTCCTGCAGGGTCTTTCCTTATACAAGAAAAGGCCTGTTATTCGGGAAACAGTTTCCAGAACAGAAAAAGTATGGGTTAAAAGGGAAAAGTAAGAGCTTGCATTTAAGCTTTTTCGAGAATGAGTGGCTCAAGTGTTGCCTTCATTTCTTGTAATCCCGCCAAAAACTTCTCCCGCGAATCTTCGACAAGTTCACCTGAAAGTGTTTGATAGTATTCGATACCTTTAAGGAGGTTTTCCCTCATCCCTCCTAGAAAAGAAGCACTATTAACGCTAAGTCCCAGCGGAAAATTATCTATTTCTTTACGGAGATAATCAACATAAAGACTAAGCTCTTTCACAAACATATGAGGCCGGTCCTTCGATGTAATTAATGAAAGACGTCCGTAAATGTGACCAACCATTTCCTGGAGCGTGGCAATTTTTGAAAAATCAACTATTCCCGGGCCGCAACAAACAGTAGCCGCAGCATCAGGATCAATACCCAGCGGTACTGTTGCGTTCCCACCAAGTTCATGACAAACACATGACTTAGCGAGTATTCTTTCTTTGATTATTTCATAAGCTTCAGGAGAATGATCTTCTTTTGGGAGAAGCTCTAATTTCTTATTAATATACGCACGAGATGCCAAACATATCGGCCTCTTGGTAAATTCTGTATTAAAGCCGACAAACCCTTTGGGGCACGACGATCCGGGGTTACCTTCTTTTATCCGCCTGCGACGCAAATCCTCGCTGGTGGATGTGCGCATGTTCCAGAAGGGTACTCCAAGAGGTGATGCGTCGCTGAGAAAAACATCGTCACCCGTGGCTTCCATAAGGCGTTTAATATTCACGGCATCCATAAGTACCGCTTCCGGGACAAGTAAAAACGGAGTACCCCAGCCGACACTGTCTACACCATAATAGTTCCTTAAAAAATCATGTTCAGCGGCGGTTCCCACGCCACCCTGTACCGTAACTTTAAAATTATCTGGAAGCGTATCAGCAAATTCTTGCTTTGCAGAAAGAGCCTTGGCATACATGGGAGTAAGTTTTTCACGAAGTTCATTCTTTTTTCGCTTAAATTCCTCCAAAACCACACCCATTAGAAACCCCTTGGAAGGAAAGGTATGCCCACCGCAGTTCAACCCTGATTCTATGCGAAATTCTGAAACCCATAGGCCCAATTTGGCCAGGAATCGTCCCTGAATTTCAGCTGACCGATGATCACTCACCTTCAGGATAATTTTTTTCTTTATCTTGCCATTATTGTCCGGGAAAAAGTCTTTAAACTCAGTCATGTAACGATAAAGGCGTTTATTAATCCCGGCGGAAAACACGATAGAAGCAGAAAGAGTACTTTCTGCAAAGCCACGAAGAGCACTCATGGCATCAGCATATATAGGCGGCAGCATTTCTCCCTTTTTGTACTGATCCCGATCAAGCTTGGTCATGATATTCACGTCGATACTCCCAGGAACAGCCTGGCTGCGGAGCAGATCCTGGGTTGATTTTTTTTCGGAACCATCAGGTAATGCCAGCATTTGCAGATAAGTCTTTTTCACAGGTGCATGATCTGGAAGCATTTCATAGTATTTTGTTATCTCGCTACCGTTGTCAAAAGGTGAATTCTGTAATGCATCAACCTGCCTGGCCACCAGACGATCAACAAGATTCAGGTACGCTGTAATCCGGAGTGCACGGGAATCGTCACCCTTGGCAATTTCTACGTAGGGTTCATTTTCCTTTTCACAGTGATACTTTCGTATCTGCTCGATTAATATATCATCCACAATGGAGATGGATGAAGAAATACCGTATCTGGCTACCCTTAATGGGGTGTCTATGGTGAATCCCGTTCCCATAACAGGAATATGAAAAGTATGTGCTGGTGAAGCAGCAATGGTGTCTGGCATGGTATCCTCGAGCCGTTTTAAACAGTATTTAGAGTTGACGTTAAAAAATCTGGCCTATAATAACGTATCATGTCCATAAAGTAATAGATTTTTCTGTTTTCTGGTATTTTCCCTGGCACAGGGCTATGCGCTATCTGGCAGGCACCTCTTTCAGGTGATTTTGCTGCTTCCGGATTTGCCGGGGAGACTTGCAAAAAAAAGAGATCTTATGGAAAAAATAATGCTCTCTGCTATAAAAAGAGGGCAAGCAGAGACAGAGTAGCAAAGGAAACAAGAATTCCCCAGCCAACTAAAGCAGCAGCTAGCCTTGGCGCCAAACCGGCACTCATTGCCATGGCACCGGCGGTAACCATTGGAGGCATACCAGCTTCAAAAATTGCGATACGGGATGCATCGGAATCAATTCCCATGAATTGACAGATAAAGAGGACAACAAAGGGAATAATCAGGAGTCTTGCACTGAGGCCATAGAAAAGCGCCTGGGCTTGTCCCGGGGCGAGTTTGATCTTTAACTGTAGTCCGATGGCAAACATAACCACGGGAACCAGAGAGGAACCAATCATTGAGAAACTCTTCGCAATATCGGGATGCTGCAGAGGTTTTGCAAAAGATACCGCTATAAGCAAAGCCAGAAAAGGCGGAAATGTAAAAACCTTCCGGATTATACTTAGCATACTCTGCTGCTGTTTACTGTACAGTGCGAGAATCAGAGAACCATAAGTGGAAAGTGCCAGAAATGAACCGAACTGATCATAAATGATCCCATAGGACACCATGTCAGAACCGAAAAAAGCATCGATCATGGGAATACCCAAAAATGATGTGTTCCCAAGAGGTACAGTAAGAAGAAGTACAGCCTTTACCTCAGTAGACCAGCCAAACAATCTACTGGCACACCAGACAAGAAGAGCTCCAAAAGCGGTCACAAACCAGGGAACCCAAAGCAGAACAACAAGGTCTGTTGAAAAAGAGAGCCTTGGAACCTGGGATAGGACGAGGGCTGGGAGTGCCACCCAGATAACATAGAGGTTCAGTGTCAGGGGGGCATTTTCAGCAAAAACTTCCCTTCGCTGCAGGAACATGCCAAAAACAAGGCAGGTGAATATGAGGATGAAATTTTCCATTTATCAGGAGCAATCATCGGTACCCGATTTAAATCCTGCTTGTCGGGTCAAGTGGGGACGGGAACGAATATGCTTAAGGTATTGCGTGTACGTGCCTTACTTGATAAACAAAAAACAAAAAAGTGAATCACTTGAGGGTGGGTGTGCCTTTCTTGTTGTAATCTTCTCCCCTGGGAGCTTGTCCGAGAATGCCCTTTTCCCCCAACTCTTCGTTATTTGCAAAATTGTATCCTCGGACAGGCTCCTAGGCCTCATCCAACAGCTCTTCCACGTTCGGGATGTCGATGTCATCACTTTCAGCGGCTCTTTTTTCAAGCTCTGCTTGTTCCTGCTGCATACGAACGGCTTTGGGAATTTTCGATTCCGGGAGGATCATTTCTGTGATTTTCTCGATTTCTTCTGGAAGATCAGGATCCTCCAAACAGATTTCGCATTCAGCAGCATGTTTTTCTATGAATGAAACCATACGAGCTGGAGCCATGGTTTCATTACTTACATGGGTATACCATCCTTTGATCTGTTTAATGAGTCTTTCGCACTGCATGATATTTTATTTTACCTGAATAATGGAGATGAAAAATTATATTCTTGCGTTGTATTAATTAATTGACAAGAAAAATAAACATTATAACCTAAGAAAGCAAATTATAAAAAAGTTGTTTTCTGTAATCTTTGGTATTACAGTGGCTGGCACATTGCGGAAGTGGTTAGTGCACTGGTGGCGCTCCCGGACTTCAAATCCGGTGTAGCGGGTTAATAGCTCGCTAGGTGGGTTCGATTCCCATGCACTTCCGCCAACCTTTTTATGTCTTTTTCGTTTTTTTCAAGAGAGGATGTCCCAGCTCTTTCCGTTGTTCTACGTATCCGCTTGCTACTTTTCGTGCAATGTTTCGTATTCGGCCAATGTATCTGGTTCGTTCAGCTACGCTGATTGCTTTTCTGGCATCGAGAAGGTTGAAGGTATGTGAACATTTCAGACAGTAGTCGTATGCCGGAAGAATTAATCCTTTCTCCACCAGTTTAAGGCCTTCCTCTTCGTAAGTGCTAAATGAGTTGATCAGTTCCGCAACATTTGCTTCTTCGAAGTTAAATGTAGAGAATTCGACTTCTGCCTGATGAAAAATATCTCCGTAACTTACGGAATCGTTCCAAGCGATATCATACACTGAATCAACTCCTTGAAGATACATGGCAATACGTTCAAGCCCGTAGGTGATTTCAACCGTGGTGGGAAAGAGGTCGATGGAGCCTGCCTGTTGGAAATAGGTGAATTGGGTAATTTCCATACCGTCAAGCCATACTTCCCAGCCCAGTCCCCACGCGCCAAGAGTTGGAGATTCCCAGTCATCTTCAACGAAACGAATATCGTGCTCAAGCAGATCCAGGCCAAATTTTTTCAGGCTTCCAAGGTAGAGTTCCTGAACGTCAATTGGAGACGGTTTCAAGACAACCTGATACTGGTAATAGTGCTGGAGGCGATTGGGGTTGTTCCCGTAACGACCATCGGTGGGACGTCGTGATGGCTGGACGTATGCGGCTTTCCATGGCTCTGGGCCAAGGGAACGGAGGAGGGTGGCCGGATGAAATGTTCCTGCTCCCACTTCCATGTCGTAGGGTTGCTGAATAACGCAGCCCTGGTCAGCCCAGTACTGGTTGAGTTGAGAGATAACGTCCTGAAAATTCATTCAATATTCCTGCTACGATGAAAGGTTGATTTTTGTTGTTAACTGATTACTCTTCATAGTCAGATTATCTGAGTTTGTTGCGATGGATAAAGATGTTTCTGCATTTTAAATATAATCTATCATATTTACCATAGCCCATATACGGGGTAAATCATTATTTTTCTGATGGTGAGGGAACTTGCCGAAATCAGAATGAAAAAAATATTTCAGGTTCCTGTTTATGTTTTCACTACATCCCATTCCGCCCACTGATGATATTCTTCAATCAGCCCGTGTTATAGCTGTGGTTGGTTTCTCACCAAAAGAAAACAGACCCAGCCATATGGTGGGCAAGTATTTGCTGAATGCAGGCTTTACAGTGTATCCAGTAAATCCAGGGGTTCGTGAGATTTTGGGGCATATCTCTTATCCTGACCTTGCATCTGTTCCAGAACCCGTTGATGTGGTGAATATATTCAGACGTAGTGAAGATGTTTTGCCCATTGTAGAGGCAGCCATTGCAATAGGAGCAAAGGCTGTCTGGATGCAACAGGGAATTGTGAATGATGCGGCAGCACGCCTTGCTGAGAAGGCAGGGTTGCAGGTCGTTATGGATCGCTGCATTAAGATCGATCATGCGAATTTGATCTCGTAAATGCTGTGTGAGTTGTTATGGAACCTGATAAAATAAGTGTCCGCGGGGCGCGGATGCATAATTTGAAAAATATAGATGTGGATATTCCGAGAAACAGTCTCGTGGTTTTCACAGGACTGTCTGGTTCCGGAAAATCGACTCTTGCTTTTGATACCCTCTATGCTGAAGGGCAGAGGCGCTATGTAGAATCATTGTCTACTTACGCCAGACAGTTTCTTGGGCAAATGGAAAAACCTGAAGTGGATGCCCTTGAGGGCTTGTCACCTGCTGTATCCATTGAACAGAAGACCACTTCTCAAAATCCTCGTTCCACCGTTGGGACTGTGACCGAAATTTACGATCATCTTCGCCTGTTGTTTGCGAGATGCGGGCGCCCGCATTGTCCTGAATGTGGTGATAAGATAAGATCTCAGTCCATTGAGGATATGGTGAACAGCCTTGCAGCATTTCCTGAAGGAACAAAGCTTATTCTACTTGCTCCGATGGTTACCGAGAAAAAGGGACGGCACGAGCAGCTGTTAGCGCGAATCAGAAAAGAAGGCTTTGTGAGGATTCGTGTTGATGGAAATATTGTTCATGCCGATGATGTACAGGCATTGGAAAAGAATAAGCGTCATACTATTGAGATTGTTGTAGATCGTGTGGTTGTAAAGGCTTCTGGGATTCGTCGCCTTAGTGATTCTATAACCACTGCAGTAAAATTGACCGAAGGTTTTCTACTGACGTATTTCCAGGATACCGGGGAAGAGCAGTTATTTAGTGAACATGCCGCCTGTCATAAGTGTGGTGTTTCCATGCCGCGACTTTCAACACAACTTTTTTCTTTTAATAATCCGCAGGGTGCCTGTGAAGAATGCGGAGGCCTGGGGGTGAAACAGTTTTTTGATGATGCACTTATTGTTCCCGAGCCATCGCTCAGCCTCAAAAGCGGTGCCATTGCACCATGGGGAAAACGCGGTGGAAAGACTTACTCAGGGCAAATGTTAGCGTGCGTTGCAAAACATTACTCTTTTTCTATGACCACACCCTTTTCCAGGTTATCTCAAAAAATACAACATATTTTGCTGTATGGTTCAGGACAGGAAGAAATTTCTTTTCAATATCAAAAGGGGCGTCGCAGCATGACAACTGTGAAACCTTTTGAGGGCGTTATACCACAACTTGATCGACGGTTTCACGAGACACATTCCTCAATGATCAGAGAGGACCTTGGGCGCTATATGAATGAGCAGACCTGCCCAAAATGTCACGGAGCGAGGTTGAAATCTGAAGCGCTGGCAGTGAAGGCGGGTGAGTGGACAATTCATGAGCTGACCTGTCTGTCAATTGATAAAATGATCGAGTACATACCTCTTATCCCATTCAGTAGCCGGGAGCGGCAGATTGGTGAACCCATTTTAAAAGAAATTATAGATAGATTGTCATTCCTGGAAGATGTCGGGCTTGGTTATTTATCTTTAGAGAGGCGTGCAGGTACACTTTCAGGTGGTGAAGCACAACGTATCAGGTTGGCTTCTCAGATTGGTTCACGGCTTGCCGGAGTTTTGTATATTCTTGATGAACCCAGTATTGGTCTGCATCAGCGTGATAATCAGAAACTTATAAATACCCTTGTAGAACTGCGTGATATGGGAAACAGTGTCATCGTTGTTGAACATGATACTGATACGATTATGACAGCAGACCATATACTTGATATGGGGCCGGGGGCTGGTGTTCATGGTGGTGAGGTTGTGTATTCCGGTGATGTTGCAGGTCTTCTTAATTGTGAAGAATCCTCAACTGGAAATTACCTTTCAGGCCGCTTGAGTATTGCTGTTCCCGGGAAGAGAAGGAAAGCAGGAAGAGGGCAGTTTCTCAGGTTAAAAAATGCAGTTGTAAATAATCTGAAAGAGGTCGATGTGGCTTTTCCCTTAGGTGTCATGACCTGCGTTACAGGTGTTTCCGGATCGGGAAAAAGTTCGTTGGTTATAGAAACCCTGTTCCGCCTTGTAAAGGAAGGTTTAGGGCGTAGGCTTGACCGTGTACAGATTGGGAAAACAAAACTGACCGGGCTGAATAAAGTGGACAAGATCATTGATATTGACCAAAGTCCCATTGGCAGAACTCCTCGTTCTAATCCCGCTACTTATACCGGTGTTTTTACTCCTGTGCGTGAACTGTTTGCCAGGCTGCCAGAATCCAGAGTGCGTGGCTATAAATTGGGACAGTTCAGTTTTAATGTGAAAGGCGGTCGTTGTGAAGCTTGTGAAGGGGAAGGGGTCAATAAGATCGCTATGCACTTTTTACCGGATATTTATGTGGAGTGTGAGGCGTGCCGGGGAAAACGGTATAACCGTGATACCCTGGAAATAAAGTATCGTGGGAAAAACATCCATGAAGTACTCTCCATGACAGTTGAGGAGGCGCTGGAATTTTTCAAAAATATTCCGCCTGTCAAAAACAGGCTGCAAACACTCTTTGATGTTGGTTTAACATATATTACCCTGGGGCAATCTTCTGTAACGTTATCTGGTGGTGAAGCACAGCGGGTCAAGTTGGCCAAAGAACTTTCCGGACGAGCCAGTGGAAAAACATTGTATATTCTTGATGAGCCAACAACCGGCCTTCACCCTGCAGATATTCAGCATCTGCTGAAAGTTCTTGGCCGGCTTGTTGAGGATGGCAATACTGTTATAGTTATCGAGCATAACCTTGATGTGGTAAAGACCGCGGACTGGATTATTGATGTGGGTCCAGAAGGTGGTGAGCATGGTGGAACGATCGTAGCCACTGGCACTCCTGAAGAGTTGATTACTCATGAACAGTCATATACCGGATACTATCTGGCAAATGAATTATCAGCACGGTAGAGGTGTAATTTACTTTGCGTAAAGGCTCAGTTTGCTGTTTAATAAGGAGGTTATTTGTAAGTGCTCACCATTGTGAGGAAACATTAACCAAACATTTAAGAATACATTATTGAGGTAGATTAACATGGCAGAGGAACAGGCTAAGACCAGTGGTACAGAAGAAGATGAAAATCCGGTTTTTCGGATGCAGAAAATGTACATTAAGGATTTTTCTTTTGAAAATCCTAATGCACCAAGTGTTTTTCAGGCCCCGAACCAGGAACCAAAAGTTGAAGTTAATTTAAAATTAAATAATAAAAAACTCGATGATAACCATTATGAAGTGGCCTTGCAGATCACCGCAAAAATCATTGATCAGGGGAATGATGATAAGACTATGTTCATCATGGAGATTGAGCATGCTGCAGCATTTTTGATGAAGAATATCCCGGATGAACATCATGAAATGGTTCTCGGTGTTGATTGTCCAAGCCTGTTGTTTCCATTTACACGGCAGATTGTCAGTCAGATATCAGTGGATGGTGGGTTTATTCCATTTTTAATGGAGCCGATTAACTTTATGGCTTTGTATCAAAATTCCAAGAAGGAATCTGCTGCCGCACAGAACTAAAGGGAGTGTAGAGTCAATAAAAAAAGGCCCCTGAAGCAGACTGCTTCAGGGGCCTTTTTTGTTTTAATACAGGATGTTTTTATAGAGTAGTTGTTACAAAATTGTTTATCAGTGTATCAACACCTTTGTTGATCGCCTTATCAAAAAGCATATCATATTGACGATCCGCGTAGATTGACTCAGGTGAGACCTTCACGTCCACCCTGTTTGTCCAGACCACATTACCAGTTGCTGCCTCCTGTACCCATATACGCATTTGTACAACGGCCTGATCTACCTGTCCGCCATTTTTCGCCATGTGTCCAAGGCCTGCGCCGGCAGCCCCCCAGACAAGTCCACCACCTATATTATGATCGAATCCCAAGGTATCTGAGTTGTAGCCAATGATGGCTCCTAAAGTGCCGGGGAGGAGCATATGTCCCCAGTCATCATAGGTGTCAGACCGGGCAAAACCATTGAGTGTTTGACTGCTTAAGCCCATGGTAAAGGGAAGAAGACCCTTTCTCCATGGAGCCCAAGTGTGTTCTTCTCGGGTTTTAAATTCAAGAATTCGTCCTCGAACAATATAATCGGCATTGAATTTACGACCCATTTTGGCGACAGCTTTTTGATCAAGAGAGTGGGTACCAGGGCTTTCTGAGACAGTTTTCCCAGAGTGCATTTTCTGATTTTGAATATACCCCTTAATGTGATTCTTCATGACATCAGACCATTCATTGTTCAGTTCATCGGATAAGCTTGTTGTGTTTTGCTCATCGTATGGAACAATATCGATGATATCTTCCTTAACAAGGTAGCCAAAGACATCTTCCTGGATAACTATGCCAAAGCCGTTTGCAACAAATCTGTCTGTAAGGGACTCAGTTATTGCAAGATTACGCCTATATGCACCAGCCACGGAATTTGCATAAGTGTAGTCGGCAAATGGGAGAATAATAACAGTTTGACCTTTACCTGGGGCGTTTGGGTTTGGTGAATCTGGTACATGAAGGGTCTCCACAACGGTTTGCCCGCAACCCATAATGAGTACAGCTGACAGTAGATAGAGTATGTGTTTGAACTTCTGCATGGTTTTCTCCCTGAAATTTCTTGTGAAATCTTGGTATTAAAAGTGATCTAACACTGGTGAACAGCAAGTAAGCCGGTACTCTTTTCAGACCCCTCTTGAGGGGTATAAGGTGCTAAATAATTAAATAATACTAGGTTTAAGTAAAATGATTAATTCACGTTTTCTGCTTATTTTCTCCTCGTAACCAAAGAAATACTTAAAAAATGGAATATTACTGGTTCCGGGGACAAAGGTTCCATCTTCTTCTTCTACGTTGGAGATTAGCCCACCTATAACCAGCATCTCACCATCTTTTATTTTTACAGTAGTACTCATTTCGCGTACATTGATTATGGGTAGTCCCACTTCACCCAGGCCTACAGTTCTGTATTCAATCGGTTCCACCAGCTCAGAGATAACAGGGACAAGATTGAGAACGACCTCGTTGTCGTTTAGGATATTAGCAGTTAAGGCCATACCCACGCCCGATAGTACACGCTCAGTGTTGACGGTGTATGAGATTGTTCCGGTCTCATTGTTCACATCAGACTCAATGTTGTCAATATAGGTAACATTGCGGCCTACTGTGATAAGGGCAGGCTGGCCGTTTAATACACTCAGTTTTGGGTTGGACAGTATGGTGGTTTGGCCCTGTTGTTTCACAGCATTAAGAAATGTATCAAAAGTAAAAGCAGATAATGAAATTAAGCCTCCTGCACCTTCCGTGACACCATTGGTAATAATTGTTGCGGCACTGACAATAGAGTTGCTGTCTCCGCCGAATGTTGGCCGGTAGTTTCCTGAAAAGGCGCTCCACGTATTATCGGTGGTTGTTGAGGAGTCTGTAACTGTTTTATTTCTGGTTTTATTTGCGGATGCGAATCCCGTTGCAACTGAAAGATTTTCGAGCAGTAAGTTCCAGTTAAGTCCTATGGAGGAACGATCATTCAGCTGAACTTCTATGATTTTAGCTTCAATTGAAATTTGTTTATAGAGTTCTTTCGTTAGATTTTTAAAATAGACGTCAAGTTTATTCAGGAGAGGTCTTGGAGCATGGACTGTTATCAAGCCAATCGGTTTATCAATGGTATATTTGTTGCCAGAGGCAGAAATTTGTCTGGATATAGCCGTTGTTTCAGTGCGTTGGTTTTCTTCGTTTGCTGTCGTACTCTCTGAGGCAAGTGTTGCTGTGGTTGCGGTTGTGGACCACGTATCGAGAATAGCATCCATATTGTCCTGGATATTTTTCCATATATCAAATTCATTGCCTCTTGAATCGAGCCGAATAGTTCCTTCAATATTGGAAGCCTCCTCAGTACTACCAAGAACATTGCCACCCACTGCAGTTTCGTAGAGTTGCTTAGTAAAGGGCATTGCAACATGAAATTGCCTTGTCTCCTTGTATCTAACTACGATGGTGGAGCCATTCATCTCATGATAAAAATCTACCTGGCGCAGAAGATTTTCGATGGCAGAATAAAAGTCATCATTTGCACTGATATCCACATCAACAAGAACATTTTGATCAACATCGCTTGCCCATGAAACACTCATCTTTTTTAAAGCAGCCAGACGTTTGAGAATGTCCCAGAGAGGCTGCGGGCCTTGAGTGGAACGAATGGATGCGCCAACCTTAATAGCAACATCATCGACGATTTCGTCCAAGTTGTCTGCATTACCACTGTCCACCATATATGATGGTCTTTGATATTGTACCGGAAGCTGATAGTGTTTTTCAACCTGTTCAACGAGCACTGGGGGAGCATCGGGCAGTTGAACGTTTGTCTCTGTTTTGTCAGGAACGCAGGAGCAGAGAAAGATCGAGATGAAGAAAAGGCAACTGAATTGTACCATTAATTTTTGAAGCTTCATATAAAACCCCTTGGGCGTTGAAAACAATAATGTCGGTTTCATCTTTAGTAATTTTGAATAAAAATACTGTGTAAGCTACTCCTGATTTGTTGCCAGCCGGCTACGAATATAATTTTTTAACCCGGGAACAAGTTGATAACCGGACAATAAAAGTTTTTTATACTGTTCAGTTGCCTGCATGGTTTGTCCCATGGTGTCGTATAACCGGGCTCGTGAGATCATGGTATTAACATTGTCACTATAGAACTCTGCATACCTGTTGAGCAATTTAAGGGCTGCTTCTGGCTGACCTTTTTCTTCACTAAAAGTCGCGTAGCTGATAAGAGCATCTTTCATTGGAGGAGTGCCATTGATACTTTGTGAAAAGTATTCCATAGCCTCAGGAATTTGATCCATATTGGCAGAAGCTATGGCTGCATAAAGAGCAGCCTGGTAATTCTTTTTGTCAATGTTGAGAGTTTTCTTCGCATAGTCGACAGCTTTTGCATTCATTCCAAGATTAACAAGATAGAGGGCGGCGAGCCGATTTGATATTCTCGTGTTCGTTGACCATAATGTAAAGGCCTTTTCGTAAAGTAGGACTGCATCTTCGAGGTCATCATTTTGCTCCTCAATTTTTGCTCTGCGAAGAAGTTCTTTCGCCTGCATAATTTCTGCAGAATGGTTTGTTGAGTGTTGGATAATCAATGCTTCTTGTTGAATGACCTCATCATCTGCTTCAAAGGACAGATTATCAGACGCTCTTTCTGGCCATGAAAAATTATTTGTGGCAGCGTAGATAACTATGGTATTGTGACGTTCTTCTTTTTTGAGGTTTTTCAGGTTTAGAATAATATCCAGTGCAAAATCCCACGGAACATCATTTAAGGCAAGCGTCAAAGAGCCGGAAACAGATTCGTCAACGACCAGATTAATGTCACTGATTTGGCGAAACAGTCTGAAGACGTTGTGCAGGTCAATTTTATAAAAATCAACGCTAATGCGTGTCGATTTATATCCAGAGAAGCCAAAGGAATCTTCCATTGCTTGCGCCGCAGTGACATTTTCATCAGGTGACAGTGCTTTTTTTGTAATTGCAGCTTCAGAAGAATCAATGAGTGCGTCAAGTGTAGGGTCAGAGGCAGTGACAGGAGAAGAGTCAATAGTGTTTGCGACACCAGCATTTCCAGGTGTTTCCGGAAGGGTGGACTCGTTAATTACTACTAACAGACCTTGAGGAGTTGTTTTGATATCGTAGGAAAACAGCTCTTTTTGTCCAGAATCAAAAACAATGCGTACCCCTGTGCCCCTGGTGGCAACACGGATTTTATCAAGATTGGTGCCAATAGTTTTTTCGCGAATTAACTCAGATCCATCAATATTATTAATATCGATATACATGGAATCTGGGAGACCTTCCCGCCCAGTAACACTGTTTTGTCTGTAGTCTTTGATTGGCTTGTCTGCCTTTAAGAGTATCTCAGTTTTTTTATCCTTGGTTCGTACAACAATGTCATACAACGCAGCAGGAGGTTCGTCAGTTGCTGCCTTGGCAGCTTGAGTACCAGCGATTGAGGGAGCGTTACCTTGAGGGAAGAGGTGGATTGACAGATCATTTTCTTCTCTGTTGACTGTATACGCATGGCTTTCTGCAAGTGTAAATTCAAAACGGCTGATTTGTGGATTTGTATCTTTCAGGGCAGTTATTGTAAGAGTCGCGATATTGTTCTCAGGTAAAATGGCTACAGGATCAATGGTCTCGGCCAAGTCTGCTTCTGCAATGTCAAGAACAAGGCGGGTCGGGGAAAACAGTTCATACTCAGTATAAGCGGGGGCACTGTCACCCTTCAGCAACACAAGGAGCGTGTTCCCCTTCAGTTCTGTTTTGATATCTGTGATTGTGTAACCCCCTTCAGTAACAGGTGTATCCGTTGCCTGAATACTACTTGCCCAGAAAAGGAAAAAGGAACAGAAAATTGCCAGATAGTAGGTGGAGAGTTTTTTATACATTGTTTTATTCTTCTCCCTCTTTCTTGAGGAGCATTACGACCTTACTTGTTAATTTTTTTCCAGCCCGTGTAAAGGCGGTTTCTTCAATAGTCACTTCGTTGGCTTTAATGGCGGTGATTATTCCCCGTTTACCAATTTTCATTCCTGCGTGAAGGATATATCCCTTTCCTGTTGTGTCTTCAGCCATTGCGAAGTCGCTGTCTCCCTGCATGACAATTGCTACAAGATTTAATTGGCCAGGTTCAAACAGCTGCATTCCTGATAGTTGTTCATCCACGGGAAGGATTTCATTAATATTTGCAGATGCTGCTTTTTCTGAGATAAACGGCATAAACGGATCTGCCCTGCGTTCAATTTGATATACAAAGGGTGTTTCCAGTCGTTGTTCTGGCAAAGCGATGCTCTCCTTAGAGCTTTCATTTGTTCCAGAAGGTACTGGAACAGCAAATACAACAGGAGCAACTGACATAATCCCGAACAAAAACAATACAGCCGGTAGAGTCTTCGGGGCGGGATATTTTATTTGTGAAGGTGATGTTTTCATAAGGGCAGACGTCTTATTTGCTTTGTTTATTCTTTTTATCTTCTGGTTTACTAATTTTTATATTTGTAAATCGATAAGTAACAAGGCGACAATTGGAATCTAACAACATTTCAGTCCCTTCCTTTTTGGGAGCACCCATAGTAATATTAGACACTGTTACTATTCTATCCAGCTTACTCACTTGATCCAAAAACATTCCCATATTGTGGTATGGGCCTCGCACTTTGATGTCAATCGGGATCTCGGAGTAAAAATCCTTAGGTACATCTGCCCCTGGTTTGAAGGTGAGAAAGTCTAAACCGGAACCCCGGCCACGTGCTGAAATATCTGTCAGAAGGCGTGGAATCTCTTTTTCTTTTGGGAGTAGTTTTGCTGTTTCTTCAAAAAGAGTCTCTGTTGCATCTAATTCTGCCTGCAATTTAGCTCGATTTGAGGCTTTTGCTTTTGCCTTTTCCAACTCCTTGGCAAGTGTTTCTTTTTGTCGTATAAGTTGAACGCTTTTCTCATCGTTTGGTTGAAACCAAAAGAAGTAAAAGAGAACCACTGGGAGCAGAAAAAGGATTACTGCAATGGCAATTTTCAGCTTTTTTTCAAGCGGGATGTATTGTTCGTCTATGAAGGTCGCAAATGCGTTAGTATTTTTCATATACCGCTGTGTTTACCTTAGTTCTTCTTTGTTTCTTCTTGAGTATTTTCCTGTGGGACGGCGATAGAACATGCGAGAGCAAAACTCTTTAAATCCCGGCCTGATACCTTTGCAAGAGAAGAGTTGGAAAGGTTTACCCCACTGATATATGGTGATTCTTTCAAAGCATTCATGAATTGTGCGATTGTTCTATTGTCAAGTGCTATTCCAGTTAAAGACAGGCTTGCCCCCTGTTGTTTAAGAGATTTTAACCACATTCGTTTGGAATCAACATTTTTGGCAACTTCATCAAGAATATGAACCGTAGTAGCTGAATCCCTTTTCAACTGTTTTATGATACTGGTTTTATTCTCATAATCCTTTTTAGCCTGTTCCAGCCGCTTCATTTCGGCAAGGATGGGGGCGTATGTTTGTTTTTCTGCACTTAATTTTGCAATGGATGTCTCAATGCTTTTGATTTTACTGATTTGAAGAAAACCTACAGCACCCAATATCAGACAAATAAAGGCAAGCAGAGTAATAAAAATACTTATCTGGTTACGCGCTTTTGCCCGTTTTTTAAGCTGACGTATTGGAAGGAGATTGATTCTTAGCATAATTACAGCCTATATAACTGAGGGGCGGATGGCTATCCCTGTGGCAATTGCCATTTCCGGCCCGACACTCTTTAAGTATTCAGGGTCGATTTTTTTTGAATTGACAGTCATGTTATTAAAAGGATTGAACAGTTCAACGGCAAGCCCTGTTTCACTTGCCAGATAATCAACAAGCCCTGAAACCTTTGCTCCACCACCACTGAGAACCAGACGAGTGAGCGGAAAATCAGGGTGATTTGCTTGATACAGGTCGATTGCTTTTTTGATCTCAAGTACCCATTGCGTACAGGTTGAAGAAAAAATGTCGGCAATCTCTTCCTGCTTTTCTTCTGCTGGAATATGGCCAAGTTTTAGTGCTTCAGCTTCTGCAAATTCAAGATCAAAGGCGGCTTGAATTTGTTCAGTAAGCTGGCGGCTGCCAACTACTATGTCTCGGGCAACTACGGAAATTCCATTAGAAATAATATTGATGTTCATCTTTGATGCACCAATATCAACGAGTGCCACATTCTCATCTTTAGGATAGTTATACTCGTACGTATTCTCGAGTGCAAAACCATCAACATCCACAATGACGGGCTTTAAGTTCAAGCCTTCCAGCATTTCCAGATAATCATCAACAATTTCTTTCTTGGCAGCAACCAGCATCACATCGGTACGGTCACTGTTGCCTTTATTTGTTTTCAGATCCTGGAAATCAAGATACACATCATCAATGTCAAAGGGGATATATTGCTCTGCTTCGGATTGGATATGTTCTTCAAGCTCATCTTCAGACATCACTGCGAGATTGACTTTTTTAACAATTACCGAATATCCCGATATGGAAAAACCAACTTTTTTCTTCTTTATTTTTAAATTCTTAAGGAGTTCTGCGATTGTTTTCCCAACCAGTTCCGGATCATTCAGAGTCCCATCATCCACGGCATCTTCCGGGAGGGTTGCACTGCCAAGGTTTACGACTGCGTAAGCCTTGTCCGTACGTTTAAGCTGGCAGATTTTGATCGCATGTGACCCAATATCAATACCGACAACAAGGTCATCACTGGAGAAGAAAGGCAGGTTCATGATTGTTTTTATGTTTGCATGAGAAAAAATTATATCTGTATTCAGAATGTATTAATAAGAATACAAAAATTAAGTTGTTATTTCTAATATGGTCATAAAAAAAATTGTTTGTCAAGTTGAGGGGGGAGAAATAATAGGCATTTTTCTTAATGCCAAAACAAGATGTTAAGGGCTCGTAACATGTCGTCATGGCCATTTGGCACCGTATGTGGTAGCTTTGTGCTGTTACTCGTCACTATGTGGTGTACTTTCCGGTTGTGGCCATATTTCCTGAAACAACAGAATTGCTCATGCCTGGAAACTCTATGATGAGGTCTCTTGTAATTGGTGTTCCTTTAGGGTATTTTCATTTCAATAAAAAATGTGTGGAATATTAAAATATGGATATTTAACTGGAGCGAGTTGTAGTGAGTAAGCAAAAATCTGGAAAATCAGTTATTCGTGAGTATGTCGAAGCAATTATTATTGCTGTTATCCTTGCCCTTTTTATTAGAAGTTTTATCGTTCAGGCTTTCAAAATTCCTTCTGGATCTATGCTGCCGACTTTGCAAATAGGTGACCATCTCCTTGTCAACAAGTTCATATATGGCGTTAAGATACCAATGACAGGGATTGTCCTTATCCCCTGGAAAACCCCTGAGCATGATGACATTGTTGTTTTCCGATTTCCCAGGGATCGATCCATCGATTATATTAAGAGAGTTGTCGGAGTTGCCGGTGACACCATAGAGATTAAAAATAAACAGCTCTATGTAAACGGTGAGGCAATCAGCAAGCCCCATGCCTATTTTACCGGGACTGATATTATGAAAGCCACCACTGGCCCCCGTGATAATATGGGGCCGGTTAAAGTTCCCGAAGGAAATATCTTTGTTATGGGAGATAATCGTGATAATAGCTTTGACAGTAGATTTTGGGGCTTTGTTGATCTTAACGATGTGCTCGGTAAAGCATTTATTTTATACTGGTCCTGGGATCTGAACAAGCCGCTCATTTCCGTTGATCGGTTTAGCTCTATTCGCTGGAGTCGGATAGGTGATATCGTTCATTGATAGTCAGTTAGGGAAAAAGTGAAAGAAATATACCGATTTCAACATAAGCATATACTGGGAATAGAACAGTTTTCTGTTGCTGATATTTATCATATTCTCGATACCGCTGTTTCTTTTAAAGAAATTTCCAATCGTTCCATTAAAAAAGTTCCCACCCTTAAAGGAAAGACAGTTATTAATTTTTTCTTTGAGCCTTCCACCAGAACACGTCTCTCTTTTGAAATTGCCGCCAAGCGGATGAGTGCAGATACATTTAATATTTCGGCCTCCACCAGTTCTGCCCAAAAAGGTGAAACACTGATTGATACGGCCTGTAATCTTGAGGCGATGAAGCCTGATCTGATTATTATCAGGCATGGAAGTTCTGGCGTTCCGGGGTTGCTCACCCGCCATATTGATGCATCAATTATAAATGCTGGAGACGGAACCCACGAGCATCCCAGTCAGGCACTCCTTGATACGATGACAATACGAGAACACAAGGGAAGCCTGGAGGGGTTGAAGATTGCACTTGTTGGTGATATTGCCCATAGTCGGGTTGCTCATTCCAATATATTAGCTTTTACAAAGCTTGGTGCGGAGGTAAGAGTCGCAGGGCCGGCTACATTTATGGTTCCACATCTGGATCTTCTTGGAGCACGAGTGTGTTCGTCGGTTGAAGAAGCCGTCACGGATGCTGATGTGGTTATGGCGCTGCGAATCCAGCAGGAGCGTCAGGACGATCCTTTGATTCCCTCACTTCGTGAATATGCTCAATTTTATGGCATCAACCATTCCCTGCTTCAACACGCTAAGCCCAATGCTCTTATTATGCATCCCGGGCCCATCAATCGCGGGGTTGAAATGAATCCGGATGTGGCCGATGGAAAAGGGTCTGTTATTCTAGAACAGGTGACAAACGGTGTGGCTGTTCGTATGGCCTTGCTGTATCTGATAATTGGGCAGGAAGGAGGCAAGACAGAGTAATGACAAATAGAACAGTTCTCCAAAATGGACGTATCATTGATCCGGTAAGTGGTGTGGACAGCATTGGTGATCTCTGGATTAAAGATGGTGTGACTATCTCTCCCGAAGAAACTCTTCCTGAGAATTGTCAACTCTTTGACTTGCAGGGAAAATGGGTTGTCCCAGGGCTTATTGACATGCATGTTCATCTTCGGGAGCCCGGAGAAGAATATAAGGAGACCATAGAATCCGGTACAAAAGCGGCTGCTGCAGGTGGATTCACGGCTGTTGCCTGTATGCCCAATACCACTCCTGTAAATGATAGTGCTCCCATCACAGAATTTATCATCAAGACTGCACAAAGCAAAGGGGCGGCACGAGTGTATCCTGTTGGTGCCATAAGTAAAGCGAGCCAGGGAACAGGCCTTGCTGAGTATGGCGAGATGAAAGCGGCGGGTGCTGTTGCAGTAACTGACGATGGTCTTCCTGTTCTTGACAGTCAGCTGATGCGTCGGGCCATGGAATATGCAGGAAGCCATGATCTCCTGGTAATGTCTCATTCTGAAGAAATGGCTCTCAGCAAAAATGGTTCCATGAATGAAGGGGTGATTTCTACTCGTTTGGGCTTGCGTGGGATCCCGGTTGCCGCCGAAGCCATAATGGTTTATCGGGAAATTGCTTTAGCTGAACTCACCGGACAGCGCGTTCATATCGCACATGTAAGTACTGGCGCTGCAACAGAGCTTATTCGACAGGCCAAAGCAAGAGGTGTGCAAGTGAGCGCCGAAACCACGCCCCATTATTTCACTCTTACCGAAGAGGCTGTTGGTGATTACAACACCAATGCCAAAATGAATCCACCCCTGCGAACAGAAGAAGACAGGCAGGCTATCAGGAAGGGTTTGCAGGATGGTACTTTTGATGCCATCGCCACTGATCATGCGCCCCATTCTGTGCTTGACAAGGAGCTCGAATTTGACCAGGCGGCCAATGGAATTATCGGGCTTGAAACCTCCCTGCCTCTAGCCTTAAGTCTTGTGAGGGATGGTGTGATTGATGCTGTGCGTTTGGTGGAATTGATGTCTGTCGCACCGGCTCGCATCCTGAAGGTTGCGGGTGGGACACTTGCCGTTGGAAATATTGCGGACGTCACTGTGATTGATCCTGATAAAGAGTTTGTTTTTACAAAAGAGTCTATTCTTTCCAAGGGGAAGAATTCCCCTTTTCTCGATTGGAAGTTGCAGGGAAAGGCAGTACTGACCATCATGGGGGGCCGGATTACCCATAGTGAGCTGTAATTGTGCTACTGTAATTTTACATAGTCGGTCGGGTCTGCGACTTCAGCATCAATAAAGCCTTTTCTGCGCAGTACGCAGGCATCACACCTGCCGCAGGCTTTTTCTCCCACCGGGTCATAACAGCTATGGGTTTTGCCGTAATCAACCCCCAGCGCAAGCCCTGTTTTAATGATCTCCGCCTTACTCATTTTCAGTAAAGGTGCGAGTATCTGAAATCTTCTCTTGCCGTCGACTCCTGCCCGTGTTCCAAGGTTTGCCATCCTTGCAAAGGCCTCCAGAAATTCTGGACGGCAGTCAGGATAGCCTGAATAATCCACTGCATTAACCCCGATAAAGATATCTGTGGCGCAAAGAACCTCTGCCCAGGCCACTGCATGGGAAAGAAAGATAGTATTTCTGGCAGGCACATAGGTTATTGGGATTTCTTTCTGATTCGTTTCAAGGTTTCTGTCTTTTGGAACGTCAATGGAATCAGTAAGAGCAGAACCGCCGATTTTGTCCAGATCGAGGTTTAAAATAAGGTGTTTTTCAACCCGGTTTTCAATGGCTGCCTGTCTTGCCTTTGCAAGTTCCACCGTCTGTTTTTGGCCATATTGAAAGCTGAGACAGTAACAACTGTAGCCTTCCTGCCGGGCAATTGCTAAAACCGTGGTGGAATCAAGGCCGCCACTAAAGAGGATGACCGCTTTTTTGTTTGTTTTCATAATGAGGGATAGGATTGCTTTCTAGTTAAGAAAGCAGGGAATCGATTTGTTGACGATTATGGACTCAGACCCTATTTCAGCCTGATAGGCTAATACCTGTACGCCTTTTTTGCTGACTTCAGCAAGAGTTTCTGCGTAGAGTGGATCAATATGGGCAGCGGGCCTGAAGCGATCAGCATCCATGCGCTGAATACAAAAAAAGATTACTCCCCGGTGCCCTTGCTCCACAATCTTTGCCAGTTCTTTTAAATGTTTGGTGCCTCGTGCAGTAACTGCATCCGGAAACATGGCCCAGCCATCTTCCACAAGGGAGCAGTTTTTGATCTCCACATATATCTTTTCATCTCCCCGTTCCAGGAGCAGATCAAGGCGGCTCGATTTTGATACTGTAACTTCCCTCGTTAATATGTCGATACCCTGAAATTCTTGAATACGGCCTTCCAGGATAGCCTCCGCGACAATAGTATTGGTTAATCCGGTGTTCACGCCTATCCATGTGTTGTCTCCTTGCACCATTTCCAGGGTTTGAGGGTATTTGCGCTTTCGATTAGGAGATGTGGAGAGCATGACCCGACTGCCGGGAGCTGAACAGCCACGCATGGAACCGGTATTGGGGCAGTATACAGTGATTAGCTTTCCTTCATCAGTTGTAACATCTGCCAGAAATCGTTTGTAACGTTTAATCAACGTTGCTGACTGGAGAGGCGTTTTAAATAACATGGTTCAGAGGGAGTAAAATTCACATCAATTATGATTAATCTTTGTAGAAACATTAGATATACAGTATAAAGAGTAGATACTGAAAGGGGAAGAATAAACAACCATCCCTGCTCGTTTTCAACTGTTTGATATTGTCCGTTACAATAGTTCAGGTGGGAAAAACTCTAGCTCTAGAGGAGAAACATTGTTATGAAATTAGGCCTAAACGGTATGGGTCGGATCGGAAAACTTTCGCTCTGGCACCACGTCTCGAGAAAACATTTTTCAGAACTTGTGATTAATGTTGGTCGTGAGATTGGTCAGGGGTTGAACGATCTTGCAGCATCTGTTGAGAGGGACTCTTCATTCGGGCGCCTCGGCACCTATCTTCATGGCCATAGAGGTGGAAGGGTAATTGAAGAGTTAAATGAAGAAGCGGGAACCATGATAATTAATGGTATACCGGTGACATTTCTTCGTACTGCCCGAAATCCAAAAGATATCGCCTGGCAGGAAAATAATGTAAAACTGGTGGTGGATACCACCGGCGCTTTTACTGACCCCACGGCAGACGCTGAATCGGGTTGGGGTGCTTTGCGTGGCCATCTGCAGGCAGGTGCTGAAAAGGTGATGCTGTCAGCCCCATTTAAGATCAAATCCAAAGGTATAGATATGCCGGAGGATACTGTAACTGCTGTTATGGGGATTAATGATGAGGATTATGATCCTTCAAGGCATGCGCTCATCTCGGCTGCATCTTGTACCACCACCTGTCTCTCCTATATGATCAAACCACTGATGGAATCCATTGGTGCTGAGAAGTTCCTGAGTGCATCCATGGTAACTGTGCATGCGGCAACGGGCAGCCAGAAGGTTCTTGACACTTTGCCTAAATCCGGCGCTGTAGATCTTAGAAAAAATCGTTCTATTTTAAATAATATTATTCTTACCACCACCGGTGCAGCCAAGACTTTGGCTCTGGTTATTCCAGAGATGAAGTCCATTGGATTTATTGCTGAATCTGTTCGGGTTCCCATTTCCACCGGGTCTCTTATTGTTCTCGTTATGAATTTTCAGGATGATCTTGACAGTCCGTTGAAGCGGGATCGAATTAATTCAATCTACCGTGAGTATGGCGAGAACAGTAAATACCTTGAATATACTGAGGATCAGAATGTTTCTTCGGATATTATCGGGGCTCCAGAAGCTGCAGCGGTGATCGAAGGAACTGAAACCCATACCCGCACAGCTACAATTCCTGTTGATCTTCAGAAACTGAAAAGCTGTTCCATTGATGCCGGGGCCGATCATATTCTCCATGTTCCCATTACTCAAGCTGTTGTGTATGCCTGGTATGACAATGAACTGGGAAGTTATACAAATACTTTAGGTGACTTGACGGTTTCAGTTGCCGACAAGATGCTATAAACATGTTTATCCGGCAGATGCTTGTCGGAGATGTTGTGACCGTAGCTATTATTGAGGCAAGTGCTGTTTCTTCATGGAGCATGGGGCAGATAGCTTCAGAGATTCAGAGAAAATCAGGGGTTTCCCTTGTTGCTGTTGCACCAAGTGGAGAAATACAGGCCTGGTGTTGCGGTTTCCACACAGGAGTTGATGCTGAGCTTTTGAAAATCACGGTGAATCCTCTGGTGCAAAGACTGGGGATCGGTGAGGCTTTGTTGAAGGGCCTGTGTCTACTCTATGCAAAACAGGGCGTACAGCAGGTGTATCTTGAGGTACGCTCGCAAAATCACCCAGCTCTCAAGTTGTATGCAAAACATAATTTTCAGGAAGTAGGAAGACGAAAAAGCTATTTTAAAGAACCTGCGGATGATGCAGTTATTTTTGTCCACGGGTTGAATGTTAACGATAAAGAGTAAAAGGACGTCTACATGAATACGATTCGTGATCTTGATTTAAAGGGAAAGCGAGTGCTGGTAAGGGTTGATTTTAATGTACCCATGGATGCAGAAAGGAATATCATCGATGATATTCGTATTCGTATGGCCCTGCCCACCATCAATTATATTTTGGACCAGGGGGCGAAAGTGATTCTCTGTTCCCACATGGGAAGGCCAAAAGGTCAACGGGTGATGGATTACAGCCTTGCCCCTGTGGCCAGTCATCTTGCTGCTATCCTTAAACGCAACGTTTTGCTTGCTCCGGATTGTCTCGGAGAAGAAAGTGAATCCCTGGTTGCTGGAATGCAGCCGGGTGATGTCGTGATGCTGGAGAATCTGCGTTTTCACAAAGAAGAAACCGAAAATGATGCTGCTTTTGCAGAACAGATTGCCCGTATGGCCGATGTTTATGTAAATGATGCCTTTGCCGTATCTCATCGGGCCCACGCCTCGGTGGTGGGGGTTCCTGCCTATGTTGCTGAAAAAGCTGCTGGAAACTTGCTGCAGACGGAAATGGATTTTTTCCATAAGGCCATGGATACTCCGGTCCGTCCTCTGGTTGCGCTCGTTGGTGGTGCAAAAGTTTCGTCAAAGCTCGGTGCGTTAAAGAATATGTTGGATAAGGTTGACACCATAATTATCGGTGGAGCCATGGCAAATACTTTCCTGAAGAGTCAGGGGGTGGATATGGGAGCTTCCAAAATAGAAGAGGATCTTCTTGATAGTGCCCGTGAATTTGTGAAAGAAGCAGAGAAGAAAGGGGTGAAACTCTATCTTCCCGTAGATTTCGTGGTAGCTGACCGATTTGCAGCTGATGCTGTGGTAAAAAATGTCACATTCCATGATGTTCCCGCTGGTTGGATGGCGCTCGATATTGGCCCTGCCAGTACCACATATTTCCAGGAAGCCATGGCAGATGCTCGAACAATTGTCTGGAATGGCCCAATGGGTGCATTTGAGATGGATGCCTTCGCTAGAGGCACCATGGCCATGTGCCAGGTTGTTGCCTCCTCTCATGCCTTAACTGTTATTGGTGGCGGGGATTCTAATGCAGCTGTGAAAAAATCAGGAGAAGCGGAAAATATCTCTTATATGTCCACTGGCGGTGGGGCTTTTCTGACCCTTATGGAAGGTAAAACATTGCCTGGTGTTGAAGTTCTTAAAAATTGATTTTTCAAAAAACTAAGTGATATGGAGATGGAATGAAGCGTAGACCATTGCTTGCTGGAAATTGGAAAATGCACAAAACCGTGCTTGAGGCTTATTCTCTGGCGACCGAGATTGAGAAATGTTCGGCTGGGCTTGAAGATCGGGATGTTATACTCGCTCCGCCCTTTACAGCGATCCATGAAGTGGCTAAAGTCCTGAAAGACAGTTGTGTTGAAGTAGCTGCGCAAAATGTCTGTTGGGAGGAGCAGGGCGCTTTTACTGGTGAGATTTCACCAGAAATGTTGAAGTCTGCCGGGGCGACTGCTGTCATCATTGGTCATTCTGAAAGACGACAGATATTTCATGAAGATAATGAAATCATCAATAAACGCATGAAAGGTGCATTGAAATTTGATTTGATGCCTATTTTTTGTATTGGTGAAACGCTTGAAGAAAGAGAGAGTGACAAAACCTTTGAAGTCCTTGAAGAGCAACTCAGGAAGGGACTTACGGGGATACGCTCTCTGGAAATGAAAAAAACCGTTTTGGCCTATGAACCTGTATGGGCAATTGGTACTGGAAAAACAGCTACTAAGGAGCAGGCTCAGGAAGTTCATGCCTTTATTCGGAAGCTAATAGCAGAAATGTTTGAAAAAGATATTGCCGACTCTGTCAGAATATTGTATGGTGGCTCGGTTAAACCTGATAACGTTGATGAACTCATGGCGCAACCTGATATAGATGGTGCTCTTGTTGGTGGTGCAGCATTGGATGCTGAATCGTTTTGTCGAATTATAAATTTTATTTGAGATCCATAGAAAAAGAAAATGACAACCATTTTAACAGTTGCTCATATCTCAGTCAGCCTCTTTCTGATTATCATCATCCTGCTTCAACATGGAAAAGGTGCTGATGCAGGGGCAGTCTTCGGTGGCGGTGGGTCTAGTCAGTCACTTTTTGGATCAGAAGGACCTGTTCCATTGCTGAATAAAATTACAACTGCCTCTGCAATCATTTTTATGGTTACATCTGTCAGCCTTGCTTATTTCTCATCAACCTCGAGTACCGGATCACTGATGAGCACAGCTTCGCAGGCAGTCATGGTGGAAGAAAAAATAGAACCTGCTACAGAAAAAGTTATTCCAATACCAACAATAGCAGCTGAAGAAGCTGCACCTGCTCCAGGGACTCAAAAAGATCAGGAATAAAAAAAGATATTGAATTGTGTGCCGAAGTGGTGGAACTGGTAGACACGCTGTCTTGAGGGGGCAGTGGCCTTCGGTCGTGCGAGTTCGATTCTCGCCTTCGGCACCATTAACAACAAAGCCGTAAGTCGCTTGTATAAAGCGATTTACGGCTTTTTTGCGTTTAGGGTAAGTTGGCTACGCTTATCACTGTTTAGATCGTCTCTTCCCTGCGGATATTCAGTGTACCGTTTCTTACCAATAGTGAATTCGTGAAGGTGACTGTCAGTCCAGCCCATCACGATCTGGATAACATCATGTAGCCTGTCCAGTGTTATACTTGCCGGTACGACAAATCTTCTCCAGATTTCGGGTTCGATATCAAGTAATTTAACTTTTAGTAAATAGGTCCGTTCACTCATAATTCCCCTCCATGGACTCAATGATCCTTCTTTATCTGTTGCTCCAACTGTGTCAACTCTGCTAAGTCATCAAGGTCAGCCTGTTTTGCCTCGTACTCTTTACGCTTCTTGTCAAATAGTTGATATGTTTCCCTTACTTTTTGCTCCATAACAGCTTTACTGATTTTTCCCTTACCTTTAAGTAATGGCTTTTCACTTCAACGCTCAGCACAGTAGAATGCAACCAGGACAACACTTTTCTTTAACAAGATTTTCCAAATCTATTATCCAATAATTCAAAACTTTACGTACAAACAATAACCGGCGAATCATGGTAATAACAATATTATGACATTCGCAAGATAATATTGATTTGCTTAGAGAACTCAGGGAATTGATTGAAGAGGCGCGTGCAGTTGTCGCATGAACAGTTAATGCTGGGTTGACTACTTTATTTGCAAATTGGTGATCGAATAAGCCGTGAAGTACTCAGTGGAAAACGTGGTGATTATGGCAAGGAAATTATTGCCACACTGTCGCAATATTCAAGAATAGCAAAAACACGTGACATGCGGTTTTGATGGTTTAATTTTTTACAACATCCAAGACAGTAGCCGCGTCAAAAATAAGTGTATCTCCGGGAGGATTCAGCGGATGTTTACACCAAGCAGCCAACACAATTTTCCGTTTACCAATTTTGGGGAAATTTTTTGCATGGTCAGACAATTTTTCCATGACTTGTGTTACATTTGTCTTTTTTTCCCATTTGGCTTCTCCAAAAAGAATGCTGTTCCCGTCCATAGATTCAGCTACCACATCAATTTTCATTTGTTTGCCTGTTTGTCCCTTTCCCCACCAGCGTGTTGCCGGTTTCCATCGCTGGCCTGCAATGTCCATCCGTGATACTGATAGACGTGCTAGCTCTTCCCAAACTTCTGCTGTCTGCATTGTAAGTTTTTGTTTTGAAGCAGTATAAACTTCGTCGATTAAATCCTGCTCTAATAGGGACTGATTTGGCAATACGATACGGTACCAAAATTGCAAAAAAGGATCTTCAATCCTGTAAATTGTTTTCTTCCCGGAACGGATGCTTTCGCCAAAAGGCACATCTTTTCTGATGTAGCCCAGCTGAATCAGGTTCACGAGTGGTCGTGTCAGGCTGCTTGCCGGTTTTCCCAGTCTGCCTGCAATCTCTGACATTCTGTTTGCACCACCGGCGATTAGACCAAGGAGAGAATGGGGTTGACTAGCTCCACGCATATCATCAAGTAACAGACGCATTGGCTCTTCATGAAGAACTCCGTCTCTGTCCAGAACCAGTTCCTTGCAGGCAGTATCCATACTTGAAAATTGTTTTGCAAGCTCCCAATAGCGAGGGACACCGCCCCAAATGGAATATGCTTCAACTGTTTTGATCGCATCAAATCCAAGGGCATCAACGAGCCATCCCGGTTCAAGGGGCCGAAGTTTTATGATCTCCACAGCCCTGCCATATAAAGGAGCTGTGCTGTCGAGTACAAGTCCCTGCATCATTCGTTGTGAGGAACCGCAGATGATCAGATGAATTGTGTTTTTCCTGCTGTCTATTTGCTTTTGCAGGATACTTGGAAGTTCCGGTGATTTTTGTACCAGGTACGGAAATTCATCCAGAATGAGTGTGGTTCTTCTTTGTGCCTGATTTTGAATGGAATTGAACAAAACTTCCCATGATGGATAGGAGACCTGATCAAACCCAGGGATGTGTCTGCTAATTTCATTAGCAAGGCTTTTTATTTGTAATGGCGCTTCTTGTTGATCTGCCAGATAATAGATGTCTTTTTCACTGGCTATATGTTGGAGCAAAGTTGATTTTCCGCAACGACGACGGCCATACACCACAATAAATGTTGGCTCTGCAGAGTTGAGTGCTCTGGTAAGTTTTGAAATTTCTCTGGTTCGGTTTAAAAATTGTAGTCGCATAAATCCCCCTTCTTCAATGACAAGACACTCTTTCATAAGTATGTATCACAAACATAATGTTTGTCAAACATGTTGTTGTCGTTGCGGAAGTAGTTCTTTTATATGTTCATCTCCAGATATTGCCGTATAATTCTTTCAATTCTGCAGATTTTCGGATATCTCAAAATTTCATCAATGTTAAATACTTTTCTGATTTTGTAGAGTTTGATCGCTTCAAGAACAACATCCATACCAATTTTATTTCGGAACTTAAAGCAATCGGCCAACGTTTTCTCAGGATTAAAAAATTTGACGGGAACATTATCGATTTGGTGTACGGTAACACCAGCCTGCTGTGCCTCCTTTGAAAAGCGATGCACTGAAATCGGTGGATAATCAATTCTTGGAGTATTCGATCCTTTTGCAATCGCAATTGACACAGAGTGAGGGACCTGAGTCGTCATTTCATGGAAGAAAAGGGCTGAGGTAAGGCAAATTACGGCTTGGGAACCACTCGTCCCGACAAGCCGACTTTGCTATCTAAATCAGTAACGGTTGAGTAGCTTCCTGGTAGAGGTCTTCTCTGTCACCTAATATCCACCCTGCGTCAGTCAAAATTGAGCAAGACTTCTTCCAAATGCATGTCAATTCGTTTGCGAAGTGCTGAAGGAAGCTCGTATGACATTTTCTGCTTCTCCCATTTCTCAAACGTACTCGCAACCGTTTCCCGTACAGTATCGATGACCAAATATTCCGGTACTTCAGCCTTGCGAGTGAGCTTCTGGAAATGCTTCAAACCTATCATGCCCATATCATATTGGTAATATTGTCATAGCTGACTTTATTGTATTTGTCATTTGGGAATACGTTGTAGACTTGGGCAAAATCTTCAATATGGATCCGTTGTTTCTCGTTTCGATCAAACCGTTTTATTGCTAAAGCCAGATTTCCTGATAAAAATCCAAGCTCCGGTAAGCCTGCAATCTTTTCAAGGGGAACAAGATCTGTTTCAGGAACAGAAATACCTACCTCTTTTGCCAGATGTAGCATAGCCCATTCATTTTCAGGAACCTGGGCAAAATTTTGAGCGGTAATTTGACAATCCAATCGCCGCCGACTCCACCTGTTGGAATGGATGTCCGCAGATGACCTTCGGGTAATAGATTTGAAAAGAATGGAGGGAGTTTGGTTTTATAGGTTCTGGTTTCTGGAATTAGCTCTCCAGATCCAGTAAAAAATGACTGGCTGAGGACTGGACGATTTGAGTTATTCAAATACTCTTCTTCAAAAACAAAAAAAGTACGGTCACCTGGGAGTAGTGTCAGTTAGCCAATGCGGGTTTTGGCTAACCATACATCTAAAATATCAGCCATCAGTCTTCCTCATCAGGTTGCCATCTGGGTGTGTCTGTATCTTCACCGGCAAGAAGTGACCTAACAGCTGGCAACATAGAGCGTGGCACCAAGGTCAGCTCCAGATCAAGTATGCGAGCCATATCTCTTAATGTGGAGAGTTGGGGGTTGGTTAATTCCTGCTCAATCTTGGATATATGACTTTGCGGCAGGCCGAGCTTTTTCCCAAGTTCGGCTTGGGTAAGCCCTTTCTTCTGACGTGCAGACTTAAGTGTTTGGATAATCTTGCTCATGAGTATATGCTAAACCATATACGAGTGCCTGTAAATATGTTTAAACATATAGCAAAAGCTTGCTCTAAATTATTTTCTTGCTTTTCTCACTGTCACGCATAATTGTACAGGTGATAAAATTGCTTTATTTGAAGCAGAGGTGGGTGGTATTGAAAACTATGAGCAATGTTGCTGGCAAACGAAGGGTATCGGGAAGTTGATACAAAAAAAGTGTATGACACAAATTGATTTTATTCGTTCCTTGCCGAAGGCGGAGCTACACCTGCACATTGAAGGCTCGCTTGAGCCTGAAATGATGTTTGAACTGGCTGAACGTAATCAGATTTCATTGCCCTTTGACTCCGTAGACGCGGTGCGTGAAGCGTATCAGTTTTCAAATCTTCAGGATTTCCTGGATATTTATTACCAGGGCATGAGCGTGCTCATCACTGAGCAGGATTTCTTTGATCTGACGCTGGCCTATCTAATGAAGGCCAAGTCCGATGGTGTACGCCACGTAGAGATATTTTTTGATCCACAAGGGCATGTCGAGCGCGGTGTTGCTTTTGAAACGGTGGTGAATGGTATCCATCGTGCGCTGATTGAAGGAGAAGTTAAACACGATATCAGTTTTGGCCTGATTATGTGTTTTCTGCGCCATTTGAGCGAAGCGGATGCATTTGAAACGCTGGTGCAGGCGAAACCATATCGCGACAAAATCATCGGGATCGGCCTGGATTCATCCGAGCAGGGCAATCCACCGGAGAAATTCCAGCATGTCTATGCAGAGGCGAAAAAGCAGGGATATCATCTGGTCGCGCATGCAGGAGAAGAGGGTAGCGCGGATTATGTATTGCAGGCTCTGGATCTGCTGAAGATCGAGCGGATCGATCATGGCAACTCGATTCTTGATGATGCCGCTTTGACTCAACGCGTGGCTGATGCCGGGATTGCATTGACGGTATGCCCTTTGTCGAACCTGAAGCTGTGTGTGGTGGATACAGCAGAAAACCATCCCTTGCCGAAGATGTTGGCAAAGGGATTAAAAGTCACGCTTAATGCTGACGATCCTTCTTATTTTGGTGGTTACATAGCGGATAACTATCTGGTGATGGCGCAGGCATTTGACCTGGATCGAAAAACCCTGGTGAAGCTGGCAAAAAATAGTATTACTGCGAGCTTTGCTGATACCTCGCGCAAACAGGATTTGTTGCTGGAGTTGCTTGAGCGCGCGTTGGCGTAGTAGCCCCACCGCAACAAGGGAGTGTTCTAGATTAGTTTCTTGACTTTCTGCCTTCCTTTTCAAGAAAAGTGCACACTTTCGTTTTGCTGATTTTAGATATTTTCTGCATGAGCGTAAATGGTACTTTTTTAAGTCCGTAGTTACTTTTTATCTCTTCAATCATAGAAATCCAAAGATGCCCGGTCATCTGGGCGTCAGCTAATGCTCTATGAAAGGTTCCATCATTCTCTATGTCGCAATAGTCAACAAGAGTTCCAAGCTGATGGTTAAAGGCATGGGGGTAAATTCGACGAGATGCCAGCATGGAACATGCAATGGGATTGGAACGTGCTCTTCCGATAAACTGAAACTCTGAATCCAGAAATCGTCTATCAAAAGATGCGTTGTGGGCCACCAGCGGATAATCACCGATAAAATCAGCGAATTGTACCATAACTTCCTCGCAAGGTGCAGCTTTCTCAACCATGCTGTTACTGATATTGGTATAGGATTCGATAAAAGAGCTGATCCTGAATCCAGGATTCATCAGCTTTTGAAAACTATCTACAACCCGGTTATTTTCAATAAGAACAGCCCCAATTTCAATAGCTCTATCGCCATGATTCGGAGAAAGACCGGTTGTCTCGAAATCGAGGACTATAACAGAATAATTACCCATGATATACTTCTTCAGTTTGAACTGTCTGGAATTCACAAACAGTTGATTTGGGAGGATAACTCAGCTTGCTCATACATTCAATCATTGACTATCAGGAATAGTCCAATCAGATATTGAAGCAGTAAGCGTGTCGACATTTATTCCATCCAACGGCAGATTTTTCCAGTTTCAACCCGTTCTGTACGATAGGCATTTAAGGGAGATTCCTTATCTGGATAGCCGATGGAAAGTCCAAGGATTAATCGTTTAGAGGCAGGGATGCCAAGACATTCTTTAACCTCCTTTGCGTAATCGGTGGCGAATGCCTGGGGCACTGTGGCAAGACCTTTGGCGTGTGCAGCAAGCATCAGGCTTTGGGCGAAAAGGCCGATATCAAAGAGTGACCATTCGCTTAAAGATGCATCCTGAAAAAGATAGATGGCGTGGGGGGCGAAATAAAAATTGAAGTTTGCCTTTTTGGCCTTGAATATCATTTCTGGTGTACCAAGATCAACACCGGTAAGTTTCATGCGTTTGGCCATGAGGTTTTTGATATTTGTATTTTCCCTTTCAGGCCAAGAGGTTGGGTAAGCTAAGTCAGGGCTGTTGTCTTTGCCATCCTCCAACAGGCCAACAAGAATGGTGGAAAGTTCTTTCTTTTTGGCACCAGAGAGTATAATTGCTTCCCAGGGTTGAGAGTTTTTATAGGATGGACTCCAGCGGGCAATTTCGAGTAGCTCTTCCAGGTTTTTTCTGGGGACTTCTTCTGTGGTGAATTTTCTGATGCTTCTACGGGTTTTGATGCATTCCAGGGTATCCATAGTAATGTATTATATAGGCTGAAGGAATATTGGGCTGAAGGCTGAATGGGAAAAGATTGGTCTTCCTTTCAGTCCTGCAACTGTATGTATTGCTGTAATTAGTATGGATAAAAGATTTATAATAAATTGTCCAAATAAATATCCACTTGTAAGGTGAATTTATCAAGAGTTTTTTTTATGTTTAAACAATGGCATAACTGGCGCCAAAAAAGCCGTTACCGTGAAGTCTCAAGAGTTTGTATTCCTTTGGTCACAGGCATGGCAGCGACCACGGTCATGGAATTTACCGATCGGATTTTTCTTTCCCATTATAGTGTTGATGCTCTTTCTGCAGTTGTTCCAGCAGGTGTTACTGTCTTTCTGATCCTTTGCTTTTTAGGTGGAATTGCTGGCTATATCTCGGTGTTTATAGCTCAGTATCAAGGTTCGGGGCAGCCGGAAAAGATCGGGACAGCCCTGTGGCAGGGAATTTTTTTCACCGCTTTTTCCGGGGTAATCCTTCTCCTGATCGCATATTTTGTAAGTGGTTCACTTTTTAAATTGGTTGGTCATAGTCCTGAAATCCGTGTTCTTGAGACACAATATTTCAAAATTCTCTGCCAGGGTGGTGTGCTTCATGTGGCTATCCAGACTTTATCCGGTTTTTTTACAGGCAGAGGAATGACCAGACCCGTGATGATTGCAAACATTGCGGGCATGCTTGTAAATATTCCACTGAATTATGCACTGATTAATGGTGTCTGGGGGATGCCTGAGCTTGGCATACGCGGTGCCGCCATTGCCACTGTTATTGCCTGGGGAGTGATTGTCCTCTGTCTGGCTCCGCAGGTTTTTTCCAAATCTTTCAGGGCAGATTTCAAGTTACTTGAGAGCATGAAACTTGACCGGGACATACTGCTGAGATTGTTTCGGTTCGGTGTGCCAGGGGCACTGCAGTTCAGTATCGATATTTTTGCATTTACTTTTTTTATTCTCATCGTGGGACGTTTGGGCACAGTACCGCTTGCTGCTTCGAATATTGCAATTTCCATAAGTTCGCTGGCCTTTATGCCGGCTCTTGGATTTGCCTTTGGCATCAGCAGTATGACCGGTAAAGCACTTGGTAGCGGCAGGCCTGGAGATGCCAGATCTGCAGCCTGGAGTGGTATTCATCTTCTTATGGTCTTTACTTTATCGCTGAATGCACTTTTTATTCTTTGCCCCGAATTTATTATTGCAATTTTTATCAATGCTGATGAAGTGGGAAGTCATTATGAAGATATTTTGCAGATGGGATCAGGTATTCTGAAGCTGGTTGCATTATATATACTTTTGGATGTCTTCTATATGATTTTTGCAGCCGTTTTAAAGGGGGCAGGTGATACCCGTTTTCTTCTTATGGTGATTGCAGGCGCAACACTTTGCTGTATGGTGATTCCTCTTTATGTTGGTATCAACTATTTGGGCATGACTATTTTTATGGCCTGGGGATGTGTTGTTTTCTTTATCGCCACTCTCTGTTTGTTGATTTCCCTGCGTTATCGCGGTGGGAAGTGGGAGCGGATGCAGGTGATTGAATAGTCTGAAAATAAAGAGTATTTGATTTCTTGTCTCAAAATAACGTATCACTGTAAATAAGAGTGTTTAACCACGTAGTTTGTGCCTGATCATATAACCTGGAAGAGTCTATGTCCCCGAAAAAAACAGTTTTATGCCAAAAAGGATTCAGCCTTATTGAGTTAAGTATTGTTCTTGTTGTTATGGGCTTGTTGATGACTGCTGGTGTTGGTCTTATGCGCAGCACCATGAAGACGAGTAAAATGGCTAAGGAAAAGGCTAATATTGCAATGATTAAAAATTCGCTGATTTCGTATGCTGCTAGTCATGGTAGGCTTCCTTGTCCTGATATAGATGGTGATGGTAGTGGGGATCGTGATACGCTACCATCAACAAGCTGCAAGCGTCCCACTCCTTATTCTCCCCCCTACGGACTTCCCTATATAGATTTAAATATCAGTTCGGTGAGTAAGGATGCCTGGTCACGTCCCTATGGGTATGATGCGGACACTTACCTCACGATTGCTGATTCTAGTAATTTATGTTCGACTCTTTATCAGCTTAGTAAGACAAAACGTTGGCTTGAGGACGCTGATTATCCTAGAACTTGCGGAGCAAGATATCATGTTTGTGTCACAAATACATCGGATGTAGATAATGGACGTATCGACGGTGTGGGCTATTATCTTGCTGCATATGTTTTAAGCGGTGGTGAAAATAAAGAGTTTACAGGGAAGAATGATAATACAGATAGGGAATATGAAATGTCTTCAAACCCGTATGTAGCAGATGATGAGGGAGTAGTTGAGCCGCCTCGCGATGATCTTGTGGGCGAACTGAGTTTTGGAGAGATGAAGGCCAAAATCTGTAATGCTAATAATACAACTATAAAAATAGGTAGCGTTGATGGTGGTGATTTCTTCCACGATAATACATGTATTAGTAATGAAGTTTCTCGCGGGGACAGGGTGGCTCTGGGGAAATTTGTTTACATAAAAAAACCGCCGCCAAGCGGCGAATGTAGTCAGATCTTCACATTTGACCAACTTGCCAACTGTGATGCTGGCTTTCCGGTTACTGATTGCAATAACGGGGCTTGGTATGATGGGGAGGTGGAGTTGTAGAAACAATAGAGTAAAAATAGGAATAATAGGGGACAGACCACGATTGTTTTGGTGTGATCTGCCCCTATTTACTATTCAGCCCTCTAAAGAAGTGAAAAATTTCGAAGAACAGTTGCAACTTTTTCATCCTGCTTAGCTAATTCTCTCAGGGCATTAATGAGACGATTAATAGTAGAGCCTTTGTCGTGATTCATCTCAAGTTCACGAAATAGTTTGTTTTCAAGATGTTCAAGACGTTCGACAACGGGCTTTATCATTGTTCGTCTGTCCCAGGCAATATAGGCAAAAAGGGTTAAAATCAATGCTATCATCGCACTAAATAAAGCGAGTGTGGTCATCTGCTGATTGGATATTCTTTGGTTCATGTCGTCAAATCTTTGATTTATGTCATCAAATCTCTGATTTATATCATCAATTCTTTTGCCCAGAGCATCTTGACCAGTTTTCATCTCGGATCGGAGAGCATGCTGGCCGACTTCCAAGATCACAAGCTTTTCCACGATCTCACGGTCAGATATGCGCGGTGCCACTTCTACGGCAAATGTGGTACCTGAAAGGCTGAATACTATCCAGGAAGTTATAAGAAAAATGATGAGTTTCATAATTACACAGTACATAAGCAATAGAAGAAAATCAATAGAAGACAAAAAAAATAGGGGACAAGCGGAGATTGCTTTAATTGAAATCTGTCCCCTGGTTTTACTGAAAATGGAGATAACAATGAAGTCACAACTAGTTTCAGTATTTGATCTTAGCCCGCCTGAAAAATTACAATTAGTAGAAGACTTATGGGATGATTTAGCAGCAAATCAGTTAGAAATTCCCATGCATGAGTGGCAAAAAGAAGAATTAAACCGCCGTAAGGCTAATTTAATGAAAAATCCAGGAGCAGGTCTGTCGTGGGAACAGGTTAAATATAATATCAAAAATCGCTATGGATGTTGAATTAATAATTGCTCCAGAAGCTCAACAAGATGTTGAGCAGGCATGTAATTGGTATGAAAATCACAAGGTTGGTTTAGGAGAAGAATTTGTCGCTCTCCAAAACTGTATCCTAAAATCTTTGAAAAATACCGAAGAGCATTAATTCAGATTTATATTTATTCCATTTTTCATACAGCTCAGGATCCAACCAAGTGGCGGAATCGTGTAAGTTGATAGACTTAAAGGGAAAAAACAGGGGACAGACTGGGGTTGTTTTTATCGGGGTCTGTCCCCTATTTTTTTTATCAAATATCAACTAAAAGAGAGCAATTTACTACTGCTGTTGTACTGGCATCTGGCCATCCACCCATGGGATCTGTATTGTCAGGATAGTATCTGAATGAACCCGTTGCGGAATTCATCTCGCCATCGATGATTGTATCGAGGGCAATTGCCAAATCTGTGGGTACATTGTTTAAATATAAACGATTGTCATGGCGTAGATCTGTGTGGCTGTAAAGATTGTACAACTGCATTGTTATTGTACGGCTGCCACTATAGGCACCTTTAAAAATAACCTGTCCACTATTTGCCGCATTGCTTTCAGGTACGTCAAGACCTACTCTTTTTAATGTATCATCGATTCCATCGGTAGCACCAAAAGTTGCTCCAGAAACATTGTCAAAACTTCCGTTTACTGTTGCAGTTCCACCATTTGGGGGGCCGTCACCTAACACATATCCGGTTCTGTCATAGTATGATGCGACGCTTAATTGCCAGTTTTTAAGGAAACTGGAATAGAAGTTCTTCTGTTTTGCACTGTTGATGAGGTCTTTTCCCTTTAGTACAGATCCAAGTATCAGGCCGATGATTACTAAAACAATGGCCAATTCGATAAGGGTAAACCCCTTGTTATTTCTTAGGATGGAATGGTTTCTTTTTTTTTGTTTCTGTGAGCTCATACCGGTCGTTCTCATTGTCCTGTCTCCAAGTGTTGATTAATAAAATTAATAATATATAATTAACGATATGGCTTAGAAATATTTAATTCAAATCTTTTTTGCTTTTGAAGGGATTCTTTTTTTCTCGCTTCCTGCCTTCACGCGCAATGTTAAGGTTAAACTGTAGGTCCTCATCATCGGGTGCCAGTGATATTGCCTGTTCCAGGTAGCCTTCTGCTTTTTTATATTGTTTGGATTGGATAAGGATGGCAGCCAGATTATTTGCGATGTCAGGATGTGGGCCAAATGACCAGACCTTTTTATAGAGGGTAAGAGCTTTAGAAAAGTCGCCCTGTTCACGCATTTTCTCTGCTTGGTATACTATTCGTTTTCTTTGTCTCTCTCTGCTCTGTTCTTTTTCTGCTTCACTGCTGGAACCATCTATAAACTGCTCGGGACTTACTTGCTGAATTGGACTTTCAGGGGTGATTTGCTTGTGGGGCACAGCAGTACTTTCCACTTTTGCATCATATTGGTCAGTAATCTCTTTTTTGGGTGCAGGTGGTTTTTCTGCAGAGGGAAAGGAATGTTGAGCAACAACTTGCTCAGGTTCAGGCAATCGAGTTATTGTCGGTAAAATGGTTGCTGGGGGTGTTACGGAAATAGGCTCGACAGCGGGAATCTTGTGTTCTTTTTCTCTATCGATACGGCTATTGGGAACAGTGGGAGAATCTGTGAAGGTGTTCTTGGCAAACCAGATGAATCCCAGGCAAACAGCGGTCAATAGCAGGAGCAAAACATAAAGCAGTGCCGATTTCAAAAAAGGCGGAGCTTTTTTTGATTTTTTGTCACCACTGGAAGGAGAAAATGGATGTGGAACTTCAGGTGCATTTTGTTCTTCCAGTTTTTGCAGTGCTTTGAATAACTCACTCATAAATCAGGCCGTCCAGGTAAACACTCATCTTTTATCGAGTACTTTGATTTGTAATGCAATAACCAGCTCCACATGTCGTTTCTCGGTGGCTTTATAGCGAAACAACCCTCCTAAAATTGGAATATCAGAGAGATACGGCAGGCCGTTTTCATCTGCATCATCAAAATCCATAATCAGGCCGCCCAAGAGAACCACGTCACCCGACTGGACTCGGGTAACAGTTGAAATTTCACGTAAGTTTACCCTTGGCAGGGTGATTTGGTATGGGGATAAGATGCTTCCAAATTCTACAGTATCAAGCTCCACAAGATCACTCTTGATGGGAACAATATGGAGTGACACCCAGCCGTCATTTTCGATCACCGGTGTTACGCCCAAAAGTACACCATCAAATACAGACCCTATCTCTGTTGTGAATTCCTCAGTACGATTATCGCCAGTCCCCGCAGTTGTTTTCTGGAAGCTGCTTAAGTATGAAACAGACTGGCCGACGCTGATCAGGGCGGATTGGCCGTTCATTGCTTTCAGTCGGGGATTTGATAGAATTTTTAAAGTACCAAATTCCTCCAATGCATGAAAAATACCGTTGAGATCAGAATATTTGGAATTAATGGTCATGGCATAAAACGAATTACTCTGTCCAACTGCAGGTACAATATTCATCACTGCTTCACCGGCAGCTCGTAAAGGTTGGTTGCTGATGAGCCCTCCAACGGTTTTCCAGTCGATACCCAGTTCATGTTTTTTAGAAAGCCCGACTTCGATGATTTTGGCTTCTATCAGTACTTGGCGTTGATACTTCTCTCGTAAAAATGCCATGTATTGATCTATGTTCTGCACAGTGGCCGGGCGTGAATGAACCAGAAGAGTTCCTGTTTGACGGTTTATGACAAATGAACCTTCCCCGCCCAGCATCTGCTCCATTGAGCTTTCAATATTGGCATAAATATCGGTGGCTGTCGGTGTGGTTGCTCCTTCAACGGTAAAACGTCCACTAAGGGGAGAAGCCGTTGCTTCGTCGCCTCCTGAAGAGCCTCCACCACCGCCAAGGACATCCCCGCCAACCTCAAATGAAGATTGCTGGACAGAACTGAGAAAATCAAGATCAATGAATTTTTTGGCATATGGTTCAATAAACAGAACACCACTGTCTTCGTGCCAGGCAACATTCAGCATTCTGCAGACCGCATCGAGTACAGAACGTACTGACATATCCTGATATTCTGCAGTGAGCCTGGTATTGTTGCCAAGAACAGAAGTTGTTGATGAGGAAATTGTAAGATTCAGGGCAGCCGCATGCGCAAGTGCCTGTAAAACCTGACCATAACTTTCATCAACCACACTGATACTGACCATCTCATTATCAAGGGGATTTAACGTTTTAAAGCGCGGAGCTGGTAGGTCTGGTTCAGGATCCGGTTCTTTTTGAAAAACATCATCCACCGAAGTACTCCATCCCTTGTCTATCTGTTGAAGAGCTACTGGTTGTGGCGGCTCTGGTTGATAGAGTTTAGGCGTTTTTTCACTGCATCCCCACAAAGCAAAAAGTAGAATACATAATACACTTTGAAAAAGGCAGCTTGATACTCTTCCCACTATTATCTTCATTCTTTGCCCTGTATGTCATTCAATTTCAAATCACCGTCATCATTGTTCATCTGTCTCTCATTATCAGGTATTCCCCTGATGTTTCCTTCAGCATCAACACTTATTTTATCACCCGGTTGAAGAGGCAGCAGGGATTTGCCAATTTTGTACCACACCCTGTTCTCTTCGATACGATAAACCAGGTATCCGTTGCCTGATTGGCTTTCTGCCATCATTACGCCATTGGTGAGGCAAAATCGTCGTTGTCCTTTAATAACAATGAGTCCAAGGCCGAGCTCCATCATTTCAAGATTTTTTTCTTCTTTTTTTCCCACCTTGTTAAATCCGAAAATATTTCTGCGAGGCTCTTCTGACTTGAAGGTGGTTGATGGCTCTTTGTATTCCTGCGTGTCTTTCCGGTAATCAAAACCGGGAACACGTAGGGATGATTCCTGAAACTGTGAATCACGGATTGCACCAAACCAGATGGCAACAGCGCTTGCCAGAACCAGAGACACTGGAACTGCCACGAAACAGAGTCTTGTACGAAGATCTTTTACAGAGAGGGACATAAAAAGTATCCTTGCATGCGAAAAATTCTTTCGCCAGATTCCGGAAAGGAATCACTGTTTTTATTTGCTGCTAGTACCGATTTGGATACGCTTCCCTTATTCTTGATTCCTGCTTTAAAAGATTCCACCACAAAAAAATTCTGCTGACGGGAAAGAGCATCCACTCTTCGTAAAAGTTCTGTAAACGACACGGCTGTCCAGCTAAAATCCACCTGTTCCCATCTCAGGTTAGGGGCTAAATTAGCCAGTGTAGAATCCGTAGACAGCAGTTTGTTGTAGGCCGCGACATCTCCAAGAGTTCGTTTAAGCTTAGTGCGTTGTGAAGATAAACGATCAAGATCTTGTAAAATAAAGACTTCTTCCTGTCTGGAGTGGAAATAATAGTAGAGGCTGAAGGCAAAACAGGCAATCACTGTCAGTTGGAAGATCAGAGTTTTTTTATTCACATCACGAGTGAGAAATATCATCTTGCTTCTCCGCTAAGCAGCAATTCACAATTGAGGTATCCAGTTTGACTTTTTTCGTCATACCCCCAGCCCACAATGCTGAGTGAAAATAAAGAGGAAAAACCTTTAATTGCCTCAGCAAATCTGGCCTTCACCCGGCCATAATCTCCCTTACTGGAACAGTTAAACTGAACGACTAGATCCTGATCCAGAAGTATTTCCGCCTTTGCCTGGCTACCAGACTCATGGTGTTCCATTGCCATATCCGGCGATTGCCCAGGAGCTGGAATTGAATGGGCACCGTCCTGTTCAGTATCTCCAGCTTTTCTCGTTATATTCATGGTCACAAGAGTCACATTTTGTGGTAGAACCGTGGCTATTTGATCTAAAAACAGAGCAACAGATGGTTGTTTTGCAACCTTCTGTTGAATGTTGAGAAAGGTGTTTATCTGGGTCACATTATTTGGCTCAGGTAATTGTTGCCTCAAGGCAGCGATATCGCCTGACAGTTGCTGTCTCTCGTTCTGCAGTTGGGATCGTAGCGGGTTAAGTTTTTGGATATTTTGATAACTTAAACCTGATAGAATCACAGCGCCGATTCCTGCACCAAATACCAGAAGAGCACTGAGCCGCCTCAGGCTGGATGCAAGCCTATATTCTTCAGGAAGATATGAGTAGCTGGAGCCTGTAAAAAGCGCTCCAAAAAGAGCAGGATACCTCAGAATGTCTTCATTCTCAGCATGAAGGCAATGTTTCCAGTCGGGCGTCCAGTTTTCTTCATCTAACTCTTCATAGTCAACTTTTCCTCTGTCTTCTCCCATACAGAGGAAACGACTCGTTTCAATATCAAAGTTGCGGGCAAAATTTTGTCGTCCAAAACTTATGGCATGCGTTGTCGCTTCAGGGTCAATCTCTCCACCGAGGCCCAGTGGAATTCCTTGGATAAACAAGGCAATGCCATTATGCATGCCAAGAACATACGCTTTGTCCTGGGTCAGTAAAAGCACAATAAAAGCTTCACTTCCAAGCTGTTTCAGGAGACAGGCAACGGAGGCGGGCATGGAAACGCAGTTTAAGAGCTCAATATCGTATGCTTCCGTTAAATCATGGATGCCTTCAATGATCAGTTCTTCAGGTATTGCCACGATACTTAATGACTGCTGTTGGGCCTGTTGTTGAATCGTCCGGTAGGAAGCACCAATGGCTTCATTTACATCAAAAATGGCAAGTTGCTCTATTTTACTTTTAACTTGAAGTTGAAGGAGATTCTTTTTCAGTAGTGGTAAGTCTGTGACTTCCACTATTGTTTTGTTGGAATCAATACAGAAGCAGGCTTTACCTTTTGGGGTCACAGAATCTGCAATCTCTTGAACTGCTGAACAATGATACACTTTTCCCCTGCGTTTGACCGAAGCACCCAGGAGGCGCTTATTGGGGGTTCTTTGAAATGTCCAGTGTGGATTAATCATAGTATATCAGCAATGCTTTCTTTTAAGAGAAATGGGAGTTTAGTCGTCTGTAGGATTTTATTTCAAATGATCAGTACTGTTATTATAGAACAGAAGAGGACGGCATAACTAAAAGAAGAAAAAAGTCTAAAAAGTTTCTTTTTTTTGTATCCTTTTGGAAGGGTAGCCTCTGCGCAGAGAATGTGTTTTCGAGAAAGTTTTTTGTCATAATCGGAACAGGCCATTAGGAGGGTTCTGTCCATGAGCCGATTGACAAGACGAGGAATTCCGTCTGTTAAGTTATAGAGAGCTCTTTTGGCAAACCAGGTAAGTCCGATATCCCCCCGGCCAGCTTTTGCCAGTCTGTAGTTTACGTATTCAACGGTTTCATTTGCTGAAAGTGGTCGAAGTTTCTCATGAACCACAATCCGTTGACTGAGTTGGGCCAGTTTTTCATCTTCAAGGAGTATATCAAGTTCAGGTTGGCCAGTTAAGAGGATTTGCAAGAGTTTTTTACGGTTAGTCTCAATATTTGAGAGCATGCGCAGATATTCCAGGGTTGCCAGGGGCATATTCTGAGCCTCATCAATGATGATGAGAAGATCCTTGTTTTTGGCAGCCAGGCTGAGAAGAATTTTCTGAAATGCTGCCATAAGAGCGGTCTCATCCGTGGCAGTATCAAGGGTAAAGTCAAGCTCAAGAAGAATCTGGTGAAGAAGAGCGGCAGGAGTCAGTACCGGGTTAATAATTAAAACAGAGTGCTTATCCTCATCCATTTCGTTCAGTAAAAGTCTGAGAAGCAGAGTTTTACCGGAACCGGCCCGGCCTGAAAGAACCATAAATCCTTCATTATTTTTAATGGCGTATTTCAGGACTTCTTTAGCTGCAATATGCGTGTTTGATGGAAAAAAGAATTCAGGATCAGGAGAAAGTCTGAATGGTGCACTGCTGAGTCCGTAGCATTGCAGATAGTTTGATTGTATCATGATATCTTTTTTTATTGTATGGTAGAAACGAGATTGTATACCGGGCCCAGAAGTCCCATGGCGATGACCATAAATACAAGTCCTGCAACTCCAATAATGAAGGGTTCAAGGGTTTTGGACATGATTTCCACCATCTTATTTACCCTGCCAGTGTAATAATCTGCCAGAATTTTAAATTGCTCAGGCATGTTTCCGGTTTGTTCACCAACGGACACCATACGTAAAACAAAAGGCTCAAAAAATTTCAGCTGCTTAATGGCAGTGGACATGGATTCTCCGGAGACGATGTCTTCAATAATAAGGCCGATGCTTTTTTTCAGAACACGATTGTCCACGGATTCCTGCATTAGCTCGAGGCTGCGTACAATATGGATTCCACCGCTGGTAAGAAGGGATGAATATTCGAAAAAAAAGGCGAGCTGGGAGGAGCTCATAATATTGCCAAGTACAGGAACGTAATTCAGACCACTATCCCAGAGGTAGCGAAGACGTTCATTTTTGCGTGAAAGAAAATATAAAAAGAAAAATAATCCAAGAAAGATTGGGATGACCGGCCAGAAAATATCAAAATAATGTACAGAGGCTATCAGTACCCGTGTTGCAAGAGGCAGTTCCGTCATGCCCATGGAGGAAAAAAGTTCGAGCATTTGAGGCAGCACAAAGACCATCCAGAAAATAAAAGCCCCAAACATGGCTGTAAGAACAAAAGAGGGATAGATAAGCGCACGGCGGGTGGAGGAAATGATCTCCTGTATTTTTTCAAGATGGGTTGCTGCATCTTTCAACGTTTGATCCAGCTGTCCGGTTTCTTCTCCAATTGCCACCAAGGGCAGGATGATGCGTGGTATGTATTTGGACTCTTTTTCCAGTCCCTCTGAGAAGAGCATTCCCTCTTCCAGTCTGTTTTGTACCCGTTTAAACTCTTGAGACAGTGTGGAATGTCCACCGCCTTCTATAAGGTCGTCTAGTCCATCACGAAGGGGGACACCTCCCCGCAGCAGGAGAGCAAGATTACGAAAAAACTCTGCAAGCTCTATTCGTGAGATGGAACCAGCCGTGAGAGTGGTTTGCCCGGAAAAGAATTTTCGGCGGTACGTAATCAGTTTCAGGCCTTTGTTTTCCAGCGCAGTAAACATTTCAGGAAGCGATGAAAAGTCCCCTTCTGCTTCATGCGTCTGTCCACTGGCATCTTGGGCTGTGTACGAGTAACGTGCCATTATCCAAGAACCCTTCGTAATTCTTCAAGGCTTGTGTTGCCTGCCAGGACTTTTCCTCTTCCTGAGCTTTTCAAGTCTGTAAAGCCTTCTTTTTTTGCCTGATCGAGGATATCACCAAGAGGCGCATCTTCAGATACCAGGCGAAGGATAGCTTCAGAGCAGGTCAGCAGCTCAGAGATGCATTCCCGGCCGTGATAACCGGTATTCTGGCAGCGGCTACAGCCAACAGCCTTATAGTATTTTCCGGTATCAGGCAGGTTGTATGGTTGTAACTCTTCAGGAGAATGTTCAGTTACCGTTTTGCAATGGGAGCAAAGTTTTCGAATCAGTCGTTGAGCCAATACGCCAGCCAGAGCTGTTGAGAGTAGGTATGAGGATATTCCAAGATCTTTTAAACGGGCCAAGGCACCAAGCGCGGTATTGGTGTGAAGGGTGGAGAGAACCAGATGACCGGTTAATGCAGCGCGGACACCAAGCAGCGCTGTTTCCTCATCCCTGATCTCACCAATCAACATCACATCAGGATCCTGGCGGAGGAAAGATTTGATTGCAGAAGAAAAGGTGTAATCCGCTTTTTCATTCACTTGGGTTTGCCGGATCATAAGTAGCTGGTATTCAATAGGGTCTTCAATGGTAAGGATGTTCTTGCTGATGGAATCCTGCCCCCTCAGTGCTGCGTAAAGGGTGGTTGATTTACCGCTACCGGTGGGCCCTGTGACCAGAACCATGCCGTGTGGAGCGTTGAAAAGGCGTTCAAGGGAGTGAATTGTGTCAGGTTCAAAGCCGAGATCGTTGATATTTAAAACAGAGCTTCCTCTGGAGGCCAGCAGGCGCATGACCATATTTTCGCCGAAATTGGTTCGCACCGTTGAAAGCCTGATATCAAAGAATTCCCCCAAAAATTCGAATGACATCCGACCGTCCTGGGGCTTTCGCTGTTCTGAAATATCCATTCCGGCACGAACTTTGATATTGGTGATCAGCCGATTATGCAGAGCATGAGGAAAGACATGGGCAGGGCGCATAACGCCATCAACCCTAAACATGATTCTGGATGAGATATTACTGGGACTGATATGCATATCAGTTACCCGGTACGTAACAGCTACACCGAGGAGATTCTCCACGAGTTTCTCAACATTTACGTCCCCGTCAGGGTTGCGGCGAAGTCTGCCGACAACATTGTCTACTTCTTTTTCAATAGGATTTTCGAGAAGATAATAAAACCGTTCAATGAGTTTCAGGAGCTCCATCTCCCCGCCTATGTGCAATTTGATCTGTACTCCGGTAATTCTAAAGGCTTGATCAGCGGCTTTATTGGAAAAAGGGTCGGCAATGGCAATGTGGAGAGTACCTTCTTTTTCAGCAAGAACCAGAAATTGGAACTGTTTTGCGATGCGGAACGGAATTTTGGAAAGAAGGTCAGAATCCGGTGTAAAATTGCGCAGGTCAATAAAGGGGTTACCACTCTGTTCAGCAAGCACCCTGGCAAGGTCGGTATCGGTGAGAATACCAAGGCGCAGGAGGCAGCCGCCGAGTCGTTCACCGGTGGCTTTCTGTTCCTGAAGAGAAAAGACTATCTGTTCTTCAGTAACCAAGCCTTTTTCTTTGAGTAGTTTTCCTAAAGAGGGTGCCTTTTGAGTGCTCATAACCAACTATATGATTAAGTGTAGTAAGATAAATAATATACGTTATTTAAAGCCTATCACTTTTTGCTTATGAAAAACAAATGAAATGTTGTTTATTTTTGATGCATTGGGATAATAAAATTTATGGAGGAATTTTTCCAGTATCAGTTGTCAGCTATCGGTTTTTAGTTACTGAACACTGACAACTGATACCTTCTACCCGCAGGGCGTGATGTTCCAACACTATTGCCTCCCCTGATGACCCTATCCTGAAAACCTGCAACACAAACGTTGAAGCAAAAACACACTTTTCTTGCCTGGTGCCACACATCTGAACGGTGTGGCATTCTCGTGCTACATATGTGTGCTTTGGATAGCTTTGTCTTTTTGTTGGTTAATGTCATGTTATATAAGGGGGTTATTGGTTTTTGCTCTGTTATTTTTGTGTTCGTCGGTGTAGTGGCATGGTTAGTGCTGTATAAGGGGCAAGGTAGGAAAAAAGACAAGAAACTCAAACCCATATGGAGGACACCATGACTGAAAATACTAATACTAATACTACAACTAGAACTCAAGTAGAAGCTGGTTACGAAACTTCAAAATTTGCTCTCGGTGCAGGAATTGCCATGGCAACTCTCATAGGAATCTGGGGGGCAGCATGTTTGGTAAGTGCTCTTGTAAGTGTTGGGCCAATGAACGTTGTAAAAGGATATTTCACCGCATTAATCGGATAGCAGAATCATAAATACTGAGCGAATTAGGAACAGGAGCGAAATAAGATGTTCAAGTTATTCCGTGAACGTTCCTTAGGTTGAAACAGGAGAATACCATGGCAGTAAACAAAGCAAAAACAGCAGTAATAGTACTTTTGGTGGCAGGTTCAGCAATGTGTCTTTGGGTGGGAGCAGCTCTTGTGAGTGCTCTTGCCGCAACAGGGTGGTCAGTGAGTATACTGGTGGGGCAATATATGACAGCAATCGGCATGGTAAAACCCCTGCATACTTTGGTTGACTACTATACGCACATTAAAGGGATTGAATATCTGCTCTGTGTTGCCTTCTTTGTAGCCTTTCCAGTATTTTACAAATTTATAAATAAGACTCCGAGCAAGGCGACAAGAGCAGTCAGGAAATAAACATATAAAAAAAACAACCTTGTTTAGCCTCCTATCCACTGGATGGGAGGCTATTTAGTTCCCGTCCCTTAGTGGCTTTCTTTGTCGATATCCCGATGAAAGCGGGTAACGCCCTCAAAGTTAGAATTAAGGAGTTTCGCAAGAGCCTCGGTAATGGCTACGGAGCGGTGATGTCCACCGGTACATCCAATAGCAATACGCAATTCTGTTTTGTGATTTAATCTGAACTGTTCTGCAAGAAACGCCGCCATCTTATGTAAATGCTCAAGGCACTCCTGTCCAGCACCATTATTGAGCACATAATCAGAAATACACATTTCAAGACCGGTGAAGGATCGAAGCTTCTCGTCATGAAAGGGGTTATTGAGAAAACGCACATCAACCAGGAGATTGACATCCTGTGGTGGGCCATATTTATAGCCAAAAGAAAAAATTGTTACGGGAAAGCTTGTTTCTGTCTTGTCGCTCATGGTTTAATTCCCAGGATTTCATTTCGCATGCGAGGAGTGATGCCTGAAATATCAATATCCAGCCTGCGGCGAATACTGCGATTCGGAGTGTCTATAGTCTTATTTGTTTTCATAGTGATCCCATCCTGTTGATGTGTGTAGAAAGTGAGGCTTCACATATTCCCGAGCAAATGTTGCATAATAGAAACTGCGGCAATATTCGCAGTTTCAGCTTTGAGAATTCTGGGTCCGAGACTCAAAATCTGAAATGCATCTTTTTGAGCAGCTTTTATTTCCTGCAAAGGGAAGCCGCCTTCCGGGCCAAAGACAATTTGTAGTCCTGCTACAGTGGTCATAAGAGAACAGGAATGCAGTGAGTTTTGTTGAGCCTCTTCTTCCCAAAATAGAATTTTCTGCACATTGCTGCTTTGTTCTACAAGCATCTCTGCAAAAGGCAACAGTGGGTTTAACTGCATCTTTATTGGGTTGTTGCATTGCTTGCAGGCTTCTTCGATGATTCGTTGCCATCGGCCATGTTTCTTCGAGATATTAGATAGTTCAGTTTTTTTCAGCTGACAGCGTTCGCTGTAAAATGGGGTGAACTCTGCCACTCCAAGCTCTGTGCATTTTTGTACCAGAAGCTCCATTTTTTGCCCTTTGAGTACACTTTGGCATACCCGCAGTGGTACAGCATCTCCTTTGACAAAAGTAGAAGATATGATTTGCAACTGCACATTTTTGTTTATCGAAAGTATTCTGGCATCATGAATATTTCCTTTTCCATCAAGGAGTTGCAGCAAAGTACCGACGTTTAAGCGCAGAACCTTTGAAATGTGATGGGATTCCTGCTCAGAGAGCTGTACCTCTTGGTTGATGATGGTCTCAGGTTGTATGAAGAATCGTCGCATGATATGTGTTTGTATGAATTTTGTTACATACAGTTATTGTATGCAACTTTTTTAATTTCCGCTCCTAATACTGTTCGTTTCTTCCTCAAAGCATACGGCTCTCTACTGCTTTTCCTGTATTCACATCAACCATAATATACAGTATTTTGGTACGTATTTTTGCTATGTTTTTCCCGTATTGACTTGGTCGCGTTTTTTGACGATATTTGATTCCATATAAAAAGGCAATTTCAAGGATTCCATTGACACGATCTCCATTTTTGTGGACAATGATTCTATTAAAGGTCTCTCAGGAGGACAGAAGCCATGATAGTAAAAAAGACAAGCCCTGTAAAAATCCCCGCAACGGTCGAAAAAACAACGTCTGAGGCCGTAAAGACGCCAATGGCGAGCAAGGAAAAAGAAATCGCAACAACAACGGCCACAAAGCCCGTCAGCAGTGCAAAGGATGTGGTCAAAAAGAGAACTCAGGTAAATTCTAACATAAAAAGTGAATCCAAATCACCACAAATAAAGTTACCCAAAGCAAAAAATCCAGAAATTATTCGTTACAAAAAGAAAGGCGTTATCCTGAAAGAACTGCTGGATGAATATGAGCAGTTGTTAGGAAGCTGCCAAAAATTAAATACATTCCAGAAAAAGGCAATCCGGCGATATTACCGGGAAGAGGCACTTAAACCATATCAGGCTGAACTGATCAGAATGCAAAAATGTCTTGAAAGCAACAACAGTAAGATGATCATATTGTTTGAAGGCCGTGATGCTGCCGGTAAAGGTGGAACTATCCGTCGGGTTACCCGCTACATGAACGAAAAACATTACCGGGTTGTTGCCATGGCCAAACCCACAGAACACCAGAGGACTCAATGGTATTTTCAGAAATATGCTGCCCAGTTGCCTCGTGGTGGAGAAGTTGTCCTCTTTGATCGAAGCTGGTACAATCGCGCTGTAGTAGAGCCTGTTTTTGGGTTCTGTACTCCCGAAGAATATAAGAATTTCATGCGGGGCGTGATTGGTTTTGAAAAAGATCTGGTTCGCCAGGGAACAATACTTGTAAAGTTATACTTTTCTGTCACCAGAGAAGAGCAGGCCAAGCGTTTCAAAAGACGTAAAACAGATCCGCTCAGACAATGGAAACTCTCGGAAATTGATGTCCAGGCGCAGGATCGATGGGATGATTTCACCAATCAGAAATATGAAATGCTGAAAAAAACCCACACCAATATTGCCCCTTGGACGATTATTCGTTCCAACAATAAGCATGAAGCCCGGCTCAATGCCATGAAAGTTATCTTGAATGCCGTTCCCTATAAACGAGGAAATAGCAATCTTGATTTTGTTCCGGATCCTGAAGTTGTTATTTCGGGAGCCCGCGAGAAAGAAATAATGGATGCACAGCGTATCAAACTCGGCAGTTTTGTCGGGTAAAACCAATTAAAAACAAGAAGTAAATAGTAATATTTCAACTAAGGAAACGTACACGAAATAACTTGATCCTCCTGCCTGTCCTTTGTTCCGCCACCTGCATTTGAAGAAACGTTACATACAGGTGCGAAAAAACTTGCGGCATAACATACTCAACTTATTTTGTTCCCGTTCCTAATAATTCATCTTAACAATAAAAGGGTGCCATCATGGGGAGTAACAATCCGGATAAAAAAAATAAATTTAGACTGGCAGAAGGAACAGCAATCAGAAATAAAGATGCCAAAGAGAACAAAAACCGGCAGGCAATATGGATCAAGAAATGGCATCTACAGTATGAGAAAGATCTTCGAACTCTGCAAATCGAGCTGATGAAGATGCAGCAATCCATGCAGGTCAGTGGAAAACGGGTTCTGGCTATCTTTGAAGGACGGGATGCTGCAGGAAAAGGTGGTACGATTAAGCGTATCATCGCTCACCTCAACCCCAGACGATACAATGTTGTGGCGTTAGCCAAACCCAATGAGACAGAACTTACCCAATGGTATTTTCAACGCTACACTGCGCACCTGCCTACTGCTGGTGTGTTCACCATCTTTGATCGAAGCTGGTATAATCGAGCAATGGTTGAGCCAGTGATGAATTTTTGTTCTGACGAGCAAAACAAACGATTCCTAAAAGATGTACCCATGCTTGAAGAGTTATTGGTGAAAGACGGTATCACTCTCTTCAAGTTTTACTTTTCAGTTTCCAAGGATGTCCAGAAAGAACGTTTTGATGCCAGAAAAACGGACCCATTGAAACAGTATAAGCTCTCACCGGTGGATAATCTTGCTCAAAAATACTGGAATGAATATGCCATCCGCAAATTTCAGATGCTTTCTGAAACCAATCGTACCATTGCCCCTTGGACAATCATCCGTTCTGATAATAAAAAACTCGCCCGAATCAACTGTATCAAATATATCCTTTCCAATATGGACTATGAAGACAAGCTGCCTGTAGAGGAGCTCATTCCTGATCCAGAAATTGTTGTTTCCGGAATTGATGAATTGCATCATATGGAGTTGAATCTGATGTCACCACATAAACTGCATGGCTAATACTCAACCAAAGCGACCGGTAATGTAATCCTCTGTCAGTCTGTGACGGGGGTTGGTGAAAACCCGGTCGGTACTTCCCACTTCGATTAAATCACCAAGATGAAAATAGGCTGTTCGCTGGGACACCCGAGCAGCCTGTTGCATGTTATGGGTAACAATCACGATGGCATACTGTTCCTGAAGCTCGGCAATAAGAGCCTCCACGGTTGCAGTGGCTATCGGGTCAAGTGCTGAACAGGGTTCATCCATCAGGATCACTTCAGGGCGTACGGCAATGGTTCGTGCAATACAGAGCCGCTGTTGCTGGCCGCCGGAAAGTCCGGTTCCAGAGTGATCAAGCCGATCACACACCTCTTTCCACAACCCTGCTTTTTTCAGAGAATCTTCGACAACATCGTCAAGTTCTGAACGTGTTGAAGCTAATCCATGAATTCGTGGACCATAGGCAACATTATCATAGATTGATTTTGGAAAAGGATTGGGCTTTTGAAATACCATGCCCACCTGTGCACGAAGGGGAACCACATCCACTGACTTATCGTAAATATCAAGGCTATCCAGATGAATATCCCCTGTAACCCGACAACTACTCACGGTGTCGTTCATCCTGTTTAAACAGCGCAAAAAGGTGGATTTTCCACATCCGGAAGGTCCAATCATGGCAAGGACTTCATTCCGGCCGACATCAATGGAGACATTGTTGATGGCATGGTTGTCATCGTAATAAACATTGACATCACGGCAGGTCATGCGCGGATTCTCAACATACTGTTTTCCGGTGGTCGTTCGGTTCTCACGATCGACCTTTTCCTCCTGCTTAACAGCCTCCGTTTCCATAGTACCTGCCCCTAAAAAAGAAACATCTCCAACTTCCAATGCTGCGGTCATAGATTCCATAATGATCCCTTAGACGACACGAAAGAACTTGAACAACTTACTTACCTTTTGTTCTGCCACCTGTATTTGAAAAGACGTTCCATACAAGTAGCAGAACAACAGTAAGGGAACGTGTTCAAGTTGTTTCGTTCCCGTTTCCTTTATTGCCGGAGCAATTATCTGCTCCGGCTGATAATTAAAAGGTTTTTACTTTTTCTTTAGAACAAGGTTCTTTCCTGATTTTATGGCAGCTGCAAACTGTTTACGTTCTGCGTCAGGCGAAGGAATAAGTCCTTTGTCGGTAAGATATCCTTCAGGACCCCAGGCTTTATCACTGGAGAATTCAGCAAGAAATTCTGAAATACCAGGAATGACGCCAATGTGGGCTTTTTTAACATAGAAAAAGAGAGAGCGGGAAATGGGGTATTTTCCTGCTGCAATATTATCAAAAGTCGGATCCTGACCATTGATGAGAGATCCCTGCATTTTATCTCCATTTTGGTCAAGAAAACTAAACCCAAAAATGCCAAGGGCTTTGGGGTTGGCCTGAAGTTTCTGCACGATCAGATTGTCATTTTCGCCGGCTTCAATATAAGCGCCATCTTCACGTATGGTGTGACAAACAGCTTTGTAATGACTCTTATCCTTCTTCTTCAGGGCTTTGATCCAGCCGATCTGTTTACAACCGCCTTCCATGGCAAGCTCAACAAAGGCATCACGGGTACCGGATGTAGGGGGAGGTCCTAAAACTTCAATTTTTGTATCGGGCAAAGAAGCGTTCACATCTTTCCAGGTTTTGTAAGGATTGGCAACCAACTTTTCACCACCCTTTGGATTTGGAACATCTTTTGCCAATGCAAGGAAGAGATCCTTGGTGGTGAGTGTCATCTGATCAGCTTTTTTTGAGTTGGCAACAACGATTCCATCATAGCCAATTTTCACTTCAATGATCTCTTTCACGCCATTCGCCTGACATTTTTCATACTCAGAGAATTTAATGCGACGGGATGCATTGGTGATATCTGGAGTCTCAGCACCGACACCGGCACAAAAAAGCTTCATACCACCACCAGAACCGGTGGATTCGATTTTGGGAGTTCTGAATTTACTGGTTTTCCCAAACTGCTCAGCCACTGTGGTGGCAAAAGGATATACCGTTGACGACCCCACAACCGTGATATAGTCACGCCCGGATGCTGCCTGCACACTCAAAATAGGCGCAACGGTAAGCAGTGCTGCTGCAATAATAATTCCCTTTTTTAACATTGTTGTTCTCCTTGAAAAAAATAGATGTTTAAAATCATTTTACTCTCCAAACTGCAAATGCATCTTATAAGTCGATTGTTAGGCTTGCGTTAAGATCCTATTAGAGGAACGTTTGCCTGTTTAAAAGATATACGAAATACGTTGAATATAATATGCTTAACGTATTCCGTTCTCGTTCCTGATTACCAGCGTCGTTCAAATTTTTTCCGCAGAAGCACCGCAGCAGTATTCATTGAAATAAGGAAAGTGAGAAGTACCATAATTGCTGCAGACGTTTTTTCGACAAAGGCACGTTCCGGCGAATCTGCCCAGAGATATATTTGTACAGGCAGAACGGTTGAAGGATCAGTCACCCCCCCCGGTACATCCACAATAAAGGCTATCATTCCAATCATCAAAAGTGGTGCAGTTTCGCCGAGTGCCTGCGCCATCCCGATAATGGTTCCAGTCATCATCCCAGGGAGTGCAAGGGGAAGAATGTGATGTGTTATCGCCTGCATTTTCGATGCGCCAACCCCGAGTGCAGCTTCCCGGATTGATGGAGGAACGGACTTCAGAGAAGCTCTTGAAGCAATAATAATAGTTGGAAGTGTCATCAAAGTTAATACCAGTCCGCCAACAAGTGGTACGGAGCGAGGCATACCGAAAACATTTAAAAAGACCGCAAGCCCCAGTAATCCAAAAACAATTGAAGGGACAGCGGCCAGATTGTTAATGTTCACCTCAATCAGGTCTGTCCACTTGTTGCGGGGCGCAAATTCCTCAAGATAGACGGCAGTGGCCACCCCAATGGGAAAGGAAAGCAGCAGGGTGACTGCAAGTGTAAAGAGCGATCCCATTGCTGCTCCCCTGATACCTGCAAGTTCGGGTTCTCTAGAGTCTCCTGCTGTAAAGAAGGTGACGTTAAACTTTTTTTCAAGGCGGTTATCGGCGACGAGCTGATCAATCCAGTCAATCTGCTTATCATTCAGCCGCCTATCGCTTTCAGGAACATCTCTTGCGATGTACCCCTTGAGAAACATATCGACCTCATCGTCAGCAGGTAGCCAGATCTTCCGGGTGGTTCCTATGATACTCGTATCGCTTGCCACCATGTTTTGCAGAGCATAGGCGGCACCGGTGCTCACCAGCTTATACAATTTTCGTGTATCGTTGCGTCCCTTTACATCCGGGAAAAGATTCTTCATGGATGTCTTCACCAGGGCGCTATAATTGGCTGAAGAAAGCGCATCAACATCAAACCGTTCTGCGTCGAAATGAATATCGAGCAGGATTTCAGTCTGGTAAAAAGCAGACCATCCGTTTGCCGCAATGGTGGCAAAAAGCAGACCGAGAAAACTGACACTCGCAATAATGGCTCCAAGCCCCAAACGGCGAAATCGTCTTTCTCGCCGATATCGTTTTGCAAGGCCGACCTTCACCTTATCCATGGTGGATTCTTTTTGTTCTACCTGCATATCGCTTCCTTTTATAAATGGTAACTACTCACAGAGCCTGGGGTATTTTCACGGGCCAACGGGATTGCGTATGACTTAATACGCTGCGTCAGTCGGCCTGTAAAAAACTTGAACCCCTGTAAGCAGTAACAACATAAGATTTTATTGAAGATGTAATGTTTTCCCAGTGGGTAGTTACTCTGTATGGCTAAAGCCAATCTTTGTAATTGCGTGTCAGTTAAACTGTCAATCGTATTCTTCCCGGTACTTTCGTACTATGTAGAGGGCAACCACGTTCAGGGACAGGGTTATAATGAAAAGGAGCAGGCCGAGTGCAAAAGCAACCAGCGTTTTTGGACTATCAAACTCCTGGTCCCCTACAAGTAATGTGACAATCTGTACCGTTACCGTGGTTACGGCTTGCAGGGGATTTGCTGTAAGGTTTGCCGAAAGTCCAGCAGCCATCACCACAATCATAGTCTCTCCAATTGCCCTTGATGCAGCCAGTAAAACACTACCAACAATACCCGGTAAGGCTGCCGGAAGTATCACATTTACAATGGTTTCGCTCTTTGTCGCTCCTAATCCATATGATCCATCCCGCATTGCCTGGGGCACAGCATTTATCACATCATCTGATAGGGAAGAGACAAAGGGAATGATCATGACTCCCATTACAAGACCTGCAGCAAGCGCACTTTCAGACGAAACACTCAGACCCAACATCTCCCCGCTGTTACGAATAAAAGGTGCTACCACAAGGGCGGCAAAGAAGCCGTACACAACTGTTGGCACACCGGCCAGAATTTCCATAATGGGTTTTGCCCAGGCACGTACCCGGCTGCTTGCATATTCCGAAAGATAAATGGCAGACATAAGGCCAATGGGCACAGCCACGGACAGCGCAATGCCAGAAATCATAAAGGTACCGGCAAGTACGGGAATAGCGCCAAAGCTTCCTGTGCTTCCAACCTGATCTGCACGCATGGCCATCTGCGGGCTCCATTTCATCCCAAAAAGAAAATCGGTTATTGGTACCTGCTGAAAGAATCTGATGGATTCATATAAAACAGAGAGAACAATGCCGATGGTGGTGAGAATGGCAATTGTTGAACATAGAATAAGAGCAGATTGAGCAATTCGTTCCACATGGTTTCTAGCACGCATTTCGGGACGGATACGTTTGTAAACAAGGGATGCGGAAAAGAGTGCGATAGAAAGCATAGCCAAAGCCAGGGCAATTCGCCCAATTCGCTCCATTCCCTTATACTGATCTGCAGCCAGTTGCAACACAGGATCAATATCCCGGGCAGCAACATGACCGGAAACCAGATTGCGCAGATCGTTCACAAGTAAATTCAACTGAGCAGCAGGGAGATCCTGCATTGATGCAGGAAGGGTTTTCAGTGCAAGACCGGTCAGAATAGTATCGGAAAAAGCTACCCAGAAGCCAAATATCAACAAAGCAGGTAGTACACACCATACTGCAGTGAGCATTCCATAATAACCGGGCCGTGAATGAAGCTCCCCTGTGCCACCTGCTGTCCCGGATAATGAGAAGGCTCTCCGCTTTCCCTGCATATAGGCAAGACAAGCAAGAGCTGATAAAAATATCAGAAGAAAGGGTGATGACATCATCTCAATTATTCTCCCCGCGCACAATTGTTCCTTCTACAAGGTAAATAACTTCTTCTGCAATATTTTTGAGACGATCCCCGATTCGTTCAAGATGGCGGGCGACAAGATAGAAATTCACCAGGCATTCTGCATGGCCTGGACCCGCATCCAATTCTTTTATCACGTATTGATAGGCAAGATTTCGCAGTTGATTTATCTCTTCATCTTTCAGAAATATTTTACGTGCAAGGTCAGAATTTTCTGTAACAAGTGCATCAAGGCTCATTTTGAACATTTGTAGAACCTTGGTAAACATTTCCTGGTACTCAATGATAACTGAGAGCTTAGTTTCTTTGCAGATGACCTCGATACGTTTGGCAATATTTACGCCTATATCAGCTATACGTTCCAGCTCGTTATTTATCTTAATGATCGAAACAATCAGACGCAAGTCACTGGCAACAGGCTGATGAAGTGCTAAAATCTTAAGGCACTCCTCTTCCACCTCAATCTCCAGTTCGTCAATTTCCCAGTCAGTGCTGATGATTTCACGAAGCAACTCAGGATCTTTGTTCTCCATGGCAAGGCAGGTCTTTTGCAGACGGTCTTCAACCATGGAGCCAAGAATCATAAATTTATTTTTAAGTTTATCAATTTCCCTATGAAGAGTTATTCGATGAGTCACAACATTCTCCTTGTAGAACATACTGCCCTGCGGGTAGCAGAGATTAGGTATCCGGTAATCAACATAGGAAAAAGTCCCCCAATAAGTCTTGTTTTTCCAATAAGTAAAATATATTTGTCGTTGATTTCATTTTTCTTATCGTTCTTTAAACTCAATCTTTTTTATGTTTTCGTTAGTGTTATGTTATAATTGTGTTAGGGGGGTTATTTTTTCTTGCAAGCTGGAAATTGAAAGGTAGAATTAAGGTCTTCTTCAAGGGAAGATATATACTTTTTAGTACTACGTAACACATAGCAGGAGAGCCGTATGGGAAAGGCAAATATCCTTGTTGTAGAGGATGATGCAGACATTCAGCAGCTGGTGAGCTACAATCTCATTAAATCAGGTTTTAATGTCACCTGTGCAGATTCAGGAGGAGATGCGCTGGAGATTCTTGAAAAAGAAGAAGTAGATCTGATCCTGCTCGATCTTATGCTTCCTGGAAAAAATGGAATGGAGATATGTGCAATCATCCGCAACAAACAGGATTATGTGCAACCGCCAATTATCATGCTCACAGCAAAAAGTGAAGAGGATGATATTATCACAGGTTTAAATTGCGGTGCCGATGATTATGTCACCAAACCCTTTAGCCCGCGGGTTCTCATAGCGCGTGTGCAGGCACTACTACGGCGTAGACAGGAAAATACTCTCCAGGAGATGCGCCCGGATAAGGAAACTATCCACATCCACTCCCTTGTGATTCATCCAGGACGTCATGAGGTGCTGGTTGAAGGAAAACAGGTTCATCTTACCGCTACAGAATTTACTATCCTTGAACAACTTGCAGGTCGCCCTGGATGGGTATATAGTCGCCAGCAGATCATCGACAAGATCCGCGGTTACGACTATCTCATTACCTCGCGTGCAGTTGATGTGCAAATTTTTGGTTTACGCAAAAAGCTGGGTGTGATGGGCAGGTATGTGGAAACCGTGCGTGGAATAGGATACCGCCTGAAAGAATAGTTTCTCTGTGGATTGTTTCTTTATCAAACACCTGATACCCCCTGTCACCCGGCATCACGCTCCCGTTCCTAATCACTTCAAACAGGTTTTTTTATATGCATAACAAACGACTCTTTTGGCAGATCTTCCTTGCGGCCCTTTTAATTATTGTTAGCTCAATTGCAGTTGCCAGCTGGTACGGAACATATGTTATTCGCTCCTTTCATTATCAGGAAATGCAGAGTGACATCGAGGACCGCGCCATACTGCTGCGCCCTCATATCAACCAGTTACTGAGTACCGATAAAAGTCATCTCCAGGAATTTTGTCGTGAAACCGGACGGGCAGCAACCACCAGGATCACAGTTATAGCAGGAGACGGCACAGTGCTTGCTGACTCCAATGAAGACCCGTCACAGATGGATCGGCATGACAGCAGGCCGGAAATCCAGACAGCGGCAACGGGAAAAGTTGGTGCAATTCTCAGGTTCAGCAAAACACTGGGTCAAAACATGCTCTATGTTGCCATTCCCCTTCAAACCGACAAACCACAAAATGGAGTACTCCGCCTTTCAGTTTCCAGTACAGCGCTTGACGCTGTCTTCTCTTCTCTTCGTAAAAAATTACTCTTTGGTCTCTTCCTTATAGCCTTGATTGCCGCAGGGGTCTCCTATTATCAGGCGCGTCGGATCAGTAATCCCCTTGAAGAAATGAAACGGGGAGCAGCACGACTGGCCGAAGGAGATACAGAACACCCTATTATTGTAAATGATGAGAATATCCCGAGAGAAATGGCAGAATTGTCTCAATCCCTCAACAATATGGCAGGCCAAGTCAATGGTCGTATCAAAATTATCAGTCAACAGCGCAATGAACTCGAAGCAGTCTTCAGTAGTATGACAGAAGGAGTTCTGGCCATTGGTCTTGATCATACGATTATTCATCTCAACCGGGCCGCTGCCGATCTTTTCCATATAAACCATCAGGCAGTACAGGGGTTGGTATTTGAAGGAATTATCCGAAACAGAGTTCTGCAGAAGTTCGTCTATGATTCCTTAAGGGGGGACACCACAGTAATAGAGGATTTGAGCCTGTTGCTAAGTGGTCAGCGGGTGACATTACGAGCTCATGCTCACCCGTTAAACGATGGGGAAAACAAACGAATGGGCAGCCTGATTGTCCTGAACAACCAAACCCGAATCAATCAGCTTGAAAACATGAGACAGGATTTTGTGGCCAATGTCTCACACGAGTTAAAAACTCCGATTACTGCCATCCGTGGATATGTTGAAACCCTGCTTGACGGAGCCATGGAAAACAGTGAAGATGCAGAAAAATTCCTGAAAATTATCCATAGACAGGGGAGTAGACTCGATGCTATTGTTGATGACCTCTTATCCCTGGCCCGTATTGAAAACACGGCCAAAGAAAATAAAATGGTACTGAAGCAGGAGTATCTCTGTCCTATTCTTGAAGCAGCGGTTCAAACCTGTAGTGTTGCTGCGGAGTTAAAGAAAATCAGAATTACCATTCAGTGCACATCAGATATCAAAGCTACTGTCAACCAGCCCATGCTTGAGCAGGCCATTATCAATCTACTCACAAATGCTGTGACCTGTAGCCCGGAAAATTCAGAAATTAAGTTGGAAGTAACAAAAGAGGAACATCCGGATCATGATGAAACTATCCGTATCAGCATCCAGGATCATGGTCCCGGAATCAGCAGCGAGCACCAGAAACGTATTTTTGAACGATTCTATCGCTGTGACAAGGCAAGAAGCAGAGCACATGGCGGCACAGGATTAGGACTTGCCATTGTGAAACATATTGCAAGTTGCCACAATGGCACGGTGGAAATCATTAGCCAGCCGGGGCATGGTGCTCTATTCTCCCTGATTCTTCCAACTACGCAGGAATAATACCTTCCCAAGGCGTCATGGAAAATGTGATAGATGAACATGACGCCTCCGGACAGGGAAGCGACACCTCCTGTTCCACATCTCGTCACCTGATCCCAGAACTCTTTTTTTTTACGCATGTTAAGGTTTTTTGAATACGTCTAAAAACTCACCATAGCCCTCACTTTCAAGCGTGTCTTTTGGGATAAATCGCAGTGCTGCAGAGTTTATACAATACCGTAATCCTGTGGATGGTGGGCCATCATCAAAGACATGGCCAAGGTGGGAATCACCATGTTTACTACGCACCTCGGTACGAACGGAGAATAAACCGCGATCCTTCTTCTCAACAATATTTTTCACCCTGATGGGCCGATCAAAACTTGGCCACCCCGTACCTGACTTAAACTTATCCTGAGAACTGAACAGTGGCTCTCCTGAAACGATATCAACATAGATTCCTTCGGACTTATTATCCCAATATTCATTGTTAAATGGAGGTTCAGTGGCCTCTTTTTGGGTCACTTTATATTGAAGATCGTTGAGACGGGAGCGAAGTTCTGCATCCGTCGGCTTTTTATAGCTGCCAGACTGTTGCGCCAGTTTTTCCGGCCAGACTGTATCCACAAAATACTGCCGTCCGGAACCTTTCTTGTATGATGAATAATGAGAATAATTTTTTCTGTAATAATCCTGATGATATTCTTCTGCCGGGTAGAACGGCTTGCGCGGTAAGATATCTGTCACAATGGGTTTATCAAAGAGTCCCGACTGCTGAAGAGTATTTTTTGAAGCAACGGCAGTTGCTTTTTCCACATCATTCTTGAAAAAAATGGCTGTTTTATAGTGAGAACCGCGATCTGCAAACTGCCCGCCTGAATCCGTCGGGTCGATTTGATGCCAGAAGACCTCCACAAGCTCTGCATAACGTATCTGCTGTGGATCATAGCGTACTTCCACGGCCTCATAATGATCGGTCTGGCCAGTACTTACCTTATCGTAATGAGCATCTTCTTTTGTGCCGCCACTGTAACCCGCCAGCACACCAATTACTCCTTCAAGTTGTTCAAAAGGTGGTTCCATACACCAGAAACACCCTCCGCCAAAAACAGCTGTCCGTTCTTCTGCCATCACTTCTCTCCCCTCTGTGGTAAATAGTATTAACCAGACAAATATAATTGTTACTATCCTGTGAGATTGTGCCATTTTCGACCTCCATTTCTTGACAATCATTCTTACTCAAAAAAAAGTATGCATCCTTCACACAAGAAACAAGATAAAAGACAGGTTATCCGGTTTTTTTTTGGTTTTAAAATCGCATCTGAAAGACTATAGTGCCAACATGAAAACTACAAATGCATCCAAACAAACCAAATTTATCTTTGTAACCGGCGGTGTACTTTCCTCTCTTGGAAAAGGCTTAGCTGCAGCATCCATCGGAGCTCTTCTTGAAAGCAGGGGACTCACTGTTACCTTCCAGAAGCTTGATCCTTACATTAATGTCGATCCGGGAACCATGAATCCCTTCCAGCATGGAGAGGTTTATGTAACCGATGACGGAGCGGAAACGGATCTGGATATGGGACATTACGAGCGCTACACCAACGCAGTGATGGCCCAGAAAAACAATTATACAACAGGTAGAATTTACTATTCGGTTATTACTAAAGAACGACGTGGTGACTATCTTGGCGGCACAGTACAAGTTATCCCGCATATCACCGATGAGATTAAAGCTGCTGTCCTCCAGCTTGATGGCAGCGTCGATGTTGCCATTATTGAAATAGGCGGTACCGTTGGTGATATTGAAGGACTTCCTTTTATTGAAGCTATTCGTCAGTTACGTGGAGATCTTGGCCGGGAAAACACCCTCTATGTTCACCTGACCCTTGTTCCCTATATCAAAGCTGCAGGGGAAATTAAAACAAAACCCACCCAGCATTCAGTCCGGGAGTTGCGGGCAGACGGTATTCAGCCGGATATTCTGGTCTGCCGAACGGAGGTGCCTCTTGACGATAAGCTTAAAGCTAAAATTGGACTTTTTTGTGATGTGACTCCAGATGCGGTTATCACAGCCATTGATGTGGATACCATATATGAAGTCCCCTTGCGGCTGCACGCAGAAGGAATTGACACAAAAATCCTTGAACTTCTGAATATCTGGACGGGTAAACCCAATGTCAAGCCATGGGAAAACCTGGTTCACAAGATTAAAAACCCAAAAAGCACCATTCAAATAGCAATTACCGGTAAGTACGTGGACCTAACCGAATCCTACAAAAGCCTCCATGAAGCCCTTGTCCACGGCGGGCTTGCCAATGACGTTAAAGTTGAGTTGTGTTACGTCAGCGCCGAGGATTTTGAAGACAAGGATAAAGACATAAATACATTACTTGATGGCTGTCACGGCATTCTCGTTCCCGGCGGCTTTGGCCAGCGTGGTGTGGAAGGGAAAATTTTGGCTATCAATTATGCCAGAACGAATAAGATCCCATTCTTTGGCATATGCCTTGGTATGCAGCTGGCTGTTGTGGAATACGCCCGTAATGTGCTGGGGCTGGAAGATGCCCACTCCACCGAACTGAACCCTGAAACTCCGCATCCTGTCATTTATTTAATTAAGGAGTGGTTTGACTACCGAACCAAACAGATGCAGGTTCGTGATGAAACATCGGACAAGGGCGGAACTCTGCGCCTTGGTGCAAATCCATGTGTATTAATTGATAATACGTTTGCAAGAGATGCCTACAAAGAGGAAGAAATCTTCGAACGTCACCGTCATCGTTATGAGTTTAATGATGAATATCGTGCCCAGCTTGAAGAAAAAGGATTGGTTATCTCAGGAGCCTCACCGGATAATAAACTTGTGGAGATCATTGAAATTGCTGATCACCCATGGTTCCTTGGCTGCCAGTTCCATCCTGAATTTAAATCCAAACCCATGAAACCGCATCCACTTTTCAGGGATTTTATTGCAGCAGCAATTAAACATAGGGGCTAGATGATGTCTGTTTCTCCTGTAACAATTACTACTCCCGCTGGCAAAGCAATTCTGGTCGGTTCCAACCAGCCACTCCTCCTTATTGCCGGACCATGTGCCCTGGAATCTGAAGAGTTGGCTCGTACTGTTGCAGGTAAAATGCAGGAGATATGTGCTCGCCTTGGAATTTCCTATGTCTTCAAAGCATCCTTTGACAAGGCAAACCGAACCTCTCTTGACTCTTATCGGGGCCCGGGACTTGAAGAGGGGCTTGCCATTCTCTCCCGTATCAGAACAGAGATGCAGGTTCCGGTAATATCGGATATCCATGATGTCAGTCAGGTTAGCCCTGCGGCTGAAGTTTTGGATATCCTGCAAATTCCCGCATTCCTCTGCCGACAAACCGACCTTCTGGTGGCAGCAGCACGGAGCGGTAAGGCTGTCAATCTTAAAAAAGGGCAGTTTGTTTCTCCATGGGATATGGAGAACGGCGTACAAAAACTTCGTAGTGCTGGTGGAAAAAACATCATGCTGGTGGAACGTGGAGCTAGCTTTGGCTACAATAATCTGGTTGTGGATATGCGATCCCTTCCTGTTATGCGCAGCTTTGACTGCCCTGTAATATTTGATGCTACCCATTCTGTGCAGCTTCCAGGTGGCTCCGGCACCTCATCCGGCGGGCAGCGTGAATTTATTGCCCCACTCTCTCGTGCGGCTGTTGCTGCAGGTATTGATGGATTGTTTATGGAAGTACACCCGGATCCAGACAAAGCACTCTGTGATGGTCCCAACTCAATGCCACTTGATGGCATTGAACACCTTCTGATTCAACTGCTTCGTGTTCGGGAAGCAGTATCTGGCTGATTATAGGTTGAAAAAACTGTTATGGATAATGACTCCTGCACCCCGTCCGGCCCCGGTAGCTATCCTTCCGATTGTGAAGTACGCGAAGGATATCGTCAAATTGTACGCGATAAAGCTATGCAGAATACTCGCAGCGAGGCCTGGCGGAGAACACTTGGTAAGGCAAAAGATATAAATCTTCTTTTACTCGATGTGGACGGTGTTATGACCGATGGCAGCCTCATATATTCCCATGAGGGAAAAGAATCCAAATCCTTTAACACCCAAGATGGTTTTGGATTGCGGATACTCCAGGATGCCGGAGTAAAAGTCGGGATTATCACGGCCAGAAGCTCTGAAGCATTGGAACGTCGAAGCCGTGATCTGAAAATTACCTATCTGTACCAGGGGGCTTCCAACAAGCTTGATGCCTACAAGGAGATTGTTAAAAGTAGTGGGCTGAAACCCTTTGAAATCGCCTATATGGGCGATGACTGGTTGGATATGGTACTCCTGAAACGAGTGGGGCTTGCGGTGGCTCCAGCCAACGCAGTATTCGAGGTACGGGAAATGGTACACTATACCACTGAACAATCAGGTGGGCATGGTGCCGTACGTGAGCTCTGTGACTTGATCCTTGAGGCCAAGGGGAAACATAAAGAACTTTATTACCAGTATATGAACAAATGATCACCAGGAGAAATCTGATCTGGTTTGTCCCCCTGCTCCTCCTTTTTACCTTTCCTCTGTGGCGTCCTCCTATTGCCTCATTTCTTACTCCCCGTGGGGGCTACGATGAATCCCTGGCGAAGCGAAAGCTGGATGAACATAACTTTACGATGGAGCAGGTTCACGTCACCCAAAGCGAGAACGGAAAAACAACTTTGGAAATACGAGCCCGGAAAGCCTACACAGGAAAAACCCAGGATGATTTTGCAATGGAAGAAGTTGATGCAGTGATCACTGCAGATTCAGGTGAACAAACCTTTATCACTGCACGCAAAGGAATTTTTGACAAGAAGAATGCTATTCTTACCTTGATCGATGAAGTGGTGGTGATAAAACCCAAAGATAAATATGAACTCTATACAGATCTTCTTATTTACAACGATAAAACAAACATTGCCAACTCGCCGGGAAAAACACAGTTGCTTGGTGAGAAGATCGAAATCAAAGGAAACAATCTGATTTTTAATACAAAAACCGAAGCCTACGAGCTCAGTGGGCGGGTGCGTTGTAAACTGACCAACTTCTCCACTCCCGATAGCAGTTCTCCCTGAAAAACAGTTTGACAGTATCACAAATCTTGACAAGTCCCTTTCAGGTTGCTGCGGTAATGCATTGTTTTCTTACGTGTTACTGGCGTTTTACCAAGTACTCATAACCTCGGGGATTTTCCCAGGAAACTGCTATCCATAACTCTGCTCAGTTTTTTTCTTCTTTTGATTAACGTTTCATTGTAAATATTCGGGTTCGACCCCGAAACATATTAGCACCGGCGAGAAACTGACACCGAAGACCTGTCCGCAGGCCGCTCAGACATCAATTATTGTCTTAACAAACAGCCTATGCCTCCACTCTCTCTTCCTGAACGGAAAAAACCGTGAAACTCATTTTTTCAGCCAACCAGCGTATATTCATTTCCCAGAGCAGCATCCCGTATTCCCGCTGCTTCTGGCGCTGGCTTGCCGGTCGCGGATCCTGTTCTAAAACTTCACAAATCAATGCTTTCAGGTCTCGGCCACTTGTCTGCCGATAGTGGAGGCAGGCGGATTCTGCTTCGGAAGTAAAAGTGACAACAACCTGCTTTTCTGCAAACTGGACAAACCCACTGGTCGCATCCTCAAGCGTATCACTGTAGGGAATATAAGGTTTAATATCTATAATCGGAGTTCCGTCTAAAAGATCAAGCCCACTGATATCAAGAAAAAGTTTAGCCTTTTCTTTTCGCAGACCATGATAGCGAACCACAGAAAGGCCCAGGAAATTAGGTCGGTGCGGAGACCTGCTCGCAAAAAGTCCCACTCGTTTCTGACCACCCAGCCATGGAGGCCGCACCGTGGGACGCCAACCGTCAGAGACAGCTTCATGAAAGAGAAACTGCAGCCAGATATGGGAAAAAGAGTCCAACTCTTTAAACATTTCCTCACGGTTGCAGGGAGACAGCATCTCAATCATACCTGTTGCATTTTTCACTAACCCAGGTTGTCTTGGGATGCCAAATTTTTCCCTATAACAGGAATGAATTAATCCTATGGGTTTTATGTTGTATTCCATATTCTTTCCTATGGTAAGATGTGTTATTGATTTCTGAACGAAGCTCAGTTGACCTTTTAGTGAACAGATGCTAATTTAACACAAATTTAAAAGAGGTGTTACATATGTTAAAGCGTTTTACTGTTTCCATGGAAGAGAACCTTCTTGATGACTTTGACGGTTTTATTAAAGCCCACCTTTATAAAAACCGTTCGGAAGCTCTTCGGGATCTCATTCGTGGTCGTATTATAGAGAAAGAATGGCGGGAGGATAAAGATGTTATGGGTGTTATATCACTTGTTTATGACCACCACCAACACAAGCTTCAGGAAAAGGTAACAGAACTGCAGCATGACTTTCATAGCCAGATTATCTCCACAACCCATGTGCATATGGATCATCACAACTGTCTTGAGGTGATTATTGTTCGTGGTAAGGCTGGTGAAGTCCAGGGCCTGGCGAACAGTTTAAAAGCAATGCGTGGGGTTCGAAATGCTTCCCTGTCCATGAGTTCTACCGGAAAAGACCTGCACTAAAAAAAACAATGGCAATAAAAAAATCAGAACTGTATTTATCCCTTTGGGCCAGTTGCAACGAACTGCGTGGTGGCATGGATGTAAATTTCACTCTCCGAGCTATCGAGGATTGTTTGAAAAGACAATCCCAATACCCCTTAAGCAGAAGAAAGAAAAGGCATGAGCGAACATCAAACCATGGAATATAAACAGACATGGCGTAGCGAGTGCCTGAATTGGATTTGCGGCTTTGCCAATGCGCAAGGTTGTTATTTGACAGGGATTCTTGTCGATGTCGATTTACACCAGCAGGATGGCCTTGAGGATCTGGAACAGTGGGCGTCTGCCCGATGAGTGGGATATTACAACCCTGTTAGGTAAACATTCATCGGAACCTTATAATCCTGATATTGCAAATGGTTTTTTTCGTGCCGGAATGATTGAATCCTGGGGTCGTGGCATTGAACATATCTTCAAATCCTGTCTGAATTCCGGAACAACTCAGCCTGAGTTCAGCTACGAACATACTGGCTTGTGGGTAAGGTTTTCTTTTACAGCACCTGATGTCGGAGAAAAAGAAAGTACCCAGGAAACTACCCAAGAAAGAATTATTCTATTGTTGAAAGCAAACCCGGTAATGTCACGAAAAGGCTTGGCTGATCAAATCGGAATAACCGCAGATGGAATCAAGTATCATCTTAAAAAACTATCAGATAATGGTGTGATCAAACACCGTGGCTCAACCAAATCCGGTTACTGGGAGGTGCTTACAAAATGAATGGAAGCATCTCAGGCCTAGAACATCATGGGGAAAAACGGCAGATAGTTGTCAGCGAATGACACAGGCAACAGCTGAAAAAGAAAATCCCGGTGTTCATACAGGAATATGAAAAGCTAATGAATGTGAAGATTCATGACTTTGGCGTTAAAAAAATAAAAACCCAATGGGGTACTTGTAAGGTGGAAGCAACACATAATTCACGATTTGTTTCGTTAATGGATCAATTTATACCAAAATGGAAATATTATCGTGATGAACTGAATCGTCTGCCTGTTTGTTACGAGGACTGGAGATAATATGCATATTTCAGAAGGAACCCTCACAGCACCTGTACTTGCCGGTGGTGCAGCTCTCACTATTGCAGGCACTGCCATCGGCCTTGAAAAGCTGGACTACGATCGTATCATGACCGTATCCCTGCTCTCAGCCACCTTTTTCGTAGCATCCCTTATCCATGTACCCATAGGTCCTGGTTCTGTCCATCTGCTCCTTGGCGGTCGATCACCATGTTTGTTGTCACCTTTTTGCTTAAGGTACAGCCTGAAATCCTCTCGCTTAACCATTAACAACAACAATATGTCCATACGTATTCTCCTCCTGGCCGCCTGTCTCCTGTTTCTGCCTTTCCAGGTAGAAGCCCATAAAATTCACGTCTTTGCCTGGGTTTCAGGAAATACGGTAACCGTTGAATCAAACTTTTCAGAAAATAAACCTCTTCTACATGGCAAAATTACGGTAAAAGACAATACATCCGGTGCAATTTTATTACAGGGGACTGGAAACACAAAAGGCATATTCACCTTTACTGTTCCACCCGAGGCAAGAGCCAGGAAAACAGATCTGTTAATCCTTGTTACAGGCAGTGAAGGACATCAAAGTGAATGGCTGGTTCCCGCCACGGAATACCTTTTAGAAGATAGCACTCAGGCACCAGTGCAACATGCAGGTAGCATAAGCAATGCAGAGTTGCAAATACTGATCAAAGAAATCGTGGCACAGGAGCTCGCTCCCATTAAACGAAGTCTTGCAGAAAACAGGCAGGAGAAACCGGACTTGCGGGATATCATGGCAGGAATCGGTTTTCTCCTGGGGCTTGCAGGACTTGTTACCTGGATGAGAAATCGTAAAGCAAAAGGTACTGCAACAGATGATTGATGAATCCTTTTCCATGGGCTCGACCCTGTTTCACAAACGTGATCCCAAGGTAAAACTTATCGGGGCTGCAGCCATTAGTATAGTACTAGCCCTCTGTTCCTCAATTATTGTGGCTGGAGTTGGAGTTATTGTTACGGCAATACTCCTTTCTTTCTCGAAACCAGCTCCCTGTTTGTTCTTAAAACGCTTTCTGCAAGTCAACATTTTTACTCTTTTTATCTGGATAACTCTCCCTCTCACCTATGGAGGAGAAGAAACGATGCAATTGTCATTTCTGAATCTGAGCCTTGACGGTATTCGAATGGCTGCACTTATCAGTCTGAAAAGTAATGGAATCCTCTTCTGTTTTCTGGCACTCCTTGCCACCTCCAGCACCGCAAACCTGGGCCATGGTATGGAAAAACTGGGCGTTCCACGAAAATTAAGCTTTCTTCTTCTTTTTTCATACCGACAACTCTTTGTGATTCACCGGGAATATCAACGACTGCAGCGGGCAGCAAAGATTAGAGGTTTTACCCCTCAAAATTCACTTCACACGTATCGAACCTATAGCCATCTCTTCGGCATGACTCTGGTAAAAAGTTGGAATCGGGGAGAACGAGTCCATCAGGCCATGATCCTGCGAGGATTTAAAGGCAAGCTTATTCCATTGGATCAGCCACAACCGACCAAAGCTGATTATCTTTTTCTGTGTACCATGCTTCTTGTCAGCCTGCTTTTGGCTGGCCTTTCCCTTATGTCTTCACGCCTTTAACCCAGTAGGCCATTATGAACATGACTCCGTCACTTCTTGAACTCCACAATATCAGCTACTCCTATCCGGGACAGAAAAAACCTCTCTTAAACGAAATCAACTTTCATGCCCACAAAGAACAAATAGGAATCATTGGGCCAAATGGCAGTGGTAAGACCACTCTCTTCCAGATCATCATGGGCTTGCTGAAAGCAGACGATGGACAAATCGTGCTTCAGGGAACAGAGATAAAAACAGAAAAGGACTTCTTTACGCTTCGCCGCAAACTGGGGTTTTTATTCCAGGATTCAGACGACCAGCTCTTTTCCCCAACGGTATTGGAAGATATAGCTTTTGGCCCCTTAAATCATGGTGCTACGCCACAGGAAGCTCGGGATATTTCCATTCGTACCTTGGAAAAACTTGGTTTGAAAGGGTTTGAGGATCGTATCACCCATAGACTCTCAGGTGGTGAGAAAAAACTTGTAGCACTTGCCACAATCCTTTCCATGGAGCCGGAAATGCTGCTTCTCGATGAGCCAAGTAATAACCTGGATCCGGCAACCAGAGAACGGTTAATAAAAATACTTCGGGAACAGAAACTTGCCCATATCATCATCTCCCATGATCTGGATTTTCTGGCTTCCACTTGTAATCAACTCTACACCATGCAGGATGGACAACTGATCCGTTGCGAAGAAAAACAGATCCACTGCCATGAACATATTCACCCCTATGGTAATCAGCCGCACCTGCACGGAACATGATAGAAACAGAAACAGCCTGTTTTATACCACCGGGTCACCATTGTTCTCAGGTCACTTTTTGCAGCAATACGGAAAAATTTTAGCTGCACTCACGTATTGCCTAGAAACGGGAACTCGATGAGTTGTTCAAGTTATTTAGTACGTTTTTTATAGCCCTCATCTTCAATCTGATCACTCCCCCTAGCACTCCGAACTGCCAGTTGATCACAACGCTCATTCAAAGGGTGACCGGCGTGTCCCTTAACCCAGCAAAAAATAATATCAAGCCCTTGAGTGAGATCCAGCAAACGTTTCCATAAATCAGGGTTTACAGCCGGGGTTCCATCGGATTTAAGCCAGCCCCGCTTACGCCAGCCCTTGGCCCATCCTTTGCTGATCCCTTTTACCACATATTGAGAATCTGAGAAGAGTGCAACGGGTTTTGTGCGGCTGGTAAGAGCCTCAATGCCTTTAATGCAGGCCATAAGCTCCATGCGGTTATTTGTGGTGTGTGTGTAACCACCGGTTATTTCAAGGGTTTCATTGTTTTCGAGGATGATTGCACCATACCCGCCAGGACCTGGATTGTTGATTGCACCACCATCGGTATAAATTTCTGTTCGACCCTCAACGGGCATTGGCAGTTCATGGTTTTCCTTTTTCTTTTGCTGTTTTATTTTCTGTCCCCACCGGGGAGCATCCATCCAGGCCTCTGCTTCTAAGCTACAGGAAAAACCTTTATATTTTGCTCCCCTAAAACCTTTAACCTGAGCCTCTGCCTCAGGCCACGAGGTGTAAACTCCGGGTTTTCGACCACTGGCAACTGCATAAAACTTTTTCTTAGCCATTTGTATTATTTCCTTCGAACAAAAAAACCGTCAGAAGCTTACGCTTCTAACGGTTGATTCAATCTATTCCAGCCACCGTAAACATTCGATCAACGATGCTGGTGTTATATATTAAATTATACGATATTTAACGGGTTTTGGCGGTTCCGCAACATCAACCACCCAAAGTCTTCAAAGCCCTGCAATGGTAATTAGTTGTCGAATTGTTGGCTTTTTCACTTTATGTAATCCGTACTTGTGAAAAATGAAATGTTCCTAATTAATCATCCCAATCACAAAAAACCCAATAATAACGCAAATAAAGAATACTCCAACCTTTACGCAGATTGAATGATCCTCTTCCGGTTTGTCATGTCCATGTCCGTGTCCACTCATTTAATTCTCCTCCAGAAAAAATTTATCCAAAGCACCTTGTGTGAGTATATGAACAATTTTGATTGGATTTGTCGATCTCTTTATTTGTTTTCTGCATATTAAAATCCGGTTCATCCGACTAAATGTGTAGTAGTTACAACAACACCTTCTCAGTATACGCAATGTTTGCCTCTTCCGACTGATACCGGTTCAATGTTTTATCTGAGCGTATGTCCTCCACCCAATTTGGATTTAGAAGTAATGATTTGCCGCTGAGGATGATATCTGCGTCTTCCAGGGCTTCGTCGGCACTTGCGCGGTCAAAGATGCTGCCGCATATGAAAATTGGCAGTTCTGTGACCTCTCGCGTCAGCTGTGCCATGGTTTTATTTGTGCCAAAGGCTTTTTGGTTGAATTCGTAAGTGGAAACAGAAATAACGTCAATTGGTTCATCGGATAAACGTTTGATGATCTCCTGGTACTCATCTTTTGTGTCAAAAAGAGAGACCTCCATGTCTGCAACACCCCAGTTGGAAATTCTGAACATAAGCAATTTGTTATCTGGAATTACTTTTTTAACTGCCTGAATTATCTCATTGGCAAAGCGGCAACGGTTTTCCACCGAGCCACCGTATGTGTCTGTTCGGTTGTTAGAATAGGATGACAGGAATTGGTTGATCAGGTACCCATGTGCGCCATGAATTTCAATACCGTTAAAACCCGCTTCAACGGCTCCCTTGGCAGTTTCTACAAATCCTGTGATCACATGTTCGATATCAAACTGGCTCATGCTTTCAGGTGATGGATAGGGAGCCTCGGTTAAGGGATTTTCCTGTTCCGGAGTGAGGGAACTCGGGGCTATGATGCGGTTTGCCGGATTTATTTCAGGCCAGGCCATACGTCCGCAATGAAACATTTGCATAATTGCGATGGAACCTTCTTTCTGTATTTCTTGAACAACCGGTTTCCATGCATCTATTTGGTGCTGGTTCAATATTCGTGACTGTCCGGGATATCCTTGAGCACTTTCATAGTCGGTAACGATAGCCTCTGTGTAGATGATGCTGGCACCGTTTTTCGCACGGTGAACAAGAAAATCAAAAACATCCTGACGAGGTATGCTGTCTTTTGCTGCAGACATCCTTGTCATCGGTGCCACTCCAATCCGATTATTTAGCGTGAAGTCTTTTATGTTAAATTGAGTGAAAAGCTTATCCTTACCCATCAGTAATCTCCTTTCCCGAGTACGTATTATCGAAGTCCTGGGATATTGATTCCAGGATTTTCGTATATTGCGACCAGCTTTGCTCCTCCTTGTACTATTTCTGCTAAGGATTTTTGTAGAGTAGAGCATACAGTTCCAGATTGCAATAGGGTCATACAAATACTCTCATTGCCACCGGAATAAAAACATTTGTTTGCAGAAACTCTGAGGTTGTAACTGCTTACAGGGTATCGGAGGCTTTTGCAGGTCGACTGGGGCAGCCTGTTAGTTGTATGCAATCCATTCGGATCGTGAAATTATTCCGGTGCTCTGTTAGTAGTTACCTCTATGATAGATTGATACGGTCACAGGAGTAGGAGTGTTAATAGTATTGACATCTTTCCTGCAATCCCATAGAATTTTTATAGGAGTTTCTTAAAAAATATTGAGGACTATATATCGCAAATGATAAAGATTGAATTAGGTTTACTAAATCGACAAGCGTGGCTACTTCTATTATCTCTCTTGCTCACTCTTGTTATCAGCAGTTGTACTCCCCCCCCAAAAAGTATTGAAATCAAGCAGCCCAGTCGGCATGAACAACAACTTGAAGAACAGAACAGGCAGCTAAGTGGTGAGGTGGATAGACTGCAGCAGGAGTTGCTTGGAAAGCAGGAGGAGATCAAAAAACTGGTGCTTGCCAGGCAGAATAGCACCCGTGAAGTCGTTCGTACCAAGGCAAAGCTACGTAGTCATAGCAGTAAGGCGGGAACTGTTGCTAACATTGCAGAGGTGAAAGCAGTGCTAAAAGTTGCTGCCGAGCGGTCAATGGATGACCAGCTACAGCAGGTTGTGTTGGAGGCAGAACAAGTCGTAGCAATGAGTGTTGATGCACTGACGCAAGGGGATGTTGAGAACGCATTTAACCTGTCAAGCAGGGCCCAGCAACTGATTCAGCCGATTCGTGCATTGGAGGTTAAGAACTTTTTAAGTAATAAATCAGATATCGTTTTTGTTGCTCCGTTAGCAATGAAAGTATTAACGACATGTAACGTTCGCACAGGGCCTGGCACGAAGAACGATGTTCGTTTTATACTTAGGGAGGGAACATATATAAAAGCCCTGGCCTATGTTAAGAACTGGATTCAGGTCGAATCGGACCAAAAAGGCAAAGGATGGATTTATTACCGGCTTCTTGAAATTGTACCGTAGTTGTGGTGTAGTATTGGTGAATCACGTATCAGAAAACAGGTCTATCTCCGCTGTTTTATTCTGAAATTTGTGTGCTAGATACCACTGTACGATTTCTTCCTTGCTGTTTTGCTTCATAAAGAGCTTTGTCGGCCATGCCAATCAGTTGTCCATCGTCCATACTCATCATGTCGCAGATTGTAGCCACACCGAAACTAATGGTGACTTGTATGGTTTTTCCATCTCTGGTAATCCTGCTTTCTTCCACCGTTTTTCTGATACGTTCTGCAGTCTGCTCGGCTTCCTGCTCTCCTGTACTATCCAGAATAATTAAGAATTCTTCCCCTCCGTAACGTCCGGCTGTATCAATCGAGCGTAGAGTTTCATCAAATATTTTTCCGACCCTTCTAAGTACAGCATCTCCTGCAAGGTGTCCGTAATTGTCGTTTACTTGTTTGAAATGATCAAGGTCAGCCATCAGGATTGAGAAGGGAACCCGGTGTCGGGCATATCGTTTTATATGTAATGCCAGCGTACCCATCAAGTGGTTACGGTTAGTCAGCCCTGTAAGGGAATCCACTGTTGCGAGTATCTCAAGTTCGTCATGGCTTTTTCGCAGTCGTACTACCATGTCATTAAAAACTGATATGGTAAAACCCAGTTCATCCCTGTTCTTAACAGGCAATGTTACATTGAGATCGCCATCGGCCACCTGCATGGCACCTTTTATCAGTTGTTTTAGAGGCGACAGGATACTGTAGGATAGAAAGAATGCAGCAATCCCTGTAAATGCTAATAGTGTCGCGATAATTAGAAGAGTAATGTTTTTAAGTTTCTGAACTTCGGCAAACACCAGGTCGTAGTCTTTTTCCATTAAAATCCCCCACGAGAGATGAGGGAGATGAGCAACTACTCCAACAACTTTCTTGTCATTACCATCAATATAGGTGGAGAGTTTCATTGGATTGGTATAGAGTTTTTTGAGGCTGTTGTTCTTGGAGTGAGTTGGTCTTTCAGTCGTATCTGCTTGAATTGTCGAACCGAGAATGGAACCATCTCTGTGGAGTAGTGAGAGCTTGGTTGATTGTGAAATGGCAACGGATTTCATCACCGATTGTAATCCATTTAAGCTGACTTCTGTTGCCAGAAGTCCTAGAATTTCCTGTTTGTGTGAATATACAGGGATGGCCAACAAAAAAGTAGCTTCGGTTGACGCTCCATTGGTATCTGTCTCTCCAATGATCATCTTGTGTTGAGCAAGTTGCTCTTCCCAATTATCCGGTAGTGCGAAAGGTGTGTTGTTGTTGTTGTTGTTGTTGTTGTTGTTGCTTTTGGTAATTATTTTACCCGTACCATCAAGAAGCAGCAGTTGTTTGTATTCATGAAACTGAGATTGAACCAGCATGAGATATTCACTGAGAATCGCAATGGTTGTTGCCATTTGTTCAGTCGTATTGCTCTCTTGCCGTTGGTTTAAGTTTGTGAATTGTTCAAGGTTTTCTGAAATAACAAATGAGTTGGAAAAGACCCTCATATTAACAGTATTTTCTTTAAACCAGAGGTCTGCTTCACGTTGAGCCCGATTGATTATACTATGGAGTTCCAGCTCAACGTTTTCCTGAAGCAGTTTCTGGGTTTGAGTGTAAAAAGCCCATCCTAAACCCAGTGAGGGGATAAGGGTGGCGACAAGGGCAAAGATAAGGATTCGGTTTCTGATGCCGAATGTGGTAATTTTATGATCAAACTTTTCCATGGTCATTGTTCAGGGGCAGTTGAGTTTTGTTCCATGCAGGGGACAGTAAATCAAATAGGTACTCATAAACTATTACATCGGGAAAGCACTGAAGTACAGTCTTTAGATTTGCTGAGTTACATCAGCGGGGACAAACAAACGGGAGGCAGCACCCAGTTAAAATACTATGTTCTGCAAAAGAAGCTGCCATTATTTTTTACGTTGATATTGTATTATGTGAGTGATCAAAAATAAACTTTCTTCACCTCTGCATTCTCTTCTCCGCGATCCTGCTCACCCTGTTTAATCGCATCACTCACTCGGTATGCGGTTTTAATCATGTCGTTGAGCCCAATCCCTTCCCAGCCAAATCCCGTAACGTACAATCCTTTTTCCGCTTTCATCATGTTGTTTCGCCACTTAAGTAAGTCTGGGTACCCTTTCTCCAGTTGTGGGATTCCACTGCGTGGACGTAAAACTTTAGCATAGCTTGGAGGGTTGGGGAGATTAAGGAGTTGCTGTAAGTCCTGTACTGCCTCTTTTATCAATGTGTCATCATCAAGCTCAAGACGTTCCGGGTGTCTGCGCCCGCCAACCAAGGCTTCCAGCAGGATATGATCTTTTGGGGAACGGCCCGGAAACATATTGGAGGAAAAGAGTGCGCCGAGACAAAAGCGTTGTTCTCTTTCAGGTGTTAGATAGCCAAAACCGGGAGGTAAACTTGCTCCCGCTCCAAACCCCATGGCAATGGTGACAATCCTGGCTTCCGGGATTTTTGCAAGTGGTGGTGGGGCTGTTACATTTGCAAGGAGTGTAAGTGCTGTATTTACCGGGAGTGCCAGTACCAGATTCCGGCATTCAAAACTCTCTTTTTCAGTGTTTACCAGCCAGCCATCATTTCCCCGTGAAATACTCAATACCGGGCAATCGTTTTTGATTTCGTCGCTGCTGATATTTTCGTATAAACGTTCGGGCAGTCTGCCCATTCCGGTTGGAAAACTGGTCATGGCAGGAAGTCCTTTTTTCTTTCCCTGTCCCGCTTTTGTTGTTTTTGCGGTCTTCATCTTTTTTAACAGGCCATAGATCAGAGAACCGTGTTCTTTTTCAATCTTCCGTACACCGGGCATCACTGCATCAATAACCAGACGATCCAGATCTCCTGCATAGGTTCCGGTAAAAACAGCATCAACATATGGCAAAAGGGCTTTACCAAAACGGTGTTGAACCCACTCGCTCACCGTGGGCTCTCCTTCCAGCGGTTTTTTGAAAAAGTCGCCGGCAACGCGCAATTTTGCAAGGGGTGAGATAAGAGGTGCTACAAGAATTTTAAGTGGTGACTGGGGGATGAGTTTCAGCTTGCCATCCATACACACGTAGCGGACAAATTTTGCGAGGGGAGCTTTGAGACATTCTTTGTCAAGCCCGGTTTCCGTGAGCAGTGATTGGGATTCTGTACAGTTATCAAGAAAACCGTGCGGCCCGCCTTCTGCAAGATACCCATCCTCTGCGTGACTTACGATTGTCCCGCCTGCGCGTTCTGATTGTTCCAGGAGAAGAATGGTGTGACCGGGAATCTGTTTGAGTTTCCAGGCAACGGTGAGTCCGGAGAGTCCGGCTCCAATGATCAGGGTATCTTTCTGTATATTTTTCATTTCAGTATCATGACGTTGTAGGTTTCCATTGAGCCTCAAGGCTTGACAGTGGGGCATGCATGCTTATCATTTTGGCCGACTTTTAGTAAAAAAGCAACGGAATTGGGGCGAAGCTGCTCCTTTGTTCAATATGATTATGTGAGAGGAGATATAAAATGAGTGTTCAGGAAACAACCCATGAGTTTCAGGCAGAAACCCAGAAGATGTTAGATATTGTAATTAATTCGCTCTACACCGATCGTGAAATTTTTATTCGTGAGCTGATTTCCAATAGCTCGGATGCACTTGAAAAAATGCGCCATGAGAGCTTAACTCAGGATGATATTTTTGATGATCATGTGCCTTTGGAAATAAATATTGATCTTGATGAAGAAAAGCACACTTTGACCATCACAGATACCGGTATTGGTATGACGCGTGCGGAGCTTGAGAGGAACCTTGGTACTATTGCTCATTCCGGTTCCGGTAATTTTGTTGCAGAGCTTGCAGAGGCTGCACGCAAAGATGTGAGTCTTATCGGCCAGTTCGGAGTAGGGTTCTATGCTGCATTTATGGCAGGAAAAAAAGTTACAGTTCAGAGTCGTTCCTGGGATGGCTCGGAAGGAAACGAATGGGTTTCAGAGGGCGCCGGTAGCTTTACCATCTCTGAAGCACCAGGTTTACATCGTGGAACCAAGGTCATTATTGAGCTAAAAGACGATGCCCATGAGTATGATAAAAAATGGAAAGTTGAAAGTATCATCAAACAGTATTCAAGTTTTGTTCCCTTCCCCATTAAGCTTGAAGGGGAGACCGTAAATACTGTTCAGGCTATCTGGACCAGGTCTAAGCAGGAGATCACCGACGAAGAGTATAACGATTTCTATAAATTTATTGCTAACGTCTCAGACGATCCTCATTACCGCCTCCATTTTTCCGTTGATGCACCACTCGCCATTAATGCAGTCCTTTTTGCCCCCAAGGAAAACTTTGAGTCCATGGGTTTTGGCCGGGTTGAACCGGGGGTGAATCTATACTGTCAGCGGATACTCATTGATCAGCATTCTAAAAATATCCTCCCCGAATGGCTGCGCTTTTTAAAAGGGGTGGTGGATAGTGAAGATCTTCCCCTTAATATTTCCCGTCAGTCGCTTCAGGATAATGCGCTGGTGATGAAACTTCGTAAAGTGATCACTAAGCGGTTTCTTAAATTTCTGGCAGAAGAGGCAAAGCGGGATTCCGATTACTATCTCGAATTCTGGAATACCTTTGGCATTTATATCAAGGAAGGGGTGACCTCAGATTATGAGTTTCAGAAAGAACTGGCACCGCTGGTTCGTTTTCAGTCTTCCCGTTCTGATGACGGTAAGCCAACATCACTTGCCGCTTATGTTGAGCGTATGGCAGAAGGGCAGGAAGAAATTTATTATATCAATGGCCCCAATCGTGCTGCCATTGAGGCTGGTCCATATGTTGAGATGTTTAATAAAAAGAATATCGAAATTATCTACACCATGGAACCCATCGATGACTTCGTATTGAATCATTTAGGTGAGTTCGATGGTAAGAAACTGGTATCCGCTGATCGTGCTGATCTTGATCTGTCAAAGAGTGACGATGACAAGGAAAGCGATGAGGAGCAAGCTGAGAAACTGGATAGCGATGCCAGTAGTGATCTTGTTGCCTGGTTGAAGAAAACACTTGATGACAAAGTGGCTGATGTTCTCGAATCTAAACGTCTTGTTGATTCTCCCGCAATGATCGTGAATCCTGATGGGTACATGACTTCTTCCATGGAACGTATCATGGCTGCAAGCCGTATGGAAAAAGGCCTTGCTCCGGAAGCCAGCAAAAAGACTCTTGAGATCAATCTTGCAAGTCCTCTTATTAAGCAGCTCGCAGATCTTGTGAAAAGCGATGAATCTTTTGCTTCTGATGTGGCAGCACAGATCTATGATAATGCAATGATTCAGGCAGGTCTTGTGGTTGATCCGATGGTTATGGTGGAGAGAAATTACAAAATTCTCAATAAAGCCGTTGGGGCTTGAGATTCAAGATTCACTTATACGTTGAAAAAAGCCTCTCAACACGCTATAGAACGGTTGAAGAAACACGTTTTACGACCTTTTCAACCGTTCTTTTTTAGCTGGAGATTCCTATGCTAAACGCCTTTCGGCCTCTTTTTTTCACAAATTTGTTGTTCCTGGCTTTGTTTATAGCGGGATGTTCAGGAACGCCTACACGTCATCTGGTTTCCGATGTCGCCATGATTAAAGTTGGACAGACCACATGTAACGAAGTTCTGGAACTCATGGGAGAACCTGATTCCAAGCGTATGGTAAGTCCCGGGGTAGAAGAATGGCTTTATTACGAAGAGTCTCGGACAGCCTTGCAGAATGCCCCTTATGTGGGAGGAATTTTTGATCCTGATGGCTATGATATGGTGGCTATCACCCTTGCAGGAGATACGGTTAAACGCTGTCATTATAGTGGCTATGATGATGACGAATTTGACTGGCAGGATGATTATTCCTGGCAGGAGACTGAAAAGAAGTGATAGATAGCTTTGCCACAGTGCGTGAACGAATGGTGCAGGAGCAGCTTCGTTCACGTGGGGTTAGTGATCCCAATGTTTTAAAAGTTATGGCAGAGGTGCCTAGGCACCTCTTTGTCGATGATGCCATGCAGGCAAGAGCATATGGCGATCATCCCCTTCCCATTGCCAGTGACCAGACAATTTCTCAGCCTTTTATTGTGGCTGCAATGACCCAGGCTCTGCAGTTAAAAGGAACTGAAAAAGTTCTTGAAATAGGTACCGGATCCGGCTATCAGGCTGCTGTACTTTCAAGACTTTGTGCCCAGGTGTATACCGTAGAACGGATTAATACCCTCCTTGCCGGAGCCCGTAAAGTATTTGATCAGTTGCATTTCTACAACATCCTTTCCCGCCTTGATGACGGCACTATGGGATGGCAGGAACATGCCCCCTATGATGCTATTATCGTTACAGCCGGCAGCCCTGAAATCCCTGAACCATTGATAGATCAACTGGCAGATACAGGACGTATGGTGATTCCTGTAGGTGACCGCAATGTACAGGAATTGCAGTACGTTACAAAAGAAGGTGGTGAGATTGAAGTACAGCGGCTTGAGAGTGTTCGTTTTGTAAGTTTGATAGGGGCGTACGGTTGGAAGAATGACTGAAGAAAAACTAAAGAAAAACGGGATAGTGCGGCGTCTATATGATTGGATGTTGCACTGGGCAGATAGCAAATACGGCTTACTGGCACTTGTTGTTCTTTCCTTTGCAGAAGCAAGTTTTTTTCCCATCCCTCCTGATGTGTTACTCATTGCTCTGGTGCTTGGAGCGACCAGCCGCTGGTATAAATATGCATTCTGGTGCACGCTCGCTTCAGTCGCCGGTGGCCTGGCAGGATACGGAATCGGTGTCTTTGCCTGGGATACCATGGGACGTTGGGTCGTTGAAAATGTGGCTCATATGACTCTGGTGGATGTTGATGGGCAGCTTGACATTGCATTGCCACCCTATCTTGTCTCAAGTATGGGAAGTGCGCTTGGCGGGGAATACCTGTTCCAGGTTTATGATCACTGGAATGCCTGGATTGTATTTATCTTTGGCTTGACTCCTCTGCCTTACAAACTGACCACCATTACGGCTGGTGTTGCTCATGTTAATCTGCCTGTTTTCCTGATAGCCTCGTTTTTTGCCCGAGCCTGTCGCTTTTTTCTCGTGGCATGGCTCCTGTATAAATGGGGTGAGCCAGCTAAGCGCTTTATTGACCGTTATTTTAATCTCCTTTGCATTGCCTTTGTAGTCCTCCTGATTGGCGGTTTTGCAATGTTGAAGTTATTCTTTTAATTCACTGCCTGTTGTTTTTTTCATTGATAGACTTTAGTTACCGCCCCTTAAAGCAAACCGAGTGGGGCAGCAAGTTTTCGTACCTTTGTCATGCACTCATTCAAATCGAAGGAAAGAAGTTCACGGTCTCTTAGTATGATCCTGCCATTTATGATAACTGTTTCAACATCTGCTCCACTGCCACTGTAGACCAAAACATCACTATTGTAGAATGGCTGTAAATGAGGCTGGTTCATATCTAACAGAGTAATATCCGCTTTAAATCCAGGAGCGATTTCTCCCAGCATTGAAAGCCCCAGGATCTTCGCATTACTTTTAGTTGCCGCTGCCAGAGCACGCTTTGCGGGCATGACCGTGGCATCGAGTGTCCAGAGTTTTTGGGTTTTTGCAAGGATATCCATTTCGCAGAACATATCCAGGCTGTTATTGCTGGCGCTTCCATCGGTACCAAGTCCGATTGGAATTCTCATCGTATCCATTGTGGACGTTTTGGCAATACCCGACGCCAGTTTCAGGTGGCTTTGTGGGCAAATCACTACACCAGCCCCACTTTTCTTAATAATTTCCCGGTCCTCATCATCAAGCCAGACACAATGAATGAGGACAGTGTCATTGTCCAGCAGACCCAGTGCGGCAAGATGACGAATTGGGCTTGTTCCCTGCGGCTCTATGATGATGTTTTGTTCGTGTCTGCTTTCTGCAATATGAATGAAGAAAGGTGCCTGATGTTTTACGGCCAGTGTTTTGGCTGCCTGTAATGTTTTGGCAGAACAAGTATATGGCGAATGAGCAAATACAGCAGGTGTTATTCGATCATTTTTGTTTTTCCAGTTGGTCAGGAACGTTTCAACAACATCAATATTTGTACTTGGATCAGGAACTCCCGGAGCGGGAAAATCGACAATACCTTGTGCCGGGACAGCCCGCATTCCAGATTCAAGGAGTGCTTGTGCTGCCTGATTTTCATAAAAATAACCGTCTGCCACCGTGGTTGTGCCGGACAGTATCATCTCGGCTGCGGCAAGCTTTGTACACCAGTAGACCATTTCTTTATTCACGTTAGCGGCTTCTGCCGGGAAGATATGCTTGTTTAACCATTCGCCAAGTTCAAGGTCGTCAGCAAGTCCGCGAAAAAGGGTCATCGCACAGTGATTGTGTGCGTTAATCAGACCGGGCATAAGCAGTTTGTCTGTTCCATCAATGCAGGCAGCATCAGGGCAGTCGGGGATGGATGCCATGGAGCCGAATGAGTGAATTGAGTCACCTTCGCACAAAAGCCATTGATTGGAGGCAAGTGGGCTGTCAGGATCCGTGAAAAGAGTGACGTTGCTGATTAATATGGAAGTTGTGGTCATGGGAAGTTCCTTGCAAAAAAATGGGCATTTTCTCTTTGAGCAGGGTATACTATTCCATTTTTTATAATTTGTCGTTACGTTTGATATATCTAGTTTTTACATACTCTTAACGGGTAGGGAGTTATATATGGGATTTCGTTGTGGTATTGTTGGTCTTCCAAATGTTGGGAAATCTACAATTTTTAATGCTTTGACTGCGGCTGGTATTGATGCTGAAAATTACCCGTTTTGTACCATTGAACCAAATGTGGGTATTGTTCCGGTGCCGGATAAGCGCCTGGACGTATTGGCTGAGATGGCCAAAACAAAACGTAAGGTTGCCACCCAGATGGAGTTTGTGGATATTGCAGGCCTTGTAAAAGGAGCAAGTCAGGGAGAGGGGCTTGGGAATCAGTTCCTCGGCCATATAAGACAGGTGGATGCTCTTGTTCATGTGATCCGTTGTTTTGAGGATGAGAATATTGTGCATGTGGATGGCTCCATTGATCCTGAAAGGGATCGTGAAGTGATCACCATGGAGTTGATACTGGCTGACCTTGATACCGTGGAAAAACGGCTTAAAAAAGCTCAATCCATGGCTAAATCAGGAGATAAAACCTTGAAGGCTCAGGCAGTTTTTCTTGAACGTCTTCGTGATGTGCTTGATGGCGGAGCCTCTGCCAGAACCCTTGTGCCTGATGGTGATATGGAAGAGGAGATGATGAAAGAAATGTGTCTCCTCACCGACAAACCTGTTCTTTACGTAGCCAATGTACTTGAAGAGGATGTGATCAGTGGTAACGATTTTGTTCGGATTCTTGAAAAGCATGCCAGTGCGGATGGCGATGGTGTGGTTATTATTGCCGGTTCCATTGAGCAGGAGTTGAGTCAGCTCGATGCCGAAGAACAGCAGGAATTTCTCGCTGATATGGGAATGGAAGAGCCGGGTCTGAACCGATTGATCGCTGCCGGTTATAAACTCCTTGGCCTGATCACCTATTTTACTGTGGGTGAGAAAGAAACGCGTGCCTGGACGATTACCAAGGGTACTAAAGCGCCAGGGGCAGCTGGAAAGATTCATTCCGACTTTGAACGGGGTTTTATCCGTGCCGAGACCATCAGCTATGATGACTTTGTTGCCTGTGATGGTGAAAGTGGTGCCAAGGAAAAGGGGTTAATGCGTTCTGAAGGGAAGGAGTATATTGTGGTTGATGGTGATTGTTTGAACTTTCGTTTTAATGTCTAAGGGACATATATTGAAATGCACGCTCAAGTTCAACCACCGGACATCGCACTGCAAATAGCCGGAAAGCCTTTTTATGGACAACATCAGGCGAAAAATCTAATCAGCAGGAGCTTGTCGAGTGGTCGCTTAGCCCATGCCTATCTCTTTCGAGGTCCTGAAGGAGTGGGCAAGCAGCTCTTTGCCAGAGGGCTGGCGGCGGCGGTGAATTGCAGTGGGGCAGATGGTCTTTCTGCATGTGGTTTTTGTTCATCATGTAAAAAACTTATTTCCGGGTCGCATCCCGATTTCCTGCTTGTCGCACCTGAAAAGGGAGCTATTAAGATTGCTCAGATTCGACAATTAATTAAAACACTTTCGTTTGTGCCTTATGAGGCAAAGACTCGGGTGGTTCTCATTGAGGACGTACATACCATGCGTCAGGAAGCAGCCAACAGCCTCCTGAAGACTCTTGAAGAACCACCTGATAATAACCTCCTGATTCTCACGGCAGATTCAGCGGGAAATGTGCTGTCAACGATCATGTCACGGTGTCAAAGTATACCATTTTATGGCTTGACCCTGAAAGAAACCGCTGCAATCTTGTTGAAAGAAGATGACACACTTGATCTGGATACGGCAATGCTCCTTGCAAGACTCGGGGAAGGAAGCCCGGGGAAAGCTCAGCTTTTTCATCGCAGGGATCTGGTTGATTTTTCGAAAGAGTTAATTGCTTTACTTACCGAAACCGTCGAAAACAGGGATGAAGAGCTTGGGAGATTACTGTCAATGGCAGAATCCATGGCTGCTTTGAAGGAAGATCTGCCGCACCTCTTTTCGCTGATTAAACTTATGCTCAGAGATTGTTTGCTGGAATGTTGTGGCCAGCAGTCAGGCACAGAGGATGTGAGTATACGGAAAGACTGGAGTTCTGAACAGTTGTTTGCTAAACTAAAAGCTATTAGTCGGGCAGAAAAAGAATTGGGTCGAAACTGTAATCGAACACTTGTTTGTGAAGTGCTCCTTTTTCGACTGATAGAATAGATAATATTATGGTAGAAAAACAGAAACGACAAGACAATGCTCAACCGCAAGCGGATGAGAAAAAAGATACCAATCTACTCTATTTTTACCGTATCAGGTTTCGTACGCTGGGTCAGGAATTTACGGCTTCGTCACATGTTGAAGATTTGAAAAAAAATGAAGTTGTGATGGTGCGTGGAGAATCTGGACTTGAACCGGCCTGTATTATCTGTTCAGCTCCTGCTTGCAGAGATTCAGAAGTAGAACGAAAGGCAAGTTACGAAATCCTACGTCGAGCAGTCCATGAAGAATGTAACCGTTATGTCAATATTCCCCTTGAAGAAGAGGCTGCTTTTGCAACATGCAAGGGCCTGATTCTTCACCATGCACTGCGAATGCATCTGGTTCGCGTGGAACGGTTTTTCAATGGAAGTAAGATGGTTTTTTATTTTACTGCAGATAAGCGGGTGGATTTCAGGGCGCTGGTAAAAGATCTGGTTCAGGAATACCGGACACGGGTGGAGATGCGGCAGATTGGCGTGCGTCATGAAACCAAGATGATTGGTGGACTTGGTACCTGCGGTCGTGAGCTCTGCTGTTCCGGGTATATGAAGAAATTTAATTCTGTCTCCATTAAGATGGCTAAAGAACAGGATCTTCCCCTTAATCCATCCAAAATTTCAGGTGTTTGCAACCGACTGCTCTGTTGTCTGACCTATGAGTATGAAACATACAAGCGGGAACGAAAGGGTATGCCCCGGCCTGGTAAGAAACTTATGATTGATGGTCACTGCTGCCGGGTGAGACGTCAGAATCCACTACAGTCCACACTTCAAGTGGTGAATGAAGAGGGAGAGGTGAGTGTTGTGCAGGCGGAACAATGGCGTAATGCTGAGATTGTAAGGCCGGAAAAGAAAAGCAAAAAAGGACAAAAGGATAAGAAAGCAGACGGAAATAAGTGAAAGCCTCTTAGAGTCTGTGGCTAGTATTATAAATTAAAAACATGATGCCTGCGGGCAGAAGGTAACAGGTATCAGGTATCTATCGCTGGTTCAATCGTGTAGATTGATCCTGTTACCCGAAATATTTCAAAGATCAGAGTCCTAACCTGCTGATATTAGTAGATGATCTCCAGGGAGGAATACTGACAAACAGTGACAATTTTTAAGAGAAATGACAACTTATATTACGACTCCTATTTATTATGTGAATGCACAGCCCCATCTTGGCCATGCTTATACCACCATTGTTGCAGATACCTACAGCAGATTTCGACGTTTAACCGGTGATACAGTCAAGTTTCAGACTGGAACCGATGAACATGGTGACAAAATAGCAGAAGCTGCCGGTAAAGAAAATTGCAGTCCCCAGGAATATGTTGACCGGATCAGTGAAATGTTTAGAACGACCTGGCCCCTGCTTGGCATTAAACCTGATAATTTCATCCGTACAACGGATAAGAACCATGTAGCCACGGTTCAGTCCATTTTGCAGCAGGTGTATGATAAGGGTGATATCTATTTTGACAAATATACGGGATTGTACTGTACTGGGTGCGAACGATTTTTGACTGAAAAAGAGCTTGTGGATGGAACGTGCCCAGATCATAAAACTGTGCCTGATGAGATTACAGAAGAAAACTATTTCTTTCGGATGTCTCGTTATCAGCAGGATCTAATCGATCACATCAATGCTAATCCTGCTTTTATAACTCCGGAACGGTATAAGAATGAAGTTCTTTCCTTTTTAAGTGAACCACTGGAAGATCTCTGTATTTCACGGCCTACCTCTCGCCTCACCTGGGGGATTCCACTGCCTTTTGATGAAAAATTTGTCACCTATGTATGGTTTGATGCCCTCATCAATTATCTGACCGGTATAGGATATCCGGATGATGACCAGTTTGCAGCTTATTGGGATGTGGCCGAGCATGTGATTGCCAAAGATATTTTAAAACCACATGCCATCTATTGGCCCACCATGATTTTGTCCATGGGGCTGCCTCTGTATAAAAAACTTCATGTCCATGGCTATTGGAATGTGGAAGAAACCAAGATGTCTAAAAGCATAGGCAATGTGATACGGCCTGCTGAACTCATTGAAGAATATGGCGTGGACTCCATCCGCTATTTTTGCCTTCGTGAGATGTCTTTCGGGCTTGATGCATCCTTTAGTTTTGATGCGCTTGTTGCCAGGAAAAATTCGGATCTTGCTAATGATCTCGGGAATTTGTATAGCCGAACAACAGCAATGCTGGTTAAATACACAGATGGTGTGGTACCTGCGCCTGTGCATGCTGATGATGATACTGTTCTTTCGGATCTTGCTGGAACAGTTCTCGCCACGTATCAGGAAACCATGAATACCTTTCAGTTTCATCGCAGCCTCCAGGCAGTATGGGAACTAATCAGCCAAGCCAATAAATATATCGTGACCAATGAACCATGGGCCCTTGTTAAAGATACGGAGCAGGTAGGGCGTCTTCATACGGTCCTGTATAATCTTGCAGAAACCCTTCGCTTACTTACACTCCTTCTACAACCTGTAATGCCCGGAACATGTGAAAAGATGGCAAAAGGACTTGGGCTTGCAGCAAATAGCCCGTTGGTTACAGATCTCACAAACAATGGCTGCTGGGGAATGCTTGCGGCAGGAACCGGTTTACAAAAAATTGATGCCCTTTTTCCAAGAATGGATACAAAAAAGAAGCAACAGCCTGTAAAACAGGAATCAAAAAAGAAAAATAAAGAGAAAAAAAGCAAGAATAAGCAAGCACCTGAGATTATTGAGGGTGTAATTTCGTTTGACCAGTTCCAGAAGGTGAAGCTGAGAGTGGCAGAAATTATTGCTGCTGAGCCTGTTAAAAAGTCTGATCGTTTATTGAAACTCACCGTGAAGGCGCCTGAAGAGCGGGTAATTGTGGCTGGCATAGCTGGGTACTATCAACCGGAAGATCTCCTTGGTATGCTGGTGTTGATTGTGGCTAACCTTAAACCTGTAAAACTGATGGGAGTTGAGTCTCAGGGGATGGTGCTGGCTGCCAAGGTGGAAGAGGATGGAAAAACTCGCCTGGTTCTGTCGACGGTGAGCGCGCCGGTTCCACCGGGTTCTTGCGTTGCTTAGCGACAGAGACGAAATAATGTGAACGTATTTCGTTCCCGTTCCTAAGGGTAAAGGCTCACCAAAAAATAAATATGGAGTATTACGATGTTTGTTGTAAATAATTTTATAATGGCCATAGCGCAGTTAATTGATTTTTTGCTTACGGCCTATATGTGGATCATCATTGGCCGGGCAATTATTTCCTGGGTGAATGCAGATCCCTATAATCCAATTGTTCGTTTTTTGTTTAATATAACCGAACCACTGCTAAGCCGTATCAGGCGTTTGGTTCCTATGAGTGTGGGGGGAATTGATTTTTCACCCATGATTTTAATTATGGCGATTATGTTTCTTCAAAGTTTTCTTGTACCAACTTTAAAACAGATGGGCATGGGAATACACTAAGAGCTTGTCTGTAAATTGCATTATTAAAAGGTGAATTTGTTATGGCTATAACTCCACAATTAATCAAAGATCAGGAATTTGAACAAAAATTCAGAGGATGTGATCCTTTGGAAGTAAGGGATTATCTTGAGGTTGTCGCCAATGAGTTCTTCGAGTTGCAGGAGCAGTGTGCAGAGCAGTTGGAAGAACTTGAAGCTCTGCGTGAGGCCAAAGAAAACTCGGAAAAATATACCGGTTCTCTCGAAACCGATATGGAGTTTACCAGGAAAGTATCCGATGAGTTAAAGGATAGCTGTACGCAAAAGGAAGAAAAGTTAAAAGAGCTTGCAAAGGAAATAGAAGAATTACAGCTTAGCCTTGCCGATACGAAGCAGGAAGATGCCGAGCATGACGAAGAAGTTAGTACCATGGAAGCCATGATTGAGGAGGTTGAGGCGGCACTTAAGGAATCGGAAAAAGAGAAAAATACTCTGAAGAGTAAGATTGAAATTCTTAAGGAACAAAATGAGGAACTAAGGAAGGATGAGGTCGATTTTAAGTCCACCCTGGCCTCAGTCCAGCTATTTGCAAAAGACCTTAAGGAAAAGAGTAAGTTAGAAGCGAAAGAGATGATTTCCAAGGCTCATGCTGCGATTGAAAAAATTCGTGCTGACGCTCAGGAGGAGCTTGAGCGTTTACCCCGTGAGATAGAAATACTCCAGAAGAAAAAGAGTGAGGTGAAAGCGGATCTGAAAGCAATTCTTGAGGGGTATATGGAAGCCATAGACGTTTTCGGTTTAGATGATGGGGGAACTTCAGAAAAGCAAGTTGCAACAGAAACAACAGGCACTGAGGGAAGCAGTGAACTTTTTCAATCGGTGGAAATAAATGAAGATGGCTCCCTGAACCCTGAAGATGTCGCAAGGTTGAATGATGACTCTGGCGAGGCTCCTTTTTCAAGCGATATTGATGAAAAAATACTTGATTCTCTGCTAAAAGGTGATGACGGGAAAGTAATTGATGCTGACGCTGATCTAAAGGAATTATTCAGCCTGGAAAATAAAGAGGAAGAAAAATAACCTCTCTTAATGCATTCGCAGGAGCCCATGCTGATGCTGTAAGGTTTGCTATTACAGCGTCTCTTGTGGACAGTAGGCAAATGTGGCACTTGTTAAGTAGCTTGATTCGTTTAAGTTTACAAGGAGATATGCATGAAGAAATACATAATTGGAAACTGGAAGAGCAACAAGAGTCGGGACTCTGCCCAAAAATGGTTTTCTGAATTTGCAAATATTTACAAGCCGGTTGATGGTCTGGAGGTGATCGTTGCGCCTCCTTGCATCTGTTTGTGCAGTTTGTCCGAATATGTACAGGCACTTGATCTGAAAAATGTTTCGCTCGCTGCTCAGGATGTATCACCATTTCCCAAGGGTTCTTATACAGGTGCAATATCAGCAGATATGATTAAGGGAATGGTTGGCTATGTAATCATAGGTCATTCGGAACGAAGGCGCTACTTTCATGAGACCTCACAGGATACGGCCAATAAGATGGCGGAGACCGTCGATGCGGGTCTGAAGCCCATAGTCTGCATCGATCAACCATATGCAATGTCACAACTTACAGCCTTAAATGATATTGACTGCGATGAGTTGCTTATTGCCTATGGTCCAACGGAAGCAACAATGGCCAGGATCCCGGCACAAGTAGAGCGTGTGGCAGAAGCAGCCAAATTTATCAGCCAGGTTCAAGCCAATAGACCCATCCTGTATGGCGGTTCTTTAACGGTGGAGAATGTTGATGAGTATATTGCAATCTCTGAACTTTCCGGTCTTTTTGTCGGGGAGTCAAGTCTTGATGCAGAATCTTTTGCTACAATTTGCAATAAGGTAGGAGAATCACTGTAAATACTGACGTCAGTGCCTAAACATTTACAATTCAGTGTTGTTTTGGGCTGTTTCCGAGGCTAACCCGAATATGTACCTTTCACAACACCAGTTGCCTACCTATTCAAAACCCCGCAATACTTATGAGTAATTGCGGGGTTGGCTTTTTTAACTTTACGAAGTCTGAAATACATATAGGTAGCAGAAAAGTAAAGTTTCTGTGAGAATTATCCCTATGTTAACTACCTGATACCCTCTGCCCGCTGGCTCCATGTTCGTGAAGCCGAGTTCTTCTGGCACGTGCTACACATTCAGGCGGATCGGGAAGATGCGTTGTTTATTACGCTGAACGATTAGCCAGTGTAAGAGCGCCCAGTCGTTTGATTCGTTCCTGCATGGGTGGATGGGTTGAGAAAAGATTTGCCAGTTGGCCACCACTTAAAGGGTTTACAATATACATCTGGGAAGTGGCGGGATTGACATTCATGGGGCGCTGTCTGTTATAGATTTCCAGTTGCTGCAGGGCAGAGGCCAAAGATTGAGGGTGGCCGCAAATTGCTGCTCCGGTAGCGTCTGCCTGGTACTCACGGCTTCGTGATATTGACATCTGGATCAGTGATGCGCCGAGTGGTGCCAGGATCATCATTGCAATACTACCTATGATGCCTCCACCTCCAGTGTCATCATCCTGGGACCGCCCACCGCCAAAGATCATAGCCCATTGAGCCATGGATGCCATGGCACTGATGGCTCCGGCCATTGTTGCGGCAACAGTGCTGATCAGGATGTCACGATTTTTTATGTGGGCAAGTTCATGAGCCAGTACTCCTTCAAGCTCATCTTTTTTGAGAATGTTTGTAAGCCCAGTGGTAACTGCAACAGCGGCATGATTTGGATCTCGCCCCGTTGCAAAGGCATTTGGCGTATCTTGCTGGATGATATAAACCTTTGGCATGGGAAGATCTGCACGTTTTGCAAGCCGTGCGACCATCTGGTGTAGTACCGGAGCCTCAACTGGAGTGGCTTCCCTTGCGCCACTCATTTTGAGTACCATTTTGTCGCTGAACCAGTAGGCAAAGAAGTTCATACCAACTGCTATGACGAGCGCAATGATCATCCCATTGCTTCCACCAAGGAATTGGCCTGCCACCATAAAAACTGCTGTGAGGGCAGCCATGAGCATGCCCGTTTTTATCATACTTGTCATTCGAATCTCCCTGAATTGAGTTTTCCCCCTCCTCTTACAATGAACTCATATAATAATTATAGCAGAGCCTCTGTCAAGTTATGGGTTTTTGCAGGAGCAGGAGCAGGAGCAGTTGCAGAATGTCGAATACTTACTGTCCCAGGGCATCATGTCCTTGCTTTCATAATAGATGCCATCCCACTGGTCGCGCTATTTAACAGTTACATGCATAGTTCTTTTAAATCTAAGTCTGGTTGTTTGTAGTAGGCGCTATTTATAAGGTTTTTAAGTTCGGATTTAATGGATGATGGGTCTGGAATGGCTTCAAGAACGGGAAGGAACTTCTCTACAGGTTCTGGAGCGTGAAGGCGCATTTTGTTCTCCATGCTTATTGCTCCACCACTCTCAAGGCTGCCGGACATGGTACCGGAGGTGCTGCTGTCACCATCAAGATTGCGTAGAAAAAGCATGATGCCGCTGATGTCATTTTTCTGGTAAAAAATGTTAATCTCTTCCTTGATGACATCATGGTTCTCGACAAGGGATGCAATACGGGTGCGGTAGTTGTCCACATGGTGAGAGAGGCTTTTGTATACCTCAAGAAACATATTAGTAAAGCGTGATTTTCGAAAAAAACCTGTTGTTTTCTGGTCTTCAAACAGCCGCTTACGAATGGTGGGAGAGTTGTTTACATAGGAATCAAAAAAGAGGATATCGCCAAGGTTTGTGAGTTTGTAAAATTGTTTGATAAGCTCGTCATCCCGGAGAAGTGCGTAGATACGAAGCAGGTCAAAGCCAATTCGGGTTTCCAGCAAAAGGGCAGAACTGATGATTTCCTTCTGGTAATCATTAGAATTGTCTTCAATGATTTTTCGGAATCCGAAATAGCGTTCAGCGATGTCTTTTTTGACTTCAAAGGCCAGGGTTTTTGCAAAATCTTCCATGTAACACCTCGTTCAGGATGAAAATCTCACGTACCTACTTGACAGCCGTTTTCTATCAGATGATTATAACGTGTCGAGACACGAGTTGCATCATTAATTAAACATGAGCATATGGGATCAATGGACTTTAATAACGATTTGCCGGCCAGAATTAAAGAACAGGCCGATATTGTGCAAATCATTGGGGAATGTGTTGAGTTAAAACGGGCGGGAGTTCGTTTTCTTGGCCGCTGTCCCTTTCATAACGAGAAGACACCTTCGTTTTCCGTACACCCAGGCCAGCAATTTTTCCACTGCTTCGGTTGCGGTGCCTCCGGAGATGTTTTTGAGTTTCAAATGAAGTACCACAATCTTGATTTTCCAACTGCCATGAAAGAGCTGGCAGGAAGGTACAATGTTGAGATTCCTGAACGACCACAATCTTCAGCAGAACGTGAAAAAAGTCGTAAGCGGAAGGCAATGTACGCCGTGAACAAGAAGGCTGTTGCCATTTTCCGCAAGACTTTAATCGATTCTGCCCACGCAAAGGTAGCCAGGCAGTACCTTGCAGATCGGCAGGTTCCCATGGATATTCAGGAGCGGTTTGCTTTGGGGTATGCGCCATCCCCTGATACGGCAGGTTGGAATTTCTTAAGGAGCCAGCTGAGTAAAGATGAACAGCAGGCAGCCATTGAAGCGGGTTTGCTGGTCACAACAGAAAAGGGTGGAACCTATGACAGATTCAGGGACAGGGTTTTATTTCCAATCTATAGCAGGCGGGGGAAGGTTGTTGGTTTTGGTGGCCGAATTGTAGGTGATGGTCAGCCAAAATATATGAACTCTCCTGAGAGTCTGGTGTTTAATAAATCCAGTTCTTTGCTTGGTTTGTTTCAGCAGGGAGATGCTATCAGGCGTAGAAAACAGGCCATTCTGGTAGAAGGAAATTTTGACCTGGTATCACTTGTTGTTCACGGTTGTCCCAATGTTGTAGCTCCACTGGGAACAGCACTTACCGCACAGCAGTTGAAGATGCTGAAAGGATATGCTGAGGAATGTGTGCTGCTCTTTGATGGTGATACAGCAGGAGTGAAAGCAGCCTTACGTTCGGTTCCCTTGTTTTTAAGTGAACAAGTGGCAGGGAAAGTAGCACTTCTTCCCACCGGGCACGACCCTGATACTTTTATTCGAGAGGAGGGATTGGCAGCATTAAACAGGCTTCTCGATCAGGCTTTACCACTGCCTGAGTTTGCCTTGAAACAGCTGGTTGATGAGCACGGTACCACACTTGACGGGAAAAGAAAAATAATTGCCGAGTTACAACCTCTGCTCAGGGCTGCACGCTCAAAGCTTCAACGTTCGCTGATGCTGTCTCATTTTAGTGAAACAATCGGTATTTCTGCATCGGAACTGGCTACTTCCATGCCACCTGTTGCAGAGTCTTTGCCTCCACCACCTGTTGAATATAATAAGAAACCGAGACCTCCAGAGCAGTTAACTCCTTTATCCTCCTCTCAAACACGGCTTGTGTCTCATATGGTGCTGTATCCTGCCTCCATTGAAGAGTTAGAAAAAGCAGGGCTGAGGGAGTGTCTCTGTGGAACCATCGGTGAAGTGTTATTGTTGCAGCTGCTGGCATTACTTGAACAGACAGATTGTGTGGAACCGGAAGAGCTGTTGGGTATGTTGCCAAAGGGGGGAGAACGAGTACTGGTCTCTGATATTCTTTTAAAATCAGCATCCCCCACTACTGGCTTGAGTTATCAGGGAACAAAGGAAGAATTAAAAGAGCTTCTCTTATGGCTCAAAAAGGAGCGTTTGGAGCAGGAATCAAAGAAACTTGAAGTGCAAATTGCAACTTGTGGAGTGACAAATAATCAGGACGAGTTGCTGCAGCTGGTTACACGAAAGAACATTGTTAACAATCGTCTTCAGGAGCTTCGCCAGGAAAATAGTCTTTGGCATACGTGATGTGAGACAACATTATGAAATTCTTTCAATCTTCTTAAGTACCTTACTATGTGTTGTTTTAGTCGAGCCAGGCTGCTGTATTTGAAGTTTGAACGAAGTCTTGCATAATTCACAGAAAATAGGCCCTATTTTCCTTTTTCCTTCTTTTAGAAAATCATGAATAGTCGCTAATTCTCCTTTTTTTTTTAATTATTTAACGTGAAAAGATTGTATAACCTTTTAAGTTTGATATAGTGCGTAGGCGTAACTATTCAGCGTAATTTCTACGCATTTCAGTTTTAATCCCTAAAATCCGGCAACTCACCTTTAAACAAAAACGCGAAGGCCATCGTTGACGGGATATCTTGTTTGCGACAAGAAGAAATATAACT
>JAESPV010000094.1 GCA_016765495.1 Desulfocapsa sp. | reverse complement strand
GCTTGCCTTTAAATGTTTGCTTGCTAAAAAAGATATGGTGGAAACAGTTATTTTTGATGAAGTAGATGCCGGAATTGGCGGAGAAGCAGCAGAGGCAGTGGCCAGGAAAATTCAGGAACTCTCAACTCACCACCAGGTGTTTTGTATCACCCATTTGCCGCAAATAGCAGCTCGTGGGAATACCCATTTTCTTGTTGAAAAAGGTGTTGAAGACGGACGCACTCAGTCAGGGATAAGCCTGCTGGCACCCACTCAACGTGTTGATGAAGTTAGCAGAATGCTTGCCGGGGAGTCAGTGTCTGCTCAAACAAGGGCATGGGCGAAAGAACTTTTGGAAAAAGGAAGGACAGCAGCGTGAAACACAAAACAGCACTTGCTCTTTTTTCCGGTGGTTTGGACTCCATCCTTGCGGTAAAACTGGTGGCATCTTTGGGTGTAAGGGTTCTCGCTGTAAAGTTTGTAACCCCTTTTTTTGACTATGAAGTGCTTGAGGATCCTGAAAAATACAAGCAGGAGGTCATGGATAAATATGGAATTGAAGTGATCCTCCACGATCTCAGTCGTAACTACCTTGATTTGCTGCATAACCCATCACATGGATTTGGGAAAAACTTTAATCCATGTATTGATTGTAAGATTCTTATGTGTAGTCGTGCAAGGGAGATGATGGCAGAATATGGAGCATCTTTTTTAATAAGCGGTGAAGTACTCGGGCAGCGACCCATGTCTCAACGACGTGATACGTTACGGGTTATAGAACGTGATTCCGACAACGATGGACTCTTGCTGCGCCCGCTTTCAGCCAAATTAATGGATCCTACAAAAGCTGAAACAGAAGGGTGGATAGATCGGGAGAAACTTCTTAATTTTAGTGGTCGAGGTCGGTCCCGACAGATACAATTAGCAAAAGAATATGGCATCATGGATTTCCCGGCACCGGCTGGTGGTTGTATCCTTGCTGATCCGATTCTCAGCACAAGGATAGAAAAAATTTATCAAGGCGATTTTGTTATTAAGGCTGAAGATATAAGCGTGACGGATATTCGACTGCTTCTTCTGGGGCGGCAGTTTTTGTTGCCCGAAGGGGCATGGTTGGTGTTAGGACGAAATGAGAAAGAGAATAGTACAATAGAGGGTTTAGCAGAAGAGGATGATATTCTACTGTATATGCCGCATCGTCCTGGCCCTACAGCGTTGTTACGTGGAGTGAAGACAGGTTCTTCTGATATAGATGATAATGCTGACGTGTTGCAGAATGCGGCAGGCTTAGTAGTGCGTTATGGAAAAAAAGTGAAGGAGGGCGACTCGGGTGCTGTTGTTGAATTCCGTAGAACAGGGAAAATATGGACCTCCACAATGCAACCTTTAAGTGATAACTTGTACAAAAGTTGGATGTTTAACGGTTCAGCTCGTACAAAAAATCTAAAGTAATTATCGGTATTTCTTCTGATTTTGCAGCATTTTCTTGCGTAACTATCATGGCTCTGGTAAACGTCAGAATCTGAATTTGAAAGCCATCCTTAAAGAACATATGGAGTTTACCGAAAAGTACTATTTATTAAGAATAAAGGGTTTTTATGATGGACAGTAGTAACAAGCGGATCGATGAGGCGTCGTTGGAAATAGAGGTTCCTTCTCCTTCCATGCCTGACGAGATTAACTTACTTGATGTTGTGCGAATCTTGATAACTCAGAAGTGGATAATAGTTGGAATAACAGTTATATCTACTGTGTTGGCAGTCGGTATGGCTCTGTGGTTACCCTCAGGATACCGAGCCGAAGTAACCCTGTTGCCACCACTGGCAGAAGCAGTGGCGAAGTTGAATGTTCCTAATATTAATCAGAATGGGGCAGAGGCTTATTTTTTTAAGATAGAAGCTTTGGATCTGTATCATGAACTGATTAAAAATGCTAAGAGCAAACGCTTGCAGCGTCTATTCTTTGATGAAAACGAGTTAGCTGGTTTCTTATCAAAAAAAGAAGATGAACGATCGGATGATATTCTTTTCAGGGATCAATTCAGTGCAAAGCTGAAAGTAAAGCAAGCTAAGGATAAAAAAGAGACAGAGGTTGTTGTTATCAGCCTTGAAGGACAAAATTCGAGTCAGATTGCAAGTTGGCTAAATAGTTTTGTTGATTTTGTAGATAAAGAAACCATTTTAGCGCAAAAACTTGCATTTTCCACAAAGGTGACACGGCTAAAAGATAGTGTTGTGCAGCGTATAGAAAGCCTGCGTATTACTGAAGAATCACTGCGCTTAGATTCGATAGCCCGGATGGAGGAAGCTGTTCTTGTAGCGGGAAAACTTGGTTGGGTTGAGCATTCTGAAAATCTCGGTGTTTTGTATGAGCAGGCTAAAACGCAAATGAATATGTCATTCAGCTTGCAGGAGATGCCCTTATATTTTCGAGGATCAAAGGCATTACAGGCGGAAATCGATGTTTTGAGAAAGCGGGAAAACAGTGACCCCTACATTGATGAACTTCGCACTTTGCAAAATCAATTGGAATTTTTATCATTAATCAGTCAGGATACTGACGATATTCACGCGATGACCCTTGACCAAGGTGCAATCGCAGATGAAAAACCCGTGAAGCCAAACCGCAAACTTATCGTTATTATGGGCTTTGTACTTGGGTTGGGGCTCTCCATTATTATATCATTTGCCCGCCACATGTTTGTTACAAAAAATAATAGTCGAACATGACAGATCACAATCCTAAAGATTCAATTTTTCAACTTATATTTTTTCACTATATCATGGAAAAAAGATGAAACAATCGACAAATATTGCTGTTATTGGAACTGGTTATTGGGGAAAGAACCTGGTGAGAAATTTCAATAATTTAGACTCTCTCCATACTGTTTGTGATTCAAATCCTGACACTCTGAAGAAATTTCTTGAACAATATCCAGGAGTGAAAGGAGCGACATCTTTTCAGGATGTACTTGCAGATACTGAAATTCATGGAGTTGCTCTATCTACACCCGCCCCCACACATTACCTGTTAGCTAAACAAGCTATGGAAGCCGGGAAGGATGTTTATGCTGAAAAACCACTCTGCTTGTCAGAGAAAGAAGGTGTGGAGTTAAATGCCTTAGCGCAATCAACAGGGCAAGTTCTTATGGTTGGTCATTTGCTCTGGTACCATCCTGTTGTTTTAAAACTTAAAGAATTAGTGGATGCTGGAGACTTAGGACAGATTCGCTATATTTATTCCAATAGACTGAACATGGGGCTTTTGCGTCGTGAGGAAAATGTCCTTTGGTCCTTTGCGCCTCACGATGTCTCTGTTGTTTTAGGGCTTACTGGTGAGATGCCTGAAGCCGTGAGGGCTCAGGGTGGAAACTTTTTAAATCAAAATATTGCCGACACCACCGTAACATTACTCAATTTTGCCAGTGGTATCAGGGCGCATATTTTTGTTTCCTGGCTCCATCCTTTTAAGGAGCAGAAACTGGTCGTGGTAGGTGAAAAGCAGATGGCTGTGTTTGATGATACAGCTCCCTGGGAGGAAAAATTAAAGCTCTACCCTCACTCTGTGGACTGGAAGGGACATATGCCTGTAGCCCATAAGGCAGAAGGGAAATTGGTGAGTGTTACTCAGGATGAGCCGCTTAGAGCCGAGTGCGCTCATTATATTGAGTGTATCGAGACGCGTCAAATTCCAAGAACAGACGGTCAAGAAGGATTACGGGTTTTGAATGTACTCAATGCATGTCAGGCCTCTCTTGATCAGGAAAAGAAAATATTAATTTCTGATTTCACCAAAGAACTGTCTGCCGACTATTTTTCCCATCCAACGGCTGAAATTGATGATGGGGTACAAATCGGGAAAGGAACCAAAATCTGGCATTTCTCTCATGTCCTCTCTGGCAGCACCATAGGAGAAAATTGCAATTTAGGTCAGAATGTCATCGTTGGCCCCGATGCTGTAGTCGGCAATGGATGTAAAATACAGAACAATGTTTCTGTTTATACTGGTGTTCTCCTCGAAGATGAGGTTTTCTGTGGTCCCAGTATGGTTTTTACCAATGTAATGAACCCTCGCTCTGCCATATCCCGTAAAAATGAGTATTGCAAGACAGTCGTAAGAAAGGGCGTAACATTCGGTGCGAATTGCACAATTGTTGGTGGCATCGAGATTGGTCAATATGCCTTTATTGGTGCTGGTGCAGTTGTTCTGAAAGATGTATCTGATTTTGCCTTAATGGTTGGCAATCCGGCCCGACAAATTGGCTGGATGTCCAGATATGGAGAAAAAATGAATCTTCCATTAACCGGAACCAGCGAATATGTTTGCCCACATACTGGAGATAAGTACAAAATGATAGATGGAAAAGTGGAGTTAGCCGGCTAATGAATTCTTCTAAAAAAAATATCGCATTCATTGACCTTGCTGCCCAGCAGAAAAATATCAGAAGTAAAATTGATTCAGCCATTCAAAATGTATTGAATCATGGACGCTACATACTTGGCCCTGAAGTCACAGAGCTTGAAGAGAAATTAGCAGAATTTGTTGGTGTAAAACATTGTATTGGGGTGGCAAGTGGCACAGATGCTCTTCTGATGGGACTTATGGCTAAGGGGATAGGCCCGGGGGATGCTGTTTTCACCACTCCATTTACCTTTATTGCCACTGCAGAGGTTGTGTCCTTATTAGGGGCAACACCAGTGTTTGTTGATATTGACCCCAGAACTTACAATATTGATCCAACTCAACTTAAATTAGCTATTGAGGCTGTGCAAAAGAACGACCCATCAATTTATCCTCTTCCAAAGGATGGGGCAGGCACCCCTCTTCAATTAAATGCAAAAGCCATTATTCCTGTTGACTTGTTTGGTTTACCCGCGGACTACGATACTATTATGGCCATCGCCAGTGAACATGATTTGTTTGTATTGGAAGATGCAGCTCAGGGATTAGGTGGCGTATATAAAGGGAAACAGGCTGGTGGCCTCGCTCATATGGGAACCACAAGTTTTTTTCCGGCCAAGCCTCTGGGGTGTTATGGTGATGGCGGCGCAATTTTTACTGACGATGGAGAGATGGCTGACATCACCAGATCCCTTCGTGTTCATGGAAAAGGAACAGATAAATACGACAATATTCGAATAGGGGTGAATGGCAGACTGCACACTATGCAGGCTGCCATATTACTGCCAAAGCTTGAAATATTTCCAACTGAGATTGAAGAACGACAAAGAGTTGCGAAACAATATAGTGATGGATTTAAAAATACTGAGCTTGTTGTACCCTTTGTTCCAGAAGGCTTGCGGTCAGTTTGGGCGCAGTATTCTTTAGTTTGTAAAGATCGTAAAGTAATTCAAAGTGCTTTGCGCGACAAGGGGATTCCAACGGCTGTTTATTATGGGAAATCACTACATTTACAGCCTGCATATCAAGAATTGCACTACCAAAATGGTGATATGCCAAATTCAGAACGAATATCTCAAAACATTTTTAGTTTGCCAATGCATCCATACCAGGACAGTGATGAAATTGAGCAAATAATAAAGGCAGTTCTTGCTGTTTTATAACTATGAAGAGTTTTCACGGTTCTATTAATCATATTCTTTACAGGGGTAAATATAGTGTTAGATGAATTTGTTGCTAAAGTTACAGATAAAACTGCCGTGATCGGAATCGTCGGCCTGGGCTATGTTGGTCTTCCTCTTATGCTTCGCTATGTTGAGGTCGGCTTTAAGGTGGTTGGGTTTGATGTGGATCAGGATAAAGTTGATAAGCTCAATAATGGTACGAGTTATATCAAGCATATTGCAGATGATAAAATTAAGGCTGCCGTTAACCAGGGTATGTTTGAAGCTACTACCAATTTTAGTCGTGCAACAGCCGTGGATGCTTTCCTGATTTGTGTGCCAACCCCGTTAAATAAATATCGTGAGCCGGATTTATCTTATGTAACCGGTACAGTAGACTCTTTATTGCCATATCTTCAAAAAGGGCAGGTACTTTGCCTGGAGAGCACCACTTATCCGGGAACAACTGAAGAGGAATTAAAACCCAGAATAGAAAAACAAGGCCTGGTAGTTGGTACAGATTTTTTCCTTATTTATTCCCCTGAACGGGAAGATCCTGCTAATCCCAATTTTACTACCAGTACTATTCCAAAGGTTTGTGGGGCTGACACAGAGAATTGTCAACAAGCCGGCTTAGCTCTATATAATCAGGTGATTGATAAGGTAGTCCCGGTATCATCAACAAAAGCTGCCGAAATGACCAAGTTGCTGGAGAACATCTACAGAGCCGTAAATATAGGTTTAGTTAATGAGCTTAAGGTCGTTGCCGATCAGAT
>JAESPV010000093.1 GCA_016765495.1 Desulfocapsa sp. | reverse complement strand
GGGAAGGAAAAATTTATTGTGGTTGGCCGTGATTGTGACCGGTATGCAAAAGAACATGACTTGAAAGCCCTGGGGATTGAAAAAGATGTGATTTTTACAGGATTGGTTCCCCAGGCAGATCTTCCCTCTTTTTACAGTCTTGCCAAGTTGTATCTTTACACAACAATTATTGAAGCCTTTCCCATACCAACCACGGAAGCTATGATTTGTGGCTGCCCCATTGTAACCTCAAATGGCACCGGTCTTGAGGAACTTACTCATGGAGTCTCTCTTGCTGTTGACCCACTTGACAGCCAGGCAATTGCCGATGCCGTGCATCAAGTGCTAAGCGATGAAGATCTACAGCAGGAAATGCGTGAGAAAGGCTTTGAGCGCTCAAAGATGTTCAGTTGGGAGCAATGCGCCGTAGAAACTCTTGAGATATTTCAAAATCTGGTAGCAGAGAGCTGATTAATGAATTCTCCACTTGTTGCAATTGTGATTCTTACCTGTAATCAAAAACAGGTGACCCTTGATTGTTTGAACAGCTTTACAGGTTGCCCATACCCAAACAAACAGGTACTTCTTGTTGATAATGGTTCAGATGATGGTGTAAAGGAAGCAGTAAAGCAACAATTCCCTGATGTAATTGTTTTACGAAATGAAACGAATCTTGGTGCCTCCGGTGGTCGTAACACGGGGATAAAATATGCCCGGCAAAATCTTGATTTTACCTATATCATGTTCATGGATAATGATATTGTGGTTCAGCCGGATTTCTTGAGTAAGCTTGTTTATGGCTTGGAGTCCTGCGAAGATTCAACGGTGGAAATTGCTTCACCTCTTTTATATCAAATGGGATCGGAAAAATTAATCGATTGCGCCGGTGGTGCAAAACTTAATTTTTACACAGGTTCAACACAAACAAGAGGGCACGACGAACAGGATACCGGGCAGTATAATTCCGAGCATTTTCCTGCATGCGTACCAACCACTGTGTTAATGCACAGAAATGCCTTGGATCGTGCCGGGAAGTTTGATGTCTCTTTTGATCCCTATGGGTATGAAGATCTGGATATGGTTCTTCGGGCTAATCCTGATCGTAATCCTTTTCTTTTTGTACCAGATGCCGTGGTGCATCACTTGGGTTCAAAAACGGGTTTTTCCGGATACACTGCAGAATATACCCTTATGAAAGGCCAGAACATGAGGCGTTTTTTTAAGCGTCATTCGACATCCTTTCAATGGCTCTGTTTTAATCTTCTATTACCTTTTTTGAGTGTGAAGACGGTTGTCAGAGAACTGAGACGAGGAAATGTAAGGGCAATTATCGGCTTGGCAAAAGGATTCCTGAGTGGCAGTAAATAATTGTATCCATATCGAGATATAGCCTCCCATGTCTATTTTCTCTATATTCCAAAAAAATCAGGAGAATTTCTTTTCACTTGGAGCAACGATAGGTAGAGCTTTCAATCGATTTCTTCTCGTCTTTGTAGCGAGTTTGTCACTCAGTGTAGATGAATTTGGTATCTTTAATATTTTCATATCCATCTATTTCTTTTCCCGCCTTTTTTCTGAAAACTCTCTTAACCTTCCCTTTATCAAGTTTGCAACAGATGGTAAGAATGATCCGGCACTGGTTACCTTCCAAATTATTATTCTCAAGATTTTTTATGTTCTTGTCGTTTCTTCGATAATTCTTCTTTTCTCTAATTTTATTATTGAGTATTCAGGGCTGGAAAGAAAAAGACTCTTATTCTATTTGCCTTTTATGCTTCTGGCTCTGACCTTTTATATGTTTGTCGGTCAGGTTCTCGTGTCTCAATTACTGATGAGGCATTTGTTTTTGTATGAGTTGCTCAATGGGCTGGTTTTTGCGCTATTTTTAGGAGTGGCGTACTATTTAGCAATCAGTTTTTCTACGGAAAATCTGCTTGGTATTTTTTCTGTAGCCATGGGTCTTTCTGCCCTAGTCGGACTATTTGCTTTTCGACGATTTATTAATGTAGTAAATCAGGTCAGGAAGGGTTTGATGTGGAAGATCATCCACTATTCAAAGTTTACAGTTTTAAGTGGAATAAGTTCTCTGGTAATTCTGAAAGCTGATGTGTTGATGCTCGGGTATTTCCGGACGCCTCATGAGGTCGGAATCTACGGTATGGCTTTATTCGTCAATGAAGCTGTGAATGTAATTTTTGATTCAGTGCTTCGTGTCTGTCTGCCAAAGGCCTCTGCTCTGTCCGGGAAGGCTGATGACGCTGGTATCAGACTTCTTTTTCGACAATCAGTTAAAAACATTTATATTGGTATTATTCCCATTGTTGTAGTCATTGCTATTGCTGCCCCCACAGCCATTAACCTGATTTACAAGGGAAAATATGATGATTCTATATTGTTGATTTATCTTTTCCTGGCATCTTCCCTAGTCAAACCTGTGGGATATGTTGCTGGTGTAATTCTGGGAGCTACTGGTAATATTAAACTTGATAATCGTAATTGCTGGATTTCTGCATTGCTGAATGTGGTTTGTAATTTCTTGCTTATTCCGACGTTGGGTGTGATGGGAGCAGCGATAGCTTCAACTGTGAGTTTTATAAGCTTGACCATTCTTCATTACGTTTCTGTACAAAGAGCTGTTTTTGCCAAAAGTAACCGTTAGGAAAAAAAGTAGTGGACTTCGTAAGCTTTATTTGACAAAATGAGATTTATATAGTACTTAAAATGTCATACTTTTGATGGTGTCGTTAAAGTTCTCCATCTGCTCGTATGCGCCTGCAGGAAGTACCCTTTGGGTATAGTTTTTCTATCATTAAGACGTACTCTGATGCGCCGAAATAATGGAAAATATGAGCGCATTGCATATGGTTGTTTTTTTACCACTTACCCATCTGGGAAATTAGCTTTTTACGAACTTGTCATATTTACATTTTAATAATCAATTTATTATTGGAGGATTAATTTTGCTGGAAATACAAATCATACAAAAACAATATAAAATATTCATTGGTCTTTGTACTTCGGTGTTGGTGTTGTTTTCAATGGCTGTTAGCTGTGTCGCCGCCGATTATGTAGCAATTAAAATATACCCTGAACACGTAGGTGTATTCACAACTGTAAACAAACAACAGTATGTTGCTTATGGAGTTACAGCAGATTCTTCTCTTATTAATATTACAAGGAATGTGGACTGGGTAAGCAGTGATGAATCCATTGTTACCATTGATGACAATGGACTGGCATCCGTTGTTGCAGGTAAGACTTCAGGTATAATCAAAGTTACCTGCACTTATCCTAAAACTGGTCCAACTGGTACGGCGGTAAACCTTTTGCTACTATAACAAAGTCCTCTTTAAGGTTAGTTTTTATTCCAACTCATCAGCTATTATACAATTTTGAGTAGGGTGAGTAGAGCCTGACAAACTGCTGCATGTGGTTATGTGTTAGTTAGGTTGGCTGTGAGTTGAGCTTGTTTTAGAATCGCTTATATACCCTTTGGAATATGATTGCACTACAGCAACCTTGTCTATAAGAGACAAGGTTGCTTTTTTTTTGAACTTTAAATTGTTTGTAAAGACCGTAGTTATGTTTCTTGCTAGAAAAATAAACTCTTTGTTGTCATTTTTTGGTTTAACCATTGTTGATAAATCAGTTCTCTATGATTGGCAGAAAGGTGAAGTCGCCACAAGCCAGGATTTACAGCTGCCTGCTGGTGCTTTCGAATATCTGAATACCGAGAATCCACGTCTACAGGAGTTGCGCCGTAGATATTCGGTATTTCAGGATAACGCATCAATACCGGTTGTCTGGACAGACGAATATGTGCAGTCCTATGGTCTTCAGTCCTTCCGTGGTGATAATTGTTATGTATGGCAGACAAGAGATCCTAATTGTGCAGAGATTAATTATTGTTTGACTGCATATTATGCCCAGAAGATAGATACTTTAGGGCTGCTTGATAAAAACTGTGAAGATGGTTTATTTGGCGTTCATACATACACTGTTGACTCTAGGTGTATCAGCAGGGATTTGTTGGATTCGACTGTTGAGTTACATTTTCTCGAGAAACACCTTGGTCTTTCACAGTTTGAAGAGCTTAGGATTTTAGATATCGGTGCAGGGTATGGACGTTTAGCATATCGAACTGTAAATGCGTTTTCCAATGTATCCAGCTATCTCTGTACTGATGCTGTGCCTGAATCCACATTTCTCTCAGAATATCATGTGAAATTTCGTGCCTTAGAGAACAAAGTAACGGTTGTACCTCTTGATGAGATTGAAAAGCGGTTACAAAATCAGACAATTGACTTAGCAGTTAATATCCACAGTTTTTCCGAATGCACTCTTGAGGCCATTGAGTGGTGGTTGGATATTCTTGCAGGAGCCAGAGTTAAGCATCTTTTTATTGTACCTAACGCTTCAGATCATAAAGGGGAAAAACTAGCCCTAAATAGCGGAGAAGATTTCTCCAGTCTGGTTGAAAAATATGGGTATAAGCTAAAGATAAAGGCTCCCAAATATGAAGATCCTATGGTTCAGCAATATGGCGTTTCTCCTACCCATTATTATTTATATCAGCTTGAATCATAAGATCCCTTTTTTACCTCCCAATCCTGCTCTTGCATCCTTTGTACAAAATATGGTAGTTGTATAGAGGACGTGATACGACAGAGGCTCTATTTTATTAACATTATCAAATCATAATGAAAGGATCAAAATTGGACGTTTCAGTGGTTATTCCTTTATTGAATGAGGAAGAAAATATTCCCATACTCTATCAAGAGCTTACGCAAACTCTGAAGAATATTGATGTTGGCTATGAACTTGTTTTTGTAGATGACGGGAGCAGTGATTCCAGCTTGAAAATTTTAGAAGATTTGCAACAGAGTGATGATTGTATCTGTATCATTTCTCTTAGGAAGAATTTTGGACAAACTGCTGCCATGAGTGCTGGATTTGATAAGGCAAGTGGAGATATCATTATTGCTATGGATGCCGATCTTCAAAATGATCCAGCTGATATTCCCATGCTTTTGGAGAAAATCAAGGAAGGTTCGGATATGGTCACAGGCTGGCGCTTTAATCGTCAGGATCCTTTCTTAAGCAGAAGGCTTCCTTCAAAAATTGCTAATAAAATTATTTCCTATGCAACAGGTGTTCATCTGCATGATTATGGCTGCACTTTAAAAGCTTTTCGGAGTGATGTTATCAAAAACATAAAACTCTATGGTGAAATGCACAGGTTTATTCCGGCGATTGCCAGTGCTATGGGTGTTTCCATTGCAGAAGTTAAGGTTAATCATCGAGCAAGAAGATTTGGAACATCAAAGTATGGTATTTCAAGAACCTTACGAGTTGTCCTGGACCTTATTACAGTAAAGTTCCTGCTAAATTACGCTACCAGGCCAATTCATGTGTTTGGTACTATCGGGTTCATTTCTGGTTCTGCCGGTGCACTTGTGGCGTTTGTAATGACGATACAACGCCAATTTTATGGAATTCCACTTTCCGATAGACCCTTGCTGCTTCTTGCAATTTTGTTGATTTTTGTTGGTGTACAGTTTGTGACCATAGGGCTTGTTGCCGAAATGCTCGCCAGGACATATCATGAATCGCAGGATAAGCCAACCTATTATATAAGAAAAATTATTGGTGCGAAATGAGATCGTTTTGTGTCATTTCCTACTGCATAATTTTTGTTGCTCTGGTCTCTGCTGATACTACTTGGTCGCAGGTTAAGTCCTTTGAGTTTGATGGGTTAAGTCTAATCTGGACTGCTGATTATGATAAGAATGAACAGGTCTACTTTAGTGATTATAAAGAGGATACCTGGTCAGCTCCCATTCAAATCAGTAATAGTGAATTTCATGTTTTTCATGCAGCAGGTGCCATTGCCCATGATGGAACTATCTGGTGTGTATGGACTCAAGTCGATAAAAAAGGGGTGTTTTTGTATTCGGCCACCTATGTAAAGGATTCCTGGTCAAAGCCTGCAAAAATTCATACAGGGATGGTAGACAACAGGGATGTTGTCATAGTAATGGATTCGAAGGATACTCCCTGGATAGCATGGACTGCAGTTGATGATACGTATTCTGATGTCTTTTGGTCCAGATGGAATGGTACAGGCTGGAGTATGGCTCATAAGGCACATAGTGACGATAATGTGCCAGATGTTAAGCCTTTACTCAAGAGCAATATCAATGGAAATATTGAATTATCATGGGATACTTTTTCTGATGGGAATAGTGTTACGGTTTCTTTGCAGTGGGATGGGGAAGCTTGGATTGAGAGCAGCCTTGATATGAGAAAAAAAGAATTGGTAATAGAAAAAAGACGTAGTCATAGTCTTCCACGATTGCCAAAATTTATCAGAGAGCATTATAAAGCAAGCTTTTTTTATAGGGACAATCATGGAGCAGGAGCTATTGCTGTAAAACGTAAATAACATAATGATAATGAAACATAGTATACGTGGAAGTTGCTGTAAATCTTACCTGCCATTCTTTCTGTTTTCATGCTTGATTTTCAGTCTTCCTGCAATTGTATTCGCTGATACTGATACCATCATAGCTTTTGGCGACAGTTTGACAGAAGGCTGTGATGTCTATGCTGGAGAGTGTGGTTGGGAAAGAAGTGGTACCCATGGGTATGAAATTGAGCTGGAAATATTACTCAAAAAAAGTTTCAGGAATTATGAAATACATAATTTCGGGCGTGGTGGTGAGACCGCTCAAGACGGAATGGTGCGAATTGACTCTGTGATGAGAGAGTTGTGCAATGCTGGTGCGGAATACATACTCTTACTGGAAGGAACAAATGACCTATTGCACGGTGCTAGAGGAACAGATGTTAAATATTATCTTGATGTTATGATAGACAAGAGCAGGGACCATGGCTTAGTTCCTCTTATAGCGACTATCCCGCCTGATCCTGAGCACGCCTATAAGGATATACCGTTAATGAATTCGTATATTCGCGATTTAGCTTCTGAAAAAAATGTTCCATTAGTTGAGTTGTATAATGAAATGTATCCTATGTGGAATAGTTACACTCCGGGATGCTATGGTGATAGGACACATCCTAATTCAGCTGGTTTTCAAACCATGGGCGAAATCTGGTTTGAAAGTCTGTCCGGTTTGATACAACCCAAACCACCATTAACATGGCTTGAACTCCTGCTGAAATAATTCGAGCTATGTGGGTAGATCTTGAATACAAATAATTAAAAAAATATCGAGCTGTGTGGGTGTAGGGCACTTGTTCAATTTAGTTTGTCGAGTAACTAGTTGAAAACATGGAATAACAATTGTTGACTAAACAAAAAGACACCCCATTGTTTACATTAATCAACCACAAATATTCAACAGCAATTCTCGAGCTTCGTCAGCCAACGCTGGTAAGTTGATTTTCTATCCAAATATATAGTGGTTTGGGCAGGCCTTGACAACAAGCGCCACATATTCATGGATGTTACATTGTAATTTCAAAACACCTTACTTGGTAACCTAGCATCAAACGCACTTCCCCGTAACAATTCCTGTAAAACAGATGTGTTAGCAGTATTACGATACGATTGTTAGGTGACAGCTAGCTTGTTCGGTTGACGACAACTATCTTGCCAGGTTCAACTCGGGGTATACTCGGCACAAAAAACCAACTCAATATGGAGGTGTTAGGTGACAATTAGAAAGTGCCCTAGCGACAACTACAAGGGTACCGTAAGTCCACCTACTTCCCCTTCTAAAAAAAACTGCTCTAACTGGATGCTATAAGGTTTTTTAGAAGGGAAAATAGAAATTTGATCTGTGTAATTGTTGTCAAGCAGCAATGTAATTGGCATCAAATTTTTTACAACCAAAGAAGTGCCTGTTGTTGCTAGAGGTGTAATAATACGACTCGATATAAATGAGTTCTTTTAAGTCAGTCTGACGTAATTTGCGGTTTTGTAAAACAAAACAAAACAACTAAACTGAACTAGTGCCCAAAACTTCGATTCTCGGATGCTCTGAAAAAGATGTCCTTGGAGTACAGGATCCTAGTGCAGCGTCTCATTGAATCGACACCCGATTATCGCAATTTAACATGCCGATATTTGCTGCTGCATTGAAGTCTTTAGAAGGCCAGTATGCTTGCTGGCAGTGATCTATGGTAAAAAACTGACTTTATTGATGACGTCATTGTAAATTACTAAAGAGAGACGCCAATTTAATGAGACGCTGCTAGTAATCATAAATTTCAATTTTCTGTTGAGGTGGATCAAGATTAAGATTTGCGTTCTCAAGTAATTTTTCACTATATGTTGAATACGCTAACTGTTTTGTCACAAAATCTCCTTCACCGGTAACGAAGCGAACTAGTATAAATATGTGACCTTTTTGGTCCGCTTTAAAGGTATACACATCCCGTATATGCTGCTGAGGCAAGTAACGCTTTTGGGTATGTACGACAGAGCCTTCTCGAACCACAACCTCGACCTCTAAGTTACCGATTATCTCTGCATCTAAAAAAAAGATGCGCCTACCTTTTCCTGGGGGAAAGGAGGCAATGAGTGGTGCCCATTTATAATCACGCCCCTCCCAATCGCTCAAAGGTGTAAGATGTGGATACGAAATCCAGTTCAAATGCGTTAACGATCCAAGATCACGACTAGTTACACAAGCAACATCCTCAAATTTATGGCCAGCAAACCTATTACTCACATTAAGAATTGGTATTGGTTCTGTAGTATCTCCACGCACAATCACAAAACTTGTATTCATTTTTTGACGTTCAAGAGCAAAGGCCACCTTGCGAGCCGTATTAAACTGAACCTCATTTGGGGGGAATATTGAATAAACAGCAAAACTAATAACTAAAAACACAACCGACAGGCATTGTATAAACTTAGGAACCTTACCAAACCAAGGGAGCAGAACCATTGCTACTAAATATAAAGACAATGCAGGAAACAACTCTAACGTACCATAGGGATCATAAAAAAAACGTACCAATCCTTTAAACAATGGATGAACCGCTTCTATAGAATAAGGGTCAGAAAACGATTTACCAAACGATTCCAGAACGATCAATTGTGAGACGAAAAGTGTAACCGGTATAAGACCGAGGTAGAATGAAAGGCCGCGGAAATACATCCCACTACAAGACAGAACACGAGCTAGGGCAACCACCAGTATTGGAGTAATAACTAAAAGGAACCTTCCTGGCAAAGAGCTTCCACCAGTAAACCAAACCGTAGCACAAGAAGTCAACAAGACACTCATAAAAAGTAAAAATATACAAATTCCAAAGTGTCTTGTTTCTCTGAGGACAACGAGATAAATCATTGCAGCAAAGGCACTACCAAACATTGGGAACATATACAGAATACCACGATTACTAGCTAAGGTATGCCACATCCCACTTGGTAACGAAAACAAAAGATTAGGTACAGGATATGATAAGCCATCCTTAAACAACTGTAACTGAAAATATTGATATCCTCCGAGTAGCAATGCACATGCGCCAACAAACACCACAAGACGAACTGTTTTTCGTCCCCAACACCCATTCCCAAGCAAAGAAAACATGGTGTAACAAGCTAATAACACAAATGAAATCGGAATAAAGCGCGTTTGTACCCAAGGTAGTAACCCTATACAGAAAACAAGTGGAATCATTGATAGCCAAGGAAAATTGCGTTGGCTAAAAACAAACAACAGGCCATACACGGTTAATGTTGCACCCAATACTTCGGGAAGTGCTCTACTAGAGTAAATTCCCCAAAATGCTCCAGCTCCAAGAAGTGGCACCACCAACAATGCACTTCGCCGGTCCGATCCAATAACACGTGCTAACCAATACATTCCCGCCAGACCTAACCCGGAAATAAAGCCCAAGATTAAATGACGCCAAACAATGCCACCATGGACAGTTGGTGCGAGCAGAAAAGATAGCCCAGGAGAATGCCAAGAGTACCAATGATCATCTAAAGAATTGGGACTAATATGCACACGTTCGCGTTGCACTGTTTTTGGGTCACCAAAATTGTTGTGCAAGTCTAGGTCACCATCGTAATATAAACTGTGAGCCTGAATTAAATAATGCCCTTCATCGCCGGAGTGTTCTCCAACCGCTTGTGTAAAATAAACACCGCATCCCCAGTACAGAAGACCAAACAGAAAAAAAATGACTAACCCATCCCTGTAAAATTCAAAATACGACTGTTTTTTATGTATAATTTCCGTATACAACGCTTGTAAAGCCCAAGCCATGACGGCAGGTATTCCTAAAAAAATCACATTGGCGGCAACTATTGGAAAGAAAATTTGCAGTGTAAAAGAAATTACAATAATAAATGGTAACCAAGATAACCTAAATCGCATTTTCGACAAAACAGTTATATTGTATAATTCACGTGGTCGTCGTATTGACATCCAAACACTGACGCCCCAAATCAATATCGAAATAATAACAACTAGGAGTATTGGAAAATTATATATCAAAACAATTCTATCTGGAATAGACTCCAAACGTATCATCCCTACCGAGACTATTAGAGTCCAAATCCAAACAACGATAGAACTAATAATAATAAAAACATCGGCCATATCACGCTTGGCAATACCACCTTCATCCAACATATTCAAGTAATGATGTAATTTTATTGGAATATTCATAGGTTATGGTGATGTCGTGCCACGTTGATTGATAAGTAAATTGATAAGGGAGGTGAAAAAAATAATCATCCCAAACAACTTGGTTTAATGGTCAATGACCATTTCTTCAATGATGGTATACGTTCGACAAAAGTATTAAATTTTGTCATTGCCTTTTTCGTAAACTTAGTTAATTAATTTAACGAAAGGATGCTTCCTATTATATGTCATACTAGCAGCAAATTTTAACGAGCTGTGCGGCTAGAATTCTAATTTAAGCATCAAGTAAGAAAGTACATAATTTTAGCACGATAAAGACAATATCCTTAACGAGTATAGAACGACCAGTAACCCGTGATTTCAAGTAATTATATGTATTGGCATCCTACCCGTACAACTCGGAGTTTTTTAGGGGATACGAACTCCGCTTAAAACATGCCTTGTATGCGTCTCTGCCAACAGCGACAAAAACAAGAAAACAGTTTTGAACCACTTACGGAAAAAGAAATAGTACATATGTAGAACAAAACAGGAGATCCCTTTTAGTGAAGCCCCAGTCCGTATACATATATGTGTTGGATGAAGAATTAAAGAGAGAATTCATTCTCTCTTTAATCCGGAAGTTTGAATTCTTTCTTGAAGGAATCTGTTTTGTTGGTGAAGAGATTAAAATTGATAATGCTCCAAATGGCTGAGAAGCCATCTTTCCAGTTTATCTTCTTGCCTTCAGAATAGGTTCTACCGAAATAGGAGATAGGTACTTCATATATTCTAAGTTCTGGGATTTTTGCAATTTTTGCAGTCATTTCAGGTTCAATACCAAAGCGGTTAGAGGTGAGGATCATGTTACGTATGATATCACCTCTAAAAGCTTTATAACATGTTTCCATATCCGTAAGATTAAGATTAGTGAACATGTTAGAGAGAAAAGTTAGGAATTGGTTTCCTTTATAATGCCAGAAATAGAGTACCCGCGTTGTTTCTCCTTTAAACCTAGAACCATAAACCACGTCAGCTTTCCCATCTAATAAAGGCTTTAGTAATGTGTTGTAATCATTGGGGTCATATTCAAGGTCTGCATCTTGAATTAAGACGACATCACCGGAAGTTTTACTGATAGCAGTTCTGATAGCGGCACCTTTACCAGAATTGACGTCATGGGATAGCAGGGTGTAATGTTGTTTATTCCTGACTATTTTTTCCAGTACAGCTTTTGAATTATCCGAGGAACAATCGTCTACAATTATAAGTTCATAAGATTTGATTACGGTGAGATTTTTTAGTTCATCTTCTACAAGGTTGAGAATAGACGCGATGGTTTTCTCTTCATTGTAAACTGGAATAATAATACTAAGTTTCACGGTGCACCCTATTGAATTTGGAAAATATTTGGTAACTATTCAGCGTAATTTCTACGCATTTCAGTTTTAATCCCTAAAATCCGGCAACTCACCTTTAAACAAAAACGCGAAGGCCATCGTTGACGGGATATCTTG
>JAESPV010000092.1 GCA_016765495.1 Desulfocapsa sp. | reverse complement strand
AGTTATATTTCTTCTTGTCGCAAACAAGATATCCCGTCAACGATGGCCTTCGCGTTTTTGTTTAAAGGTGAGTTGCCGGATTTTAGGGATTAAAACTGAAATGCGTAGAAATTACGCTGAATAGTTACCCTTTTTCACTGAATTTAATACTGTTATTTATCAGATTGATAAGGATTTGTCTGATACGTCCACTATCTCCAATGAGAGTATTTGGGATATCTTCCGCCTGTTCTGAATATATGGAAATATCTTTATTGTGAGTTTCTACCTGAACCTGCATGAGTTCTACAACTTCAAGTACCAGATCGGAAAGAGAAAAAGGCGAAGAATGAAGATGGAATTTCCCGGATTCAATTTGCGAAAGATCGAGAATTGAATTCACAACAGTTTGTAGTCGCTGACCGGAAGTTGTGGTCATTGAAAGGAGTTGTTGCTGTTGCCGGGTCATTGAGTCATTATTCATCATTTCGAGCATCCCAATCATACCATGAAGTGGGGTACGGATTTCGTGGCTCATATTGGCCAGGAAAATAGATTTGGCCTGATTTGCTTTTTCCGCTTCTATTTTAGCAAGAATTGCACTTTTTTCCTCACGCCGACGCTTTCGCACCTCTTCTTCAAGTGATGAGTTTGATACACGAAGTTGATTGTTTAGATCGTTTAAAGCTGCAGCCAGATCATGAAGCTCAGCATCTTGGGGGAGAAAAATATCAATTTCTTTGCCCTGAATCATTGTTGAAGATGTATCCGCAAGAAGTTGCAGTGGCTCAATGATCTTTTTGTTGGTGGTCCATCCGACTAATGCTGAAAGAATGAGTAATAGAAGAATAATAAATATCAGCAGCATAAATGATCGAACAGTTGGCGCTAAAGATTGTTTGATATCGATGTTTGAAACTATAGTGAGCTGTTGTCCGTGAAAGTCAAGGAGAGATGAAACAGAAGCATAGTGGATGTGATCAATTACAATGTCTCCATCCCAAACCTGTTCAACGGGAAAGGATAAATGTGGAGGTGTGTCTGGCGAGGATAAGTGCTGAGCAACAACGATTCCTTCACTGTTTAGTATAAGAATGTTTAGATGTGGGGGGAGAGCTATCTGATCAATAACATTTTGAATAGTATCGTATGAAATAAGGGCTGAAATAACGCCTATAATATAGGAATTATCCAAAAAAAGGATAGGTTGACTAATACCAAATGCCAATTTGTTTTCAGTTATTTTGAGCTGACAAACATATGGTTTGCCTGTTTGATAGGGGAAAGTGAAAAGTGCAGTGTTTTTAAGGAAACGGTCGGGAATGTTTTCAGGTGTTGTGTCTGAAACAGAACTTTTGATAAAACCATTGATATCGTAAAAGTTCAGTGCCGAGAATGCTTTGTTGTTGTTCTTTAGTGTTTTAAGTAAGTTGTATTGTTGGTAATTCTTCTGAGCCATTCGTTCCACTTGCTGGCTGGCTGTCTCAAGGTCCTGAAGAAGAGAATTTAAAAATATGGAGAGCTGAGTGTTGGTATTTTGGCTGGCTGCCTGCAGTTGCTGAGTAACAATATTCCGATTGGTTTTATTATGTTGGTGCAAGAAAAAAGCACCAAGAAGCAGCGCTTGAATTAACGCAACGCCCACAAAAATAAAAAGTATACGTGTCCGAATTGTTATACGCATGTACTTAAAATATAAATTAGAAATCAGCTGAAAAGATTAAGTATGATTGGAAAATTTATTTCATTATACCTGATCCTTAATGAATGTCTAATGAAACCAGAAGGGAGAATTTAGTAACAACTTGGTGAAATGATCCTAAAAAAAGGGATACAGCCTGATATGACTGAATCCCTTTTTTGTAGAAATGGTGCCCGAAGCGAGAATCGAACTCGCACAGTCTAGAACCGAGGGATTTTAAGTGTGTCGGGTTAAGTTGTTTAACTGCATGTAAAGACAAGGTATAAAAAATTGAAAAATGCTATTTGCTCCATTTTTGCTCCACTTCGTTCCTCTTTACTTATATAATAATCTCACTCCCAATATTTTTTGTTGATGCTCCAAAGTGTTTTTCAAATGATATATCTCAAAAATATGGTTTCCAGGGCACCGGATATTGTCTTGGAAAATTGAATAAGTTGAAATATGAGAGGGTGTTTTAGTCGTTTGCGAGTAATTCAATATCGGGACAAGCGAGTAAGTTGTGGTCGGCGGTTACTAAGGTGAGATTGTAAATCTTTGCGGTGGCGGCTAAAAAACGATCTGCCGGATCCTAGTGTCTAACAGTAATATAACGACTCTCCATTGCGACGTGAAAGTTCAATGGTGCTTCTCGAAGTGGAAGTTGTTTTAAAACCTTCGCAAGCCACTTCTTCGGTTCTTTGTTTAACGAAATTCGTCTTTTTTCTGCCAGGACGATAATTTCCCAAATGGTAATTGGTGACAACCAAATCTCGTTATCAGGGTTGTCAAGAATCTCTGCAGTATGTTTTCCTAGTTTTTCAGGTTCAAGAAGACTCCACAAAAGGATATGAGTGTCAAGAAGAAGTTTCATCGTGAAGCACCTCCCATTGTTCAATATCTGTAGCTGGTGAAACAATATCTCCTTTAATCGAACCTGATTTTCTAAAGCTTCCAAGCCAACTTTGTTTCTTTTTAGCTACAGGCGGCGGAAGAATTTGGGCAATGGGTTCACCTCTGCGAGTTATGAGGAGTGGTCGCCCTGTTTTGTATACAGACTCTAGCTGTGCAAGGCAGGTGGTTTTGAATTTCGAGATGGCGATGGTTTCTATCATTATCATTTCTCCAATAGATGAAATAATTTTATAGAATAACCATGGTCAACGTCTATAGTCAAGTGTCGGCGTGGCAATTAGGGTGAGTCTTTTAAGTCGAATGCCCAAATCACCTTCCCATCCTGACTTCGTTTCCATCGAGAACGAGGCAAAAGTGTTAAGCACTTTTTTGCATTAACTCTTTTTCACCTTCAGGCCTGCTTTCCAAGTTTGCAATACGATGATTCGTCGCTTGCAGATCTGCTTTCAAATCTGAGTTCTCTTTTTCCAAAGATAGGTTTTTCTTTTTAGTGCTCACGGTATCGTGGAAGGCATCGATCATGCCTGCCAACAGATCAGCGTACTCAGTTCCTGAGTTCAGTACTTCTATTACCCTAACGATTCTGTCAGGTATGTCGTCAGATCCTCTGCCATGTGCCGGGTGCAGGTTTTTACCAAGGATTTCTTTTGGCAGTTTGCTTGTGTCGGAAATTTCCAGTGTAGAGATGTCCTTGTTAACCGTGCTCTCATGGGCAGAGTCACCTTCATCAAGGAGTTGACGCCCAAGTGCCAGCATGTCTTCGTAAAGCATCTGAAAGTATTCGGCAATTTCACAACGTTTTTTTTCGGATCCTGATTTTCTCCCCCTAACGATAGCATTTAAATAGCCGCGATCGATGTTCAGTGTGTCTGCAAGTCGGGTTTGTGCACCCCTGCCTTCTTTTTTGAGCAAGTAGGTAAGTGCTGTACGAAATTGATTGGGGGCTGATTGATCCATAGGTCTATAATAGATCAATAGATCTAGAAATGGAAGAAAAAAGCAAAATATAGTCATATTGGTATTTTTTAGTTTGACTTAATGGTCATTATCTGACACTAAATAGAGCATGAAGATATACAAGAAGAGAATTACTCAAAAAGAAATAGCACGGCGAGCTCTAATAATGCCGGATTTTCTCAGTCATATTATCAGAGGAAGAAAGTCATGTCCTCCTCGTGTGGCGGAACAGTTTGAAGAGGTGACTGGTATCAGCAGAGTGGTTTGGGTGTGGGGAAAATCATGGGAAATTAGGCAAGCAGTTGAAAACTTCGTTTATTCCGATAGTGATAGCCGTGGGAATTGAAGACAGGCTGGCAGCAATAGAGAAGAATCAAAAGGAAATTTTACGCCTTCTTGCCCAAAATGAGAGGTCTGTGCCTGAAATATTAACCCTGAAAAAAGCTGCAGAATATGTCGGATTTTCATCCCATCATTTTAGATGGTTGGCGGTTGAGCAACGTGTGATTCCGTTTTCAAGACCTTCTGGACAACAAAAAGGAAAACTGCTGTTTCGTAAACTTGATTTGGATCGTTTCCTGGATGAGTCAGTAAAGGCAAAGGAAAGCGTCAGGACTTCAGGACGTAAAAGAAAGTCCACTGATATTTGTTTTTGGTGGTCGGTTTCAGTTATGGGTGATGATAGTTTTTTACGTGGACTCAAAGGACTCGATCCAAATTTCCAAAAAAAAATAATTGCTTTAAACGATAATCCTAAGCTTCCTCAGTGGCCGGAACAAACACGTGGAATTCCAAATATCTGTCTTAGATCTGCTCTATTTGGCATTATTCAACGTGGTCAGAGAAGGGCATTAAAAGGTGAATTGATTTCATCCGTCAAAGGTCTGGAAATTCGTTATACAGGTTGGCAGCTGGATCAGGGAGACTTTGATGTTCTAGCTCACGCTTTACACCTTGTGGCCACAAATAAGTCATCGGAAGGTTATGTGCAATTTACAGTAAAAGGCTTTCTTCATGGAATTTACAGAAAAGCAGGAAAGTCTGGTAGGGAATGGCTGAAAGATTGCTTTAGGCGTCTAACAGGCACTGCAGTCGAAATCAAGCTCGAAATAAAATACACTTACGAAATAATCGAATACGTATATGCAGGCTCATTAATTGATGAGTTTTATTGTAATACCCATGATCAGACATACTTCTTGAAAGTCAACCCCAAGTTAGCAAAATTGTTTGATGCGGGATGGACTCAACTGCAATGGCAACAACGCACCTGCCTGAAAACTGACCTGGCTAAATGGCTGCATGGATTCTATGCAAGCCACCGTTCTCCTTATCCTATGAAAGTACTTACGTTGAAGACTTTGTGTGGCTCAAGTTGTGGCCGTTTAGCAGATTTTCGCCGCAAATTACGAATTGCGTTGGAAGAATTGTGTCATGTTCAATTACTTTCATCATGGAAAATTGACCAGGAAGACAAAGTTCACGTGCAGAAATCAGTTTCGAAACAATTCAACGACACAAGATAAGGGGGGGGCATAGAGGTCACAGTAAGGGGGCAAAACAGTCACAAAGGGTAGGGGGCATAGCCGTCCGTCGCAACGATGGGGGCATAGCAGTCACGCTAAGGGGGCATAATAGAGGTCACGGTGTGTTTTTATTAACTGCTCTGTATTACCCATCAGCAGTGGGAGAGCGCAATTTGTCTGCAACAGCTAATCATCTTTAATCTATATTTAATCTTTTAGAAAAATCAGCCAATGCAAAAATCAGACAGAATAAAAGCACTTTCAACCCACGATTCTTCATCCGAGGTCACATGGAACAAAATCATGCTTTGGGTATCAGAAAATCACAGCCTCATCAGAAAAATAGCCTCTCCATACTACATGTACATAGCTGGTGACAGAGAAGACCTCTATCAGGAAGCAACACTAGCAGCCTACAAAGCCGAAATTATCATCAGGAAGAAAAATGCACCGGAACAGTTTGTGCAATTCTTCCGGGTAATTTTCAGAACAGACTGTATCAAAATGGCTTCCGGCCTTCAAACGGTACACTGTCTCGAAGATTATTTTCTTCCAGTGCAGGAAGAAACAGTACCGACTAAAGAACCGAAAAAGAAGGACATCAGTCAAGCCCTAAAGGCTGTGAGTAAACGTCAAAAGGAAGTATGCCTTTTGCAACAGCCCACACCAGTCAGTACTCCAGATATTCCATGAAGTCTCGACTTACCTTTCTGAAGACAGCACATATCCCCACCAAATGGGAACGATATGCTTACAGTCGTTTTTCAAATCTTGTGTCGGGGAAAACATTACCCATGGAAACACTTGTTGAAGAGATTCAAACCACCTTCTGTTTTGTTCTGAAGAAACAACATATTTCCCTGCTATACAAAATCAGGAATCGCGTTCAGGTGGCAAGGCACCGTAAGAAAAATAAACCAGAAAATTGCTAGAAATCCCCTCTTGCAGAGCACAAACAAATAAGTAATAAACATCATTTCTTGGAACTTACACAATGCCCGATATTGCCTGTCACAGATTTTGAAAACTTTAGTTAGAGGTCACAGATTGAGAAAAAGAAAGATGAGATGAAGAGAGTTAATCAGATAATATTTCAGACTATTGCTGTCGGTATCTTTTTTACCTCAGGGGCAATGGCTTTGGAAATCAGACAGCAGGAATTTACTTTTGATATGGCCATAACAAAAAATATGGAAAGCGAGAGTTTCATTATTGCTGAAGGCTCAACCAGCCTCACACAACTTTCAGAAAGCTGTCAGATGCTCATGATCCATTTCCAGAAAGAGAGTGCAACACTACCACCTAAAGCTGCACAAGAGATAATTGCAAAGATCAGAAAGAATGGCGTTCTGCCCAATACGCCTCTCAGGGTAACCGGATACACCTGTGAATTAGGTATAGACAAACTCAACCAGGCTCTGTCTCAAAAACGTGCCAGGACAGTTGCGGAGATTTTACGGGGCCATGGCTACTCAACCATCAAAGTGCCGGGAAAAGGGGCACAAAATCCTATTACCAGTGTCCCACAGGAATTCTACAAAAACAGAAGAGTTGAAATCGAAATTATGAAAATAAAGCAACTTCCACAACAGTAAAAAACAACAGGAGAAAGCATTATGGAGATTGAATTTCCAACAGATCGTATAAAAAAAGCTCAGCAGCTACGAACTATAATAGTACTGGTTGCACTCTATTTATTGATGGCAAGCAATGCAATGGCAATGGCTGTTCCTGCTGCCGGATCCTTTGCCTACGATCTTTATGATATCGGTGTAAACCAGATCCTGCTTGGACCGATTGGATTTGTGGCAGGTGTCGCCTGCATGGTCTTTGCTGCAATCCTTGCTATTCGACAGATGATTCTGCCAGCTGCTGGTGTTGTGCTGGGTGGCGCATTTCTTTTAAAGGCTGATGCTGTGGTTCAAACCATTGGAGCAACGATTATTTAATTTTTTATCTGCTGGAAAGAGAAGATGGCTGAAGATTCTTTTGTAAAACAATTCCCTCAATACCTATCAAAACCCTTCTAGGTGCTCTGGTTTGAAGTGGATGAGCTAATCATTTTTCTCTTTACCCTGACTCTTGCACTCATTTACGGAAAAGTTATGTGGATTGCCTTCCTTGCCATCCAATATTTCTACACACGAACCAAAAGAAAGAAACCTCGTGGTTTTTTGAAACATGGTCTTTATATGCTCGGGTTTATACAAATGAAAAATTACCCTGATTATTTCCAACGGGAGTTCCACGAGTGAATACTGAAGTATTTATACAGAAAACCAGCAATCTCTTTGTGGAAAACAGACTGCTGAAATTCGTAATTGTGGTTCTGGCATTTGCGGTCTCTTTTAACTCATTTATGGTCTATCGGGCTGTAAAATATCAGCGAGTAGTTCTCATTCCACCCAAAATGACAGGCACGGTGGAATTTGTACAGGGAAAACCAACGGATAAATATTTGCGGGATATCAGTAGAAGGATTGTCACCCTGGCCACCAGTTATTCTCCACCAACGGCAAGGGCACAGTTTGAAGAACTTCTTTCCTACTTTGCTCCCGAGTCGTATCCGGAAGCATCCAGGCTTTGGTACTCTTTGGCCAGTCGTGTTGAAGAATCCCAGGTCAGCTCTGTCTATTATCTGGAGAAAATCAAAATTGGAGAAGACTTCATCGAGATCTTTGGCAATTTAAAACAGTTTGCCGGAAACACACCACTGGATAACACCAGCAAGACATACATAATCCGCTACAGATTGCATGATGGACGATTCTACGCACTATCCTTTAAAGAAAAATATGCTGAGCTGTCAGAGGCCAAAGGAGAAGGGAAAGAATGAAATTTAAATTGTTGTTCACTGCTTCTGCTTTATTATTTGCCACAAATGTTTTTGCCGATAATGTGGTAACTGCAGAAATTCCTACAGTTGTTGAACTCTCCAACCATGATATCAACCGAATTGTCTGCCCAGGATCAATGAGTGATCTGATCTTCTCACAGGAAAAAGGGATGACAGGTCATTTCTCGGGCAATAACGCTTTTATCAAATTCAAGATTGAAGATGCTGGTGGTGAGTATAATTACGCTGACCAGGATAGTGAGTTGTTTGTTGTCTGTAACGGATCCGTTTACACATTGATTGTCACTCCCAGAGATATTCCATCAGCCACCATTCGTCTGGCATCTCCTCAGCAAAAATCGTTCAAACAGAATATTGCTCATTACAAAAACATGCCCCTTGAGAAGCAGGCACTACAAGTGATCAGAGAGGCATATAACGAGAACTATCCCTCAAGTTATCGGGTTATCAATTCCAACGAAGCAATAGAGCTTTGCCCACATATCAAAACGACATTGATCCAATCTGTAGATGTGGATGGAGTTGGGCTGCGCCTGAAAAAATATCTCATCACAGCCATGGGAACAGAAAAGAATGACGTAAATGAGAAGTTGTTTGTTTCTCCACTTATAAGCGATTCCCTCCTTGCAGTCGCTGTGATTGATCATGCCTTAAGTCCAGGTGAAACAAGCACCGTTTTTATCGTGGAGAAGAAGGAGCAGGTTCGATGAGTCTCAAGGAAAGATTTAACAACCTTGATCCGAAGCAGAAAAAAATCGTAATCTGGTCATTGGTCGGTGCCACACTTCTCGCTGTAACATTGACCGGTCACAATCTTCGTTCTGATAAAGCTCAGAGTTTCTTTTCTACCATCAAAAAAACTAGTGATATACAGCTTGAACCAGATCTTATCCAGAAAACGATGCTCCGCGAGCAAAGACGTCAGCTTGAACAACTCTCAGAGAAATTGAACAAGCTGGAAGATCAGCAAAATAAAACATTGCCACATCTACAGTCTCAAACAGAAGAAGAAAACGCGTTCCCAGAAATACCAACTGCAGACGAAGTGGTAAACAAGCCTGTATCGCCTCCGTTGCCAGCGGTAGATCAATGGCCCAAGCCCATAGAAAATATCCGACAAATTCCATCGCTGCCTCCCAAAGAAAAGAAGATAATTGGCGAAATCAGCGTATTATCCAATCCGGCAATGTTAATTGAAGGTGACGATTCTAAAAAAAAGGACGGACAGTGTATTTACCTCCATCATTTATGGAGGCAAAGCTTCTCACCGGTTTCGACGCTTCTACGTCCGGGAAAGGCAGTAGTAATCCAGAACCTCTCCTGCTAAGAATTCAAACGCCGGCAGTATTACCAAATGAGATCAAGGCTAATCTGAAAGGCTGTTTTGTCATAGCTGAGGCCGTTGGCAGACTGGACAAAGAAAGAGCTGATGTGCGGCTGGTTTCATTATCGTGTCTGAGTAATGAAGGAAGGGCAATCATTGATACTCAGATAAAGGGATTTGTTACTGATTCAGATAGCAAAGTCGGCTTGTCGGGACGAGTAGTTTCCAGAATGGGTGCAGCAACAGCCAGAACAATAGTGGCCGGATTCTTTGGCGGAATGGGCGATATGTTAAAGTCCACCTCCACCACACAATCTGTATCTCAACTTGGTACCACTACTTCCGTGGACTCCCCTCAAATTGCAAAATATTCACTTGGAGGTGGTCTATCTGAAGGCGCGCGTAGTCTCCATGATTTCTATCTGAGCTTGGCGAAACAAGCTACGCCTGTGATTGAAGTCGGGGCCAACAAGAAAATCACTGTCATCATTTCCGAAGGAAAAGAACTAGAAATCAGAGAACTTGGAGGAGAGGGGCTTTGATTCCTTCTTGATGGTGGTATTTCTGTCCTAAAAAAGCTTGTATCAAAACCCATCATGGATAATAATGTATACAGATATTAACAAGTATACACAATACTATCCATGAAATGCGCCAAAAGAAACATTAGCGCCTCAGACAAAGCGAGGCATATTATCCAGCAACACGGGGGAGTAATCCGTACGGCCAAAGCCATCCAAGCCGGTATCCATCCCCGGACGCTCTATCAACTAAGAGATGAGGGCCTGGTAGAGCAACTATCTCGTGGAGTATATCGACTTAGTGATCAAAAATCAGTCTCAGATCCAGATCTGGTCATTGTCGCCACTCGTATTCCCCAAGCCGTAATTTGCCTTACCTCAGCCCTTTTCTTCCATGAAATGACAACTCAAATTCCTCACTCGGTATCCATTGCGATTCCAAAAGGATCGAATACGCCAAGGATAGATTATCCACCAATTTCAGTGCATCGCTTTTCAAAGGAGGCACAGCAGTCTGGTGTTACCGTACACCAAATTGATAATGTTCCCGTCAAAATTTTTAATCCTGAGAAAACGTTGGCCGATTGCTTTAAGTTCCGAAATAAAATTGGTATGGATGTTGTTCTTGAAGCGATCAAATTTTATAAAATCAGAAAAGATGCCAAGCCTGCCGAAATACTCGGCTATGCAAAAATATGCCGAGTCGAAAAACAGATACGTCCTTACCTGGAGTCGATCATATGAAGTCTCCAAGTAATGTGGCGGCTTCGGTTCGACAGCGTTTGCTCAACAAAGCAAGAAGTGACAACAGATCCTTCAACGAATTGCTGCAGTATTATGCCATGGAACGATTTCTGTACAGATTATCTTGTTCCAATTCGGCTCATCGCTTTATTCTTAAAGGCGCGTTACTGCTGAAGGTGTGGGAAATTTCTGAGTTCCGGGCCACCATGGATATCGACATGCTGGGCAAAACAAGTAACGATGAAGCGGATATCCTTCCTATAATTAGTGACATTCTGGCTGCAACCGTAGAAGAAGACGGGATGGTCTTTGACCCTGGTTCTTTACATGCTGAACCCATCACTGAAGATGCAGCTTATGAGGGAATAAGGATCCGGTTTAGGGGGGCGCTGGATTCCGCAAAGGTAGTTATGCAAATTGATATTGGATTCGGAGATATAGTTTATCCTGCACCTGAAGAGGCTTTTTTGCCAACCATTTTGGATTTTCCGGCTCCAGAGCTGTACTGCTACACTCGAGAAAGTGCAATAGCTGAAAAATTTGAAGCAATGGTAAAACTGGGTTTATTGAATAGCAGGATGAAAGATTTTTATGACATTTGGATTTTATCACGAGGGTTTGATTTCACAGGTTCCGATTTGGCAGAAGCAATCCGGCTCACTTTTAAGCAACGCCATTGCCCTATCCCGGAAACGATAGAGGCCTTTTCACCAGCTTTTGTTTTGGAAAAACAAGTTCAATGGACAGCGTTTCGGAAAAGACTGGGGCAAGATTATATTCCCTCTGACTTTGAGGAAATAGTGACTCACTTGAACAACTTTCTTACGCCAATAGTGGCAACACTCGCCACTAACAAGAAGTTTGATGGAAAATGGTCGGCACCGGGACCGTCGTGGAAAAATTTATAAAATATGCGTAAGGACAAGTAAACGATAAAGACGATAAGATTTATTTGTAAATCTCTCTAGGTTAACCTCCAGAAGATATCTTTACTTTCGAAATTCGGGGGGCAGACGAGCGATGTATAGAATAGGTGGTTCCTCGCTGTTTCAAGTGGGTAGCCCAAAATTGAATTTTCCGCCAATGAGGTAAATCATAGCAATTAAATTCTTGTTTGTTCTGTGTCCTCTTGCTTTGGCTTTTGCTGCTTGAATTAGGCTGTTGAGGCCCTCGAGGATGCCGTTTGTTATTTGTGATTTAAACCACTGGAGGACACCATTCCAATGACGTTTAATTGTATAGGCCGCATCAATAATAGGTTGCAGTCGGCTATGCGTTGCCCAGAAGAACCATTTCTTTAGTAACGGTTCTGCAGCTTCCAGTGGTTGGTTAAATATTTCCTGAAAAAACATCTTGATATGATATGCACGACTTGTTTTCAAGTTAAGCTTTTTTACAATAAGACTATTTAGCTTCTCAGCTTGTTTTTTCGTCAAGTTTTGTGGGTTTTTCAACCATGCATAGCGTGAACGAATCAGCTCTGGGTGCTCTTTTTGTTCCTCGCGACGAACCTTATCAACAGCTTCATTTACAACCTTGACGATATGGAATTTATCAAATGTCAACTCTGTCTCAGGGAACTGTTCCCTAACCCCTTTTATAAAGGCTGGAGACATGTCACAACACATCTGTTTGATATTCTCTTCAGAACCACCGTGTTTGATTAAATCTTCTTTAAATCGTTTAACGGTAGAGGAGTCTTTGCCAGGTGTTGCAAATAAAATATTGGGACCGGCCAAATCGACAAACAGGCTGACATAATCATGTCCTCGCTTGCTGGATGTTTCATCAAAACCGACCTCTTGAACTGTGGAATAATCGGCTGCATCGCGTCCCTTATCAACGTAATGGTGGATGATACGCCAAAGCCTGGTGTCGTGTTCACCAACGAATTCGCTAATAGTTTTGACGGGCATGGCCTTCGCGAGTGTCATTACCACAGCCTCAAACAGCAAGGTGAACCCACTGCCGGATCTCGCCCAAGGAATATCTACGAGTTTAACTCCACAATTTTGACATTTAATGCGTGGTACCTTGGCTGTCAGGTAGGCATCATGTTGGAAAAAGTTTAGATGCCGCCATGTTTTTTTGACAGTATCGTAAGCTTTCTACTCAGTTTGTTTACAGTCAGGACAAGTAAACGTACTACCACGAGCAAAATGCAATAAGATATCGAGTCGCTTTGACTCAGGATCAAAAATTGATTCTTTAACCTTCCATGGGGAAGATAAACCAAGGGCCAGTTCAAATATATCAGTATCTCTCATAATGTGAAACAGACTACCAGATTGGTTTATGCGTTCGCAACCGTTACCCACTCAAAACAGCGAGGAACCTATTTTTTTTGCTCCATTTTTGCTCCACTTGGTATAGCAAAAGATAGCATTAAACGGCAACAGATGCCAAACGGATGATGGTTGTCAGAAATGGAAAAAGGGCTGGAAGCTCAGTGTCACAAGCTTTCAGCCCTTTAATTTGTTGGTGCCCGAAGCGAGAATCGAACTCGCACAGTCTAGGACCGAGGGATTTTAAGTCCCTTGCGTCTACCAGTTCCGCCATTCGGGCATGAGTTGTTTATACCATTGAGCTGATTTGTTTGTCAATTGGCAAAAAGCTTGTTTCGTCAGCTTTTTCAGGGGTGCATTCAAAAGCATTGAGTATTGGGTAGATACGTTTTTTTAAATCTATTGCCATTTGAAAAGAGTATTATTGCATCAAAAAACAATGGAAGCATCCCGAATAATTTTCGCCATTTCCCTTACTGCCTGGTCAAGACCCACATAAACTGCACGGGTTATAATAGCATGGCCAATGGAGAGTTCTTCTATGGTGTCAAGTGCTGCAATCCTGGCAGTGGTTTGATAGTCCAGGCCATGTCCGGCATTTACTCGTAGTCCCATCTGGTAAGCTTCTTCTGCGGCGGATGCGATATATTGATATTCTCTTTCCCGTTCTGTATCATTGCTTGCATCGCAATAACGTCCAGTGTGAAGTTCCACATAGGTGGCTCCAATTGCATAGGCAGCTTTTACCTGTTTGGCCTCAGGGTCGATAAAAAGTGAAACAGGGATTCCTGCTTTATCCATCCGACTTATGGTTTTTGCCAGTTTCTTTTTCTGGCTGGAGACATTAAGTCCACCCTCAGTTGTCAACTCTTTCCGTTTTTCGGGGACGAGGGTCACCATATCTGGTTTGAGGTTCAGTGCGATTTCAATGATTTCTTTGTTGTCACCCATTTCAAGATTCAGCCGGGTTTTGATAGTTTCCCGAAGTAATCGAACGTCACGATCATGTATGTGACGCCTGTCTTCCCTGAGATGAACAACAATCCCGTCAGCTCCTGCAAGTTCACAGATAGACGCCGCAGTAACAGGGTCAGGCTCTGCGATACCGCGGGCATTGCGTACGGTCGCAACATGATCAACATTAATGGCTAAGTGTGTCATCTGATTACTCCTGGAATTGTGTAATTGTTGTATGAGTTTGATTTCAAGATCCCACATTTCAAGAGCTTCTTTTTTGGATCGCTCATGGTCGTGTCCTAAAAGATGAAGTAAGCCATGGGTGATCAGCCAAGTAATCCGATCATGGAGGCTGACATTAAGTTTTTTTGCTTCTTTTAATGCAGTTTCGACTGATATAATAATATCACCGAGTTCTTTTGCAAGCACTGAACTGAATTCAGGCGCCTCATCATTTCCACTGGCAAAAGGAAAAGAAAGGACATTGGTCGGGCCCTTTTTGTTTCTGTAGTGTTTGTTGAGCCAACTAATGTCGTCATCATTGACAAGAAGAACGGAAAGGTCATGGGCAGCGACGTTATTTTGGCGCATAAGCCAGGATGTGCGTCTTTGAAGCAGTTTTTTATTGATATGTAAAGAGTTGTTCTCAAAGTTGATGGTCAAATGTGCAGTCATGATGAATGGCGAGGCGTTTTTGAACCTGAATTTTTTTCATAGGCACCTATAATTTTTTGCACCAATGGGTGTCGAACCACATCATGTTTAGAAAAAGCACAGAATTGAAGGCCATCGATATTTTTTAGAATCTTCTTTGCGTGTAAGAGGCCGGATTGTTCGGAACGAGGCAGGTCAACCTGGGTTATATCTCCTGTGATGACAGCCATGGAATCAAATCCGACCCTGGTCAGAAACATTTTCATCTGTTCCCTGGTGGTGTTTTGAGCTTCATCCAGGATGATGAAGGCATTACTCAAAGTACGACCACGCATAAAGGCAAGTGGAGCAATTTCAATGATTCCCTGTTCGATAAAATCACTGCTTTTTTCAGAGCCAAGCATGTCACTTAAGGCATCATAGAGAGGGCGAAGATAGGGATTTACTTTTTGGGCAATATCTCCTGGCAGAAAACCAAGTTTTTCCCCGGCTTCCACGGCTGGTCGAGTGAGGATTATCGACCTGACCTGACCAGTGGTGAGCGCTGAAACAGCCATGGCTACTGCAAGATAGGTTTTGCCAGTTCCTGCAGGACCAATACCGAACACAATGTCATTATTGCGGATAGCATCAATATATGTTTTCTGGTTTTGGGTCTTTGGGGAGATGATGCGATTCTGGGCAGTAATATATACTTTATCCAGAAATATTTTTGCAAGTTTGGCCTTAGGGGTCGCTTCCAGAACACGGAGACCAAAGGCGAAATCGGAGCTATATAGTGTGAAATCCTTCTCTATCAGATCATAAAACTGTTCAAGAAGGTCTGAGGTGAGCAGGACTTCATGTTCGAGGCCGGTGATAGTAACACCGTTTCCTCGAACATGAATTGTAACTCCGATATTTTGCTCAACCAGTTGGAGATTTTTGTTTAGTTCCCCATACAGAATTCCCGCAAGAGTATTATTGGGAAAAGACAGATCCCTGCTGAGTTGACTATTCGCCATTGTTATTTGGCCTTTTGGGCAATCTCCCCATCAATGAGGTTTTGGATAGCAGAGAGAGAACGCTTTTTAACTTTGATACCATTCACAAAAATGGTTGGAGTCCCGGTGACTCCAGCATCCTCGGCATCCTTTATATCTTTAGCAAGTTGTTGCTTGATTGCAGGGGAATTCATATCCTTTGTGAACTTGGCAATATCCAGACCAAGCTTTATGGCAATCCCATTAATATCTTCTGGGGACAGTTTTGGGCTGATGGCAAATAGCTCATCATGAAATTCCAGAAACTTGCCCTGTTTTTCTGCAGCAAGAGCAGCATGCGCAGCAGGAACTGCAAACTTGTGAAAGTTCAGAGGCATGTTTTTGAAGACAATCTTTACGGTTTCAGGATTATTCTCGAGCACCTGCTCGAGTAGCGGCACTGCTTTGCCGCAAAAAGCGCACTCAAAGTCAGTGAAGATGGCGATGGTGACGGGGGCATTTTCCTGGCCAACATAGGGTGATCCGCTTATATCAATATTTACTGCAAAATCGACGGATAGGTCAGTAAAACTATTGTTATTCTGGTTGATTAGAAAGAGTTTCTCCCCCCTGGGCGCAATGTCTATGGCAGATACGCCTTTCTCAACATCGATCTTTCCAAGAAGTGCACCATCAGCTTTATATACTAAAACCTGATTTTGCTTGGTGAGTATAAAAACCTTTTTGCCATCAAGAGAATAGACCATATCTAGTGGTTTCGCGGGAAGCTTCCATGTTTTTCCAACCTGCAACTGAACCTTACTCGGTCCTGAGGCATCGGCAGCAGCAAGTGCCGAAGAAGTCGAAAAGGAAAGCAGGAGTATGGCACAGGCTGCAAGACACTGTTTGTACTTCATCGGTTCCTCTATTGAGTGTTAGGATGTGGTTAGTACCTTCGAAAAAAAGTGAATGTACTTATTTGGGCTCCGCACGGTTAATTGTCAGAATGTAAAAGAATGCTTTTCTTTGAATTAGATACAGGAGCGATACAATGAGAAGGGATGAGCGTGGATTCATCTTCCTCAATGGGGTGAGACAATAGTCTCTGTTAATTTGTTTGGCAAGGTTTAGGCATTAATTGATTTGTTTTTACTCTTAAAATGAAAAAAAGTGGTTTTTTTTCCTCTGAATTGCGCATCGGTCTTGACTGTAGCGATGATGTGAATTAATTACTGATAGATCGTTAAGTATCTTCTTTGATATTTGATGTGTCATTTGTTGTCTGAAAATGCGAGGGTGGCGGAATTGGTAGACGCACTGGTCTTAGGAACCAGCGCCTTGTGCATGGGGGTTCGAGTCCCCCCTCTCGCACCAGTCAGTAAAATGCTAATCTTTTTAATTCTGGAAAATCACGAATTCTCAAATAAATATGACCTGAATATATAGAGTCAGGTAAAAAATTAATAAAGGACGGATAGAATGGATGTAGTTGTAGAAGATGTCAGCGCGCTTACAAAAAAAATCACCATCACTCTCCCTAAAGAAGGGGTGCAGAAAAAACTTGAAAAAGCCTATGGCAAACTGCAACGTGAAACTAAGATAAAAGGTTTTCGCCGTGGCAAGGTGCCTCGTACCGTAATTGTTCGAAATTATCAGGGCCAGGTGCAGGCTGAAATTGGTGAAAAGCTGGTACAGGAAAGCTATTTTGATGCGATAGAGCAGGAAAAAATAGACCCCGTTGTTCATCCTGATATTACGTTACCTGTATTCAATGAAGATGGAACATTCACTTATATTGCAAACATTGATATCAGACCAGAGTTTGAACTTGGTGAATACAAAGGTATAGAAGTTGAAAAAGTTGAGAGTGAAGTAAGCGATGCTGCGATTGAAGTCGAGATTGAAGAACTTCGTCGGGATATGGCTCCACTTCGATCTGTTACTGATCGTGGCGTAGAGACTGGTGATGTGATAGTCGTTGATTTTGAAGGATTTCACAATGGTAAAGCCATGAAAGAGGTGAAGAACGATAATTATCAAGTGGATGTTGGTGCCGGAAAACTCAGTCCTGAGTTTGAAGAAAAACTTGTTGGAATGAAACAGGGTGAAGAGGCCAGTCATGAGGTTGAATTTCCCGCAGAATATGCAAACCCTGTTCTTGCCGGGAAAAATGTTGAGTTTCGCGTACAAGTTAAAGAAGTTAAAGAGCGTGTCTTACCCGACTTAGACGATGACTTTGCAAAAGATGTTGATGAAAAGTTTACAAGTATTGCAGATCTGGAAGCAAGTGTTCGCCAAGGATTACAGGCTGAAAAAGATAAGAGTGCTGAAGGCGATATCACTGACCGTGTCATGTTGAAGCTACTCGAAGGGCACGCATTTGAAGTTCCCGAACGTCTGGTTCGTTTTGAAGTGGAAGAGATGATCAAAAACACTGAGAAACAACTTGAGACACAGGGGATGAATCTTGAATCTGCAGGTATTAATCGCGACGATCTCGCTAAGCAGAGCCGGGAAACTGCAGAGAAACGGGTTCGCGGCGATTTTATCCTGAAAAAAATAGCTGACACCGAAGGTATCAAAGTAAAAGATGAAGATCTGGAAAGATCTTTCCAGCGTATCGGTGATCAATATAACATGTCAGTTTCCCAGGTTAAGGAATTCTTCCAGAGTCGTGATGAGTTGCTCCCCTTTATGAATGAAATCCTGAATGAGAAAATTCTCAACTTTCTTCGGGAGAATATAAAATTTGTTGATGCAACTCCCGATAAGAAAGAAGACAGAAAGGAAGAGGTTAAGGAAGAAAGTGCTGACTGAGATAGTTAAGCAGGAAATCCCGCCGTATTTGAGTGTGTAATGTAACGACTGCCCTAGCCTTACAGGCTTTTGCAGTCGTCTTTATTTGGTAGTCGCTTACAGTTCCGAGACCATTGCAATTTGATATCTGGTAAATGCGGTTACTATATTTGATGGAGAAGAAAATGAATCTTGTACCAATGGTTGTGGAGCAGAGTCCTCGCGGGGAACGTTCCTTTGATATATACTCAAGACTACTTAGAGAAAGGATAGTTTTCCTTGGAACTTCAGTTAGCGATGATGTTACAAGTTCTATCGTAGCCCAGCTTCTTTTTCTTGAAGCAGAGGATCCTGATAAAGATATTACATTTTATATTAACTCTCCCGGCGGTTCTGTTACCGCAGGTCTTGCCATTTATGATACCATGCAATATGTGAAATGTGATATTGCCACACTTTGTATGGGACAGGCTGCTTCCATGGGGGCTTTGCTGCTTGCTGCAGGAACAGCCGGGAAACGCTACGCCCTGCCAAATTCGCGGATCATGATCCATCAGCCAATGGGAGGGTATCAGGGACAGGCTTCTGAAATAGATATCCATGCCCAGGAAATTTTACGGATGCGCGATGACTTGAATAAAATTTTGGCTAAACATACTGGTCACACCGTAAAAAAACTCCAGAAAGATACGGATCGTGATAATTTTATGAGTCCCACCGAGGCTAAAAAATATGGTATAATAGATACGGTGCTTGTTAAGCGTTTGAATGCTTCTGAGGATGAGTAATATGGATGATGTCGAAAAAAAAGAACCTGGTTGTAATTGTTCGTTCTGTGGGAAAGATCAGGCAGAAGTCGCAAAGCTTATCGCCGGCCCTGATGTTTTTATTTGTGACGAATGCATTGATTTGTGCAATGAGATTGTAAAAGATGAAGAGGCAGCTGCAAGCTCAGATAACGAGGCTGTAATGCAGGGAGCTCTTAAACCTATGGCTATTAAAGCCCATCTTGATGATTATGTGATAGGCCAGGATTTTGCAAAAAAAGTTCTTTCTGTCGCAGTACACAATCACTATAAAAGGATTGATGCTCCTACTTCAGATGAGCTGGTGGAACTTCAAAAATCAAATATTATTCTTATCGGACCTACTGGCAGCGGAAAGACACTTGTTGCCCAGACCCTTGCAAGAATTCTAAATGTTCCTTTTTGCATTGCCGATGCTACAACACTCACGGAAGCCGGCTATGTTGGAGATGATGTTGAGAACATACTCGTTAATCTTTTGCAGGCAGCTGATTACGATATTGATCGTGCAGAACGTGGGATCATTTATATTGATGAGATTGACAAAATTGCCAGAAAGTCAGACAGTGCATCCCTTACACGTGATGTGTCCGGGGAAGGTGTACAGCAGGCGCTCTTGAAAATTATCGAAGGAACAGTTGCATCTATTCCGCCAAAGGGCGGCCGCAAACATCCGCAACAAGAGCTGGTAAAGATTGACACTACAAATGTCCTTTTTATTTGTGGCGGTGCATTTGTCGGGCTTGATACTGTTGTAAAACGAAGAAAAGGTACAAAATCCATCGGATTTGGTGCAGAAGTAGTTAGCGATGCAAGTTTAAAACTCAGTGAAATCCTGAGTAATATACAACCGGAAGATTTGTTGAAATTTGGTTTGATTCCTGAGCTTGTTGGCCGACTTCCCGTTATTGCGACCATGCATGAACTTGAAGAAGAAGACCTCGTCCGGATTCTTAAAGAACCCAAAAATGCACTCACGAAACAGTATGAACGTCTCTTTGAGTTGGAAGGTGTTCGTTTACGTTTTACCGAGGGTGCCATGACGGCCATTGCTAAAAAGGCATTGAAACGAAAGTCGGGTGCAAGGGGACTACGTTCTGTAATGGAAGAGGCCATGCTTGATGTTATGTACGAATTACCATCAAAAGAAAACGTTCAAGAATGTGTGATAAGTGAACAGGTTATAAATGATGGTGATTATCCTGTGATTCTATATAGCAACGCTTCTGAACAAAAACAGCTGGAAAGTACTGGATAAAGAATTACATTACTTAAATAGAGTACTTTTTTTATTATTTTCAGATCTCTGATTCATAGCGAACAAAAAATACACTATTATGGATACTAGCTTATACCCACTCATGTCACTCCGCGACATAGTCGTTTTTCCACACATGGTTGCTCCTCTGGTAGTTGGAAGAAGCAAGTCCATCTACGCTCTTGAAGATGCTATGGAAAAGCGCACTGAAATTATGCTCGTCACCCAGGAGAACTCAAAAGTTGATGATCCTAAAGAAAGTGAAATATACAGGGTTGGAACTTTAGCCATTGTTATGCAACTTCTCCGTTTACCGGATGGAACAATTAAGGCCCTTGTCGAAGGAAAGCGAAAGGCTGAAATTGTCTCCTTCCTCCCCCATGAGAAATTCTTGCAGGCAGAAGTACGTAATCGGCATGACTTGGATGTAGATGGACCTGAGGTAGAGGTTTTTGTTCGCAGATTACGTAAACAGTTTGATCAATTTGCGGAACTTAATCGGAAAATCCCTCGTGAAGTTCTGAAAGCAGTAAGAAAAATTGAAGATGCTGGAAAAATTGTTGATGTGATCAGCGCTCATTTACCACTGAAATCGCATGACAAACAGACACTTCTTGAAATCGACTCTGTTCCTGACCGTATAGAAAAAGCTCTTCAGTTTATCAATCGAGAAACTGAACTTGCAGAGCTTGAAAAAGACATTAACGCCAGGGTGAAAAAACGTATGGGTAAAACCCAGCGTAATTACTTTCTTGGAGAAAAGGTTAAAGTCATCCAGAATGAAATTGGCCAGAATGAGGAAGGTGGTGATGAGATTGATGAGCTTGAACTCTCTTTGGAAAAGAAAAAACTTCCAAAACTTGTTCGTGACAAGGCCGCAAAGGAGTTAAAAAAACTTCGTAAAATGCCTCCAATGTCAGCTGAAACCACGGTTGTTAGAAATTACATAGATTGCATAATAACCCTTCCATGGAATAAAAAATCCAGAGCAAGGTTGGATATCAACAAGGCTGAAAGAATCCTTGATGAAGATCATTATGGCTTGGAAAAACCTAAAGAACGAATTCTTGAGTATCTCGCTGTTCAGGCCCAGGTAAAGAAACTTCAGGGACCAATCATATGCCTTGTGGGCCCTCCTGGTGTAGGGAAAACATCAATTACCAAATCGATTGCCAGGGCCATGGGGCGAAAATTCACCAGAATTTCGCTTGGTGGTGTTCGTGATGAAGCTGAGATACGTGGACATCGCAGAACATATGTTGGGGCGATGCCCGGGAAAATTATCCAGGCAATGCAAAAGGTCGGTGTTGCTAATCCGGTTTTTTGTCTGGATGAAATTGATAAGATGAGTACTGATTTCAGGGGAGATCCTTCATCGGCACTTCTGGAAGTTCTGGATCCTGAACAAAATTATTCCTTTAATGATCATTATCTGGATCTTGACTACGATCTATCTGAAATATTTTTTATTACCACGGCCAATAATCTGGAAGGTATCCCGCTTCCTTTGCAAGACAGGATGGAGATAATCCGCCTCAATGGCTACACCGAAGAAGAAAAACAAAAAATTGCGGAAGGTTTTCTGATTCCGAAACAATTAAAAGTGAACGGATTCAAACCTGATGATATAAGTCTAACGCCTGGCGGAACTCTTGAAATAATTCGACGTTACACAAGAGAAGCCGGAGTCAGAACTTTTGAACGAACCATTGCGTCAGTCTTCAGGAAAATTGCCAGAGATCGTCTCAAGAAAAAAGAAAAGACTAAAAAGTATAAAGTTACTGCTCATGGTGTGAATAAGTTCCTTGGAACTCCTAAGTTTCGGTTTGGACTTGCCGAAGAAACTGATGAAGTCGGTTTGGTTACAGGGCTTGCCTGGACCTCTGTTGGTGGTGAATTACTGCAAATTGAGGCAACTCTTATGCCGGGTACAGGTAAAATGACTGTTACCGGAAAGCTTGGAGATGTTATGCAGGAATCAGCTCAAGCAGCCTTGAGTTATGTGCGCTCCCGGGCAATGCGACTTGGTCTGGCACCGGATTTTTATCAGAGACTTGATATTCATATACACGTACCCGAAGGCGCAGTTCCCAAAGATGGTCCATCAGCAGGCGTGACCATGGCTACAGCACTTGTATCAGCTATACTGAAGGTACCGGTGAACCATGAGATTGCAATGACAGGTGAGATCACATTGCGTGGGCGGGTTCTTCCCATCGGCGGACTCACAGAGAAATTACTTGCTGCAAAAAGAGGAAATATAAAAACTGTTTTAATCCCAAAAGAAAATGAAAGAAATCTTGCAGATGTTCCAGCCAATATCCGTAAGAGCTTAACGATTCATTGTTTGGGAAATGTTGACGAAGTATTGGAAAAATCGTTGCTATTTAGAGAAGGGGAGGAGTTGTTTAAAGATGTACCGCTTTCCTCTGTCTACGGTGATCTTACAGTATCTGCACATAATAGTCCGCATTGATCTTTTTTGCTTGACGGCCGTGTCCCTAATTGGTAAATAGATGTTCACGATAATTGAGGGGGCGGTTAGCTCAGCTGGGAGAGCATCGGCCTTACAAGCCGAGGGTCACAGGTTCGATCCCTGTACCGCCCACCATTCAATTTTTCGTAAGTTTTTTTCTAACACGGAGCGGTAGTTCAGCTGGTTAGAATACTGGCCTGTCACGCCAGGGGTCGCGGGTTCGAGTCCCGTCCGCTCCGCCATAGATTGTAAAAAAAAGGGCTTCAACCAATTTGGTTGAAGCCCTTTTTTTTGTTTCAAAACAGCTTGTGTTCCCTGAAGGTATCCAAACTGAGACCATCGTTAAAAACGATAGGGAGTGTTAACTGATACTCCCTTGTGTTGGTGGCTTATACCCGCCAAACCAAAGGCAGGAGGCAACCAGAGCAAGCTGGAAAGTAGCATATTCCTGTATGTCGCATTCGCTTAACGCATTGTGCAACCTGGATGTCTGGTCGTTCCAGTCAATATAAGAAGTAACTCATCTTTGTTGCGTGCAGGAGAAATTGAACAAGCCTGTATCGTTACGATAGTAACCTGATCTGGAGGCATACCACTTGTAGTCACGGTTCTGAACAGCGCGAATTCGGTAGGGATGCGTATGTGTCGACTATTGATGGTGTTGTGGTATAACTTTTGAGAATGGCGCCGTGTGTATTGCGTGGCGGTATAGCCTTCATGCACAAGCAAGCGTCAGTCTTCGGGGGCAGATGGCCCGCTTGATGGCTCTGTCTGGTGAAGGATCAGTTTCTTGAACCGTTACCGTTACCCTTTTTAGATAGCTTGCCTGGATTTGGTTTTGGAGGAAGTTTTCGTAACAAATAACGCTGCGGGAAGTTTTCTGCCTTGAACAGTGAGAGATGTTTTCATGATGGTATTAAACATAACACCAGCTGCTTTGGGAGTTCTGTTCTATTGTATGTTTTGCACAGGGGGGGAGTTACATTTCTTTGTTAATTATTTCTTTACCCGTTTTTTGATATTCTCTTAGCACATGAAAACCTCCGTGATCGGAAGATTCTTTGGGAAATTATCCTCACATTACAGAGGTTTTCATGTTTGATGATACGTTCCTATTCGGAATATGGTACATTCTTTACAACACTCTTTAAATAACCATTAAAAGTTATTTCATTAGATTCTACTTCAAGATCTAATGGTGGTGGTTAGTTTTTTAAGAGTTACTTGCTACCGGCAGCGCTAAGAAATTTCTCTCTCTGAGAAAAAGAATGCAATTTCAATAGCTGCATTTTCGACAGAGTCACTTCCATGAACTGCATTAGCATCGATACTTTCAGCAAAATCAGCACGAATAGTTCCAGGCTCAGCTTCTTTAGGGTTAGTAGCACCCATTAAATCACGGTTAATTTGCATAGCATTTTCACCGTCTAAAACGGTAACAACAACTGGACCGCTGATCATGAAATCAACTAAATCTTTGAAGAAAGGTCTCTCGGCGTGAACAGCGTAAAACGCTTCTGCATCCATACGAGAAAGTTGAATCTTTCTTGTTGCTGCTATTTTAAGTCCATTGCTTTCAAAACGATCTAAGATTTTTCCGATAACGCCTTTGGCAACTGCATCTGGCTTTATTATTGATAATGTTCTTTCCATCAGGTCTCCTGTTTGTATAGTGATAAGTGGATGAGGGGGGGCGCTTTTTGAGGGCGGGGCAAATATGAAAAATTAGCCTAAACACACTTCAAAAGAAACAAGACTTTCGTCATATACCTTGCAAACAGGTGAATGTCGCAGCTGAAATAAGCTTGATAAAGAATTTATGCTCAATGAAAATGAACCCTTGGCATTTCCCCGTCCCAGAAAGCTACAGTATTATACAGAAGTCAAGCATGGAAAGTCAATATTATATTCCGGGAAAGAAAATAACGAAAAAAACGATAATAACAGGAGGTGATACAATTCAGATAAAAGCTCGACTTTCCCCGAACGCCTCCGATAGGTTATATCGTTCAGGCGAGACAATGCACTCTGTCAGGTTCATTTCCCAGGAAAGTCTCTGGGGGGTAAGAAGGAAATCTATGAAGGAAAGGAAATCACCGTCTCATGTGTTGTGGAACAGCAAGTAACATTTGCTTTTTATAGCCCCATATAGACAGAGAGCGATTTACGGTAAGTTGAGGCCCGTTAAGCTGATGTGTCGGGTGGAATAGCAAGAAGTGGTTTTCACAATTGGTCAAATTTACATTTCTTATGTGAAATATTCAGGATAGTTGCAATTTCTTGACATACTGTAATATTTATGTTCTATAGTCCTATTGGAACGGGATGTATGCGGGTGTAGCTCAATTGGTAGAGTACAAGCTTCCCAAGCTTGGGGTCGCGAGTTCAAACCTCGTCGCCCGCTCCAGTAGTGTCATTGAGATTTGGGTTGTTTTTTTTTTCTGTGATGCCATACCACCAACCCCAAGGGGAAGTGGATATGAAGTGGGCTATGCCCGCTTTTTTTTATGCCTGATGTTCAGTGCATACAAGTAACAAGGCAGACTAGTATGAGTGACTATGTTATAGAAAAAGTACAGGAATTTGTGGATAGTCTTCTTCCCTCCATGGATCTTGAATTGATTGAAATACAGTATAAACCGGAAGGTGAAGGTTGGGTACTCCGTCTCTTTCTTGACGGGCCTGATGGAATAGGTCTTGAGCAGTGTACCAAGGTCAGCCGTGAATTAAGTTTCTTTCTTGACGTTGAGGACTTGATTCCCCATGCGTTTAATCTGGAGGTTTCTTCACCGGGGATTGAACGGCCGCTTCGTAATGAAGCAGACTTTAAACGCTTTGCCGGAAAAAAGGCTCGTATTAAATTAAGGCACCCAATTGACGGTCAGAAAGTATTCATCGGCTTGATTGGAGTATCAGATGAGCAAGGATTTGAATTACATTTTGAAGACGGAACCATAAGCCGTTTTTTGATGGATCAGATAAAAAAGGCCAGGTTAACACTGTAAGGAACGTATATGAAATAGCTTGAATGACTTACTTGCCCCTTTGTTCTGTACCTGTACTTGAAAATAATTTTACATGCAGGTAGTATGTAAAATTATTTTCAAATACAGGTGGCGAAACAATTGCAGCGTAATGATTTCAACGTATTTTGGTCCCGTTCCTAAGCAACCTTTTAAAATATAAACAATAGAGAGTTTTATCTCATTTTTTAAGAGAAACGAAAAAGACAAAAATTATAGATTTGTTTTTTTGTGGGGAATGACATGCTATCGGATTTAAAACGTATCATTGATCAAATTTGCAGAGATCGGGGTTTTGACAAAAAACTTCTGATTGAAGCTATTGAAGAGGCCGTGGAATCAGCTGCCAAAAAGAAGCTTGGTTCCAGGCGTGATATTGAAGTACGCTTCAATGAGGAATTTGGTGAAGTTGAGGTCTTTCAATTTCGTACCGTTGTGCTGGAAGTTGAAGATGAGCAGACAGAGATTGCCCTCGAGGAAGCTAGAGCACTTGATGTTGAAGTTCAGATTGACGATGAGCTTGGCGAGAAAATGGAGCATATCGAAGATCTGGGGCGTATAGCTGCTCAGTCAGCCAAGCAGGTCATCATCCATAAGATGAAGGATGCAGAGCGAGATGTTATTTTTGAGATGTTTAAGGATAGAAAAGGTGAGATTGTAAGTGGTATTGTCCAACGTTTTGAACGTGGAAATATGATTGTCAATCTTGGCCGTACAGATGCCATATTACCGCGTGATCAACAAATTCCAAAACGTTCTTTTAAACAGGGGGATCGTATTCGTGCATACCTTGATGATGTTCGTCAGAACGCCAGGGATTCGCAACTGATCTTATCCCGTACCTGCAATGATTTTCTTGCTAAACTGTTTGCTATGGAAGTTCCCGAGATTGCAGAAGGTATTGTTGAAATCATGGGGGTGAGCCGCGAACCTGGATTCAGGGCAAAGATAGCTGTAAGCTCTCTTGAAACCGATGTTGATCCGGTTGGTGCATGTGTTGGCATGAAGGGTTCAAGGGTTCAAAATGTTGTTCAGGAACTTCAGGGAGAACGAATTGATATCGTTCCATGGAGTCCCGATCCGGCCAAGTATGTGTATAACGCATTGGCACCGGCTCATGTATCAATGGTAATGGCAGATGAAGAGGCAAAAACTCTTCTCGTTGTTGTGCCAAATGATCAACTTTCCCTTGCAATTGGTCGTCAGGGACAAAATGTTCGTCTTGCTTCAAGGCTTCTTGGCTGGCGAATTGACGTGAAAAGTGAACAGCGTTATGAAAACCTTGAAAATCCTGGGTACCAGACGCTACTAGCCATTGATGGCATTGAAGAGCCTTTGGCTGATCAACTTCTGGCCCGCGGTATTTTTTCCATTGAAAAACTGGCTGAAGCAGCTGTTGATGATCTAGTTGTCCTGCGTTCAATAAATGAAGAACAGGCTAAACAACTTATTAACACTGCTAAAAGATTGATTGAAGAAGGTGTGGTAACTGTTTCTTTAGCAGAAAAAGACTCAAACGCTGATACCGCTACTGATGATGTTAATGGGAACGTTGCAACTGAGCCTCCTGTTGAACCAGCAGTAGTGAATGAGGCTCCTGCAGAAGTTGAACTTGAGAGTGAAAAGGACGTAGCTGACGCTGAGGACAGTGTTTCCGAAGAACAGCCGACAGGAGATGAACAAAAATAAAAATGTTCTGCCGATTCGAACCTGCATAGTTTGCCGCAGGCGTTTCATAAAAGATCAACTGGATCGGTATGTATGGGAGCATGAATCAGGAAAAGTTGTGCTGGATATATTGCAGAATATGTCTGGAAGAGGGGCATACTGTTGCGACGATAAAACATGTAAACAATATTTTATGAATCGTAAACAGGGTTTGAAAAGGGCCTTTCGTCTGAATTGATTTTGTATTATACAAAGAATATATTTGACAATTTCGTTAAATATAAAAGATAGTTGATGACTTAGTTATGATGGTTTTTATGACACCATTATATTTGTGTTTCTTCACGAAACTGAGAAAGACAGACAGGAGCAGGGAATGGGTAGGGTTAGGATTTATGAGTTGGCTAAAGAGGCCGGTATGGCCAGCAAGGCTTTGGCTGAAAAATTGATTGGGCTTGGTTATGATATTAAAGGTCACAGTTCAACGGTTGATGATGAGACGGCTTTGAAAATCCGTAAAGAAATAATCCAGGGGTCTAAGTCTGAGTTGGTTGAGAAAAGGATTGATGGTGATACAGGGGCTACGGTAATTCGTCGTAGGGCAACTGTCATACGCAGGCGTCCTAAGAAAACTGCCGACGAGGAAGCTGGGGAGTTCGAGCCAATTGCAGAAGAACCTGTTAAACCCATTGCTGAGATTGAGGAAGAATCACCTGTTCTGGTAGAAGAAGAGGTCATAGTAAAAGAAGATGAACCTCTTGAGTACGTTCCGGAACCCACTTCATTGGGTGCTCCTTCCGTGGAAGAGTTAATTGCACAGGATGAGGCAGCAAAGGAAGAAGCAAAAAAGGCTACCATTGCTAAAGAAATAGAGGCTGCTAAAAAAGCTAAAATTGATGCGCAAAAAGTTGAAAAAGTACCTTCTAAAACTGGAATCGCAAAAGTAATCGGAACAATAGTTCTTCCAAAGGAGGAACGGCCTACATCGACACGGAGAAAAACAGGAAGACCACCAGCAAGAAAAAAACCTGCTCCAAGACCTGGAGGGCAAGCACCAGTTGAGCCTGTGACTCCTGCCCGAGGAAAAAAGAAAGGTAGGAAAGATAGCGCTACTAAGGATGATAGTGATTCAAGAAAAGATGGAAAAGGCAGTTGGAAAGGTGCCAAGAAGGGTCGCAAAAATGTTCGCGTAACCAAGTTTGGCTACGAAGGTGATCGCTACGGTAAGCGTGGTAAAAAGGGCAAGGGGAAGGCGAGGAACGCTCCTTTACAGCCCGTTGCTGAAATGAAGGCCAGCAAAAAGAAAATCAAGGTTTACGAAACGATCAGTGTCGGTGATCTTGCACACCGTATGGGCGTCAAGGCCAATGAAATAATCGGAAAATTAATGGGACTTGGCGTTATGGCCACTGTTAATCAGTCACTTGATGTTGATACCGCTGTGCTTGTTGCATCTGACTTTGGATATGACGTTGAACAGGCCATGACTGAGGAAATCGTAGTAGAGCAACTCGACAAAGATGAAGGTGGTGGAGAGGCCATTTCAAGATCTCCTGTGATAACAGTTATGGGACATGTTGATCATGGTAAAACTTCCATCCTTGATGCCATACGGAAAACTGATGTTGCAGATGGGGAGGCAGGTGGTATCACTCAACATATTGGTGCCTATCACGTTAAATCCGAATCAGGTAATGTAACTTTTGTTGATACTCCTGGTCATGCTGCATTTACCGAAATGCGTTCCCGTGGTGCCCAAATTACCGATCTTGTAATTCTGGTTGTTGCGGCCGATGATGGTGTGATGGATCAGACTCGTGAGGCGATTCGCCACGCTCAGGCTGCTGAAGTTCCAATTCTTGTTGCAGTTAATAAGATTGATAAGGATAATGCCGACCCTGAAAGGGTGAAGCGTGAACTTGCTGAATTCGACCTTGCTCCTGAGGAGTGGGGTGGACAAACGATCTTTGTGGAGATTTCAGCAAAGAAGAATATCGGTATTGATACGCTCATGGAAAATATTGAGCTTATGGCTGAGATGATGGAGTTAAAGGCTGATCCTGACCGAAAGGCCAGAGGCCGAGTAGTTGAGGCTAGACTTGATAAAGGGCGTGGCCCTGTTGCCACTGTTCTTGTCCAGGAAGGAACTCTTCGAGCCGGTGATCATTTTGTTGTTGGACACTTCAGCGGAAAAGTTCGGGCACTACTTAATGACAAGAGTAAGCCAATCAAGAATGCTGGTCCTTCTATGCCTGTTGAGGTTCAGGGGCTTACCGGTGTTCCGTCGGCTGGTGATGAATTTGTTGTGGTTACCAATGAGAAAATGGCCAAAAATGTGGCTCAGGCAAGAACACTTAAGGTTCGTGAAGGTGAGCTTGCCGCAGGATCCAAAGTTTCACTTGATTCTCTCTTTGAAAAGTTGAGTGAAGGCGAAGTTCAGGAGTTGCGGATTGTCCTTCGTGCTGATGTGCAGGGAACTTTGGAAGCATTTGGAAAAGCGGCTGAAAAGCTTTCCACTGATGAAGTGAAGGTGAAAATTCTTCATGAAGGGACTGGAACCATGACCGATTCTGATGTCTTGCTTGCATCCGCTTCAGAGGCCATTATCATCGGATTTAATGTACGGCCGTCGGGTAAGGTAAAGGAACTTGCTGCTAAAGAAAATGTAGATATGCGTTCCTATGATGTTATTTATCATGCACTCGATGATATCACCGCTGCAATGGTTGGAATGCTTGCACCTGACTTTGTAGAAGATGTTATTGGTAATGCAGTGGTTCGTGAAACATTCCAGGCACCTAAGGTTGGAACTATTGCCGGTTGTTCTGTCTCAGATGGAAAAATCATACGCAATGCTTCAGTTCATGTACTACGAGATGGTGTTGTTGTGTATACCGGTAAAATCGAATCTTTGAGACGTTTCAAGGATGACGCAAAAGAAGTTTTGTCCGGCTATGAGTGTGGTATGTCTATTGAAAATTTCAATGACATCAAAGTTGGTGACAATCTTGAATGCTTTGTGATGAAGGAAGTTGCAGCAACTTTAGGCATTGCTTCGCATGAAAAAGAAGTTGAAAAGAAAACAGAGAGTGAAGACTCGGGCATGTAGCATGATGTTACGTGCTGTCATTATTTAATTATGTGGGATCCCAAAGAAACTATCGAATCCGTTGGCCTGGGAAAGCAGGAACGGAAGCGCTCTACACGTGTGGCAGATGTTATTCAAAGGGAGTTGTCTCTCTTTTTTTTGCAGAAGGTACGGGATAAAAAACTAACTGATGTGTTTATATCCCGGGTAGACGTCACCGATGATTTAAGGAGTGCCCATATTTTTTATACAATCTCTGGTGGAGAAAAGACACATAAGCAGGCTTCAGTTGCTTTAAAGAATGCTACTGGTTTTGTTCGAAGTCATCTCGCCAAAATTCTTAATCTGCGTTACACACCAGCACTGAAATTCATCTATGATGCCAAGGCTGAAAAGGTGAGAGAGATAGAATCTCTTTTAGATGAAATTGCTTCGGAAAGAAACAGGAGTGAAGATGATTCCTAAAATCATCCCTGGTCTCATCAAAGATGCCAGTCATGTTGTACTCGCTACCCATATCAATCCAGATGGCGATGCTCTGGGATCGTTATTTGGTCTAGGAGATATTCTGGAGGCCCAGGGGAAGAAGGTTTTCCGATATCTTGATGCACCTGTATCTCACCTGTACGATTTTCTTCCCAATCTTCAGTTTGCCAGTAATGATCTTGATGCAGCCTTACAATTTGCCGAACAAGCAAATGCTGAAAAAGGAAAAATTGTTGCTATAGCGCTCGATTGTGGTGATGCAGAACGTCTGGGAGAGGCCAGGGACAGACTACTGAGTATTACACCTTTTATCGTAATTGATCACCACCGTGGGCACCGTGATTTTGGCAACCATTTATGGCTTGAGAGTGAGTGTTCTTCAACTGGTGAAATGATTTATGAATTGGCTCTTGCACTCGGTGCCAAGGTATCACTGGATGCTGCCTTTTGTTTATATGTGGCCATTGTTACGGACACTGGTTCCTTTCGTTATGAAAGTACCAGCCCGAGGACACTCCGAATTGCAGCCGAGCTTATAGAAATAGGGGTGCGACCCGATGAAGTCGCGGAAAGGGTCTATGATAACTATACACTTGCACGTCTGCGTTTGATGGAAAAAGTGCTTGCAACACTTACTGTTTATGGTGACGGAAAAATTGCTCTGATCAACGTAAGTGTAGATATGTTAGAGCGTAGCGGTGCAAGCAGTGCTGACGTTGAAGGATTTATTAATTATCCACGATCATTGAGTACGGTGCAGGTGGCAGGTTTTATTAAGGAAATAAAGAAAGGCACAGTCTCGGTGAGTTTACGGGCTAAGGGAAAGGTTGATGTCTCAATAATCGCTGCAGGTTTTGGTGGTGGTGGACACAAGAATGCAGCCGGTTTTCGCTTTTCCGGTAAATCCATTGAAGACGTTCAGGCACTGGTACTTGATGCGTTGAATCAGGCTATCGCTTGAACCAGAGCCGTTTTCTTTTTTCTTTTTTCTTTTATTGTTAATGGATACTGAACTTGTAGCCGGTACCTTTCTGGTGGATAAGCCCGAAGGTTCCAGTTCTTTTTATATGGTTCGCAAAGTACGAAAGGCACTTGGTATGAAGAAGGTTGGTCATGCCGGAACCCTCGATCCTTTTGCCACTGGTCTACTGGTTATCTGCGCGGGGCGTCCTGCAACAAAGATGATCAGTCAAATCGTGGAGGGTGAGAAAGAGTATTTAGCCACCCTGCGTCTTGGGATTGAAACTTCCACCCTGGATCCAGAGGGTGAGGTTACTGTAACAAGGCCTGTTGGTTCGCTATCCGCAGCAGTAGTTGAGGCGTGTTTAGAAAACTTTCGGGGGGAGCAGTTACAGATTCCTCCCATTTATTCTGCCTTGAAACACAAAGGTAAGCCACTCTACCACTATGCCAGAAAAGGAATAGCAATAGAGAAGCCACCGCGTAGTGTGAACATCTATACCCTTGAACGAACCGGAGAGAGTCTTGAGCTAAACGACTCTTCTCCTTATCTTACCATAAGGGTCGTTTGCAGTAAGGGGACGTATATTCGGACACTAGGAGCAGATATCGGCAGGGTTTTGGGATGTGGTGCCTACCTGACGGCTTTGAGACGAGTTCGAAGTGGATGTTTTCATGTTCGCGACGGTGTAGATGGAAAATATTTATCAGAAGTAGGTGCAAAAGAAATGCTTATGAATAAGGTCTTATCTGTAACTGATATATGTAATTTGTTGCAATAATTCTGTGACGTGGTACATGGTATAAGCAGATTAATGTTTGAAGTGTCCTCGCCCCGGGACTTGAATAGAATACTACAATAAAAAAAACGTTTTTACATATACAGAAACAGGAGGTTTGTCTTGGCACAATCAGCAGTTAAAAAAAATGAGATTATAGAGAAGTTTAAACTTCATACCAACGATACCGGCTCTTCCGAGGTGCAGATTGCACTTATCACTGATAGAATCCAGTACCTCACCGATCATTTCAAGACCCATAAAAAAGATCATCACTCTCGTCAGGGATTGCTGAAGCTTGTTGGTCAGAGAAGAAGTCTTCTCGATTATTTGAAGAAAAAAGACGTTAGTAAATACCGTAGCCTTATTGAGGCACTAGGTATCAGAAAATAATGTTTTTCCTAAGAGATGCATTTGGCATCTTTTAATTGTAAATATGGCGCTTAACCTGGTGCCGATTTACCTTCAGGTGTACCATTGCCGCTATGCCGCAATGGTACACCTGTTTTTTTTTGGTAAATCAACCACGCTGCAATAGGGCAGCTGGAGAATTGATATGTTTAAAAGAGTTGAAGTTGAAGTAGGCGGAAAAACCATTTCCCTTGAAACCGGAAAAGTAGCCAAACAGGCCGATGGGTCAGTTATTCTGCAGACAGGCGGAACTGTTGTGCTCGTTACAGCAGTAGCTGGAAAGGAAAACAAACCAGAGCTTGGTTTTCTGCCTCTTACAATTGAATATCAGGAACGAATGGCAGCTGTTGGCCGCATTCCCGGTAACTACTTTCGTCGTGAAATCGGACGTCCCAGTGATCAGGAAGTTCTTACCTGCCGCATTATTGATCGTCCGCTGCGCCCTTTATTTGCTGATGGATATTATTCAGAAACTCAAATTATTGCCACCGTACTTTCAGCTGATCAGCAGAATGACCCTGATATCCTGGCATTAAACGGTGCATCCTGTGCACTCTGCATCTCTGATATTCCTTTTGAAGGTCCCATTGCCGGTGGGCGTGTTGGTTATATTGATGGCGAGTATGTATTAAATCCCACCAAGGATGAACTTTTGAATTCCAGCATGGATATGATTGTTGCCTGCACCAGTCAAGCAGTCACCATGGTTGAAGGGAAAGTTGATACCATGAGCGAAGAAGATGTGCTTAATGCAATCTATTTCGTTTTTGATAGTGTACAACCGCTCATTGATATGCAGATTGATCTGCAAGGTTCCAATGGTAAAGAAAAACGTGTTGTTGAACCCATTCCTGTTAATGAAGAGTTGCTTGCTAAGGTTCAGGAAATTGCAGCTGAAGGAATGGCTGCAGTAATTACAACCGCTGATAAGATGGAACGTGGTCGTGCCTATGATGATCTCAAAAAGAGTGTTATCAAAGGACTTGATCCGGAAGGTGAGAACGCTAAGGAAATCGGCAACCTGCTTTCAATATATAAAAAGAAAACCATGCGTTCAAAGATTGTTGATGAAGCGGTTCGGCTTGATGGTCGCTCCTTTGATCAGGTTCGTCCCATCAGCAGTGAAGTGACCTATCTTCCTCAGACCCATGGGTCAGCACTATTTACCCGTGGTGAAACCCAGTCCCTGGTAACTGCCACCCTTGGAAGTCAGCGTGATTCCCAACGTGTTGAGACATTGCAGGGCGAGGAAAATCGCCGTTTCATGGTTCACTATAACTTTCCTCCATTCTGTGTTGGTGAGGCTCGTTTCCTTCGTGGGCCATCGCGCCGTGACGTTGGACATGGAGCCCTGGCTCTTCGTGGCCTCTCAGCAGTGCTTCCGGATGAAGAGGACTTTCCATATTCTATTCGTGTGGTTTCCGACATTATGGAATCCAACGGATCGTCCTCCATGGCAACAGTTTGTGGAGGAAGTATGGCTATGATGGATGCAGGTGTGCCTCTCAAGGCTCCTGTCTCAGGTATTGCCATGGGACTTATCAAGGAAGATGATAAGGTTGTTATCCTTTCCGATATCCTTGGTGATGAGGATCATCTTGGCGATATGGATTTCAAAATTGTTGGAACTGAAGCAGGTATTACAGCACTTCAGATGGATATTAAGATTGATGGCGTAGATCGTGACATTATGGAACGTGCTCTTGAGCAGGCTAGAGAAGGCCGCATTCATATCCTTGGAGAGATGGCTAAAGGCATCGATTCTTCAAGAACTGAAGTTGCTCAGCATGCTCCAAAATACTTCAGCCATACAATCAATACCGACAAGATTCGCGATATTATCGGACCTGGTGGAAAGATCATTAAAGAGATGTCTGCTTTCTATGATGCAACCATCGAGGTTGATGATTCCGGTCTTGTGAAAATGTTCACCAAGGATGGAGGTAAGGCAGATGCTCTTTTGCAGAAAATTCAATCGATGACTGCCACTGCTGAAGTTGGTAAAGTATATAAGGGTATTGTTAAAACAATTAAAGATTTTGGCGCATTTGTTGAAATCCTGCCAGGAACTGATGGTCTGGTTCATATTTCAGAGCTTTCCAGTGAGCGTGTTGGAAAGGTGAGTGATGTCGTCAAGGAAGGACAAGAACTTGAAGTGAAGGTACTTGAAGTTGATTCTCGTGGGCGTATTCGCTTGAGTTGTAAAGCGTTGTTGTAATACTTCTTTTATAATTGCCGGAAGTAAAAAGGGTTGTCCCGCATTTGGGGCAGCCCTTTTTCTGTTCTGACTGTTTCTATAAGCTGATACTTGAGAAATAAACATCAGGTACAGGAAGGGTAACATGAATAGGAAGCGATGGTATTACAACACACTGTGAAAAGAGAAACATTTCATTCTTAGTTTCTTTTATATTTTCTAAACTTCCGTATTTTATATCGCCAACAATTGGATGTCCAATTTCTGCAAGCTGGACTCGAAGCTGATGTTTCCTACCTGTATGAAGGACAGCTTCAAGCATGGTTCTATTTGGGCCTTGCTGCATGACTGAAAAGGTACTGCTGCTTTTTTTTGCGCCATCTGTTTCATCAGGATGTACCCGTACGCGATCTCCTTCAGTTTTTAAGAATGTGTCTAAAGTAAAGTGTCTGGTTTTAATATTCCCATGAACCAGCATGACATACCGTTTCTCAATGGATCGTTCTCGAATCAGTTTCGAGAGTTTTCTTGATGTGCGTAAATTTTTTGACCCTATGACAAGGCCTGACGTCATCTTGTCTATTCGATGAACGAAAGTGAAGTGCGGGTTTTGCGTGTAGCTGAGTACAAGCTCGGTTAATCCATACAGGTGATCACTTCCTGCGTGCATGACCATGCCAGGGGGCTTATTGCAGAGAAGAATGTTGTCATCTTCGTAGACGATACAACGTTCAATCAAATTCTTTTCATTTGCGGAAAGGGTTAGTAGCGATTTTGCAGCAGTGGGCGCTGAGGGTTCCCAGACTCGCACAAGATCACCTTCCTGTAATCGATAATTCTGTTTTTTCTTTTTTTTATTTACCTTAACATGCCCCTTTCGGATCATCTTGAAGATCCCGGACATGGGAATCTCCTGGTAGGTCTTTCGGATAAATGTATCTAATCTTGAGTTATGAAAATCACTGTTGATAGTAAATTGCATATAACTGATAATATATTAGGTTGAATAATATTGAATTGTATTGAACTGAATAGATTGATTGTTACCTTTTCAGGTCCTGGTTGGCAATGGTTAAAAGCTGTTTTTATGGCTACTGGAGGAAGTTTCTTGTAAGGTGCATGGATGAAAAAAAAGAACGTAAAAATCAGTTGGCTGCATCCGGACAAGAGTCAAGACCTGTCATTGCCAATGTATCAGTCTGAGCTGGCTGCAGGAATGGATGTGGAAGCAGCAATAGAAAAACCGTACATTTTGAATCCTGGAGATATCCATCTCTTTGCCACGGGGTTACAAATGGCGATTCCACCGGGATATGAGATGCAGGTAAGGCCAAGAAGTGGTCTTGCGGTGAAGCATGGTGTCACAGTGATTAACAGCCCTGGAACCATAGATGCGGATTATCGAGGCGAGATTCGAGTGGCACTCATAAATCTCAGCAACAGACCATTTACCGTGAAGCGAGGTGATCGTATAGCGCAACTGGTTCTTGCTCCCGTGGTGCAGGCACAACTGGAACTGGTCACAGAACTTGATAAAACCGGGCGTGGTGCTGGTGGTTTTGGCCATACTGGGTTGTGAAACTAAAAAAATGAATTTTTCAGTGCTTGGTTCCGGCAGTAAAGGGAACTCTCTTTATATCCAATCTGGCAAGACAGCTATTCTAATAGATGCCGGATTCTCTGGAAGGGATATTGCTAAACGTCTTGCTGTCCACCATCGGGATATGGCCGATTTGGATGGGCTGTTTCTTACCCATGAACATGGGGATCATATTCGGGGAGCAGGAGTAGTTTCCAGACGATGCAGCCTTCCCGTGTATGCAAATGAGGGAACCTACAGGGGAAGTGATACAAAACTGGGAAAGTTACATAAACGTGTGGAGTTTGAAACAGGGAAGTTTGTTCAGCTTAAAGATCTTATGATACGCCCGTTCAGGATATCCCATGACACTCTTGACCCTGTAGGGTTTCTTGTTAGTGATTCCAATGTGACAATTGCCTGTTGCACCGATACCGGTACTGTTTCAAAACTTGTTGCCAGTAGGTTAAGCAATTGTGATGCACTTATCCTTGAATTTAATCACGACCCTCAAATGTTGAAAACTGGACCGTATCCTCTTTCGCTCCAGCAGCGGGTTCGTTCATCTCAGGGACATCTCGCCAACGAAGATGCCGCATCTTTTCTTAAAACACTCCTTCATGATAGATTGCAATATGTGATTCTTGCACATTTAAGTGAGACAAATAACACGGCAGAGCTGGCTTTGAAAAGTGCCGGCTCTATCATACCAGACGAACATCCCTGTCATTTCCACGTTGCGGCACAAAATATTCCTTCAAACCTGTTTACGTTAAAGAAATAGAACCAGGGAGCGTATCATTGAACTGCCTTAAGGCAGCTTGATCTGTTTGTCCTTTGCAAGCTTTGGGTTTTTCTTGAAGAGAAGGATGATATTACCGATAATCTGTACTAAACTGCTTTCGCTTTGCGTTACAAGGAGTTCAGCAGTTTCCTGCTTGGATACAGGGCTACTTTTACCAATCTTTATTTTGATTAGCTCATGACGGCTCAGCTCAAGTTCTGTTGCTTTAACTATTCTCTCACCCAGCCCATCTTTCCCAATAGCCACAACAGGCGAAAGAGAGTGTCCCAATCCTTTAAGGAACTTTTTCTGTTTGGAGCTTAGTTCAGGCCCTGCAACTTTTTCTTCGTCTATTCTTTCTTTAGTCATAATTAAATTTTGTCTCTCCAGGAGAATACCTTGGTATGGTTCTGATACTCGCTTTCTTAATACACGTTTGTGTATGGTGCACAGGTGGTGAAAAAATCCACCGTAATATACTCAACTTACTTCGGTTCCGTTCCTAACTAATCAGGTTCTTAATGATCTCATAGCCGCCGACGTAGGTACCAATGGAGGAACCCAATCCAGTAAAAAGAAAGACCAGAAAGACTCGCAGCAGTTTGTTTTTCCACCATCCTTTCACTGTTCCCATGTCGTTGCCAACAGTTTCAAACTCTTTTACCACTGGTGGAGTTCTCATCACCTGTATAAAGGCGGCTACATATCCGGCACCGATAACCGGTGTTAAGCTTGTTACTGGTGCGGCTAAGAAGGCACCAATGATGGTGAGGGGATTTGCAAATGCCAGCATGCCGCCAATGGCGGTGGGTATGCCGTTGGCAAGTATCCAGTAAAGGAGGTTTGCCCACGCAGCATCCATGCCCTTTACCAATCCAATTGTGAGAATTGAACCAATAATCAGTAATGGAATTGCCCAGCCGATGGCTTTCCAGATCTTTGAAACAGGAGGAATTGCGTTGATTATATCCATCTCAGCACTGAGATCCTGCTGAAATACAGTTTTAATTCCAATCACATGTCCTGCCCCTACAACAGCAACCAGACGTTTCCCTGGTGCTTCTTTGATCTTTTCTGACAGATAAATATCCCGCTCATCAATGAGAACCCTCTTTACATCCGGAAGTGCAGTGCCCATCTCATCCATTAAGCCAGCGAGTACGTCTTTTTGCTTCATTTCAGCAAGCTTTTCTTCACTAATTTTGGTGGAATCAAAGAGTGAAGCAAAGAGAGTGGCAAGAAGGTAACCTTTTTTAAAGAAAGAGGTGGATTTCCAGGCCCTGCGAAGAGTGATACGAACATCACGATCACAGAGGGCAATTGGGATCTCATGTGCATTGGCAGTGTTGGCTGCAGCCAGAAGTTCCGCGCCCGGTTTCACGCCAAGTTGTCCTCCAAGCCTCTTTTGGTAAGATGCCATGAGCAGATTAATCATCAAAGTGGAAAGTTGTTTGTTTTTAATGATTTGTTTCAGGTCAAGCGATTGCCATTTCTTCTTATGGGTAAGTGAGGCATAGCGTTTTTTGTCAAGCTCGATACAGACACAGTCAGGCTTCTCCTGTGAGATGACGGTCTCTACAAGATCGATGGATTCTTGTGAAATATGGGCTGTACCGATAAGAAGAATAGTTTTCCCTTCGTGACTGAGAGTGTGAACGTCGGTGGGATACTTGTATGCTGGAAATGATTGATTTGTCATGTGTGCTATGTTGGAGTTATGGCCAGTCTCAGTCATTTATACAATCTGCAAGTTACACGGATTGGCAGGTGCAGGACACTGTACAGAGAAGTTTGATGAGATAAAAAAAACATGTTGTTGATGATCAGTTCATTAATATAAGTTGTGTGGGAAAAAGGTACCAAATAATCATAGTATCTAACTTGCCATTTGTATAGCGACCAGTGAAAGAAAAAAATGCATCAAAATATGTTTAGCGTATTTTGTTCACGTTCTCTATCGAAAGCAAAGGTTTATTCCATTAAACTTTACTGATTTTCAACTTGATTCCAGGATGGATCCGATTGGATTTGAGTTTGTTCCAGGATTTGAGCTGCTTGGTGGAAAGATTAAATTTTCTGGCAATTTTCCATAGCGTGTCTCCCTGACGAACCCGATACCAGGATACTTTGCTTTTTGCAGAAGTTGCCTTTGTAACGGAGAATTTTTTTTGTTCAGCAAGAACAATTATTGATGAATTATTCGTAGAGGAAGAGGCAACGATGCGGTTTGAAGCCTTTGGCTGCGAGCTGTTTGCAAGAACCAGCGTTTTGCTGTTGTCTATAATATAAAGTGCCAGCTGTTGTCCCGCCCTGATCTTATGGATGCTTTTCAGCCCGTTCCAAGTGACAATCATTTCAGGAGGAATATTGTATGAATCAGCAATTTTAGAAATTGTTTCACCTGGCTTTATTGTATGCAGGATGATGTCGTCAGTTGCAATATTACCTTGGGAACCTTTTGCGAGTAGACGATATCTCGCACTGCTGTACGGAATACGTAAATGGTTCCCTGCGACCAGCTTACTGCTTCTCAGGTTATTTATTTTCAGAAGAGTTGTTTTGTTAATGTTATATCGTTTACATATTTTTGACAGAGTATCACCTTTACGGATAACGTGTGTCTTATACCCGGTACTGACAACGCTATTTAAGCGGGGCAGATTAGCCTCGGCAAGCCCCTTTTTCCCAACAGGTATTTGTACATCATAATGACTTTTGTTGAGAGGGGTTCTGCCGGTTTTTAATTCCTGATTCAGTTTTTTGATTTCTTTACTGTTTGTATTACAGACGATGGCAACGGCATCAAGACTAAGTCCTGGACCTACCCGAAGTGTTTCGTACTCAAGCGGTGCCTCATACTGAATATTGGTGAATCCATATTTCTTTGGATCTTTAGCAATGATGATTGCGGCGATCAGTTTTGGAACATAGCGTTTGGTTTCAAGGTGTAAATAGCGATGTTGAGCAAGGCTCCAGAAGTTGTCGACTTTGTATCGCTTCAGACCTCGTCCAATTTTTCCTGCACCTGCATTGTAGCCAGCTACTGCCAGATGCCAGTCACCAAAATCTGCATATAAGTCAGAGAGAAAGGCAACAGCAGCTTTAGTTGATTTCTCCGCATGACGGCGTTCATCAACATATCTGTCGATTCGTAAATTATACTGTTTACCTGTTCCTTTCATGAACTGCCATAGACCAACAGCTTTTGCCCGGGAATAGGCCCTTTGGTTAAAGCCGCTTTCAATCATAGCAAGGTAGGCAAGGTCTTCGGGGAGCCCGGCTTCACGCAACTCTTTTCGGAACATTGGTATGTATTTTCCAGAGCGCTCCAGCCATAGGCTAAAGGATTTTTTCTGTTTAGACTGGAAAATATCGAGATAAGCTTTCACCTGTTTATTTATGACGATGGGAAAGTCATTAGACGTTTCCTGAGTCTGGGCAAGGCGAGCTGAATCGACCTGTGTCTGCCAGGTACCTGAACGACTAAGCATCTCAAGTTCTTCAGTCAGGTACTGCTCAGGGTCTGCGTCAACAAGCAGCAACTCCGGATCCGTGGAGAGAGAGCTCACAGGCGAAGCAATCAAATCGTCAGGTAAATAGTAGTTGACTGTTGTTCTTTTATTCCCACAGGAGGACAGTAGCAGGATGGCTGTTATGAGACAAACACTCTTTATACTGTACGAGGAAAATCGAGGCATAAGAATATCTAAATTAAGAGTAGTATTTAAGAATTAATATGTATGATGCTATCGATTTTTAAAAGATTTTTTTACCGAAAGCTTCCTTGAGATATGTGCTGGAACATAGTACAATCTCATAAAATTTATTATTTAAACTCGAAACAGCTAGAAATTGCAATATAAATCAGTTCCGTTACGTTCAATAAACTTTTATTTTCACCGTGTTAGCACTGGTAATCCTTCTCAAGAGTTTGTAGCCGGTCTCACTCCTTTCCCCTATGCTGAAAAAAATATTTCTCTTTTTATTTACCCTGGTATTGCTAATAATCTTAGCAGGTTTAGGTGCTTTTTATTATTTTGTTGTACTCCATCCGGGGAAAGAAATAGCACTCGATAATATTCAGGCCATTTTAGGGAAAGAAAGCCCCGTTTTTTATAGTGATGGGACGACTCCATTGGGTGTGTTTTTTGATGACGCCCACAGACAATATGTTACCTGGGAACAGATTCCTGAAACCTTCATTAATGCCCTTGTTGCGTCTGAGGATAACCGGTTTTTTGAACATTATGGTTTTGACATTGTCTCCATTACCCGCGCTGCCATAAAAAACTATGAAGCAGGTCGGGTTGTTCAAGGTGGCAGCACCCTTTCTCAGCAAACTGCCAAGAATCTATTTAAGCGTTCAGGCAGGTCTTACGAGGCAAAGCTGAAAGAGCTCTTATATGCACTTCGGCTCGAACACTATTACTCTAAAGAGCAGATATTTGAATTTTATAGCAACCAGTTCTATGTCCGTGGCAATGGACATGGGCTTGGTGTCGCCGCTAGATATTATTTTGATAAAAACGTTGAAGAGTTATCTCTACTTGAAAGTGTTTTTATTGCAGGTAGTGTAAAACGACCTAACTATTACAATCCTTTTAATCGTAAAACTGAAGAGGCAAAAGCCAAGGTACGAAAAAGAATCAAGATTCGGATGGCATATGTCTTAAAACAGATGAATCGTCTGGGAATGCTGAGCGGTAAAGAGTATGCGAGGGCGGCTGTAACAGATATGGTTTTCACTGAAGGGAAGGTCGGCTATGCGCTCGATTATGTGATGGAAATGGTAAGAGATGCCGTTTCCAGTAAAGAGGTGAAAGAGGCACTGGAGGAACATGGCATTTCCAATCTGGCAACAGCAGGTGTACGTGTTATTACTAGTGTTGACAAAGGATTACAGGAAAACACCCTCTATTCACTTCGTCATGAACTCTCCCGTCTTGATGTCAGACTTCGTGGGTATGATCGTGATGAAGTGCAGCAGGAAATTTCAAAAACGAATTATCGTGGAGACCGTGAAGTTAAAAAAGGAGCTTTTCTTTTTGGTCAAATTATTGAAATTCAGCAGAATAAGGAGAATGCTGAGCAATTGCTGATCAGAGTAGATTTTGGTGGAGAACTAGGCGAGGGCCTTATCGAAAAAAGCGGTCTTGACCGAACCCTCAGAGCCTTGGTTAAGTGGAAAAAGAATCGTTGGACTGAGCCCCTAAAGACTGATCTGCCTCTTCTTTTGAAACAGTTGAAAGAGGGGGATCGTGTTTGGGTAAGTGTTAACAATATAGATGAGGATGGAACGGTTGGGCTTGATTTGGAACGTTTTCCTTTGTTACAGGGAGGGGCTCTTATCTTGAAAAAAGGGATGATCAAAGCCATGGCCGGAGGTGTTGAAAACAGATTTTTTAACAGGGCTGTAGCCGCGAAAAGAAACATTGGCTCAGCTTTTAAACCCTATTTGTTTGCAGGTGCTCTGCAACTTGGCTGGAATGCAGCAGATTTATTGAACAACAGTCGTGATGTGTTTATTTTTCAGGGGCAAGCCTATTTTCCAAGGCCTGATCATGCAATAACCACGGAAAAAGTTTCCATGAGCTGGACTGGTGTACGCTCTGAAAATTTGGCGTCCATTTGGCTGCTTTACCACTTAGCTGACCACCTCTCTTCTGATGAATTCAAAGAAGTGGCAGCAAAAGTGGATCTTGCGCCACGATTGAAAAATGGGAAGGAGGAACCTTATAATTTGTATCGATCCAGGATACGAGATACGTACGGTATTGTTGTAAATCGTTCAACACTCCACGCAGCGGCTTTTACGCATGCGGTCCGCAACCTTGAGACTGATTTTATCTTTGAAGATCTGGCTGGAGAGTATGATGTTTTAAGAAGCCTTCATTATGGCCTGAAATTTGATCAATACAAGAAAGATATTGATGTTGAGCTTGCTGCTTCTGCATTAAAAGAGTCAAAACGAAAAGAGCTGCATTTTCGTAAAAGTCTTCTAGAGATAAACTACCTTTCACTGGCCCTAAGGCACCAACAATTGCACGAGTTTAAGCGCTCTTTAGAGAGGGACGATTCAAGCTTGTTTTTTGAACATGATCGTTCTATTCAGCCATCACTGCTTTGTTACGACAAGGTACTTAAAAAGTATACCTTTGTTGACAGGGAGAGTGTTACGGAAGATATGTCTCTAATTGAGATTAGACGGCTGCAAAGGTATCTTGAAGGTGAAAGTGCTGGAACTCAGGAGCTATTTTGGAAGGACATCTTACTGGACTCCACTTTGACTTCAAGGGCTTTTGGGCTTGTTCAAAAACAGGTTAGACTTGAATACAAACGTTTGTCATCTCTCCCCCCCTATAGTCTTGATGTGCTCGCTGGCGTGCATGATTTTCGGGTTTTGGTGGGGCTCAGGTACCTTATCGAATTAGGAATTCAAATGGGAATAAGCAGTCAGCTTAATCCTGTTCTTTCGTTTCCACTTGGTTCCAATGTGATAACAATATTGGAAGCAGTACGGATGTATGAAGCTCTTGTTACTGGTAGTGTGAATATTATAGAGGCAGAGCCAGGAGTTAACAGGGACTTATTGACCATTCTTGATCGAATAGAAACTGTAGATGGTGAAGTGGTGTATCGTGCAAAGATAAGGAAAACCGAATTATTTGCCCCGGAATCACGAATGGCTCTTGGTCATATTCTTGAAAATACCATCACATTTGGAACAGGCAGGTATGCTGCAAACAATACTCGCTTACCAGCATCAAAAGAAGAAGAAAAACTTGAAGATACCGAATATCTGGATTTTGTGATTCCCATGCTGGGGAAAACAGGAACAGCAAATAATTATACCAATGCATCATTCTTTGGTTATGTGCCTGCTGTATCGAATGGAGGTACCGGGATGGTTCTTGATGATGGGTACTCAGTTGGTGTCTATGTTGGTTTTGATAATAACAAATCTATGCGAAGGAAAAGTACGCGTATTACAGGATCTGCGGGGGCTCTTCCAGCCTGGACGGAATTGGCCAATACCATACTGCGTGAAAAAGACTATGCGGAGAAGTTGGATCCTGTTGAATTGTCGTTTTACGGACTGACCTTGCTTCATAACGAACTTGGACAGTTAAATCTTGCTGTTGATAAAGAAAATGGTGGACAACTGTTGAAGCCTTATGTGGAGGTCGATGAAAAAAACAGATCCAAGGCATCAATTATGACTTTCGGACAACTTTATGAAAGTGGCAGGTTCAAACCGCAAAGGAATTATAATCCGTTCTGGGGGAAGCTGGAGGTGTTTAGTGAAATAGATTTATAACTATCATCTAGCGCTAAGTTGTATTCTCTACTTCTCCGTGATATAACATACTTATTCTCTGCTTAGGGCAGGGTGTAATTCAATTGAATTTACTGTTTCCTTAACTACAAAAAAAAATGAATATTCGACACACTACCATTACTGCAGCACTCTGTTGTACTCTTCTTTCTTTTGGCTGTGCCTACGATAAAAACCGGGTCAAATCGACTAGTCATAGTGTTGCTTCAACTCCGGGGCTTGAAACATCAGAAGACCTTGAGGCTAAGGCGACTCTCCAACCACGACCCTCAAGCATTTATGATGAGAATAGAGACCGGGAATTAACTGATTTCCCTCAGCAGACAGAAGTGCTTCTTGACATGCAAACTGTGAAAGATCGGATTTTTGAGTACGGCAGAAAGCTTAATCGCTGGAAGGAACTTGATGATCAGGCAATAGTTATGGATCTTGATGAAGATGCATCTGAGGAGATGGTTCGTTGTTTCAGAGATCTGCAAAAGGTTTTAAGTGGTTATAACAGAATTCACGAAGAACTGCTGCAACAGGATTTTATGGATGCAGGAGCAGAAATCACTAGTAATGAAATTATGAGATTGGTACAGAGGGATATTGTTTTTCTTGAATCCAGCTGCGGTAGATTATTAAAAAGTGGTGACGGTAAAGGGGAAGGGTGGGAACAGCGTGGTGAGCAGGCAGACCTTCCTCAGATTGAAACATTGATTGAACGTTATGCTGGAAGTAGTGAGTTTGAGGAAGTGATTCAGGCGTGGCAGAAAATTCCATCACATCAACTGGATAGGGTGCGTATAAGCACACGTATCTCCTATGGAAATGCTCTTATGTCTTTGCACCAGGAAGAAAAGGCATCTAAGGTCTATCAGGAAATTGTCGACTTAATGTCTTCTTCTGATGACCAGCGTACAGATATTTTATCTTTAAGAAAAATACTAGCTGATTTGTATACTGCTTCCGGCAGTTATGATAGGGCAGAGAAACAGTATCATGAAATTTCCAAGGATTATAGCGATCTTGCTCAAATAGAGGATTGGGCGATTTTGCAGCTTTCAATTCTTGAAAGAAGTGAACCTGGTAGTCCTGAGCTCAAAGAATATTCTGCCTTGCTGCGAAATTATCTTGGTTATAGTCCTCAACGTGATGGGTATAAGCTAGTATGGCAATCCGAAAAATTTCTCGAAGAGTATCCCTATTCTCCCGTTTCGTCCAATGTAGATATTGTAAGAAGTACCACCTTGGAAAAGGCTGAAAACTGGTTGCAGATATTCCTTTCTGAAGTTGATGCAATGGCAGAGGAAGAACGATTTCAGGATGCTTTGTTAAAATTGGAAACGCTCCATGAAGATATCTTAAGTGGTGAGAAGCTAATTGAGATCCGAAAAAAGAGTGATGATCTGATTCTTGCTGAAGCTGTGAGTCGTGAAACGAAAAAGATAGAAAAAATGCAGTTTCAGCAACGGCAATGGAATGATGCTTTGCTCCTGATAGATAAAGGTAAGAATGATGAGGCTATTGAAATACTCACAACCATGCTTGATACTGACTATGCTGTAAAGGCTGATAATAAAATCAGAGAAGTATCACTTCTTGCTGCACGCGCAGAACGAAGAAAAGCTGCTGATCTGTTTATTCGTTTTAAAAAGGCCACGGATATTGAGTCGAAAAAGAAACTGCTCATGGAGTCACGACGACGTTTGGTTGATATCCTGATAAAATACCCGGATGTCGGTATAATAGAGAAGGTCATGGGAAATATTAAGCGGGTTGAGCAAGAGATGAATGCCATTGATCCCATGCTTATTTCTCAATCTGAACTTGTTGTCGGTGAAGATGAAAGAATCGTGGTACCGGGGGGGGAGGATGCTTTTGGGACTTCTGCCCAAGAGCTTGTACCATTCGTAAATGAGGGGGTTTTGCAGGAGCAGAACATTAAGGAGTGATAGAGTAACATACATGACAAATCAAAATCGGCTGAATGATTTGAGAGTTATGATGAGTACTTTCAATCAAGACTATTCTATAAAAGCTTGATTTAATACACCTCTACGATCTCTTGACGGGTTGCATTTAGCTGTAAGCTCGGCGAACCAGTTGAATTTACTCACTGCAGATATCAGGCTTGCCGATGCAGCCAGGTTTTTTGGCCTGGAGGTAACCCTTTTGCTTCCTGGTTGAGGGGGCTTTTTCCCGGAAGATGAGAATAAAAAATAGTAAAAAAAAGCCTCAATCAGAATAATCTGATTGAGGCTTTTTGTCTCTATAGAAAGAGAAAAAGAAATCGGCGGTGACCTACTCTCCCACATAGTTGCCCATGCAGTACCATCGGCGCTAAAGAGCTTAACT
>JAESPV010000091.1 GCA_016765495.1 Desulfocapsa sp. | reverse complement strand
TGCGGTGAGCCAGGCATACAAAGAGCTTCTGAGTGTTGGGATTATGGCACAGGAAAAAGATCTGGTGCCTGTCACTTATGTGAACTCATCTGCTGCCATTAAATCCTTTGTTGGCGAGCGGGAAGGCTCGGTTTGTACATCTTCCAATAGCGAAAAGGTTTTGCAATGGGCACTTGATAAGGGCGATAAAGTCTTTTTCTTTCCAGATGAACATTTAGGCCGAAACTCTGCTGCCGCATTAGGGGTTCCAGATGAACAGGTACTGCTTTGGAGACGTGGTGAACTGCTTGGCGGAAATACTGTTCAGGAATTAAGACAGGCTAAGATTTTGTTATGGGATGGGTATTGTGAAGTCCATATGCGTTTTTTACCAGACCATGTTCGCCAGTGGAGACTGAGAGAGCCTGGTATTAAGATTATTGCCCACCCTGAATGCCCCAGGAATGTGGTGAGTATTGCTGACGAATATGGTTCCACTGAGACGATTATATCTGCTGTAAATGATTCACCCGCAGGAAGCAAGTGGGCCATTGCCACAGAGGTTAATCTGGTTGATCGTTTGAAGCGAAATCACCCGGATAAAGAGATTCACCTTCTTGCCCCCACAACCTGCCAATGTACAACCATGGATTGTAACCAACCTGTTAATCTTCTCTGGCTCCTTGATAACCTTGCAAATGGTGAGGTGAAGAATCAGATTGTTGTTGATCCTGAAACTGCAAAACTGGCTGCCAGGTCTCTGGAACAGATGCTCGCGATTTGTTAAATCAAGGATACATTAAGGAGTAATTGTGACTGACGAAGTATATCTTGTTGATGGCAGCGCCTATATTTATCGTGCTTACCATGCCATAGCCCCGCTGACCAATAGTGAGGGCATGCCCACCCATGCAGTATTCGGGTTTATGAATATTCTGCGGCGTCTTTTAAAGGATAAAAAACCACAATATCTTGCCGTGGCCTTTGATATGAGGGGACCTGTTTTTCGTCACGATATTTATCCAAATTATAAGGCGAATCGTCCCCCCATGCCTGAAGACCTGGCCGTACAAATTCCATATATCAAGGAACTGGTACGTGCCATGAATATCCCTTGTTTTGAGACTCAGGGAATTGAGGCTGATGATATTATTGCATCTGCTGCTCAACTTCTCAGTAGTCAGGGGAAAAAGGTTGTTGTGGTTTCAGGAGACAAGGATCTGCTGCAACTGGTTAATGAGCATGTTGTGATGTGGGATCCCATGAAGGATAAGGTCATGGATATTGCAGCCGTTGAAGAAAAATATCATGTAAAACCAGAACAGCTGCTTGACTGTTATTCGCTTATGGGTGACAGCTCTGATAATGTTCCTGGCGTTCCCGGAGTGGGGCCGAAAACCGTTGAGAAACTTATAAATCAGTATGGAAGCCTTGAAGGAGTGTATGAAGAGCTTGCGGGCATGAAAAAATCAAAGCTCAAAGAACGCCTTGAAGAAAACAAAGAAAAAGCATTTCTTTCAAGGGATGTAATTCGATTAAAATACGATGCTGTTGTTCCTGCTGAGCTTTCAGGATACCTGCCTCAGGAAGCAGATTATGAGAAGCTGAATGATCTTTACACACGTCTTGGGTTCAGCAGTATGGTGAAGGAGGAAAGCAAGGCGATCCCTGTTCCCACAAAAGGTTTTAAGCTGGTACAGACTGTTGAAGAATTAAATAGCGTTGTGGAGCATATCAATAAGGCAGCCCTTCTGGTGATTGATACTGAAACAACGTCACTCGATGTTTCCAGTGCTGCTTTGGTGGGAATTTCATTGTGTACTGATCTTGAATCTGCCTGGTATATCCCTGTGGGGCATTGTGCGGAAGACGGTTGTCTGCTTGAGGGCCAGTTGCAGCAGGCAACTGTACTTGATGCTCTTGCTCCATTCCTTGAATCTACCGAATTGCCTAAATTAGGACATAATATAAAATATGATTATTCGGTGTTGAAAAAATCCTGCAATTGCACCATGCAGGGGCCCCTGTACGATACCATGATCGCGGCCTACCTTGCGCAACCTGGAAGAAGATCACTCAAACTTGATGAACTCTGTCTTGAGCATGATTATATTCTCACCGCCTTTGATCAGGTTGTTGAGGATCCCAAAAGTGAAAACTGTTTTGCCTACGTAGGGATTAAACAGGCCTGTGATTATAGCTGTGAAGATGTGTACGGGACGTTGGTTCTCTGGCAGGCTTACGAGCCACTTCTTAAAGAAATGGATCAGTATAAACTGTTTCTGGATGTTGAAACGCCACTTATTCCGATCCTTGCTGATATGGAGCTTGCGGGAATTACCGTATCCGGTAAAGTTCTTGAACATCTTGAAGAGGAATTTCAGGAAGAGCTCGATACTTTAAGGGAAGAAATACATGAGCTTGCCGGGTATAGTTTTAATATTCAATCACCCAAACAACTGGGCGTTCTTCTTTTTGAAGAGCTGGGACTGCCCCATGGCCGCAAGACAAAGACCGGCTATTCCACAGATATGAAAGTGCTTGAGAAACTTGCTCACAGGCATGAAATTCCTGCGAAGATTATGCGTTATCGCATCCTTGCAAAGCTACAGTCCACCTATGTTAAAAGTTTGAAAAAACTGATTAATCCTGAATCCGGGCGGGTTCACACATCATTTAATCAGACTGTAACTGCAACGGGCAGGCTATCTTCAAGTAACCCTAATATGCAGAATATCCCCATTCGTACGCGTGAGGGAAATCGTATTCGGAAGGCCTTTATTCCACGTGAAAATCTGGTGTTTCTTTCTGCTGATTATTCACAGATTGACCTTCGGGTTCTGGCGCATTTTTCACAGGATGCTGCTCTTTTACATGCCTTTCAGAACGGGGAAGATATTCATGCGCGTACTGCAGCAGAACTTTTTTCGGTATCCCCCCTGCTCCTTACTTCTGAAATGCGGCGTGTTGCAAAATCCATTAACTTTGGCATTGTCTATGGAATGTCCAGCTTTGGGCTGTCCAATCAGCTGAATATCAGCCGCAAAGAAGCGAGTATATTTATAGAAAAATATTTTCATCTGTATGGCGGCGTAAAAGAGTTCATGGGCAAAGTTGTAGCACAGGCAGGAATTGATGGTTATGTTACCACACTGCTTAATCGAAGGCGGATGCTGCCTGATATAAATGTGAAAAATAAAACCAGAAGGGAGTTTGCTGAAAGAACCGCAATCAACACTCCCATCCAGGGAACAGCTGCTGATATTATCAAACTTGCCATGATTAAAGTTGTTCCTGCTTTACAAAAAGAAAATCTTTCCGCCAGGTTACTGCTCCAGATTCATGATGAACTGGTTTTTGAACTGCCCGAAAGTGAACTTGCAGAAACTCAAAAAGTGGTCAAAGTTGCAATGGAAGGTGCTCTTAAGCTCGATGTTCCACTTGTTGTGAATTTTGAGGTTGGTAAAAGTTTGGCAAAAGGCTGAAAAGAGTACCCTGTGAGTGTTCTGTTTTTGTTGCCATGCTCTGTTTAATTCCGTTCATGGATTGGAACGAATTCACGTTTCTTGTAACCTGTATAGACTTGGCGCGGTCGTCCTATTCGGCTATTATCAGAGCCGTATGTCATCTCCGACCAGTGGGAAATCCATCCCGGTAATCTGCCCATGGCAAACATCACAGTGAACATATTAGTGGGGATACCCATTGCCCGATAGATGATTCCGGAGTAGAAATCCACATTGGGATAGAGATTTCTACTGACAAAATAATCATCATTTCTAACGATGTCTTCCAGCTCTTTGGCAATGTCCAGTAATGGATCATCCACATTCAGTGCCTGAAGTGTCTGATCACAGGCTTGTTTGATAATTGTAGCCCGCGGATCAAATGTTTTATAGACCCTGTGACCAAAACCGGTAAGACGGAAGGGGTCGTTGCGATCTTTTGCTTTTTTGATGTATTTCTCAAAATCGTTATTGTCTTGATGGATGGCTTCAAGCATCTCAATAACGGCCTGGTTGGCTCCACCATGCAGTGGGCCCCAGAGAGCACTTATACCTGCAGAGATAGATGTATAAACATTTACTCCAGCGCTTCCAACCAGTCTAACCGTCGATGTTGAACAATTTTGCTCATGGTCGGCATGGAGGATCAGGAGCTTATTGACGGTGGCAACGACTTCAGGTTGGACAACATAGGGTTTTACTGGTTTGTCAAACATCATATTAAGAAAATTACCACAGTAGGACAGGTCATAACGTGGGTAAATCAATGGGTGCCCCTCTGATTTCTTGTAAGAAAATGCTGCTATCGTCCTGATTTTTGAGATAAGCCGTGCAGCAATAATCAACAGTTCCTCATCAGAATCACTGCTCATCTCCGGATAAAAATTATGGAGAGTGTTGACCATGGTAGAAAGAATGGCCATTGGAGGGGCATTAGGAGGGAAATGATCAAAGAAGTGGATCATATCCTCGTGGATCAAAGCAAAGCGAGACAGGAGTGCGCGGAAATGATCCAGTTGTTCTCGGGTAGGGAGTTCTCCAATGAGCAGAAGGTAGGCAACTTCCACAAATGAGCATTTTTCAGCGAGTTCATTTATTCCATAACCCCGATAGTTGAGAATCCCTTGCTCTCCATCAAGAAAGGTTATCTCAGAGCTGCAGGAACCGGTATTCATATAGCCTGAGTCGAGAGTGATGTAGCCGGTGGTGTTGCGCAGTGTTCTGATATCTATGGCTTTGTCGCCTTCAGTTCCTTCGATTAGTGGAAGCTCGTAGCTTTTGCCTTCTATGGTCAATGTTGCATGTTTTTTTGACATCGTGTACCTATGGTTCTGTGCTCATATAAGAGCGTATTGTTGCTTGGCGACTTCACGCCAAAACAGGGAGAGGGGTAATAAGGGGTAAGGAGTAAATTCAGTGCTATGAACTGTGCTGTTCCTTCATACTGAACTTCTATGACTGCAATTATTGTCTTCGTTCGCAGTACTATGGCTACTCCTCAAGAAGCAATTTAACAGATATAGGTCGAAAAAACAAGTTTCGTGCTATTGTTACACAATGTTAGCCCAGGGTAAGTTTGGATAAGTCTGGAATATGATACAATAAAGGGAATAATTATGGTTCGGATAGCACAGGGTGTTGCAAATGCTCAGCTATATGCAAAACGTCTCAAACAGTTTGAAGATGAGGTCGGAGTATATCCGGTGAGTTGTGAGCAACTGGCCGCCGGTCGTAGTGATATTGAGTGGCTTGACCAGGTTATTGCGGGTGGTGCCAAAATTGTACAGCTTCGTGATAAAGAGAGCACGGATCGTGAGTTGCTGGCAAAGGCACGCTATTTTAGGAAAAAGACCAGTGAGGCAGGGGTGCTCTTTTTTTTGAATGACAGGCTTGATATTGCGCTTCTTGCAGATGTGGATGGCATGCATGTTGGTCAAAAAGATCTTCCGCCAGACGAGATCAGGAAACTTGCCCCTGATATTCTTATCGGGTTCTCCTGTAATACAGAAGAACAGACCATGGAGCTTGGTAGGGAAGTAGAACAGCAAAAAAGTGCAGTTTCCTATTACAACATAGGGCCTCTCTTTAAAACCGGAACCAAAAAAGGTCTCTATCATTTTTTAGGGGTCGATGGGATAGGTGATTTTGCCCGTCATTGTGCGCTTCCATTCACAGTGATGGGAGGTATTAAGTTACATCATCTTGGTGAATTGCTGGCGGCTGGAGCAAGAAGAATTGCCGTTGTTACGGCCATCAGTCAGGCTGGGGATATCGCAAAAGAAACTGCTGACTGGCAGCAGCGTATTGTGTCTGCCAGAGAGGGCAGGTGATGTTTAGCGACAAAGAAGCAATGGAGAAGATGATCGAAGAGATCCTGTTGTTTATTCGCTATGCAGTGCCTGAAGAGGAACAGGTTTCTGCCCGTGATTATCTGGAATTATTTCATGAAGATCAATTCGCATTGACTGTGATTAAAGAATATTATCGAAATCTCCCGGATGCTCGAGAAGAATCGTTGCTGAAAATTTCAGTGATTGAACAAAAGGAACAGGTGTTTTTACTCCTTCTCAGTACCGCAAACCACCATTATCTCTATTTGACAAACGATGAAGAAGGAACATTTTTGGGAGAATATGAGAAAGGAGTGGTTGATTCCCATATTCTTTCTTTCTTTGATTATCCAGATCAGAAGGCCTTCAGTAAAGCCCATAGTTCAACGGAGGGGTATCGGGAGTATTTGCCCCTTGAACGGATGAATGAACGTATTTGTCCGTCCTGTGGTACAAAGGCTGGAGATATGCATACCCTTGGTTGTCCGGTGGAGCTTTGCCCATGGTGTGGTGGACAATTAAATCACTGTAACTGTCGCTTTGAACAGTTGGGGGTTGAAGAACTTACTGATGAAACAAAG
>JAESPV010000090.1 GCA_016765495.1 Desulfocapsa sp. | reverse complement strand
TGCCATGGTCTCAAAGACTTCGATATGAACAGAAGTAAAAGTATCTTCTTTGAGCAATCTCTCATTGATAAGAATGGAATCTTCAAAATTAAATCCACGCCAGGGCATGAAAGCAATGGTCACATTCTTACCGAGGGCAAGTTCGCCCTGTTCGCAGGAGGGGCCATCTGCTAAAACTGTTCCCTTGTTAACCCGATCGCCTGGGAAAACCAGAGGATTTTGAGTAAAACAGGTATTTTGATTGGATTTCTTATATTTGGAAAGACGATAGACACCAATTCCGGTATCAAATCCATCAACTCCAGGGTGATCATAACGAACCACAATACGATTTGAATCAATTTCTTCAACTACACCCTGGTCTGCTGCCAGTAAGCATGCACCGGAATCTCTTGCCACATACAGTTCCATGCCAGTACCAACAAGTGGTGCTGCCGTAACCATAAGCGGTACAGCCTGACGCTGCATATTAGAGCCCATAAGCGCACGGTTGGCATCATCGTTTTCAAGAAATGGGATAAGTGATGCGGCTATACTAACAAGTTGATTAGGAGCGATATCCATATAACTGACTTGATCAGAATTGACAGTGAGAACCTCTCCTTCTTCACGAACGATCAACCGTTCATCGATAATTTTATTTTCCTTATCAAGTTTTATGGCTGCTGGTGCAATGAATTGTTTCTGCTCTTGCAGTGCACTTAAATATTTCACCTCATCAAGTACAATACAATTATCTACTTTCCTGTACGGGGTTTCAATAAATCCATAGGGATTTACACGAGCGTAAGTGGCAAGCGATACAATCAAACCAATGTTTGGTCCCTCAGGTGTTTCAACAGGACAAATACGTCCATAGTGAGTTGGATGAACATCCCGTACCTCAAAGCCGGCACGTTCACGTGACAAACCGCCAGGTCCAAGAGCAGAAAGGCGACGTTTATGGGTCACCTCCGACAATGGATTAGTTTGATCCATAAACTGTGACAATTGGGATGTTCCGAAAAATTCCTTAATCGCAGCGGAAATCGGCTTTGGATTTACAAGATCATGGGGCATCATGGTCTCGACTTCCTGTAATGTCATGCGCTCTTTAATGGCACGTTCCATACGAATAAGCCCCATACGATACTGATTTTCAACAAGCTCACCAACTGTACGTACACGACGATTACCAAGATGGTCAATATCGTCAATATCTCCCTGGCTATCCTTGAGACGAACGAGAAAAAGCACAGATTCAATTATATCATCTTTGGTAAGTGCACGATGATCGATATCAGTATCAAGGTCTAAACGAGCATTAATTTTGTACCGACCGACCTCTGACAGGTCATACAGGTCTTTATTGAAGAAAAGGTTATTGAAAAATGTTTTGGCAACCTCAATGGTGGGAGGACTTGATGGTCGTAAGCGTCGGTATATTTCAAGTATTGCCCCTTCACTTGTAATTACTTTATCGAGTGCCAGGGTTTTACGAAACGCTTCTGAATAGGTGATTCCATCGATGTAAAGGATCTCAAACTCATCAATTCCTGCTTCTGCAAGTGAATCCAAAACGCTTTCCGTAAGCACAGAGTTACCGGGGGCAAGAAGCTCACCGGTTTCAGGTTGAACGGCATCTGTTACCAGGTATTTCTCAAGAAGATTTTCTTTTGAAATCTTCAGATATTCCACATTAGCTTTAACAAGCCTTTTACAGAGTGCCTTGCCAAGTTTTTTACCCTCTTTCCCAAGAATGTCCCCAGTAGCAGGATCAACAAGATCAAATTCAAGACGCTGGCCCTGAACAGTATCAGGGGTAAATTCTATAAAATAGGTGTCTTTCTCGCGTTTTACCTTTAACGTAGGGTAAAATTTACGTAGGAGTTTCTCTGCACTGTAATTTGGTTCCGCCTCCTCTTCAAGATCGAAATCCAAGGCCTTAAGGAGAGTGGTTACTGGAAATTTACGACGCCTGTCTATACGAACATGGAGGATATCTTTAATATCAAATTCAAGATCGATCCATGAGCCCCGCACAGGGATAATACGGGCAGAGTAAAGCAGTTTTCCACTGGAATGTTTTTTTCCGTTATCATGGGTAAAAAAGAGGCCTGGAGAGCGCTGAAGCTGGGAAACAATGGCACGTTCAGTACCATTTACGACAAATACACCATCTCCAGTCATCAAGGGCAAAGCACCAAGAAACACTTCCTGTTCTTTAATGTCACGAATAGTCTGCACTTCTGTTTCTTCATCAACATCAAAAGTGATAAGCCGTACAGTGATTTTGACTGGAATGTCAAAAGTCATGCCGCGTTGCTGACATTCGGCAATGGTGTACTTAGGTACACCAAAAGCATAACTCACATATTCCAGGGAACAATGTCCGTTGAAATCATTAATTGGAAAGACATTCTTAAAAATAGCCTGTAACCCGAAATCTTCTCTTTCATTAGGCTCGACGTCTATCTGCAGGAATTTTTCATACGAAATTCGCTGCATGGAGATCAGATGCGGCGGTTCCATGACAGTTGGAGCGCTGGCAAAATTTTTTCTCACTCTTTCCATAATTTACCTCAAGATACCTTTAACAGATAATTGTATACCCGAAAGCAGACATACGTGCCTGTGAACGGGATTAGACGACTAGGCAATGACTACTGCTGAGCCGGGAAATTTAAAAGGATGGTACTGCTGGTACGGTGGGATCATACTGATACAACAATGAACAACAGAACAACAGATTGATAGAGCAGTACAATTTTTGATAACATACATTTTCATAGCAATACACGAGTATGTTGGAATCAGGCTCAAACATGAAAGAACCTATGTCACAAGCTATCAAACTAATATTTAGTTCTTTTCGTATAATTATCTTTTATTTTGTAGAAACTAGGATACGCTACAGACCATTCAGCCCGTAGCGTATCATAAAACCAAGATACCAGAAGTTACACTGGTATAAATATATAACGCGTTTACTTGATTTCGACAGCTGCACCCACTGCTTCAATCTGAGTCTTGATCTCTTCTGCTTCTTCTTTGCTCACACCTTCTTTGAGCGGAGCAGGAACACCTTCAACAAGCCCTTTGGCTTCCTTCAAACCAAGAGAAGTGATTGCACGAACTTCTTTGAAGACTTTAATCTTTGCATCACCAAAGGAAGTAAGGATTACATCAAACTCAGTTTTTTCTGCAGCAGCTTCTCCACCTTCGGCAGCAACTCCAGCAACCGCTACTGCAGCAGGAGCGGCAGCTGAAACTCCAAATTTTTCTTCGAGTTCTTTAATGAGTTCGGAAAGTTCAAGAACTGACATATTAGCAAGGAAATCAATTACATCTTCTTTTGATACAGCCATTTGTATATACCTCTAATTTAAATCGTTTTAAATGTGATGGTCATCCTATCCGGCAACCATGAATTGTAGTCTTCAGAATTATGCCTGTTCTTTCTGATCCTTAATTGCCTGCAGACCATATAGAAATGTACGGGGAACTCCTGAAAGTACCTGTACAAGTCCCGTAGGTACGCAATTAAGGACTGAAAGAAATTGTCCAAGCATAACTTCCTTTGAAGGAAGTTTGGACAGTGCAATCATATCTTCTGAAGAAATCTTTTCTCCATCAAGGGCGGCAGAACGAATTTGCATTTTTTCATGATCAGCAACAAATTTCGCTAATGCCTTTGCTGGCGCAACCGGATCATCATAGCCCATTACGATGGCTGTGGTTCCAGTGAAATCATCAACAAGCATTTCACAGGCTGTATCCGCTACTGCCCTTTTTAGAAGAGTGTTCTTTGCAATTCGTATTTCTGAATTACAGTCTCGCAATTGTATGCGCAGCTCCTGTAACTCAGAAACCGTTAAACCACAATAGTCAGTTACCACTGTAAAGTTGGCACGGTTGAATGAATCATTCAACTCGGAGACTATAGCTGTTTTGTCGTCACGGTTCAAAGTTATCCTCCTAAATCAAATCAGTTTTAAATTACTCTTTTGCTTTATCCGGAAAAATGAATAAAACCCTTTAGAGTCTCAACAGCGGATACGGTAAAATATATCTTTAACGGAAATATTTTCCTTTGCCTCGGCAGGACACTTACGTGATTAAACCTTGCGGAACCTGCTGTCTTCGACTTTTTTCTTAGTAGTACTTGTGCTTATATATGAAATCGCTTCTTACTTAACTGCAGCGGTAAGAGCGACAGGATCGAGCTTTATACCAGGCCCCATTGTGGACGACAGCGTAACGGAACGTAAATAAATACCCTTGGCAGATGAAGGCTTAAGCTGAATCACTTTTTCAACGAAAGCTTTCAAATTATCAACTATCTTATCTTCTCCAAAAGAGCATTTGCCTATACCGGTATGAATAATACCGGTTTTTTCTACACGAAAGTCAACCTTACCACTCTTGATTTCCTTCACAATGTTGGCAATATCAAATGTAACTGTCCCAAGTTTAGCATTAGGCATAAGATTTCTTGGCCCAAGTACACGACCAATTTTACCTACGGTACCCATCATATCAGGAGTGGCGACTGTTTTATCAAATTCGAGCCATCCTTCCTTTATTTTGGCAACCAGATCATCTCCACCAACAAAATCAGCACCAGCTTCTTTTGCTTCGGTTTCTTTATCACCTTTTGCGAAAACAAGAACTCTTGTTTCCTTTCCAGTTCCATGGGGAAGGACAACCGACGAACGAACCATCTGATCGGCATGCCGCGGATCAACTCCAAGTCTCATCGCAATATCAACAGTCTCATCGAATTTTACAAAAGTACTTGAGATGACATGTTTTACAGCTTCTTCCAAAGTGTACAGCGCTGTAGTATCAATATTTTCAATTTTATTTCTGAATTTTTTTCCGTGTTTCGGCATATCAGCCTCCTACTCTCCAAGACCGTTTTCTTCTGAGTTCGGTCACAGCAGTATGTTAAGTTTATAAAAAAGCTAAAGGTAGTAGCGGTGAACAGTACCTGACCAGTAATCTTTTTTCAGTACCCCTTTATGAGGTGTGAGCACCAGAATATTTATACAAATCAGCCGGCAACAGTAATCCCCATACTTTTGGCAGTTCCAGCTATGATTTTGCTAGCTGCATCAAGGTCGTAGGCATTAAGATCTGGTAATTTCGTTTCTGCAATCTCACGTATTTTATCCATACCAATTTCAGCAACACGTTCACTCTTTGGATTGGAAGAACCTTTCTGCAATCCAGCAGCCTTCATTAATAGAACGGATGCTGGAGGAGTTTTGGTAATATAACTAAAAGATCTATCCGCAAAAACAGTAATCACAACAGGTACAATGGTATCCCCCATTGCCTGAGTCTTTGCATTAAAAGCCTTACAAAATTCCATGATGTTCACACCATGTTGACCAAGTGCAGGCCCTACAGGTGGTGATGGATTGGCTTTTCCAGCCGGAATCTGTAATTTTATGTATGCCGAAATTTTCTTGGCCATTTTTAACTCCTACTCTACTAGAGAGCTATTTTTTTATTTCTTTTTTCTTTTTTTACAAAGGCTTACAATAATGATACATTTTCTTATCAGGCATTTGAAACCTGAATATATTCCAATTCCACAGGTGTCTCCCTGCCAAAAATTGAAACCATAACTTTTACTCTTCCCTTATCAGGAAATACTTCATCAACGACACCCTGAAAATTAGCAAATGGTCCATCGGTAACCCGAACTGCTTCACCAACCTCAAAGATAACTTTTGGTCTTGGAACTTCAGCACCATCCTGAATTCGACCAATGATCTTCTGTGCATCAGCATCCGGTAGTGGTGTCGGATTTTCATCATCCCCGACAAAGCCAACTACACGAGGCATATTATCATGGAGCACATGCCAGGTTGAGTCATTGAGATCCATGGAGACAAGCATGTACCCGGGAAAGAACTTCCTTTCAGAAGTTTTACGTTTCCCCTTGATCATTTCAACTACCTGCTCAGTCGGAACTAAAATCTCACCGAAAGAATCCTCAAGCCCTTGTTTCTTGATTCTATCCTCAAGGGTCAATTTGACCTTATCTTCAAAGCCCGAATGAACCTGCAATATATACCATTGTATTGCCATGAGTGTATTATCAGTTAAGAGTAGTGCCTGCAACGAATAGCGTCAGGCAGGGATCAATGAGAGAAAATCGTGGCTCAAGCATACTAACGAAGAACCGAATCGATGAGTTTCCCAAGTAATAAATCAACAGAACCTAGATAGATAGAAGCGAGAATAGAAAAAACAATTACAACTCCGGTAAGACTAATTGTTGTCTTCCTGTCCGGCCAGACAATTTTGGTAAATTCGACTTTTACTTCATCAATAAATATTCTAACCTGAGAAGGAGAGAAAGGAGATTTCTTTTCCTTTTCTAACTCCTGCCTCTTGATAGCCTTTGTCTTTTTACCCATGTCTCTTACCACTTCCTGTCAATACAAATTTAAGCTTTTCATCAGAACAGTACCCACCAATGGCAGGCCAGGAGGGACTCGAACCCCCAGCATCCGGATTTGGAGTCCGGCGCTCTACCAATTAGAGCTACTGGCCTGCATGCATAAATTACTATTTTGTTTCTTTATGCGGTGTATGTGTCCTACAGAACGGACAATATTTATTGAATTCCAGTTTTCCTGGAGTATTTCTTTTGTTTTTGGTCGTCGTATAATTGCGACGTTTACATGTACCACATGCAAGAGTAACGATATTTCTCATGATAGATCCTAATATCAAAATCACTTGAGAGCTTCCGCTACAAGCAATTTGGAATTTTCTATTCCAATTTATTCGATGATCTCACTAACAACACCAGCACCAACTGTTCTTCCACCCTCACGGATAGCAAAACGAAGACCGGCCTCCATAGCAATCGGGGTAATAAGCTCGGCATCAACGTGTACGTTGTCACCTGGCATTACCATCTCAACACCT
>JAESPV010000089.1 GCA_016765495.1 Desulfocapsa sp. | reverse complement strand
TTGCTTGTAACCTGTTGAAACACTAAAGGTATTCTTTTGCAAACTCTTTTTAGGATGACCCGGATGGAATGAGTTGCAGCAGATTGGATGAGGAGAATAGGATATCTGCATTTTCGGTTCGCGTTAGCTGGGTTAAATTGAGTTACGGGACAATACCTACACATTTTCAGGAAAAAAGGCGCACCAGTGCATTGGGATTTGTTGATAAAAAAAAGCTATGGGGCTATTTAACGCTCAACTTGTATTGAGCCCCGGTAACAACAGTGCTCTGTAAACCATTCGCCCTATTTTGCAATGCGGGCACAGTGTGATGTCTTTGCCAGTCAACCGCAATACTTTTTCCTGCAGTGTCTCATTGATAAAAAGCCTTGCCTCCATGTCCTTGCCGATCAACCTGCGAATGAGAAGAATTGCTTTGGCTTTGCAAATATTGGCAAGAAACCCATAATATCTGATTTTCATAAATCGAAACGGCAGAACATGGAGAAGGAAACGACGAATAAATTCCATAGCTGAAAGGGTCATTTCTTTAAGCTCATTATTACTCAAGTTTCGGGGTTGACCAAAACACAACAGGAAACATAGCCAACCAACTAAAATAATTACATATTAACGTGAAAAGCCTTTCGCTTTCTGGTATGTTGGTATTTGCGAAATATTCAACAATATCAAAGAGGAAAGGCTTAAATGAACAATACCAAACAATACCTGGATCAACAAGAAGCAATACAACTGCAGAACAGAATTGTCTCCTTTATTAGAGACTTCAAGATTGGAACCCTGCTGCATAAGAACGGAATCAGAAAGCTGCGTGGTGTATCCCCGCTCACTTTGTTCAGTGTGATCTTCTCGCTGCCGTTCGAAGGTGTTAACTTTTCCAGGGGAATTGCAAGAAACTCGAATCTGGGATTCAGCAAGGATGCTGCTTATGACTTCCTGAAGAATCCCCGGTATAACTGGCGTAAATTCATGTTGGGCCTGGCAGCCATCGTTGTTCGCTTCATTGATGTACTGACTAGCGAAGAACGAGAGAAAGTGCTGATCTTTGATGACTCCACTTATGACCGATCTCGCTCTAAGGCAGTTGAGCTGCTGTCCTGGATTTTGTTCTCTGCTCTTCCAGTAACGAAAAGAAACGGCTGCAGGGGATCACCAAGGAAATGGATAAACGATGCTGTGGTTATAAAAGACGGCTTGAAGCCATGGCAAAATCCACAGGTCATCTCGAAGCAATGGTCAAGCGTGCGATCAGTTGCCGGAATAGAGGCAGACTATATCCTGATGGATAGCTGGTTTTGCTTTCCTGTGATTCTGGCCACACTGGGACAGCACTTGCCGGTCATCTGCATGGCCAAAGACATGAAAACGGTTCTGTACCAACACAAAGGACAACGGGTGAGGTTGAGTAAACTGTATAGCCTGCTGCGGAAAAGGCCAGGGAAAGCCAAGATCCTTACTAGCGCAGTGGTGGAAACCAAACCTCCAAAGTTTTGGATAAATCTTCAAAGGAATTATGACCTTTGGAAAGCAGAAAACAATTCCAATGCCTGGGAGTCTGTTAAACCTTTTTCTTCTCAATTACTCCATGCGTCCTGATTCTATCGGGAGTTATTAGCATAACGCAATCCATAATTATTGGTTTGCGGGGGGGGGGACATCCTGAACCAGTTTACAGAGATGCTGGCTGGATTGTCCGGCTCTGTCAGCAACTATTCCGAGGTTGCCAGATCCATTAGAGTTGTCAGGAATAACGGGGAGTCAGTGCGCTGACTTGATGAACCTATTGCAGCTATTCCTTTTAGCTATTGCGTGTAGAAAAGTTACAGGACGAGTAACAGGGGCCACAATACAATATTGATTCGGGGTCTGTTCGTTTCAAGACGACCCCGAATACTTGTACCCGACACTCCACGGCATATCATTCAAAGAGGCAATAATCGGCAACGCTGTTTTTTTGCAGCCGAAGACTGTAAACTATTCTTTCTTCTTTCTTTTGTCTTCGATCTTATCATCCTGATACACCTGGCAGCCAGACTGAGTAAATTCCTCAGCTTTTTCTTTCATACCCTCGGCCAGTGCTGTGTCTTCTCTCATCTCCAATCCTTTTGCGTACTCTCGCACTTCATGTGAAATCTTCATGGAACAAAACTTAGGGCCACACATGGAACAAAAATGGGCCGATTTTGCATTGGAATGAGGTAGTGTTTTGTCATGAAACTCTACAGCCTTCTCTGGATCAAGTGAAAGGTTGAAATGATCCTGCCAGCGGAACTCAAAGCGTGCCCGCGACAAAGCATTATCACGATACTGTGCTCCGGGATGACCTTTTGCCAAATCTGCTGCGTGTGCTGCAAGCTTATAGGTTACCACCCCTTCACGTACATCTTCACGATCAGGAAGGCCAAGATGTTCCTTGGGAGTTACATAACAGAGCATGGCTGTTCCATACCAGCCAATCATGGCCGCACCAATGGCACTGGTGATATGATCATAACCGGGAGCAATATCTGTAACTAAGGGCCCAAGGGTATAAAAAGGTGCCTCACCGCAGGCTTCAAGCTGTCTTTCCATGTTCTCTTTAATCATATGCATGGGAACATGACCGGGGCCTTCAATAAAGGTTTGTACGTCATGCTTCCAGGCAAGCTCTGTTAACTCTCCCAATGTCTCAAGCTCAGCAAACTGTGCGGCATCATTGGCGTCTTGTATACATCCAGGACGTAAGCCGTCACCAAGCGAGAACCCGACATCATACTGTTTAAGCAGCTCACAGGTTTCTTCAAAATGAGTGTAGAGAAAACTCTCTTGATGATGTGCCAGACACCATTTAGCCATGATACTTCCGCCACGGCTTACTATTCCGGTGGTACGATTTGCTGTCATGGGGACATGGTGAAGCCGAAGCCCTGCATGAATGGTGAAATAACTCACACCCTGTTCACACTGTTCAACCAATGTATCTCTGAACATCTGCCAGGTGAGTTCTTCGGCCTTCCCGTCAACCTTTTCAAGAGCCTGATAAATGGGAACAGTTCCAATGGGAACAGGAGAATTTCGTAAAATCCACTCCCTGGTTTCATGAATATTATTTCCAGTGGAAAGATCCATGACGGTATCGGCGCCCCAACGGGTGGCCCAGACCATTTTCTCGACTTCCTCTTCGATGCTCGATGTAATGGATGAATTTCCAATATTAGCGTTAATTTTCACCAGAAAGTTGCGGCCAATAATCATGGGCTCGCTTTCAGGGTGGTTAATGGAGCAAGGTAAAACCGCCCGTCTTGCCGCAATTTCGTCCCGCACAAATTCGGGTGTTATATGAGTCTTGGGGGTATTGGCACCAAAACTCTCACCCGGATGCTGAGACAGCTCTTCCTGCAACTCATCAATTCGCTGATTCTCACGGATCGCAACATACTCCATCTCTGGCGTGACAATCCCCTGCCGGGCATAGTGGAGCTGAGAAACATTCTTTCCTGCTTTGGCTCTCAGCGGTTTTTTTACATCCTTAAAGCGAAGATGATCCAGATCTGAATTATACAGTCGTTCTTTTCCAAACGAGGAAGTCAAATCATCGAGCTGTTCAACGTCTCCTCGATCCATGATCCATTTCTCACGAAGCTTTGGCAAACCTTTACGAACATCAAGTTTTACATCAGGATCGGAATAGGGGCCACTTGTATCATAAATGGTCACCACAGAGCCACAATTACCAGGCCCTTTAATTGCTGCATCCGTAACACGTACTTCCCGCATACCGACCTTGATATCATGGAGTTTCCCAGGTACATACACTTTTCTGGAGTTGGTAAAGGGCCGACGGGTAATAGTTTCTGAGCTGGGAAGCTTTTCTTTTCTTTCCATATTAGAGGTTTTCCTTTTTAAAATTATATTCTTTAAAATATTCCACCAGTTACAAGTAGCCTACAGACGATCTCCTCTCGGGATCATGACTGAACTTTCACGCAGGTTCACGACATACGGTTGCACAACAAGTGAATACCCTCACGCTTGCAGGGTGTATAAAAAAGGGGAAAGTGTGCCGGATTCGGCACAAGGGGATTGTGTTTCACTCACCATGACTTTCCCTACGACTTGATTACAAGTATCAGGTTCCAGGGGTCTATTCTCAGCTGGCAAGCCCAGCACCCCCAAGTCTTACACTCCTGAAACATGCCGGACAGAAACCGGCATATTTCAGGAGTATTTCAATATACTCTAACCTTCTCAGGACGGGAACAAAATAAGTTGAGCATACGATGTGTACGTTCCTTAGCCCGCAAACGGGAGAGATGAATGATGAAGATTAATTTTCAATTTTCCATCTGCTGTCTTATTATATCCAAAAGTATATTCCACTTTTACTTCAGAACCATCTGTCTGAGTGAAAAAGTAGTTGCCCATTGCCACGGCATAATCGCCATGCAGATACGTTCCCATGTTTTCAAAACGAACCTTTGTCCAGGGGTGAATTGCAAAACCGGTGTCTTCTGCAAATTTAGCATTCCCGCCCACAAAATAGGAAAGAGCACTTTCTCTGGTTGCTCTGAACTGTGCATCTGCTGCCTTTGTAGGCTTAAACAGGACATCTCCAGCCTCAAAATTATACAGGGTATCCAGATGGTTTTCAGCAGCAGCAACAAAATCTTCCTTATCGGTGAATGCTTTTCCAATTGCAACAATTCCATCGCCCCAGACCTGTTGAGCCTGAGCTACTTCTTCTAATGTGATCATATCAGCCATTTTTTTCTTCCTCCAGTAAAAGTATAAAAACAAAAACAACAATATATAAAAAATAACAGAAAACTTCTACCACTATTCACAACCTTGTGCACTCCCCCCTTACCACTACAAATACCAACATGAGAAAAACGAAAATGGCTTCCTTGAAATTCCAGCAATAATACTGTAATCTTTCTAAAACACTAAGGAACGTACACGAAATCACTTGAATGTCTCATTTAGCCTTTGTTCATGTATCGGAAAATTACAGTTTCTGTGGGAATTGTCCCTCTTGCAGTTACCTAATATCTATTATCTTCTGCCCGCAGGGCATCTATGCAAGTTGTTTCGTTCCCGTTCTTAACCAATATTCCCGATTAAACTATGACTCTTTTCTCTTTTGAGGTTTCTCCATGCCCCCGATTGTAACCTTTATCGGCTGGCACGATAGCGGAAAAACCACCCTGGCCTCCCAGGTTGTTCATCATTTGAAACAGCTTGACTACCAGGTGGCAGTTATCAAATCCACCAAAGAAACCGGTATCGTCTTTGATACACCGGGTACAGACACCCATACCCACCGCAGTGCGGGAGCAGATTCTGTAATGCTGGTGGCCCCGGATCAGATGGTTTTAATGACAGACAACAAGAGCGAATCCCTCACAAGCCTGGCGCACCGTTATTTTCCGGAAGCTGATATTGTCATTGGAGAAGGATTTAAAAAAGCCCGGCATGTCTCCAAAATTGAAGTCTTCCGCAACAGTGAATCAAATGAACTTTTGCGCAACAGCGTGAGCGGCGTTATTGCCGTGGCAAGTGATGAACCAATCAGCGGAGACCACATCTTCCGTTTACATGAAGCCGCTGAAATTGCCTCTTTTATCGAAAAACGATTCCTTCAGGGTGGTGCCAGGGGAGCCGACCACACCACCCTTCTTATCAATGGCAATCGTGTTCCAATGAAGTTTTTTGTTCAGGATGCACTTGCTGGAACCATCAACGGATTTGTTCATTCCCTTAAACTGCGCAACAGCAATGCAAAAATCATCGATATTCGTATAATTCTTCCTGACAGTAAAAAATAATCCCGAGCGAGCCATGTATACAAAAACCATCCTGCTTCTTTTACTCACCACCTTCATTCCTTCTCTCCTGCATGCTGGAGAAACCATCAAATGTGCCTCCACCACTGCAACACAAAATTCAGGAATGCTTGATTATCTCTTGCCGATTTTCAAACAAGCAACCGGTATTGATGTCCAGGTGGTTATAATGGAAAATGCTGAAGCCTTGGAATTGGGCAAAAAAGGGGAAGTTGATGTTGTACTCACCCACGCGGAAGATCTTGAGCTACAGCTAGTGGATGAGGGATATTTTATCGATCGGGAAGAAACCATGTACAACGATTATGTTATTCTTGGTCCCACCAATGATCCCGCAGGTGTAAAAAGAACAGAAAAAGCCCTTGCTGCTTTCAAGAAGATACGCACAGCAAAAGCAAACTTTGTCTCACGCGGAGATAACTCAGATACCAACATGCGGGAAAACAGAATATGGGCCATGACTGGATCAATGCCTGAAAGAAACGATACATGGTACCTTGCCTTGAACCAAAAAATGGATAAAACCATTCGTACTGCATCAACAAAACAGGCCTACACTTTAACAGACAGGGCTACCTGGTACTCCATGGAAGACAAAGACAAAATTGGACTCAGCATTGTCCTTGAGGGAGATTCCGACCTTTACAATCAGCATGGTGTTATGATTGTAAACCCAAAGAATCATAAGCATATTAATTATCAATCAGCCATGAACTTTGTTATCTGGTTAACTTCTCCTGCCGGCCAGAATGCTATTGCTGCATTCAGAGATAGCTCAGGGAATGTTCTTTTTACTCCCAACGCCAGGTAACTCCCAAAGGGAAGTGGATGAATAGCTCCGATGCCTATGAACTAAACATTCACGTTGAAAAAATAAATGGCGATTGGCTCTTTTCCTCTTTTACCGTTATCGAATTTATGGAACAACAGGCACCAAACTCCAGGAACCAGCTCTTTTCTTTTACATAGGATATGTTATGTCAGCCTCTTTAAACAACGACCTCGGCACCACAAATGTACTATGGAAGCTTGATACCCTTTACGATTCTTTACAGGACGAACTCCTTCAGGACGACCTGGATCTTTGCATACAGGAAGCCGAAATGCTTCGCGAAGAGTGCAGCGGGAAACTAGCCGAACTTGACCCCGCGTTCTTTGCAAGATCTCTCAGGCGCCTTGAACGTATCCAGGTGAACCTTGGACGCATTGACACCTATGCCTTTCTGAACTTTGTAACCTGCGTCAAAAATGATGAAGCCTGCGCTTTCCTCCAGAAAAGCAAAGAAGATGCCAGCCGGGTAAACCGCGAACTTGTCTTTTTTGATCTGGAATGGGCTAAAATGGATCAGGCGTCTGCTGATGCTTTCCTTGCACATGACGATGTTGCCCCCTATCGCCACTATCTTTTGAATCTGCGCAGGTATGCTGACCACCTCCTCTCTCAGGCAGAAGAGTCACTTCTTGTTGAACTCTCCCCTGTGGGCAATGACTCCTGGCTGACTCTCTTTGAAAAACTCATGGGCCACCTCGAGTTTGGAGACAGCAAAAGAAGCGAAGAAGAGGTTTTATCCGACCTGTATGATGCAAACCGTGAAGTTCGCCACTCAGCGGCCCTTGAATTAACAGAGGGTTTACAAGGCCAGATGCACATCCTCAGCCACATTTTCAACACCATCCTTGCGGAAAAAATGATCGGTGACAGGCTGCGCAATTATCCATCCTGGGTAAGTGCCAGAAATCTTTCCAATGAACTGGATGATAAAACCGTTGAAACTCTGGTCGACAGTACCACGGCCAGGTACGATATCGTGCAACGTTATTATACAATCAAAAAAGAGATTCTGGGGCTTGATGAACTGCACGATTACGATCGTTACGCACCACTCCCTTCTCTGCCGGATCGCTTAATTCCCTGGGAAGAGTGCAAAGAAATGGTACTGAGTGGTTTCCGCACCTTTTCTCCGGAAATGGCAGATATTGCCACCCTCTTTTTTGAGCAAAATTGGATTCACGCGCCACTACTTGATGGAAAACGTGGCGGAGCATTTGCCCATCCTGCAGTCCCGGATGCTAATCCCTTTATTTTAGTCAATTACACCGGTAACCTTCGTGACGTTTCAACAGTGGCTCATGAGCTTGGTCACGGAATCCATCAATACCTGGCAAAGGAGAAAGGGTATTTCAACAGTGACACGCCTCTTGTTCTTGCTGAAACAGCATCGGTGTTTGCCGAGCTTCTGATCTTCCATAAGCAACTTGAGACACTTAACAACCCGGCAGAAAAGCATGCCTTTATCTGCCAGAAGCTGGAATCAATTTTTGCGACTGTTTTCAGGCAGATATCCATGAACCGCTTTGAAGACATGGTTCATACACAGAGAAGGGAAAAGGGAGAAGTTTCCACCGAAGATCTCTCGACACTGTGGATGAGCAGTCAGGAGGCAATGTTTGGTGATGCGGTCACACTTGGGGAACATTACCGACTCTGGTGGTCATATATCCCGCACTTTCTCCACACCCCGGGCTATGTCTACTCCTATGCCTTCGGTGAGCTGCTGGTTCTTGCACTGTATAGCATTTATGAAAAAGAAGGGGCCGATTTCATACCAAAATACCTCCACCTCCTCTCGCAAGGTGGAAGTAAGTCCCCCTACGAATTACTGACCCCGTTTAATATTGACCTGAACGCACCCTCCTTCTGGCAGGGTGGATTACTCGTTATAGAAAATATGTTAAAGGAAATAGAAAATGTCTGAGGAAGAGTACATAAAAAGCCAGGTAGGAGAACGCCTTGTTCAAGTGTTGAAAAACCCTGAAGAATCAGAGTGCCAGGAAAGCTTTGTCCGGGCAATGGAACTCACAAAAGCCTATGCCAGTTCCGGTTCTGCCTCCCATTTCAGTGCGGTGGCCAGATTGTTCTACGATCTTTTTGAGATGTTTGAGACTGGCAAAGACCCACGGCAGAAATGAGCTCATCATGTTCTCTTTCCAAAAAAATGCTCCCTCGTTGTTGCCATTAAGCCAGGAATCGTTAAAGGGCGTCAGCGTTGGAAATGCTGGAATTTTTGCTATAACTATACAATCGCCAAGTTTCTAAAATTGTACAATTCACCAGCGACAATATTCGAATCGTTATTTGCGTCACTAACGTCCCCGGAAACATTGTCGCATCAGACTGAGCCGTCATCAAAGGCAACAATACGAATAACAGAACAATCAATATAAGCTGTAGAACACTCCGCAAGACAATTCATAACCTCTATCCCTCACAGACCCGAACATGTTTTACAGGTAGCAATGCTTCGACTGGCTTGCAAAACCACCTGGGAAAACAATAGCGTGTTATTTTATCTCACTCTGTGGTATATCATGGTCGTTACAAAAAGTCCTGAAACAGGCTGAGCAACAGGGCGTAATGGAGCTACAGTACATTATGCATTATTTTTTCCTGGCATGCCCCTTGCTAAGAATTGGCAATCAGATCATTTTTTTTATTTCAACATTTACTTTTGGAGTCCCTCTTCTATGTCTCAATCCGAACAAAGATCCAATATAAATTGGACAGTTCTTTTTCTTTGCTGGCTTGTCGCCAGTTTGTCGACCACGGGAAGTATCTTTTTCAGCTCTGTAATGGAGTTTACTCCCTGTCTTTTGTGTTGGTATCAAAGGATATCTTTATTTCCTCTAGTCTTGATTTTGGGTGCAGGACTTGTCTCTTTTGACAGAAGTGTTGTGAAGTACTCCCTTCCTCTTGCTGCTGCAGGTTGGTTGGTTGCCCTCTATCACACCCTGCTCTATTCCGGCATCATTCCTGACAACATTCAGCCCTGTACGCAGGGTGTTTCCTGTACAGAAAAATATATTGATCTTTTTGGCTTTATCACCATACCAATGCTCTCCCTACTTTCGTTTACAACAATAATTGCATTACTACTTATTTTAAAAAGGAGAATGACTAAATGAAAAATGCACTATTGGCTGTAGCCAGCCTTACTCTTATTTTTGGATTTATATTTGCTAGTTCATGGTACAAAGATCAACAGGCTGAGAAATCAAGTTTTATGGCCAAAGAAAATGTATCAACATTTGTTCGAGATCACTCACAGACACTTGGCAGCGACGATGCGAAGGTGTATATTGTTGAGTTTATGGATCCTGCCTGTGAAACCTGTGCAGTGTTTGCTCCTTTTGTGAAGAAGATGATGGCCGACAATCCCGGCAAAATTAAACTTGTTCTTCGTTATGCTCCTTTTCATGATGGGGCTGAAGTTTTTGTTTCGATCCTGGAAGCTGCTAGAAAACAGGGGAAATACTGGGAAACTCTGGATGCCATGTTTAAGTCACAAGCTCACTGGGCAAGTCACCACAATCCACAACCTGAAAGAGTATGGGAATTTATCAGTCAGATAGGGCTTGATATGGTACAACTCAAAAAAGATATGAAAGACCCTGCAATTGCAAAACTCATTGCCCAGGACATGGCTGATGCCAAGACCTTGAATGTTCGAAAGACCCCTGGTTATTTTGTCAATGGTAGGCCTTTGCAGGAGTTTGGTTACCGACAACTGCACGAACTGGTTCAATCTGAACTCCAGGCAGTTTATAAGGAGTAGAGGAATTGTCTTCTTCGTCAAACACTCAGGAGAAACCTATGCCTTTGGAACTTACTATGAAGAAACTTACATTTTTGACAATGTTGTTCATATGCAGCTCTCTTATGCTCCTTACGGGCTGTGGTTCTGCCCCCGAAGGTGCCAGGGTTGGGAAACCTGCTCCGGATTTTACTCTTGTTGACAGACAGGGAAAAAGCTGGACCCTCTCTGAATTAAAGGGACAGGTCGTCTTTGTTAATTTCTGGGCTACCTGGTGTGCTCCATGTCGTGAGGAGATGCCTTCAATGCAGAGGCTTTATGAAAAAATGCCAAAGGATACATTTAAAATGCTGGCCATACTCAACAATGACGATCCGGCTTTGGCGGATAGCTTTGCTACAAAACTTGGCCTTACCATGCCAATTCTTGATGACCAAGCCAATAATGTGGGTGTTAAATATGGCATCACCGGAATTCCTGAAACCTTTATCATTAACAAAAACGGAATAATTGTGAGAAAATTCCTTGGTCCTGCTCAATGGAGCTTACCTCGGTTCACACGAATGTTGAAAGTTTTTATGGATAAGTGATGCAGAAGAAGAAATCTCAGCCATTAAAAATTCGGAAAGCGCCATTTGTGGCAATATTTGTATTTCTTGTTCTTGGAGCGGTGGGAATCAGCTTAGGGGAGCCATCACGAGTCCTTGAACAGGCAAAGCAAATTTGTCTCTCCTGTATAGGGATAGGCTAGCACTGGTGAACAGTAAGTGAACCAGTACTCTTTTAGTACCTCCCTGGGGGATATAAGTGCCCTTGTGGGGATATCCATGTTGACATTTTCAAAAAGACTTTCCAAGGCTCTTATTTTTATCACAAACCTGCAGGAGTAAGGCACTAATGGACTTTGTACGTAAATGGGTACAGGCCCTGTTTTTCCTGATAACTAACGGATACTGGAATTTTCCGGTGACCAGAGGAATATACCAGGGGCCGCTCAAAGTAATCTGTTCGCCGGGACTGAACTGTTATTCCTGTCCTGCCGCTACAAGCTATTGCCCCCTTGGTGCTCTGCAGCAACTTATGGCTGGGATTCGACTGGCCCTTGAAAATGGTCAGATCTACGTCGGATTTTATGTTATTGGAGCCATGGGTGTAATTGGCAGCTTTGTTGGCCGCATGGTTTGTGGCTGGGCCTGTCCATTTGGTCTTTTCCAGGAACTTCTCCATAAGATTCCTTCGCCTAAATTTGATGTCTGGCGACCGTTACGCTTTATAAAATATGCACTGTTACTTTTTATGGTTATTCTTCTGCCCCTGTTCGCAGTTGATGCATTTGGCTTTGGGCAAACATGGTTTTGCAAGTATGTCTGCCCGGCAGGCACATTAGAGGCAGGATTACCGCTGCTTATTCTGCAGCCGGGGCTTCGGGAGAGCTTGGGCCTGCTTTTCCTGAACAAGCTTTTCATCCTCTCGTTTTTCATTGTCTGGTCGGTTTTTGCCAGTCGTCCTTTTTGTCGAACGGCGTGTCCTCTCGGAGCTTTTTATGCACTGTTCAGCAAAATAAAACTGGTTAAACTCCGTCTTAATACTGAAAGATGTACTCAGTGTGAAGCCTGCCATGCTGTTTGTCCCATGGGTGTACACTTTAATGAATCACCAGACGATATGGAATGCATCTCCTGTCTTGCCTGTAGTAAGGCTTGCAATTTCAATGCAATCAGTCTTGAAATTGGAGGGGTTCCGCTCAGCAATCAAGCTCCCTTTCGGCCGGAAAAAGCCCAACTGGAACAGTGATGGCTGAGGGTAACAACCTAACAATCCCCGCAGTTGCATACGACACATCTCTATTTTATTTTATTCATGAAATGAAAATAGAATCCTTGTCCATGCTTGGCATTAACCGCAAAACCATCCTCAGCAAGGTGGGAGCATGAAAAGAATTCTGCAACAGCTGCTACTGTTCCTACAGCGGGAGAATGTGATAAACCTGCTGGCTGTCATTCTTGTTATTGTTTTGGGCAGCGGTGCTTTGATTTCAGTTTTTGAGCCAGGCCTCTCCTTTGCAAGTGGTGTTTGGTGGAGCATTGTCACTCTAACCACGGTGGGCTATGGTGATATATCACCAAGCACTACGGGGGGACGCATTCTGGCTGTACTCATCATGTTTTTTGGTATCGGTCTGCTTGGCATGTTAAGCGCCAGTCTTGCCACTCTATTAATACGTAAACGAATGAAGGAGGACAGGGGGATGCATGCATCAACGGTTGACAATCATATCATTATCTGTGAATGGAATCATCGTACCCGTGCCGTTATAAAAGAGCTGCGGGCTGATAGCCAAACGAGTAATGTCCCCCTTGTCCTGATTGCCGATATCGAAGAAAAACCTATTGATGATAACAATCTATTTTTTGTAAGAGGAACTGTAAACGAGGAAACGCTTGAAAAAGCCAATCTGCAAAAAGCACGTACTGTGGTGGTGCTCGGTGATGACTCGGTGGAGACAACGGCCCGGGATGCCAAGGTGGTTCTTTCCACGCTTACCATAGAAAGTATGAATCCCAATGCATATACTGTGGTGGAACTTGTGGATAAGGCCAATGAGCAGCACTGCCTGCGAGCTAATGCCGATGAAATCATAGTCGGCAGCGAATTAAGCAGTCATCTAATAGCAAGTGCGGCGAGTGACCATGGTATCAGCAAAGTGATCTCTGAACTTCTCAGCAGTCGTTATGGGAACGAGCTATACTCGATGCCGGTATCACAAGAAATGATCGGATCGAAATTCATTGATATTTTTATTTCCATGAAAACACAATCCAATGCCATCGTCTTAGGCGTACAGAAGGGCAATACCGGAGAGTTTATCTCAAATCCAGATGTTGATTATCTTCTTTCTCAAGAAGACAGCTTACTGGTTATCTCAAGAGATAGAGACCCTTCCTGATCACTGTCCAACTCAACTCATACTACCAGTTGTGACTGCAGCAATGACCGCGTAGCGACCAAGTTTCCCGATGAGAACCAGAAAGGAAAAAAGAAGAAAGTTGAATCGTAAATATCCCGCCACCAGGCAGAGCGGGTCGCCAATTATTGGCAACCAGGAGAGCAGGAGTGTCCATGATCCGTAGCTGCGGAAAAGAGCCGTGGCTCTCTCTGTCTGCTCTGCATCGATTCGAAGAAACTTCTGCAGTAAAAACGCCGCCCCAAAAAATCCGATCCCATAAGTAGTACAGGCTCCAAGAAAATTCCCTATTGTGGCCGTAAACACCACACTTCCTGGATCAAAAAGATTGAGAATCAAAGCGACCACCAGCCACTCAGATCCTACAGGAAGCACTGTGGCTGCAAGAAAACTCAATAAAAAAAGGGCAGGCAAGCCATTATTCAACAGGAATTGTTCCATTTTAATTTGTAGGGTTGGAGCACACGTAAGAACTCTCATCGAGCGTCGAAACAGTTATTACCACGGACACAGATGAGTTGTGGCTATTTTGGGAGGGACTTTTCATAAACACCGTATGCAGGACACTTCACCTTACCCTGTTGTTTCAGACGAAACAGTATTCCATGTATTTTTTTGGCCGGAAAACCGGTACTCTTCTGTAATTCTTTGACGCCAAGGCCTTTTCCGCTCTCGTCAACGTAATGCGCAACCAGGGCGATAGCGGTGGGATGGCCCTGCAAGTCATACCTGGGTGTTCCTTTTCGCTTTTTCGTCTTTTCTTTCGATTTTTTAACGGGTTTGGCAGGAACAATATCATCCATATCAAGCCCAAATAGATCAGAGAGTTTATCGTCGGCAATGACCTTGCTGCTTCCAGTTGTGACTTTTTCAATTATTGAGGAGGTCTTACTCTGCACTGCCTGGCTGACCAGATCATCAATTTCCGCCTGTCGTAATGTGAAAAAGAGAGCAGGATCTTCGTCAAGGCGAGCCCCCACACCATACAGAGTGGCGGCAACATGTTTACACATGGATGCCCAGTCTGGACAACTGCAGTCAAATGTTATTTCCGCAGGAGACGGAAAAAGTCCCAGACCCTGAACCATAAAAATCTCCTGCAGCTCCTTGGGAATTTTTCCGGCCAGCAGATCAGGCAGGGAAGAAAGACGGGACTGGCACTCTTTTTTGATATTTTGCCAGTTTTTCTTTTTCATCTTTTTGATGGAGATCACGACCTCATAGGGTGCTCCCATGGAGCCCTGAACAAGAGACGTTACCTTGCCGGGAGCAATCTGGAGATCAAGCACCGCCGAATGCCGGACATAACTGCGACCACGGCCGATACGGTTTTCATAATCGGCATAGCTCTCAAGGTTGTTATTCCATGCTTTGCCCCACCATGTTTTCGCCAGAGCCTTTCCTTCAATGATTATAGGGCGGATGTGGGGATTTTTCTTTCGTATCTGCTTAATCTTTTTTTTGGCCTTGGCTCTTTTCTCAGCAACGGTGACATATTTCGGGTAATAGCCATAACTCATACTTTTTTTTTCACCTCTTACTCGAGTTTGGTTTCGTATCGGCAGAGTTAAGTCACAAAAACTTTAATTTTGATATATGTTATGTATAGACGTTATGCATCGCATCCTCATACTGCATGAAAATATGCCCAAAGACCAGTTCGGTCTTTTCTTCTACTTCTTCTGGTGTATATGATTCAACAGGCAAACCGGTGTGGTCGTCATAGAGAAAATCGTAGATTTCCAGCTTCACAGCCACCTTGGTAAGCTCTTTCTCGCGCCACTGATCGACATTGAGTTTTTCTGCCTTTAACTTGTCGAGAAGTTCCCTGGCCACACTTTTTATTCGCTCCCGATCTTTTTTTGAAATATCTTTTTTCATTAACAGGTCAAACAAGGCCAGATACTCTTCATTCAGCCCTTCCCGAACAGATCTGGTATCTTCCTCGTCGAGCTCTCCAACGAACTTTATCAGTTTCGCAAAAGTTTCTTCTATGGTAACACGATCCTTTTCCAGATTATCTCCGGCAATAATTTCCTGATATCTGGTGTTGAAATCAGTCCTGAGAGGGTTCTTGGCCAACATTTTTTGTAACTTTTTCTCTACCTGTTTTTTGAGACTTTGTACGGTGGTATTTTTAATAGGACTTTTCTGGAACTCTTCTTTCAGTTTAGCGAAATCAATCTTACTGATGTCGTACAAGTTATCGTAGTCGCCGCCTGTTTCCCTACTTTCAAGACCGATTGCTTCATCAACGACTGTATGCAGTTCCCGTATTATTTCCGATATATCAGCCTTTGCCCGGTCTTCCTGCAACTTTTGGTAGACAATATTTATAACTGCGTGTTCCTGTTTGTAAGCATGGACTGCCTTTATTGTCAAACATGCTTTGAATTTAACAAACACTGTTCTGGCCAAAATTTCAAACCGTTTCCGAGTTTCCTCACTCTGGTTGATAAGCTCTTTTGCATCTCTGATTGCAGCAATTTTTTCAAAACCACTCGTTTCATTTATGCTATCCAGCTTGAATCCCCGGTCTGTAACAAAATTTTTTGTCAAGATAATTGCCTCGGCAAGTTCATCCAACAAATCTTCCTCAGGTTTTACCGGTGGAACAGGGCTATCTCCGCCTCCAGTTTCACCACCGGCAAAAGTAGCCAAAGCCTCACGTAGATTTTTCAAAATGCCGCAATAGTCAACAATCAGACCATTGTTCTTCCCTTCGTATACCCGGTTTGCTCTGGCGATTGCCTGCATGAGGGTATATGCCTTCAATGGTTTATCCAAGTATAGAGTAGCAAGATTTGGTACATCAAATCCAGTTAACCACATGGCGCAGACAAAAACTACCCTGAACGGATGTGTTTCATTTTTAAAAGCAAGATCAAGACCGATGGTCGTCTTCTGGCCGCCAGCAGCCTCAATCTCATATCCTGTTTTCATCCTCTCCCGATACTGGAGAATATCAAGATCCCATGCCTTGAACCTGGCAAGTTCAGTTTGTTAAGTATCTATGGGTGCTTTTCTATCAACAGCTATCGTCAGATAAGGAGCTTTTTGGTCGATAGAATATCATGGGAAACTCCTGTATAGTTTTTTGTGTACGGTCAAGAAGACACAACACCATCTGTATACGGTAATTTGTGTCTCACCGTACACAATCTGGCTCAATGTTGACACATAAGTCACATTAACATCCAATCACAAATACTAACATATTAGTGGGTTACGCAACTTTTGGCTCAGTTGAGCCAAATTTAATAGTTCAAGAGGATGAAAAATGAGCCAAATCGAACAATCAACATTCATCTGACATTCTATAGCTTGCGCAGACGGTCAAGCAGGTCAGCAGGGATTTTTGGTCTCTGTTTTGATTTTCACGACTCATACGGTGAGTTCTCCATTCATTAGTCGAGGGAGAAGGAGGTCACGGGCGGTTTTAAGTTTTTGGTTTTGAACTTGCAACATTAAGATTTGCTGAAAAAAGCGTTCAGCATTTTTCTATCTGGAGTTACAACTTTCAAACTTTCAAACTTTCAAACTTCGTCTTGTTTACATTGGCCATTGTCACCCCGCCACCGATAGCAAGCATTGCTTCCTTCAAATCTTTGAAAGTAAAATAGCCATAGTAAACAGAGTCTGCCTCGTATGGTATTGCACTGTTTAGCTGGTAACTTCTCAAAAGTATTGGTAAAGTAAGATAAAGCGAGCGTTCGAGGCTCTCGATCCTATATCATGCCAGGCATGAAAAACACACTGGATCAAATCATCAAAAACATTCCCAAAGAAGACAAAGAAAATCCAACAATTCTTTTTCTCTTGCAGCAATTCGAGCAGCAGTTTGAAATCATCCTTACACTCAAGGAGCAGAATCAAATTCTCAGGGATGAAATTGCCCGTCTTAAGAACCAGAAGCCCAAACCCAAGATAAAACCAAGTAAATTATCAAAAGATCCCAAACCGAAATCTTCCTCTAAAGGATCTACTAAAAAAAAGAAAAAAACGACAAAGTTGGCTATCCACAAAGAAGAACGGATAGCGCCTGACAACATCCCTGAAGGTTCCATTTTCAAAGGGTGTAATTCTTATGTGGTTCGAGGACTGCAAATCGTTCCTTTCAACACCCATTCACACCACCGTTAAGAAACTCCAACCAATCGAGATACGGCAGATTCGAAGAACCAGACATGAAAAATTGTTTAATGGGCTGATTGAGCATCATCACTACCTCGGCTACACTCAGCCGGTTGGTGAACATCTGAAGTATATCTGTTTTTCTGCAGAACGCCCCATTGCCTGCTTTGCTTTTTCGTCAGCTCCTTACAAATTACTCCATCGTGATAGATTTATTGGCTGGTCTGCTGAAGCGCTTGAGAGGAATCGGCACCTTCTTGCATATAACTCTCGGTTTCTTATTCTGCCGTGGATCCATGTCCCACATCTCGCTTCACATTTGCTGGGAAAATGTGCTGGAATTATTTCTGCAGATTGGCAAACAGTGTATCAGCATCCAATTTACTGGCTTGAAACATTCGTTGATACAGAGCGATTCAAGGGGACATGTTATCGAGCCGCGAATTGGCAATTTCTCGGAAATACCTCTGGTCGTGGCAAATACAACAAGACACACAAACAACTCACTTCAATAAAAGCTCTGTATGGCCTCCCCTTGGTGAAAGATTTTCAGAAGATGCTGTGCGAATGATAAAATACCATTTACCAGCACTTTTTGAGAAGTTACCTACGATGTTTAGTGGTAGATTCAAGGCGGCAAGTAATTTCAAACGTTCGGCTATAACATAAAATTGCTGCAATTTATGAAAGCAGGTCATCCAGAGGACTTTTGACACCATACCCTCCCTGATTTAATACATGGGTGTAGATCATGGTTGTGGCGACATCATTATGGCCAAGTAATGTTTGAATTGTACGAATA
>JAESPV010000088.1 GCA_016765495.1 Desulfocapsa sp. | reverse complement strand
TTATTCACCATGGTATTGATAAAAACAAGATACGTCTCTTAAGAAGAGGAATAGATACCAAACGCTTCCACCCGCAACGCGCCAAACGTGCAACAGCGGACTTTATGCTGATTACTTCCTGTCGCCTTGCAAAAGATAAAGGACTGGAATACCTGATTCCAGCTATAAAAGAGTTATTAGGCAAACGAAAGGACATCTGCTGGAAGTTTATTGGCGATGGTCCTTATAAAGAGACCTTCCGCCATGAATTGGATGGTTACAATGTTCTCTTCACCGGATTTTTGACAGGGGATACCTATGTAAAGGCATTGCAGAATGCTGACCTTTTTGTTTTCCCATCCATTGCTGATACCTTTGGCCAGACCCCCATGGAGGCCCAGGCCTGTGGTGTTCCTGTAATTGTTACCAACAGGGGAGGCCCTAAGGACAATGTCCTGAATGGAGAAACAGGTCTGGTAGTGGAAGGCAAGAGCAGCAGCGCGCTGTTAAAGGGAATAGAGTCGATACTTGATAAAGATCTTCTTCAGCAAATGGGACAAAAAGCACGTGCCAATGTTGCTGAGCGCAGTTTTGAGAATGCGTTTCAGGAATTATGCAAACATTATACACTGTGATTCAATAAACGCAGGTCTATCTCCTTTTTCTTTATAGGAAAACAAATGGAAATATACTTAATTGACGCCATTGGTCCTTTTTTCCGTAACTATACAAAGCGAAATATCAACTGGTCAAAGATTCCCTTTCATTCCTTTTTCGCAAAACCCAGGAAAACTCGTTTGCTCTTCAACACAGTCCGCGCTGATCTCGACCTGTTCTGCAGAAAAGTGAAAAAAGTTGGATATAACTGCGTCAGTTTTGATGATGTCTCCCATCTTGCCCCCGATCCCTGGATAGAACCGGAAGTCAATCAGGCAATTTGCGGCCTTCAGAAGGAATACCGCAAATTATTCACCATCTGCAAACAACATGGCCTGGGAATCTACTTGACCATGGATATCCTCTCCCTTACCCCTGGCGTGCAGGAAAAAATAGGGGGGCGACGAAAACGTGCAAATCAGTTTCTGAAAAGACAGATTGCAACCATTCTCACAAGCTTTCCTGAAATCACCGGCATTATTTTCCGAATTGGCGAATGTGACGGCAAAGACGTCAAAGGCATTTTTAAAAGTGAGCTGTTTCTTCGTACTTCAGCCCAAGTCAACCGTATGCTCCATGACTTGCTGCCTCTATTTGAAAAACATCAGAGTCACCTTATCCTGAGAAACTGGACAGTGGGAGCGCATCCAATTGGCGATTTCAACTGGCACAGGGGTACCACAGCCAGAGTGTTGAAGAATATACAGAGTCCCTGGTTTATTCTTTCCATGAAATATGGTGAGACAGATTTTTTCCGTTACCTTCCTCTGAACAAACATTTCTTCCGGATTCCGGTGAAGAAAATCATTGAATTACAGGCTCGACGTGAATATGAGGGCTGTGGTGAATATCCATCTTTTGTCGGCTTTGATTATTACAAATATCAGCAGGAACTACTCTCAGCTCCCAATATGGTTGGAATAAGCGTCTGGTGTCAAACAGGCGGATGGATGCCCTTTCGACGTCTGTCCTATCTGGAGCCGGAAGCTATCTGGAATGAGATAAACAGCTTTGTCACATTGAAAATTTTCAAGGAGAACATGACCGTTTCACAGGCTGTAAAGGCGATGGCCAGGGAAATAAACTGTGCACAGCCGGAAATGCTCCTGGAATTACTCAGTTTAAGTGACCGGGTAGTGAAAGAGCTTCTCTATACGCCAGAGCTGGCTGAGCGAAAACTGTTATTCCGTAGAGTGCGCGTCCCCGCTCAGGTTTCGGTCTTTTGGAATAATATTTTTATCAATCATTCGGTTCGAAAGTTGATGCGAGCATTAGTCGGGAATGGAAAAGAATGTGTTGAGGCTGGATACGATGCATTAACCAGGATCAATCGTATGAAGGAACTGACCAGGGAACTTGGTTTCCGGGTTGAAGATATCGAGTATATGGCAGATACCTTTGGTCTGCTGGCATTGGCCAGAGAATACTACTTTCTTCCCTACAGTGAGGAGGTAAAATATAGGATCAAGATGGCCAAAAAAGAATACAAACGCAAATATCCTCGCGGGAGTCGCCCGCGCTACCGGATCAAGACCAACTTCAGCCCTTTCACTATGCACAGCCGTCATCTTCGCTGGCTGCTCTTTATTCTCCTTCGCGACAAACGTGGCTATCGGGTGCTGGACCATCTATTGATTCTGCACCTGCTTGCCTATTCCATGCGTTTTCTTTTCTTTCTACGCCCGAAAATCCTGCCTAAATTTATCAGGGACAGCGCCATGGGGATAGAAACCATTTTTCGATAACAGAACTTTCCGGCGATGAGAGTGACCTCATTTTATCCCTTTAATCACACCTTCACACTATGCCATGATGGGTATATGTCGTAAAAGATATACTAATGAACATGACTGGCTCTCTCCAAAACTCCAGCTACCCATTGATTGGTGCTTTTTCCACTCACCTCATTCACAGAGTCTGTGAAAATGGCCATAAGTATTTTACGAAGTCTGGCTACGAGAAGTTATGCTATGGAATATCCGGTTTGCGATAATGATTAAGCAGAAGTATTACACCAACCAAAGTTGTGGAAACAAGAGCCAAACCAACATACACCCCGCCAAAACCAAAGTTTCCTTTAACAAAAGAGACCATATTCACACTGAGTGCCCCGACACCAAAAGTCAGGATAAACTTTAGTCCGTAGGCCGAGCTATGCAATTCAGGTGGGCTGAGTCTTGCAACCAGTGTATTTTCCAGCGGCTGCATACCAAGAAGAAAAAATGAATGAATCATGGCAAAAACAACCAACGGCATATTGGATGTTACCGCCATAGCTAGTACTGCGGGAATAGTAATCAAATGAAAAAGGAGATAGCCCTTACCAAGATCAACTGACTGCCCCACCCTGCCGCCATAATATTGCCCGGCCATCCCCACCAGATAAATAAATGATGTTATGAGCGTGGCAAACACATTGGCTGAACCACCCTGGCCGGCCATTGCCATAAAATTCTGATAAAGATCCTGATTCTGCAGTTCAAAATAGGCGGGTAAGGTGATGGTGGTGGCGCGGTACACAACCCCGCCAAGCATCATGGCAACCAAAAGAACAAGAAAAGGAACGATTGATTGTTTGGGCTTTAAAGGACTTGCAACTGCTGTTTTGACAGCGTGACCATTTCGCACAAAATAAAGCAGACCAATTCCACTTATATTAGCAAAACCCAGCACCATATAAACAGCTTCCACTCCCCAAAAATAATTCACAATTCCTGCTAAAACAGGAGCTGTAGCCAGACCAAGGTTACCAAACATCCCATTATACGCCATACCCTGGCTCGTATTCTCAAACTCTTTGGCTATCCAGCCAAGTCCCACAGGATGATAAATCCCTGAAAAGATCCCAATACCGGCAAGACAAGCACTAAACACAATAGGATTACCAACATTTACGGCAGCAAGAAAACCACATAAACCTGCCCCGACATGAAATAAAAAGAGTAAGGGTTTTGAACCGAAACGATCGGCAAGCAGCCCCCAGGGAAGTGCCGTCACTCCAAACAGGAGGTACATCCAGAAAGAGAGCGCCAAAACCTGTCCCATATCCATATCCATTTGGACAGTGAGTGGCAAAAGCACAGCCGGAAACACCAGCATATTAAAATGGCTCATAAAATGACCAAAGCAGGTCACTTTGAGTATGGAGCGTTCTTTTGAAGTCATCCTTAGAATGAAGAGGGTCCTTAGTCCTTTTTCCGGGCGAGAAGAGCTACAACTTTATCGAGAATCAGGTTGGCAATTTTTTCTTTACTACTCAGTGGCAGCTCTGTAAAACCCGTGCTATCCAACAGAGTTACTTCATTGGTATCTGCCTCAAAGCCACTGTTTTTTCCACTGATATCATTAATGGCGATCAAATCAAGATTCTTTTTAATGAGTTTCTTTTTTCCTGCTGCACGGTGGTCACAGCTTTCAGCCGCAAAACCAACCAGAAGATAGCCATGTTTATCTTTGTTTTCACCCAACTCTTTCAGAATATCAGGGGTTTGTTTCAATTTAAGAACAAACTCTGCATCTTCTTTTTTAACTTTGTCTGCCCTTATGTGTTCAGGACAGAAATCGCTCACTGCGGCAGCTTTAATAATCACTGACATATCCTGACAACTTTCCACGACAGTAGAATGCATCTCTTCTGCCGTCTGAATATCAAGTCGTTTCACCCCATGGGGGGTTGGAAGTGATGTCGGCCCGCTAACGAGCAAAACATCTGCACCTCGCCTCTTTGCAGTCCGAGCCAGTGCGTAGCCCATCTTCCCGGATGACCGGTTGCTGAGAAATCTTGCAGGATCCAGGGCTTCCCTGGTGGGACCTGCAGTAATAAGAATCTTTTCACCTTGCAGATCCTGTTCAACAAGAGATGCAAGGAGTTGTTCCCGTACATCATCCCATTCCGGAAGTCGCCCCGGCCCATCTGTTTTACATGCCATTTGACCGGATACCGGCTCTATTACTTCATGCCCAAGCTCTTTTAATAGTTGAATATTTTTTTTCGTTGCAGGGTTAAGAAGCATTGCACTGTTCATTGCAGGGGCAACAAGAACCTGACACGATGCGGCTAAGACAGTGGTTGTGAGTAAATCATCACCAAAACCATGGGCGATCCTGGCTATGGTATTGGCTGTTGCTGGGGCAATTAGTACTAAATCTGCTTCACTGCCCAGTTGAATATGAGAAATTGAATGCGCCTCCTCGGCAGCGAACATGTCCGTCAGCACCGGATTCCCGGATAAAGCAGCAAAGGTCAGTGGCGTGACCAGTCGACAAGCGGATTCAGTCATAACAACTCGTACGTCCGCTCCTTCTTTGGCAAGGCTACTGACCCAACCGGCAACCTTAAATGCTGCAATGGAACCGGTAACTCCTACAACGATTTTTTCTCCACAAAAGGTATTGCTCATAGCCCTGGCTCATCTCAAAAAGAAAACTTAAAAAAAAAGCATGATCCGCCTACTGCAGATCATGCTCATAATAGTCATGTGAATCAAAAATCTAGTTTCTGCTACCACCAAAGAACCGAAGCAGCATAAGAAAAAGATTTATGAAATCAAGGTACAATGCAAGAGCACCCATGACAGCACCTTTTTGGATTGCACCTTCACCCTGTTGCATTATTCCATCTTCGCCTATTTTCTTGATCTTTTGTACATCATAGGCAGTAAGTCCTACAAATATAAAAACACCGATAAGAGAAATTGCCCAATAGAGAGAAGAACTATTTAGGAATATATTCACCACTGAGGCAATTATAATCCCAATCAGACCCATAAAAAGAAACGATCCCATCCCGGAAAGATCACGCTTGGTGACGAGCCCGTAAACAGCCATGGCTCCGAACATTCCTGCGGTGATAAAGAATGTAGCTGCAATGGAAGAGCCTGTATAAGCAAGAAACACCATGGACAAAGTAAGTCCGTTCAGGGCTGCATAGCCTAGAAATAATCCTGTGGCTGTTCCGGGTTGAATTTTCTCAATTCGGGCAGAAAGATAAAAAACCAGCCCAAGCTGTCCAATGATAAGAACAATAAACATCGGCCCCTGAACCAGTTGTGCAGCGAGCCCGCTTGATGCTGTGAACCAGGCAATAACACCTGTAAGCCCTAGCCCTATAGCCATCCAGTTAAAAACTTTTGCCAGAAAAATGGTCGAGGCTTCCTGCCTTGCCTGACTAAGGGTTATTTGTTGATTACTTGCATGTTCCATACTTAAGCTCCAATTTTAGTTTACGCTATATTCAAAATACGTTACATATTCTGCTAGAACATAACCATTGTGGTGCGTCTTGCAAGAAAAACAGCTTTCCTAAAAGGGAAAAATCGATGAAAATAGCAATCAGCGGAAAAGGCGGGGTTGGAAAAACCACCATCATGGCACTTCTTGCCGGAGAATTTAAAAAGAGTGGCAAGGATGTGCTTATCATTGATGCAGACCCAAGCCCTCATATGGCTGAGACCCTGGGTGTTAAGAACCCTGAGAAGATCCGTGCCATTGCTGAGATGACCACACTCCTGGTTGAACGTTCAGGGAAGACCGAAGGTTCTCCCATGTACAATATAAATCCGGAAGTGAATGATCTCCTTGTTGATTTTATGCACGAGCATGATGGAATGAAACTTATGGTGCTTGGTGCTATTCAGACAGGCGATAAGGGCTGTGCCTGCCCTGAAAACAATGTTTTGCGAAGGATGCTGACCAAACTTCTGCTCTCGGACAATCAAGTTGTGCTGCTTGATATGGAAGCAGGTGTTGAACATCTGGGGCGTGGAACCATTGCAGGTATTGATCATCTTTTAATTGTGGTGATCCCTTCCAAGTCTTCAATCCGAACTGCGTTAAAAGTACAGAAGCTGGCACAGGATGTCAAAATTCCTACAATCAGCTTTGTCGGGAATCTGGTGACAGATGATGCGGATAAAACTTTTCTTGAAACAGGCCTGGGAACTCGCCCGATAGCCTTTTTCAAAGATTCAAAGGAAATCAGAAAAGCAGAGCGTCGGGAAACTCCAGTCAACACTCTTGATGATGCGGCAGGAAATGCACCGGGAATACTCATGGATGCTCTCATTCAACACGATCAAGCTTAGGCTCGTACACGAAATACCTTGAACAACTTATTTCGTTCCCATTGTTCCCTAGACAGCACCACGACCGTCAAAAACACGTTTGATGGTCTTAAGGATAATCTTGATATCAGTCCATAGAGAATAATTGAGAATATACCAGTCATCCATTCCAACACGTTCTTCATAGTTACTGATATCAGAACGACGCTCTACCTGCCACGGCCCGGTAATTCCCGGCTTCATGGAGCAATAACGCCCGGCACTTTCTTTGTAAAAGTCAGTCAGTTCTTTACCCACAATAGGTCTTGCACCAACAACGCTCATCTCACCTTTCAATGCATTGATAAATTGAGGTAGTTCATCCAGACTGCTTTTTCGTAAGA
>JAESPV010000087.1 GCA_016765495.1 Desulfocapsa sp. | reverse complement strand
CTGAATTAATGGGTTTACCAGACACCAAAAACCTCCTTTATGTGAAGTTGTTTTTGGTTAGGATTATAACCCTGTTGAACCGGACAAGATAGTTGTCGTCAACCGGACAAGCTAATTGTCATCTAATACACGCCCTTTATTATTACAAATTATAGTTACTACTAACACTGATAATCTATCAATGCTATAGGTAAAAATACCCATATTTCAAAGAATCGTAAAAGAACTTTTCATCCCTCACGTGTCCCCCCCACCAGTAATATTTCACGAATAAGCAAGAACCTAACGGCAAGCGGCACAGCTATTCTCATGCTATGTCCTCCAAAGTAACAAATCAGACATTAACTGCGCATTGTTTCATGGCCAGAGAAATGACAGGCACACCTAACACGTCTCTAAGCGAAAGATGTATCCATCAGAAGAGTTTGTTTTTAAACAAGGAAGAGGAGAGGAATCAATCGAGGAAATTTCTCATATCGCTATTAAGCGAACTTGAACGACGCCACGGACTGAATTACAACAGAATAACGCCCTTGCCCGTTGAAGATCTTTACAGGTAAGAACCTTCTCCTGGAGAGGTACAGAGGTTTCACTTAAAAGCTTACTGCGCATGGTTCCAGCAAGCAGCCCTGAAGAAACAGGGGGGGTAAAATAACCGCCATCAAGGAAAACAATTAGATTAGTAATACATCCTTCAGTGACTTCCTGCTGAGTATTAAGAAAAATAATATCAAATAACGAATGGCGACCGGCTCGTGCGAATTCATCCTGAAACAGATCTCTTTTACTGGTCTTATGAAAAAACCAGGGAGAAGAGGAATCCACTTTTTTCGTGGAAAGACTGATACATGGCAAAGCATCATGGGTTGCTAAAGGATTATCTGGAAGACAATGCCAAAGAGGCGGATCGCAGGGCTGAAAAAAAGTTTTCACACAGCCATCTTTGGCAAGTGTAAGACGAGCCCTGTGACAAATACCATTCAATTTATTTTTTTCTTCAAAAGAGTGCAGAGATGTTACCACCTCGTCCCTGGGAAAATTGAAGCTGAAAAACAGAGCCGATTGTTCCAGACGCTCAAGATGTTCATCGAGCAGCCAATACCCTTTTCCAGACTCCCAGAGAAGTGTCTCAAAAAGATAAAAATCAGAAACCGGTTTTGTTAAAAAATGTGCCTTCAAAAGACATTCTTCCCATTCCTGTTCAGGGTTGGAATCATGAACAATCCCGGAACCTATTCCCATTTCTCCCCGTCCATCCTTAAGACGCAGAGTACGTATGGGAACATTAAAGGTTCCCGTACCATTTGGTGAAAAATATCCAATGGCTCCAGTATACACTCCACGTGGAAATTGTTCGAGTTCCCGTATAATCTCCATGGTTCGAATCTTTGGAGCACCGGTAACTGAGCCGCAGGGAAATAATGCCTTAAAAAAGTCACGCATCGTAACTTTATTCAGTAGTGCTCCGTCTGTTTCTGTGCAGATTGTTGAAGTCATCTGCAGCACGCTCTCGTATCGTTCCACATCAAAGAGTGACGTTGTAACAACTTTGGCGTCTCCAAATTGATGACTGAGGCGTCCAAGATCGTTACGGAGCAGATCCACAATCATTACGTTTTCACTACGATTTTTACTGTCTTTTCGTAACTTTTGACAAAGCTCCAGATCTTCCCCGACAGACCGACCGCGTTTCATGGTGCCTTTCATGGGACGAACAAGAATAAAGTTGTCTTCTATTCTGAAAAATAATTCAGGGGAAAGAGAGAGGATTTGCTCATCACCTAAGTGTACAATTGCCCCGTAAGAGACAGACTGATTTCGGCGCAAATCTTTATAGAAAGCAAGGGGCGAACCGGAAAATTCAAAAAGCAGTTTAAGGGTATAATTTACCTGATAGGTATCACCCGCTGCAATATATTCCTTGATACGGGTGATAGCATCAAGATAACTTTCTTTCTCCTGACTGAGCTGCAAACCAGCAATATGGAAATCAGGGAGAGGTACGCAAGGCTCAGTAATCGGGAAAGACGTTATTCCGGTGTCATGATCAAAACGAAGTGGTTCCCGGAACACTCCAAAAGATGCAAGGAGCGAATCCGCTCGTAAATTGGAGGGTAACAGGTTTTTAATCTGGGACTCAAGCAGATACCCGAATTCATAGCTCAGCCAACCGGCGAGATAATACCCGGCCGCAAGCATTTTCTCCATTTCAGCAAAAAAGATTTCCGGAGCATCTCCTGCAAAAAAATCCAACCGCTTGTGGGGCTGCAAAAAGAGAAAAGAATTACTACCTTCGGGTCCACTGCGTGCACTATCAAGAAAAACATATTCTTTCTCGTCTTGAAGAGCTGAAAGCAGGGAATCGAGTTGTTTATGTTTCAATGGTCTCATCCACCCTCTTCTATCAATTCAAGGTGGAATTTCAAGAGAAAAAATCATTCAACCGGAGAATGCTCAGAAAAACCAGACTGATATTGAAGCACAGCAGGATCGTGCTGGCAGCCAAAAAACAACTCCCAGTGCGGCGTACCAGGATACTTCTCAGGAACGGGAATGCAATATGGTCGAACTATTGAGTACCTTACAGAATAACTTCTCGAAGTCGCGCTTACCTGTTTTTGTCAAAGAAATTATTCTGACAAGGTACTTTTCACCCCTCGGGGGTACTGACAAGAGCACTGGCTTACTTACTGTTCACCAGTGTTCGTGTAATACATTCTTTATAACAGGTCAGGGTCAATCTCCTCACCCCGAGCGGCTTTAATATCTTTATATGCCTGGATGGAGTCGGTCACGGAATCATCCTGACGTTGTTTAATCTCTTCTACTTTTGCCTGAATCTTATCCTCTCTAATGGACAAACCTTCAGCCCCGAAAAGAGCATTGGCCAAGTACTTAAAGGAGAAGAGCATCAATTCCACATCATCATTCTTGATTTTCTCAACTGTTTCATCATCAATGATGTACGTATCAAGAAAAGAACTCTCAAGAACAAATCTACGAAAATGATCAAGATCAGTAGAAGTCATAAAGAACATCCGTTTTGCCTGTTCTGAAAGAGACGCCTGATGACCAAAGGATTTACGGCGCATAACCAGACGCAGCCATTCTTTATTCATTTCATCACGAACATCAACACCCTGGTCTTTACGCCACTCGGCAACGGTCCACTCTTTATCCTCTTTAAACCCCTTGCAGTGATCTTCTTTTACAATAAAGAAAAACTTTTCTTCGTCTTTATGATCCGCACCTTTCCCCATGCTTCCCTGGCCTTCGTGGAAATCAGCCATCCCAACAGGATAATATCGACAAGCTGACGGACGATCAGTATACACGGTACACCCTTCTGGAGTAACAAAGGGACATGTGTTCTCATCATCTTCGCGAAGTTTCAGGGCAACGCCGGGCATATCAGTTTTTTCCAGATATACGGGGGTTGTATATTCCTGAAGGAATTCGTGAGCAGGCAGCCCCAAACGATTTTTAAGCATCAGAATATCGTAGGGTGTAAGAACAATCTTAATGCCACGACAACAGGCAGTAAAACATTCCACGTCAGGATGACAACGAAATTTAATTTTGGAATCCAGAGTTAATTTCTGGGGAAGAATATTGGAAGGGTTGAGCCCCTTGCCAAACAACGTTTTTTCCTTACCGGACATTTCTTGCTCGCTCATCTAAACACCTTTTATTTTTTTTCAGTATCATCATATCACTACTGGAGAAGTGAATACCCATTCATTGGCCGTCATACAATAAACACATAGCAGGTCGGTGTCAAACCTATTTCCCATGAGGTTTTCGGCATTTCAGATTATCCGTAATTTTTCGTCAATTTCCTTGCGGTTTACCTCAAGGGTACTTATAATCGCATTCAACAATTTAGCCCCATACTGGTTGTGTTCTTTTAAGGAATATCACCATGTATCGGAAAATTAACGTTTCTGTGGGAATTTTTCCTATACTAGCTGTCAGCTACTGCCCACAGGGCATTATGTTCTTTTCAATACGGATACTTATTGCATGAAACTCTTTGTTCCCCCCGTGGATTTTACCAAAGTCCATACACTGGTATATCACCTGCCAGAAGGCTCAAGCCTTGCACTGCCACCTGAGGGAATTGAAGAATTTCTTCAGATTGAATTGAACACTGGCCACGTCTGTGACACCTCTGAAATAGATGGTGTTATTCACTTCTTTCCTAAAGGGAACGCCTGAATTTTCCATCGGCATCGTCAATGACCAGCCCACTTCCAGGAAAACTTAGCCTGCTAACCGATGGACATGTCCATACAAAGTATTGCCATCATGCCAGAGGGGAGATGGAGGAGTACGTCCTCAGCGCCATCTCCAAAGGATTAAAAGAAATTATATTCCTTGAACATATGGAGGCCGGGGTACAGTATTTTGAATCTACCTGGCTTACAGAAACTGATTTTGACATATATTTTGCAGAAGGTCAGCTACTGCAGAAAAAATATGCACATAAAATCAAGATTTCACTTGGCGTGGAGGTGGGATACAGCCCCACCCACAAAGAGGAATTGCTGGAACGTTTAGCAAAAAGAAAATGGGATCGAGTCGGAGTGTCCTATCACTATATCCCCCAGGTAAAAGGAACACAGCATCTCAACCTTCTCAGCAGAAAAGAACAAAACATTCGGGCGATTAAAACAATTGGGTGCAAGCAGACACTGAAGGACTATTTCGAAACACTTACCGAAGCCGTTCAAGTACTTCCCGGAACAGTCCTCTGTCATCTGGACGCAGCTCTACGTTTTCAACCGGGAATCAATATAGATGAAGAATATACAGGACAAATCAGCACATTGCTTAAGGAAGTAAAACGAAAAGGAATGGCACTGGAAATTAACACCTCTGGATTCCCCATTAGAGGAATCCCTTTTCCTGCCCCCTTTATCATCCATGAGGCACTACTGCTTGGAATTCCACTACTGCCCGGTTCGGATGCCCACAAACCCGAAGATGTGGGCAGGGATTTTGATCTACTCCCAAGTTACCTTAAAAACATCTAAGGAACGGGAACGAAAAAAATTGCAGTGTACGCTCTTCACGTTATCCCGTGTCCGCTCCTTACTCGTTTCTGCTATAAATATTCACCCATTGCAGCCTTCAATGACTTGGCATTAAAAGGTTTTTGTATAACCTTATTTACTCCAGCTATATAGGCTGCATCATGATCATTGGACTCGTTCTGTGTGGTGACCATGATAATGGGAAGTTCTTTTGGGCTGTACTTCTTTCGAATTTCAGCTGACATCATAATACCTGTAATTTCCGGCATATTCAGATCAGTGAGCACCATGGCCGGTTTCTCTTTCTGTAACCACTCTATAGCCGTAGCCGGAAATTCAAAAAGAACAGGTTCAAACCCAAGCTCGTGCAGAGTCGACTTGTAAATATTTAAAATCATACGAGAATCATCGACAGCAACGACTTTGACCGTATTGGTTACAATCTCGTCACCTTTGAGCTTACCCGCAAAATCAGCAAATCCATTTTCCTCCAGTATTTTTATATAATGCTCCCTGGTATCCTTATGAGCATGGGGAAGATAGATAAGAGAGAGTTCCTGGAAAAAATCCTCTCCAACCAAACTTAAGAACACCTTATCGACTTGAGCATTGACAATGATTTTGGTGATGTGCCTTGCCTCATCATCCTTGTTACGCAATAAATTTTTAATTCCCGCAGTTAATATCTCAGAATAGTTCTGATCTATGGCTCTTGCCGCCGCCACACATACATGATCTTCAGCATCTGTAAGTCCTGCTGTTAAGGTATATGCTCCTTTTCTAAGGGGAAGCAGAGCAAGTGCTTCATAGGCTGCAAAACGAACATTTGCATTCTTAGGCTCTTTCCCAAGGAGTTTTCTGATTGGCATAATGGCTGACTCATCACCAATATCACCAAGAACATTCAAAGTGTGAATGATAAAGTCGGGATCATCCTGAAGAAGATTCTCGATAAGTGCAGGAACTGATTTTGATCCAATCCTTACGAGTTCCTGCTTGGCATAGATACGCATATGGGCGTAATGCGAGGCCAGGGTGTCATTTAATTTTTCTAAAGAGACAGGATCCTGAACATCGGCAAAGATGGAAAGAATCATATAATCCATCTCATTATCCGTTCCCATTCGTTCAGCAAGCCTGTGCATTGCTGACTGCGTAGCCACATGACCCAGTGCCTGTATAGCCGTAATGATCAGATCCCGATTTGCGGCATAGAGATAATCAGTCAATGTATTTATCGCCTGTGGATCACCGATCATCCCGAGGGTTTCAATGATCCGTTTGATTTCAGATTCATCCTGTGAATTTGCAACCAGATACAACAGGGCAGGAACGGCCTCTTCAAAACGCAGCTCTCCCGCCACGTTAATAAGGTGAGTTTTATCTTTAATAGATGGATCTGAAAGGAACTCAATAAGAAGTTCCGGGTAAGCAAGAAGATTAGAGAGCAGGGTCTCTTTGATTACCGGTAATTCATCTGCAATTTCAACATGCTCTGTCATCAAGTGCAGGAGAATAGGTACCGTAAATCGTACATCACCACGAGAAAGCTCATAGATCAGCCTGTTCCGGGTCTTCTGGTCAACCTCCTCAAGGTGCGACAATACAAGTTTTGTTTTTAAGATATCACCAGTCTGGATATTATCACGAATCTCATCTATCATATATTGAGTATTTACATCGGCCATATAGGTCCCTCAAGTGAATATATTTTCATTGTACTTTTATTTAAAGTCAAGCAATAAACACATTAATGGTGCATAGGTAAACCGGTTAACTCTCCGGTACAAATAATGATATCACAAAAAAGAATAGAATGTCGAGAAAGAGATAAAAAAATATGGTAAACACAGAAGAGGTGAGCCCCTCTCCTGTGAGTACCCTATAGCTTTTAGCCAAGATACCAATCCACTCCCATGCGCCGAAGCATATTCAATCCACCGCTTACGACTAAAGTATTTGGATAATCAACGCTGTCCAGGAAAGATTGTATCTCAAAAGATCTGGTACCGGAACCACACATAATAATAAGTATTTTATCCTGTGGAAGTTCTTTGTATCGTGCCCTGATCTCACTATAAGGAACTGCAAGCCATTTTTCAGCACCAAATTTCTCAACAAACGGGCTTGCCTCAATTAAATGTCTGATATCGAGTACCACCCACTCGGACTCGCTTTCAAAGTCTTCCATCCAGGCCAAAAAGGACTCAAGGCTTGTCTTTCGCAGGCGTCCATCACATAGATTTTCTGCCACATAGGCAATGGCGTTGATGGTGTCAATGGCTGCTGAAAATGGTGGGGCATATGCCATTTCAAGAGTTCCAAAATCATCAATGCTTGCTCCCATGGAAATATATGCTGCCGCTGCATCAATTCTGGCGGATATCCCATCACCCATTGGCCCAAATCCCTGCACCCCCAGAACCTTCCTGGTACGACGATCGAAAACCATCTGGAAACAAACAATGGATTCTGTGGGAAAAAAATGAGCCCGATCAGAAGGTGCGGTAAGTGCCACATCAGCATCATAGCCTTCAGCAAGTGCAGCATCCAGACTAAGACCGGTGGCGCCAATACATACATCAAAGGCCTTCATAATAAAACTTCCGATGGCACCCTTAAACGTTGAAGGGATACCAGCCATGTTGTCACCCGCAACACGTCCTTCTTTATTGGCGAGCGAACCAAGTGGTGCGTAGAATTTTTTCCCGGTTACCAGATGCATCACTTCAATACAGTCACCTGCTGCATAGATGGATGGATCTGACGTCTGCATCCGTTCGTTAACAACAATTGCCCCCATGGGGGATATTTGAAGACCAGCATCCACAGCAATTTCTGATCGTGGTCGTACACCTGTCGCCATAATCACAATATCAGCAGCAATGGTTCTATTCGCTGTACGCAGGCCGACAACCTTTCCAGCCTCTCCTACTATTTCTGCTGCACCTTCGTTCAGGAAAACATCAACCTCATTATCACGCATATGCTTTGTCAGCATAGCGGCGAACGGCTTATCGACAATTCCTGGTAATATCTGAGGCATAAATTCCACAACCGTGGTTTTAACTCCCCATAAATCTTTAAACGCCTCAGCCATTTCAAGACCCGTTGCACCACCACCAACAACCACTGCGTTGTCTACTTTTCCCCTGGCGATACGATCTTTAATTTCAATGGCTTTATGTAAATCGGAAATGGTAAAAACACCATCGAGATCGACACCGGGAATTGGCAAGATGAAGGGCTTGGATCCAGTGGCTATCATAAGGGTATCGTATGGGACTTCCTGTTCTTCTCCACTTGCAACATTTTGCACTTTTACCGTTTTTTTCTTGCGATCAATAGCCATGGCCCTGGTGCCACTCATGATCATTACGCCCTTGGCATTCTCGAAAAAATCTTCATTCCGTACCATATGAAAACTCGTGGAACGTAGTTCCGCCTCATCTGATACATCACCGGCAACATAATAGGGAATACCACAACCGCCATAGGAAAACAGGGTATCCTGTTCAATGATTGTGACCTCTGCGTCCTGCATTAACCGTTTTACGCGACATGCCGCCTTAGGGCCTGCTGCTACCCCACCAATAATAACTATTTTTTTACCCACCTCAAGCCTCCAGATATGAAAAGAAAATGTTAGTGCTTAACCATTACATTATATTGACAATATGAATAATCGTATCAGAAAAAAAAACAAGCCGAAAGAATGTATTATGGTTGCCTGGGACTTTCGAGACATTCCAGGACAAGACGTTGACGCTCATCAAATAGTCGGCGGCTGATAAGCCAGATAGCAGTAAGAACTCCAAATCCTGTACCGGCAGCGATGAGAAACATAATTAGAATTTGATATTTAATAGCATCTAACGGTGAGGAGCCACCAAGAATCTGACCGGTCATCATACCCGGTAGACTCACAACTCCTGCTGCTGCCATGGAATTAATAACGGGGATCATTCCAGTGCGCATACAATCTCTCCTGATATCACCGCTTGCCTCCTGCCAGTTTTGGCCAAGAAGCAAACGTTGCTCCACCATCCCTCTTTGGCTATACATTTCGGTTGTCAATCTGTCCGCTGCCAAAGCAACACCGGTCATAGTATTACCGAGCAGCATACCAAGGAGCGGGATTGCATACTGTGGAGTGTACCAGGGATCTACCCCGACCATTACAGTAAGCGCAAGAAAGGTCACAGTAAAGGAAGAGACCAGCATCGAACCGGTACTGATAAGATAGCCCGCTGTACCGCGAAGTTTTCGTTTCTGCCTGGCCCAAACTTCATATCCTGCAATCAGTAACATGCAAATCGACAGAAAAAAAACAAGAACAAAACTTGCATTTGCAAACAGGAATTGTAAAACCAATCCGATCAGCAGCAACTGCAAAGTCATCCGTATACCGGATATCACCAATCGTTTTTCAAGACCAAGACCTATGCAAAAACTGGTTACAGCCAGCATTAATAAAAGGATGGCAGCGAGGGACAGGTCAAATGCTGAAAGTGATAGTACGTCCATTTAACACGCCTCCTCAGTAAGGCCATTTTGCTCTAGGCGAAAGACTCTGCTCGCCACACGGAAGAGTTGCTCAAGATCATGACCAACCCAGAGACAGGCAGTTCTTCGAAGCGAGCAGATGTCAGCCAGAAGCTGCTCAACAACATCTACCATTTTTTTATCGAGTGACGAAGTCGGCTCATCAAGGAGGAGCACTTTCGGCCCGGTGACAAGCGTCCGTACAAGTGCAAGTCGTTGCCGCTCGCCAGTTGACAAACGACTAACCTGCCAATTCATGACATCGGAAGTAAAACCTAATTTTTCGAGTAATTCCACAGAATCCACCCGTTCCAGTTCGGGATCAAAGTGAGATCCCACCGTGTCATACCACCAGAAGGATTCTGCCGGAACCATGGCAACCATTGATCGCCATTTCGGGGGAGACATATCAAGACATGATCTACCATTCAGATAACAATCCCCACCATGCACAATCACATCAGCCACAGCACGCAGGAGTTGGCTTTTTCCGACACCTGATTTTCCTGTCAGGCCAATACATTCACCTGCTTCGATGGTTAAACTGTAAGGCCCATTTTCAAGAAAAGAGAGATTAACAAGCGAAAGTCCTTCCATAGTTTTCATTATTCCATCTTCTCGTTCAAACCGTTCACCAGACCTTAGGAACGTACACCAAATAACTTGAACATCTCGGAGTCTGCGCTCACCTACTTGCCCTGTGTTCCCGTTCCTTAGGATTTGAACCAGCCCTGCAGTGTAAGTGTTTACGGTAAAGTGATGGTAAAGGTGGTTCCTTTACCAACCTCAGAACTTACGGAAATACTTCCGTGATGCTGATCGATAATATTTTTGGTAATGGCTAAACCAAGACCGGTACCTCTGTTTTTATCAGTGAAAAAGGGTTTAAAAATCTGAGCTGTGTGTTCCTCACTCATCCCAATGCCACTGTCCTGAATTGAAATGTCAATTGATCCATCACTTTTTGTTATACCGGTTTTTACACGCAGTACCCCACCATCCGGCATGGCCTGAGCTCCGTTCACCAAAATATTAAGAAGAGCACGATAAAACATGTCAGTGTCGATTGCTGTTTTTCCTATGCTTAAATCCAGATCCGTTTCAATTGTAATATTTTTCCCGGTAAGTTCCAGTTCCATAAACTGTAAGGCCTGAGTTATGGAGTTATTAATATCTACGGGAACCAGTTTTACTTTTTGCGGTCTTGCAAAATCGAGGAATTCAAGCACAATATTGTTAAGTCTTATGGTCTCTGACACAATAATTTCTGCAAGTTTTTCATTTCCGGGTGCTACTTTTTTGATTCTTTTCACAAGAATTTCAGCAGTGGAGCGCACAATCCCCAAAGGGCTTTTAATTTCATGGGATACCGTTGCCACCATGGTTCCAAGATGCGCCAATCGTTGGGCATTGCTGAGTTTTTGCTCAAGGTTAATGCGTTCCCTGGCTCTCTTTTCCATGATTTTTCCAGCTCGACCAACGATGGTCAATAAAACTAGAAAAAGAATTGCCATAACAGTGGAGGAAACCAGAATGATACGCCATTGCAATCGTACAATCGCCTCATATTCCAGGGAAAGATCCTGAGTTATTTCTATAACCCCCATGATTTGTCCCTCTATACTGGCATCGTCTCGCACCTGACGAAACGGAATAAAGGTTTTCAGGCGACAGCTTATTGGCTCAGCACCAGGAAGCAGGCTTAAAATTGTACCACTTGAAACTATTTGCGAATTCGATTTTCCCGTTAAAGCCTTTTTATATTCCAAGCCGCCCATATTCTTTTTGCCAATCAAGGGTTTCTGGGTGGAATAGGAAATGATATTAACATTAGAATCGTAGATAGTCACAGCCTCCATCTTCATAGTGGCAGTAGCGTTACGGATAATCCTGTCAAGCCTCTCAAACTGTTCAGGGTTGGACAGAGAGATTTTGCCATAGAGAACAGCTGTGGGCAGGACAAATCCTCTGAATACCAATTGGTTAAGGTTTTCTGCAAGAAGAAGTGAGTATGCCTCACTCTGGTCAAGCATAACGTTTCGGGCATTATTGGAAATAAGCCAGGAAAGGAACAGCGTGAAAATAAGAATAACACCAAGACTGGTAAAAGAAAAATATTTAACCAGTTGAAAGGGCATAAGCCCGGATTTAAGGCTTTCAAGCTGCTCCGGGTCATCTATTTCTGAAAGATAATCGTCTTTCTCAGTCACCACACACTCCGCAACGTTTACAGACACTTGTGTCACAGGGAACAGTTGTTTGAGCAAGAAAACTCTTCTGATACTCTTGCCAAAGATAGTCCTGCCTGATGGAGTGATCCACTATATTCCATGGAAAATAATCTTCCTTTCCATATTGATGAACCGCATACACTTCAGGTGTCAGCTTTTCTTTACGCATTGCCTGTTTCCAAGGGACTCCATCACGTGCCATTCGGGCAAGCACAAGAGCAAGACGTCTGTCACCTCTTGCCAGAACTGCCTGGAAAAGTACATTCTCTGGTTTATCGTGGTTGAAACGAATATTTGCTTCATTGCGAAGACCTTTCTTCAAGTAGGATATCTTTGCTTTTAATGACCTTATGGCGCTGGCAGCTGATCCCTCCTCGTGATTTTGAATCTCCTCTCCGCCAAAGGGATGAAACTGGAAAGGTGTCCAGGGTTTTGGTGCAAAACAGTTTACGGAAAGAGTTATCTCACACAGCCGTCCCCTGGCCCGGCCAACCGGCAGCATGCATTCTCTGATTTTTTTTATCAGATCGAGCATTTCCTGCAAATCATCAAAGGTTTCAGTAGGTAGCCCAATCATCAGGTAAATCTTTAACTTATACAAGCCAACACCTGCAAGACGTTCAGCAGCAAGCAGGATGTCCTCTTCCGTCAGATTCTTATTAATCACACGTCGCAAACGTTCTGAAGCCCCATCGGGGGCAATGGCTACACTTTTCAACCCGCTACGACCAAGAAGTTCCAGCAGCGGCCCTGAAATTCGATCGGCCCTAAGGGATGAAAATGAAAGGGAACAGCCACTCTCCAAAAGGTAGGAAGAAAGCGTTTCCAACTCTTCTTTGTGTGCCATTTCCATCCCAAGCAAGCCTATACGTTTTACATTTTCACTACGTTCTGCAATCCCTGCAACCACAGCATCAGCGTCCCAAAGCCTGGGCGGGCGATAAATAAATCCTGCAGCACAGAACCTGCAGCCCCTGGAACACCCTCTTCCAAGTTCAGTAACATACAGATTTGCAAACTCAGCAGCTGGACTCAGGAGCTGCGAATGGGAAGCCTTTTCGACAGCATCTACAGTGTGTTTTCTCACTCTGGCCGCTATTCCTTCCGCAGGAATGGAAGCACAAAGCCGTCCGCTTTTCTCATCATAAACGGGTTTATGCAAAGATGGAACATATGCTCCTGTTATTTCTTGCTGAATACGAAACAGGAGTTCGGATCGCTTATGATTGCCAAGCTGTTTACTTAACAGTGTTACAAGAGAAGGCAGGATTCCCTCTGCTTCACCAAGAAGGAACAAATCGCTAAATGGAGCCAGAGGTTCAGGGTTCATAAATGTTGCAACCCCGCCACCAATAACCAGAGGATTTGCAGGAGTGATCAGATCATCTTTGCGATCCTCAGCAAAAAGTGTGATCCCTCCTCCTAAGAGTAACCGGGCAAGGTTCACATAATCATGTTCAAAACTTATGGAGTAAAACAGAAGAGGAAAATCGGTGAGAAGCCTACCTGATTCAAAGGATCTCAGAGAGGTGTGGGAATTTTCCGGCAGAAAAAACCGTTCGCAAACCAGGTGATCAAAGTCATTCAGGAGGGAATAAACCAGCTGGAACCCCAGACTCGAAACACCAACAGCGTAACTATTGGGATAGAGCAGGGCAACCGGAAGCCGCCCCTTCCATTTTTTAAGGCAGGTACCACTTTCCTGATCGAGCAACCGAAGAGTGGGCCCGCCTTTTTTTTTCTGTTTTCTGCCAGGCAAATGGGTTAGTTGGCCTTTTTCCTGAGGTACGTTGGTGTTTCCATATAATCCTCATTCCAGGGTTTCGCACCCGTGCCAGACTGAGCATTCTCCCCCGAGGAAATACCGTGATTTTCAAATCCATTAAAGTTCGATGAAGGGAAAATGGACGTCCCGGAAGGTCGATTAGGTGAAGCAGGAGTCAGATTTCCGGTACGCACTTGTTCTGGCTCTTCCTTTTGTGGTGCCTGCTTTGCTGGAACTGTAACATTAACAAGGTTCTTTTTGTCAGGAACCGACTCACCAACTCCCGTTGCAATAACAGTTACGTGTAATTCATCACCAAGTGCATCATCATATAGAGCACCGATAACCACTTTAGCTTCATCATCTACTTTAGCCTGAATAAGGGCAGATGCTTCCATAAATTCAGCTAGTGTGAAAGACTCTTCGGAGGCGGAAACGTTAATAAGTAATCCATGTGCACCATCAATCCCCACATCTTCCAGAAGTTGATTATCAATGGCCCGGTTTGCAGCCTCAGTTGCACGATTTTCACCAACGGCAAAACCGGATCCCATTATAGCAGGGCCAACCTCCCGCATAACAGTACGCAGATCAGCAAAGTCAGCATTCATAAGTCCCGGAACATTTATCAGATCAGTAATTCCTTTTACTGCCTGCAACAAGACCTTATCAGCCATACTGAGCATATCGGCGAGCCTGGAATTCTTCTGCATAAGAGAAAGCAGACGATCATTGGGAACTGTGATAATTGTATCGGCATACTTGCGCAATTCAGCCCAGCCCTGCTCAGCATTACGCATGCGAAACTTCCCCTCAAAATGGAAGGGCTTTGTGACAACGGCCACAGTTAGCGCACCTAATTCTTTGGCAATTTTTGCCACAACAGGTGCAGCCCCTGTGCCGGTTCCACCGCCAAGTCCTGCAGCTACAAAAACCATATCTGCGCCCTTGAGACTGTCGGTCAGCTCATCAATGGATTCGCCGGCAGCCTGTTCACCAATTTCAGGATCAGCTCCGGCGCCCAGCCCTTTGGTAATCCCCGGACCAATCTGTAAGCACACATCCGCACGGGATTGATCGAGTGCCTGTTTATCCGTGTTGGCAGTTATAAACTCGACCCCCTGCAGGCGATTTTCAACCATGGTATTGATGGCATTTCCGCCACCACCACCTATGCCAATAACCTTAACAACCGCAACGCCTTCTGTTTCCGCCATTCTAAACGGCATATTCTCTCCCGTGTTCACAAAAAACAAAGCATTCAAAGGCTTCATTTCTATAAAATTTAAACATATAAATTATAGCATTTATGGTCTGTCACTGAAACATCTTTTTACAAAAAACAAAAATAATCACATTATTTTTCTAAGCCAATCTTTCATCCTGCCAACCATGGAACTCTCACTGTAACGACTGTCTGCCTGGTGCTGACGCCCATACATTACAAGCCCGACCCCTGTTGTACAGCGTGGAGTCTGAACTTCCTGTACTTTACCGCCTATCTGCACCGGATATCCGATACGTACAGGCAAATCAAAAATCTGCTCGGCAAGCTCTGCAAGATTGGCAAGAAGTGCTGTTCCACCAGTAAGAACAATGCCGCCATTGATCCTGTTCTTTAATCCGCAATTAATCAGATCCTGATTTACCATTTCCAGAATCTCAACCATCCTTGCCTGTATAATATCAACCAGCACCTTCTGTGTCACCTTTCGAGGTTCCCGATCACCAACAGTTGGAACATTCACAACATGACTTGGTTTTATCAATGAAGAAATGGCACAGCCAAAATCTTCTTTTAAACGTTCAGCATCCTGAAGTGGAGTTCGCAAACCAACAGAAATATCATTGGTAAGATTGTGTCCGCCAAGTCCAATTTCACAGGTGTGCCGAATGGTTCCATCACAAAACACAGCAAGGTCTGTGGTACCACCACCGATATCGAGCAGCACGACACCTAATTCCATTTCATCCGGAGCCAGTGTCGCGTGAGCTGATGCAATGGATTCAAGAACCATATCGGCAACTTCAAGTCCTGCCTTATCACAGCAGGTATAGAGATTATGAACAGCCGCCATATCTGCTGTAACTATGTGAACATTGGTTACTAACCTGACCCCGGTCATTCCCAGTGGATTTTGAATCCCGGTGTGATCATCAACCATATATTCCTGAGGCAAAACGTGGAGAATCTGCTGATTTTCAGAAATCTTTACAGTACGGGCAGCAACAATTACATCCTCAACATCGTTCTCCCTGATCTCCTTGCCATTAATAGCCAGGATTCCGGGACTGTTAAATCCCTTGATATGATTCCCCGCAATTCCCACATAGACAGTACGAAGATCGCACCCGGCAGATTCTTCAGCCTGTTTTACAGCTTGACGAATAGATTTCACCGTCGATTCGATATTCACCACCACCCCTTTTTTCAAGCCGACAGAGGGAGCAGTTCCAACACCAATAATATCAATTCCATCTTCAAATATTTCACCCACCACACAACAGATTTTTGTAGTGCCGATATCCAGACCAACTACAAGCTCACCCGGCTCACGCTCCTCCCTGACCTCGTCATGAAGGTCAATCTCAATTTCCTCAATTGACTTTATATCTTCTCTGTCATTCATGCTTTACCCTGCCTGATTTTTCGCTACTAGAACTTTATTTTTCTGGTAATCCATCCGAATATACGCCACTTTATCAATCATGGACACACCTCTTTTCTTCCTATACAAAACTCCCAACACATCACGTAACTGATAATATTTTCGTTTAATCTCACCCTTGCCAAAGTATATCGGAAAGGGATGATCAACCAGATACAGAATTAATTCGCCATCACTGCTAAAATGAATTTCCGAGATATTCTGAGTAGGCAAATTTGGATTATTCCGTGCAGCCAAGCTCAAAAATGAAGTTGCCACATTCAACAGCTCTTTCTTTTCTGCTTCCGTGTCAAATGCATCCAGCCCGCTTATAACTGGAAAATCAATATCCTGTCCGGGGATCACCGTTGCAAAAACTGTCCCCTTTCGATCAAGATATTCAAAGCCATCCTTATCTTCCTGTACCACCAGAGCGTGCGGGCGATATTCACGAATGACCACATTGAGTCTGTCTGGCCATATTCGTCGAATAGCCGCCCCTGCAACCCAGGGATGTTTCAGAAGACGATTTTGCATAGCATCCGGGTCAATGCTGAGCATATTCAACTCATAGGAAATATCTGCAAATTTCCTTAAAGCAGCCGGAGTTGTCATCACACACCCACTTACTTCTATCTCATGAATACGAAAATATTGCAGGTTCCCGTAAAGCGACTGCATAGGACCCATCACAAACAGATATACTCCAGTCAACATAACGCCAATGAACAGGAAACCGTTAAGAGGAAGCCGGTTCTGTTTTTCTGTATTTCTTCCTACTGGGAAAATTGGTTTTTTCTGTAGACGCTTTTCCTTTTTTGTTCTCCATTTTTCCAGGAAACTTTTTTTTCTGGTTCCGGACCCGGAATGACCGTTTTTATACGATTGCCCATTTGAAAACTTTTGTGCCAACGGCGAAGATGTTCTTTCGCTTTTGCTTCGCCTCTCAAAGAATGTTTTAACTTTCTCAAATACTGTTTTGTTTTGCACGCTTATCCAACCCGATCAAAGAAAATGTACTTCTGGAAAAAGTTGGACACCACTATCTTTTTTTACCTGCCTGATCACAGTATCCATAAGCTTGTAAACATCGTTGGCTGTAGCCTTTCCAGTGTTCACAAGAAAATTTGCATGAACCGGTGAAACCATGGCTCCTCCGCAGCTTTTTCCCTTCAGTCCAGAAGCTTCGATCAAACGACCTGCAGAGTCTCCTTCCGGATTTTTAAAAAACGAACCAGCATTTCTGGTACCTTTTGGTTGTTTTACTTTGCGTTGTTCCAAATACTCCCGACATTCTTTCTGTATGTCCTCTTTGTTTCCAGGCTTCAAGCGCATATCTGCCGACAGTACTATTCGTTTTTTTTCACCACTTCCCTGATTTCTCCATACTCTATAGCGAAAATCAAGTTCACTACGCTCCAGATGTTCGGCACCGGAATGATGTGACACAACACGTATTGAATCTATAACGTCAGCGATCTCCCCTCCCCGAGCACCTCCATTCATAACGACTGCTCCCCCCAGGGAACCGGGAATTCCTGCCGCAAATTCAAGACCTGAATAACTGTTATCAGCACACCAGTTCAGAAGCCTTGCCAAGCTGCATCCAGCACCAACCCGAATGCGAATATCAGCAGATTCTGCGTCACTTAAAAGCTCGATTTGCGAGAGTGCTTTTCCAAACAGAAGGACAACACCTGCAAAACCACTATCTGACACAAGAAGATTACTGCCCCTGCCAATAAATCTCCAGGCAAGATCATTCTCTGCAAAAAAATCCAGCAGATTGCTCAGCTCTTCACATCTTTCAACCTGCACAAGGGCATCAGCCGGACCGCCAATGCCAAAAGAGGTGAAAGGCGCAAGTTGACATCCCCACTTTACCGGATTTTCAGCAAGCTTTTCAAGTCTCTGTTTCAGTCGTTTCTCCATTGTTTGTGTGCTTTTTGTGTATTGTATTACTGCACCTTTAAAAGTTTAACCAGCTCGTCACCAGCCCTTACTATATTTCCAGCCCCAAGAGTTAAAACCAGATCCCCTTCTTTAAGTTCCGGTAAAAGCGCTTCGGCAAGATCCGCAACAGAAGAAACAAATCCGGTATTTCGCTGCCCGTATTTTTTCACCTCATCAAGCAGAATTTCTCCTGATATTCTGCTATCAGGCTGTTCACTTGCCGCATAAATTTCTGTCATAATAAGATAATCTGCCTGATGAAAGCAGGTCTTAAACTCTGAAATCAGGGCCAGAGTTCTTGAGTATCTATGTGGTTGAAAGAGCACTACCAATCGCTTATCCGGCCAACCATCTTTGATGGCGGACAGTGTTGCCCTGATTTCCGTTGGATGATGCCCGTAATCATCCATAACCGTAATCCCTTTGGCTTCTCCCTTGAGCTGCATGCGCCTCTGCACTCCCTGAAAACTGTGCAGTGCTGTTCTAATGGTTCTAAAAGGAATTTCAAGTTCCAGCCCCACTGAAATAGCAGCCAAGGCGTTATAAACATTATGCTTTCCAGGAAGGGAAAGATTGACTTCACCAAGAATCTCCCCTCTACGACTAACGATAAATTCAACTCTCCCATCCTCTGTCTCAAGATGTTCTGCGTACAAATCTGCCTGAGCAGTTAAGCCATAGGTCAGCTTTCTTTTTTGTATTCGCGGCAGAATATCTGCAACATTGGGATTATCAAGACAAAGAATAACAGCACCATAGAATGGAATTCTATCAATAAACTCGAGAAACGTTGCCTTGATATGCTCGATATCATTATAATAATCCATATGTTCCAGATCAATATTTGTGACTACCTCCAAAACAGGTGAGAGTTTCAAGAAAGAGCCGTCACTCTCATCGGCTTCAGCAACAAGAAAATCACCTTTCCCCAGTTTTGCATTTCCACCTAGACTGTCTACCTTCCCGCCAACAACAATCGTTGGATCAAGATTCGCCTCGGCCATCACCCAGCCCAGCATGGAGGTGGTGGAAGTTTTTCCATGACTTCCGGCAATCGCTATCCCATATTTTTTAAGACGCATCAATTCAGCCAGCATTTCTGCCCGCTGAATCACTGGTATTCCTGCTGAAAGTGCTGTCACAACCTCAGGATTGTCTATTTTAATGGCAGATGATGTAACAACCACATCGACATCTCTCGCCCATCTCCCATCATGGCCCTTGTGTATAACGCCACCTATTGCCCGCAATCTTCTTGTGGTTTCGGAGTCGCTCAGATCGGAACCCGATACTTCGTAGCCCAGATTAAGGAGAAGTTCCGCGATCCCGCTCATACCGATGCCACCGATTCCTACAAAGTGAATTTTCTGGGTTTTATTATACATGTGATTGCGGTTTTCGGTTTTCGGTTTTCGATTTTTGCTTTAACAGATTGAGACATTCGTCAACAATTCGTTCTGCTGCTTTGGGGAATGCTCGTTCCTGCATGGCCTTTCCCATTTCTTTTAATTTTTCAGGATCTGTAAAAAGCACTTCTAACTGTTCCGCAAGAAGCTCGGGAGTGAGGTTCTTTTCAATAAACATTTTCGCCCCGCCGCCCTGAACATAATACTCACCATTCTTTTCCTGATGATTGTCTGCTGCATAGGGGTAAGGAATGAGTATTGCTGGCTTCCCAAGGACTGATAACTCTGCAAGAGTTGTAGCCCCTGCCCGCGACACCAGCAAATCGGCTTCTTTGTAAATGGCTGCCATATCGGTAAAAAATGGTGCCACTATGGACTCAATATGATTATTATTGTATTTATTTTTCACCATATCAACATCAAGGGAACCTGTTTGATGGATTACTTTAACGTTTTTCAAAGCAGACACGCCCAAAGAAAACGCTTCACTGACTATTTCATTTATTCTGTGTGCACCAAGGCTTCCACCAAGAACCAGCAAAGTGAGTGTCTTCTTTTTTTTCGTTTCTGCTGTCTGGTTTCCGGCAAGTTCCAACAGTTCTTTTCGAACCGGATTTCCCGTTAAAACAGTCTTTTCTCTCGGGAAACTCTTCTCACTTCCAGGAAGTGAAAGACAGATCTTCGCAACCAGGCTTCCCAGTTTTCTATTAGCCAGTCCCGGTACAGAATTCTGCTCATGAATAAGGGTTGGCTTACCAAGAAGTCTTGCAGCAGCGACTACGGGCCCTGTCACATACCCGCCAACTCCCACAACCAGATGAGGTTTGAAACGTAAAATGTGATAGATGGCTTCCACACAGGAGATTGGCAATACCAACATTCCCTGCAATAATGAAAAAAAGCTTTTCCCTTTTAACCCCCTGGAATGAATGGAACAGGTGGCGTAGCCATACTGCTCAAGGCTTGCCTTATCCATTTTTCGTTTTGTTCCGACAAAAAGCACCTCGCTGCCGGGAATCCTGTCACACAGGGCTTCAGCCGTGGCAATGGCCGGAAAAAGATGGCCTCCGGTACCACCGCCTGTGAGCATAAGTCGAATAGGAGTGTTCATCAGGCAACCTGTTCTCTTTGCTCTTCCTGCAATTTCAGTACAGACTCCATAAAAACTTCACCTCGATGTCCATAATCAGCAAACATATCAAAACTTGAACACGCAGGAGCCAGTAACACCACATCTCCAGAACGTGCAATACCAGTAGCAAGATTCACAGCCTCATCCATTGAAGAAGCTCTGAGTCGTATAGCTGTTTTTCCCAGCGCCTCATCCATCGCACCTGCGGCCTCACCAAGAAGAATCAATGCCCTCACCTTTTCCTCAATTACTTCCCGTAACACTGTATAATCTTCCCCTTTGTCTCTTCCACCCGCAAGAAGGATGATATTTCCGGGAAACGATTCCAGGGCACTGAGTACTGCTCCGGTATTGGTCGCTTTGGAATCATTGTAATACTCTACACCGCCCAGGGTTCTCACATGCTGCAAACGATGTTCTGCTGTCTTAAAGGATTGCAGGCCTTTTACAATGTCTGCGTGTTTTGCTCCAAGAAGTGAAACTGCCAGAACTGCAGCCTGACTGTTCAACAATCCTGTATAAGAATTCAGCGCTGTGTCCAACAGAGAATAGTGATCGACCTGACCTGCGATACTTATCTGAAACGCTTGCCCGCTTCCAATTGCCGCACAAGCACTTTCCCGGTTACCGAAACAATACACCTCCTGCTCAACAAGCGTGGGCTTAAGCTGCTGGCACACCGGATCATCATTACAAATTATTGCCTTATCAGATGCTTTTTGATGACTAAACATTTTCATCTTGGCAGCAACATATTGAGCCATATCCCTATGACGATCCAGATGGTCAGGTGTAATATTTAACAGAACACCAATATGGGGACAGAAGTTACCTGCTGACTCTAATTGAAAACTTGATAGCTCTAACACCAGAAATTCCGCACGTTCATCCTGCCGCAGATAATCAAGAATTGGTGTGCCTATATTACCCCCCACAAAAACTTTTTTACCAGATGCACGAAGCAGTTCGCCAATAAGCGACGTCACTGTAGTTTTCCCGTTGGTTCCTGTGACTGCCACTATAGATTCTGTAAGATATGGCGTGGCAAGTGCAAGTTCTCCTAAAATTGGAATGTCTGCATCCTGCAGTTCTTTAAGAATTTTCAAATCAGTGGGAACCCCTGGGCTGATTACAATAAAATCACCCTGCGACATAAACGCTTTACTATGGCCACCACCTTCAAAAATAATATTCTGTTCAAGCAAATATGCCTGATCTCTTGCAGGAAGATCTTTACAATCACGACTGTCAGTTACAAAAACTTCAGCACCTTTGCCTAAAAGAAAAGCAACAGCAGCGCGACCGGATATCCCCATACCCACAACAACAGCCCGCTCACCTGCCTTTATTTTCTTATTCCAGTTCATTATCGCAGTTTCAAGGTTGCTATGGCCATCAGGCCAAGAATAATTGAAACTATCCAGAACCTGACCACTACCTTTGATTCATGCCAGCCTTTCTTTTCAAAGTGATGATGAAAAGGGGCCATAAGAAAAATGCGTTTTCCCTTACTGATCTTGAAATATCCAACTTGAATAATCACAGAAAGAGCTTCCATAACAAAGATTCCGCCAACAATGGCCAGCAAAATTTCCTGCTTTATTATAATGGCAACCCCGCCAAGGGCGCCTCCAAGCGCAAGTGAGCCGACATCTCCCATAAATATTTGCGCCGGATAAGCGTTAAACCAGAGAAATCCCAGACAGGCCCCAACTATGGCCCCGCAAAAAACAGCGAGTTCTCCAGCTCCCTGGACATAAGGAATCTGCAGATAATCGGCAAGAATCACATGACCGGCAAGGTAGGAAAAAACAAGGTACACAGAAGCGGAGATGACTATTGGTCCTGCTGCCAGCCCATCAAGACCATCGGTTAAATTGACGGCATTTGATGATCCCACAATAACAAATATGGCGAACACCACATAAAACCAGGAAAGATCAGGCTGGATATTTTTCAAAAAAGGAACACTGAGTAAGCCATCATAACCGGGATGAAGCAGAACAAACAGTCCAACCACTGAAGCACCAAAAATCTGCAGGAGAAGCTTTCCTCTGGCACTGAGCCCGGCACTGCTCTTTTTGCATATTTTCCGATAATCGTCAATGCCGCCAATACAGCCAAAAAAGAGTACAACAAACAGCATAAGCCAGACTAAGGGGTTCGTAAGTTTTGCCCAAAGTAGTGTTGATATCGTTATTGAAGAAAGGATTAACACCCCGCCCATGGTTGGCACACCCTTCTTGGCAAGATGTGTTTCCGGCCCATCGTCACGAACAACCTGCCCGATCTGATACTGTTTCAGTTTTCTTATAAACCATGGGCTGAGAAGTAACATAAGAAGAAAGGCAGTCACGGCACAAGCAATGGAACGGAAGGTGATATATCTAAAAACATTAAATGCACTGAAACTGTTATGCAGTGGATAGAGAAAGTGATATAGCATTTTTGTTTATGTTCCTATCAGTCGTTCAACAATTTTATCAAGATGCATACCACGGGAACCCTTCACAAGGACATACGATCCCTTTTCAGCGTTTTGCCTGGCGAGCATTTCTGTCAACCAAGCGTGACACTCATCCTGTTTAGAAAAAATACACACTGCGTTTTCATCCATACCATTTTCAATGGCAGCACTTGCAGTAAACGAAGAAAATTCGCCAATAACTCCTAGAAAATCAATACCGACAGCTGCAGTATGGGCACCAATTTCTTTGTGCAAGACCTCACTGTCCCCTCCAAGCTCAAGCATATCACCAAGAATGGCAAACCGTTTTCCGGCTCCAAGTCCACGAAGAGTAGTAAGCCCTGCCTTCATAGATTCGGGATTGGCGTTATAGGTGTCGTTGATAATACGACTTCCACCGGGGCCATCAAGCACTTCCATACGACGATCAGTTGACACAAAAGCAGACAGGCCCCTGGCAATGACAGCGATATCAATACCTGCGGCATGGGCAATTGCTGCCGCTGCAAGTCCATTCAAAATATTATGAAGCCCAGGTACCTGAAGATGAACCGGAGCTTGTTGGCCTGCCACGTGAAGGGTAAAAAACAAGTCCTCAAAATCCCCTTTTTTCCTGTCACTTGCATAGACATCAAGTGAATCAGAATTTTCCTTTGCCAAACCGAAAAAAAGTTTCTTCCGTTCGTACTTTTGCGAAAGACTCACAACTCTGACGTCATCGTTATTGATTACCAAAACAGTGTCCTTATCACACTCCGCAAACAATTCCTCTTTTGCTCTTGCCACCCCTTCAATACTGCCAAGGCCAAGGAGGTGCGCACCATGTACATTTAAGATACAGGCAATATCAGGAGCTGCGATCTCAGTCAGTCTTTTTATCTCACCGGGGCGATTCATTCCCATCTCAAGAATTACAGCCTTATGTTTTGGAGATACCGGAAGGAGTGATAAGGGCAAGCCAATCAAATTGTTAAAATTCCCTTCTGTTTTCAGTACTCTTTTGGCTGGTGCATCAACTTGCTCAGGCCACTGCTGCAGAAAAATTGCAGCACACATCTCTTTGACTGTGGTTTTACCACTGCTGCCGGTAATAGCCGCAACTTGAGGAGTGGAAATCTCTCTCATGCATGCTCTTCGGTAAGAAGCAAGATCGCCCAAAGCCTGTTCCGTATTCTTGACCAATACCACTGGAAGAGTAAGGGGAATTTCTGGTATACGTTCAACAATCAGACAGCCTGCACCTGCCGCTACAACCTGTTCTGCAAAATCATGGCCGTCAAAGTGCTCTCCGATAATTGCCACAAAGACATCGCCACTTTTAATTTTCCTGGAATCTATTGTAATTGAGTTAAGTGGTTTATGAGAACAATCCGTCCCTATGAGTTTGCCCTTTGTCGCGTTCACAAGCGACTCAATTCTCCAGCCGCTCAACGCTTCTGCTGCCTCAAGGCTATCATCAAAAAAACTGCGCCCTTTTGGAGTGAGTTGATACTGTTCATGCCCCTTTCCTGCGATGAGAACAATATCATGATTCCCTGCTGCTGCGACAGTATCAGCGATAGCCCGGTGACGATCCGCAATCACTACAAAGCCGTGTTCATCAGCCCCTTTTTCATTCAGCCAGGCTTGATCTCTCTGCACAAGAGTTGTTTTTGAGATTCCCTCAACAATGGCAGAAAGGATAACGTCGGAATCTTCAGAACGTGGATTATCATCGCTAAGAATTGAGACATCACAATAATTACCAGCTATCTCACCCATCAGTTGCCGTTTGCCACTGTCCCGATCCCCGCCGCAGCCAAATATACAGTAAAGGCTTCCATGGGGAAGTGCCTTGATAGTTTTTAATACCTGCTCCAAGGCGTCGGGAGTGTGTGCGTAATCCACAAAAACAGTTGGGCGAAAACTCTGTTCCTGCGAACTTACAGCTATTCGCTGCATCCGCCCAGGTGCACCAACTGCTCGGCTGAGAGATACTGCAATATCAGCTATTGGAATCCCCAAAGCCATGGCCATTGCAAGCGTTGTCTGGATATTTGCCACATTAAAATCACCCGCCAGAGGAGAGATTATTTTACATTTACCTTTTGGAGTTTGCAGGTTTATTACTGTTTGGCTCAAATCCCCCCTGACGTTTAAGGGATAGATATCACTCTTATCAGGATCTCCACAATTAAGCATAGTGATGCCAGCATCAAGACAGACTGCGTGCAATCGATCACTCCACCGTGTGTCTTCCCCTCCAAATGTAACCACTGCAATCCCGGAATCCTGTAAATGTCTGGTAAACAATCGCAACTTTGCTGCAAAATAATCCTCCATATTACTATGGTAATCGAGGTGATCTCGAGAAAGATTCGTAAACGCTGCAACATCAAACAGGAGGTTCCCTATACGATTTTGCTCAAGCCCGTGGGATGAAACTTCCATGATCACGGTATCCACACCACTATCAACCATTTCCCGTAAGTTTTGCTGCAGAAGCATGGGTTCCGGTGTCGTAAAGGAGGACGGAATCTCCTGTAATTCTCCCTGCGAGTCATCATAGCGATAATTAATAGTACCAAGTACTCCCACCTGTTTGCCACTTTGCCGCAAGACCTCTTCCAATAAATAACTGCTGGTGGTCTTTCCGTTTGTTCCAGTAATGGCGAGCAGAGTCAGGTCATGCGCAGGATTTAAGAAAAGGGTTTCCGCAAGTACTCCATAGGCCTTTCGGGTATCACTCAGCTCAAGAATACAAAGCTCACTTTTGACAGCATATTGGGACAAATCCACCTGAGCCGTCTCAAGCAGCAAAGCAGAACACCCAGCCTTCACTGCCTGATCCACAAAGTCATGGCCATTACTTTTACTGCCAACCAGAGCAACGAAGAGCGTTCCGGGACAAACATTTCTGGAATCATAGGTGATTTTACTGATGGAACATATTGCAGGATTACCGGAAATAACAGTAACATCAAGCGACTCAACGAGAACTTCCAGGGCGGTTTCCCCGGCAGATGACACAACAGTACCGGGGACTGTACAAACCCAGTTATTGCGGAGGTCGCTGTGTTCTTTATTGGACATTTTTGTTTCCTGTTTCGGTCGTAAAGCTGAACATGATGCCCTGCGGGCAGAAGATATTCGGTAACTGACACCCCACAGAGGAACAATTCCCACAACACTTTCCTTTTCCGCTAGATGTATTTAGTTTTTCGACATTCCCTTTCCGGGAACTTTATCAGTTTTTAGAGTGAGCACACAATGTTCACCCTTTTGTATGGCTTTTCCAGCCTTTGGACTCTGTGAAACAATCCTTCCTGTTCCCTTTACAGTGATACTCAAACCAGCACGTTGCAGAAGACGCAAACTTTTTCTGATACTGAGGCCTTTCAAATTCGGCATAAGCACAACCTGCTGGTCAAGCATTCCAGCCAGACCTGCTTCAGTTTTCACTTCAAACTTTTTTTCCGCAGCCTTGAAGTTCCGTTCACCCCCTCCCTCGATTTCAAGTACATCAGCCACATTGTGACTGATCTGCTGCAGTGCCACCATTGATGGAAGAACAGAATCAATAGTATCACACAATGACGAATAGCCAACTCCCGGCTCCAACTCTTTTGACCGCGCAGCAAGAAGCAGGATCAACTCCGGTTTTTCTGCAGGAATCATAATCAGCGCCATCTGGTCCCTGACATAATAACTGTCCGCACTCTTCGAGCCCTCCTTAACTAAAGAGACAGTATCACCTGAAAGTGATATTGAGCCAAGCACTCCTGCCCGCCCCTGACTCTTCAGTAACCGTCTAAGCTCCGTCGAAATAAGAGAAGGAAACACATTTCGCCCACTCGATTGACCATGAAACACGTCATAAAAGAAATCTCTCTGATCAGGCCTTTCCATGATTCTATCCAGGATATGGGGTTGAATCTTTTTCCCACCATTTAAGAGATGAGTCATACCAAGCAGCACTTTCAACGGTGCTGCTATCTTTGGCACCGTACCCAAATCTACTGTGGGAAGGCACCCCACATATTGTTGTAGATCATTAAGATTCGTTTTATTACTTGAAAAATCAACATTCAGCTCAGTGGTCAACTGCAAACGTTCCCAAAGCCTGAGCTGCCTGGAAAAATTTGTTTTCTCTGATACCAGACTCCAGGGATACACCTGAGTAGTCTGCTCCCAGCCGCCTTGCAGAAGAGCCGCATCCCGAAAGAATTTTCGAATCTCTTCAGGAACAACCATGGGGGTTAGAAAAAGATTATCCAGAACCTCTTTTTCATTCTGCCAGACACTGTTCAAATTGTAGGTGGGGTAACTCACCCCTGCAATAATTTCACCCTGAGCGGTATCAAGCAAAAGGGATGTTATCCGGCCACTTCCCATCTTTTGCCCCAAGCCTGCTACATACTTTTCAAGAATGGCCTGGATCTTCATATCAAGCGTAAGAACCAGATCATGACCGTTGCTGCTCGTCTGCCTCTGCCCTTTCAGGTCAATGGCTGGAAAATCTTTCTGCAGAACGCGATCATGATTGAGGAGGCGATTGTAATAATGTTCAACACCGGCAAGCCCCTGATTATTTTCAGAGTATCCAAGCAGGTGTGATGCGTATTCCTGCATGGGGTAACTTCTTGCAAGCTCCCGGTGCAGATAAATCCCCGGCAAATTCAATTTTGCAATAGCATCCTCATCTTCCTGGCCGATATCTCGACGAAGCCAGACAAGATGAGAATCCCTTTGCATCCGAGCTATTAATTCAGACTCCGACAGAGCAAGCAACTCTGTCAGAACAGCTGCAGTTCCTGCAATATCATTTACTTCTCTGGGTCTGACATAAAGCGATACACGTTCTAGTGTCCGAGCCAGCTCTTTAAAGTTTCGATCATAAATCGTCCCTCTAAAAGAGTTTACTGCCTGAGTTTCTACAGGAAACGTTTCCTGCCAGATAGTAGCAATATTTTTCAGTTGTTCTTTATATTTCAGCCACACCACTGCTGTAATCACTACACACAACAAAGAAAACAGTAACAACCGTAGGCGCCGTCTTCCATTATTTGCTGTATTGAGACGGGATCTCCTGACCATTAACTCTTCACGATTACTGTTTCAATAGTATTACTACAAAACCTACAACTGATAATACTGCCCTGATGCCGGAAGCTGGATAGAGAGTTGATTGTCAGCCAGCACGCCCACTGATTCCGGCGAGAACAATCTTGCCTTCTGAGCACGCAGCAAAATATTGGCTTCAACAAGTTCATTATGAATTGCTTCCAGCTGCTCAATTTCTCCAGAAACTCGTGTAAGCGAGCCATTGATAAAAAAAGACGCCATAAAAAGAAAAGCAACTGCACCAGCAAGAACCTTTGACACACCCAACCATAACTGCTTTCCACCGGGAATAGACAGTGCTTGCCCACGTCTCCCGATGCCTACTCTCCGAAACGAATTCCTGCGTGGAATCATTGCATGGGCGGAAGGATTAATAATCATGAGAGTACCTCTTTCATTAACGTTTCTCAGCAACCCGTAAACGAGCGCTCCGTGATCTTCTATTCTGTTTCTGTTCTGCAGACGTTGCGACAATGGGTTTTTTGGTCAGTACCTTAAGCCCCACATTGTCACGAAATTTTCTTTTTACCATTCTGTCTTCCAGTGAATGGAAGGATATGACACAAAACCTTGCACCAGGCAGCAGTCGCGCCACTCCACTTTCAAGGATGCCTGCAAGATTTTCAAGCTCTGCATTTACTGCTATCCGCAGGGCCTGAAACACACGTGTTGCCACATGAATTCGTTTCGGATGAAAGGCTCTTGGTACTGCCCTTGCCACAAGGTCTGCAAACTGTCCGGATGTTTCAAAAGGGTTTAAAACTCTTTCTTTCACAACGTAGGATGCGATCCTCCGAGCCTGCTTTTCCTCGCCATAATAGTAAAATATATCAGCAAGTTCCTGTTCTTTCCCCTTATTGAGAATAGATGCGGCAGTTATCTCACGCCGTATGTCCATTCGCATATCAAGTGGTTCATCTCTTTGAAAGCTGAATCCACGTCCCCCCATATCAAGCTGCAAGGATGACAATCCGATATCAATCAGGATTCCATCCACCTTATCGATCCCGATTTCATCCAGTCCTTCTGCAATCTCTGAAAAATTCCTTCGTACAATGGTCAGCCGATCTCCAAATGATTTCAGCCTTTCCCGACTTTTTTCAATGGCTGCTGCATCCCAGTCAAATGCAATTACACGGCCATGGGGGCCGCTGTTTTTGAGAATGGCTTCAGTGTGCCCGCCCAATCCAAGCGTTCCATCTACATAGATCCCATCATTTTTGGGAGCCAGAAACGAAAGAACTTCTGCTGGCAACACCGGGCAATGAATTTTTGCTGCTTCGCTTTGCTCAATCATCACAGGATCCCAAGCTTGGATAAGCCCTCGTCAAAACTGTCAAAATTTTCACGAGTAGACTGAACCTCGAGCGCCCATGCTTCCTTGTCCCATATTTCAACCCAGTCCCGCATACCGGTCAAAACAACTTCTTTTCCAATTCGAGTTTCAGTGCGAAGGCTTGCAGGGAGGAGAATACGACACTGCTTATCAAGGTTGCATTCTGTTACACCGGAGAAAACCAGACGGATAAAACTTGCAAGACGAGGCTGCTCTCTTCCCTGATCAATAAGTTTATCTTCAATAATTTCCCACTCAGACACAGGATAAGCACGCAGATGTTTTTTCCAGGGGGTGAGCATCAGAGTTTCAGAGCCGTACTGAGCAAGTACATCACGAAATCGACTTGGGAAGTTCAACCGTCCCTTGGTATCCAGAGTATGCTCAGACTTACTGCGAAATCTGCTTTTTATGATTTTAGTTTCGCCCATTCCCCACCACTTTTCATCCACCTTACTCCACTTCACTCCACCTACATAACATTTATAGCAAGATCATGCTTCTTGTCAAGCAATTTCACCCCAAATTACAGACGCTTAAAGAGCCGAAGCAAAACAAAACAACAATACACCATATGGCACACACAACTCCTAGAGCCACAACATGATGTATATTGCGAGGGTTCCAGTCTCTCAAGGCCCCAGAGCAATAAAAGAGAATATCGCCCGAACTTGCTGATAATATGGAATGATTAAAAATTTATAAAAAACTGTCTGAAGGGAAAAAATATCGAGTGGTGGAAAGTGGGGCAAACAAAATGAGATTCGATTAAAATCATCGATAATTTTTTTACAATTGTCATAAAGTGACAAATAATTGTTGCACGGGGTCAAAAAATATTTTTAGCGAACCAGTACAATCACTGCCGGAATAACAAAATACAAGGAAGGGACATTGAAAATCACAACAAAAGATGCTGCAACTCCACGTTCTGGAAAAAATCAGCCAGGAGCAATCGGACTACACCCCGGTTTGTGAATTACTGAAGAGAATACTGAGACAGTCGGAAGCAGACTACAAGCCTGCTTCAGTGGAGGATCGATTGAACCTTTTACTCGATGTACGGACTTTAAAGTCCAAGAAGCTCCCGAAGATTAGGTTCACTGGAAAAGCTATGCTCTTTATCGGGATAAGTGCTACTACGAACCTCCCGGTTATATCCAGCAACAGCATCTTTAATAGTCGGGGCAAGCCTGCAGTATGATTTCACAAAACTTGGAATAAATTTATCAAACATACCAAGGAGATCGTGGGTAACCAGTACCTGGCCATCGCAATGGACTCCGGCACCGATACCAATGGTTGGAATGGAGGTCTCTTCAGTGAGAATCTGCGCAAGTCCATCTGGAATACACTCAAGTACCAGTGCAAAAACCCCTGCTTTCTCCAATGCTCTTGCCTCTTCCACCAGTTTTTGAGCAGACTCAACATCGCGGCCCTGCACCTTGTACCCGCCCAGCTGAGTTGCCGTTTGTGGAGTCAGACCAATATGGCCCATTACTGAGATACCAGCCTGAACAAGAGCCGTCACGGTTGCGCAGACTTCCAGACCACCTTCAAGTTTGACCGCATCACAACCAGCTTCTTTTAAGAAGCGCCCACCATTCAGGATGGCATCACGCTTTCCACTTTGATACGAACCAAAGGGCATATCACCCACAACAAAGGCAGAAGGTGCTCCGCGACGCACAGCAGAAGCATGGTGGATCATTTCATCCATGGTCACGGGAACTGTTGAATCATAGCCAAGCACCACCATCCCTAAAGAATCTCCCACCAGCAACACATCGACATCAGCTGCTGTCAGCATGGCAGCCATGGTAGCATCGTAGGCTGTGAGCATGGTAATTTTCTCACCCGCTTTTTTCATACCTTTAATTCCAGCCACTGTTTTACGTTTCTGCATACCTTATTCCCCCTGGTCAAACAGAGTAGGTTGTCGTTTCATACTACTTGGCAGAGGTCTGCCAAAGTGTTCATAGGCATTCATGGTGGCCATTCTTCCTCGTGGTGTTCTTGTCAGGAATCCAGACTGGATCAGGAATGGTTCATACACATCTTCCAAGGTGTTCTTTTCTTCACAGACCACTGTGGCCAATGTTTCAAGCCCAATGGGACCGCCCTGGAACTTATCAATAATGGAAAGCATGATTCTTCTATCCATATCATCGAGGCCAAAGCGATCGACATTAAGCAATTTGAGAGCCTCATCAGCCACTTTTCGGGTAACCGTTGGATGTTTTCCCACCTCAGCAAAATCTCGTACTCTTCTTAATAACCTGTTGGCAATACGTGGTGTTCCCCGGGACCGGCGGCCAAGTTCAAGCGCACCGGCTGCATCTACCTGCATCCCTAGAATTGCAGCAGAACGTTGAATAATTCGCACCAATTCTTCAGGTTCATAGAGTTCCAGGCGAAGAATCACTCCGAAACGATCACGCAAGGGAGGAGTCAGCAATCCTGTACGGGTGGTTGCTCCAACCAGAGTAAAACGAGGGAGATCCATCTTTACAGATCGTGCTCCAGGCCCCTGACCAATAATCAGATCGAGTTGAAAATCCTCCATGGCCGGATATAAAATTTCTTCCACTGCATGATTCAAACGATGGATTTCATCAATAAAGAGAACATCACCTTCCTGCAAACTGGTAAGGATAGCAGCCAGATCGCCCTGTCGCTCAATAACAGGACCCGATGTCATTTTGATTCCGGCACCCATTTCACCTGCAATGATATAGGAAAGTGTGGTTTTCCCAAGGCCTGGATAACCATGAAAAAGAACATGATCAAGTGCTTCTCCCCGCGCCTTTGCGGCACGGATAAAAATATCAAGACTTTTACATAAATGTTCCTGCCCGACATACTCAGCCAGACTTTTGGGTCGCAAGGCATGATCAGGACTCATTCTTTCATCCCTGACAGGTGTGGGAGCAACAAGTCTGTCGTGCGCTTTAATTTCCTCTTCAACGTTCATGCAAGTGTCCGTAATCCTTCTCGAATAAGTTCTTCAACTTTCATTGCTGTAAATGTTTCATCACCACGTTGTTTTTTTACACTGGCAAGTGCTTCTCTTGCCATAGAGTCAGGATAGCCCAGATTCACAAGAGCAGACAGAGCATCTACCACAGCTGTGCCACCACCAAGTGGACCAATCGTGGAGACTGCTGTTTGTGATGCAGCAGACTGGAAATCTCCCACCTTATCTTTCAATTCAACACAAAGGCGCTCTGCAGTCTTTTTTCCTACGCCTGAAATAGTCGTAAGACCTTTAACATCTCCCGCCATGATCGCCTGACTTAAACTACCCAGCTGCATTCCGGAAAGAATCGCCAGGGCAAGTTTTGGGCCAATCCCGGAGACTGTTTTCAGAATGAGAAACATCTCCTTTTCCATACGTTCATTAAAACCAAAAAGAACAATGGCATCTTCCCGCACATTGGTGTGAATATGAAGAAATAGACTCTCACCTTTCTCCGGCAGACGAGACAAAGCTTCGGTGGATAAAAAAACTTCGTAACCGACACCTTTCACATCGACAACACACCTGTCTGAAGCAATATGTTGAATTATTCCTGTTAGTGATGCGATCATTATTTATTTATTATGTTTGATTTCAAGGTATCGCTTTTCAACTTTCAATTATCAATAAGGGATTTGATGGTTGGCGTGACAGATCGCCACAGCCAAGGCATCAGCAGCATCACTGCCTGGTTCTGCTGAAAGGCCAAGTAAAACCTTGACTATACGCTGTATCTGGCCTTTCTCAGCCTGTCCGTAACCAACCACTGCTCGTTTAACTTTTTTTGCACTATAATCAGTTACTCCAAGGCCATTCTGCATGGCCGCAACCACTGCTGCGCCTCTTGCCTGTCCAAGTTTTAAAGCAGAGCCCGCATTGGTGGACATAAACACATCCTCAACAGCAGCAACTTCCGGATTGTGAAGCTGAATAACCTCGTTAATTCCCTCAAATATTTCATTCAAACGATTAGCCAGGGGAAAACCAGTCGTGGTTTTAATCACGCCACAGGAGACAAAAGCCACTTTCCCGTATCCAGCATCAACAATACCATAACCGGTGATTCGCGAACCGGGATCAATTCCGAGAATACGCTGCACACATGGAATACGTTCTACGATAACTGCTCCATAAGATCATCATCGATATCAAAATTGGCATGAACATTCTGTACATCGTCATGCCCCTCAATGCTGTCAAGCAGTTTCAGCAGGGCTTTTGCCGGTTTTTCTTCAGTTACTTCAATAATGGTCTGAGGAACCATGGTAAGGGATGCCTCCATGAAAGCAACACCAGCCTTTTCCAGTCCCTCGCGCACCGCATCAAAATCTTCTGGAGCAGTCACTATCTGAAAGTGTTCTTCCTCTTCCACAACATCATCGGCACCTGCATCAATAGCAAGCTCCATCAATTCTTCTTCAGTAATGCCTGATTTATCCACCAGTATCATGCCTTTTTTATCAAACATATACGCAACACAGCCAGACTCGCCCAAATTGCCACCGCTTTTGGCAAAATAATGCCGAATATCAGCAACTGTTCGATTCCGGTTATCAGTCATACATTCAACAAGAACTGCTACACCACCCGGACCATACCCTTCATAAAGGATCTCATCATAAATCTCGCCCTCAATCTCACCAGTTCCTTTTTTTATGGCACGGGTAATATTATCTTTGGGCATATTCTCAGAGCGAGCTGTGGCAATTGCACTGCGTAGCCGTGGATTCCCGTCAGGATCACCACCGCCCATTCCTGCAGCCACTGTGATCTCTTTAATGAGACGTGTGAAAATCTTTCCACGCTTGGCATCTGCTGCCCCTTTTTTGTGCTTAATATTAGCCCACTTGGAATGTCCTGACATAATAAAATCCTTTTCTCGTTTTTCTTTTTTTCTTTATATACGTTTCCTGCGAAACCCCATCCCCAGTACAAAGACCTCACGGCTCTCTACCCTGGAACTTTTGGGTTTAACTGTCTTTACCTTTTGAAACTGCTCGCCAACTTCCTTTACAAATTCCGGATAATCCTCACCCTGGAAAGCCTTGCAATAATAATTACCACCCGGAAGCAGAAGTTCCGACGCAAGTGCCAGGGTTTGCCGTACCAGTACCATGGACTGCTGATGATCCGTCCAGCGGTTTCCTGTGGTACGTGGCGCCAGATCTGCGATAAGCACCCTGAAAGCAGGTCTTATTTTCCGAACCTCAACAAGAAGCTCCGGTTTCATAATATTTTTCCTGAGCCAGATAATTTCACAGCCGTCGGGTCGAGGGGAAGCAACAACTTCCTGCACGTCTACACCCACCACAATCCCTTTTGAGCCGACAACCTCGGAGGCATACAGAGACCAACTCCCAGGACAACAGCCAAGATCCAAAACGGAATCACCACGACGAATAAACTTGTATTTATTTAAAGCTTCTTCAAGCTTATATACAGATCTTGCCGGATATTTGTCTTTTTTTGCTTTTTTATAGTAGAAGTCTTTTACCTTACGCACGATTTCCCAAATGAAGTTTTTACAAAATATTTGCAGTGAAGGAGCTACTGACTTCTTAGCGTATTTATCCCCATTTGACAAGAATGAATTGGGTTACTCCTGAGACTTTAAGTGATGTTTCACCCACGCCAAAGCCTCCTCACGGTTACTCACCTCACCTTCCACCTGAGCCTCCTGTAACATATCAAGGATACGTGAAAACAGAGGTCCTGGATGCAATGAAAAAAGATCAATCAGATCCTTTCCAGTCACAAAACGGGGCCCGTTAAGAGCTGGTGCAATATCTTTGCTGTAGGTTTCAAGCACCTCACACAAAAGAGCTCCAAGCTCTTCTTCCATGGCATCGGGCTTTTCCTCACCCTTCCCTGCCAGGCTGTCTGCCATGGCAAGAAGGAAAAGACCTATCAAGTCATCACCTGCCCGTTTTGCAAGTTTGAGGCAGGCTTTTTTGCTTAATCCGGAAGTACGACGTACATTACAGAGATGAAAAGGATGCATGTGCATTGCAGTTAAAGATGCCACCCGTTCACGCTTTTCATTGGACCAACGCAGATCACGACCAAGCTTCTGAATCAGCTTTCGCCCAACTTCGTCGTGATTATAAAAAGTGATATGTCCGCCTTTGTCTTCATGAATTTTGCGTGTTGCGGGTTTACCTAGATCGTGAAGAAAAGCCCCCCATTTTAACAATACTGCAATACCCGGTCGTGCCAGATATTCATGGAGCAAATCGTTGCATTCCGGATAAAAACATTGAGGGTTTGCAAGAATTTCTTCCATGTGACCAAGAGCCGCCAGACTGTGACCAAAAACATCAAGGTGATGTGACGCAGGCTGAGTCAGCCCCACACCACCTTCTAAAGCCGGGATGACTTGAAAGAGCACCCCCGATTCTGCCATGGCACTGATCACTTCATGGGCTCTGCTGGATGCCATGATACTATCCAGTTCATAACTGATTCGTTCGACAGAAACCCTGGAAAGCAGTGGGGCATGAAGATACAGATCCTCGACAGTTTCCCCATCAAAGCTAAAGCCAAAGCGTGCCCACATGCGATACCCACGCAGCATTCGCAAAGGATCACTGACAAAAGCATTCGGACAGACTCGAAGAATCCCGTTTTCAAGATCCCGGATACCATCCAGAGGATCAAGGAGTATTACTTTTTCTGCCTGATTACAAAAAATAGAATAACTCAAACCAATTGCATTCACGGTGAAATCACGAAGGGTCAAATCTTCTATAATTGTACCTGCTCCTTTGCGAAAACTTGAGAAATCGACGGTCAACCCTTTCCATACAACCCTCCCGGCATCTTCTTCGGCTGTACCAAGAGGCACAAAAGTGCCGCCTTTAAGTGTGTGAATAAGAGTTCTGCAGCATAGTACCGCGTCACAGTCAACGGTGAAATCAAGATCATTGGGAATAGTACCCAGGAGCCAGTCGCGAACTGTGCCGCCCACCAGAAACAATTCTCTGTCCAGTTCCTTCGACACACTTTCCAGTGCTTTAAAAAGTTGAGGAGGATAGTCAGATATGTGCTTACGTATTTCAGCGATATCATGAACAAGCATCATCTCTCCTCTTTCTTTTTCGTTATTTATGTTTATATTGATGGTTTCCAAAGAACTTACCACTTCTAGTACCTTACACCCTCAAGGGGATGCTGAAAAGAGTACTGGCTAACTTACTGCGCACCAGTGTTAACTTAAAAAAAAATTCAAACGTATATGGATACTCCAACCCAGCGTATGCTCAAAGTCGGCAAGGCCACCATTGGCCTAATCGGTCTCGATATCGCTTTAAATAAAGCCCTTGCAGAAAATATCCCGGTTAATGAAGTATCTGCATATCTTTACAGCAAAATTCGCGGCCAGAACTATATCCCTCCAGGAATGGCAGAGAAATATAAAACAGCATTAAAAAGAGAATATAAAAAGCTGCTGGGACTGGAAGTAGTAACAGAAGACGAAGATTTAATCATCCGTATCTTTGGCAAAGCCTGCATCGCCTGCAACGGATTACAGGATGCTGTAATTGATGCCATGATGAAGGCGGGAATTGCTGCTGATATCGACATGATTCATGAACCTGATGAGATCGGCAGGTATGGTATCACCACAACACCTGCGCTTATGATTAACGGGAAAGTGAAAATAGCAGGAATCCACCCCACGCCGGTTCAGCTTAAAGAATGGCTGCTGGAAGCTGCGGAGAAATAACATGGACCCACAACAGGCCAAACTTGTTCTGGCCCCCATCCGAGGTATCACAGACTGCCACTTTCGCAGTCTGTTTCAAAAATATTTCCCAGGATTTGATTCAGCCATCGCCCCTTTTATTAATCCTCAAAGGTCTTCATCCTTCAATCCAAAGCAGTTAAAAGATCTTCTGCCAGAGAGCAACCGGATGCTTCCAGTTGTGCCACAACTCCTCCATACTGACGCGCAGGATTTCCTCTTCCTTGCTCATCGCCTGGAAGAACTTGGTTACAAAGAGGTAAACTGGAACCTTGGCTGCCCGGCCCCCATGGTAACCATTAAACGTCGGGGGTCCGGTCTCTTACCATTTCCTGAACAGATATTTAGCTTTCTGGATCAGGTAATCCCAAAACTTTCCATAGACCTTTCCATCAAAACACGACTGGGGTATGAGAAAAAAGACGAATTACTGTCTCTCCTGCCAGGTCTTGATGACTATCCGATAACTGAGATCATTATCCATGGGCGCATTGGCAAACAGCTCTACCGGGGAGAATCCGATCCGGAAGCATTTGGCCAATGCCTGGAGTACAGTAAACATAGTATTGCATATAATGGGGATATTGATTCAGTGGAAAAATTCAGGGATTTGCAGATACAATTTCCCAAGGTACACAAATGGATGCTGGGAAGAGGAGTTCTTAGCAACCCCTTTCTTGCCGGTGAAATCAAAGGATTGCAAACAGACAACAAGCTTGAGCAGCTGGAGAACTTCCACCGGGAGCTTTATGATCGCTACAGAGCATTACTCTCAGGCTCATCACATCTTCTTGGACGTATGAAACAGCTATGGGCTTACCTCAGTTTTTTCTTTCCACCTCAACACAAGAGCTGGAAAAAGATTAAAAAATGCAGAACAGAGGCTCAATACCAGCAGATTGTAAATGACTTCTTTAATATGCACCACATACACCACAAGACACCACCTTTTGTGACTTGAATGTGAAAAGTTGTTGCCCTTAGGGCAACAATACGATATAGAACCCCTTCTCGAAGCCACAGGGATTCCCTGTGGCTTTTTTGTTTTTCAGGAACGTACCACCATGGACTTATTGATCCGCGGCGCCGGGAAATCTACCTTGTAAAAAAATGGTTCCCGTGATTAAACCAACTAAGCGCTGTTACCTTTTTAGCACCTTTTCCCTCAGTATATACATTCAGAGTGTTCAGCTTACTCGATGCCGGCCTATTGCCCATTGCGAAAGGTAAGAATACATAAAGTGTCTTCGAAATATGAAAAGATTTAAATTAATAGATAGAAAAGCAGGCTCCGTCAAAGACGATGTTCTTTCAGGTCTGACTGTTGCCCTTGCCCTTGTTCCTGAAGCGGTTGCCTTTGCCTTTATTGCTGGTATTTCTCCAATAGTAGGACTTTATGGCGCTTTTATGATGGGATTGATTACTTCAATAATAGGAGGCCGGCCAGGAATGATCTCTGGTGCCACAGGTGCTACTGCTATTGTTATGGTTTCTCTTGTAAAAATAGGCACAGAGATGGGTGGCGAAGGAGCAGGACTACAGTATCTCTTTGCTACTCTTTTACTGGCTGGGTTGTTTCAGATACTGGCCGGAGTTTTTCGCTTTGGGAAATTTGTAAGGCTCATACCGCATCCGGTCATGATGGGCTTTGTAAATGGCTTGGCAATAGTGATTTTCACAGCTCAACTGGGAATGTTTAAGGTTGATGGCATGTGGATGCAGGGTTCCCAGTTATACACAATGCTTGGTTTGGTCGCCTTGACAATGGCTATCCTGTTCCTCTTCCCCAAAGTTACGAAAAAAGTACCGTCAGCTCTTGTTGCTATTGCATCGGTATCCTTTCTTGTAATATTTACGGGAATTGATACCGCAACAGTACTGTCTTTTGTGCAGGCCAATGGCGGAAGTGGTATTCAGGCCGGGCTCCCTGTTTTTAATGTTCCCGTTATTCCGTTTAATCTCGAAACACTGTATTTTATCGCACCCTATGCCGCCATTATTGCAGCAATCGGTTTAATCGAATCGCTGATGACCTTAAATCTTATTGACGGATTGACGAATACCCACGGTAATGCAAACAAAGAAAGTATCGCCCAGGGAACAGCGAATATTGTTAATGGCTTTATGGGTGGTATGGGGGGCTGTGCCATGATCGGTCAAAGTATCATTAATATTCAATCAGGAGGGCGCGGTCGGTTATCGGGGATTGTTGCGGCATTATCCCTTCTCATATTCATTCTGTTTGGGGCGGCATACATTGAAATGATCCCCATTGCAGCGCTTGTCGGGATCATGTTCATGGTGGTTATTGGCACATTCGCCTGGAGCACCTTTAGTGTAATCGATAAAATCCCCTTGGCAGACGCCCTGGTGATTCTCCTGGTTACTGTTTTAACCGTCATGTTCGATTTGGCCATAGCCGTTATTGCCGGGGTAATTGTTTCAGCGCTTGTCTTTGCCTGGGAGAATGCTCTGCGCATTCGGGTCAGACAACATATTGATGAAAAAGGAGTGAAACATTATGAGATATTTGGCCCTCTCTTCTTTGGTTCGGTGCAATTATTCACCAGTAAGTTTGATGTGGAAAACGATCCAGACCAGATCGTTATCGACTTTAAGGAATCTCGGGTTGCCGATCACTCCGGCATTGAAGCCATCAATCAACTGGCCAAAAAATATGAGCAGGCAGGAAAGAAAATTTGCCTGTTTCACCTCAGCTCGGATTGTCGAAAACTAATCGATAAGGCCGACAAACTCATCCGTGTCGATATTGCCGAAGATCCGGAATACACCGTGGTTGTGCAGGGATTTGAGGATTATTCCGTCACTGAGGAATAAGCGTTCCAAAAAAGCTTCAAGATACTTTGATATTGTGGTTCCTTACCTGAACGCCCCCTCTGGCACCAGTAAGGAATCACAATAAACAGTACCCTCAACTGCTCTCGCACCGTCCCAGACAATGCAGCGTTGCAGGCTAACATTCTCTTCCAGCTGAGCACGTCCGACACAAACCCATTCTCGCATCGCCCCCCCTGCTTCTGTGAGCGCATCATCATGCACAAGAAATCCTGTTTCCGGCACATCGGAGAATTCAGGCCACAAAGGAATTTCTCGTTTTAGCAACCTACCGTGCAATGACAGATAATCCTCCACCGTCCCCATATCTGTCCACGAACACCCATCAACCCGTAGTGCAGAAATTGTTTTTCCTTCCGGGAGCAGTTCACGATAGCAATCAATGATAGAATAATTCTGTCCCAGTGGGATTTGTTCTAAAACTTCTGGTTCCAGAACGTGGAGGCCTGTAAAAGCCAGGCAATTATCGCCTTGAGCAGCATCAAACCCTGTTACCCTATCCCCAAGCACAGTAACCTTATTAAACCGGGGATAATCATGCATGGCCATTGTTACAGATCCACTATTGTCTTGATGCGTTGCATACAGCTTCTGGAAATCAACTGTGTGATAAATATCACCATTGCTTACAAGTAAAGGTTCGTCACGCAAATTCGACAGCGCCAAACGCAAACCGCCTCCGGTGCCCAGTACTGTTTCTTCTTCCTGTACAAGTACACCGGACATGCCGGATAAAGCGGAAACAATCTGCTCTTTCAAATAATGACAATTAACAATTATATGATCAAAACCGGCCGCCTGAAGACGGCGGATTGTGAGAAGCAGAAGCGGCTCATTCAGGATGGGAAAAAGGGGTTTAGGACGTAGTTTTGTAAAGGGAAGGAGCCGGGTGCCAAACCCGGCGGCCAGTATCATTGCCTGCATTTCTTCACCTTTCCAATGGTTGGTTTCTGTGCCTCTGTTCCATAACTAATCGGGGTCAAACTAATCGGGGTCAGACCACTGTTTTCCTATCGATGCTCCTTTGTATGCCACATCCGCAGGATATAAATACAGGAATCCTGTATTTCATAGCGAATTTTATATTTGCTGACAATGATGCGCCGCACTTCACGTCCTTCAAACTCAAAGAGTTGTTCACCTATCCGTGGATTTGCCAGCAATTTAGTTGGTGTTTTGGCAAGCGACCGTACTTATCCAGTTACGTGAACGTTCCAGTCGCGATGCAATTTCATCGACTTTATCAGCGATTGGCAAAGGGACATGTGCGGTCAGGACTTTGGTTTCAGTTTGGGTCATTTCTTTCTCCCTTGGCAATTTGACAGTCAATTTTCTACTGTTAATCATAACGATTAGTTCTGATTTTAGCACCTTCCAATACAAATTTCACTTCATAATTTTCAGGGCCCCTTTCCTCCCCCACCAAGCTTCGCATCTGGTCGCATTGTATGAGAAATCCCTAAGCACGAGTCAGGGAAAAACGAATACAACAGGGGGCAGCCACCCCCCCCGCCTAAACCGCATCAATTGAAATAACGGTTGTTTTTATTGGGGGTAGGCGCACTGTTAATGTGATCTGACCCTTATGTTCTATTTTCTATTCTCTATTTTATGCTGACGAATGGCTGGCTCTTTAGATTCCCTTAGTATATTGAATATTTGTAGTTGGATGGATACGTTGTTTGATTTCATCTGTTGCAGTGGAATTTCCAGCAAGATGATCTGCAAAAAGTTTCACGAGTCTTGATTTACTTACTTCTATCCTGGTGTTGGTATTTATGTCTCTTAAATCGATTAAAAAACTTGAGAAAACATCCGGTATATCTGTAATAATCGCTGTATTCAGAAAATTCAGCTCATTATACAGTTTATGGTAATGGCCTCTGGTCTTCTTAACAAAAAAAGAGTCACCCTTCACATTTGTAAGCGATGAAGACCGTTCACACTGATTAATGCATGTGTCATCAATCGTGCTTTTATCACATCCGCTGACCTGGTGAGATAGGCAATGTCTACTTGTCATCATTGTAATCGGGTGATACATGCTGTAGTACAGTTTAAAATTTGCAGGTTTTTTTATACTTTTTATCTGGAGCCTATTAAGCTCATTGGAAATAAATGCACCTGAACAATTAAACTTCTCTTTTAGACATAACAGACTGAAAGAGTTAACAATATTCAGGCAAGGACCAGCTACCCAGGGGATCTGCTTTTTATAGGCTGCATAGGCTATTCCACTGTTGTTCGTTACAATTCGTTTTGCTTGTATCGTTTGCAGAAATTTCACTGCAGCCTGATAATCTTCGCCTATTAAAACTGAGGGGAACCAGGGAATTAATTTCTTGTTTTTTGTAAACAGATCCACATATTCAGCACATTGCTTCTTAAACCCACCGGGAAGTTGAAAAAAGATATCTGCAGTACTCTGCTCACAAAGAGATACATCTTTTGGCGAAGAAATTAACAGAGAAAGAGTTGGATTTCGTTTCCCTGTGTATTGCCGTCTTAAACGGGGAGTATCAATTGGGGCAATAAAATTTTTCGAGCCATTTAAAATACATACTATTTGCTTCTTTATCCGGGTGAGATCTTTAAAAGGTAAAAAAAGATCATTTGCAAGATCCTTTACATCCAGATTCTTAATAAAATATTCCGTATCATTTAATGCTTTGAATCGTATCAACAGCATCTCACAATTGAGACAACCGGCACTGCTTTCCTTCCTGGCGTTTGCAAGAGTACTCTCTGTAAATACAACAAAAGATGTATCAGGTGTCTGCACTGATATCTTCATAGGAGTACCAGATTTCCCGGAAACAGTTAGTACTAAAGGAAGTCGTTCAATACTTACTTTATCAATACTTCTTTTTACGCTGTTTATAATCTCGGTTTTTTCATCATAGAGTTCCTGTTTGGCTTTTTCTATATTCTCAATAGTTAAAGCACCAAGTGTTTGTGCTCGATGGATTGCAGAATTATCACGAGGGTTATCAATAAACATGCTTTTATTGATATTCCCTTTCAAGAAAGCGTTTGAAAAGTCCCTGTTATAGACCCGGTAAAGATCATTACTTTCACTTTGCAACTTTTCTTGTGTATATACGATTTGGAGTTGCTTTCGAAAAACATTTACCACGGTATAAACGTAATGACATTTTTTGATTCGCCCTTCAATCTTTATAGAATCAACGTCGGCATCAAATAACACCCCCAGATCAGAAAATGCTGAATTATCCTTTAGATTGAGAGGGAAGTCATTCCCGGTAGCGGTTTTTACATATTGATTTCTACAAGGTTGGCTGCACCTTCCTCGATTTCCAGAATTTCCACCGTGAACAGAACTCATATAACAGATGCCTGAAAAAGAGAGACAGTTTGAACCATGAACAAATACTTCAGTTAAAAGGTTGTTTTTATGTGCAATCGCAGTTAACTCTTTTATTTCAGCTATACTTAACTCCCTGGAGAGGTTCACACGGGTAGCGTTAAGCTTACTTAAAAAATGTATTTGCCCTTCGTTATGAGTTGTTAGCTGAGTTGAGGCATGAATTGAAAGGTTTTTAAAATATTTTGAGAGCAGGTAAAGTAGACCTGGATCCTGTACTATCACCCCATCAATCGATGTATTGACCAACCTGTTCAGCAAAGTTATGAGGGCCGGGATTTCACCCTCAACTATGATAATATTAAGAGTGAGAAATACTTTACAATGACTGGAATGGGCAAGCCTTAATATGCCATTCAAGTCATCAATAGTTAGATTATCGGCTCGGTTTCGTGCGTTAAATCTATCCAGACCACAGTAAACAGCGTCTGCCCCGGCAAGTATTGCAGCTTTTATAGAATCAATGTCTCCACCAGGAGCAAGTAATTCCATTTTTTTACCAATGTCTTTCATTATATTTATAGCAGCAACTCCCGAAGGTATCGCAAATGACATAATAAGGTCAGAACAACCGCACTTGGCGCCATGGCATCAAACTCACTCTTCCAGTGACAATTATCGTGGGGAGAATGCTGAGGATATGGCGGATGGAGAGCGGTTCAGGCAAGATATCAAAACAGCCGAGCCCCCCTTGAATACAAGAAGCAAAAGAAAACCCGCCTCCCCAGAGAATTACTCTGAAGAGGCGGGTTTTCTTTTTTCAAATGGTGGAGGCGGCGGGAGTCGAACCCGCGTCCAAAAATGCTCCCCTTTCGTATCTACATGCTTAGTTCCGGGCTTTAAGTTTCGCATCAGGGGCCCCGCCGGAACCAGAGTACACTGACGCTATTCTACTAAATCTTATTCTTATGCCGGCAGACGCAGCAAAAGAACCAGCCCGTTGAGTCGGCGCTCCGATCCGGTCTTACGGGCAAAGACCGGGGGAACGGCACAGCAGTCTAAGCTGCCAGTGCGTAGTTATAATCGTCGGCGATTATAATTAAATTTCCATCAGTTTAACGAGCAGATAGAAAGCTCGGCATGCAACGTAAAGCTTACACATCCCTGTCGAATCCGTTTCGCCCCCAATATTTCTGTTTTTTGTTTATTGTTTTTTGTTTTTTGTTTTATTCTTTGCTGTTTACTGCTTGTTGCTTACAGTTTTTTACTATCCATTTTCAGGCAGGTGCCATGTTTTGAAAAAAACGCATCAATCACCACCCACCTGATTATGTCTCATCACACGCTGTAGCTCACGGTTACTCTGTTTTTCTTTCAAAGATGCCCGTTTATCGTACTGCTTTTTACCACGCGCAAGGCCAAGTTCAATTTTAGCTTTACCATTTCCCACAAAATAAATCTTTAAAGGAATTAGTGCAAGCCCCTTTTCCTTTAATTTTCCTATCAATTTACGAAGCTCCCTTTTATGGAGCAGGAGTTTACGCACCCGCATAGGTTCATTCGGGTTGTGGGTGGCAAAACTGTACATGGAAATATGAACATTATGAAGATAGAGTTCACCACGAGAGTCGATCTGAGCATAACCATCACGCAGATTGGCCTTACCGGCTCGCAGCGATTTCACCTCAGGCCCACGCAATACCATACCCGCCTCGTATCTGGCATCGATTTGGTAGTCGTGGAATGCCTTTTTATTTTTGCAAACAATTTTTACTGCCTTGTCTGTTCCCTTATTTCCCATTTTCCCGTCGTTATTCAGCAGTTACCCGCATAGCTTCTTCGTAAGTTGTAATTCCAGCCTTTACCTTTTCCCAAGCATCTTCTCGTAAAGTAGTCATTCCTTCGCGGATTGCAAGCTGTCTCAACTCTTCACTGTCGCTTCCGGCAGAAATCATTTTTTTCATCTGCTCTGAGAGTGGGAAAATCTCAAAAATACCACACCTTCCTTTATAGCCTGTTCCTCGACATATCCTGCATCCTTTTCCTCGTTTCAGGCTGTAAATCTCTTTTTCAGCCACCGGAAATCCAAGTTTCAGGAGCTCTCCTCCTTCTATATCAAAAGATTCTACACAGTTGGGACAAACGGTGCGCAGCAGACGCTGAGCAAGTGAGCCAAGCAGAGTGGATGAGATGAGAAATGGTTCAAGCCCCAGATCTCTCAGTCGCATAATGGAGGAAACTGCGTCATTGGTATGCAGAGTAGAGAAAACCAGATGCCCGGTCATGGCAGCCTGTACTGCATGGGCTGCAGTGTCAAGGTCACGGATTTCACCGATCATGATAACGTCAGGATCCTGGCGGAGAATATTTCGCAGAATAGTGGAAAAGGTGACATCAATAAGTGGTTGTACAGAGATCTGATTGAATGCCTCATGCACCATTTCAACAGGATCTTCTATGGTTACGATGTTTGTTTCAGGGGTGGCTATTTTTTCCAGTGTGGAATAGAGGGTTGTTGATTTACCTGATCCCGTAGGTCCGGTAACGAGTACAATTCCATGTGGGGATGCAATAAATGAATCGTAAACAATACGATCCCGTTTGGAGAATCCGAGTTGATCCAGATCCTGAAAGATCACCTCAGGATCAAGAATACGCATGACAACCTTTTCGCCAAATGCAACAGGCACTGTGGAAACACGAACTTCGGCTTCCTTGCCGCCGCTTAAAGAGAGCTTGATACGCCCATCCTGTGGCCTGCGTTTTTCTGCAATATCAAGCCTTGCCAGAAATTTGATACGAGCCACAATAGCTGCGTGGACAGCTTTAGGCAGATTATAAATAGTGTTAAGAACACCGTCTATACGGAAACGGATCATGCAGTTATTACGTTTAGGCTCTATGTGGATATCACTGGCATTTTGCTCAAGGGCATAGTTGAAAAGGTGATTAACGGCGGATTTAATATGCTGATCCGATGAAGAAATCTCTCTGGCAGAGGAAATCTTAACAAACTGTTCCAGATTGCCGATATCAACAGATCCGCCAACGCCTGGCCCCGCAAACTGATCTTCCGCTGCACTGATTGAACGCTGAAAACCAAAAAACTCGGAAAGGATTTTTTTTATATCTGACTTTGGAGACAGGTATGGCTTGACCGTAACCTGATTTGCCTGCTCAATATCAGCCAAAACTGTTTTATTGTCAGGGTGATAGGTCGCAATTTCCAGAATTCCATTCTGAAAATTAAAAGGCAGCAGCAGATGAGTAATGGCAAAGTTCTTTGGAATGGTCCTTGTTACCGTGTCCATGTCAAGATTGAGGGGATCCAGCTTTTTAAACGGAAGTTTGCAGGCCTTGCTCACTGCACGCATGATAATGTCTTCATCAAGTGCAAGCCCTTTCTTTCCACCGGCATCGAGCTTAAAAGATACTATGATATCTACAAGATCAGGGAAACTTTTATCAAATTTCTGCTCTGCACCAAATTTCCTGAGGAGTTTCTGGCGCTGTTTCCCTTTTTCAAGGGTGATAAATTGACGTTGTTTTCCGGTAATCAACCCGTTTTTCGAGAGTATATCGAGGAGGGCGTCGCTATTGAGTAGTGTCATATTTTTTTAAGATGCTGAAAAATCCTGGGAATATTGGCATAATAGTTTTGCTATTGTCTTCTTTTTTCCACACTTAATCAAGAAACTTTTAACTCTGACAGCTATCTGGTATAAACTGGATGCTGTGCAGTTTCAAATCCAACAAGAACATTCATTTATATTTACGGGAACTATCCATGTCACTACTTGTCAGCCAGTTATATCGAAAGATCGATACTAATCGTGAGTATTGTTTCAATATCGAATCCAGCCAGCCCCTGTCACAGGAAGAACAGAAACGTTTACGGGGTATTCTTGCCGATGGATTTTTAGCAGATTCAGTTACGGATAAGCCCTTGCTCACTGGCGACAGAGTGGTGGAGATGGGCCCACGTCTTAATTTTGCAACGGCCTGGTCTTCGAATATGGTTTCTATCTGTAAGGCCACAGGGCTCAGCTGCGTTTCCCGTGTGGAGCGATCACGCAGATATCTGGTAGATGCAACTCAGGATATTGAAACATTTGTTCAGGAGAATCATGATCGAATGACAGAATGTTTATACCCTGAAGCACTTTCAACCTTTGAAACAGGGATTGAACCGGAGGCCGTATACGATGTGGATATGAAAAGTGGCGGCCCGGATACGCTGCTTGAGATTCCCGGTATCTCCATGGATGAGCGGGATCGTAACTTTTATTATGATTATTTTGTAAAAAAACATGATCGTAATCCCACCATTGTTGAAATCATGGATCTGAATAATGCCAACTCTGAACATTCCCGACACGGTTTTTTTCGCGGCCATCAGGTGATTGATGGAGAAAAACAGGACGCAACACTTTTTGAGTTGGTTATTGAAACCTTAAATCAAAACCCCAAGGGAAGTTTGGTGGCGTTTAAGGATAATTCGAGTGTAGTGGAGGGGCATGATATCCACACCATTATGCCGCAGACACCTGGACTGCCCTGTGCCTTAGAGGCAAGTGATGTACGTTACCATATGCTCCTCACCGCAGAAACCCATAACTTCCCTACAGGTGTAGCGCCTTTTCCGGGTGCCGAGACCGGATCGGGGGGACGTATTCGTGACGTCCAGGGAACCGGAAAAGGTGGTTTTGTCATAGCTGGCACCACAGGCTACTGTGTGGCGAATCTGCATATCCCCGGGTACACCCTCCCCTGGGAAAATTCCTACAAATGTCCTGACAACCTGGCATCGGCACTTGATATTGAGATTGAGGCCAGTAACGGTGCTTCCGACTACGGCAATAAATTCGGTGAACCCATGATTCAGGGGTTCACCCGTTCCTTTGATCTGCGCCTTGAAAATGGCGAACGCTGGGGATTTCTCAAACCGATCATGTTCACAGGTGGCATCGGACAAATTGATGACAGGCACATAGAAAAAGATAAAGAGATGCCAGGGATGAAAATCGTCCAGGTGGGCGGCCCTGCCTACCGGGTCGGTTTTGGTGGCGGTGCTGCATCTTCCATGCTCCAGGGTGAAAATACCCTGGAACTTGATTTCAATGCCGTCCAGCGTGGCGATGCTGAAATGGAACAGAAAATGAATCGTGTCATTCGCGCCTGTAATGAAATGGGTGATAAAACCATCATCGATGTTATCCATGATCAGGGTGCCGGCGGGCCTGCCAATGTCTTAAAAGAGCTTGTTGAGCATTCCGGTGGATATATCGAGATCCGTAAAATACGGGTTGGTGATCCCACCATGTCGGTGCTTGAAATTTATGTGGCTGAATATCAGGAGCGAACCGGTTTTCTTATCAGTCCTGAAAATATTGAGCAGTTCCAGGCAATCTGTACGCGGGAAAAAGTAGGTTGTGAAGTGCTTGGTGAGGTAACCGGTGACCTGCAGTTTGTGGTTCATGATGAACTTGATGGTTCCACGCCGGTTGACATTGATCTTTCGGAACTGCTGGGCGACATTCCAGTGAAAACTTTCGAGGATAATCGGCTGAATCCTCAGTTGCAGCCTTTGGACTTGCCCGATGATTTGAGTGTGGCAGATGCTCTCCATGATGTATTGCGACTGGTTTCTGTCGGTTCCAAGCGCTTTCTTACCAATAAAGTTGATCGTGCTGTTACCGGGCTTATTGCCCAGCAGCAGTGTTGTGGGCCATTGCAGCTCCCGGTGAGTGATGTGGCAGTGGTTGCCCAGTCTCATTTCAGTATCAGCGGCGGTGCAACTGCCATCGGTGAGCAACCCATCAAGATGCTTGTTGATCCGGCTAAGGGAGCCAGAATGGCAGTGGGAGAGTCTCTTACTAACCTTGTCTGGGCGGGCATCGATGACCTGGAACAGGTAAAATGTTCTGCCAACTGGATGTGGGCGCCTAAGCTGCCCGGTGAAGGGGCGGCTCTCTTTGATGCTGCCAAAGGCATGTGTGATGCCATGATAGCTATTGGTATGGCCGTTGATGGTGGAAAGGACAGTCTTTCCATGGCCACCATGGTGGATGATGAAACGGTTAAGTCACCCCGTGAACTTGTTATATCCGCTTATGCAGCCATGAGTGATATCAATAAGATTGTGACACCCGATATGAAACAGGCCGGCAGTTCATCGCTGTTCTTCATTGATCTTGCCAACGGAAAAAACAGACTGGGTGGGTCGGCGCTGGCTCAGACCAGATCCCGCCTTGGTAATGATTGTCCCGATATGGAGGATCCAAAAGTTGTGAAGCAGGCCTTCCTTGCGATTCAGGAGGCCGTTAAAAAAGATTTGCTTGCAGCAGGACATGATCGAAGTGACGGTGGACTGATTACCACTGTTCTGGAAATGGCATTTTCCGGAAATTGTGGCTTGAACATTGATCTGCAATCAACAGATTCACCACTTGCAACGCTGTTCTCCGAGGAGCTGGGGCTGGTTGTTGAATGCGCAGATGAACACTTGACTGCTTTGCAGCAGGTCTTTGCACGTTATGCTGTGGACTTCGTGCTTATAGGAAGGAGTACAGAGGAGAAACAGATCCATATCCGGGTAAATGGTGAAACAGTGCTTAATGGGGACATGCGAAAGTTACGCGCAACCTGGGAAGAGACTAGCTATCAGCTTGAACGGCTCCAGACAAACCTGGATTGTGCGGATCAGGAAAAGAACAACTCTTATGATCGTAAAGGGCCTGCTTATGCTCTCAGTTTTACGCCTGAACCTGCGCCAGCAGAACTTTTAACAAAAACAGACAAACCTAAAGTTGCCATCCTTCGTGATGAAGGATCCAACTCTGACCGTGAGATGAGTTCGGCTTTTTATGCCGCAGGTTTTGAACCCTGGGATATCACCATGAGTGATCTCCTGGCGGGCCGAATCACCCTGGATGGCTTTAGAGGTCTTGCCGCAGTCGGAGGATTCTCTTATGCCGACGTTCCTGAATCTGCCAAGGGATGGGCGGCAACTATTCGATATAATGACACATTAAAAAAGATGTTCCAGGAATTCTTTCAACGTCCCGACACCTTCAGCCTTGGTGTTTGTAATGGTTGTCAGCTCTTTGCTCTCCTTGGACTGGTTCCCTGGCAGCACATAGAGGCAGAGAAACAGCCCCGGTTTGTTCATAATCTGTCGGGTCGTTTTGAGTCTCGCTGGAGCACGGTAAAAGTTGGCAAAAGCCCTGCTCTCATGCTGAAAGGTATGGAAAATCTGATTTTTGGTATCCACGTCGATCACGGGGAAGGACATCTTTCTTTTCCAGATAGCGCAGTAAAAGAAAGGGTGCTTGCAGAAAATCTTGCCCCACTATGCTATGTGGATGATGATGGAAAGGCTACAGAATCCTACCCCTTTAACCCCAATGGTTCGCCTGACGGGCTGGCCGCTCTCTGTTCACCCGACGGACGTCACCTCGCTATGATGCCCCACCCAGAACGGGTTTTCCTTGCCTGGCAGGCACATTACCTACCTGAAGATATGAAAGATTTAGAAGTGTCACCCTGGATGCAGATGTTTCGGAACGCATATGAGTGGTGCCGGGAATAATATCAAAAATATCGGCTTCTGTTGATGTTTGAAGAATTTTCTGGTTAACCGGAAAATTCTTCAAAGGTGATCCATGGACAGATATATTTTATCCCATTTACGAAGTTTGCAAATTTCCCTCCCGTTCCTCAGGGTCAGGAGGCAAGAAGACCACGTAAAGTGGCAAGATTATCCCGGTCTTCCTGCAGATCTTTTCCTTTTGGGGTTTCAAGTGTCATGGGGTGGTTTGCAAAACGTGGGTCATTCAGGAGGCTTCGGAAGCCTTCCAGTCCGATTTCACCCTGACCAATATGTTCGTGTCGATCCACCCTGCTTTCCAGTCCTTTTTTTGAATCATTAAGATGGAAGAATTTGATTCGTTCTATTCCTACTGATTTGTCAAATTCTGCCATGCTTGCCTGGTAGGTTGCCATACTGCGAATGTCATAGCCAGCAGCAAAAATATGGCAGGTATCCACGCAGACCCCAAGTTTGTTCTCATATTTTGAACCGCCAATAACTGCCGCAAGTTCTTCAAAACGACTGCCAAGGCTCGTACCCTGCCCTGCCGTGGTTTCAAGCAGGACTGTTACTTTGTTGTCAGCACGTTCAAGTGCCAGATCAAGGTTTTCTGTGAATCTGGCAATACCTGTTTCCACACCATCTCCACCATGGGAGCCGGGATGCATAACCACCATTGGGATGTTTAATAACTCACAACGCTTCAATTCATCGGCAAAAGCTGTGATGGATTTTTTGACAAGATCAGGCTTCCCCGATGCCAGGTTAACCAGATAGGATACATGCGAAGCAACAACCATGTCTGGACAGTTCTTCCAGGCATTACTAAAGAGTGCCTGCTCCTCTTCGGTCACCGGTGAAGGCGTCCATTGCCGTTGATTGCGGGTAAAAATCTGCAGAGCGGAACCACCCACCGCCTGTATTCTGTCAAAGGCAAGGTGTAATCCACCGGCAACGGATTCATGTGCTCCTAATAACGCCATTTTGTGTATCTCCTGCATCGAGTTTTCATTTTACATTCTCTTTCGATTCTATTGGCATATATTTTTCCGTGCCGAATTTGTGGATTTGTGCCCGATAATACGCACCCTCCTCGGGGTCGACGAAGAGTGCCTGCTTTTCCGTTTCAATTGCTTTTTGTATATACCCATTGGCCCAATAGGCCGTTGCCAGAGTATCCAGAACATACGCAGCAGGAACCTGTATCGCAGCAAGTCGGGCAAGGTCGAGTGCTTTTTCCGGATTGCGCAAACGAAGGTCTTCGCTCGTTAAAAGCAACCATGCCAGATTGTTGAGCAGTTTTGGGTTGGATGGTTCAAGTATCAGAGCCTCTTCATAGGCAGCAATGGCTTTTTTCTCCATTTTTTTGTGCTGCATCAGGTCACCGGCAATACCTAGCCACAGAGCCTTCTCTGGCTCCCGCATAAGTTTTTGGTCAAGAAAAAATTCTGTGTACTTTTCCTCATAGCCCTGCTTCCAGGATTCCGTTGGCAGGAAGTTTTTCCCGGAAGCTGCAACCGCAATAAGGACAGTATACGCGAGCAGGCTCAGCCAGACCTTGCGATTATGACGTGTAATCCACGATTTATCCGCTTCGCATTTTTCAAGATAATCCACCCGTTGACCGATTCCGAAGTGATGCCAGCTTGGCAGGTCTCGGGTGTTTCCTGAAAGTACGGCAATCTTTTCAAATGCTGAGATAATGGCGGTACTGCTGCCAATGGCCTTGAAAACATGGAGGTCAGCCTGACGTTCAAAGTTCCTGATAAAATAACCAAACAAAAAACGGAAGTAGAGGATCATTGAAGTAAGAATAGTAATTACGATAAATACAGTGAGGAGGTTTTCAGCAGTGAGTCCACTGACCTCAAGAAGCGTATAAAAACTGCTTCGTGAAAGCAGAAACAAGGTCAATGGTTCAAGGACAAACCCGGCCATAATTGAAAATCCTGAAATAATAAAAAGATAGAGCAGCATATGATTTTTCTTGATATGGCCAATCTCGTGAGCCATCACAGCATCCAATTCCTCAAGTGACAAGTGCCGAAGCAAGGCGGGTGTGACCATAACATACCGTAATCCAGGGACAATTCCCATGACAGCAGCAGTGATGACTCTTCCCTCAAAAAGGGGCCAGATAAAGATCCTGGCAGAAAACCGTTGACTCTTAAAAAAGCGATGCAGATGATCACGCAATGCTCCTTCGGGTAACGGAGTGCAGCCCCAGAGCCTGCGAACCATTGGAGGAAAAAAGATCAGAATCAGAAGGAGAAACAGAATAAAGAAAGCATACTCACCAAGCTCCGAATGGAGGAATGTCTTAACTGCCGGAAAAGGTAGCAGAGCCAGGAGATCATTGGCGAGAGAAAGAAAAACCCAGGGAAAAACAATGGGCAGATTTGTCTTGGTGTTGGAGATAAGAAAAGAAGCGGTTGTATAACTGCGCTCAAAAAATATCTCGTAGGCAGGTTTTGCCCGTCGCCACATCAGGAGCAGAAAAAGGAAAAAGACGACAAGCCCTCCGATATTCGTAAAAGAAGGAAACCGTCCATCTAAAGAAAGTGGCGTTAAATAATGATGAATATCGCAGAAAAAAAGAGCTGCTGCATAAAAAAGCAATGCCAGCAGTGAGAGGCGTTTTTCCACATCAAAATATGCATCGGAACCATTTTTGACCATCTGTCCATAAAGACGCTTGGCAATACGGTCAAAAATAAAAAGAAGGGTGGAAAATATCCCCAGTGAACCGAAAAATGGAAACAGGGGTGCCTCGGTTCCACTGGTCATGGTAAACAGAAATATTGCTACGAGAAAGAAGAGAAGATTATTATAGATCATAAGGTATAAGGTGTACTGTATCGTGATTATCTGAACCTCTCAATCAGGGAAGAATACAAAAAGAAGCTGTTTTAAAGAAAAAACAGCGTTTTCCCCCGAGAGAGGTGTTTTTTAGTTGACAATTTGCTCCAGCTGATTTTATATAAGAGGTTTTTACGCCGGAGCGGGCGCATAGCTCAGTTGGTAGAGCCACCGGCTCATAACCGGTCGGTCGTAGGTTCGAATCCTACTGCGCCCACCATTTTTAGTACCTTACTCCATAAAAGCAGTAATAAAAAACAAGAATTTTAAAGAGCATAAATGAAATTACTCGTTTACATATCCCCACAAGGTACTTATCCAGCGACACTAAAAGTTTCCGACTTGTCGGGTTAGATATAGAATCTGCACAAATGACCAGGTTCCTTGAATAGAATACACGTTTTTCCAGACAGAGAGAGGTCAGTTGCCTCACCATTCATACTCGCTTTTGCTCCAGCAGGCAAGACATCCTGCTTGAGAGAGCCAGAAATCCAAAGGTACATCCCACAAGGGCTGTACCTTTTTTTTATGCCTGATCCCAAGCAATTAGGCGGGAGGGACAATGGTTGTCAAGCTGACTGAGCTCTTAAATGCTCTTAACAGGATTGCACCTTTCGACCTTGCTGAAAGCTGGGACAATGTGGGGCTTTTGATTGGTGATCCAGAAAGGGACACCCGCTCTGTCCTTCTCGGACTTGACCCTACCCTGCCTCTTCTTAAAGAGGCCATCAGTCGTGGTGCCGATACTCTTATTACTCACCATCCCTGTATTTTTCATCCACTGCCCTTTGTCCACACTCATTCCCCCGATGGTGCCTTTTTAGAGCTTGCACTTGCTGAGAAAATTAATGTGATTGCCTGTCATACCAATTTTGACAGTGCAGCTCCCGGTGTCAGTGATGCTTTAGCCAGACTCTTGGACTTGGAAGAGTTATCGCCCCTGCGCTGTAGTTCTTCATTGGAAAATAAAAACCAGGGATTGGGACGGATCGGAAGGTATGCCGAACCTCTTTCTTTTGAATCATTTATGGAGAAGGTGTTTAAAGCTCTGGATAGAGACAACGTGATGCTTGCCGGTAAATCACCCAGAGAAGTACGAACTGTTGCGCTGTGTGGCGGCAGTGGTTCTGAGCTTACAGAAGAGGCTTTTAGGCTGGGTGCAGATGTCTACCTTTCAGCTGAAATCAAACATTCGACCGCTCGCTGGGCAGAAGAGATCGGGTTTTGTGTAATTGACGGGACGCACTATGCTACGGAACGTCCCGCCTTGGTTTTACTTGAAAAACAACTGGAGGCTGAGGCCGTAGCTTCGGGCTGGAGTCTACAGATCTTACAGCCTGAATCGGAGAAACCGGTTTTTACAACTATCAATAAAGAACAATGAATTTTCATTGAAATACTAAACCTATACGCAAATATTCAGATACAGGAGAAGAATTTTGAACGAAGAAATAGCCCAACTAACCTTGCTGCAGACCATTGACCACATTATTGATACTATCGATTCCGATATTCAGCGAGAGCAGGAAGCACTTGATATAAAAAGTGCTGAGCTCGCAGACAGGGAGGCCACAATTGGAACTCTCACTGAAAAAATCGAAACTCTCGAAAAAGAATATCGCATGCTGGAAGTGGAAATTGCCGATGCAATGGTGCATGTAAAAGATCGTCAATCCAAGATGATGCAGGTTCAGACCGGACGTGAACAGACTGCCCTGTTGAAAGAGATCGAGGACGGGAAAAAGGGTGTAAAAGAAAAAAACGATAAGGTTATAGCTATTTTGGAAGAAATAGAACAACTTACCGCCGATATCGAAGAAAATAAAAATCTTTTCAAGGGTGAGACAGAGTTGCTTCTGGAAGAGACTGAGAAAGTCAAGAAGGCAATTGCAGCAATTAATAAAAAGAAAAATACTCAGAAAAAGAAACGGAAGACTCAGGCGAATAAGTTAAAGGCTCAGATGTTGAAAAAATATGACACGCTTCGTGCTCACCGCAATGGTCTTGGCGTTGTAAATGTCCTTGAAGGAGTTTGTCAGGGCTGCTTTATGGCCATCCCGCCTCAGCAATACAATCTGCTTCTTCGTGGTGATGAACATTTTGATTGCCCAACCTGTCAGCGGATTATGTACCATGAACCGGTGGAAGAGGCTGAGGCATAAGAGCAGCTGGCGTTTTTTTGTTTTTTTGTTTTTTTTTTAAGTAATTGTCGCTATAGAGACTAATGGAGCGGGTGCATGATCGCTCAGGTGTTTAAAAAAAATCTGAGAGGAAAGTCCGAACTCCGCAGGGCAGGATGGTTCGTAACACGAACGCCGGGTGACCGGCGGAAAGTGCCACAGAAAATATACCGCCGGATCTTCTGATTCGGTAAGGGTGAAATGGCGAGGTAAAAGCTCACCGCTTGTATAGTGATATACAAGGCAGGGTAAACCCCATCCGGAGCAAGACCAAATAGGAAGACGTCCCACGGGCTGCCCGCCCGAAGTCTTCGGGTAGGTTGCAAGAGGTGTCGGGCGACCGGCATCCCAGTGAAATGATCATGACCCCGTAAGGGGAACAGGATTCGGCTTATAGCCCGCTCCATTTCTTTTTTTTTAAGAGATTCGTTCTTTTATCTAATTTATCTAATTTATCTAATTTATCAAAATGTCTTCAACAGTTGCCATAATTCCTGCTGCCGGAAGCGGAAGCAGGATGGGCCTGGACCATCCCAAACAGTACCACTTCCTTGTTGGCGTCCCCATTCTTGTTCATACTGTTCGTGTCTTTGTGAGTTCCCCTTCTGTTGATAGCATTGTGGTTGTGGTGCCAGCAGATCGTGTTGATTTTACATTAGATTTGCTGGATGAATACAATTTGGCAACGGATACTCTACAGGTTATTGCCGGAGGTAGACGACGTCAGGACTCAGTGAAGGCAGGGCTTGACCTTCTTGGCAGTGATATTGAAACTGTTCTTGTTCATGATGGTGCACGTCCCCTGGTAACGCAGAAGCTGATTGCTGACTGTTGTAACGCGGTATCAAAGTATGGAGCAGCCATTGCTGCAGTGCCTGTCAAGGATACTTTGAAAAAAGGTGGTGCTGATAATCGCATCCTTGCCACCGTTGACCGGGACAATCTCTGGCAGGCACAGACACCTCAAGCTGCCCGGCTCTCGCTTCTTATGGATGCCTATGAAGCTGCAGGAGACAGGGATGTAACAGATGAAGCCTCTCTTTTGGAACTGGCAGGAACCAGGGTACATCTTGTGGAGGGGTCTGAGACAAATCTCAAGATTACCCGACCCGATGATTTGACTATTGCGGAGAAAATTATGCAACAAACCAATACGTCTTCCATGCGAATTGGTCATGGCTACGATGCGCATCGATTTGTGAGTGACCGTGAACTGGTGCTTGGGGGAGTAACGATACCCTACGAAATGGGTCTTGCCGGACACTCCGATGCAGATGTCTTAACTCATGCTCTATGTGATGCAATTCTTGGTGCCCTGGGGGCAGGAGATTTAGGGGCACATTTTCCAGATTCTGATAATCAGTTTGAGAATATCTACTCAATTTTACTCCTTAAACAAGTCGTGCAACTGGCAAAAGAACGTAATTATATTCTCTCAAATGCAGATATTACAGTGGTCTGTCAGCAACCCAGACTGGCTCCATTTGTCCAGAAGATGCAGGCTATTCTTGCAGAGGCCTGCTCAGTTGGAAACAATCAGGTGAACGTCAAGGCAACCACCACTGAAAAGATGGGATTCACAGGAAGAGTGGAAGGGATTAGTTGTCATGCAGTTGTTCTTCTGGTTAAAAAATGAAGCAGCAAACAAATTGATCTCAAGGTATCCTCAAACAAATACCTCACTAAATGAGCGCGATTATGAAGCCACAGACAACAATCAGATATTCCATCAACAGAGAACGATTGACTGATACGTTTACCGAACTCTGCGAAATTGATAGCCCGTCTTTTGAAGAAAGAGACATTGCTGATTTTCTGACCAGGCTAATGACCGATCTGGGAGCAGAATCAGTTGTTGAGGATGAGTCTGCAGAGAAAACAGGATCAAATAGCGGGAACCTGATCGTCCGTTTTCCCGGAACCATCGAAAAAGAACCGATTTTTTTCGCCTGCCATATGGATACAGTAAATCCGGGACGTGGTGTAGAAGTGTTTCGAACCGGTGATATTTTCACCTCAAGGGGCAATACGATTCTCGGGGGAGATGATAAGTCCGGTATCGCAGCCCTTATTGAAATGTTACGGGTTTTACGCGAAGATAAACTGCCACACGGTCCCATCGAAATTATTTTTACTACCTGCGAAGAGGTGGGTCTTCTCGGAGCAAAAAACTTTAACCCAGGTTTTGTACAGGCAAAAATTGGCTATGCCCTTGACTCAACCGGCATTGATAGAGTTATTGTGGGTGCCCCTGCAGCAAATCGCCTGAAGATTACGGTACATGGCATCGCAGCTCATGCTGGATTGAATCCGGAACAGGGAGTCTCGGCCTTTTGCCTGGCAGCACACGCCATTGCTGGTCTTCGCCTCGGACGCCTTGATGAGGAGTCCACGGCAAACTTTGGCTTGATTCATGGTGGTGTTGCAGCAAATATTATCCCTGATCTCATTACCATTGAAGGAGAGGTTCGTTCGCACTCACCTGCGAAACTAAAAGAGTATACCCGGAAAATTACAGCCGCCTTCCAAAAAGTGGTGTTGCACGAGGCGACTCACGTGAAAGGGAAGCACCAACCTTCCGTGGAAATCGAGGTTGAAACAGACTACCCGGCCATGCGACTTAGTGACCATGAAACAGTTGTGGATCGGGTGAAGCAGGCTGCAGATATTCTTGAGCGTAAAGTCGTTTTTGAGGTCGCAGGCGGGGGATCGGACGCCAATATCTTTAATAGTTACGGGCTTCGAACAGCTATTATTGCCACGGGTATGAATAAGGTTCATACCACCGAAGAATGTCTTGACTTACGGGATCTAACTAAATTAACCGAACTGCTGCTGGCGATCATAGAGGTTTGACGTGCCGTAAACAGTCCCAGGCGGATCGCATATGAGGCACGGAGTCTGGCACAATGTATAACCGGTGATTAACTTTTTATACAAGTACCACTGCCCCGCTATCTCCTTCCACGATTTCACCAATATCGACACATGAGAATGGATAGTCCGATTCTTCCAGCTTTTGCAAAAGTACCTCACTGGTCGCAGGTGGGGCAGCAATAAGAAGACCACCTGAAGTTTGTGGATCAACAATGAGCATTTCCACGGGATCACCGTCTTTAACACTGTTACGGAGCCACTTTGAATAAAAACTGCGATTCGTATACGCTCCCACGGGAATTATACCCATATTGACAAAATCAACACAACCTGAAATAATCGGGATCCGTTCTTTGATGAGCCTGGCACTGACTCCTGATGCCACTGTCATTTCATGAAGGTGGCCAAGCAGGCCAAAGCCAGTGACGTCAGTACAGGCATGAACAGGATAACCATTGTCCCGAACAGCTGTTATAGCATCTGCCGGAGCACGATTCAAAGTCGCCATGATTTGTGTGATAAGCTCTTCAGTTTCACTTCCTGCCAAGTTGCCTTTGATGGCCGTGGAGAGGATTCCTGTACCAAGAGGTTTCGTGAGAATTAAACGATCTCCCGGTTTGGCACCACTATTTAGCAGAACCCGATCCGGATGAACCACTCCTGTTACAGACAGGCCGTATTTAAGTTCTGCATCTTCCACTGAATGGCCACCAACCAGAAGCGCACCTGCCTCTTCTACTTTGGACAAGCCGCCTTTGATCACTTCCCTGAAGACTTCTATTTCCATGGTCTTTATGGGGCAGGCAAGAATGTTCATGGCAAGCAAAGGCTTCCCCCCCATGGCATACACATCGCTTAGTGCATTGGCTGCGGTAATCTGGCCAAAATGATAGGGGTCGTCAACAATGGGAGTAAAGAAATCCAGTGTCTGAATAAGGGCTGTTTCGTCGTTTAAAAGGTATACCCCGGCATCGTCGCAGGTTTCAGCTCCGACAATTAATCTATCATCTTTGGGTAAGGTTATACCGCAGAGTATCTGGCTCAGGTCCCCTGGGCCAAGTTTAGCTGCTCAGCCGGCGGCCTTGACTGTTGATGTAAGTCTGATCATATTATTAGTTATGTTTAGGAATGTAACGAAATAATCCGAACAGCTTACCTGCTCGTTATTCCACCACTTGTACTTGAAAAACGTTATATACAGGTAGTATGCAACGTTTTTTATTTCGCTCCCTTCCTTTATTTTAATTATTTTATGCCTTCTGTTGCGGTAGTAAAAAGAAAAAAAGCAGGACAGAAGGTGCTTTATTGTTGAATTTCAATGAAACTTATAATAAACCCTTTTATCAGATTTTGACAAAAGGCACAAAGATATTCGTTTTCTTTGTGCCTTTCCCTTTTTAAAAGAGTTGTAAGCCTCTCTGCAGGGGCAGCAACCACAGGACGATATAATGAAGCGTAATAATGTACAAATTGTGGAAGATGGACGCCCCAAACATGAATGCGGTGTTTGTGGTATCCTGGGACACGAAGATGCGTCCAAACTGACCTATTTTGGCCTGTATGCCCAGCAGCACAGAGGACAGGAGAGCGCCGGCATAGTAGCCTCAGATGCTGGAAAGGTATCCATTCACAAAGCCATGGGACTTGTTCCTGAGATTTTCTCCGAAGATATCCTGCAGGGCCTGCCCGGTTCCATGGCCATGGGTCATGTACGTTACTCCACTACAGGTGCTTCCAATATTATCAATTCTCAGCCTTTGCTGATTACCCACAGAGGATGTACTCTGGCCGTGGCGCATAACGGAAATCTGGTTAATTCACTGGAGTTACGACAAGATCTTGAAAATAACGGCTCTATCTTTCAGACTTCCATGGATAGTGAGGTGGTTCTTCATCTCCTGGCTCGCACCACTCATCTGGGTTTGGACAGAGCGCTTATAGAATCATTCTCCTGCCTGAAAGGCGCATATTCGCTCCTGCTGATGACTGAAGATACTCTTGTTGCCGTTCGAGATCCCAATGGCTTTCGTCCGCTTTGTCTTGGAAAATTAAGTAATGGCGCTTGGATAGTGGCGTCGGAAACATGTGCCCTGGATCTGGTTGAGGCTGAATATGTTCGTGATGTTGAGCCTGGTGAGGTACTCATCATCACGCAGCAGGGGATCCGTTCGATCTTTCCATGGCCCAAACAAAAAACCAGTTTTTGTATTTTTGAACAGGTTTATTTCGCCCGTCCTGATTCTGACATTTTTGGCATAAATGTGTATGAATCACGCAAACGAATGGGTGAGATAATGGCCCGCGAGTTTCAGGTGGATGCCGATTTTGTTATGCCATTTCCTGATTCAGGAAATTACGCCGCCATCGGTTTTTCCAGAGCATCCGGTATTCCTCTTGAAATGGGAATGATCAGGAATCACTACGTGGGAAGAACTTTCATTCAGCCCACCCAGTCCATGCGTGATTTTAATGTACGGGTCAAATTAAACCCGGTTCGATCATTGCTGAAAGGAAAACGGGTGATCATTGTTGAAGATTCTATTATTCGTGGCACCACTGGAAGGAGCAGGGTCAAGGCATTAAGAGAAGCCGGAGCCACGGAGGTTCATATGGTGGTCAGTTGTCCTCCAACTCGTCACGCCTGTTATTACGGGATTGATTTTCCATCATCAGAGCAACTCATTGCCTCCCAGTATTCAGTTGACGGAATCGCTGCCGATCTGGGTTTGGATTCACTTCATTATTTGAGTATTGACGGTTTGGTTGAGGCAACAGGGCTTTCAAGGGATGATTTTTGTCTGGCATGTTTTGATGGGAAGTATCCTGTTGAACCTGACAAAAATTTCACTAAAGATTCCTTGGAACTTTAGAGAAAACAATGGAGAAATCCATCATTATTGATGTTTACGAATGCAATGGTTGCGGATCCTGCGTGGAGATTTGTCCCGAGGTATTTGCAATGGACGAGGTTGAAAAAGCCTGCCTTATTGATTCTGACGTTGAAATAACCAGTAAGGTAGAAGAAGCGGCAGCGTATTGCCCCAAAAAATGTATACACTTTGAGTAATTTTTTTTGCATCCTGCATTGTATTCTCCTAAAGTGCGAACTACACTACTTTGATATACATGTATCGAAAGTTAAATTGTTGATGGAAATGTTTCCACTGTAAGTTACCAGTTATCAGTTACTGAACGTTGGTAACTGATACCTTCTACCCGCAGGACATCATGTTCGCACTCCTTATGGCCCTCCTCCCCTGATGGATAACCTCTCACTGACAAAGATGCTGGATTCCGGTTACACCGATGATCCTCTCGATGAGATCCTTGGTATACTAATGCTGATGGAAGCCGACTTTGAACGTGCACAGCTCATTGATTTACATAAGGAAATTGGTCTTATTTTTGGCGGTGAACATCCCGAGTACAAACAGAGCAGAACTAAATATCATACTCTGGATCATACCTATAGTGTGGTGCTTGCAACCTTGCGACTGCTTCACGGACTTTATTGTGATGGTTGCTCTGTCTCAAGAGAGACCATTCGGAAGGCACTGTATAGTGCCTATTTTCATGACTGCGGGCTCTTGCTTAAAATTTCCGAAGATGCTGCTACCGGAGCAACTTTTACCGTGGGCCATGAAAAACGATCCATGTCTTTCATGGCGGATTATTTAACTGCAAAGAACTTCAGTACGCCTTTTATTACTGATTGTTCACTAATCATTCAGTGTACAAACCTCAGCATAGATCCCACTTCCCTGTCTTTTCCATCCAGCGAAATGAAGCTGGCCTCTTTTGCTGTGGGATCCGCCGACATTCTTGCCCAGATGGCGGATAGGTACTATCCGGAACGACTCCCCTCGCTCTTTCAGGAGTATCAGGAGGGCGGAGTTGTAGATTACAATTCTGCGGTGGAGCTTATGCAGAAAACATCATTTTTTTATCATGATGTGGTGGTTGGCCGCCTATCACTGGTTTTTGGAAATCTCACAAAATATATGCAAATTCATTTCCGTGAACGTTGTAGTATTGACAGAAATCTGTATCTCGAGAGTATAAAGAAGAATGTTAAGTATATTCAGTCGATTGTGCGGTCCTGTAGTGATGACATGGAATCTTTGCAGCAGTACCTGCGACGCTTACCGCCTAATTGACTCTTTTTAGCATTTTTCCGATTTTTTTTCCGGGGACACTTTACGGTTTCCCGGTCGACCAGGCCGTTTGGGCCGTGCATCTTTCCCGGTAATCTTTTCTACTATGTCATAGAACTCTGTCGGGCCAAATGGCCTTCCCGTACGAGACTTTTCTCGTATCTCATTATCAACGTCAGATTCAGTGGTCAGAAACTGTTGCCAGTTCTTGACAGATGAAAGTAATGGGGAGTGTGTGACAAGTGGGTCATGGGAGATCAGGCCAACTCGGTATTTTGCACTTGACCATTGATAATCCCACGGAGCTGTTACCATTTTTGCTCGTGCTGGATTACGTTCTACATACCGCACGGTAGCAAGAAGAGAGTTGTCAGTATACACAGGGCAGGAAAAAAAACGTCCTTGAAATAAAAAACCTCTGACGTTATCGCGAAAATTAATCATTCTGGTATATCGTCGATGAGATTCACCGATTGCTTTTGCGAGGCTTTCTGGGTTTTCAGGGATGGCAATGAGGTGGACATGGTTATCCATCAGGCAGTAGGAAATATAATGGACGCCAAAACGCTGCCCCTGTTCTTTAAGCAGGCGGAGGTATTCCTGTCTGTCGTGGTTGTTGAAAAATATATCCATTGAGCGTACACCACGCTGGACCACATGGTGTGGATATCCTGGAACAACTATTCGTTTTATTCTTGCCATGATAGAATGAATACTACCTTAGTTGTTATTCTATGGCAAGGAATGGGTAACGTGTCCCCGGAATATTCCAGAAATATCTTCCTTGCACATGTCTTGCTTTTTTACCCTCGGGAAGTATATTGTTAGTTGATATTATACAACCTTAAAAGAAAAACTTGATTTTCGAGGTATCCAGTATGGCAGAGCAGCAAAAAGAACAACGTATAAAACAAAAACCTGGTCAATTACCAGTTAATCAAGAAACCTTGGATATCCTGGTAGCCAATATCATTCCGACATCAAAGTATTTTGAAGCACGTTTCGATCACTTGGAAAATCGAGTTGAACGAATGCAGGATGACATAATCAACTTTCGCTCTGATGTTGATAAATCCTTTGACAACATGAAGAGTGACATTGACAAGAGGTTTAAACAGGTCGACTTAAGGTTTGAACAGGTCGATTTAAGGTTTGAACAGGTCGACAAACAATTCGAACAAATCGACAAACGATTCGAACAAATAATCAACTCGATAGATAAACTTACTGACAAGCTGGATCACCGTGACGAGCGACAGCGCAACTTCACCCTACGAATGTTTACCATTTCAATCACTATCTCTATCTTAGGTGTTACAGGGGCCTTCCTAAAAGCTCTCTCTTTAATTTAACAGATACTTACAGAAAATATTCACCCGTTCGCACCTCTTTCCTCAAAACGCTCAACCAACCAAATTTTGATTATAGATTGGCGAGTTACACCAATTCAACCAGCTTCTCTATCTAAAGAATCAATTACCCATAAGAAATAGGTAACATGTCCCCGGTTTTCCCCGGTTTTCCATCCGGAATTTTTCACATTGACAACCAGAAAACATTACCTTAAAGTAAGGAAAAATACTCAACATCTATGAGGTGAAACATGCTAAGCTCAACCATCACTACCAAGGGGCAAATTACCATTCCGAAAGATATCAGAACCATCTTAAATATTGGCAAAGGAGACAGAGTTGAATTCTTAGTGGACACCAAGGGTTCAGTAACAATCTTACCAGTAACAACTGACATAACAGCACTAAAGGGATTAGTTCCAAAACCCAACGAATATGTATCACTAGATGACATGAAAAATGCCATTAGAGACCACGGTGGAAGATATTGATTGGAATAGATACAAATATACTCGTTCGCTACATCACGCAAGATGATGAATTGCAATCCAACATTGCCACAGAATTCATTGAAAACTATTGTTCAACTGGTAATAAGATTTTCGTCAACCACCTGGTAATCTGTGAACTGGTTTGGGTATTGAAAAAATGCTACAAATTATCAAAACCTAAAACAATTACTGTCATCCAGCACATTCTCCAAATTGCACAATTCAGCATCGAGAATGCTCAAATAATATGGCAAGCATTAACAGATTACAAAACAGGTTCAGCAGACTTTGCAGACTATGTAGTTGGTCGAACCAATATATTTAACAAGTGCGATGAAACAATAACTTTTGACAAAAAAACCAGCAAATCAAAAGGGTTCGTACTACTACCCACGAAAGCAGATTGATTAACAAATACAAACGACTCCCCTACCCCCCAGTAAATGAGTGTTTGATATTAAGAATAGGTAATGTGTCCCCGTATTTCTGTCCCCGTATTTCCCCCGTATTTCGTTGTCAAGATGCATGTTTCGCCTGTCCCTCTGACCCCAATTATTTTACTTTTAGAGGAAATCTTTTAGGATGTTCTATTATCTCTTCTGTTAAATCAACATCTATGTCAGGCCAATAAAAATGCCCTAAAGACAGCTCTTCCACCGAAATGATTGATTTGACAGTTTGATTCTTGAACCACGGAAAATCTTCATATGACATAAACAATTCTTTCCCATGAGCTAAGAGCCATACCCCATGTGTGGTAATATTTGTAACTTCAACGGCTAAAGTATTTGTTCCATGCACCAGTGAGCTCATTATAATGCTCCTCTATAAGTATCTCAATTTCTTTTAATTGTTTTCGAGAATAATGGTGATTTTGGGAAAGTTCAATTTCAGGTTTAAGCCAAAATTTTGCCTCTCCGTCTCCAGACAAGACATGAACATGCATACGTTCTTCCTCTCTTGAGAAGAAGAAAAATCTAAACCCACGTCCTCTAAATACTGTAGGACTCATCTAATATTCCTAAAATTATTTTTCCAATTTTCATTGGTGGATCATCCAGCACTTTTGGCATAAATGCTAAAATAAGCGTTAGATTGAATAGGTAACGTGTCCCCGAATTTTTCCCGAATTTTCGGATTTTATTGACCAGCCCCCCATTAGAGCGATTTCAATTTGACAATTTCCTGTTCTGTAAGACCTGTTTTTAAGGCAATTGTTCGTAAATCGAGTACGTCGATAAGATTCCTCGCAATTTCCATCGCTTTTTGCTTCTCACCTTCTGCCATGCCCTGCACGATGCCCTGCTCAATACCCTGCTCAATGCCCTGCGCAATGCCTCGTTTTTCACCTTTCATAACACCAATGGTATACGAAGACTCTACCATGCTTGCCTGATAATGAAGATCGTCCTGATACCGTTCATAAGCCAGACGTTCACGCTCGGGAAGTTTGAGGATATCAAGTTCCTTCTTAGCCTTTTTCAGACCTTTGGCACTAAAATTTTCTTTAATCTCTTCGTTTTTCAAAAAGTAAATCCACTCGTCAAGGGTGGACTTCGCTACATCATTGAAGTTCTTCACCTTGATAAGGTAATATTCGGGAAAAATTTGATGGACACTATCCTTTTTGTACAGCTCCTGTTGGTCTTCCGATAGCTGAAGAATATCGTTACTGTGAATTCCCTCGAAACGTGTTGTCCCATGATAGACGTAATCTTCTCCCCGGCCAAGATCAAAGTAAAGAATATTGACGGAGATAACTTTCACTACATCGGAATACGGGTCTTTTTTGTCAATATGTTCGGTAAT
>JAESPV010000086.1 GCA_016765495.1 Desulfocapsa sp. | reverse complement strand
TTCGGGTTCCAGGAGTACGAATTACAGGAGAAAGTTGTGTCGCCAAATCATTTCCTGACTTTTGGGAACGGTTTGCACAGCTTGGTTAGATTTGTGTTATTTTGTAGCTGCTATAACGATAAAGCCAGCGTTTTCATCTAATCCCCGCTGGGGTGATTCCATCCGGATAACTTCCCCGGGAGCTTGGTAAAGGGTGGAAACAGAAGCAACACGAGAAAAGTCATGCTCTGCAAGAAGTTTTTCAATCTGCTTAACAGTGAGAAAGTTGGCATGCTCATAAAAAGGGTGCCCAGTTTCTTTTTTTTGTTGCAGGTGTGTCCCCCATTTGCCAGTTGCCGGAACAAACCCTAACAGCAGGTGCCCGGTATTTTGTAAAATACGATGGGATTCACGAATGACTTCTACAGGTTTTTCTACAAAACAAAGGGTGAAAAAGAGAGACACTTTGGCAAGCGAGTTGTTGCAAAATGGTAAAGATTCTCCAACTGCCTGACAAACTGCAATATCTCTGGCTTTGGAAATTTTAAGAGGAGCAAACGCCGGATCAATGCCAAAGCCGGAGCCAAGTGCTTCAGCAAAACGGCCAGGCCCCACTCCAATCTCAAGGGCAGGAACTGATACGGGGATGGACAATGCACGAACCGCTGCTATTTCAATATCAAAAAGCAGGTTGTTATTAAACCAGCTGTCGTATTCTTCAGCACGTTGATTAAATACTTTCGAGCTGTCTTGCCAATGACTTCTTTTCAAACTTATTTCTTCAGTTTTTCAAATTTGTTTTTTACCATAAAATAGAGGCTTCCCTCTTCTTTCATGCTTCCTGCTGCAACTTTTGCATAGGTGCCACTTCCCCAGTATAAGTCCGCACGTCCACTGCCCTTGATTGCAGAACCGGCATCCTGCGGGAAAACAAAACGGTGCATGGGAATCCATTCTGCAATGTTTCCGGATTCATCAAGTACAGGTTTACGGCTTATAAGAAAGGCAAGTGCTGTGTGAGGTAACACGTCGGGATCCACCGCAATGGATCGTCCTGCAACAAGCGGTTCTCCAATGCTTCCGACGGGATCACCATCCGGTGCCCAGTTAAAGAAAATATATCTGATATTGTGGTTGAGGATTTCTTTCTGTTCTTCTGGGTGCTCACGCAGGTACTGACGAATCGTTGGGATAGAGACCTCCTCAAGACTCATTTTATTTTGATCGACCAAGAGTTTACCAATGGAAAAATATTCAAGCCCATTGGATGCAGTATAGTGGATGGAACGTACTGTCCCGTCATGCAGCTGAATTTTTCCTGACCCCTGGATATGAAGGATAAAGGCATCCACAGGGTTATCAAGGTAGACCAGTTCGTTGCCGGCTGCATAGTTGTTTTCTTCGATTTCTTCGCGCGTCCAGTAGGGGATAAGCTGATTGTTGCTGTCTTTTCGTTTAAAAAACAGCTTACCACTATCATTGTCCCGTATCTGTATAAGGGATTCAGGGGGGGCGTAGAGTGGATAAATATATGGGGGGCTCAGTGTCAGGCTGCCTTTCAGGAAAGGCTCATAATACCCGGTAATCAGCATTTCGCCTCTGGGGAAATCCTTTCTGCCGCCCGCCTGATAAATCGTGAAATTATCAGCTATAATACGAGCTAATTCATCACTGTCAGGATCCTGTTTCAGGATATCAATAAATGAGTTCATGGATTCCCTGAGCCAGGAAACAGGGTAGGTGTCAGTTCCGAGGGTGAAGGATGAATCATCCGGGAGTGTATTTAAATAGTGGCGGTGGCGTACTGCCCCGGTGAGTAAGCCTTCCAGTTGTAAATCGTCTGTAAATTGAGGCAATGTCTCATGTGCGACTTTCTCAAGCGGGTTTTTTGCACAGCCATTCAGCATCAGGAAAAAGCCTAATAGCAGGATGTAGAAGCAGGACACGTTTTTCATGTTTTTTTCCTGTTATTTAATGGCTTCCGCCAGTTCACTGACTGCCATGGCGTATCGATTGGAGTGGTTCCATTCTGTAATAGTCTGAAAATTTGGATAGCCGGCAACAAATCGCTTGCCTCCTCCTTTTTTCGGCGAAATTTCAAGGCCCACGATGGTAAGTGGTCTGTTTTCAGGCGGCGTGGGAAGTGCAATGGACTGCTCCTTCTGTACTATCAAGTGATCTACCAGCCCTTTCCGCCCCAGGCTGTTGGCCTGTATTGATGCTGGCCCTTTCAGTTTCCTGCCAATATCAACGTAGAGAGGAGCATTTAGTGTCCAATGAAATCTGTGCAGATAGTTTGCGATGGAGGCTAAAATATCCGGGGTGGATTTGAAAACATCACGACGGTCGTCACCATCAAAACTGACCGCATATTCCCGGAAACTTGAGGGGATAAATTGTGTTTGCCCGAAGGCACCGGCATAAGAGCCTTTTATGCTGAGCGGGTCGTAGTTGTTCTCTTTACAGAGTATCAGAAAGGCGACGAGCTGTTTACGGAAGAAGTCAGATCTGCGCGGGTAGGCGTCGAACAGGGTGTTTAACGTCCTGAAGACGTGAAATCCACCACTGTTCTTGCCAAAACGGGATTCAATGCCCCATATGGCAATAACCACTTCCCGATTAACGCCAAGCTCCTGCTCGATACGGTCAAGAATTGTTTTATGTTGTTTGAGTTTTTTTTTCGCCTTCCTGATAATTGACCTTGTAATAAAGCGTGGGCGATATTCGTAGTAGGGCTTGGCTTCCCACTGTGTATCCATAAGAACAAGCACCTTGCGTTTAATTCGTACATCTTTAAACAGTACATCAAGCTCAGGTTGGGTGAATGTGTTGTCACGTGTAAGATCCTGGAAAAGGAGTGTATATTTTTCCTGGGAGAGATCTATCTTTTGTCCATCTTTTACAAGGTCTGCTGCTGGGATTTTGTCATCTGCAATAGTGCTATGTGGAAGGATAAGGAGAAAAGAAAGGAGGAAAAAAATAACGGCTGGAAGATTTTTCATTTTCATCAGGAGTACTCTTATGTTGAAAAGGTTTTCTGAAAACGTTCAAGAAAATCATCAAGCATTTCTGCCGGAAGATGGTTGATCCCTGCCGCCGCTGTCCGTCCACCACCAGTGGGGAAAGAGAGGCAGAGGGTGTCGGCATTTCTCCTGTTATTTAGAGGTGCTCGTACACTTATTCGTAGTGAACCATCATTGTTTTCCACAATGAGTGCGTGTGCTGCATCTTTTTTTTCACGAGCCCGCAGGTTGGAGAAAACCCCTGCTACTCTTCTTGCCCAGGGGGCATTTGGGAATGTGTAAACTCTGTTTTTCTTACCCGGATCCATTTCCTTCTGTTTTGTAGCAAGAGCCATATCTTCTTTGAACCCTTGGCGCAATATTGCAATGTCCTCAGATTCAGCTAAAAAAGCAAAGGGATCATCATACGGGCGAATCGCTCTGTATAAGTCGTCCGGTGCGAAATGAAGATCGCTGAGTTCTGCGCCATATCCATTGTAGTTTAATAATTCTCCGAGTTCACGAAGTTGCGAGATTTTTTCTGTATTTAAAAACAGGGATCTGGCCGCCTTGTTTGCTGAATCATGAAGGTTATCTCCAAAGGCTCCTGCCACAGCCCAGCCTCGATATTTTCCCTCAAGTATTTTGTCCACGATCAGGGAAGTACATGCAGTGGGACTTTGGTCTATATGTGTTGTAAGAAGCGGGCTGTCTGGAATAGTTCCAGCAAAGTGATGATCAAAATAGGAAATTGTGTTGTACGCTCCAAGAAGTGTCAGGAGCGCATCACGATTGGAGTTCAGCGAGATATCGAAAACGGTGATATTGCTGTTTTCGATATCTTTAATTTTGCAGAGGAGTTTGATGTCTCGTTTAACTCCTGTGACCAGTGTGGCAGTGGGGTTTGGCTCATGAAGACGGAGCTGATGTAAGGCCAGTATCCCGTCTGCATCGCCATTAAAGATATCAAAGTGCATAGTATGCCTCTTGCTACAGATTTAAGCCCAGAGAATTTCCAATATTTGCAAGGCTGAAGAGAACGCTGACTGTGTGATCACCCGGTGTGTATGCTGATTGTAGCTCAACGGACCAACAGGCCGGTTTGTATAGCAATGATATGTTCTGTTCAATAACATTGTCTTCGGACAGGGAGTGTTCGATTGCGTATGCTGCAAAAACTGTATCAGAAAGTTGAGCTCTCGCACTCAGGTTGATTTGTTCGGTATCACCTTCATCATCAAATCTGTAGTCAAGACTGAGATAGTCACCACGGCTGTTTCTATATACAGCTTCGACTGTGTGATTGGTGAACCCATCGCCATAAACATCAATGTCTGTTTTATAGATGAACCTGGCATTATCCATGGGGGTCAAGCGTAAATTAATATTGACGGCAGAGAATGGAGTGTCAGATTCTTCACTGCGTAGATCATAACGCTGTTCGATTTTTAGAGAGCCATAATCGTATTCCGTAGCTTTTCCTCTGCTGTTGCGCTCAAAGAGATTGAAAAAGTTGTCAATTCCGTAAGTGATCTCATTGCGGTGATCTTTACGGTCAACGGAGTCAAAGTCGGGGAGGTCTTCCTGGTCAGTATTCGAGAGATAGTCATACTGGACAAAGGGTCTGAAATTATGGGTAATTCCTTTGCTGCCTTCCGTGTTCAAGACAAAGTCTCTTAGCAGGGTCGTTCCGACGTCAGTGTGAAAGTCTGCAAGTAAACGGTTTTGGCTGTCATCCCCATCCCATTCACCATCACCAAAGGTCTGGATGTCGTAATACGTATTGCGGATACCTGCTTCGGCACGGGCTTCAAGGTAGGATCCAAGCGGAAGAGGTGTACTCAAGCGTGGAAAGAGATCAATGCGATGTCCGCCCACCCCATCTTCCCGGTAATAGTTGACGTAATCTGCATCCCAGTCAAGGCTGATATTTGTCTCACCAATGACCCTGCTTCCTGTGAAATCAAGGCTTGGCAGTTTCCATAGAGGTGTTGGGCTGTCTTTGTCTTCTCGCACATCATTGATGCCGAGAAAGACCCCCTCAACGGCCATACCGTCCCAGTATTTAAGGAATTTCATGGAGTTTATGCGCTCGTCACTGGTCTTGTTTTGGAAACTGCGTCCAAAAACATCAAGAGCTCTGTCGTTTGACTCCTGGAAACCTGTAACTCCGGAGTTGAATTCCGTCAGGTAGTCTCTGTCAGAAACAATATCAAGATCGATACGGGTGACCACATCATTAGCAAAATCATGGTCAAGTTTACCCCGCATCCAGTACCTGTCCTGGTTGGTGTGGGTGTATCCTGTGTCTTTCCTGTATTCAATTTCTGATGGATCCGAAAGGTCATCGTTGAGATAGCTGGCCATAAAGCCAGCTTTTTTCTGAGGGGAAAGGACATAGCGATATTCGAATCCAGGCATAAATCCACGATTGGTGAAATATTCAGCATAAAGGGTAATATCAGATGAATCCGAAAGGTTAATAAAGAATGGCAGATTAAAACCAAATCCACTTTGATCTGAATTGGAAACCTCCGGGAAGAGTAGGCCTGTCATACGTTTATTGCCAACCGGTATCATGAGCCAGGGAGAATATAAAACCGGCACATCCTTAATTCGAAATGTTGCATGTTTCATGGTTGCGTATTCACCTTGAGTAACCTTTGTGTCGCTGGCTGCAAAACTCCAGGGTGGGGTCTTTCCTTCGTCTACTTTACAGGTTACAACCCAGCCGTGTTCAATATGGTAGGTGTTGGTACCTGTTTTGGAAATGGTCTTACCTTCAAGGTGCAGATCCAGTTTTTCACGCAAAATGGTGGCTTCTTTAAATGTTCCTGTTTCGTTACTCAGGTTGAGCACGCCTTCCTCTGCAAGAAGCTGATCGGTGTCGCTA
>JAESPV010000085.1 GCA_016765495.1 Desulfocapsa sp. | reverse complement strand
CGTTGTAGGGCTGGGTCTGAAATGACTATTTCTAAGATTGATATTGATCTGTAATTATGGGCTTTTCAAGTTTCTCGCAAAGTCTATGGCCATTGCTTCTTCATTTGAAGTCCGTGGTAATCGGCTATGGTTTTTTTGTCGGGCAGTTCAAGTTTCTTGTAAATATATAGTTTCCGTTGTTTCCTTGTCCAAATGTCGTGGTAAATTGCAGGTTTCTGCTGTTACACAAAAAGCCGTGTTGGTTTGCCTAACAACACATCATCCAACTGGACAAGCGGGCAGCGCGGTTTTCTGGCGTTCAGCCTTGCTGTCAAATTCACAGGTTAATCGAAATTGATTGCTGTAAATCCCGCTTGCCTGTTAATTCCAACGTTCGGCTGGCGAGAACAGGGCAATTTTAAGATTGAGGAGCAATTATTTATGAATAATAGAATACTGATAATTTTAATAATGGTATTTGGATTAACAAGTTGTGCAACTGTGCCAACGTACAAGAAAATACTAGAAAGCTCTATACCAGATTATCGTACAAAAATCTCAGTCAATCAAAATGGCACATATTCTTCCACTTGGGTTCAACCTACAAATAAAAGTGAAAAATGTGAATTTCTTTTGGAGGGTTATTCCAGAGAACCCCAAAGTGCCAATGAATACAATATGCAATGGGACGGGGACTGCAAAGAAAGTAAAGCACAAGGAATTGGAAAAATCACTATTACAAATGAAGGTATAGATACTTTTGAAATAACATATCATAACAAAGGGATAACGGATGCTTATTATTACCGATCAGTTATTGGCACGAGTAAAATTGAATTTGGAGCATATATTCGTGAAAATGGCAAAATGACCAAAATACTTGCAAACTATGCAACGTTAGATAAAAACAATGAGATAGAATTTACATATGGGAGTGTTATCAATGACATAAAAACACAAGTCTACAAAGGTGTTTTTATAAAACAATACAACGATGGTACAACAAGGCACACTGGTCTTTTTGACAACAACATTTTCTTTGGTATGCGTGAAAATCTCGACACACAAAACAAACTTACGTCTACATTTTGGGGCTACATTAATTTAACGACCTATAAACCAGAATCCTATGGAGCGATCAGAGATAAACAAAGGTTGATACATGCACTATGGGACAAAGGATCTATCGTAGAATTAGTTGAACTCCCAAAATCTTACACAAGTTCAATAAATGTAGTTACAGAGGAAGCATTAGGAGCAGCCCAGAAAGCACGAAATGCTGGACAATTCGCTCTTGCAATGAAAAATAAGTATGACAAATTACATTTACAGAGCAATACTAACCGAAAAAAAGAAACCATAAAAAAAGAACCTTCCCATGGCATATCAACGGGAACAGGATTTTTTATCTCCAATGATGGGTATCTGCTAACTAATAACCATGTTGTTGAAGGTTCTACGAAAATTTCTATCCTTTTCAAAGGAAAGAAAATAACAGCCACCTTAATTTCACAAGACAAGTACAATGATTTAGCCTTGTTGAAATGTGACGTTACAAGTAGTGGGTTGCCAATTGAACTCAAAAACAAAACAATGCAAGGTGAAGAAATATCAGTTGTTGGATATCCTAATATTGGCTTGCAGGGTAATAATCAAAAAGCCACATTTGGGTATATCAATGCAAATTCGGGAATCAAGGGAGATGTCAGATACTTCCAAATTAGTGCTCCAATTCAGCCAGGGAACTCAGGTAGTCCCCTTTTGAATCGTTCTGGTGTTGTCATCGGGATTGTAACTGCAACACTAAATCAAAGTGCCGCTATAGAAGCGACTGGTACGCTTGCTCAAAATGTAAACTATGCCATTAAGATTGCCTATACGCTTCCTTTACTGATTGGAAATAATGTTAATTATGAATCGTTAGGCCATTCAAAATCAATTGAAAAAACAAATCTAATTAAGGGTGTATCAAAGAGCATTGTCTTGATAGTTGCTGAATAGATATTTCACTGAGTATTGACTATGAAAAAAAATAGTGCCATTGCATATCATTATTGTGGAGTTGAAAGTTTTTTCAACATTATACAAAATAAAACTCTTTGGCTTAGCGATTCATCCTACATGAATGATGATGAGGAATGCATTTGGGTTGACAAAATAATTAAAGAAACCCTTAGAAGATTAAAAGAAAATCAACAGGGCGTACCTGACCGTAATCAACTCTCAATATTTGAGAAAACATACGAAAACATCCAAGACAAAAAACACTACATTATCAGTTTTTCTCGGGCAAAAGACTTGCTAAGCCAGTGGAGAGGATATGCCAACGATGGACACGGGATAGCTATTGGATTTCAGAGTGATCTTTTTTTTGACATCCTTAAAATTTCATCAAAATCACAAGGGGTTTCATGTGTTCCTCCTAGAGACTGCGTTGTAACTACCCATAAAATCGGTACAGAAAAAATTATTTACAATATAAATTCTACAATGGAGATGATCTCAACAACATTAGCAGATGGTGGCAACCTTGCGCATACAGCCATATTGGTAAAAGAATTAGCAAGCACCATAAAACATGACTCTTTCGCTGAGGAGCGTGAGATTAGAATCACATATACACCTGAAAATAATTTACAATCTGAACCAAATGAATTTATTGATATGCCATTGAAAAAAATATCAAAAATAAAATATAGAGTTTCAAGTAATCAAATTATTCCGTTCTATGAATTCAATTTTTCCAGTGAATGCAACAGCCTGTTAATGCCAGAGATTATATTAGGGCCGAAATGTAAATTAGTAAAAAATGACTTAAATGCTTTCCTAAAGCATAATGGATTTGAAAGTACGCATATCACACATTCTGAATCTCCATACAGGTAAATTATGTTTTCTCACCAGACATGATAAACAGCAATGGCAAAGCCGAACAATTGTGCTACAGCGGAGAACTAAGAGTATTCAGGGACAGACCACGATAAAAAGAAACGGCAAAAAGACGCCGATCGGGATAGGAACGGCCATCGCTGACCGCCCCTCCCACACCACCAAGCATACGGATCGCGTACTAAGGCGGTTCGGCTGATCAAGGCAGAGGCCAGATCCTCGAGATAACCAAAGCAAGTGGTTACAT
>JAESPV010000084.1 GCA_016765495.1 Desulfocapsa sp. | reverse complement strand
TCCGGTGAGCAGATGAATTGCACGGAGCATAATTGATTTCCCAGCACCTGTCTCGCCTGTCATCACCACCAGTCCGTTTCTGTCATCACTGCAGAGATCCAGATGAAGGCTTTCAATCAAGGCAAGATTATCAATTTTCAATTCACAAAGCATGCGTTATTTCAGATCACATTTATAGAGTTTCATCTTTGCCCAACAAATCAGGCGATGTCACAAAACAGAGACTTTTATTTTTTCACTCTCCAATCAAGCCTGGATCAAACTAACAATCTCTCCATCATCCGGAAAGCGATTCAATGCTTTTTTGGAAAAAATGGTTCTCCCATTAAGCATAATTTCATACACACCACCTGCAGAAGCAATTAACTCCACATCTGCATCAAATTCTTTTTTCAACTCATCTTCCAGCCTGGAAGCACGAGGTTTGTAGTTTCACTTCGTACAATATTCGATTGAAATCTTCATATTTATCTCTCCTGTAAAGAACGGGAACGAACACTACATACAGTATGTTTCCGACTTGTCCTTATTTCGACATCAGTACCTTCCCTGAAAACAACCCCGTAATTCTAACATACTCTCATGCGAAAAAAACCTTCTTTAATCGAATTCAAGCGGCAAAGCGTGCTTTTTTGACTAAGTCTGGTATATTACATGAGTTTGCTTACCATATATGTACATATCCAAGTAACAGGCAGTTTTTATTGTCTGCAAGGTTCCTGAAAAACAATGAACCCCTATTTGCGCAAATTAATTCCCGGTGAAAACACCCGCATGATGATCATCGCCACCGTTATCGGGCTCCTGGCTGGCGGGTGCAATATTGTTTTTCGCACTGTGGTACACTGGGTGGAAACCATATTTCTTCACGGAGGGAAAGAGTTACTTGGGGTTGATCAGGGAGGTTGGAACATGCTGCTCCTGCCGCTTATCCCCATGTCAGGAATGGTTCTGCTCATACCGCTCTCCCTTCTCTTTCCAGGCGAAATAAATGGCTACGGGTTTACTAAATTCTTACGTAAAGTGAATTTTGAAGGCGGGTACATCAAAGCTCGCAGCATTGTCTTAAAGATTGTCTCCACAGCACTAACCATTGGCACAGGAAACTCAGCAGGAGTTGAGGGGCCCATTGCTGCCATCGGTGGAGCAGCAGGCTCTCAGGTTGGTCGGTTTTTCGGGGTTTCCGGCAGCAGAATGAAGGTTTATATTGCTGCCGGTGCAGCTGGGGGTATCGCTGGAATGTTCAATGCTCCCATTGCCGGAGTATTCTTTGCCTCGGAGATTGTACTCCTTGGCACCTTTGCGATATCCTCTTTTGCGGCACTCGTTATAGCGTCTGCACTTTCCACCGTTGTGACAAGGGCCTACTATGGTGCGACTCCGGCTTTTCCCATCCCGCACTATGAAATGGTTAACCCATTTGTGGAAATGCCGCTGTACAGCCTGATGGCACTCATAATTGGATTAATTGCTGTTTTCTATATTAAAGTTTTCTATTATATCCGCGACAAGTATGAACTACTCCCCGTCCACCCTCAGCTCAAACCCATAACAGGCGCATTTCTCATCGGTTGCATCGCTATCTTCTACCCACAAATCATGGGTGACGGATACAATTTTCTCGAAACGGTTTTAAATGGTGAAGGAGCCATCCTTCTTCTCCTGGCCCTGATTTTCCTGAAAATCCTTGCAACTGCAATTACCCTGGGCTCAGGTGGTGCAGGTGGTGTCTTTGCTCCGGCTCTCTTTATTGGTGCCATGATTGGCGGATGTTTTGGTCATATTGCAAACTTAGTGCTGCCAAATTACACTGCAGACCCCGGTGCCTATGCAACAGTTGGTATCGGAGCATTTTTAGCTGCTTCTACTCACGCCCCCATGACCGCTATATTCCTACTCTTTGAGATGACAGGCAATTACAGAATTATTGTCCCCATCATGCTCACTTCCATCATAGGAACCATGGTGGCAAGCAAATTCAATAAAGATTCCATTGACACCGTTGATTTCAGCAGAGAAGGTATTGATATCCACGAAGGCCGTGAAGTCGCTATTATGAAGTCTATCCTTGTGGGAAAGGCAATTACAGAAGAAGTGGATTTCATATCAGAACGTGCAAACATCAACCACCTTCTTGAAATATTCAGAATGGCAAAGAACAGCTTTTACTTTCCCGTTGTGGATGATTCCGGCAGGATGGTGGGAATTATCTCTCTGCAGGATGTAAAATCCATCCTGCACCAGGCAGAAGAAGAACGAGTTTGTTATCTGGTTGGCGGTATCTGCAATAGAGATGTTATCACTCTCACTCCAGATGATTCACTCTACACAGCAATGCAACTTTTTGATATTAAAGGAATTGAAGAAATTCCTGTCGTTGAAGATCTTGAGAATAAATGGGTAGTTGGTATGCTGAAACGTCGCGATGTGATCGCCGCATACAACCATGAAGTTTTGAAAAAAGGGATCGCTGAAAAAGCGGAGACTATTCGAATTACCTGCGGTGAATAAGCTTGCAAAACCCTAAGCAAAAGGAGTATTTTTATAGTTTAATTTTAAGTTATACGTTATAAGTCACACATAAGTTATCACAGGCACCCATAGCTCAGCTGGATAGAGCACCAGGCTTCGAACCTGGGTGTCGCCTGTTCGAATCAGGCTGGGTGTACCATACAGCAGTTTTGTTTTGGGGTATGTAGTGATGTGCCCCAAAACAAAATTGTATTCCTGGCGAACCACCATTCTTCTTGACCGCCTTGAAACCTGCTTTCAGTTTTACAGGATCACAGAGTTTCTCAAAGAGACTTTTTCCCCGTTATTTCACGAGAGTGTATCGTCAATCTCTTGCCAATGGTCATGCTTAAGCACACAAAACACAAGCGTACCCACCTTGGCAATAGTACCATATTGCAGTACTGTTAATCATGAAAAAGAAACACATAAAAACTCTGGAACTGCTCTGTTGTCGCCCTGCAAGCGGAAATATCAAGTGGCAAAGCATAGAGTCCATGCTTGTGGAACTTGGGGCAGACATCAGGGAACGCACACCTGACACACAGGGAACAGGGCTGGACACCGCATATCTATGGCGACGGTCATAATTAAATAGTAATTAGATAGGGTCAGCCCCAACTAAACCACTTTGTCTATCAAATCAAACACATGAGCGTAATTCAACTGAAAGATGGTCGGTGGGATGCCAATACCCCAAAGGAAAGACAAGGAAAAACCAAGTACGAACAAGCAATACTTCGGACGTGATCCAGGCTCTGAAATAGCCGGGCATTCCAGCCCTGACCAGAAAAAGAATTATTGCGAGTACTGCAGAGTATACAATCCCTCATAAATGCCATTTGCCTTCAGAAGTTGCTCATGGGTTCCTTCTTCTACCAGCTTCCCATCCTGCATGACAATGACCCTATCAGCATTTTTAATGGTAGACAAGCGATGAGCAATAACAATTGTTGTTCGATCTTTCATCAGATTTTCCAGAGCATTTTGCACTTTACGCTCAGACTCTGTATCAAGAGCTGATGTTGCCTCGTCCAGTACTAGTATTGGTGCATCTTTCAGCACGGCTCTGGCAATAGAAATGCGCTGCCGCTGCCCCCCCGAAAGGCGGGCTCCGGATTCTCCAATAATCGTCTCAAAACCATCGGGTAGTTCTTCTATAAATTCAAGGGCAAAAGCAGCTTCAGCAGCCCGGCGAATATCCTCATCACTACAGTGCTGGCTACCATAAGCAATGTTGTTGCGAACCGTATCATTGAACAGAATAGTCTGCTGAGTCACCAGAGCCATCTGACTGCGCAACGAAGCAAGTGTCACACCACGAACATCATGTCCATCAATAAGCAGCGTCCCGGAGGTAACATCATAAAAGCGGGGCAACAGGTTGGTAAGCGTTGTCTTGCCGCCACCGGAAGGCCCGACCACTGCCAAAATTTCTCCACGCCTGACTGTAAGGTTTACATTTTGTAAAACAGGTTCATCCTGTTCATAGGAAAAAGCAACATTTCGAAATTCAACAGACTTATGAAATGGCGGTAAAACTTCTGCGTCTGACTTTTCGATAATATCGGGTGCTATGTCGAGCAGACTAAAGATTCGAGTCGCAGAAGCCAGTCCTGATTGAATAGTAGAATTAATCTTACTCACACCTTTGACCGGCTCATAAAGCATGATTAACGCGGTCAAAAAAGCCATGAAAGTTCCTATGGTAGACGCTCCATTGAGCACCTGCATACCACCAAACCAGATAATCAAAGCAATTCCCACTCCACCCATAAACTCAATCATGGGATGGGACAGGCATCGATACTTAGTCTCTTTCATCAAGGTGTCAAACAAGTGCTGTATCTGAGCTGCAAAACGTTTTTCTTCTTGTTTCTCCGTGCAAAACGCTTTGACAATCCGGGCACCACCAATAGTTTCATGAAGGATATTGGTTGCATCTCCCATACTCTTCTGAAAACGGGTGGATACACGACGAAACTTCTTACCAAAAACGACCACAGGTACCGCAGCCATGGGTAAAAAAATCATCGATATACCTGCCAGACGCCAGTCCATATAAAAAACAACCCCCAAGAGGCCGATTACAGATACAAAATCTCTAAGAATACGGATCAGAGCATGAGAGACAGCTCCCTGCAGCAAACTCACATCATTCATAATTCTAGAGATAAGCTCGCCGGTTGGTGTGCGATGAAAAAAAGAGAGGGATAGTCGGTTTAAATGGGCATAAATCTGATTACGAAGATCACGTATAACATACTGCCCAACGCCCTCAAGCAGGTAGGAATAAATAAAATAAAAAATACCTTTAACTAGAAAAATTGCAAGCAGGGCCAATGGCAGAATATTGAGCAGGTTCTTGTCCTTATTGATAAATATCTCATCTAAAAGTGGCTTGACCATATAGGCCTGGGCAGCATTAAATCCTGCAACAATCATCATCCCCACCATGGCAATGACAAGTTTGTTGCGGTACGGTTTAAGTACTTCAAAGAGCCTGGCTACTATTTCTTTATTGGTCACTCTTTCTTACCTTTTTCTTCCTTTTACCAAGGAACGGGAACTAAATAAGCTGTTTGCTACTCCATGCTCCCCGTAAACCCGGACAATATTCTCAACCATTTTTTTCAAACCATATTTTTCGGCAACAGCCTGTCTCTGCGACGTGACCGCCGCCTCATTGCGTTGCAGGTGCCGGGATAAATCCAAAATCCCCTGGTGAGCTGCATCCACATCACCATGGTCAATATCTCGATACCTACGCACAACCCCAAGAGTTTCCATTATCGATGGCGGCCGGCAGGTTAAAAGCGGGATGCCATACAGCAGGCCTTGAATAAACGACTGGGAGATCCCCTCAGTCTCATAGGAAGAAAAAAAGATAATATCCATTGCCGAAAAATAATGTTCCGGATCTTCCCGGTGACCGGTAAGAATAAAACGCTCCTCGACACCGGCTCGGGCAATGTCTTCCTGCAAATTTGAGAGTCCACTACCGCCACCAACAATCATAAATTTATACTTGTCAGGCATTGTGGCTGCTGTGCGTACAATAAAATCATGTCCCTTATAGATACGAAGAAAAGCGACATTTCCCACCAGAATATCCTGATCACTTATATTGTAACGCTTCCGAATTTTCTGCCGGTCACTTGCAGAGTACTGAAAGCGCTCCTCATCAATTCCGGTTGACTGGACAATTATTTTAGAGGATGCCACCCCTTGCTCAACCAACTGCTTAGCTATGGACTCACTGCAGGAAAAAATAACATCAAAAAAAGCATTATAGCTAAATGAAGAAGAAATTGAGGCCAGCACGTGTCTGGTTTTAATAATTAATGGAACTCTACACACCTTGGCAACGCAACCAGCCATCCAGGAATCTTCAGAAGAATGAGTATTGACAACCGCTGGTTTTAATCGCCGGATCAGTATATACAAATCGCGCCAGGCAGTGAGGTTGAATTTAGAAGAAAAATCGATAAAATGGACTGGTATTCCTTCCTGTTGTCCCCGACGTGCCAACTCAGAATCATCACGAACAATCATGGCCACGCGAAAACCCAGTTTTTTCATCTCGCGCAACTCGGTAAGCATACGTATTTCCTGCCCCCCCCAGGAACGGGACCAATCGGTGTGGATGATAAGTGGCACAGGATTCATTAACAGTCAGAGATTTAAGGCTAAGTAGAGACTACTCAGGTTTTATAGGATAGAAGGAGAAAGTAATTCGCAGTTTTGCTTACACGCCAGATTTTTAAACAATTTTACGGACATCATGTATAAAAAAAAGCATTATTGAATACAAAATTGCACAATAAAAGTCAATCAGAATTCTTTTTTGCGCAACAATAGGCCAGCGCTGAAGAAACGGTTTTTCTTAAAATTGTCAACGTTGAAAAAAACTCACTCTCCAAAAGAGTATTCAATGAATTCACTGCAGGCCCTATAAATTGTGCAAAAAATATCTTCCTGCGTTGCTTGCTGAGAAAAGCAAACGCCCCTACAATCTGTAGGTTACGCTGCAAAGCCAAAAGAAGATACTCTTCAACAAACCTGTTTCGATCAACTACGATCAACCCTTCTAAAGCATCCAGATACTCCTCCAGTAACTCTTTCTGGAATTCGGCCTGAAGTGCAACGTACGGGTCAATCAGCAGAGATGCCAAATCATAGGCAAGAGGCCCCAAGCGACCGCCCTGAAAGTCAATAATACAGGGTTCACGGTGCTGGAGCATAATATTGCGCGATTGAAAATCCCGATGGAGAAAAGAGTCTGCTGGAATCAGAGCTGCCTTTTCTGCTAAATAAGCGAACTCTTCCTGAAGACCTGACGGTTCTTTCCTACCTAAATAATCCTGCCAAAACGCCTGAAGAAAATAACCGGACTCACGTTCAAGCATGATGCTTTTGTCATACCGTGGTGTATCCCAGCACCAGGCAGCATCAAAACCCTTCGCACCATTTACCTGCATCATGGCAAGATTTTTCACTACCTGAGAGTAAATAGAACGAATGTTCTCAGTTAAATGTTCATCCCCCTGTTCGCCCACAACATACTCATGAAGTTTTCTATCACCAAAATCTTCAAAAAGGAGTAGGCCAGATTCCTCGTCCCAACCGTACTGCTCAGGCACTCGCACTCCCTGGTTCAATAGATGCAGACCGATGAACTTTGCTGCTTTGGCCTCAGCAAGGTTCAATTTATCAGCCACAGGAGGTGCTACAGCCAGACAAATCCGTTTATCACCTTGCCCTATTCGCCAGAATTTTCTGCTCGACCCATCACCTCTAATACTGGTAATCGTTAAGTTGGGAGCTTCCGCCATCCTTCCACTTTCTCGTAGGAGATTCTGGATAACAATCATATTTCGGTTTTCATTTTCATCATTCATGCATACTATGTAGCCACTGAGTAACACTTATCGCAAGTAAAAAAAGTGTGCCTTATTTGCTGTACAGCTAACAATTACAAAAGGAATCTGCATTTATGCCCCAATCCGGATCTAACATTTTTCGCGACTCGCTGCTGAATCCACAGGAATTCACGATCACCTACGAATTGGTTCCCGGCCGTGGTTCCGGTGGAAAACAACTGGAGAACATTATACAGCTTGCTGAAAATGCAAAAGCTGATGGCAGAATTAAAGCATTATCTGTAACCGATAATCCAGGGGGGCATTCTGCACTGTCTCCTACTGCGTTAGGGCTTGATATTCAAGCGATGGGTATCTCCCCCCTTCTCCATTTTTCTCTAAAAGATAAAAACCGCAATATGGCCGAAAGCCAGTTGTTCGAATGCCATCGGCATAATCTTCTGAACCTTCTTGTCCTCGGTGGTGATTTCCCGCGACACGGTTATCGGGGGCAGGCAATGCCTGTTTTTGACCTCGACTCTCCCCAGTTATTAAGCCTTATCGAGCAGTTACGACATAATTTTACCGTAAAAAAAGATGCTCCGGCTCAGGAGAAGGCTCTTCCAGCCATGGATTTCTTCGCAGGGTGTGTGGTCTCCCCTTTTAAAACCCTGGAATCTGAGCAGGTTTGGCAATATGTGAAACTTCTTACAAAGATTCAATGCGGTGCCCAGTTTGTCATCAGCCAACTTGGCTTCGACATGGATAAATATGCGGAACTTATGCGGTTTATCCGTGACCAGAAGGTATCTATTCCCATTATGGCCAATGTCTTCGTGCCAACCCTTGCTGTTGCCCGCATCATGAATAAGGGCCGCATCCCCGGCGTCATCCTGCCGAACACACTTTTGCAACGCATGGAAGAAGAAGCTGGAAGTGATGACAAAGGGGAAGAGGCAAGAATAGTGCGGGCAGCCAAAATGATCGCTGCTTTGCGCGAAATGGGCTACGCAGGTATCCACTTAGGAGGTAACATCCAGAATTTTGAGTCTATCTCATTTCTTCTTGATACGGCAGAACATTTCACAGGAGCAGATCTGGCAAAAGAAGTTCATTTTCCCGAACCATCCACCTGGTACCTCCACAAAGACTGCAGTGACAAACCAAGAAAATACAGCATGCCCATTCTCTTTGACTCAAATGATTTCATACATAAACAGGTATTTAACGAAAATGGTTTATTATTTCCAGTTGCAGAAAAAATTAGCCTGAAAGCACTGGACAACCCATTCCTGAATAAGCTCTACACCTTCCTGGAGCACCTGAGCAAAAAAATCCTTTTCCACTGCCGAATGTGCGGTGACTGTACTCTCTCTGAATCCTCTTACCTCTGCCCACAGTACGGCTGCCCAAAACGTTTGGTTAACGGGCCATGCGGCGGATCCATCAATGGGTATTGCGAAGTCTATCCAAAGGAGAAACTCTGTTTCTGGGTTCGCACCTATCACCGCGGCCCAAAACCAGATTGCAACACCATTCAAGCCACAAAACCCATTCCGCCAAAAGACTGGTCTTTAAATCGAACTTCTTCCTGGCTTAATTATTTTTCAGGGAAAGATCATTGCAGGATAAAAGATGAAAAAAATTAACCCCACGATATTGATTGCACAACGGCCCCCATCTGGATTCTACCTTCTGTCTTCTGGCTTCTGTCTTCTGGCTTCTGGCTTCTGGCTTCTGTCCTCTGGCTTCTGTCTTCTGGCTTCTGGCTTCTGACATGTCTACCCTCAAATTCCAATTGGCTCTTACCCTCTCCGTTTTGTTCTTTATCAGTATGTTCCTCTTTGGTTTTGTAATACTCATGCTCTGGCAGCGAAACGGAATCCAGCAGGAAACAATGATCAGTGAAAAACTATTACATGTTGCTGCAGCCTTCCTTAGCACGGACACCCCGGGTACAGACACAGCCGGTTTTTCAAAAGAAATACGCAGCTACTTTAAAGAGAGCGGTATTCTCTGTCTCCAGTGGCAGAACACACTCTCCAGCACCCTCCATTCCCATGGTTCCTGTCCTGCAGGCCTTAATCCTGTATCTTTACTTCAAGATGCAGCAACAAATGGTACAACGCAAACCTCTTATTCCGGGATGAGCTGGAATGGTTTTTTTCTCAGCAAACAGTATCTGCTTATGGCAGCTCCTCTGCATCCTGAGACTAAAAACCAGGGTTCCATAGTACTCGTCAGGTCTCTTGAACAGGTTTCAAGCTCCATCTACAAGGCACGGAAAATCTTTTTCGCTTATCTCGTGATTAATGTTCTAATCTTTACCACTCTTGGTTTTACCCGTCTGGTACATCTTGTAATCAAACCCATCCAAAGACTTTCTGCTCTTGCTGATTCGCGCACAGAACTTGATGACACCAGTTTTTTTCACGGAGAAGGCCTTGGAGAGTTTTCCCAACTCTCACTCAGCCTAAACCGTCTGCTTACCCGGATAGATGGGGATAAGCAGGAACTTCGATCAACCGTTAACTCTCTTAAAAAGGCTAACGAGGAGCTGCAAAGAAACAGGGATGAAATGATCCGGACTGAAAAACTTGCTTCGATTGGCAGACTCTCAGCAGGTCTTGCCCATGAAATTGGTAACCCGCTTGGGATAATTCAAGGGTATATTGATTTGTTGACGGATGATTCACTCAGTGCTGAGGAGAGACAAGGTTTCAGTAAACGAGCTATCGAAGAACTTAACCGCATCAACACTCTTATCAGAAATCTTTTAGATCTCTCCAGAGTTCCTGTCACTTCTCCAGCTGAGAAAATCGACCTGCACGAGCTCTTAAACAATTTGCTTACAGCAATCCGTATCAGGAAAACTGCCATTCCCATCAATTTTTCCACCAGACTGAATGCAACAGACAGTAAAATAACCATGGACTGCGACGGCATACGCCAGATCTTTTTAAACTGTATGTTAAATTCCATTGATGCCATTGAAGAAGCTGATACTCTTAATCAGGGAATCATTTCTCTCAGCACTGAAAATGAGACTGGTTTCATCAAAATTACCCTTACAGATAACGGAGCAGGCATCAATCCCGAACTTCAGGATGCGGTATTTGACCCATTTTTCACCACCAAAGAAGTGGGAAAAGGAACCGGATTAGGCCTGGCTGTGGTCCATAACCTGATAAAAAGATCAGGCGGCCACATACATCTTACATCGAATCCCGGCAAGGGGACAACAGTCACCATTACCCTGCCGCTCACGGGTTCTGAAATTGACCCACCTCAGCAAGGATCAAAAGCATGACAGACAGAAACACCAAACGTCTTCTCATCATTGATGACGAAGAAAATATGCGACACATGCTCTCTGTCGTGATCAGCAAGGCAGGATATCAGGTCACCATGGCAGAAAACGGTGAGCAGGCGCTGGCCATACAGCAAAAAGCGCCTTTTCCATTTATTCTCTGTGATTTGAAAATGCCGAAAATGGATGGCCTCCAATTTTTAAAGTCCCTTGAAAATCAGACTCCTCAGCCAATTATCATTATGATGTCTGCCTATGCCACCATTGATGATGCAGTGGAAGCCATGAAAAGTGGTGCCTATGATTTTATTACCAAACCTTTTAAAACTGCTGAGGTCCTTCTGGTACTTGAAAAAGCATCCGAACACCTGGCATTATGCGAAGAAAACAGCAGATTAAAAGCAAAGGTCAACGAATTGCAGGGAAGAAATGGTTTTGAGGATATAATTGCCAAATCGGAAAAAATGTGTTCTCTGTTGCAGCTTGCAGAAAAAGTAGCCCGTTATGACACCACAGTTCTTATCACTGGAGAATCTGGAACAGGCAAAGAGCTGATTGCCAAAGGAATTCACCGCAATTCCGACCGAAGAGACAATCCATTTATTGCGATCAACTGTGGTTCCATCCCTGAGAATCTACTGGAAAGTGAATTCTTCGGATATGTCAAAGGGGCATTTACCGGAGCAGATAAGAACCATAAAGGCTTATTCGAAGAAGCAAGTGGCG
>JAESPV010000083.1 GCA_016765495.1 Desulfocapsa sp. | reverse complement strand
GTTCACTGCCGGATAGGCAGCTTAGAAAATACCTGCTGGTACGTGTGACTTCACACGTACGTTCACTGCCGGATAGGCAGCTTAGAAAACCCTCAATATTGTATGCAACACAAGTAAAATGTTCACTGCCGGATAGGCAGCTTAGAAATATACCACAGTAATCATAGCAAAGATAACTCAGTTCACTGCCGGATAGGCAGCTTAGAAATACAGCACCGCTGGTGTTGAATCAGGTGTCTCGTTCACTGCCGGATAGGCAGCTTAGAAAACGTATAGTCGCCTACACCTTCTGGGATTTGCGTTCACTGCCGGATAGGCAGCTTAGAAATATTTGAAAATCCCTAAGCACTCTTTCTGTCAGTTCACTGCCGGATAGGCAGCTTAGAAAACATGGAAAACCTTATTAACGAAGAGGTCTGTGTTCACTGCCGGATAGGCAGCTTAGAAAATTCTCAACGCGCAAGATAACGTTTTGGAATAGTTCACTGCCGGATAGGCAGCTTAGAAAGTCGGCTGTAAAAGCACCTGCTGTAAATCCAGGTTCACTGCCGGATAGGCAGCTTAGAAATCTGATACGTGTTTTTCAGACGATCCGGTAAAGTTCACTGCCGGATAGGCAGCTTAGAAATAGATCAGCCTCACTTAGACCTATCTCTGCTTGTTCACTGCCGGATAGGCAGCTTAGAAAAAATTTAAAAAAAAAGGATATCATGGAAAATTGTTCACTGCCGGATAGGCAGCTTAGAAAAAGATGTGGGTTCAGTTATTGACAGGTGGTGTGTTCACTGCCGGATAGGCAGCTTAGAAAGCCTGAATACGCCAGCCTGTTTGAGAATGTTGGTTCACTGCCGGATAGGCAGCTTAGAAATGCCCATCTGTCTCATCAGTACCAAGGGATATGTTCACTGCCGGATAGGCAGCTTAGAAAGGTCTCGATGCAGCTGCAATAACCGCCCTTGAGTTCACTGCCGGATAGGCAGCTTAGAAATGTCAACGTACCGATCTTTATGTGAAGACCATGTTCACTGCCGGATAGGCAGCTTAGAAACACCGTCACCATAACCCTTATCACTTCCATCAGTTCACTGCCGGATAGGCAGCTTAGAAAACTTAGCGGACCAGTTGCAATCCCTCCGTTAAGTTCACTGCCGGATAGGCAGCTTAGAAAAAATGTGGAGAGCGCCAAATGGCGATGTTTTTTGTTCACTGCCGGATAGGCAGCTTAGAAAAACCCTCGTTATAATCTTTTGAACTCTTATTAGTTCACTGCCGGATAGGCAGCTTAGAAAGCTTGAAGTTTGTGGCCTGCATGTAACTGTTGGTTCACTGCCGGATAGGCAGCTTAGAAATCCTCGACTCCGTTTGCCTCGTCCTCGTCAGTGTTCACTGCCGGATAGGCAGCTTAGAAATAATAACACCGGAAGAACTTATTGACTTCATGGTTCACTGCCGGATAGGCAGCTTAGAAAATCGGGATATTGTCCTAACGCTAACACCTAAATGTTCACTGCCGGATAGGCAGCTTAGAAAAACACGAAAACCAGTGTCAGACCACGAGCCGAGTTCACTGCCGGATAGGCAGCTTAGAAATCGCCACGTGCTTGCTTCAGAAAATCTTTCTAGTTCACTGCCGGATAGGCAGCTTAGAAATCAAAGTGCTATTTCCGGTGCGCCCTCTTCAGGTTCACTGCCGGATAGGCAGCTTAGAATAACAATAGGGGACAGACCACGATAAAATACTTGATCTGCAAGAGCTGGAACAATCTGACTTTGTGGCAAGTTGGCGAAATCTGGCGAATTTGCTATATCTATTAAAATTGGTGAATTACCGCTACTTTTGCAAGTTAAAATTCTGCGTGTGCTTCAGGAATAGACCATTCAACGACTGTGAGGTTCCAAAACAATCTCTCTGGATGTGTTTGTCTTAATAAATTATTATTTTTTTGTTTTTCCTGTAAAATACGATGGTTACATTGGAATTAATTGTGGTCTGTCCCCTATTTTACCATAGAACAGCATGGTTTTCATTGCAGGGGTGTGAACTTGAAAAAGGAAGAAAGAATGATCTAGCCAGTCTTAAATCGTGGATTGTGCAGGATGGCGGGGCAGCATAATGAAATATCTCATCTTAAAACTTCAAGGAGGACTGCAGGCATGGGGGACCCATACCTATGAAGATTATCGTCCGACAAATCTTTTCCCCACAAGAAGTGGCGTTGTGGGTTTGCTTGGAGCTTGCCTGGGAATTGAGCGACAGGATATCAAGAGTAGACAATGCTTAAACGAAGGGTTGCTTATTGCTGTTAGAGCCGACGACCAGCAATGGCGCCCCCAGATAATAACAGATTACCATACAATTCTTGAGGCCAGAAAAGTAAACGGGAAAGCACGCGATAACGCCATTTTATCCTCTCGCGAATATATTTGCGATGCTCAGTTTACTGTCGCCATTGGTTTGGAAAATTGTGAAATAAAATTTGGCGAATTGGCTGAAGCGGTACGGTATCCCTTTTACACTCCAGTTTTAGGACGGAAATCCTGTCCATTATATCGGCCTTTGTATGAAGCAGAAATTACGGCTGGGGCTTTGGTAGAAGCTCTTAACCAGGTGGCTCCAGGTCGTGGAGTAATATATAGTGACGAACCCATGGATGGTGCTTCAATTCTTACGATCCGTGATGTGCCTCTACCGTCTAAGGTTAGAGAGTTTGCTAAGCGTAAGGTATATGTTTTGGGGCTGGGAGGTGCAAATGTATCTTAGTAAGTGTTTGATTACTAGCCGTAAACCGATGAACCCATATGAGGTTCACCGTAAAATATGGGATCTTTTTCCCGACCGGCAAAAGGCGAAAAGGGATTTTTTGTTTAGGATGGAGCAATCAACTCCCACTGGCCATCCGGTTTTGCTACAATCAACTTTTGAGCCGGTCTCAGTCAAAGGTGGGCCGGTTGTTCTTGGTCAAAAGGAGATTAACTATTTTTTCAAAACAGGGATGGTTTTGCAGTTTTTTCTCACCGCCAATCCAACCAGACGTATTCGAGCTAGAGGTGATAAAACAAGTAATCAGGGACGGTGCCGAGTACCTCTTATTGATGAAGATGAGATCCGTGACTGGTTGAAGCGGAAATTTACAGATGTTGGTCTGCTGCATGAGGTGATTATTGCCGGAAAAAGCAATCTCTATTTTCGAAAGAAAGGCAGACCCGGAAAAATTGTTACTGTTAACTATACCGGTCTGTTGAGTGTGGATGATCCAGAGTCTTTGGCGAATCTTGTTGAGAATGGTATCGGCCCTGCAAAAGCTTTTGGTTGTGGATTACTTTCACTTGCGAGGATGTAGGAGATCAGTATGGAAACTAAACTGGCAATATTCAAAGGAAAAGAAATTCGGCGTACTTTACATAATGATGAATGGTGGTTCTCGGTTGTTGATGTTTGTGCAATCCTTTCTGATAGTAGAGATGCTGGAGCTTATTGGAGAAAATTAAAACAACGCTTGAAGGCAGAGGGAAGTGAAGTCGTGACAAATTGTCACGGGTTGAAATTAGTTGCCTCCGATGGCAAGAGAAGACAAACAGATTGCGCTGATACTGAAGGCATTTTTCGAATCATCCAATCCATTCCATCTCCTAAAGCCGAGCCTTTCAAACGTTGGCTGGCAAAGGTCGGCTACGAGCGGGTGCAGGAAATAGAAGATCCGGAACTCGCATTCAAAAGAACCAAAGCTCTTTACCGTGCCAAAGGTTATTCCGAAGCCTGGATTGAAAAACGAATGCGAGGCATTGCGGTCAGGGCTGAACTTACTGATGAGTGGAATAGTCGAGGTATAAAAGAACAACCCGAGTATGCAATTCTAACGGCTGAGATATCCAAGGCAGCTTTCGGGGTGACTCCTTCTGAGTATAAAGAGTTAAAGGGGCTGAAAAGGCAGAATCTGAGGGATCACATGACCGACCTGGAACTGATTTTTTCCATGCTTGGTGAAGCTGCTACCACTGAAATCGCCAGAAAACAGGATGCTCAAGGGTTTCCTGAGAACAAGGTGGCAGCGCATAAGGGTGGAACGATAGCCGGGGATGCCAGGGAGAAACTGGAGATTGAAACAGAAAGTAAGGTTGTCAGTTCTGAAAATTATTTAACAGAGTCTGAAGGGCGTAAACGCTTGAATAGAAATAATGAAAAGTGAGAAGTCGAATGAGTTTTGAACAAGGTGAAATAATTCTTTACCAGTCTGATGATGGGCAGAATATCGTTGATGTACGACTTAAAGATGAAACTATTTGGTTATCACAGGCACAGATGCAAAAATTGTTTGGGCGTGAGCGATCTGTGATTACAAAGCATATTAGCAACGTCTTTAAAGAGGGGGAATTAGATAAAAATCGAGTATGTGCAAAATTTGCACATACTGCTGCTGATGGTAAAAAATATAAAGTTGATCATTATAATCTCGACGTCATTATTTCTGTTGGCTACCGTGTTAAATCCCAGCAGGGCACAAGGTTTCGGATCTGGGCAACTTCGATTCTGAAAGATCATCTTGTACAGGGCTATACTCTAAATCAGAAGAGATTGGCGGAGAAAGGCCTTGGTGAAGTCAGGCAAATACTGAATCTTCTGGCAAATACTTTGGAAGGGCACAATCTGGTTAGTGATGAAGGACGGGAGGTACTTTCTATTGTCAGTGCTTATGCCATTACCTGGCAGTTGCTCTGGCAGTATGATGAGGATTCCCTGGCCATTCCTAAAAATGATGAAAAATTGTCTAAGGTTTTAGAATTGTCCCCGACTCGTCAGGCCATCAGTTCTTTGAAACAGGAATTGTTGACTAAGGGGGAAGCAACGGGCATTTTTGGTCAGGAGCGGGGAGACGGTATGGCCGGTATCTTAGGTGCTATTCAACAGACCTTTGGAGGTCAGGATCTTTATCCGGGCGTGGAAGAGAAGGCGGCGAATCTGCTTTACTTCATCATTAAAGATCATCCTTTTGTGGATGGCAATAAACGCATTGGTTCATTTCTTTTCCTGCTCTTTTTAGGCCTTAACCGTGAAGTATTGAATTTTGACGACAAGGCTTTGGTGGCTTTAACTCTGCTCATAGCATCAAGTGATCCAGCCCAAAAGGATTTGCTTATCCGGCTTGTTATAAACCTTCTTGCAGACGATAAGGGGCGCTAATGGATCAAATATTACCGCAGCTAAAACCAATTCCCATGAAAGAACGACTTTCCATTCTTTTTGTTCAATATGGAAGGCTTGATGTTATTGACGGTGCCTTTGTTCTTGTAGATAAAAATGGCGTGCGGACTCATATTCCTGTTGGTTCTGTGGCCTGGTTGATGTTGGAACCCGGTACAAGAGTGAGCCATGCTGCTGTGGTTCTGGCTTCAAGGGTTGGTTGTCTGCTGGTCTGGGTAGGTGAAGGTGGAGTGAGATTATATGCTTCTGGTCAGCCTGGGGGAGCAAGGGCAGATCGTCTGTTGTATCAGGCCAAATTGGCTTTGGATGATTCGGCTCGTTTGAAGGTCGTTCGTAAAATGTATGAATTACGTTTCAAAGAAAAACCTCCAGAAAAACGGAGTGTTGAACAGTTACGTGGAATAGAGGGCGCGCGGGTAAAGAAACTGTATCAGCTTCTTGCGAAACAGTATAATGTGAAATGGGTCAGGCGCAACTATGACCATAGTAACTGGGGGAGTGGTGATATTGCTAATCGATGTCTTTCTTCAGCGACCGCATGTTTGTACGGGGTATGTGAGGCTGCTATTTTGGCTGCAGGATATGCTCCGGCTGTGGGGTTCATTCATACGGGTAAACCTCAATCTTTTGTATATGATATTGCAGATATTTTCAAATTTGAAACTGTGGTTCCGGCAGCTTTTAAGATCGCTGCACGTGTACCTTTTAACCCGGAACGGGAAGTGCGTTTGGCCTGTCGGGATTCTTTTCGTCAAGGCAGGATATTGAAGAGGATTATTCCAATGATTGAAGAAGTTCTTGCTGCAGGTGAAATGAAACCGCCAAAACGTCCGAAAGAATCCGTGGCTCCAGCCATTCCAAATAAAGAACAGGTGGGTAATGTTGGTCATCGTGGTTGAAAATGTACCGCCTAGATTGCGGGGAAGGCTGGCAGTGTGGCTTCTTGAAATTCGTGCAGGTGTTTATGTGGGGAAGTTGTCTCGTCGGGTTCGCGAAATGATCTGGAATACTGTTGAAGAAGGTCTTGGTGAGGGGAATGCCGTCATGGCTTGGAATACTAATGCTGACGCTGGTTTCGAATTTGTGACAGTTGGAGAGAATAGACGTATACCTGTTGATATGGATGGGGTGCAACTTGTTTCTTTTTTACAAAGGGAGGACGATGAACCTGATATTTGTTTGGACGGAAATGGACGGAAATAGCTGGTAGATTGTTGGAAGTTGGAAAATGTGCGTAGTTTTAGCTGGTTACGTGAAGTGTGTTCCCCACAGGCGTGGGGATGAACCGAACGTGGCTATGTTGAACGACAAGAAATAACCGTGTTCCCCACAGGCGTGGGGATGAACCGCCGATACGGGGTGGCAGTGCAACCAAGAAACTGTGTTCCCCACAGGCGTGGGGATGAACCGTTTTACACTTTGACAGCTCAAGACAAGCACGGGTGTTCCCCACAGGCGTGGGGATGAACCGGTGTTATCGGCATATTTTGTTGCTCCTTGTTAGTGTTCCCCACAGGCGTGGGGATGAACCGTTAGTTGAAAATTACAGGAGAAAAAAGAAATGGTGTTCCCCACAGGCGTGGGGATGAACCGTACACAGACAAATTCTCTGCTAGGTCACTGACGTGTTCCCCACAGGCGTGGGGATAAACCGCCTAACAGATGGTTTGGCTTCAATGAAGACAAGTGTTCCCCACAGGCGTGGGGATGAACCGGTAATATACTCGGCGATGTTACAAGTGACGGGGTGTTCCCCACAGGCGTGGGGATGAACCGATCGTCTTAATGCTGATTTGGATAATCCGGGGACACGTTACCTATTCTTGTCATGCGATAACATTCGCAACAAATGGGGGTGTGCCAAGGTATGTGATTGTATTACCTTGTAGAAGTTGTCAAAAAAAGGTTGTTTTGGGTATTGGGATGGCCTTTTTGATATCCCAAAGGACACTCTAAGGAAATCCGGCTTGAATAGTTCCCATACAAAACATGAGTGCTGGACGAGACAGTGTTACCCCATTCTGTGGTCTTGCTCGGTTTCTTGTTGCCAACACACAGTTCGGCCCTTAAAACCAAGTGTGTTGATATTAGGCACACATTGTAATAAATTCACCCTATGGACTATTATAAATGGAATAATGAAAAAAACGAAGGACTTAAAACAGAGCGAGGTGATTTGCTTACTATTGTAGCTCATCCCAACTGATCAAAATATCCGAATTAACAGATACTGTCAACTTATGGTGAAGTGGAGTCAGGCTTCTCAAAACACCCATTTGTCAAGCCTGGCCCTCCCGTCTACAAGTCCCTCCTAAAGTAAAGCAGAAATCTTCTCTTTAAATTCCGCAAAAAGCTCAGGGTTGTCAATTTCTGTGGAAATACAGCCGACAAGCTCAAAAATTCTTGAAACATTGGGCGGATGGTTCGCGGTCCAGCGGTCAACGCATTCATTGTATACTATATCTGCAATGGGGCCGACGGTATCAAAGAGCGCCTGTTTTATACTGATAAGTGCCTGGGAGGTTTTTTGTGTGAACAGATTGTGCTCTGCTTCTTCCTTGGCTGGTGTTGATGTCGAAACTTTTGTGTCTGATTCCGAAGCTTGTTCCAGAGCTTTTTTTATTTCAGGGCCAAGCATGTTGGCAGTGGTGGACATAAGAGAAGTATTGCAACCGGGTTCGCAAAGTATTAACAGGTTCGCCTCGCTGTCTACAGGTATGGCTATGACAGTAAACGTATCATAGCGAATGGACATTGATTGTGGATCCAATCCTTTGACTGCCGCCATTTGCATCATTCGGCCAAGATTATTGCTTGCCTCTATAACCATCGAGTCGGTGAAGTAATCAGGCATGCTGGAAAAGAATGTGCCTTTCGTTCGATCGGCCACACATGATCCTATGACTCCAGGGAGGATCGCAAATTCTTGTGAAATAGTATTCATATTACCAGTGCTTTCTTAATAACGCCTATTTTACAGATAGACCGGCGTTTACCCGGTTTGCAATTTTTTCGGTGGAACTATGTGCCTCAAGGATCATGCAAATTATTTTTCCCGCTTTAGGTATGACGAGCAGTGAACTGCCGTCTTTCATTTGCATTTGAATACGTCGGGGAGACTTAACATTCAATACTTTCCTTAGATTGCTGCTTGTTATAATGCAGTAGACAAGCAGTTCGCCAAGGTCTGTACCTGGTGCTGAATGAGCAATTATTTTACCAGTTTTATTTAAAAGGTAGAAGTAGCGGATACCTTCGATATCAGAAAGGATACTGACACTGTTTTGCAAATCACCAGCAGTTTTTGCTTCATCTGAAACATAGGTTATTGTTGCTTTAGGAGCCATTGGTTCCTTCAGCTCATCCTGCTGTTTCGCGGCATTAAGAAGAATGTATCCCAGAGGATGTTCAATCTGCCTGGGTCTGGTACTGGTTTCGTTTAATGCGATACTGGAATTCTCCCACGAAACAATACGGTAGGCAGCTTCTATTCCACTCAGACCATTATGTTCGGCATCAATCAGATGTCCATTGTCGAAGTATAAAACCCCACTTTTGTCATCTGAATACACCTGAACACAACACGTATGTCTTTCCTGTTCCAGCATCTGCAGGAAGGAAGATATTGAAATTCCATTGATGATTCCATCGTTTTTCTTTCGTAGAGTTTTGTCAGCCACTTTTTCTTCTGTCATTGGTGTTCTTCAGGCCAGGGTATAAATCTTTTCTTTTGGTAGGGTGCAGGCTGGCAAATATGCAGCATATTATTATTTAATCACAGGGGTAGGCAAATTTGAAGTTTTTTTTAGAACTCACACTTTTTATGCAATCGCCTCCCAATACAATGTGAAAATAACTGCAACCGGGAAATCGTGAGGAAAAGTGGTGTTTCAAGTAAAATGATGTAAAAGGCAGCAAGTCGGATATTTTTATATATTTCTAGGATAAAAATAGAATGATACGGTATAAATTATGAAAAAGAGCTGTCCTCTTCATGGATCAAGAGCTTTGGTTTGGCGGGTAGAGTGGGGGAAACCTTATAATTATACTGGTTTATTACTCGTTTGTGATTTCTGAAATACATTCCTGGGAGAAATGATGTGGGAAAACAGATAACCATTTTGGTGGTGGACGACGAGCAGGTGCATCGCTATATGCTCTGTTCCATGTTTAAAGAGTGGGGCTGGAAATGTGTCGAGGCCGATGATGGTAAAACTGCAGTGGATGCTGTTACAAAGTTTTCCTATGATGCAGTGCTTATGGATGTGCGCATGGCCAGAATGGATGGAATGGAGGCCTTTGGAAAAATTCATATAATGCACCCTGCCTTACCCGTAATCATTATGACAGCCTATTCTTCCGTGGATGCTGCAGTGGAAGCTATCAAGCATGGTGCCTATGATTACCTGACGAAGCCCCTTGATTTTGATCGCCTGCGCCTGACCCTTGAAAGAGCAGTGGATAAGAAACAGGTTGAAGAGAAGAAACAGGTGATCCGGGAAAGTACTGCTGCACCTAAGTCCTCAAGTATTCTGGGCAATTCTTCTGTGATACAGGAACTTCTGGAAATGATCTCCTATGTGGCACCGACTGAGGCCACAGTCCTTATTAACGGTGAATCAGGGACAGGTAAAGAGTTGGTGGCTGCCGAATTACACCGGAACAGCGATAGGAGTGAAAAACCTTTTGTAAAAGTCAACTGTGCAGCATTGGCTGAAAGTTTACTCGAATCCGAGCTCTTTGGTCATGAAAAGGGTGCCTATACCGGTGCTGATAAAAAACGTGAAGGAAAGTTTGTCCAGGCAGAAGGCGGCACCCTGTTTCTGGATGAAATTGGTGAGACTTCTCAAGCCATGCAGGTGAAAATGCTTCGTGTGTTGCAGGAGCATGAATTGCAGCGGGTGGGTGGTGAAGAGACTATTTATACCGATGCCAGAATTATTGCCGCCACAAACAGGGATCTTGAGCAGGAGGTTCGGAACGGAAACTTTCGTGAAGATCTTTACTACAGACTCAATGTTGTGACTGTAACTGTCCCACCGCTTCGGGAACGCAGTGATGATATTCCCCTGCTGGTGAACCATTTTGTTCGTAAATTTGCTGAGAAGAACAGGCGTGAGGTTGCAGGTGTTACTCCTGAATGTATGGAACTCCTCTGTTCATACGGTTGGCCCGGCAATGTAAGGGAGCTTGAAAATGCCATTGAACGTGGAGTGATCCTTATGCGTGGAGAGTATCTTACTGAAAAAAGTTTGCCTCTGCCCATTCAGAAACAGCAAATGGAGAAAAACACAGAAGATGAGGAAGAGAAGCCTTCATCTCTTCAGGCTCAGGAAAAGGTTTTGATATTAAAAACCCTTGAAGAGACCGGCGGCAATAAAAGTGAATCAGCCAGAAGGCTTGGCATTACACGCAAGACCCTGCAAAACAAGTTACATAAATATGATGAATGATGAAATTAAATGACAGTTGTGGTAATGAGACAGGTTGCAGTCCGAAGGCTGAAGGGATGAGATCAGTTTTCAGCCTGAAATCCTTCAGGAACGGGAACTCAACAACCTGAACATATTACGCCGCAATTTTTTTTCGTCACTTGCGTTTGGCAAAAAGACGCATGCTACCAGTATGTAATGTTTTGTTTCAAGTACAGGTGGTGGCATAAAGGGTAAGTAGGTAAGCGCAGACTTCGTAGATGTTCAAGTTGTTGAGTGTACATTCCTTGGTCTATAAAAAATGGAGTAGATGTAATGAGGACAGATATAGTTCATATTGGTGCAGGTGAACTGACATACGAAATTCGTAACATTGTGAATGTCGGGATGAAACTGCAAAAGCTGGGGCTTAGTACCAACTGGGAAAACATCGGTGATCCCATCGCAAAGGGAGAGCAGATTCCCCTATGGATGAAAGAGATTGTTGCAGATGCTGTTATGCAGGATAGTACCTATGGTTACTGCCCGACCAGGGGTGTGTTAAGTACCCGTGAGTTTATTGCTGCTGAAACCAATAAACGAGGCGGCGCACAGATTAGCCCTGAAGATATTCTTTTCTTCAATGGTCTGGGGGATGCCATTTCCAAAATTTTTGGTTTTCTGAAAAGGACAGCTCGGGTTCTGGTGCCAACACCAAGTTACACAACGCATTCCTCGGCAGAAGCAGCTCATGCAGGGGATAGACCTCTTACTTACATTCTTGATCCCAATTATCACTGGTATCCTGACCTGGATGATCTGGAAAAGTCCATTAAGTATAATCCAGCCGTGGCTGGTATACTGATTATCAATCCTGACAATCCAACGGGAGCAGTGTACCCGACTCACATACTGGAAGCGATTGTTGAACTTGCCAGTCGTTATGATCTCTTTATCATCTGCGATGAAGTCTACCATAATATTGTTTATAACGGAACTTCCACATCTGCTCTTTCCGAAGTGATTGGTGATGTACCGGCAATTGCCATGCGTGGCATTTCAAAAGAGATGCCCTGGCCCGGTTCACGTTGTGGTTGGATTGAAGTGTATAACGGGGAGAAAGACCCCATGTTTGCCAAATATGTCCAGTCGATTTTGAACTCCAAAATGGTTGAAGTCTGTTCCACAACTTTGCCCCAGATCGTCTTCCCCAAGGTGGTTCAGCATCCAAAGTACCAGGGCTATCTCGAAGAGCGTATTGCTCGTTACGAGAAGTTTTCCAACATTGCCTACGACTGCTTAAAAGGTTTGAAGGGTGTGTTAGTGAATCGTCCCAACGGCGCTTTTTATATGAGTGTCTGTTTTGAAGATGGCGCCTTAACTCATGACCAGGTCCTGCCCATTGAAAATGCTGAAGTCAACGAAATGATAAGAAAACTTGTAAGCCCCGAGGGAACATCACTGGATAAGCGTTTTGTGTATTATCTGCTTGGTGCCACTGGTATCTGTGTGGTTCCTTTAACATCTTTTGCCACAGATCTTCAGGGCTTTCGGGTGACTCTGCTTGAGCGTGACGAAGCGGTTTTCCGAAAAGTGTTTGAAACTATAGCGACGTCTATTGAGCAATATCTGAAGAGCTAAAGCTATGCCCCCAGTAAGAGAGGCCCAACGTATATCTTGCTTACACCTTTAGCATTGATACATACTGTACCTTGTACTCCTTAATAATTATATTTTCATTATGGCACTTGTTAGTGGTAACACAAGCGGATTAAAAAAGAATCAGCTGAAAATGCTGGAACGTCTTGCCGGAAAACGGGGAAGCAGGGATGAAATTGTAGGGCCCGAGATGGCACGTACTCTCTGCCAGCTTTCTTTCGATTTGAATAGACAGATTGGTCTACTTTTGCAACGTTCCGGCAAAGTTGAAGCAGTTATCGTCGGTGATTATAGAGGGATTATGATTCCTCAACTTTCACATATCCGTAGTCGTGGCCGTTTGAAAGGTCTCCGTTTGGTTCATACCCATCTGGCTGGTGAAGATATAAGTGATGAAGACCTGATGGATCTTCTTTTTCTACGCCTTGATTTGCTGTCTGTTTTGAAGGTGGCCTCGGATGGTCTGCCAGAGCGACTCTACTCAGTACATCTTCTTCCGGATTCCCGTGATGGAAAAAACTGGGCCTTTCTTCCACCTGTTCATCCGGCTAATCAAAAAGACTCCTTTGAAGAATTTATCCATGCCCTCGAAAGTGAGTTTACCAGAAAGTCCAGTAGTAAAGAAGTGACAAGTGGCAAGGATCTGGCCATCCTTGTCAGTGTAAGCAGCTTGCCGAAGATTCATGCCGAAGAGTCCATGCGTGAGCTGGCTGAACTTGCTGAATCAGATGAGATTGTTGTGTTGGCCAAGGTCATGCAACATAGACGAAAGATCAATCCCCGTCTTATTCTTGGTAAAGGTAAGCTTGCCGATATCATGATTCAGGCATTACAGTTAAATGCCAATCTGCTTATTTTTGATCAGGAACTGAACCCCTCTCAAATCCGTTCCATAACCGATTACACTGATCTACGGGTAATAGACAGGACGCAGCTTATTTTGGATATTTTCGCTCACAGGGCGCTCAGTCGTGAGGGGAAACTGCAGGTGGAGATGGCTCAGTTGAAATATATGCTGCCGAGACTCTCTTCCCGCGACGATGCTTTGTCTCGTCTAACTGGTGGTATTGGTGCAAGGGGGCCGGGTGAAACGAAACTTGAGATCGATAAAAGACGAATCAACGATCGGCTGGCAAGGCTTGCAAAAGAGCTTAAAAAGGTTAGCAAAGAACGCTATCAGAGAAGATCCAGACGCAGGAAAAAAGAATTACCGGTACTTTCGCTTGTAGGCTACACCAATGCTGGAAAATCTACCCTGTTAAATACTCTGACTCAAAGTGATATTGTGGCTGAGGACAAACTCTTTGCCACACTTGATCCCACAAGCCGGCGCCTTCGTTTTCCACGTGACATGGAAGTAGTTATCACAGACACCGTTGGTTTTATAAGGAATCTTCCTGCTGACTTACTTCAGGCATTCAAGGCAACGCTGGAAGAACTGGAAGAGGCGGATCTCCTCGTTCACGTGGTGGATCTTTCAAACCCCTGCTTTCGTGAACAGATGAAGGTGGTGGATGATTTATTACAAGAGCTTGACCTTGGTGCGATTCCGTGTCTGAAGCTCTTTAATAAGTCTGATCAAGTGGGGGATGATGCGATGCTGCTAGCGGATGTGGCACGTGAGGGAATTGTGGTTAGCGCACTGAATATTGAAACCCTGGCGCCATTTTTGGAAAAGGCCCAGAAAATTATGGGGAAAATTCTACAAAACTGATATGTGAGATATTTTTTCAGGGTCGGAGATAAAATCCTAAGTCTTTGCCAATCTGGTTCTGATTAATAAATTCACAGCCCACCATATTGTTCCGGATATTTTTGATCACTACTTTTTTGGTGAGCTCAGTCTGTTTTTTGTCATCGATTCTGAAGTTAAGAAGTGCTTTCTGGCCAGCTTTTATATTGTGTGTACCAGATACGGAGAATCCAACGCCACTACGTGAAATATTGTTGACCTGCATTTGCCCGCCACCCGAGCAGTGTTCACCAATAAGTGAATACACCCCGATTATGTTTGTTGGTTTTCGGTAGTGCCTGCGGAAATCAAGGGCAACGAGGAAGATAGCTCCACAACTGCAACGGGTTTTGAGGGTGTGTCTGCTGTTGCGAAATTTTCCCACCGCAATGTTTTTTACAAGCGCACAATCTGGACATCGGATTGAAGCGGTATCATTTGTTTTCACAAACGACTTTTGTATCTTCATTCCATGCTGTTGGTCTCTTGACATTGCTCGTTGCCCTATTTTCGGGGATTAGAAACTTCCTTTTTCTTCTCAATTAACAGGTCTTTTTCCCGCTTGCAGTCAACCCATTCCCCATAATATCATGAGAAAAAAAATTACTATAGATAAAAAATAAATATGCTATAGAATTTATATCTATACGCTGGATTGGTCATCGGGAAATACACATATAAACGGGTGTTTTGGTTAAAAAGAGTATTTTAAATAAATGAGATAAAAAATCTCTCTTTTGGTAATCAGTCATAGATAAGAACGGTGTAACGCTCTAAAATAGCTTCTGTTTCAGGATCTAAATCACTCGCCACTTCATGAATCGTATATTCATGCTTACATCCTGTACAACGTAATCGAATACGGCGACACTGGCGAAGAACCTCAAGCTTCTCTGAACATTTTCGACATTTCATGGCTTAGCTCAGGAGTTGTTCACGAGTGAAGAGCGACTCAAGCTTGTAGCCGGCTTCAGCGAGAACATCTACTCCACCTTCCTGACGTTCAACAACTGTGATGACCTGTCCCACGACAAAACCTGCATCTTCTACACGTTTGATCACCTGAACCAGCGTACCACCGGTGGTGACCACGTCTTCAAGAAGAGTAACTGTGCAACCGGCAGGCATATTGGACAGTCCCTCTATGTAGTTTCCGGTGCCGTGACCTTTAGCCTCTTTGCGAACGATAAAAGCAGGAACGGGATGTCCTTCCAGATGACTTACGACCGATACTGCAGAAACCAGCGGGTCTGCACCAAGTGTCATTCCTCCCACTGCCTGAATAGGAGTGTCGGCTGCAAGCATTAAATCAAGGATCAGTTTGCCGCATAAATAGCTTCCCTCTGCTGATAGGGAGGTTTGCTTAACATCGATATAAAAATCGGATGTTTTTCCTGATGTGAGCGTGAATTCACCTTTACGGTATGATTTTTCGAGAAGAATTTCTTTTAATCGTTGTTTGTTATTCATGGTAGTACCTGACTGGTTTATTGTTTTATAGAGAAGTAGAATTTTTACGACACAATCCTCTGTAAAAATACTCATTTTCTTTTAAGGAACAAGAAAAAACTCGCATTAATGAAAATTTGCATGTTATTCTATAATACTATTTATCTGATTGATGATAGAAAAAAATGTTATTCTGATAAAAAGAGAGGGTGATATATGTGTGGGATTGTAGGATATGTTGGAAGGAGACGCTTAGTTCCAGTGATACTTGAAGGGCTGAAGCGTCTGGAATATCGAGGCTATGATTCTGCTGGTATTGTCTATCTTCAGGATGAAAAGCTTATAAAATACAGAAGTGAAGGAAAACTTCAGAATCTTGAAAACATCATGGACGAGGCCATAGGAGCTCCTGCTCATATTGGTCTTGGTCATACCCGCTGGGCAACTCATGGTGCTCCCACAAAAGAAAATGCACATCCCCACAGTGATTGTAGTGGCGAGATTGTTGTGGTTCACAATGGAATTATCGAAAATTATCATTCATTGCGTAATGAACTTATTGAAAAGGGACATCGGTTCTCCTCTGAAACTGACACCGAGGTTCTTGCCCATCTTATAGAAGAATACCTTGATGGCGATCTTCGTGCAGCTGTTACGAAAGCGCTAACCAGAGTTGAAGGTTCCTATGCCCTTGGTGTTCTCTGGACGGGCATGCCAGATACCCTGATTGCTGCCAGAAATCATAGTCCACTGGTGCTTGGTGTTCATGAAAAAGAAGGTGGTTTTCTGGCTTCTGATATTCCTCCTCTTCTTCCCTATACCAATCAAATAATCTTTCTTGATGATCAGGAACTTGTCGTTCTTAAATCCGACAATCATACCATATATTCTCTCGTCACTGGTGAAGTCGTCGAGAAGGAAGTGCAAACCATTTCCTGGAACGCCGGCATGGCTGAGAAGGGTGGTTATAAGCATTTTATGCTGAAAGAGATCTACGAGCAGCCACAGGCTATCAGAGATACGGTAAGTGGTCGCATTAATCCTGAAACTGGAAGCGTCACGTTACCTGAAATGAATTTAAGTGATAACGATCTTGCTGGAATAGAACGTATTGTTCTGGTGGCCTGCGGTACTTCATGGCACGCAGCCCTGGTTGCCAAATACTGGATTGAACGTTGGGCCGGAATAGTCGTTGAGGTGGATATAGCCTCTGAGTTCAGGTATCGAACACTTCTGATTGATGAAAAAGTTCTTACCGTTGCGATCTCCCAATCCGGAGAAACAGCAGACACTTTAGCAGGAATCCGACTCGCCAAAGAGCTTGGATCAAAAATTGTTATTATTTGTAACGTGGTTGGTTCCACCATGACCCGCGAGGCTCATGGGACGGTTTATACCCATGCTGGTCCTGAAATCGGAGTGGCTTCCACTAAGGCCTTTACTTCTCAGCTTGCAGCACTGTTTTTGTTTACCCTTTTTCTTGCAGAGAAAAAAGGAAGTATGGACGCCGTGCAGCGTATGAAACTGGGCAAAGAACTTATCAGTCTTCCCAGGGTGATTGAACAATTGTTGCCGGTCTTGCAGGCTGAAATAAAAGAGTTGATTGAAGACTATTATGATTCCCGTGATTTCCTTTTTGTGGGCAGGGGGCTTAACTTCCCCATAGCTCTGGAGGGTGCACTGAAGTTGAAGGAAATTTCCTATATTCATGCAGAAGGATATGCTTCAGGGGAGCTTAAGCATGGTCCCATCGCACTTATTGATAAGGATATGCCGGTTTTAGGGTTAACTCCCAAAGACGCTGTTTACCAAAAATCCATTTCCAATGTAGAAGAGATAAAAGCCCGTCAGGGACGTTTAATTCTCATTGGTACTGAAGGTGATACCCATTTAAAAAGTATTACAGATGATGTTCTCTATCTTCCTGAAGTCCATGAAGAATTAAATCCAATTCTGTATACGATTCCCGCCCAGTTGCTGTCCTATGAGATTGCTTCCAGGCGTGGTTGTGATGTTGATCAGCCTCGAAATCTTGCCAAAAGTGTGACCGTGGAATAATGATTTCAATCGGTCTCGAAAATCTGGCAGGCTTAGACGATTCCCTCAAAGGAAAACGGCTTGGTTTACTCTGCAATCAAGCCTCCACCGATCGAAATCTGCGCCATAGCAGAGATGTGATTCTGGATCGTTATGGTGATCAGCTAAGATGTCTCTTGTCTCCCCAGCACGGTTTTTTCTCTGAAAAACAGGATAATATGATCGAGTCGGATCATGCTGAGGATCCTGTAAGCGGCCTGCCTGTTTTCAGTTTGTATGGAGAAACCAGAAAACCAACTGCTGATATGTTTGAACATCTCGATGTACTGCTCATTGATATCGTTGATGTGGGAACCAGAGTGTATACCTTCCTCTACACCATGGCCTATTGCATGGAAGCGGCTGCAGAATATGGAAAACAGATTGTGGTGCTGGACAGGCCAAATCCTGTTGGGTGCGCAGTCGAGGGAAATATTTTGCAGGATGAGTGCAGCTCTTTTGTCGGCTTGTATCCCATCCCCATGCGACACGGCATGACATTTGGTGAACTGGCGCTGTTTATTAATAAAGAATTTGGGATTGGAACGGATTTACAGGTAATCCCCATGCAGGGATATAACTCTTCCATGTTATTTCGTGATACCGGTTTTCCATGGGTGGCACCATCGCCTAATATGCCGACTCCAGAAACAGCGCTTGTCTATCCCGGCCAGGTGATATGGGAAGGAACAAACTGTTCTGAAGGTCGAGGAACGACATTACCCTTTGAATTTGTGGGAGCACCTTTCTGGGAGCACGAGCCAATCATGGAAAGACTGGCTGCAACGGATCTTCCCGGATGCTATCTCAGACCCCTTGTTTTTCAACCCACTTCAGGAAAATGGGCAGAACAGGCTTGTGTCGGGTTTCAGATCCATGTGATCGATCCAGCTTCTTTTTTACCATACCGAACAAGCATTGCACTGTTGCAGGCAGTGATGCTTTGTTATCCTGAAGAGTTCTCTTACAAAAAACCTCCCTATGAATATGAGTACGAACGTCTTCCCATGGATCTTATTCTGGGGGATGTTTCGTTGCGTAAAGGCCTTGAGCGGGGCGATGCCATTGTGGATCTTGAGAAAAAGTGGCAGCCTGCACTCGATACTTTTTTAGAACAGCGAAAACAATATCTATTATATGATGTGTAGCGTTATCAATGGAGAGAATGTGAGCAATATGAGTTTCAGTCTGGAAGAATTGGCCAAACTGGCTGATGGAAAACTGGTAGGGGATGCAAGCCTTATGATTAGTGGTTTTGCCCCATTGGAAACTGCAAAAGAGGGTGATGTTAGTTTTCTGGTGAAAGCCGGACAGTTGGATAAACTTGATAGTTTTGCTGGCAGTGCGGTAATTGTACCCATGACCATAGAAAAAGCATCCATTCCTCTTATTCGGGTGGATGATCCTTATCTTGCGTCAGCCAGGATTCATAGCCTGCTGCTGGCAAGACCCTTTGTGGCAAAAGGAGTGCATGAACAGGCATGGCTTGGAAAAGATATAATAATGCCGGAACAGATAAGTATTGCTCCCTTTGTTTCCATTGGAGATCGGGTGAAATTAGGAGAACGGATAAGCATCGAATCAGGAGTAGTACTTGGTGATGATGTGGAAATCGGGGACGATACCATATTAAAAGCCAATGTCACAGTTGCTGAGTTCTGTAAGATTGGAAGCAGGGTTATCATTTATTCCGGTGCAGTAATTGGAAGTGATGGCTACGGCTATGCCACAGATAAACAAGGATTCCATACAAAACGTCCTCAGGTGGGAATTGTGCAGATTGATGATGATGTGGAAATCGGTGCAAATAGTTGCGTAGATAGGGCAGCATACGGAGTAACCCATATAAAGTCAGGATCTAAAATAGATAATCTGGTACAGATTGCCCATAATGTGGTTGTTGGTGAGAACAGCCTGATCGTCTCACAGGTCGGAATTTCCGGATCAACCACTCTTGGCCGCAATGTTGTACTTGGTGGCCAGGTTGGTGTCACCGGCCATCTTACACTGGAAGACGGGGTAATGGTGGCAGCGCAGAGTGGGGTGCATAATAACCAGAAAGCCGGGTCACAGGTGGGCGGGACACCAGCCCTTCCCATGAAAAAATATGTACGGGCTGCCATTCAATATGGCAAACTGCCTGAAATGGGGCGCGATATCAGAAGATTGAAAAAAGAAATGGCGGAACTTACTGCTGCCAAAGAAGAACATAAGGGGAGTACTAAATGAGTGAGGAAACACTTGTTGAAAATATAGATATTTTAGGAATTTTACACCTGTTGCCACACAGATATCCCTTTGTCATGATTGATAGAGTGCTTTCCGTTGAACCGAATCGGACAGTGGAAGCTCTAAAAAATGTCAGTATTAATGAGCCTTTTTTTCAAGGACACTTCCCTTCAAAACCCGTGATGCCAGGGGTGCTCATGCTCGAAGGTATGGCACAGGCGGGTGGTATTCTTGCCTATTGTTCAGAACCTGAGAATGTGGGGGTGAAACTGCTCTATTTTGCAGGGATAGATAAGGCACGTTTTCGCCGTCCTGTCGGGCCTGGTGACCAGATAATCTATAAACTCGAACTTCTTAAAAAGAAACGGGGTATATGGAAACTTGCCGGAAAAGCCTTTGTCGATGATCAGCTTGTTGCGGAAGCAGAGCTTATGGCATCATTCGGATGAGTGTTGATATGAAGATTCACCCCACAGCCGTGGTGTCAGAAAATGCTCAGTTGCATGAGAGTGTGACCGTCGGTCCATTCAGTGTAATAGAAGCTGGTGTGACAATCGGGGCCGGAAGCACTGTTGCCACCCATGTTAGAATATCAGGGCCCACCACTATTGGTGAAAAGAATATCATCGATTCCTTTGCAGCCCTTGGAGGAGCTCCTCAAGATATTGGCTATAAAGGGGAGCCCACTGAACTTATCATGGGTAATGGCAATCTGATTCGTGAATATGCATCCATCCATAGGGGAACGATAAAGGGTGGTGGAAAAACAATACTTGGAAATAACAACATGATCATGGCCTACGCTCATTTAGGGCATGATTGTATGATTGGAAACCATGTGATTATTGTCAATGCGGCACACTTAAGTGGTCATACAGAAGTTGCAGATTATGTAACAGTTGGCGGACTCACTGGTACACACCAGTTCTCCAGAATTGGTCGTTTTGCCTTTATTGGCGGCGGCTCTGCTGTGAGTAAAGATGTGCCTCCGTATGCCATGGTGACAGGTGAAAGGGGACAAATGCGTATTTCCGGTCTTAATAAAGTGGGACTGCGTAGAAACGGAGTGACTCGTGAAACTCTTTCAAAAATTGACGCTGCCTATCGTATTCTTTTTCGCTCACCCGAACTTCTTCATAATGAAGCCCTTGATAAAACAGAAAAGGAATTAGGCGGATGCAAAGAAGTGGATGAGTTGGTGGCATTTATCCGAAGCTCCAAACGTGGTGTGGTGAAGCGCATCAAAAGAAGTTGAGTATGAATATTGATCCTGAAAAAATCGGAATCATCTCAGGTTCCGGTCAGTTCCCTCTTCTTTTTATCAAGGCGGCACAGGAGGCCGGCCGAAAGACCGTGCTTATTGCTCATCGCAATGAAACCTCTGAAGAAGTAGCTGCAGCTGCCGATGAAGTTTGCTGGTTAAAACTCGGACAACTTGGAAAACTGCTCAAATTTTTTCATTCCAAAGGAGTGGGAGAGACTGTTTTTGTCGGAGCCATTACCAAAACGCGGATATTCCGTGATATTCTTCCTGACCTGAAGGGGCTGACCCTCTGGAATAAGATTGATACAAAACAGGATGATGCCATTCTTAGAGCTGTAGCCGGAGTGATTGAGAAAGAAGGGATTCAGGTTCTGGAGTCTACCTGTTATCTTCAGCATTTATTTTTTCCTCACGGAATATTAACAAAAAAGAAACCTGATAACAATCAGCGCCTTGATATCGCTTTTGGCTGGAAAAATGCACGTGCCATTGGTGCCATGGATATTGGACAATGCGTGGTTGTTCGTAATTGTTCTGTGGTGGCTGTCGAGGCCATTGAGGGCACGGATGCAACCATTGCAAGAGGTGGTGCTCTGGCCAAGGAACAGGCCGTGGTGGTAAAAGTTAGAAAACCGGGGCAGGATTTTCGGTTTGATCTCCCTGCAACCGGCGTGAAAACTATTGAAACTCTGGCATCTGTGCGGGGAGCAGTGCTGGCAGTAGAGGCCGGTCAGGCACTGCTTTTTGATCCAGAGGCAATGATTCAGGCTGCAGATGCTGCTGGTATTGTCGTGGTCGGCATAAAAGAAAACCCTGATGGAAGTCTTGATTACTGAGCAGCAATTCCCGAGATTCCCTGAAACCATGCAAGAGTTGAATGAATGCGCAGGTTCAACGCTATCGTCTTTCTGCTATCCATATCCATCGTAACTTGCACGTCTTCTACAGGGTGAACATTCGGGTAAAGCAGTTCACTGCCAATTTCTTTTCCATCACCATCTTTAATTGGCTTAAAAGCTGTAATTTCCATTTGAAGTTCCTCTTCTAGATGATCTTCAAGTATTGCTAGATTTCCCCATGATGAAATTACCTTGATGGAGATGTAATCATCATGCTGAGTTGCAGTAATGGCCTTTCTTGATGATGAATCGGTCATAGCCAGATTTAGTGGGTGCCCGCTAATAAACCGGCGACACTGAGGTCTTCATCCACTTCAGGCCAATGAATTCCTTCTCCATCTCCTAGTAATTCCCAATTGTCGAGTTGTTTTTTAGTTGCTTGAGAAAGCCTGGGAAACCATAGGAGAGGAACGGTAATTGTTCGTCCATCAAGTAGTTCTACAACAATAGCAGAGTCTGTGCATTTAACATTGTGAGCTTGTGGGCGTAGTTCAACTGCTAAAGTGTTCATTCCAAACCTCCAAAAATGTTTCTCTGTTTGCGATAACCAATGACTCCAACTTTCTTAATTCACTTGGTGAGAATTTGTTTTATGAGTCAATGGGAAATGCTGGTGATTTGGGAGTGGTTGGAGCAGGTAAAATAAAAAGTTGCTACTGGAACCAAAAACGGGTTAACCCAAGATGGGTTAACCCGTTAAAATTACTGGTCGGAACGAGAGGATTCGAACCTCCGACCACTTGTCCCCCAGACAAGTGCGCTACCAGGCTGCGCTACGTTCCGAAAAACATGATGCTTTCTACCATGGAGTAGAAGGTCTGTCAATAAATGCTCACCAGGAAGAAGCGGATGTTATTTGTCGCCATTGAGAATTTTTTTTACAGCTAATAACTCTTCTTTTATAGTGCCAAGGCAGTTTTGTGTAGATATTTCCTTCTTAAAACGTATTTTCTTATTTTGATTAGCTAGGTATTTTTTTGCACCAATAAGAGTGTACCCTTGTTCATGTAAAAGCATTTTGATTAGCAATACAATATCCACATCTTCACGCCTATAGAGGCGCTGATTGGAGTTGGCACGCTTGGGTTGGATTTCTTTAAATTCGCTTTCCCAATACCTTAGCACATGGGGAGCCACACAGGCAAGTTTACTGACCTCACCGATTTTGAAATAGAGCTTATCAGGTATTTCAATGCTCATTCCGTGTTTATTTCTACCTTAAATTAGGAGCGGGAACTAAATAACTTGAGCATATTACGCCGCAATTTTGTTGTCACCTGTACTTAAAATAATTTTGTATACTACCTGAATGTACCATTTGTTTCAAGTATGGGGTTTGGTGGAACAAAGGGCAAGGAAGCTGCTAAAGATACTTAGTGTACGTTCCTTGTTACTCGTTAACCTGTTCCCGCATCTTTTTACTTGGACGAAAGCTTATCATCTGTCTTTTTTTAATGGTGATGGTTTCACCAGTGCGTGGATTACGGCCTCGGCGTGGCTGCTTGTCGCGGACATTAAAAGTACCAAAATGGACAAATTTAATGGATTCACCATCAAGGAGCCTATTCTTCATTCTGTCCAGAAAAGTGTCTACAAGTTCTGTGCAGGTGTTTTGGGAGTATCCGAGTTGAGTGGTGAGGGCCTCAGCCAGTTCTTTACGTGTAAGATTACCTTTATTCATATCAACCTTCTCTGAGGCTTCCATTAAACTTGGAAGTCAGTGTAGTTATAAGTTTTGTATGTGATTTGTTAACATTTTTTTCTGTCAGTGTTTTTGTCGGAGAACGATAGGTTACTGAGACAGCCACACTTTTCATTCCATGATCAAGTGGTTTCCCTTGGTAGACATCAAATATTTCACAATGTTCAATGAACTTTTCTTTGCTTGTACGGATGGTCTCAAGCATATCGCCAGCTTTGATGTCAGTGGGAACCAAGAGTGAAATATCCCTTTTAACAGCGGGGAAAACGGGAAGTTGCTGGAAATTTTTAGCAGTGGCTTTAAGGCTGCAGAGAATTTCAAAATCAAGATCAAGGAAAAATACATCCTGCTTGAGACCAAATTGTTTTGCAACCTCAGGTGACAATCTACTGAGCTGACCAAGAATTCCCTTATCGGAGTCAAGGATAAGACATTGAGCAGGGTCACTGTAATTTTCCTGTTCGTTCTCTTCTGGTGTTCGAAAACTGATTACGTCATTTGTACTGCAGCCGTGAAGTCTTAGAGTTTCAAGGAGGAGTTCACTGACCCCTTTTGCATCGAAGATATCAACAGTATTATCATTATTATAAAGTGATGATGCATTCCCGGATCGTTTTCCACTAAGAATACAGGTTAAACGTTCTTTCTCAATGGGTTGTTCGTTTTTACCCTGAGGAGTAAACACTTTACCAATTTCAAAAAGTTTAACGGAAGTATTTTGGAAGTTGATATTTCGTTTCAAATTTTCAAGGAGCCCAGGCAGGAGCATGGTTCGCATAACAGACTGTTCTTCACTCAATGGATTGAGCAACGCAACATGTTTACGTCTGTTGTCATCTTCGTTGAGTGCCATCATGGACGCATGTTTTTCTGTTACAAAACTATAATTGATAGCTTCAGAAAAACCTATATTAACCAGAAGATTTGAAGTCTGCTTGCGCAGAGTTCTCACTGGTGCTTGTTCAGGGTAGCTGAGCTTCACTGTTGGCAGGCTGGTGGGTATATTATCATATCCAATAAGGCGGGCAACTTCTTCAACCAGATCTGCCTCACGTTCTATATCTATACGAAAGGAAGGTGGATTAACCCAGATGGTGTTATCATCTTTAGGTTTACATCTGATACCTATGGATTGGAGCACATCGGCAATCTTGTCATAGTCCAGTTTAATTCCAAGCAAAGAAGATGTTCTCGAAATACGAAGCTTCTGAGAATTAAGAGGACGAATTCCATGATATGAGTCGACTCCACCTTCCATTACTTCGCCGCCTGCAATATCGCACAGGAGCGAAACCGCTCGTTCCATGGCAGTTATACAGCCGTCCGGGTCAACACCTCGTTCAAATCTGTAGGATGCCTCGCTCGGAAGTTTCAGTCTGCGCGCAGTGCGGCGTACTGAAACGGCACCGAAACATGCACTTTCCAGAAGAATGTTTGTCGTGTTGTCGCTTACTTCAGAGTTTAATCCACCCATAACACCAGCTACAGCAATGGGCTTCTCAGCATCACAAATCATGAGCATATCCGGCTCAATAGTGCGTTTTTCACCGTCCAGTGTTGTGAATGTGTTTTCGTTGTTTTTGGGGTGGCGGACAACGATCTGTTTTCCTGCGATCTTATCATAATCGAAAGCATGAAGAGGCTGACCATATTCCATCATCACAAGATTTGTAATGTCGACAACATTGTTGATGGGACGCATTCCGATGGAGATCAGTTTTTTTCGTATCCACCAAGGAGATTGCTCAATTGAAATGTTTCGAATAAGTCTTGCAGCATAGCGGGGACAAACTTCAGAATTTTCAATATCAACAGAGAAATCACGACTGGAGTGATCAAGGGTTGCGGATTTAACAGGAATAGTCAGGGGGGTTCTTGTAATCCCAGCGACTTCACGGGCAATACCTATCACCGAGGCACAATCAGGGCGGTTGGGAGTAAGGTCAACTTCCACAAGAAGATCGTCCAAGCCTATGGCAACAAGCAGTGGCTGACCATGTTCAGTTGCAGCAGGTAACTCCATGATTCCGGCATGGGATTCACTCAAACCAAGTTCTCGTTCTGAGCAAAGCATACCAAAGGATTTAACTCCTCTGACCTTAGAGGCTTTGATCTTTGTGCCATCGGGCATAACTGTCCCAACAAGAGCGATGGCAGTGACAAGGTCTTTGCGAACATTAGGGGCACCGCAGACTATGGAAAATGTTTCTTCTCCTACAGCGACTTCACAGAGGTGAAGTTTGTCCGCATTTGGGTGAGCTTCAACTGACAATACTTTGGCCGTTTTCAATTGTGCCAGTTCCGGGAAAACAGGGGTAACACTGTCAACTTCCAGGCCAAGCATGGTCAGATGTTCTGCAAGGGATTCCGGACTCATGTCTCCGGTATCTACGTATTCTTTAAGCCAGTTGATGGTAAACTTCATTGGAGTATCTCTATTGAATAGTGCGAATGATTTCTACTAAAAAGATCTAAAATTGAGAGAGAAAACGAAGATCGTTTTCATAATAGAGACGAATATCGTCTATACCGTATTTAAGCATGGCAATTCGTTCAATACCAAGGCCAAAGGCAAATCCACTATATACTTCAGGGTTATAGCCAACCATTTTGAAGACCTCAGGATCGATCATTCCTGAACCAAGAATTTCAAGCCACCCGGTATGTTTGCAGACACGACAGCCCTTTCCTTCACAGATAACACAGGCGATGTCAACTTCAGCGCTTGGTTCTGTGAACGGAAAGAAACTCGGGCGAAATCTAAGCTCGAGCTCTTTGTCAAACATCTTCTGGGTAAAGACGGTGAGCACACCTTTAAGATCAGCAAATGAGATATCACGATCAACAAGGAAGCCTTCCACCTGATGGAACATGGGGGTGTGGGTTATGTCGGAATCACAGCGATACACCTTTCCTGGAGCAATGACTCTTAATGGAGGTTGCTGGGTTTCCATGATTCGTGCCTGCATGGGGGATGTATGGGTACGCAGCAGGATAGAGTCACTGACATAAAAAGTGTCATGCATGTCACGAGCAGGGTGGTGGGCAGGAATATTGAGTGCTTCAAAGTTGTAATGATCGTGCTCAACATCGGGTCCTTCAGCAACTGAGAAGCCGAGGCTTTCAAATATGGAGCAGACTTCATTCATGATCTGGGTTACTGGATGTAACTTACCCGTTTCAGGTTTGCGTCCAGGAAGGGTGAGATCAATGACATCTTTTTGTGAGGATGAGCTGGCAGTGGTTGATAGGAGCAACTGTCGTTTTTCATCATACAGTGCTTCAATTTCATTTTTGACCCTGTTAGCCATCTGCCCAAGACGGGGTTTGTCCTCTTTGGGAACTTTCCCGAGGGATTTCATGATGGTGCTACACTGTCCTTTTCTACCAAGAAATTGAATTCGGAAATCTTCAAGCTGGCTTATATTTTCGACAGTGGCCAATTGTTCCCCGGCCTTGGTCCGTAGATTAATTAATTCTTGCTCCATGATCTTTCAGGGTAGGTACTCGTTAAAGCTAAAAAAAAATATGCCGGTTCCAAAGTATATTGAAACCGGCATTATAAGAATATCCAGTCGCATGCGAGGCTGATACGTCAGAAGATATCGGCCTTATGCATTTGCCTCTTTGGCAAGACCGACAACTTTGCTGAATGCAGGTGCGTCAAGGATGGCCATGTTGGCGAGAACTTTACGATCAAGCACAATGTTGGCTTTTTTCAATCCACAGATAAACCGTGAATAATTCATGCCATTCATCTTAACACCTGCACTGATGCGAGTGATCCAGAGACGACGGAAATCACGTTTCTTGTTACGTCTATCACGGTATGCGTAGCAGAGTGCTTTGTCTACGGCTTCTGTCGCTGTGCGGTAAAGACGGGATTTTCCACCTCTGTAACCTTTGGCAAGTTTCAGGACTTTGTTTCTTCTTCTGCGGGCTTTAAAGCCTCTAGTGACGCGTGGCATCTTGATGCTCCTTTCAAATCAGAGGAATATTCCTCTGGTATTTACAAATATATTATCTGGCTTACACGTTTTACAAATGGTTTACAAGTAAGGCAGAATCTTTCTGATTGCTGCGGCGTTAGACGGATCAACAATACCGGATTTGCGCAGGTTACGCTTTCTCTTGGTGGATTTCTTGGTCAGAATATGGCTGGTAAAAGCTTTGGAACGTTTAATTTTTCCGGATCCGGTTTTTGAAAAACGCTTTGCAGCGCCTCTTTTTGTTTTCATCTTAGGCATTGTAATAACTCCTTATCCTGTAACAGGGAATTCACATAGTGATAAGAAACGTACACGAAATAACTTGAACAACTTATTTCCTTCCGTTCCTCATTCTATTATTTTTTTTTCAATACAATCAAGCCTTGGGGCCGACAAACATTACCATCTGACGTCCTTCCATCTTGGGAGGCTGCAGGACAACTGCATCATCCTCAAGGGCTGCTGCTATTTTATTCATTGCTTCAAGGCCAACAGTCTGGCAGTAAACAATTTCTCGACCACGAAAACGCATGGTGAGCTTTACTTTATTTTTTTGACCAAGAAACTTTCTAACATGCTTCAGTTTGAAATTAAGATCATGTGCTTCAGTTTTTGGGCGAAATTTGATCTCTTTTGTCTCAACAGTGGTCTGTTTTTTCTTTGCTTCCTGCAGTTTTTTTGCCTGTTCATATCTGAACTTATCATAGTTCATGATCCTGCATACAGGAGGTTTCGCATTTTCTGAGACTTCTACGAGATCCAATCCTTCAGCGTAAGCTTTTTCAAGGGCATCAGCGGCGCTGAATATTCCGAGTTGGGAACTGTCATTTCCAATGAGTCGGATTTGGGGATGACGAATAGCCTCATTGATATTTACTTTTACTACATTTTGAACCGGGGCCCTTTTTCCGCGACGTTTAATGTTCTTACCTCCTGAACTCGGATTGAAAAATGATTTCCTTGAGACACAGAGTGTATCCGGAAATCCTTATACGATTATTCTAACTCTTATATTCCACGTCCTGCCAAGCACTCATCAGCCACTTTTTTGGCAAAATCATCAATGGACATGTCTGCAATGTTTTTTCCGTTGCGCAGTCTTACTGTGACAGTCCCGCTGTCTTTTTCCTTATCACCAATGATCAGCATGTATGGAACTTTCTCCATTTGTGCTTCTCTGATCTTATAGTTCAATTTTTCATTGCGCAAATCTTTTTCTATTCGAACACCTGCTTTGCGAAGTTGCAAGTAAACTTCTTCACTATAGTCGGCCTGAGCGTCGGTGATATTCATGATTCTGGCCTGAACTGGTGCAAACCAGAGCGGGAAGACACCGGCGTAGTGTTCAATCAAAATACCAATAAATCGTTCAAGGGAACCCATGAGTGCCCGATGAATCATAATAGGTTGATGCTCCTGATTGTCACTTCCAGTGTAAGTCAATTTAAAACGTTCAGGAAGGTTAAAGTCAACCTGTATGGTGGAACATTGCCAGGAACGACCCAGCTGATCTTTAATCTTGATATCAATTTTCGGACCGTAAAAAACGCCTTCCCCTGGATCAAGCTCGTAAGAGAGCCCTTTTTTCTCAAGAGCAAGCTTTAAGGCTTCAGTGGATTGTTCCCAACTTTCGTCAGTTCCCACAGATTTTTCAGGTCTTGTGGAGAGATAAATATCGTATTCCGTAAAACCAAAGGTCTTGAGGACTTCAAGATTGAGATCTAAAATATTGAAAATCTCACTTTCGAGCTGTTCGGGCATGCAGAATATATGTGCATCATCCTGGGTAAATCCGCGCACACGAAGTAATCCATGGAGGGCTCCAGCACGTTCATAGCGATAGACCGTTCCAAGTTCACACCAGCGAATGGGGAACTCACGGTAACTTCTTTTATTGCTGTTATAGATGCCGGTATGAAATGGGCAGTTCATCGGTTTAAGCTGATACCGGACATCATCTATATCCATACCCGCATACATGTTTTCGCTGTAAAAATCAAGGTGACCGGAGGTCTTCCAAAGATCCTGGCGTGCAATATGGGGGGTGTAGAGTAGCTCGTAACCGTTCTGGTAATGCGCATCTTTCCAATAATCTTCAATAAGTTTACGAAGAAGAGCACCTTTGGGTTGCCACAGAATCAGACCGGGACCAATCTCATCCTGTATGGTAAAGAGTCGCAACTCCTTTCCAAGCTTACGATGATCGCGTTTCTTTGCCTCTTCAAGCGCATTAAGATGCTTTTTAAGGGCTTTTTTGTCAAAGAATGCTGTTCCATAAATACGTTGCAGCATATTATTCTTTTCGTCCCCTCGCCAGTAAGCCCCTGCCACTCGTTGAAGTTTGAATGCTTTAATCCAGGAGGTATTGGGAAGGTGAGGGCCTCGGCAAAGGTCTGTGAAATCACCCTGTTGGTAAAGAGAGACAGAGTCGCCATCCAAGTCCTGAATCAGTTCTACCTTATATTTTTCACCAGACTTTTCAAAATGTTTGACAGCATCAGCGCTACTCATCTCAGTACGAGTGAAAGGAAGTGCTTTTCTGATAATCTCTGTCATTTTGGCTTCAATTTTCTCGAAGTCTTCTGGTTTAAAGGGCTCTTTACAGTCAAAATCATAGTAAAAGCCATCTGCAATGGAAGGCCCGATGGCTACTTTAACATCAGAACCATAAATTTCACGCACTGCTTCAGCCATAACATGGGCGGTGGAATGGCGAAGAATATCCAGGCTCTCGTCGGATCCAACCTGGATTAAGCTGAGGCTGGAGTCGCTGTAAAGAGGAGTACCCAGATCAAGAATCTGCTCACCCATGGATACTGCAACAGTCCGCTTTCGCTGTTTGTTGGATAGCAGTTCTGAGAGGGCTTCTCCTACGGTGGTGGCCGCTGGCATTACAACTGCTTCTGCGTTATTGATATCAATTTTTATATCGGTCATAAGTAAATCTATATATAAAAGCAAAGGCTAAAATTGATACGGTAACATTGCCCGTATAAACTTTAGCCAGGTCATTCTGGTAGGCGCGGGCGGTTTCGAACCGCCGACTTCCACCATGTCAAGGTGACACTCTCCCGCTGAGTTACGCGCCTGTGGTATTTGTATTTCTGTAAAAGAGACAACTGGAACAGTGTCAATTACCAATATATGATGATTCTGTCAAGAAAAAATAAATGGACTTAAGGCCCGAATGCAAGGAACAAATCAGCTTGTTTTGCTTCTGCTGGCAATGGCTCTTGCGAGGGTGTGTTTGTCGGCATATTTTATATCCATACCCATGGGAATGCCACAGGCCAGTCGGGTAACCAGGATTTGTTTTTTCTGCAGTCTGTCAATGAGATAGTTTGCAGTGGCTTCTCCCGGGACAGTTGAACTGGTGGCAATAAAAACTTCTTTAATGGTGCCGTTGTTTAAACGTGCCTCAAGTTCATTCACTTTTATTTCCCCCGGGCCAATGCCATCCATGGGCGCAAGCACTCCGTGAAGGATATGATAGTGGCCAAGATAGTTTCCAGCTTTTTCTATGGCGAGAAGATCGCCCGGCTGTTCTACTACGCAGATAAGAGTGCTATCCCGTTTCAAGTCAGCACAGATGATACAGGGATCGTTTTCTGAAAAGGTAAAGCAGCAGGAACAGAGCTGTATGGAACTATGAAGATCTTCCAGCGCCCCTGCAAGTTCACGTGCTTCGCCTGCCGGGCGTCTGAGAATATTCAGAGCCAGGCGGGAAGCTGTCTTTTTACCGATCCCGGGGAGTTTGCTAAGATCCTGAATTAATCGTTCAAGTGCTTGTGGTATGACCTGTGGAGACATATCGGCAAGTAGCGGGCAGAGATGGAATCAAGAAAAAAGATTGGAAACGCCTGGAATATTAATGCCGCCAGTAAGTTTCGCCATTTCTTCTTTCCCAATTGCTTTTGCTTTACGAAGTGCGTCATTGGTGGCCGCAGCGATCAGGTCTTGCAGCATTTCTTTTTCATCAACTGAGATGATCTCTTGTTCAATTTCAATGGAGAGTATCTCACTGTTGCCATTAGCCGTCACTGTGACCATCCCGCCACCAGCTGTTCCAGTTGCTTTCCTGGACTTTAATTCTTCTTGAATAGTGACCATTTTAGCCTGCATCTGCTGGGCTTGCTGCATAAGGGAACTCATATCCATAATATCTTATCCTTTTGTTGTTTCTGTTGTTTTGGGTTGGGAACGTGCATGAACTATGATGATCAAGTTATTTTGTCCACGTTCCTCAGGCAGTATGCTAAGACTTCAAAATGGCCTTGGCAAGCATTATCTGCTTCTGGGACCCACGCGAATGTCTCCAATCTGGCCATTAAAAATTTCAGTGGCCATAAGAACCAGAGGATCATTGGCAAGTTTATTTCTTAGCTTGTGCGGGCTGTCTGCATTGTCCAGCTCTTTTTCTCCACCTTTGTCAGGGGTAATGAAACGGAGTTTGAGGTCTTTTTGGAAAAAATCGAGAACAAATTCGGTGAGGAGTTTTACATTATCCTTCTGGCGGAGCAGGGTGCAGTTTGCCTGATCAGCAAAACGCAGTTGTAATTCACCATTGGCTTCCCTTATTGTTTCTGTTCGTTGAAGATCCTGTGCCATCCAAATTTTTCTATCCTTTACATGTGCAATGAACTCTTGCCAGTCACGCCTGACATCACGCTTGTGCGGCTGCTGAACGCGTTTGGGGCTTGATGGAGGGATGGGGTTGGTTTGTGTTTCTTCGGGGACAGGCGGTCGTTCAGGGGGGGGCGCTGGTGTGATTCTTGGTTCAGGCTCGGAGGGAGCAGTTTTCAGAGTGATTTTTTCAGGTTTTTTTTTTGGTAATGGCTGTCCAGCAAGAAGAGTGTCGAGTTTGGCAAGAATTCCGGCAATCGGCACCACATCATCTGTCTGAATGATTTTTAAAAATGTGCTTTCAAGGGTGAGTCGGGGCTGTGGAGAATATTGCATCTCTTCCACTCCCTGCATGAGCAGGTTCATTTTCATATGGATGGTATTGTGTCCATATTTTTCTGCAAGCTTTTTGAACGCATCAAGCTCTTCCCTGGGGATATCGATTAACTCCTGGCAACCCTCAATCCTGCAGAGGATAAGTGTACGGAATGCATTTAAGAGATCAGCGGTAAACCGTTTCAGGTCGACACCAAAATTAAAGGTTTCATCAAGTGCTTTGAGTGCAGAACCAGGATTGTTTTCAAGTAGCGCTCTGGTAATGTTCAGAATGATGTCACGGGAGACAAGGCCAAGAACCTGTACAACATCATTTGCGGAAATCTCCTTTTCACCATAGGAAAAAACCTGATCCAGCAGACTAAGACCATCACGAACAGATCCTTCAGATTCCCGAACAATAAGATTAAGGGCGGCATCTGCAATCTGCACCCCCTCTTCTTTTGCAAGTCTGGCGAAATGAGTTTTAAGATTTTCTGCTGAAACCCGTTTCAACTCATAGCGCTGACACCTGGAAAGAATGGTGATGGGGATCTTGTGCAACTCCGTTGTTGCAAACATGAAAAAAACATGACTGGGCGGTTCTTCCAGAGTTTTTAACAAGGCGTTAAAGGCCTCGTTGGTAAGCATATGAACTTCATCAATAATGATGATTTTATACTTGGAAGATGTAGGCAGGAAACGAATTTTTTCTTTCAGCTCACGGATCTCCTGGATTCCACGGTTCGATGCACCGTCAATCTCATAAAGATCAAGTGAGGAATCAGCCTTTATTTCCGTGCAGGATCGGCATTTATTGCAGGGGTTGCCATCCGCTGCCCTTTGTTCGCAATTAATAGCTTTTGCCATGATACGGGCAAGGGTGGTTTTCCCGACACCACGCACACCAGAAAAGAGTATGGCATGAGCAATACGGTCGCGAACAAGGCTATTTTGGAGAGTTTTGACAATTGGAACCTGTCCCACTACCTGATTGAAATCCTGCGGGCGAGATTTTCTGGCAAGAACCAAATAGGACATAAAACAGACCTACCTAGAGAGAGGGGGTTGGTGGTGAAAAAACTAAAGATTGAACATCCATTAACAGTTTAACAAAACGTGTTGCTGAACTGTTAAAAAAAAGATGATAGCCGGGCACCCTGTAACACATCCAGGGACTCATTACCGTTGCTTCCTTCCAGACCTGGCGGAGTTCATGAACCTGAATTGTACAGGACCCGACTATCAAAAACGAAATTTTGGTGATTGTAAGAAACAGAAATGTCACATTTCCCACGAAAAGTCTTTATACACAACCCAAAAGACGGCGTCAAGACTATTTCAAATACTAAAAAAATAAAGCCCTTACAATGAATGTAAATTGCAAGGGGCTTTAAGCAATTGGCGGAGAGGGTGAGATTCGAACTCACGGTACTTGCGTACACACGCTTTCCAAGCGTGCGCCTTAAGCCACTCGGCCACCCCTCCAACAGGTATTAATTTACCAGTTGAGAGCCTTTCTAAACTGAGAAGGAAAATTTCGCAATCAAAAAGGATGATCACGGTAAAAAAAAAGAGTTATTTGCCATCAGTGGAAATCTTTTTACGTCTCTCTTTAAAGAAAGTTTTGATAAGATGTGCACATTCTTCTTCGCAGATCCCACCACTAATATCCACGTGGTGATTGAGCAGGTTGTCGCTTCCTATTGAATATCTGGACCCGGCTGCACCTGTTTTAGGGTCATAGGCGCCAAAGACAACCCGCTTGATACGTGAATGGATGATTGCTCCCATGCACATGATGCATGGTTCAAGAGTTACGTAGAGCGTTGTACCTGGGATTCTATAATTATTGCAGTGCCCAGCGGCTTCACGTATGGCAATAATTTCTGCATGGGCGCTCGGATCATTGCTTGAGATAGGACGGTTTTCACCTCTTCCTACAATAATATTACCCAGTGTAATAAGGGCACCCACAGGGACCTCACCTTTTTGTGCGGCAGATTCTGCCAGAAAAAGTGCCTGTTTCATGAAAATCGTATCTGTCTTGTGTCGATCCATCTGTCCGTTTGAGGTGGTGAGTATAGGATATTGCTTGTCGGTGGAATCATAAAAGTTTTATTTGCAATGGAAATCTATATCACATATGATTTTTGTATACTGGTTACGAATGTGAAATTACACATCAGCTGATAGTGAGGGAACAATATGTATACAATTTTAGCGTATGCAATTCCAGAAGAAAGTCATAATATTCTCAATAAGGCTCTGGATGGAAAGGCAAACATCTGCTTCTGTTCAGGGCAGGATAGCCTAATGTCTGTGTTAAAAGGGAATGAGTACGATCTTCTGTTTCTTTTTGTAGGGAATGAAAACTCAGACATGATACTGCTTGAAAAGGTCTGTCAGCGTGTTCCCCATACTCCAGTTATTGTAATTAGTGGGGAAGAGAACCCGGAATTTGTTGTGCATGCACTGAAAAGTGGCGCATTTGATTACCTTATGTATCCTGTATCTGCTTCTCGTTTTGAAGTAGCCACAAATAAAGCATTTGAAAATAAATCCTTACGTCATGAGATTGCATATCTGCGTCATAAACAGGATATTGTGTATCATTTTGATGATGTGATAGCCTTCAGCCCCGGGATGAAACAGGTTTTAAAGAGTTTGGAAAAATTTTCCAAAACTGATTCCACCATTTTAATTACTGGAGCTACAGGAACTGGAAAGAGCTTTCTATCGGGTACCGTTCATTACAACAGTCCTCGAAAACAGAAACCATTTATCAAGATTAATTGTGCCAATATCCCTGAGGAGCTTCTGGAATCAGAGTTGTTTGGTCATGAAAAAGGAGCGTTTACCAGCGCAGAAAAACTGCGGATTGGGCGTTTTGAGCAGGCTGCTGGAGGAACGCTGTTTCTTGATGAAATTGGAGAAATCAGCCTTGGCCTTCAGACAAAACTTCTCCGGGTACTTGAAGAGAAATGTTTTGAACGGGTTGGTGGTAATAAAACCATCTTTTCCGATGTCCGGGTTATTGCTGCAACCAACAAGGATCTTCCCGAAGAGATCGAAAAGGGGAGGTTCAGAGAAGACCTCTATTATCGAATTAATGTTTTACCAATTCGCCTGCCGGCCTTAAGAGAGCGGCACCAATGCTTGTTGCCGCTGGCGCAATTTTTCCTGAATAAATATGCAACAACTCTGGGAAGCAATGTCCATGGTTTTACGGACAGGGCACTGGAGCAGATTAAGACCTACAGCTGGCCAGGAAATATCCGACAACTTGCAAATACCATTGAACGTGCTGTGATTCTGGAAGATAATGATTTGATTGATACTTACAACCTGTCATTACCTGTTGAAAAGAGCGTGAGGTCTACTCCCGGAGCGCAAAGCCCGGGAATGAACGGATCACTTGTCGGCCAGGAGAAAGAACTTATTTTAAATGCTCTCGAGGCGTGTCTCTGGGTGCAGAAGAATGCGGCAGAAAAATTGGGTGTAAGTCCGAGAGCATTAAATTATAAGGTGAAAAAGTTTGGGATCACCCATCCAAACTGGCGAAAACATCGTTAGAGGAACGTTTTCAGCGATCATCGATAAGTTATAAGTCACTGATACCTAATGATTTGTAGTTCAGCCATCTATCGCAAACTCGCAATAAATGGTCCTACTGCTGCAGCACCTTCACTTTCCACCAACTGTATTGTCCGTGATCCGATAACTGCCATATCAGCCTTTCCTTTAAGTGCTTCTATGTCTTCTTTGCTCCGAATTCCAAAGCCAACAGCCAGTGGGAGCTTCGTGGCCGCTCTACATCTGGCTAGGTATCCATCAAAGTCCTGATCAAATTCTGATTTTTTTCCTGTGACTCCTCGTCGTGCGACACAATAAATAAAACCATCTCCATATGTTGCGAGTTTTTTCATACGTCCGTCTGTGGAGGTTGGCGTGTAGATAAGAATTGGAGCAATCTGATATTTGTCGGCAAGTGTCAGAAACGATTTACCCATTTCAGGTGGAAGGTCGGGGATGATTAAACCTTTTATGCCGCTTTCTTTCGCTCGTTTGAAAAAGGCTTCTTCACCGTACTTAAAGATGATGTTGTAATAGGTCATAAAGAGAAAAGGAATGTCGTACTGTTCGGCAATTTCAGCGGCAAAGGTGAAACAATCCGCAACTTTCGTCCCTGTTGCGAGTGAATCCTGATTGGCTTTTAAGATGACTGGGCCATCGGCCATGGGTTCAGAAAAAGGGATTTGCATTTCAATACAATCTACTCCGTTTTCGACCATCTGTCTGATGACTTCACGGTTTACATCAAGTGAAGGGTAACCCAAAACAATGTGGGTCATAAGAAGAATATCTTTGTCTTTCAATTTGTCTCGTAGCTGTTGTTCTAACTGCATATTTCAATCCTGGTTTCAGAAGTTTCCGGTAAATAGACTTTCACCTCCAGCCTTTTCTCTAACTTAGCTGTTGCTATATTCGTTGCCTCGATCAATAATAAATTTTTTCCATGAAGGATCGTCAAATGCGTGTGCAATGGTGAAAATATCTTTGTCACCGCGGCCGGACTGGTTGATGATGATGGCATCATCCTTGGCAAGTTTGCCAACTTCTTTAAATGCTCCGGCAAAAGCGTGGGATGATTCAAGTGCCGGAATAATACCTTCCTGTTTCATGGTGAGATCGAGTGCCTGCATGACTTCTGTATCAGTAGCCGATTCAAAGCGCACCAACTTTTTATCCCACAGATCACTCAAAATTGGAGAAACTCCAACGTAATCAAGACCGGCAGCAACAGAATGAGTATGTTTCATCTGGCCATCCTCATCCTGCAAAAACATGGTTTTATACCCTTGGGCAACACCAGGTGTTGCATCAGGGCTTGAAAGACGAATGGCATGGGCGTGGGAGTCTGCACCATGTCCTCCAGCTTCAACTCCGATAAGTTCCACATCGGATTCGTCAAGGAATCGTTTAAATATTCCCATGGCATTAGATCCACCACCAACACAGGCATACACACGGGCTGGCATCTTACCATGATATTGAATGATTTGGTCAGCAGCCTCAATGCCAATAATTGATTGAAACCAGGACACCATTTCGGGGAAAGGGGCAGGACCGCAGGCTGTTCCAAATACGTAATGGGTGTTCTCCACATTTGTTACCCAGTCACGGAAAGCCTCATTAATGGCATCTTTCAGGGTACGGGAGCCATCTTTAACCGTTACCACGGTGGCACCCATTTTCTCCATCCAGAATACATTTGGGCGTTGCCGGAGCACATCTTCCTCACCCATATATATGGTGCAATCGAGTCCAAATTTTGCGGCCATGGTGGCTGTGGCCATGCCATGCTGTCCAGCACCTGTTTCAGCTATTACCCGTTTTTTCCCCATTCGTTTAACCAGCAAGCCCTGGCCCATGACATTGTTGGCCTTGTGCGCACCGGTATGATTGAGATCTTCACGTTTAATATAGATTTTTGCCCCGCCAAAGTGACGAGTGAGATTTTCTGCATAGGTGAGTGGGGTCGGGCGACAAGAGTATGTTGACATGAGTGTTAAATACTCCTGCCAGAACGCAGGATCGTTACGACAGCGTGTGTATTCTTCCTTTAGTTCCTCAAAAGTTTGATGTAGTACTTCGGGGATATAGGCTCCACCCCAGTTTCCAAAAAATCCATTTTCATCCATGCGATAACTCCAATATGAAAAGAAACAAAAATAAAAGTCTAACAAAAAAATGCATACTGTCGATATGTACAGTATCCAATAATTTTTATAAATAATTACAATCAGGGAGCGATTATGAGTATGCAAAGCAGAGTGACGAAACAACCATCAATTGAATCAGAAAAGATATTTACATTTCCCAAAGGCATTCCCGGATTTGAAGGATACACTACTTTTAAAATTTTTCACAAGGATGATGGTAAAGTTTCAGCATATTGGCTGGAATCCTGTGAGGCACCTGTTGTTACATTCACACTTGTTGATCCAACAGCATATGATTTAAACTATGATATTTTTCTGGATGACGCTGAACAGGAGACAATTAAAGCTGACAATCCATTGGATATTGGTGTGTTTCTCATGCTAAAAAAAGAAAATCACCAGAGAACCGTGCAACTCAGTGCAAATATTGGCGGTCCTCTGATTATTAATGTACAGGAACAGCTTGGTTTGCAAAAAGTATTGAAAAGACAGAAAAGCGAAACGGAACATTGATTAGGAACGGGAACGAAATAAGTTGTTCACGTTATTCCGTGTACGTTTCTTATTACAGATTTGCCTTTTCAAGCTGTCGTCTGCAAACAGCTGCAAAATCTTCAGGATAGTGACCATTGATGTATCGCAATTGCGCTTCGCTGAATGCTCCAGGAGATTCTGGAAGACGTGGCAGAAAACTGTACAAGAGATGTTGTCCATCTTCCCCTGAACTGCCAATCCGTTTTGGGTACTCAATGGAGGTGACCATCTTGGCAGCAAGACCGGCAAGAGCCTTTTGCGCACGAAATATTCCTTTGTTGAGTGATGTTCTGGAAGCAGTATCCGCTTCCAGAATATTACCTATCGTCTTTCCGTTTTGATTCTGTAATGCCATGAGTTGAAGTTCCCATTGTGAAGTCTGTGCTTTTGGAACAAAGAGTATGGCATGCTTGTCTTCCCAGATTATCAGGCTTGCCTCTAGATCATCTCTTCCATCCATACGTTCATTGTTTCTGATACAGGCAAGATAGTCTGAAAAGAATGAACTCTTATGTTCAATCTGATAACCACGCATTACTTCAGACACCATATCCCCACAGCCAAACGAAGGCATATGTCCAACCAGATTTTGTGGATCTCCGGAAAAGCATTCAACACTCTCAGGAAGCATGGCATATTGATGGTGGACCTGTTGGTGAGAAGCATGGAGTCGATAATTGGTCGGTGCATAATCAAACCCAAAATTCCAGCCCCACAATGTGGCAGTGAAAGGTGGAGTGTTACCTGTTTCGATCTTTTTGATGATTTTATTTCGTAGTGTTTCGAGTGAGTTTTCAGAATAGATCTTCTGTTCAGAGTCAATTTCAATTCCAAGCTGAATGGCTAATCGAATAAAGCTGCGTTGATAATAGAGATGACGCAGTCCTGTCATATCAGTTTCTGATAAATGGTCTATGGAGTAACGAATGGAATCATCAGCCATATTTGCAGCGTAATGTCCTCCAGCAATGTAAGAATTGCGTCTAAGGTATTCAAAGACATGAGTGTTATTGCTCTCCTCAAATTCACCTACGATTTCACTTCCACCCTGTGCACCTGGACGTAAAACCATGACAAGTTTATAGCTGTCCGGAAGTGCTGGATTGTTGGCAACAGCTTCAAATAAGGCATGATCAGTTATTACAGCACGTATTTGTCCATGAGTGTTCTTTTTATATTCAAGTCCCGTGGGAGTTCCGTCAGAATCTTTTTGAATATGGCAGCATATCTCGGCCAATCTGCACAGGTCAACAGGATCGGTTGATGTGGTGGCGAGTGTGAGAAGCAGGGGAGGGGGAAGTCTTGTAAGAAGATCAGGTGAAATCTGTTCATTATCCAAAAAATCAGAAAAAGACAGCAAAGGCTTTGCTGGCAGATGGATACGATCAGGGTTGTTGGCACTATTATCAGCCCACTCCTTATCTATAAAGGTGGAGCCACGAAATGAGAAAGGATTCGGAATTTCAAAAATCCAGTCTGCCTCGTCTACTTGAACATTCGTTTTGGGAAAATTGGCATTGTTAGTATAAGAAGTCCCAGAATCAAGGGAGCCCAACAATTCTATTTTGTCGTGATACCGTAAATTTTGCACAGTGTAGTTTGGCTTATGGATTCCATAAAAGAATCGTTTTTTGGGGCTGATACAACTTCTGATAGTCATGATTGTCTTTATAGTAGAAGGTGAAAACTGTTTTGTAGTTGGGAAGAGTACAGGAAAACCTAGCAGATCATTTTACTTTGTTTTTGTAAATATCAAGGGCTTCACGGTAAACATTTGAGCGGGACAGCCCAAGATCACCAGCTATTTTACGGGAGACATCCTTGAGGGTCATACTGGTGTTATCGCGATACCAGATGAGGAGTTCCTGGAGGTTTTCTCCCTCGGCACATGTGGCAACACCAGGCTCAACGATAAGAACAAATTCGCCACGAGTTTTCTTTAACGCTGCAAAATCAAGAAGATTTTGTATCGTATCACTTTTAAGTTCTTCATAGGCTTTCGTCAGTTCTCTTCCCCAAAAAGCGTCACGGTTACCCATAATGTTTAGGATGTCAGTTAGCAGTCCCTGAATGCGGCGCGGGGATTCGTAAAAAACAAGGGGCCAGGGAGCGTCTGTCAGAGATGTGAGAAGTGATCGTCGTTGGGATTTCTTGGAAGGAGCAAACCCTAAGAAAAGAAAGTGTGGGTTTGTTAATCCTGCAGCAGAAAGAGCAGTAGTAATCGCAGAAGCACCAGGTAGAGGAACAATTTCAACACCTGCAATACGTGCTCGGGCAACAAGCACTGCTCCAGGATCAGATATTCCAGGAGTGCCGGCATCTGATACCAGAGCGATTGACTCACCACCAAGGAGACGTTTTACCAGTTGAGCGGACCGTTCAACCTCTTTTTCACGATAATAGCTGATCAGTGATGTGGAGATATTAAAATGGGTCAGGAGTTTTCTGGTATGCCGGGTATCTTCTGCAGCAATTAAATCGACCTCACCCAACACGCGAAGGCAGCGCAGGGTGATATCATCAAGATTCCCAATGGGAGTCGCAGCAATATAAAGAATGCCTGTTGGTTTTTCTGTATCCTTTTCCATCTGAAAGAAATGTATACCAGACTCTTTTCCTTTTTACGAGAAAGAATCAGATTGGGCAGAACTTCTAAAATATCAGGAGTCCATGCCATTAAGAGTAAAAACTTATGGTGATGTACGATGTACTCTGTTTTTTGTGTGAGTGTTACATAATATTTGCCTGGAAGTAATGTTTCTTGGCTGTGAAATAATGGGTTAAAAGAACGTATGCTTTGATATTATGAGGAAATTTACAGGAATTATAACAGAAAAAAAAGGGCGTATCTGTTATGTTGACTACCTCAATGTATTATATCACAATCTGATGTAACAATTGGATACAAGTTATATCGACTAAAATAGCAGGGACTCTTGTGGAAAAAGAAACTTTTGTAGCAATACGTAAAAAATTAAATAGAACCCAGAAGCAGTTTGCAGAATTGCTTGGTGTTTCATTAAAAGCAATTCATAGCTACGAGCAGGGCTGGAGAAAAATTCCACTGCATATTGAGAGGCAACTCTGGTTTCTGATCTATAAGAAAAATAATAAGAAAGGCAAAAACACTCAGCCGTGCTGGGAAAGGAAGTCTTGTGAATTGAAATACGACTGTCCCGCCTGGGAGTTTCAATGTGGTGATATGTGTTGGTTTGTTTGTGGTACTAAGTGTGGTTGCACGAAAAATATTGATGTTCGGGATAAAATGGTCATATGTCGGAAGTGTGAAGTTTTGAAGACGTTATTGAAATAACAGAAAAGATATATAGGAGAATCTCGACGCAACAATCGGGTTTTAGGAAAGTCCATCCATGTGGAGTTAGCGGTCAGAAACTATCTGAATCCCTCTCATCGACGAGAGGAACTATAGCTGATGGGAGTAAATAGTAGGGAAGAGTAGGGAATAATAGGACACAAAAAAGCCTCAATCAGAATAATCTGATTGAGGCTTTTTGTCTCTATAGAAAGAGAAAAAGAAATCGGCGGTGACCTACTCTCCCACATAGTTGCCCATGCAGTACCATCGGCGCTAAAGAGCTTAACT
>JAESPV010000082.1 GCA_016765495.1 Desulfocapsa sp. | reverse complement strand
GTGCGTAAAATATTTCATTTTTATCGTTCCAGAGGAAAAAATATCCGTCGTGCGGTGGTTGCAGGTGCCGGTGATCTCGGAATCAATCTGATCAAGGAAGTGGAGGGTATCCCATGGGCTGGAATTGAAGTCCTGGGGTTCTTTGATGATAAGGTAGAACCTAATGAAAAACAAACTGTAGCCGGTAGACCAATCCTTGGCCGGATATCAGAAATAAAAAGATATTTGCTGGATAATGATATTGACTATGTCTATGTGGCTTTGCCCATGCGTGCTGAGAAAAAGATCTTCACTATTTTAAGAGAATGTAGATCGCTTGGTGCCCGGGTTTATCTGGTACCGGATCTGTATATTTTTGGTCTTCATCATGCAGAAATTCAATCACTTGGCAATACCCTTGTTTTAAATTTCAATCCGAACACAGAATGGAAGCGGAGCTTCGATATTCTGTTCTCTTTTCTGGCAATTATCGCAACCTTACCACTCACCATTCTTATTGCAATACTTGTGAAGTTGCAGGATGGGGGGCCTGTTTTTTATAAACACTCAAGAATTACAGCTGCCGGAAAAGAATTTCAATGCCTGAAATTCAGGTCGATGGTGGTTGATGCTGATGAACAACTTAAGCAACTTCTGGCTGATAATCCTGAGCACCGTGAGGAGTGGAGGCGCAGTTTTAAGCTTAAAAATGATCCGAGAGTTACAAAGCTTGGGAAGATCTTACGAAAAAGCAGTCTGGATGAACTACCTCAATTTATCAATGCATTGAAAGGTGAGATGAGCGTTGTTGGTGCAAGACCTATTGTGGGTAAAGAACTGACTGACTTCTACAAAGAAAGTGCCGGGCGTTATTGCTCCATGAAGCCGGGAATTACCGGGCCGTGGCAGGTAGAGCGTCGTTCTGATACCAGTAATTATGATGAACGTGTTGGAATGGATGACTGGTATATTCTCAATTATTCTCTATGGACTGATATCAAGATTATCCTTAAGACCATCAAACGTATTTTTGACGGTCGTGGTGCTGTTTAAGGAACGTGAACGAGCTAAGCTGTTCAAGGTTTTTTCGTGTACGCCCCTAAGCTTGATTTTGTTGAGTGATAGCATCCATGAGTTTTTTTGGTGCATTTCCTGCCGGAGCATCAAGGGTGTTGACTGGGGTTTCCCGACGCTCTGCTTTTCTGATCTCCTTTGAATCTTTGAAAAAGGCTATCGGGCGAGTTCCCAGGCCTGTTTCAAGAAAAGTTTTATCCTCTTCATCTGTCACCAGATTTCCCACAAAGCTGATTGTCGGAATTTTCACATCCTGTGCCAGCTTCTGTACTTTTAACGCAGTTCGGATTGAAGACTTGGAAGGGATCACCACAATCAAAAGATGATCAATGCCTGCAATGGTTCCACGCCCCAGATGTTCAACACCTGCTTCCATGTCAAGTAGCACAACCTGATTTTCTGAGAGCAGAAGCTTGGTTAGCATCCTTCGCAAAACATTGCTTTCAGGGCAGGCACAGCCTTTATCTCCTGTCTGAATAGCACCAAGCACCATAAGTTTCATTCCATCATGGTCGTGCATAAAGTCAACAAGGAGATCATTCACTTCCGGATTTATATTGTACATGGGAGAACCTTCGGTCTTCCCTGAACGTTCAACCAGGAGTTTGGTCATATCAGCAATGGCACGGATCTTCTCAGGGTTCGCAACACCCAAGGTCTCAGCCATATGAGGGCTTGAGTCTGCATCAATGATAAGCACATCCTTGCCACTCTTTTTAAATTCTCCGGCAAGGAGTGCCATGATGGTGGTTTTTCCAACCCCGCCTTTTCCGCTGATTGCTATTTTCATCGTTTTTTCCCTCTTAAGAAAGCTGTTTTTCTTGCAAGACGCACCACAATGGTTATATCTTAGCAGAATATGTAGCGTATTTTGAATATTGCGTAAACTAAAATTGGAGTTTAAGTATGGAACATGCAAGTAATCAACAAATAACCCTTAGTCAGGCAAGACAGGAAGCCTCGACTATTTTTCTGGCAAAAGTTTTTAACTGGATGGCCATAGGGCTTGGAATTACAGGTGTTATTGCCTGGTTCACAGCATCAAGCGGGCTTGCTGCACAGCTGGTTCAAGGGCCGCTGTTTATTATCCTTATCGTTGCACAGCTTGGACTGGTTTTTTATCTTTCTGCCCGAATTGAAAAAATTCAACCTGGAACAGCCACAGGATTATTTCTTGGCTATGCAGCACTGAACGGACTTACCTTGTCCATGGTGTTTCTTGCCTATACCGGCTCTTCCATTGCAACTACATTCTTTATTACAGCCGGAATGTTCGGAGCCATGGCGGTTTACGGGCTTGTCACCAAGCGTGATCTTTCCGGGATGGGATCGTTTCTTTTTATGGGGCTGATTGGAATTATCATTGCCTCAGTTGTTAATATATTCCTGAATAGTTCTTCTCTCTATTGGGCAATTTCCCTTATAGGTGTTTTTATTTTTGTAGGACTTACTGCCTATGATGTACAAAAGATCAAGAAAATAGGCGAAGACGGAATCATGCAACAGGGTGAAGGTGCAATCCAAAAAGGTGCCGTCATGGGTGCTCTTGCATTGTACCTTGATTTCATAAATCTTTTTCTAATGCTGCTTCGGTTCTTTGGTGGCAGCAGAAACTAGATTTTTGATTTACATGATTACCATAAGCATGGTCTGCAGTAGACAGATCATGCTTTTTTTATGTTTTCTTTTTGAGATGAGCCAGGGCTATGAGCAATACCTTTTGTGGAGAAAAAATCGTTGTGGGAGTTACCGGTTCCATTGCAGCATTTAAGGTTGCAGGTTGGGTCAGTAGTCTTGCCAAAGAAGGTGCGGACGTACGAGTTGTTATGACTGAATCCGCTTGTCGACTGGTCACACCACTGACTTTTGCTGCTTTATCCGGGAATCCGGTGCTAACGGACATGTTTGCTGCCGAGGAGGCGCATTCAATTTCTCATATTCAACTGGGCAGTGAAGCAGATTTAGTACTAATTGCACCAGCAACAGCCAACACTATAGCCAGGATCGCCCATGGCTTTGCCGATGACCTACTCACAACCACTGTCTTAGCCGCATCTTGTCAGGTTCTTGTTGCCCCTGCAATGAACAGTACAATGCTTCTTAACCCTGCAACAAAAAAAAATATACAGCTGTTAAAGGAGCTTGGGCATGGAATAATAGAGCCGGTATCCGGTCAAATGGCATGTAAAACAGACGGGCCGGGGCGACTGCCGGAATGGGATGATGTACGGGAACAACTCCTTGCATCTCTTGTTGAACAGGATCTGCAAGGTGAAAATATTCTTATTACTGCAGGCCCCACCCGGGAAGCTCTAGATCCTGCAAGATTTCTCAGCAACCGGTCATCCGGGAAGATGGGCTACGCACTAGCCCGGACTGCAAAGAGGCGAGGCGCAGATGTTTTGCTCGTTAGCGGGCCGACACCACTTCCAACCCCCCATGGTGTGAAACGACTTGATATTCAGACGGCAGAAGAGATGCATTCTGCTGTAGTGGAAAGTTGTCAGTATATGTCAGTGATTATTAAAGCTGCAGCCGTGAGTGACTTTTGTCCTGAAGACACAAAGGCAGACAAAGTTAAAAAAGAAGATGCAGAGTTTGTTCTTAAATTGAAACAGACCCTGGATATCCTGAAAGAGTTGGGTGAAAATAAAGATAAACATGACTATCTTCTGGTTGGTTTTGCGGCTGAAAGCTGTGATCACCACGCAGCAGGAAAAAAGAAACTCATTAATAAGAATCTTGATTTGATCGCTATTAATGATATCAGTGGGGAAAATAGTGGCTTTGAGGCAGATACCAATGAAGTAACCCTGTTGGATAGCACGGGTTTTACAGAGCTGCCACTGAGCAGTAAAGAAGATACTGCCAACCTGATTCTTGATAGAGTTGTATCTCTCCTCGCTAGGAAAAAGGATTAAGAAACCCCTTCATTATAAGCATGACTTCCACAGAACGTTCCATACTTAAAGTGACCTGTTTTGGTCATTTTATGAGCCATTTTAATATGCTGGTGTTTCCGGCTGTACTGTTGCCACTCACTATCCAAATGGGTATGGATATGGGGCAGGTTCTTGCACTATCATTCTGGATGTATCTCCTGTTTGGATTGACGGCACTTCCCTGGGGATTGCTTGCCGATCGTTTCGGTTCAAAACCCTTACTCTTTTTATTTCATATCGGGGCAGGTTTGTGTGGTTTTCTTGCTTCTGTAAATGTCGGAAATCCTTTTGTATTTAGCATCTGCCTTGCAGGTGTTGGGATCTTTTCAGGGATTTATCATCCTGTGGGACTTGGCTGGATAGCAAAAGAGTTTGAAAATACCAGTCAGGGGATGGCTTTCAATGGGATGTTTGGAAACCTTGGTCTGGCCACAGCACCTATTTTAGCAGGAATTGTGAATTATTTCTGGGGAGTGGAAGCTGTATATATGGTGCTGGGTTTTGCTAATATAAGTGGAATTGTTCTGCTTTGTTTTGTTCGAAATGGTCATGCTGTTAAAACAGCAGTTGCAAGTACTTTAAAGCCCAAACAATCAATCGCTCCTTTTCTTATTCTTCTGGTTGCCATGATGCTTGGCGGGGTTGTGTACCGAGCCACCACCATCACCTTACCCGCCTATTTTGAACTGCAGAATCAGGATTTTTATCAGAGTTTTATGGCAATTGCAGGCCAGGACGGTTCCGCTAATGTTTTTGCCACGCTCATTACATCATTTATTTATCTGGTAGGGATGGCCGGGCAATATTATGGCGGCAGGGTGGGGCAGTCAGTCGATCTTGGTAAAGGCTATCTGGCCTTTCATCTGATTACCATTCCCGCAGTACTTGCTATGGCTGTAACATCCAATATGCCATTGGTTATTTTTGCCATGATCCACTCATTTTTTCTTCTTGGTATGCAGCCTCTGGAAAACACACTGGTTGCAAGACTCAGTCCGCCTGAATTACATAGCTCGGCCTACGGACTAAAGTTTGTCCTGACTTTTGGTGTCGGGGCACTCAGTGTGAATATGGTTCCTTTTATTAAGGCAAACTATGGTTTTGGTGGTGTGTATGTTGGCCTGGCTCTTGTTTCCACAACTTTGGTTGGTGTAATACTCCTGCTTAATCACTATCGCAAACCAGAAATTCTATAGCAGCTTAGATGACATTCTTCCAGAAGAAAGGAAATTGTTTGAATGAAATATATGCTTGATACCAACATATGTATAATAATTATCAAGAAATGTCCCACTGAAGTACAAGAAAGATTGTAACAAACATCTATTGGTGATGTTATACTCTCCAGTGTGGTTTTAGCAGAACTTCATTATGGCATCGATCTTTCCAGTAAACAGTATGATAATAGGGTCGCATTGGCTAACTTTCTACAGTATGTGAGCGTGTTGGATTGGCCGGAACAAGCTGGACAGTACTACGGTAGAATTCGTGTTCATCAAAAAAACAGGGGACACAGCCATAGGCGCATGATCTTCTCATTGCCGCCCATGCAATGGCTATGGATGCGATCCTGGTAAGTGATAACATGAGGGAGTTTTTACGGGTACCGGGTTTACAATTGGAAAACTGGATTTCGCGGTGATCCGTTCCTTAGCATGCTACTGCAATAAATGAGGTCACTCTCATCGCCGGAAAGTTCTGTTATCGAAAAATGGTTTCTATCCCCATGGCGCTGTCCCTGATAAATTTAGGCAGGATTTTCGGGCGTAGAAAGAAGAGAAAACGCATGGAATAGGCAAGCAGGTGCAGAATCAATAGATGGTCCAGCACTCGATAACCACGTTTGTCGCGAAGGAGAATAAGGAGCAGCCAGCGAAGATGACGGCTGTGCATGGTGAAAGGGCTGAAGTTGGTCTTGATCCGGTAGCGAGGGCGACTCCCGCGAGGGTATTTGCGTTTGTATTCTTTTTTGGCCATCTTGATCCTATATTTTACCTCCTCACTGTAGGGAAGAAAATAGTATTCCCTGGCCAATGCCAGCAGACCAAAGGTGTCTGCCATATACTCGATATCTTCAACCCTGAAACCGAGTTCCCTGGTCAGTTCCTTCATACGGTTGATCCTGGTTAATGCATCATATCCAGCCTCAACACATTCTTTTCCATTCCCGACTAATGCCCGCATCAACTTTCGAACCGAATGATTGATAAAAATATTATTCCAAAAGACCGAAACCTGTGCGGGGACGCGAACTCTACGGAAAAACAGTTTTCGCTCAGCCAACTCTGGTGTATAGAGAAGCTCTTTCACTACCTGGTCACTTAAACTGAGTAATTCCAGGAGCATTTCCGGCTGTGCACAGTTTATTTCCCGGGCCATCGCCTTTACAGCCTGTGAAACAGTCATGTTCTCCTTGAAAATTTTCAATGTGACAAAGCTGTTTATCTCATTCCAGATAGCTTCTGGATCCAGATAGGACAGACGTCGGAAGGGCATCCATCCGCCAGTTTGACACCAGACACTTATTCCAACCATATTGGGAGCTGAGAGCAGTTCCTGTTGATATTTGTGATAATCAAAGCCGACAAAAGAGGGAAATTCACCACAGCCCTCATATTCACGCCGAGCCTGTAATTCGATGATTTTTTTCACCGGAATCCGGAAGAAATGTTTGTTCAGAGGAAGGTAACGGAAAAAATCCGTCTCACCAAATTTCATGGAAAGAATAAACCAGGGACTCTGTATATTCTTAAGTACTCTGGCAGTGGTACCCCTGTGCCAGTTGAAATCGCCAATTGGATGTGCTCCCACTGTCCAGTTTCTCAGGATAAGGTGACTCTGATGTTTTTCAAATAGAGGCAGCAGGTCATGGAGCATACGGTTGACTTGAGCTGAAGTACGAAGAAACAGCTCACTTTTAAAAATGCCTTTGACGTCTTTGCCGTCACATTCGCCAATTCGGAAAATAATGCCGCTGATTTCGGGAAAGCTTGCGAGAATGGTTGTAACCTGTCTCTTCAGAAACTGATTTGCACGTTTTCGTCGACCCCCTATTTTTTTCTGCACGCCAGGGGTAAGAGAGAGGATATCCATGGTCAGGTAGATTCCCAGGCCATGTTTTTTGCAGATGGCGAACAACTCGCGGTATTCCTTCTGAAGGTCGCAAATTGCCTGATTGACTTCCGGTTCCATCCAGGGATCGGGGGCTAGATGGGAGACATCATCAAAACTTACGCAGTTATATCCAACTTTTTTCACTCTTCCGCAGAACAGGTCGAGATCAGAGCGGACTGTGTTGAAGAGCAAACGGGTTTTCCCGGGTTTTCCGAAAAAGGAATGAAAGGGAATCTTTGACCAGTTGATATTTCGCTTTTTATAGTTACGGAAAAACGGACCAATAGCATCAATTAAGTATATTTCCATTTTTTTTCAACGAGTTGTTTATCTCTCTAAAAAGAAAAAGGCGATAGACCTGCGTTTATTGAATCACAGTGTATAATGTTTGCATAATTCCTGAAACGCATTCTCAAAACTGCGCTCAGCAACATTGGCACGTGCTTTTTGTCCCATTTGCTGAAGAAGGTCTTTATCCAGTACCGACTCTATTCCCTCTAACAGTGCGCTGCTGCACTTCCCTTCCACGATCAAACCTGTTTCTCCATCCAAGACATTGTCCTTCGGGCCTCCCCTGTTGGTGATAATTACAGGGACACCACAGGCCTGGGCCTCCATGGGGGTCTGGCCAAAAGTATCCGCAATGGATGGGAAAACAAAAAGGTCAGCATTCTGCAATGCCTTTACATAGGTATCCCCTGTCAGAAATCCGGTGAAGAGAACATTATAGCCATCCAATTCATGGCGGAAGGTCTCTTTATATGGACCATCTCCAATAAACTTCCAGCAGATGTCCTTTCGTTTGCCTAATAACTCTTTTATAGCTGGAATCAGGTATTCCAGTCCTTTGTCTTTTGCAAGGCGACAGGAAGTAATCAGCATAAAGTCCGCTGTTGCACGTTTGGCGCGTTGCGGGTGGAAGCGTTTGGTATCTATTCCTCTTCTTAAAAGACGTATCTTGTTTTTATCAATACCATGGTGAATAAGATCGTTCTTTGAATCACAGGAAAGAGCAAAAACAATATCGGCCTGGGAGTAAAATTGTTTCAATAGCTCCCATACCGTTTCCTCCACATGGATATCCTGTGTGTAGCTTCCCAGGTATTTTGCAAAATCAGTATGATGAGTGACAAAGAAAGGTACTTTGAAGAGGCGCCTGGCAGCAAGAAGGGCCATCAGCCCTAACGGACCTGGAGTTGCAGCATGAAAGTGGGTGTAATTCTCCTTGTAACAATGATTAATCACGTCAACCAGTGAAGGAATCTGCAGCTTTTGGGCGGTATACAATTCAGGAGTAAAGGACATATTTGTAGGGAATACGTGCTCACCAAACTGGCTCGTCTGGTTTCCACAGGTAAGTATTTTGTAATCAATTTCACTTGTTGAAGAGAGGACTGCAAGTTCCTGGGCATATCTGGCAGGGCCGTTTATCTCATGAAATGTATCAAAAAAATGTGCGACATGTACGCTCTGCGTTGAACCGTTAGGATAGAGTGATTTCGTGACTTTTTTTGTAAATGAACGGGTTTCATCAAAAATCCTGACAGAAATACCATAGGGAAGGATTAATTTTTCAAGATCAAGGATGGTTCCAAGGGTACGGCATGGATTAAAAAGAATTGTGCGCACCGGTGTATGTGCTTTCTGGTTTATAAAAGATAAAACAGCTGCATCAATACTCTTCTGCATGAGTTGAAAAAACTGTTTGGAAATACTTTTATTCTCTACTGTTTTAAATTCATTGAAGGGAATCTTCTGTATGGATTGCAAAAGGAACGTGAGGGGCTCATCCTGATCCAGTTTGCCCAGGCCATTCTTTTCCCTGCTGACGAATCGTTTCAGCAGGCAACTTAATTTTGCTATAATTGTAGGTGTTGGCAGCTGCTTGCTGGTTAACATAGAAAACACAGCTGAGAGTCGTCTATTGTGAGCGATGGATTTTTCCAGGTTATCATTATTTTTAACCTTATGGTCAATCCCCACACTGTACAGGACAAAATTCAAATTCTCAGGGAGAGAATTTCGTACCACAGCAATATTTTTAGAACTATGTGTTTCAAAAAGATCTCTAATGGAAACAGCATCTGGATTATAGGTGAACGAGCGTCCAATGTAGCGTTTGATATGGGCATCCTGGCCTGCCTTGGAATACTGTTTTTTGTGGCAGTCAGTCTTGGGAGCTGTAATTATCCGGCTGTGTTTGTCTGCTAAGTGTTCAAGCATCCCAGGAGTCAGATTTTGAATAATAAACCGAAGCCCCTTATTGGTTTTTTCGCCTTTTGAACCATTTATTTCAAAATGATTAAAGAGAAGTAACATTTTTTCGAAAATATCAACTGTTATCCGGTCATTTACTGAATAAAACGGGTGAGCAGCCATATAAAGGATATCGTTCTGATCATAATAGTGTATCAGGTCGTAAATATTATGGCGCAGTTTCCCTATATCTTTAAAGATGGCTTCTGCTTTTTCTGGATTCAACTCGTAGGTCAGCACATGGATTTTACAACGCTTTTTATGGTTGTTATGAGGGAATGATGCTGTCACTTCTACTGAGATCGGGACGTGATATCCTTTGCTGCGCAGCAGCAGGTTTCCTTCAATGGTGTCATGGTCTGTGCAGGTGTACATGGAGAGGCCCATATCCAGTGCACTCCGGTAAGCTTCTTCTGGATCGGTGACGCACTCACCAATGGCCAGTTTTTTCGTCAGATAATTTGTAGGCTTTGAGGAGAAGTGGGTATGGGAGTGCAGATCAATCTTATATCCGGGTTTTTGCAGCCATTCCTGCTGGTCGTTCCTGCTCCTGATAATTTGCATTGGCTTCATATTTGCTTTCATAAATCCTTGGAGAACTTTTGAAGTTTTGTATAATCCGGCGGCAATTTTCCATCAAAATAATTACAGGCGCTATAATAGTGTAAGTCTTTTCGTAATATGTTGTAATATTTGGGATTGTTTATGAGCTTACCAAACAATTTAAAGGGTGATGTGAAAAATTCGGCAAATGGCCCCATGAGGTCAGAGGGGTCTCGAAAACATTCCCATTCACATTGGTTACAATCACTTTTTGTATGAGGTCTTTTCTGTAAATTCGGAAGCTCAGAGAGACTTTCAGACAGATAACCGCAGGGATGAATCTTTCCCTGTCCGCATTCAACAAAAAAGAAATTAATTCCTCCATGACAGGAATAGAGTGACTCCATACCGTCTCTGTATTGTCGAACCAGGTTGTAGAGGGAGCAGAGGGGTGTAAAAATCCGTAATCGAGAACGAAACTCAGGTATGGTCTCGTAAAGGGCCTGGAAGATGAGTCCTTTTTCTCTGGGGCTGAAATGAATAACTCTATCCGTTGAGGTCGCGCCATAGGTGGATATGTCATGACTGCTTTCCCCCTGTGCATGTTCTTCTTCGGTTCCTTCTTCTTCATGGCTCATTGGATAGCAGGCACTTGTGGTGGTAAAACCAAGATCGAGAGTAAATTTGTAAAATTTTCTGAACGCCTCCTTGAAAAGTTCAAAAAAGACCTCACTTTCAAGATCCTCCTGATAGAGCAGGGGATTACTACCACCTGTATTTCGATTTATTCCAAGATTTGCGGAAGGGTAAATGTTGTGGGCGTGAAAAAT
>JAESPV010000081.1 GCA_016765495.1 Desulfocapsa sp. | reverse complement strand
TTGGAAATGGTCTTACCTTCAAGGTGCAGATCCAGTTTTTCACGCAAAATGGTGGCTTCTTTAAATGTTCCTGTTTCGTTACTCAGGTTGAGCACGCCTTCCTCTGCAAGAAGCTGATCGGTGTCGCTAAAAATTGCAACATTTCCTTTTGCCTTGATGCTGTTTTGCTCCACGTCATAGGCTACCCAGTCGGCTTTTATGGTCATCTCAGTTATAAGCCTGGGTTCTTTGTTTAGCGTAACTTCCTGTGTAACAATTTCCTCTTCAACTTCAGCAGATTCTTCTTCAAGGAGAAGGCCCCAGGCAGATGTTTCTACTTTCTTTTTTGCCGGTTTAGGGGGAAGTATACGTAGTTTTGTAAGAACCACATTTCCTTCCGCAATAACACTTGGAGGGTCTTCAAAGCGTAATACCTTATCAGCTTCAATTTGCCACTCGTCAGTTTTGACCGTTTCAGCCTGAAGAAAACCTGGATGAAAGGTGATGGGCAGCAGAGAAGCAAGGCAGAGAGAGAATTTGGCAGAAGGATAATTAAAGAGCTTTGTCACAGCTAACTCCTTGAAAGTTTGTGTGCAGCCATGTCAGTAATCAGGGCTGACAGAGCATGGGTTTTAGATATGATAATGCCTGTCCGGTGTTCTTAAAAGCTATCGTCTTGAGTGAAGGGACAAAAGCCTTGTAACCCAGCTTGGCAAAGGAAAATTCGATTAACCGATGAAATGTACGAGGATGGATTAATGGTGTCAAGTTTAAAATCACATATTTGCCTTGATAATAAAGGGAAATTGTTTTATTTTCAGCCTTCAGTGTAGTGTGTTTGCGGGAAGAATCATAGTGTTTTCTTTTTTGTTCTTCTGTAAAAAACATTGCTTGAAATTATTTCCAATAAAGAGATAAACCATCTCTTTTGCCGCTCAGCATCAGAGTTTTTCGCGTTATTCATCGCTGAAGTGGATTTGCTGAAGACTGTCCCTTGTGTGTGTAGCCATGCTACTGTACATTCCTAAGGGGCTTGTTTTGGCATAAAGAAGAAAAGGAAATATGTTGTTTGGTTTCGTGGTGTGTATTTTGAAGAGATTCATTCGCATCAGGAGAAAAAAATAGGGTTTATACCTGAAAAATTATAGGGAAAAGAGATGTTGGTGGAAAGTAGAACTGAATCTTTTTTTCTCATAGAGTAGCGTCATACACCTTGCGGTCCCCTGGAGTCTTTATCCATGGTGATTTTGCGGCTATGTCAGAGGGGTTTTCCCAGACACTTGCCCGGCAGGATGATGACAAAATGTAAGATAGAAGCAATAGTATTTGGCTATCTGTTTCTGTTTCTAAATGCGACACCTATATAAAGTATGTGTGTCATAAAGATTGAGGAAAGGACTTGTCCTTTACCGACCAAGGAAATTCATGGTAGATAAAAAAACAGAGCCAAAGGAAAAGGCTGTGCAGAAAAAAAGTGTAAAGGCATCAACTGGTGCCTGGTGGAAGAGTACAACTCAGAAAGAAACAGCAGTAAAAGAGACGCCTGTTAAAAAGACCGGTAAGACTGCTCCAGAAAAGTCTGAGGAGAAAGAGACTCCAAAGCCAAAGCGAAAAGCTGCCCCCAAAAAGAGTGCAGCAAAACCGCAACCCCCTCGGAAAAAGGCGGCTCCCAGGAAGAAACCTGCAAGTAAAGCCAAGGAAAGTAAAGCCAAGGAAAGCAAAGCCAAGGAAAGCAAAGCCAAGGAAAGCAAAGCCAAGGAAAGCAAAGCCAAGGAAAGCAAAACAACAGAATCTGTAGATGTTTCTGACGATTCCGGTAAATCACTTGCTGGGTCACAGCTTGTTGCCAAGTCTGAAGTCTTGCAGCCGGAAGTGAAGCCTGAGGAGAAACCGGAAGTACAATCTGAATCAGAATCTGAAACGCCTGTTGAAAGGCCACCACAAGAGAAACCATCACGTCCCCGTGGCAGGAGTAATCAAAAAGAAAAGAGTCCTGCAAAAGGCAAACAACAACCACAAGATCCCGTTGAGAAGCAGGATCCCCAGGAAAAACCACAAAGCTTAAAGCTACTTATCAATGCAGAGGAGCCCGAAGAATGTCGTCTGGCACTCCTTGCAGATGGTCGCTTGGAATCCATCCATGTTTCCACCGTCTCCTCAAAGCAGACCAAAAATAATATATATAAAGCAAAAATTGTAGCTATTGAGAGTAATCTTCAGGCTGCTTTTGTGGATTATGGCACCGATAAAAATGGTTTTCTTCCCTTCAACGAGATTCATCCTGAATATTATAAACAAGAAATTAGTGAAGAGAATAAACGGTATATTGAGCAGCATCAGTGGAAAAAGCTACGAGTTACTGATGTGCTTGAGCGTGGACAAGAGGTCCTGGTACAGGTAGTAAAAGAAGAGGTGGGGAATAAAGGTGCTAATATGACCACTTATCTCTCCATTCCAGGGCGCGGTGTGGTTTTGATGCCTGGTTCTGATTCTTCTGGTATCTCTCGAAAAATCAGCGGAGAAGAACGGCGTTCACAATTACGTGAAATCATGGATTCACTGAATATCCCGGAGGGAGTGGGGTGGATTGTTCGTACAGCAAGCATCGATGTTACCAAGACTGCACTCACCAAAGATGTTCGGTTTTTGGCAAAGCTCTGGAGAGAGATCAAAAAGAAGGGGCAGTTGCTGGACGGTGTGGGACGAATATATCAGGATCACGATTGTGTTCTGCGCTTTTTGCGAGAACATTTTGATCCTGAGATTAAAGAGATTCTGGTGGATGATCTTGCGGCTCTTGAAAAAGTCAAAGATTTTCTTGATATGCTGCCCACAAAACAAAAGGGCGCAAAGGCCAGGCTGCATAAAGGCTCACGTCCGATCTTTAACCAGTTTAATGTGGAAGACCAGATTGAGTCCATTTATCAGCCACAGGTTCAGCTTCCATCGGGTGGTTCCATCGTTATAGACCCGACTGAAGCGCTGGTAGCCATTGACGTAAACTCTGGTTCAACCGGGAAGGGAAAGAATTTTGAGGAATCGATTTTTAAAGCCAACATGGAGGCGGCAACAGAGCTTGCTCGCCAACTACGGCTTCGCGATCTTGGGGGCTTAATTGTTGTGGATTTTATTGATATGCGTATCAATAAAAATATCCGCGAAGTTGAGCGTCAGGTTAAAAATGCCATGAGAAGAGATCGGGCGAAGGTTGATATTAGCCGGATTTCAAAATTTGGCCTTATGCAGATTTCCAGACAAAAGCTTGGCGCACCCATCGAGACAAGTAACTATAGGGTTTGTGAGCATTGCAAGGGGCGTGGTATTGTCCGATCAGTTGAAACTCTGGCTCTTTTCTATCTTCGTCGTATCCAGACCGGGGCTAGCAGGAAAGAGGTGGTTAAGGTGGAATGTCATTTTCCGTTAGATGTTGCCCAGTACCTCCTTAACAATAAACGAAACGAGATTAGTGAGATGGAAACCAGGAATAAGATCGATATTATTATTGTTGCTGATCCCTCTCTCAAGCCCGCTGATCATGAAATCATTTGTCATAAAGCGGAAAAAGACAATAAAGATAGAAAACAGCCTTGAGGAAATAATTGAACTAGAGTATATAATGTTTCTCGCATGCACTAGTAGCTCAGCTGGATAGAGTACCTGACTACGAATCAGGGGGTCGCAGGTTCGAATCCTGCCTAGTGTACCAATAATTTAAGGCACTTGACTCATTCTTGAGTTGAGTGCCTTTTTTGTTGCGTGGCAATATGAGTAGAACTATGACTAGTCTGTGGGCTATTATTTTCTACAGGTGGAAAAATGATTACCTTCCCATAGGCATCGCAGAAGAGTTTCTGAACACCTACTCTCAACACCTTCCTTGTAAGATTCTCAGCAGTAAAAGTTAGTTTCAATCAACACACAATCTCTTTGTAAAATATTTATTACAACGACACTCCTAAAATAGTTCAACAAGGAATGAGTATGGAGCCTCTAGCACTGTTTATCATTACAATTGCCAGTGGAACTATGTTGACTTGGTTCGAGAAGGAATAGTTGAGTTTATTTTGTAGTTGTTTAAAGGAAGAAAAAAATAGAGACTCTTCACGAAGCAATAAACAAGACGAACACCCCTCTATAAAATGGGGTAAGATCAAGAAACTTAGATGGGACGCATGCAAGCTATAGTAAATCTAGTCTAGAAGTTCGCAAATAGCCTTTCGGCTGAAGGGTGAGCCACAAGATATCTTTTGTATAAAGGTAATAGGATGTACTCTGAAATGTATTCTATTACAGGAACACATACAGCATCTCCCATAGCGAAGTATCCTTTACTAGCATTTTCCGGAAGGATGAAGGTGTCTCTGACACCCTGAAGCCTCGCATATTCTCTTGATGTTAATAGTCGTACTTTCCAGCTCCCAAATCCTGCTCTAATTAATATTTGTTTGCTAGAGCCACCTCTGGGGGTCCGCAAGCATCCAGCCTTACCGTCAGTTCGTAGTTCGGCCATTGATTTACCCTTCCGCATTCTCCTGTAAACTGTACCGTATGAGTATCGGCTCTTCTCAATCATTGCGTGCAAAGTCTCTTTGTGTAATATGCTCATTTGAGAATATAGATGTTCTTTTCTCGTATCGTTCCACCATAGCTTGGAGTCGTTCGGAATCTCAATTTGTATAATCTCATTAAGATTAGGAGCATTATTATGAGGCTGTGGTAGATCCAACAAGCCCCAGTGTAAGTGAGGAGATGACTTTATGATGTGTTCGACTTTAGAAGATCTTATTTTTGGATTCTTGTGAAAATTTATCCACCACGAGTCAAAAAAGGAATACTTCTCTTTTATATACATATTTTCTTGGGCAAGTTCACTTTCAACAGCGATCAAGAAGACCCGCTGGCGGCTTTGTGGTGTAAAATATGCAGCGTCTAGTTCTATGATATCAACCACATACCCAAGATCATTTAATACTGCAACCGTGAATGCAACATCTTTACCTTTGTGGGATGTCAAAAAACCTGCCACATTTTCTAGCATCACAACTTTTGGATGAGCCCCTGTTTGTTGTTTTTTCTTTAATATTTGCAGGAAGGCATTCAAAGTGCCAGACTCAGCCCCAGCCAGACCTTTTCTTCCTCCTGCAACTGACAAATCTGTACAAGGAAAAGACGCTGTATATAGAAAAACTTGATCTGGGATGGTGGATGAACGGTTCACGATTTCCCAGATATCCTCGAGGTGAAAATCATCATGAGTAAAGTTTTCAACGTATGTGTCACGCTTATCTTCTGATATGTCGTTCGCCCAAACGCAATCCCAATTATGAAGACGCAGTCCTTCACGAACTAAGCCCACACCAGCAAAAAATTCTGCAAAATTCATCTTATTCATTGTCACCATTTAGTAGAAGCAGGTTAGCATCTTCCCGATTCGAGATTTCACCATCAAGTATTTCCAGTACCAATAATCCATTTTGTTCTACAAAACCTTGCGGTATGCTCTTTCTGAATCGTTGTCTTCTTTGATTGGCTGGAGCCTGCGAATCATAATTTTTGTAATATAAGGGTAGCCACACATCAAAATACTTCTCACGTAAGTCGCTCCCCCTTATAGACTTCACTGTAACATTATTGTACGATTCCGAATATGTGAAAAAAAGATGGTTTACAACACAATCTTCTTTTAGTTTGTTTGCTCCAGTATTTAAATGATACTGGTATTCATATGATCCACCAGTTTTAGCAGATTTAACCTCCCATCCTATAAGATCAGCACCTGTAGTACCTGCACCTGGCCTACCCGTTAACAATGCGCCAAATAACTCCCAAAGGACTGATGGCACTGAACCAGCAATTTTAAGATTGTACTTTCGCAATAGAGCAATTTTTTCTTCGTCATAGATATGCTTTTTGTAAAAGTTAAATGCCAAATCAATGTTACTCATAGCTATCCCCTATGCATTGCAGGAGACTGCTAACTGTAACTTCTAAAGCAGATGCTAATTTGACAATATTGATTAAACTAATATTTCGGTGTCCACGTTCTACAGAACTCACATAAGTTCTATCCAGGCTGGCCAATTCAGCTAATTTTTCCTGGCTCCAGCCCTTCGCTTTTCTCTCAATATTTATTGCATTGCCAAACGATTTAAGAATAGCGTCCTCATTCATAATAATAGCCTCCAATACAAGGCAATATCAAGGAATGTTGACGATAAGTCTACGGACTATAAGTCACATATCATGAAAAGTGTCATCATTTTTCAGTAAGTAACGCTTGAAAGATTAATAAAGATCCTCAGGGATGGGTATGTCTTGCAATATCAGAAATAATGCTATTGCTCTATGGGCATAAGCAGCAGGTATTGAAAAGAGTAGGGTCAGAATTATTGAGAAGATTATTTTTATCATAATTGTACTTTTATTATGTGCTTGCTCTTGATTCAATTGCATCACCCAGAGTCCTGCACATATCACTTTCTTTTTCAATATTGCCACAGGAAGCCCTTGATTTGTTTCATAACCAAAGAAAATAATTGTTCATTTGTGGTTTTATTGTAAATGTAGTAGTGGTAAAAGTTATGAAGAACTTTACCTTACAGACACTCTTTCCACTCTATGTCCTTATTATTACCTGAATATATGAAAAAGGTGGTCACACATAAGGTAGTATGATGGACATTGTCCATGTATTAATACTGTCATATTTAAGTGAAAAATTTAGAGGCATTTCTAAATGAATGATGTCGATATCGTAATGCAGGATCTAAGAGACACACTTAACATATTGATAAATTCTAAAAAATCTCCAAAGCACACAAGGAAGGCTTTCAGTGAATTTACTAACTTGACCCAGAAGCTTACTTCTGTAATGAGAAAAAACTTTACTGGTGATAAATGGAATGCATTAGAATTTGAAGGTTGGAACAACGTTACAGCATTATTCAAAAAGCTTAGAAATTACGAGGAGCATGAAGAAATAATAAAAACAGAGATACGAGAAACGACTAGCCACACAATGACAGATCCTGGCTGGGAAGGTGTAACACTCTGTACGAGTGGAACTATTAAAGATGTTAACCCACTCTCTGATAAGGTGCCTACAGCAAATGTAGTTATGTATGAGGCAGATCCTGTAACAGGTAGAATGACAAATATACCAGTTGGAGCAAAACGATCTGTTAGCTACAAGTATCATTTGTCAATTTCTGACTCTAATAAAAATAGTAGGCCAATAAATAAGTTACTTAAAAAAATAGGGCGTAAAGAACCTACACACCTAGCATCGAAGTGCCTAGAGACACTTGAAGAATATTACGAATTTTATTATAAAAACAATAAGATAATATAAAAACAAGTTATATTTAGTAGCTATCAAACAAACTGGAATTACATATATGAAAAAAATCGCTACGCCTACACAAATACAAGAACTGGTAAGAATTGCAAAAGATAAAAATTATTCAGATTTACCAGAATTTATTGCATTTAATTGTAAAGAACTATTTGGTTATAAACCCAAACTTAACACCCTCACTCTTGATGAATTCGAAAAACTAAAACTCTACGGTAAGTAGCTTATATTTTAATATTATTAGCATGTCATGAATCCTCTATCCTGGAAACGAAACACTGCCATAAATTACCACTTTGAAGAAGGAAAGTCTTGGCTTGCCAACAGTAAACGGGGGAAGCAATGTACAGCACTTTCTTATGCTGCATTTGAATTTCGCTTGGCAATTGAAAGAATCATTTTTCAATACTGGTATACTATTAATGGAAATGACATAAATACTGAAAACATCAATGATGTAAGATCTTTCAAAAGAATGCAAAGCAAAATTTACAAACTTGGAGGGTATCAAAAACAGATCGATAAATACTTTGAGTTTATGCAAATAATCTTGGACTCCATCGAATTAAATATCAAGCTAATTGTTCCCAATTTAGGTTCTTTACATAAATATTGGCAAAATTGTAGTGAGCTATGCCACATAACTTGGACTATGACTCCAAAAACTAAAGAAGTAAGAAAAGGAGTTGTTTCGGATCTTGAAAATATTTCTGATTTTCTAAACGAATATGTTTCAGGTTTAATGTCGTGGCCAAATATTGCCGATAAAAATTTTGAAAAAATCCAACAAGAATTCGTTTCTGGAACCATTAGTAAAAATGATGTGCTTAACTATTTAAATGAAATTGGGCTATATGCTGTATCATCTGACAAAGATAAAGATAAAAAGTCGTTCATAGGAACAGCTATTGAACCAAACACCAAAAAAACATAACACTTGTTCCGATCTTGCACAGCCCCATTTAGCCCTGCTCAAGGCAGGTTGGCAATTATTTTTGGGTATGCATCAGTCTGTATTCCCTCCTTCATCACTCCTTCATTTATACTGTAATTTCAACACATAACAGGTTAAGGATACAATCCCTTCTAAGGAAATCCTATATCTAGGATTGTCACTTCTGTCAACATAACCTCCTGAGATTACATTGAAATAGGTTTTAAAATTAAATTTTTTATGATATATTGCGTAGTGGGTTCATACATTGGGTATGAATTTTGAACAAAAAAATCCCCTACTTATCATAGTGCGTCAACACTAAAGTAGAGGATCAAATTTGATAGTTATATTATACAAAAATTACATAAATAGTCAAGGATACAATCACTTAACTAAGAGGTAAAAAAGTAAATAGGACTATCTCCAATTTTCAAAAGGAGATATTATGACAGCGCAAATAATTGAAAACAAGAAAATCAACAATAAACATTTTTCAGATGCAATAGAAGCCACATTTAACAAGTACAATAGCTGGAAGGCAGAAAAAGCCATAAAAAAAGGTAAGAAGCCAAAAGATATCAAGTCCAAGAAACCTCAGTATATAAGCACTATTGAAGCCCTCTTCACCACATTCATATTAAAGCCAGACTCTCATATCTACCGACCTACAAACAACCGACAGAAGCCATACACCAATAAATATAGTGTTACCAGATATCCGAACATAGAGAAAACTATCCTAGCATTTCTTGAAGATCTGGAAGTAATAAATCAAGATTCTGCACCAAGTTATAAATACCGTACTGTTGGAGTTAGTAATTCCAGCACATTTTCCTTAACACAAAAGGGGAAAACAACAATCTCAAGACTTGCAAAGAAAGTAAATCCTGAGAATATTAAAACCGCTTACTCTTTCCATGATGATCCGATAATCATGCGTGAGAAATGTGGACATAATGCAGGGGGCATTTGTACAAAATGTACTAATCGTTCTATCTGTACCAATAAGCAGCCCATCAAACCTAAGGGTAAATCCTATTTATGTTACGACTTCAAGAAGCGACCTACTTTCTTAAATAACTCTGTATTGGTTGAAGAAGTAAAAACAATGGGAAAGCAGGTGAACTCCTATAATAGCGCCCTGAGCGGCCATACAGTCCTCTGTAATGACAAGCATGGATTGCAGGTTGATGTTACCAGTAAATTAAAACTACAGCGTATATTCAACAGTAATCCAAACTTTAAAAAAGGTGGGCGTTTCTACAGCTCCCAGACCAACATAGGCAAGGCTCTACGTCCCTCTTACATTATTGATGGCAGTAAAACAGTAGAATTGGACTACAGCTGCATGTTCATTTCCATGCTGTATCATCATCTCAAGATTGACATTTCAGGTAGAGAGGATCTGTACAAAATTGATGGATATGGTGACGAGTTCAGATTAACGATTAAGATCATTACCAATGCAATCCTTAACATAAAATCTGCAAGTGGTGCTATTTCTTCAATGCTTGCAAAGATGGATTTATATGACAAAGAGATTGAGGCAGGGAAAATTCCAGATGTAGACAAATTCGATGGCCTTCAATATCCTATAGGAATGGATACTGACTCAAAGAAAAAACTTATCAAGGATGCCATCCAGCATTTGAAGAGTTCAGAAATAAGTGAATTTGTATTTCACAAAGTGACTGATAAAAATGGTAAGGTAACAAATGAGCCAATCGGCTTGTTTTTGATGTACAGAGAATCATATATCGCATCCAGGATAATTGCAGACTTTCAGGCAATGAGTGAGATTTGTATTCCAGTTCATGACAGCTATATTGTACGAAAAGGATTGGAAGGTGAATTGCGTGAATCCATGACGAAGAACTATCACGATGTATGGAAGACGTATCCAATGAACATAAAGTAAAGTATCGGCAGGAAGAGAGAGAGAGGGAAATAGTGATAAATGGGACTTTAACGATTATTATTTTTATGAGCGCAGCACATAAAATATAACATGCTGGAGTTAAAATCCCTCTCCTCCTGTTGCAGGAAATAACGCTGTAAAATTTCCACAGCGAAGTGTCTCCCGTAACTAGCCTAAATCACAAACAATAGTGCTATAGAAAAAACACAGCGAATTCACCTTGCAAGTTGCTGATTTAACAGCAGATTCCTTATTGTCCCTATATTAAGAAAGAAAAGTACCAGTTTTCTTATTATCCCTATACTAAGGTAAATTCCTTATTATCCCTATATTAAGGTTAATTCCTTATTATCCCTATAATATAGTAACAGTAACTTCCTTCCTAGCTCCCCAGTACCTTCCTTCTCTCCAGTAACTTCTTTCCTATCTCCCCCATTAACCTTCCTCCTCTCATTTCCCTTATACTTTCGGCAGACGGTTTTTTTTCTATTGTTGCTCCAGTTGTTAGGCGTACTGTTTCTTCCCCTTCCAATATCCTCAGATTCAATTTACGACTCAGCCTTCAATGCTGACTATCAAAGCTGGCTTTGATATCATTGGAGACACCAGATGTCTGAGCTTTTTAGGATGCCATTTGCCTTTCTTGAGCCGTTTTTGAATATGGGTTTTATACTTGAGAGGTGCAGGTGGGCTTTTCCTTTGATGGCGTGTACTGTTGCAGAAAAGACAAGCAGCAGCAATGTTGCTCTTTTGATCTTTTCCACCATCACAACGTGCCAATAAATGTTCTGCAGTACACTGGAATCTAGCTGCATATTTTCTGGTGATCTTGTGTTTATTCGCAAACTCTTTTGGCTTGCTTTCCCACATAGGACTACCACAGTAGTAACACAGGCCTGACTGCTTTTTGAATGCAACGTGACGTTTGTTTGAGAACTTACTTGGCATACATGGACTCCGAAAAATGTTACGGAAGTCTTTTCAACAAGGGATAATTCTTGAATCGAGTAGACTTCCTATTACTTTTTGAAGCCTACTTTTTTTTATGGCTGACATGAGACACAGGTAGGCTTCTGTTTCGTTGAAGCCCGCCTTGACTCATTGTCAGATAACGGGAACCAGTCCAGATAGGATGCTGGCCACCAATATACCATATCGGTTATATCGGTTATGTAATGAACCAACATTTCTCATAAATGCTGGCCTCCAGATGCACTCTATATAAGATACATCCTTCACTAACAGCTTAATACTAAGTATCAAGTCAATAGCATAACAGTAATGCAGCTATAGTATATCTGTCAAATTATTTTCAGATGCACCACCACACCGTGGGTAATCTGTTGATAATAATTGTCATATTCTGACAACTCCAGTATGTATGGAAATGTAAATAAATCGCAGTAATGAACCATCGTGACGCTCTAAAGGACAATTAAATGCCTAAACTTATATGCCCAAAATGTAAGTCTACCAACGAGACAGACAATAAAGACGAATGCCCAAACTGTGGCATTCTTTATGAAAGATATATTTATAGTCGAAACAAATCTTTCGCCAAAGCCATTACAACAATAGGAAATAGGGGTTTACACTGTTGTAGTGAAGAGTTTGGAAAAGTAAGTTCTCAATTTCCTGAAACCAAGAAGTTATGCGACAATTACCAAGCCGCAATCAACACTGCCTTGGAGAATTACCGTGAAGGCAATAATGAAAAATCACAGAAAATATTTACAGCACTTCTTGATAAACAACCAGATTTACAAAAAGAAATTGACCCCTTTTTATATGTACTCAAGCAAAGGATTGATGACAGTGATGATGATTCAAAGAAAAAAGGCAATGCTGATAATGCAGCTAATGATGTTACAAATAGTGGTGTAACGAATTGCAAAACATGTGGCAAAGAAGTTTCACAAACAGCCCCAGCCTGTCCTCACTGTGGCGAACAAGCCCCTGGGCTACATATTAAATGTCCCAAATGCAATTCTATGGATATTGGCTCAGGTAAAAGAGGCTATAAACTTGGCCCAGCTTCTCTTATAGGTACGTTTACCATTGGTCCTGCAATGTTACTGTGTGGACTGGCTGGTCGAAAAAAAATAATGCTGGTATGTCTAGACTGCAATCATAAATGGAAAGCAGATAAAAAGTACCTCGCAACGATGAATGCTTAACCGTTAAGTTTAATCAACATGCTATGTTTTGCCTGAAAACAGATATTGAAACCCATTTTTATTTTAAGATCAAAAAGCTGATTTCTACTAATTTTAGCCCTTTCCATATAAAAGCACGTCTGTTTCTCATATTGGAAAAGCATAACTGAATACAAATAGTTACCGTGTTCAAAAGTTGATAAATATTGTATGTCTCGTGTCATTAGTTTCAAAATATTTTGAGCTTCAGATTAGGCCACGCCCATTAAGCTCTTGGGGCAAGCCACCCAATAGCCTGAAAGGGGTATACCCCTCTTCACTATACAGGCTGACACAAACGCCGACTAATACTACGATAGCGACAATTTGAATGCACATATATTGATTACAGTAGCTTGCCCTTAGCGTGCTTATGCACAATGCGAGTATTGCCAACGGGTAACGACAGATCCATATGACATAACATTGGAAGCATAGGCATGTACTAGGACACATACCAACGATGAATAGAACAGGCTACAGGGTGCCTTTGTATGGCCCTGTGTTGGACGATTTGCTTTATATAACACTTGGTATGGCGGGGAGGCACTATGCTTGATTCAACAGGAATGTTATGCTGTTAATGGCTGGTGGACTACAAGAGAGGGAACTGTGATTGCTGCTGTGAGTAATGCTGTTTGGAAAGCATAAACTAAAAATGCCTGAGATACTTATTGATTAAGTATCGTCAGGCATCGACTGTAATTTTTGACATTGGAAACCCTCCAATGAGCTGTGTTGACGTTTTGCTGCTTGCTTCTTACTGCTCCTGCTTGCTTTGCCACCATTCATTAATGGTACTTACTGGCCATAATGACAATCGTCCAACCTTGACAGGCTTAGGGAACGTCCCTTCACCGATCCAGCGATATACACTTGGTTTTGAAAATCCAAACATACTGAGTAGTTCTGGTAGGCGGTAAGCTTGTTTTGGTGCAGTTGTTACGGTTGGTGCGATTTCCATAGAAAATCCTCCTTTGTTAAATTATATCCTCCATTAAATGGGTTATGCCTTGCCCAGTGCAAGACGAAATGAGAAACTATTGTACCATAAAAAACGATTAAAATCTATGTCTGAATACAAACTCATTATGCTTGTGCTTGTACAGGAAACGAAATCAACTTAGCTTTATTTGTAGTATTGCCGACAACTCTGTCAATTTCCCTACCTAGCTTTTCCAGTGCAACACGCTTTTCATCAAGATAATCATACTGGTCATAGACTCCGACAACACCCCCTTGTGAGTGGTTCAAAACTCGCTCACGGATATGTTGTTTAATCTTGAGCCTAGACATTATTGTTCTGGCTGTCCTGCGTAGATCATGCGCAGTCCAATTCTTGACACCTGACGATTCGTGAACGTGCTTTCTTGCATTCTTGGTGTATTTAGTGTGACCGTCTTTGGCACCCTTGGCTTTGTTGTATCGTGTGGGAAAAACGTATTCAGATTTAGTCATCCACATTTGTTTTTCGGTGTACCCTTTACCTTCTTTTCGTGCTTGCAAAATCTCAAGTACCTGTGGTGATAGTGGGACAAGGTTAATAATATCTGTTTTATTCTCAGATTGTGTCCACAGATCTTCGTTTAGATTGACATCTGACCACTTCATTGAAGATATCTCTCCTGGCCTCTGAGCAGTCAATAAGATGAGTTTCAGTATGTCTCTAGGGTTTGCTGCAAGTTTATCCAAGTGTGACCAAACAGCCTTTATTTCTACATCTGAAAGGGTTCTTTTTCTAGCCTTCTCTTTGCTTGGGCGGTCAAGGTGTTGCATTGGGTGGATAGTTATCCATCCACCAGCAAGAGCAGGTCTAAACAATATTTTGAGTAAGCTGTACAGGCGGTTTGTTGCTACTGGTGCCTTCTTTGTCAGCTTCTTGAGTAGGTCATTGATAATAACAGGGGTAATGTTCTTAATAGGGATATCACCAAGTGCAGGTTCTATGTTAGTTTTCCACTTACGTAGTTCCTCTTTCTTGTTGGAATCTGCCTTCTGTTGATATCTTGGCAAAGCAGAATACTCTTCCCACAAGTCAGTCATGGTACGCTCTGACATCTTCTTGATCTTGTCTTGATTCTCCTGTTCCTGTGCCTCCTGTAAGGCATTCTCAGCGTCTATCTTTGCCTGTGCTTCTTCTGCTATTGGATCTCTGTCAGCGTAACTGTTAGAGAGCTTCTTAGCCTTAGCCAATGTGATAGACTTGGAGTTGAATTCGAAAGTTCCGAGGGTGAACTTCTTTGTCTTGCCATCTGCGTAGTAGTTTATGAGGAATGTTTTCTTACCCTTCGGAGAAACACGAATTCCAAGCCGCCTGGAAAGTGTTTGTTTACCACCATAATAATACTCAATGGGTTTGTTTCTTTTCTTTAATCTTCGTATAGACGCTTCATCTGTAAACTTTTCATTGGCCATGGATTCCCCCTCCCTCTAAAAATATGAGCAGAAAATGACTAGTCATACTGCTCGTTATGCTGTGAGACTTGCTAAGACTACAATACAGAGTGAAACGGAAAAAATCAATAGTAGCAAGGGAATGGGGGAGGTTTTTTGAAGTCTCATAAAGTGTATTTTATTGACTACGAATCAGGGGGTCGCAGGTTCGAATCCTGCCTAGTGTACCAGTAATTTAAGGCACTTAACTCGTAATCGGGTTGAGTGCCTTTTTTGTTGTGTGAGACTTTTTCCTGGCAGCTTCATAAGCGCGTATCTCCTGCTTCTCGGTTTTGTTAAAACTGTGTAGGTAAATTTCGGTTGTCCTATGGTTTTCGTGGCCAAGGATTTTCTGGATAGTCCCGATGGGTGTGTTGATGTTATCCATTAGCGAGGCACCGGCTTGGCGAAGTGCATGATATTTGAAATACTGAACACCAGCTTTTGCGCACAGGTATTCATTACTCGTTTTCGGTCATCCAGGTTCTTCTGGGTGCTAAATGACCTCCTCTTTTCTTTTTTGTATACAGGGTGATGATCTATCCTGCAAATTCACGTCTGTCCACTGGAATCGGTTGATCTCACTCGGCCTATTGTTTTCCGAATTGTCCATAAATAGTCTTGTGCGTCTTTGGGTGCCGCAGCTGTCTGGAATTGACAAGCATATGATTTATGAATTGGGAAACGGTTAACAAAGCGTACAGTTGGATGATCTCTTGAGATTCCTGTTTTTTAAGGTTTGTCATTATCTCAACTTTGAGGAAGATGAACAGCTGGACAAGATTTTTAGGCAGGATCTTAAGCCAGTTCGTATCTTAAAGGAGTTGGAATTCTATTTTGATAGACTCATTGAAGTCAATGAGGATATTTTGATTTTTGATGAAGTGCAAGCATCTCCTCGAGCTTTGAACAGTTTGAAATATTTTCAGGAAAAAAAGGCAGATTTGGCTATTGTCGCGGCAGGCTCCCTTCTGGGAGTGGAATTAAGTGAAATTTCTTTCCCTGTGGGGAAGGTCGAGTTTCTTGATATGCACCCCCTGTCTTTTGGTGAATTCCTGGCAGCGGTGGGCGACCATTCATCCAGTGATTTTTTTAGAGATTTTAAAAAAAAATCAGAAGATCCCTGAAATTATTCATAGCCGGCTTTGGCAACAGATGAAGAATTATATGATTGTTGGTGGTCTGCCTGAGGTTGTAACAGTTTGGAAAGAAAATTTGGATCCACCGCTTGTTGCATTTAAGGAAGTGCGTAAAGCACAGAAAAACCTTCTTATTTCGTATCTTGCCGATATGGCAAAGCACTCTGGTAAGCAAAATTCCATGCATCTGGAACGATTGTGGTCAAATATTCCAGGTCAGCTTGCTCGGGAGCAGAGCGGCTCGGCCCCAAAATTCAAATTTAAAAATGTTCTTCCTGGTATTCGTGGCTACGAACGATTGGCAGGTCCAATTGACTGGCTTACAAAAGCCGGACTGGTTAAAAAGGTTACTATGGTTAATAGGGGGAAGCTGCCATTGCCGGCATATGCAAAAGATAATACGTTCAAATTGTATTGTTTTGACACAGGTTTGTTGGGGGCTCTGGGCAATCTTCCGCCCAAAACTATTCTTGATTACGACTATGGCTCTTACAAAGGGTATATCGCTGAGAATTTTGCTGTCCAGGAGTTTCAGGGTGTGGAAGAAAAAACCTTGTATTACTGGCGAGAACGAACTGCAGAGGTCGAATTTGTATGTGAATTCGATGGTAATGTTGTTCCCATTGAAATCAAATCGGGGTGGGTAACCCAAGCAAAAAGTCTTAAAGTGTTTGCTGAAAAATACAAACCACCTTACCGGATTATTATGAGCGGAAAACCATTCCGGATAGATTATGAACACAAAATACAGTTTCTTCCATTGTACCTTGCCGGGAAAATTCCTCTTGAGTAGGCCGGACTCGGTGAGATATGCAGACTCTCTGGGCTTCACATCAATAGTAGAGAAATTACCTTTCACTATGAATAGCTATTCCGCATGGATGTGGCAGAGTGTTGACTCTGCTCAAGGAGCTCTTTGCTGATTGGCAGAGCAAAGGGTTTATTCCCCGCCGAATCATTGAACGGAGGGGATAAAACAGAAGAGCCCAAGAGATTTTACGAGATGAACTAAAATTAAAAATCAGTACTTGGAAAAATCGTTTACTGCCCGGAACAGACGCAGCCAGCGAAGGGTTGAATTTACAGCGTCTGGAACGTTGATTAATCTGGATTTACTCAAAATAGTTATTCGACCTATTGTTGTTTCGGGCGGTGTCTCGTATCCTCTTAGTGGTAAGGATGGTTTTATTTAGATAAAAATGATCGAGGGAGATTATGAAAAAAATAATATTGTTAACTGGGTTGTTGGTTTTGGCAAGTTCTGTTGTTGTATTCGCTGGACCAGTTGATATCTCCGGGTGGCGTGCTCAAACGCTGGAACACACAGGTTGGGATGGTGGACGTGGTGGCTGGAAAATTGATGGGGATAAAGCCGTTCAGACTAGAAATTCAGATGCATCGGTATTGCTGAGCGACTCCTTATGGCAAAACACTGTATTTGAAGGGTCTTTTGGCGTAAGCACGAGAAGCGATAATGACTGGATAGGTATCGTATTTGGCTACACATCAGCCACTGATTATTATCTTTTTGACTGGAAGCAGTCTTCCCAGGCACTCAGGGGGAATGGAAAAGGACACGAAGGGTTTGCTGTTTCGCACATCACAGGATCTGACGTTAATTTGTGGAGTCATCGTGGAGCTGATATCAATTTGCTGGCGACTGACTTTTCTTCGACTAATGGATGGGCAGATAAGCAGATGTATGATTTCACTCTCAGATATACCGATAGCAATGTGAGAATATCTGTATCAGACAGGTCGAATACTCTTTTTTCTTTTGACACCTATGGTGCGTTTTCAGCTGGGAAAGTAGGTTTTTATAGTTACTCTCAAAGGGGCACAACATTTAGTGCGCTGCAATCGACACCAGTACCAGAACCAGCAACAATGGTCCTCTTCGGTGTAGGACTGGCAGGACTGGCAGCAGGAGCAAGAAGAAGGAAAAAATAACCCGTATCTCTCAGAATTTTCTTCTCTCATAAAGGCGGAGTCACCTAAGTGATTGTGCCTTTATGAGAGAAAACAGGAGTCAGGTTACTATTCAATGCGAGGCAGACCCCAATGAAAATAAGCATGATTTCATTTGCTGTAGTTTGCTAAAGAAGGTAACGCATGGATGCCCGACCCCTGTCAGCGAAATTCCAATGGTACTTTAAAAAAACAAAATCATAATCCAAACAAAACCACATAAACAAATAGACAAAAACACAGCAGCAGAACCTTGGTCTTTAACTCTACCGGAAAGTTCATGTTTCTCCAAACTTACCCTGTCAACCAAATTTTCCAAACCAGTATTTAAAAGTTCAACAATCAAAACCAATACAATACTACCAATCAAAAGAAGCCTCGAAACACCTTCAGGGGCCAAATAAAAGCCAAGCGGAATCATAATAAGAGCTAGAAATATCTCTATTCTAAAAGCTTCTTCATTTTTAAAAGTCGAAACTAATCCATTGATTGAGTACTTAGTATTGTATATGATCCTCCTTCTAAGGAACGAATCATTGGGATCAGGATTAAATTCTTTACGTTTTGCCATCTTTGTTCCTCTCGTGATAAAAAAACACTTTTCAGTGAGCCAGTGAGTCAGTGGGGAGGAAAAGAGTACGACCAATACACTTCCTGGAATAAAAAAAGTGTTTCTGTAATAGGCGCTGCAAGATCTCCTCCTCTTAAAATTCCCATTAATCCGATATCACATTTCAAGGTTTATAGCTGTAAGCAATGTCTATGCAAGTATTACTATCGGCTTTGACAAAGAGTTTTGTTAGAGGATGCAATGCGTTAATGTTGAGTCATTTTTTATATGAAAAACAAGAATTACCTCTACCTCTGGCTGGTCAATGTCACCACAACCCTGGCCATTGAACTCTTTACAATCACCATCCTGGTGTCTGTTTTTGTACAGACCTCATCCACATTGCAGGCAGCCGGTACAATGGTGGCACGAACGCTACCACCATTTTTACTCGGCCCGATTGCTGGAGTACTGGTGGATCGATTTCCCCGGAAAAACATGTTTATCGGTATGGGATGCCTGCAAATACTACTGGTTGGTGTTGCCATAGGTCTTCTACAGGGAGGCGGTGAGCTCTCTGTTGTTGCAATATACCTTTTACTTGCCGGTCTTTCTGCTGCCGATAGCTTCCACCGTCCTGCCCGTATGTCTTTAATTCCGTCGCTGGTTGATTCTGGCCATTTAGTACAGGCCAACAGCTTTATTCTGGCCTCTAGTCAAATAATGATGGCCATCTCCTATACAGCAGGCGGCTGGCTTATTTTATCACACCCCCTGCACCGGATTGCCTTTGTAGTCATAGGGCTATTTGTTCTGGCAACTTTTACAGCAATACCCATTGTGGAACCCAAACGAGAAAAGATAAAAGATGCTACCAGAAGAGAATCTATCTGGACATCATGGGTCTCCGGTTGGAAATATCTACGCAAACATCCCATCGCCAGGCCACTTACAGTGATGGAGACAGTGGAACATCTGCCACATGGCATTTGGACCGGAGCCTTAATGCTCACCTTTACCACCAAGGCTCTGCATGGTGATGCCGTAGATTGGGGATATCAGGCAACCGCCTACTTTACCGGAATGATCCTTGGATCTCTTGGTGCACTAACAATCAGCGACTGGCTCGCTCGCTATTCAGGCCGCATTATTGTTATCAATGCCTGTGCCGCAGGCTTACTCACACTGGCTTATGCAGGTAGCCAGACGGTATGGATAGCTGTGATGTGGGCCTTTGTCTTTGGCCCGCCTTTTGCCATCCGTGATGTGGCACAGGATTCTCTACTGCAAAGTACTGTTGAAAAAGGACAACTGGGGCGAATTTATGCGACACGGGAAATGCTGCGAAACGCTGTCTTTATGTTTGCAGGTGTCTTTTTTGCATGGGCCTCTGATTTTATCTCTATTCGTGCAATCTATGTGATTGGTGGTGTTCTTTATCTGATGACCGGCCTTTACGCACTCAGCAATAAACCTTTGAGAGACAGTAAAATAACCCCTTCCAAAGAATAAGCTGCAAGCTCCAGGCAATGCCAGGATCATGGGATTCCTCTGGTGAACATGCTCACTTAATGGGAAAAGCTTATATGCCGGCATCGGAAATAATTGTTCAACCCGTTTACACGCAATGTACTCCAATTTACTTCATCCTCTATACCTTTATTCCTTCGATCAACGAACGGAATCTGTCAAACAGGTAAAAGGGGTCATGGGGACCTGGACAGGCTTCCGGGTGGTATTGCACTGAGAATAAGGGTTCGCTGCGATGGCTGATCCCTTCAATGGTCTGGTCGTTGAGGTTGATGTGGGTAATGTCGATTTTGGTTGAATCAAGGGAATCATGCTCAAGTGCAAAATTATGATTTTGGGAGGTGATTTCAACCCTGCCGGTAAGCAGATTTTTAACCGGATGATTACAGCCGTGATGGCCAAATTTCAGACGGCTGGTTTTTCCTCCCAGTGCCAGGGCGAGGATCTGATGGCCGAGACAAATACCCATAAGTGGCACTTTGCCGATCAGTTCCCGAGCTGCAGCAATGGCATAGGTTACCGCTGCAGGATCTCCAGGGCCATTTGAGAGAAAGACACCGTCCGGTTTCATGGCAAGGACGTCCCGGGCAGGAGTTTTTGCCGGTACCAGGGTGACAGCCATTCCGGATATCCGTAAGCTGCGAAGAATATTCCATTTTATTCCGAAATCATAGGCAACTATTTGCAGGTCAGTGGCAGGAAGGTTTTCCGTAATGCCCCAGGAGCGGCTGATGGACCCGTCTACGTCCCACTGCTGTACTTTGTCACAGCTAACCCGAGCAGCATAATCCTGATTGTCAAGGCCCTCCCAATTTTGGGCAAGGGCTACAGCTTCCTCTTCTGTAAGGCTTCCCGAAACTGCCAGGCAACCTTTCAACGTACCTTTTTCCCGTAGCCTGATAGTTAAAGCTCTGGTGTCGATACCAGAGATGGCCGGCACCTCATGACGCGAAAGCCATGAGCTAAGTGACTCTTCGGCACGCCAGTTGCTTTGTTTGTTATAATCATGAACAATCAGGCCGCGGGCAAACATTCCCCTCGATTCCATATCATCCTGGTTGATACCTGTGTTACCAATTTCAGGGTAGGTCAGGGTGACAAGTTGGCCGCTGTAGGAGGGGTCGGAGAGTATCTCCTGATATCCTGTCATGCCAGTGTTAAAGACAACCTCTCCAACCCTGTCGTGACTAAAGCCAACAGAATATCCACGGAATATGCTACCGTCTTCCAGGGCAAGAAAAGCCTTTTTTTCCCTTTTTGCTGTCCAGTTCCAGTATTGTGAATGTGGGGCTTTCATGCTGTTGTGCCTCCTGGCAGATTGATCTGCGGTGCATTAATGTGATACTCCTGTAAACTGCAGACGGTAAGACTCTTCTCCTTCAAAGTTTCCAGGCCATTGACCGCAGCCTGCATGCCGCTTAAAGTTGTGGTGATGGGCAGCCCCCGCATAACAGCCCGACTGCGCATTGTCACGCCGTCAATCCGTGTGGTTGTGGCGCCGGTGGGAATATTAATCAGCCAGTCAACCTGCTGCTCTTCAATAAGATCAAGAATATTGGGACTGTCGTCCGCAATTTTAGCCACAGAAAGACTGGGAATGGAGTGATCAGCCAGAATACTGCTGGTACCGCTGGTGGCGTAGATGGAAAATCCCATGCTGAACAATCTTCCGGCGAGGGGGATCATGGCAGCCTTGTCCCGGTTACGGATACTTAAAAAGATGTTCCCGCTGGATGGGATAATATTTCCTGCTGCCAGCTGACTTTTATGAAAAGCAAGAGCCATGGAAGAATCAATGCCCATAACTTCACCGGTGGATTTCATTTCCGGACTGAGTTGCACATCAATCCCAGGAAAACGACTAAAGGGAAAGACCGCCTCTTTGACACTGCAATGAACCGGGGTAATCTCTTCCGTAAACCCGAGTTCTGCAAGGCTGTGACCAGCCATAACCAGAGCAGCTAGTTTAGCAAGAGGCACACCAATGGCCTTACTGACAAAGGGCACGGTACGTGAGGCGCGCGGATTCACTTCAAGCACATACACCTCCTCATTTTGGATGGCGAACTGAATATTCATTAGTCCGCATACCCGTAGGCCCTTTGCCAGTGCATGGGCATGGTTTTTTATGGTTTCTGCTACTTGCGCTGAAAGGCTGACGGCAGGGATCATACAGGCAGAATCACCGGAGTGAGCTCCTGCGTGTTCAATGTGCTCCATGACCGCAGCAACAACCGTTGTTTTGCCATCCGAGATACAGTCCACATCAACCTCCACCGCAGCCTCAAGGTAGCGGTCAATCAGTACCGGCCTGTGTTCCGAGACCTCCACCGTATCAGCCATGTATGTAGTGAGCATCTTTTCATCATGGACGATCAACATGGCACGTCCACCCAACACAAAAGAGGGACGCATGAGCACCGGATACCCGATCCCTGAGGCTATGGCTTTGGCCTTGTCAATAGTGGATGCCATGCCGTTTTCAGGCTGGCGAATGCCAAGTTTTTTCACAAGTTTGCTGAAAAAGTCACGGTCTTCAGCGGCTTCAATATCAGCAGGGCGGGTACCGATAATGGTCACTCCGTTTTGTTCAAGATCACGAGCAAGATTCAGCGGGGTCTGGCCGCCAAACTGCACAATGACACCATCACACTTTTCGTTCCGGTAAATATGAAGAATATCTTCCAGGGTCAAGGGCTCAAAGTAGAGGCGGTCACTGGTATCATAATCGGTGCTCACCGTTTCAGGGTTTGAGTTCACCATGATGGTTTCAAATCCTGCTCCCTGCAGGGCATATGAACCATGGACACAGCAATAATCAAACTCGATTCCCTGACCAATACGGTTTGGTCCACCGCCAATGATCATTATCTTTTTTCTGTCCGTTGCTATACTTTCATTGATCTCACCATAGCTTGAATAGAAATAAGGGGTATGGGCTGCGAACTCTGCTGCACAGGTGTCCACCCGGGAGAAGACGGGAAGAAGTCCGCACTCCATTCTGGCCTGCCGTACCTTCTCTTCTGTATCATGCAAGAGATACGCAATTTGAATGTCTGAGTAACCAAACTCCTTGGCCTGTCTGAACAGCGGCTGATCCTGAGCAAGAGTAGTTAGCGAGCCAGTGTTCCTGATTTCTTCTTCATAGGCGGAAAGTTCGGCAAAATGCCCAAGAAACCAGAAGTCAACGCTGCAAAGCTCGTGTACTTTTTCCATGCTCCAGCCTCTTTTAAAGGCTGCTCGTATCAGAAATATCCGATCTGGTTTTGCAATACGCAGCTGTTTTTCAAGCTCTTCGTCACTCAGCTCCTCAAAAGGCTTATCTTTACCGTCGGCACCAAAGCCGGCCCTGCCGGTTTCAAGTGAACGTAATGCCTTCTGTAGGGATTGTTTAAATGTTTTGCCAATGCTCATGGTCTCCCCGACTGACTTCATCTGAGTGCCCAGGGTGTCATCGGCGGTTGGAAATTTTTCAAAGGTGAATCGGGGGATTTTGGTTACTACATAATCCAGCGTCGGTTCAAAACAGGCCGGAGTTTCCCGGGTGATATCATTGCGCAGTTCGTCCAGGGTATAGCCAACGGCAAGTTTAGCGGCAATTTTTGCTATGGGAAAACCGGTGGCCTTGGAGGCCAGCGCACTTGAGCGGGAGACTCTGGGGTTCATTTCAATGATGACCATCTTGCCGTTTTTAGGATTCAAGGCAAACTGGACGTTGGAGCCACCTGTCTCCACCCCAATTTCACGCATGACTGCAAGGGCGGCATCACGCATGATCTGATATTCCCGGTCAGTGAGGGTCTGGATGGGAGCTACTGTGATGGAGTCTCCAGTATGAACACCCATGGGGTCAAGGTTTTCAATGGAGCAGACAATCATGCAATTATCCTTCACATCCCGCATGACTTCCAGCTCAAACTCCTTCCATCCCTGAATAGACTCTTCCACGAGCACCTCAGAGGTGGGGCTGTAAAAAAGTCCCCGTATGACGATTTCTTTAAAGTCCTGCTCATTGTATGCGATACCGCCGCCGGTACCGCCAAGGGTGAAACCGGGTCTGATAACCAGAGGCCAGACGTCCAGCTGTTCTTTGATCTGTACCGCCTCTTCAAAGGTATGGGCAGTACCGCTGCGTGGAAGATCAAGCCCGATGTTAGCCATGGCCTCTTTAAATAACTGTCTGTCTTCTGCCTTGCGGATGGAAGGGGCGTTGGCTCCAAGCAACTCGACACCATGCTGCTTTAACACGCCGCGGTCGGCAAGATCCAGGGAAAGGTTCAGGGCGGTTTGCCCGCCAAGAGTTGGCAGCAAGGCATCGGGCTTTTCTCTTGCAATGATGGCCTCAATGATATCTGCCCTGAGTGGTTCGATATAGGTGCGGTGTGCAAATTCCGGGTCTGTCATGATGGTGGCTGGATTGGAGTTGACCAACACCACTTCGTAGCCCTCTTCCTTCAGTGCTTTGCAGGCCTGTACTCCGGAGTAATCAAACTCGCAGGCCTGACCGATGATAATAGGCCCGGAACCGATGAGCATTATTTTCTGAATGTCTGTACGTTTTGGCATTTCTATCCTTGTTTATGTGCTGATTTCAATTTTTTCCTGCCACTTTGCCTTGTCCCGGTGTGTCGCTCTATGGAAAAAGCAAAAAAAAAGGTCGAAGACCGCTTGTGTAACGTAGCGATACTTCGACCTTATGTTCCAGTTCACACTCTCTGGAGAGCCTGCCTGAACGTGGTGTCGTCTTTGTGTTTTTGGGTAAAGAAAGGATCCGCTTACGATTTTACCGGTATCGTTTCACGGATTATTCCTGCCAGGATTTCATTAGTGTCCTCTCAGGCCTCCACCAATATTCTATTCACAGTCAGCAATATAAATGGAGTCCTGAGAATGTCAATCTAATCTTATTCCCTAAAATCAAGAGAGGTATCCAGGGTGAATAAAATAACCCTTTCGCCTGTGACGGTACTGATATCGGTGTGCAGACTTTTTACTTTGCACCCGGTAATTGATTCTACAACGGCTTCAAGGAGTGGTCTGCCTTTTTCCAGCAACGCAATGCGTACCTGCTTGATAAGATCCCGCCCCTTGGTTTCTTCACCTGTCCCGACAAGCTGATGCTCGGCTTGGGTGAGTACACCTTTCAGGCGTACAAGCACCATATCATTAATGATGAAGGTTTTGGTCTCCAGCGGGCCGCGCCCCATGTATTCTTTTTCGAACTTGATAATTGCTTCGCTGATCTCAGCCTCAATCTGTCCTTTTGTTCTGTGCATCTTCCTTACCTTATTTATAAGCAAAGTGAATTAGCTGCCAACAGCCCCATAAAGTAATTGTTCGCTTTTGTCGAAAGGAGGTACTGATATTTTTAATTAGTCACAGCTGGTAATTTATATTATACTAATTCATTTTCTCTTTTACTGGTTGAAATAGTTTAGGAACGGGAACTAAATAAGGGCAAGCAGGTAAGCGCAGGCTCCGAGATGTTCAAGTTATTTAGTATACGTTCCTTAGACCCCAATGCAAGCAACAAAAGGATAACCTTATGGATAGCTCCACGCTTCTCGGTATCACAACCTTTGCATACCTACTGGCTGCAATCGTTTATATTGGCCTTTTTATTTTTCGAGCGGAAAAATTTGGCTCTGTGGCAACCACGGTAACAGCTCTTGCTCTTCTGGTCAACACCGCTGGTATTGGAATGAGATGGGTTGAGTCGCATCAGCTGGGGATTGGCTATGCCCCTTTATCAAATATGTATGAATCGTTGGTTTTCTTCTCCTGGTCCATTGCTGTTTTTTACCTGGGTCTTGAATATAAATACAAAAATCGTTTCCTTGGCGCTTTTGCCATACCATTTGCGGCAGTGGCAATGCTCCTGGCTGAGATGAAGAATCCCGAAATCAGACCCCTTGTGCCAGCCCTGCAAAGTAACTGGCTTATTGCCCACGTGGTCACTTGTTTCATCGGTTATGCCGCCTTTGCAGTAGCCTGTGGCTTCGGTGTGGTATATCTTCTGAAAGACAGAAAGAAAGCAAAGGGTACTGAAGGGAAATTTCTGTTGCAGCTCCCCCCCCTGAAAATCCTTGACGATATCATGCACAAGACTCTGGTGACCGGATTTCTCTGGTTGACAGCAGGCATCATTACCGGTGCCATATGGGCAAATTCTGCCTGGGGAACCTACTGGAGCTGGGATCCCAAGGAGACCTGGTCCCTTATTACCTGGTTTGTATATGCCACAGCATTACATGCCAGATTTACCAGAGGATGGGGCGGAAACAGAATTGCCTGGTTTGCTATCGCAGGATTTGTCTCGGTGATGTTCACCTACTACGGAGTAAATTATCTCCTGGCTGGCCTGCATAGTTACGGATAAAGATCATGAAAGCGGCTGCGTGTTAATACTTTTTCTCAGTATAATCACGTGGCAATTAAGGTGCTATTGTGAAAGAATTGTAATGATTAATTTGTAATAGCACCTAAGTAGTTAATCATTTTCACAAAGGGAGAAAAATGATGAAGATCGCGTTCTGGAAGAGCAGTTTCCTGCTAACTATCCCAACTATCCTTCTATTGGGGTTTTCAGTGACACCACTGTGGGCTGCTGATACGGATACATGTGTCAGTTGCCATGAAAAAAGTACGCCGGGCCAGGTGAAGGATTGGAGGGTCAGCAAGCACGCCGAATCGGACATCAGCTGTGTTGATTGTCACGGCGATAATCATACGACTGCCGAGGATGCCAAGCTTGCTCAAATGCCGGATGAGCAAGTCTGTAAAGAGTGCCATGAAGACCAGTTTGAATCGTTTGCCAAAGGAAAACATAACTTTGGCTGGAGATCTCTAAATGCCATGCCGATCACCCACGTTGAACCCGATGAACTGATGGAGGGAGGACGTGGCTGCGGTGGCTGTCATAATATGGGGATCAAAAGTGAAGAGGAGAAAAAAGATCAGCTGGCCAAGGGACATCGTTATCAGACTAACTCCTGTGATGAGTGCCATACCCGGCATAGTTTTTCTAAAAAGGAAGCTCAGGACCCGCGTGCCTGTCAACAGTGTCATATGGGCTATGACCACCCGCAGTGGGAAATGTGGAGTAGTGCCAAACACGGAACCCGCTGGTTTGCTAAAGAAGCAGGACGTTTGCCTGAAGGTGCTGCAGCACCCACCTGCCAGACATGTCATCTCCCCAATGGCACCCATGAAAACCGTACCGCCTGGGGATTTCTTGCGGTTCGCCTGCCACTTCCCGAAGATAAACAGTGGGCCGCTGACCGGGTTACCATTCTGAAGGCATTGGGAGTGTTAAATCCCAATACCGGTGAACCGACTGACCGCCTGGAGATGGTGACTTCACTTGATATGGTTCGAGCAACTCAGGAAGCCTGGCAGACCGAACGTGACAAAATGATTCAAACCTGTAGTCAGTGCCACTCGACATCCTACGCCACAACCCAACTTGAAATGGGTGACTCGATGCTTCAGAAAGCTGATCGGGTTATGGCACAGGCCATTGAGATTGTTGCAGGCCTCTACAAAGACGGCATTATTAAGAAACCCGAAGCCTACGCCTTTGCCTATCCTGATTTGCTCTATTTCATGCAAACCGGTGGGGGTGATATGGAGAATCTGTCAAGTATTGACCAGACCCTTCTTGAACTGTATATGAAGCATCGGATGCGGACGTATCAGGGACAGTTTCATGTCAATCCAGACTATGCCTACTGGTATGGTTGGGCCATGATGACTCAGGGACTTGGCAAGATTCAGGCCGAGGCCAAAAAACTGCGTACTTTGCATGAGCTAACGAAAAAATAGCTTTTAGATCCAGAGGAATGGTTCTAACTGGTGAAAGTCCAGCCATAATCCTGAAAGCAGGGATTATGGCTGGGCGACGCCAGAAAGAGGAGTATATAAAAAAACTTCTGAGAGCATAATTTTTCGTAACATGATACGTATAAAAAATCTCACCAAGCGTTACGATACTGTTCCTGCCCTAAATCAGTTCAACATGAACATTGGCAAAGGAGTCATTTTCGGGCTGCTTGGTCCCAATGGTGCCGGGAAAACAACTCTGATCTCAATCCTGAACGGGCTGACTGCTTTCCAGGAAGGTGAAGTTGAAATATTCGGTCTTCCACTCCATAGCAATCTCAGGCAGATACGCAAACGCTGTACTTTTATCCCTCAGTCTCTTGCCTTTTATGAAAACTTAAGTGTTATTGAAAATCTTCGTTTTTTTGCAGGTATCCAATCGATTACAGGTGCCACTCTTCAGAGCAATCTTGATCATGCCATCTCTGTGAACCAGCTTCATAAAATGTTGGACCAAAAAGCTGCCACGCTCTCAGGAGGACAAAAAAGACGGCTCAATATTGCAATCGGCCTGTTAAACAATCCTGAGATTCTCTATTTTGACGAACCGACCATCGGGATTGACCCGGAATCACGAAATGAAATTCTTGAAACCATCCATAGCTTTAAAAAGGACAATAAAACAGTCATCTATACATCACATTACATGGACGAAATCGAAAAAATATGTGATGAGGCTGCCATTATCAATCATGGCGAAGTCATCCGGCAGGGACAGTTACAAACAATGCTCCATGAGGCTGACGATCTATCTATGACCCTTGAGGCTCTTTTTATTCATTTGACCCACCCCCACAGGGAAGATTTTGATAATTAGGGCAATGCTCAAAAAGGAATTCACCCTTATCCTGCGGGATAAGCATGCCCTTGCTGCACTCTTTATCATGCCATCAATTTTTATCCTGATCATGTCCATGGCACTGAAGGATACCTTTAACAGTGAGCGCGCATTTATACACTATACCCTGATTGATCAGGATCAAACTGTCATCAGCAAAAAAATTGCATCCTCCCTCAAGAGCAACAAAACACTTCTCCTATATGACGAGATCATCACAGGGCAGGAGCAGTTACAGCAGGCACTAAACAGTGGCCTTCACTTCGCCCTCACCATCCCGAGCGGATATTCTGATAAACTCACTGAAGATACTTCTGACAGAATTCTGCATCTTGATGTTGCAAGTGATGTCAAACGGGATATGCTGAGCTTGTTTAGGGGGGAACTGACACGGATTACCATGCAGTTACGCATCCAGGAAATGCTGCGGCAACTGGAACCCATGTTGCCTGGGATCACTGAAGAATCAGAAGTGGCAATGCAAAGCATGAAGAGCAGGGTAGAGGTTCATTTTAATGGCCTGAAGCCGGATCAACACCCGACCTCTACTCAGCAAAGTGTACCGTCATGGATAGTTTTTGGAATGTTTTTTATCATCATCCCCATGTCCACCATCTTTATCAATGAGCGTAAACAAAACACTCTGATGCGTATGCAGGCCATGAATGTCTCTATTCCCGTACTTTTTATTGGCAAAATTGTGCCCTATATGCTTATTAATCAGATCCAGGTGTGGCTGATGATCGGAGTGGGAATTTTTATTGTACCGCTTCTTGGTGCCGATGCCCTCACCCTTGGAAATTCGGTGTTCGGATTGTTTATGGTATCCACCGGACTCAGCCTTGCAGCCATTGGCACATCGATTATAATTGCTGTATCTGTAAATACTGTGGAGCAGGCAACAACCATTGGCGGGATAAGCAATATCTTATTTGGCGCCATTGGTGGGGTTATGGTACCTAAATTTTTTATGCCACAAAGCATGCAGACACTTAGCAATATCTCCCCCATGTCTTGGGGACTGGAAGGATTCCTGGATGTTTTTCTGCGTGGATCTGGTGCACGTGCAGTATTACCTGAATCGTTGGCTCTTGCTGGTTTTGGTATTATTCTGCTTCTCGTTGCATGGGGAGTATTTAGCCGCAGGACAAGGAATGGATTATGAAAGGTTCACTTGATAAGGCGTTAAAACTGCGCCTCAAAACCATGATTTTCACAGAATGTGATATCGAAGACCTCAAGCCGGAAGAGCTTGACGATGATATCGCTCTCTTTTCCGATGCAAGCCCGCTTGGACTGGACTCACTGGACGCTCTGCAGATTTCGATGGGGTTACAAAAACAGTTTGGAACACGGATTGTGGACAGCAAGGAATTTCGTCGGTATGTCACAACCATTAATGCTTTAGCTGATTTTATTCAGTCAGAATAAAATCAGCTGCGCCACTAGGGAAACGTGTCCTGCATAAATGACTTTTTAACTACTTTTTTTTGCAAAGACAAGTTTGCTGCCCATGTGTCCGGCAAGACCTACTGCCGCAAGCAAGACCAATGACCAGAAAAGGAATATCCAACGATCCAATGAGGCATTAGTGAGTATGTCCGGCTGTCTTATTTTAGAGATAATAAGGCCGAATAGAATGGTAGTAGCAACAGAACTGGCAGCAATTTTAATTTTGAACACAGAAGTTTTTGCCCCGTTATACTTTTTTTGCCAGGCTAGGTAACCGGTGAGTATAACCAGGGGCATACTGAGAAGTACAGCGATCAAATTGTAATAGGCTGCGTTGCCAAGGCTTTGAGAATTGAATAACAGGGCCAGGACAAGGAAAAAAAAGGCCACAGGGACGATTCCATTCGGGCTATGTACACTGATGGAGTGCAGATGGTTTTTAAGGACAATGCCTGTCACTTTATCCAGCAGAGTAAGCTGAGTTTGAGACTGCTCAGCTATGGCAGTATCTCCTTTGTCCATCACCAACTGGGCCTTACTTTCCCTGGGCTCCTGGTTAATGGGGGCTCTTGAGACGGCACTCTCAAAAAACTTCTCTTTTCCTTCTCCACAGATCGGACATTCTTGGGGAGCTTCATCACCTTCATGGATATAACCGCAAACTGAACATTCCCATTTCTTCATACTTCTAATCCTCACTGAATAGTTATTTATTGATGTATTGTTAATTTACCAGTTTTCTCCAAGAAGCTCGAAATGAGCTTGTGCGTGGGCACAGGCCGGGCACATCTCTGGAGCATCTGTTCCTGTGTGGAGATAACCGCAGTTGCGGCATCTCCAGCTAACCGCTTCATCACGCTTAAAGACACGACTGGCTTTAATGTTGTTCATTAGATCCAGGTAGCGTTTTTCATGTTGTTTCTCGGCAACGGCAATGGCTTCAAAGATTATGGCGATATGATCAAATCCTTCTTCACGGGCAGTCTCGGCAAAGTTTGGATACATGATAGTGTGTTCATAATGTTCACCACCTGCTGCTTCTTCAAGATTTTTAAGGGTGCTCGCAATTTCACCGGCAGGGAAGACACCGGATATCTCTACTTCTCCTCCTTCCAGCAGCTTGAAAAGTCGTTTTGCATGCTCTTTTTCCTGGTTTGCTGTTTCCTCAAAGATATGAGAAATCTGAACGAAACCCTCATTTTTTGCTTTGGATGCAAAGTATGTGTAACGGTTGCGAGCTTGAGATTCACCGCAAAAAGCAGTTAAAATGTTTTTTTCAGTTTGGGTGTTTTTTAATGACGCCATTGTACAATCCTCACGTGTGATAAATTTAATGGTTTAGAGTAATATGGACATTATTACAACTTGTTACCGTAAAGTTTTATGATTTTTATTGAGTCTGATTCAATTCCATTTCGAGTGCTTTTGCAACTCCTGCTCCATATGCAGGGTCAGCTTTGAGACAATTTCCGATATGACGCATTTTAATCTCTTTCGGAGCATCGCCCATGGCTCTGGCTGTGTTATCAAATAATGCCTGTTGCTGTTCAGTGTTCATGAGCTGAAAGAGTTTTCCAGGTTGGCTGAAATAATCAGTATCTTCCCTGTGGTTCCAATGATCAGCTGCACCTTCGAGACTGAGCGGTGGTTCGTTAAAATCCGCTTGTTCCTGCCATTCGCCATAACTGTTCGGTTCATATCCTATGGTACTGCCGTGATTGCCGTCCACTCGCATGGCTCCATCCCGATGATAGTTATGGAAGGGACAACGTGGAGCATTAACTGGTATTTGCTGGTGATTTATTCCAAGGCGATAACGTTGCGCATCACCATAGGAAAAAAGTCTTCCCTGCAGCATTTTGTCTGGAGAAAAACCTATCCCCGGTACAACACTGGCAGGATTAAAAGCAGATTGTTCAACTTCTGCAAAATAATTTTCCGGATTGCGGTTTAATTCCAGGACACCAACTTCAATGAGCGGATAGTCTTTATGGTACCAGACCTTAGTCAGATCAAATGGGTTGTAGGGGCAGCTTGCAGCTTCTTTTTCCGGCATCACCTGAATAAACATGGTCCAACGTGGAAAATCTCCTTTTTCGATACTTTGATAAAGGTCTTCCTGGTGGCTTTCCCTGCATTTCCCCACAATTGCCTCAGCCTCAGCGTCGGTAAGGTTTTTTATTCCCTGTTGTGTGTGAAAATGGAATTTAACCCAGAATCGCTCATTTTGTGCATTAAGCAGGCTGAAAGTATGGCTGCCAAAACCATGCATATGCCGGTAGCTGGCAGGAATGCCACGTTCACTCATGGTGATCGTTACCTGGTGTAGAGCTTCTGGTAAGGAGGTCCAGAAATCCCAGTTGTTTTTGGCACTACGCATATTGGTTCTCGGATCCCTTTTTACAGCATGGTTAAGGTCTGGAAATTTTAAGGGATCACGAAGGAAAAATACCGGTGTATTATTGCCAACCAGATCCCAATTGCCTTCATCAGTGTAAAACTTTAATGCAAATCCACGGATATCACGTTCTGCATCGGCTGCTCCTCGTTCCCCGGCCACAGTGGAAAATCTGGAAAATAATTCTGTTTTTTTACCAATCTCTGAAAATATATTTGCTTTGGTATACTGGGTAATATCATGTGTAACAGTAAATGTTCCGTATGCTCCAGATCCCTTTGCATGCATACGGCGTTCCGGGATGACTTCTCTATCGAAATGGGCAAGCTTCTCAAGATACCATACATCCTGCAGTAGCATTGGTCCACGTGCACCGGCGGTTATTACATTTTGGTTGTCACTTACTGGGGCACCGGCGTTGTTGGTTAATTTCTTTTTGTTTGACATGTTTCTTCTCCTCTATGGTTGAGTTTTATGCTTTTCAGAGCATGGTTTCATTAATATGAGCTTTCTGTTCAGTTAGCGTCTTTAATAAGACATGTTCTTGTTTGAGGATAAAAAAAAGTTTTCAATGTAACAGCGGTTATTCTTCACTTTTGTGTAGACAGTCGTTACAAACGCCATGGATTTCAAGATGCCTGGATTGTATCTTCCCCATACCTTCCACCATTTCAGGGAGTTTTGAGTTGTCGAAATCAGACCAGTAAATGTCGGTTACCTTTTTGCAGTGACTACAAATAAAATGATGGTGAATAGTCACGTTTGTATCAAATAGAGTCCGTTCATTCATGATATGTAGTTTTTTGACCAGGCCCAATTCATCAAATGTGGTTAGGGTTCGATAAACAGTATCAATGGCAATGGTAGGGAGTCTTTTGTGAAGCCTTTTATGAATTAGCTCAGCAGATGGATGATCACTGACAGACATTAGTTCTCTGAAAATCTCCAGTCGCTGGTGTGTCAGCTTAATACCGGCATCATTGCAGAGTTGCTTGAGCTGATGAAGATGTTGTTTGCCAGGTTTTTCGATTTCCATGTATTCATCCCTTCTTGTAAGATCTGTTCCTAAGTAAGATAGGACACCAGTGATCTTCTGTCAATAGGAATTGTTCTTGGTACTCGTTCTCTTCCCTCAGGAATATGCATCCCGTAGCGAAGCCACACCTTCATCTTCCAGGTAATCCTGAAAAGGCATCATCTTATCAATCACACCACCTGGTAATAATTCAATGATCCTATTGGCGATGGTATCAACAAACTGATGGTCGTGGGATGAAAACAGTATCACTTCCGGGAAAGCGATAAGCCCATTATTTAAAGCAGTGATCGACTCTAGATCCAGATGATTGGTGGGTTCATCCATAATAAGACAATTGGCATCCGAAAGCATCATTTTTGCCAGCAGACAGCGTACTTTTTCACCACCGGAGAGAACACCGGTCTTCTTGAGAGCCTCTTCGCCGGAAAAAAGCATCTTCCCTAAAAAGCCACGGGCAAAGGTCTCACCCTCTGTGATAGGAGTATACTCACCAAGCCATTCCACCAAGGTGACATCTTTATTAAAAAAAGAACTGTTTTCCTTGGCAAAATAGGAGTGACTAATGGTAACTCCCCAGCGAAAGCTGCCGCTGTCTGGTTCAAGTTCGCCGGTAAGGATCTGGAAAAGAGTGGTTTTAGCAAGACTGTTACTGCCAACAAAAGCGATTCTTTCACCTTTATTCACTGTAATGTCAATATCTTTAAACAGGACAACGCCATCAATTGTTTTGCTGAGACCTTTAATCTCCAAGATGATATCACCACAGGGTCTGCCCGCCTTAAAAGAGATAAAGGGGTATTTTCTGGATGAGGTCGGCATCTCTTCAAGGGTTAGTTTATCCAGCAGTTTCTTCCTCGATGTTGCCTGCTTAGCTTTAGAAGCATTGGAGGAGAAACGCAGAATAAAATCTTTCAGTTCTTTTGCTTTGGCTGTTGCCTTCTTATTCTCATTCTGTTTTTGCTGCAGTACCAATTGGCTAGCCTGATACCAGAAATCGTAGTTACCGACATAAATGGTGATTTTCCCAAAATCAATATCTGCCACATGGGTACACACCTGGTTAAGAAAGTGGCGATCATGGGAAACGATAATGACTGTATTTTGAAACCTGTCCAGAAAGTTTTCAAGCCAGGCGATGGAATCAATATCCAGATTATTTGTCGGCTCATCAAGCAGAAGAATATCAGGGTTTCCGAAAAGGGCCTGAGCAAGCAAAACACGCACCTTCTCACCACCTTCCAGTTCCTTCATCTTTTTATGGATAAGCTCCTCTGTGATACCAAGCCCGCTAAGTAAAACTGCGGCATCGGATTCAGCTTCATAGCCATTTAATTCATCAACTTCGGCTTCAAGCTCTCCACTGCGAATTCCGTCTTCTCCTGTGAAGTCCTCTTTTGCGTATAATGCTTCACGTTCGACCAGTAATTCGTAGAGACGTTCATGGCCCATGATTACAGTATCAAGCACCTTTACATCATCAAAGGCAAACTGATCCTGCCTGAGAACTGCAAGGCGTTCCTTGCTGCCAATGGAAACACTCCCCCGATCCGGTTCGAAATCACCGGCTAGAATCTTCAGGAATGTTGTTTTTCCGGCACCATTGGCACCAATAAGTCCATAGCAGTTACCAGGGATGAATTTTATATTCACATCCTGAAAAATAACCCTTTTCCCGTAGGAAAGAGCAACATCATTTGCAGTAATCATATTTTTTTCCTATAACAAAGAAACGTCCCTTCCCGAACACTCGGAATAGAGACATTCATATATATAACATATCATACTCAGGACTGATCTGTTTACAAGCTCCCAGAGAGAAACTCAAGATAAATCCAAATCTATTGAGGGTACACCTTAATCATTTTATTCTCTTTCCATTCACCAACATACTGAAAGCCACCGGGGTAAATATATGTTCCCCGTCCATGCTTCTGTCCTTCTTTCCAGCCTCCAACGTACTGGTTTCCATTGGCCATTCGGAGTGTTCCATGACCACTCATTTTTCCGTCTCTCCATTCACCGACAAAACGACCGCCGCTGGGGGCCTGATATGTTCCATGACCGCTCCATTCATCATCTTTCCAGGTACCAATGTAACTTGCTCCATTTTTCTGCCGAAAGCTTCCGTAACCATCCTTTCGATTATACTTCCATTCACCGGTATATTGATCTCCATTTGGATAGACAAGGGTGCCATGACCGTTCTTTTGCCCATTTACCCATTCACCGGTGTAACGCTCACCATTTGACCAGGTAAAAACGCCATGACCATTTCGACAATCGCCACTGACACAGGTTGAAACATAATATTCACCGGCTGCTGTTGTAAATTGTCCATTGCCAATATCAACATCTTCACGCCATTCGCTTTCGTAGGTATCACCGTTGCTGTAAACAAATCGGCCCGGACCATTTTTCTTACCATCATTCCAGGATCCTTCAAAGCGATCACCATAAGAAAAAGTCAAACACCCTTTTCCTTCCTGTTTATCGTTACGCCAATTCCCATCGTAACGATCACCTTTGGCACTGGTGGCAATGCCCGGCCCATGTCTTTTGCCATCTTGCCAGAGACCGGTATACTTATCGCCGTTGGCTTTCGTAAAGGTTCCGTAGCCATGTAGCTTTCCCTTTTTCCACGCCCCTTGCAGATATTCTCCGCTTTCAAGCATAAGGGTTCCTTCACCGTTCGAACAGTTGCCCTGCACACAATCGGAGGCGCAGCCTGTGAGAAAGAAAGTCAAACAAACAGAAAACAGGAACAGAAATACACGAACAAATCCCATAAAACACCTATAAAATATAACGAAAACTTTTAATCTGCGGCAAATTGCCACCACAACGTATATATATTCTATAGTACAAATAATAATTCGTACAAGAAAAGCTGGATAAAAAGTTTTGTACCCTTCACTTCCATTGGAGTCAAGGTCAATTAAACACATTTCCAGGACTCATTATAAACAAGCATACACTTAAAAAGAGTAGAATATGAAACAGGAAACAGAGCAGTTACTGAATACTTTTATTGCAGAATGGCAAAACACACCTGAAAAAAATAAAACCACATTTTTACATCTCAAAGACTATCTGAGCAGCAAAGAAGGTGTCGATCTCGACTTTATCGCACGCCCGGGAGTCACTTACTCACTTCGAGGAATCCATAAAGACCAGGAAGCAAAAGACCTTTTTGTGATGGTTGATGTGATCGAAGATGTTACGAGATGGCTTTCGATCTGTTTTTACGGGGATATGATAACAGATCCTGACGGGAAAGGCGATTTTGTACCGGGTGGCCTGCTGGGTGAAGATGCGGTTTGTTTTGATCTTGAAGAACAGGACGATAATCTGGTGAAATATATTGAAGCTCGTCTTGATGAAGCATGGGGTGCTGCAGGGAAATAATATACTGTTATCGAGAAAGTGAATAGCAGGGGGAAATTTTCGCCCTGCTATTCATCTTTGTAAAACATCCCAGGTTATTCTTTATTTCTAAATATTCCCAGAGATCCGGGATGATGCATGTCTTCTTCCATTTCCACCGTATGGCACACTGCACATCCCTTATCGGCCGCAATGGGGTACGGACTCTTCTGGTACTGCATGGGTTGTAAAGACCCCAGACCCTCTCCATACGGACTTATAGCCGGATAAAGAGAATGCGGCGGCCCATGACAGGAGCTGCAAAGAATGGCCCCCGCCTCGCCCATACGGTTATGAAAGAGTTCTTCTTCATCTTCAGTCCAGATATTAAAGGCATTGTCCGTTTCCGGAGGTTGAAAGTCCACATGGCAGGTAAGGCAATCGGGTTCCATAGTCCATGGTGTACGAGGAATAATCTCATCTATGTCAACTTCTCCTCTGTTCTCCAGTAAAGAAAGCAGCTTCTCCGCCTGACCGGTTTCGCCTTCCTGTTTTAAGAGACTGACAGCATGATCGGTAAGTGTTCCATGACAGTTACTGCAGGAAAGCTCTAATTGTTTATGAATGCCATCGAAAGAATGACTGGCACCGGTATCACTGGATGCATGACAAAGAGCACAGTTATCTCCCTTCGACAAAAATCCGGCATGAAAGCCATGTATGGCAGTGGAAAGACTCAGCAGTCCGGGCTTACTCTCTGTGCCACGACTGACATCACCATGACACGCTGAACAGACTATGATTTTGCCTTTATTGAAATCTTCACTCAGATTGGTGTTACTCTGCGTGTCATGGGACTTCAGGATGCCGGCAGCAGTAACTCTGGATATGCCACTGCGTCCATCCTGACGCCAGTTGCCACCGTGGCAGTTACGACAACCAAGCTCCGTTGACACTCCAATTTTCATCTGACTTACTGCAACAATCTTTCCTTCCACTTCTGCATTGATATCAGCCATAAAAAATGGTTGATACGGTTTGACCGGAGTTGGAATTTCTGCAAGTGTGGCTTCAAAGAACCCATCTTTTTCCTCCATCCTGCCTTCAATTTTTCCTTTTCCCGTATGTATTATAAAGCTGATTGTGGCTTCGTCCATTATTACGCTTGGGCTTTCATCACGAAAAATAAGCTGAGCACGAAGAACGGGCGCACCATAGGAAAGATCAATCCCGGATTCTTCCGGTTCTGAAAAGAGAATCGTACCAAGAGTTGATCCAGACAACAGGACATACTTGGAGGTCTCCGGATTAAATGGAGCTGGAGAAACACTTATCGGTGTAATATCCGGTGCTACCGGCATAAAACCCGGCACCAGTGATGTGGTAAGATACTCTGCTAACACCGCTGCCTCTTCCCCACTCCCGGAAAAGGGCGGCATGTAGGGGTTTGCAACACCCATACTGCCAATAAACGCTTCCAAGCCATTGGGGGTAAAACGTCTGGCGAGGGGAAGTATATCATTTAGAACCCCCCCGGTTGAATGACAGGGCAAACAAAGAATTGTGTTGAGTTCTTCTCCTGCTTCTATTCTGTTATCTGCTGTTATTTCCCGATTTTTAATCCAGCGACCACTCTGAAGAACTCCTGTCTTCTGCACTTCCGGGAGGTCCTGTTTGAGAATAGAGGTTGAGTACATGTACCCATGGATAATATAGGGCCTGCGACCGCCTTCACGTATAAACTCAAAACATCCCATGTACAAAAAACCGAGAAAAAACAGAACAATCGCCGTGGAGCGACGCACACTCTGGGGACGAAAGGCTGCAATGAGCAAACCTCCAGCAAACAGGAGTGGTGATATATAGATGAATCCGGAAAGAAACGGTTTCAGTTCCGGTGACTTGCTGAAAATCATCTCCTGCTGTGCAGGTGGCAATGCTGCTTTATACCACACAGCAGATGCAATGAGCAGAACAAGAGGTGCCATGAGCCATATCCCGCAATAACGAACCATTTTATGACGCATTTCCGCGTCTTTAATGGTTGTACTTGTGAGAAATCCAAAAAGTCCGGCAATCATCAGAGCCAGAAAGGTTCTAAAGAAAAGGGAAGGCCAAAAGGTGGGATTAAAAAATCCTGACCAGAAGTTATGGTTGTTCAGCCACTCTCCCGGTGTGAGCATATAACCAATGATTCCGTTAATGGCAAAGAGGGAACCCCAGGCACAGGCGAAGTAGATCCAGCCCAGGATCAAATGGCTTCTGGAACTGATCTTGTTAAAATAATAGTAATAAAGCAGTAGAGAAACAATCTCGCTCAGGAAAAAAATCCATTCTATGGCCCACCCAAAAACAAAGCTATGGATGATAGATGAAGTTGCTGCAGGGCTGAGAAGTCCGATGGTGAACCAGATCGCAACGCCTGTCAGTCCACCAAAGACCATGGTAATCAGAAGAAAAAACCTTGTATGCTTTCTGGTGTACTCCAAGATCGCAGGAGAGTTTTCACGCAAGCCCTTCATCTCGGTGATAACCAGAAACAATCCACCACCCACCGCAAAGTGAGCAACATAGACATGGACAATTGCAATCAAGGCAATAAGGGTTCCACCGCCAAAAACATCGAGTACCCATACTGGATAATTCATGGATGAGCTCCCTTATCGGTGAGAACAAGCCGGATCATATAATAGATTAGGCCAAGTCCTCCTGCAAAAATAATGAGAAAGACGATAAACGGTGAATATTGGGGTACAACCTCAAGGTCAGATGTTTTAAACCAGGGAGCAAGTGCAAGGCGTCTTGTAAACTCACGAACCAAAACCATACAAAAGAGTGTCCCCATGAGATAATAAACCGCAGGCCGTACCTGATGCCGCATTCCATAAATGAGAGAAAAAATTGCTGCGACAATACCAGCGAGAAGAAAAAACAGGAAAAAAGCACTGCCGTCTCCGGTGAGAGATCGAACCGACTCAGGCAGACTGCCCCAGTACCAGGGACCAACACCAAAATTAAGCATGGTTGCACCGGCAAACCAGTTCATCCCAACTGCTATTCCCTCTTCAGCAGTCTCATCTCCTTTTCGTTTCTTGAAATCATAAAAGAGACCTATGGCCAGGCCGCCAACGGCAATTGCACCGAGTACAGAATGAAAAAAACGAGGGAACAGACTAGGGTCGGACAAATTGAGAAGAGTTCCTTCAGGATTATCGAAATACGCTGGCCAGGCGGTAATATTAATCATTAAAGAGAAATTATTTGTGAAAATAAAAGCAACAGCCAGCAGAGTAGCTGCAATAAATCCTGTAAGAACCGTGCGAAAAACTCCAATTTTATCATAGTTCATACTGTAGATATACGTGCTGTAGTATGAAAGAATCAGAATTGCGACGATGGACAACCAGTACACTCCTATAAGAATGGAGCTTACGTACATAAAGTGGCCGTAAATGACCTGAAGAAAGAGGAGCGGAGGAACGCCAAAGTTTATGGTAAAAGCCACGGTGGTTGGCAGTTTCTTGGATATTTCCTTATTGACACCTGTAGTTCTACCGAATGCGTGGCGAAAGAACGTAATAATGGAGCAGCCAAGAAGGATATTCATTACCACTAAATGAAAAAAGAAGGTGACGGTTAAAAGAACCTGAAACCAGCCCCATGGAATCTGAAGTACATCAGGTGTCGGGATTAGCCGGGCAGCATCCATTATGATAACTCCTGTTTTATTCTGCATGGAAAAGACGAGGACATTGGTCTCCAAAAGTTTTGCATGAAAGTACGAGTGGAAAACACTGACAAATGTAGCGTCTCCAGCCGATACAGTGGGATGTGACCTGAAAGGCTACCCGGAACCATGCCTTGAACAATAGTGTGAAACCGGTCAACAGTCTGTACTCGTAAAGACAATTGTCGTTGGGGGACAACACAAAAAAAGTGTGTTAATGACTTGAGTCGATGGGAGTTGGTGACCATCTGTAATCGTGTTATTTCTGCCAGTAGGGATACTGATTGAGAGTTGTTTGCGTTTTTCTCTTTTGCCTGGTAGTTCGTATTTTGCCGATGATGCTGAGGAAAATTCCAGAGCCGGCGCTCCAGAGAGCAGCGTCAGTCCCGATTTTACCTAACGATAAAAATACAAGGGTTAAAAGCAGAATTGAAATACCTAAAACAAACATGGCTTGGCTGGAATACAGCTCCGAGCTGCTCACGGAAAAACTTGTTACCCAACCATTATACTCTTTTGCCTTAGTTTTACTGCTCCCGGAATGTAACAGTTCTCCGGCAGGCATGTATCTCATTACTGTGCCACAATTTTTGCAGAGATACGTAGTTTCACCGTTTCTGTAGCTTTTACTGTCCGTTTCTCCGCAAGTTGCACAGGTTGGTGTTGGAATATCTCTTTTGGTCATTTTTGAATTTGTTTACGTATGAATAGCTTTTTATTGTTTGTTTTATGCTCATGCATACTTCTCTGCACCAGTGTTATGTCAACGTATCGTCATATCTGTCAATACTGGCTATATATGGATATCCCCCGGACACGCTCCTAGAAAAACTCATTTTCAAGAATCAGTGAAGAGAGCGAAATTATGCCGATAAGTTCACCTTTATCTTCAACCGGAGCCCTTCGAATACCAGCATGATAGAGCAGACGGGCAACATAGCGAATGTCCATATCCGCAGGCACAGTGATAGCAGGCTTTGTCATAATTTCATAAATATTGACTTCAGCTGGAGAACGTCCGGCAACGAGAACCCCTTTTATAAAATCCTGTATCACCACTATACCCCAGGCATCGTCAGCATTCCGTTTTTTTACAAGTAGGCATCTCTTTTTTTCTGTCCGCATCAGTGCGGCAGCCTCCTGAGCTGTTGCCATGCCATCAATGGAAACAATTCTTTTCTGCATAACGTCTTTTGCTCGTATTATTGATTTTTCATCAGGTGGCATATGTCTCTCCATAAATAGAAAATTAAGAATGGGAACAACGGACAAGTAAGATGCTCAAAGTATTTCGTGTACGTTCTTTAAGCTCAGTTAAAAGTAACTTTCCCGAACATCTTCTTTAAATCGTTCCATTTGGCTTTCCAAACCTATCACATGTTCCACTGGAAGTACAAACGCAATTCCAGTTCCGGGCTTATGAAATTCACCTGTTTCTTTTATCACATCAAGAATTTTGGTAACATGGTGTTCTTCAATAAGCAGCATGATAATATCACTCTGTGCTTCGAGTGAAAGACCAAAAAAACTTTTTGCCTCACGGATACCAGTTCCTCTTGCCGGGATAATTGTTGCACCGGTGGCTCCAGCCAGTTTTACCGCATCCACAATTTTATCTGTGATATCCGGTTTTACTGAAGATAAAATAAGTTTAAAGCGCATCAGGTTACTCCATTATTTTTTCTACTGCGTTTTGTTTTCCAGTCCATCAGTTGAGCATAGCCCATTACTGCAATGATTGGAAAAAGACTGGCAAAAGCAATAAGCCCGAACCCATCAAGAGCAGGATTCCGTCCAGGCACTGTGCTGGCCAGCCCAAGACCAAGTGCTGCAACCAGCGGCACGGTGACAGTTGAAGTGGTGACACCACCCGAGTCGTAGGCAAGTGCAATAATCGATTTAGGGGCAAGAAGAGTTTGGACAATAACAATTAAATATCCTGCAAGAATATACAGATACAGAGGGGTACCACTTACTATCCGAAATGTTCCAAGGCTGATTCCAAAAGCAACTCCAATGGCCACAGTGATTCGTAATCCCCAGGTGGAGATAGTTCCTGCCGATACTTCATTTGCCTTGTATGCCACTGCAATGAGCGACGGTTCGGCAATGGTGGTTGCAAAGCCGATCATGGCCGCAAATAAATAGACCCACCCGTAAGCCTTCCAGTCGCTAGTGGTGATAATTGCATCTGTACCATAAATAAAAGCAGGGTCAGACAGCTGGGTCGCCATGATCTTTCCCAGGGGAAATAGTGCTTTTTCCAGCCCGGCAAGAAAGAGTGCAAGCCCAAGAACAACATACACACCACCTATGATAAGACGAGGTAAGTCAGGGATTTTCTGCCGCAGAACAAGAAGCTGAAACACCGTAATGAGAATGACGATGGGCAGTACGTCTCTACAGGTAGTAAGGAGTATTGTAGTGAAGTCTTTTATGAATTCCATACGATAAGTGAGTTTTTCTACCTGAAAATAATAAGCCCGTAGCCCATTACAAAAATCATGGGCATAAGAGAAGCGAAAGCAATAAGACCAAAACCATCAACTAAGGGGCTTCGTCCTCGAATCGTTGAGGCAAGCCCCACTCCCAATGCTGCAACAAGCGGCACGGTGATCGTGGATGTGGTGACACCACCAGCATCGTAGGCTATGCCAATAATTTCTTCTGGTGCAATAGTAGTCATTGCCATAACAAGCCCGTAACCGCCAATAATCAAATAATGAATAGGCCACCCACGAAGGATTCGCATAACACCGAGTAAAATGGCAAGTCCTACGGATAATGCAACAGACATACGAAGTCCAAATGCATATTGTTTGAGGGATTCCACGCCTGGATCAATCAATCCTCCCTGACCTGCAATGTCGGCGGCTTTGGCAGCCACAGCAATGAGGGCAGGCTCTGCAACGGTGGTTGAAAAGCCAAGGGCAAAAGCAAAAGAGAGAAGCCAGAACAGGCTTCCTTTTTTAGCCAGTGCCTGAGCCATGGCTTCACCAATGGGAAACAGGCCCATTTCCAGGCCCTGAATAAATAGACTAAGACCCACCACTATGAGAAGGGTACCAAAAAGGACGTCTCCCATTTGCGGTAACGGCTGTCGTATGACCACAATCTGGAAAAAAGCGATGACCAGTACAATGGGAAGCAGGTCGGTCAGAGCATTCTTTAGTTTTTTCAGGATTATGAAAATGATCATACTCTTCATGTTGTTTTGCATCCCGTCATGAATCTGCCTTAGAGAGCATGATGCTCTACGGCACCACTATTTTTTAAGTATTCTTTTTGGTGGCCGATTACTCTTTGTCGGATAAAGAGGGTATTGTAAACACAATATCCGAATATTCCGGAGAATTTTTACCCATTTCCAGTGTGCCTTTCAGCTTTTGAATTGCTATCGGAAGAGTGGCACTGGAGAACTGTTCAAAATTGATTTGAGAGTTTCCATAAAGACGAAATGTGATCATAACACCTTTAGTTGCAGTTTCTGTTATTATTGCAAGGCGCTGACCGCTGTCAAGCTGTTCCAGGCACTGTGAATACACTCTGTGTAAGATATACTGGAGGAGTGATGGTTCGCTGTACACTGCTGGAAGTCCTTCGCCAAGCTCCAACTCAATCTCAATCTGCTGCAATCTGGAAAAACGTTCCAGAAAAATATGCTCTTCCTCAATTAGATCATTGATCAGGAAGGAAGAGTACGGAGTGTCAGACCTGTGAGCCAGGCCACTGAGGTGATGCATCATGTTAGCTGAAATCACCACTCTTCGCTCAATGGCTGCGATTGACTTCTGCAACCGTTCCACCATTGTTGGATCTTCACCCAAGGTACCCATTGCAATAATGTCAGCCATCAAGCCGTTGGATTCCCGTATAATGCTCAGGTGATTTTTCATATCGTGGGCCAACCCTGCCATCAATCTGCCAAAAGAATCGATATGTTCCCGGCGGAGATTATTTTCCGTTTTTGCATCCATAAGAGACCTGTTCCTTACAGCGTTTGTTGTCCGCTGATTCAATTATATCCATAAGTTCTGTAATGTCGAGTGGTTTCATAACATAATCAAAAGCACCTTTTTCCTTGGCCTCCACACCAGAATCGGAAGAACCATGACCGGTCAGCATAATGACTTCAATGCTCGGATCATATTCTATTATCTTTTTTAGAACATCAAGTCCGTTCATGTCGGGCATTTTCAAATCAAGAAGAACTATTCCAAGGTTCATTTTTGTCAGGCTTGCTATTCCTTCCGTACCACTGTGGACATCGACTGCTGCAACTCCACGAAGTTTTAGTCGTTGACACAGGGTTGATGCAAACTCTATCTCGTCATCGATTATTAATACTTCCGATTTAATCATATGCTCACCTGGAAATTTGATTTAGTTCTATTTTGAAAAAACATCTATTTACTCTGTTTAACCGGCAAAGTGATTTCAAAGGTTGTTCCTACCCCGGCTTCAGTTTTCACTTTGATATCTCCACCTAGTTTTCTGATTAGACCATAGGATATGGAGAGGCCAAGTCCCGTACCTTTTCCAGTCTCTTTTGTGGTGAAAAACGGCTCAAAGATTCGCTCTAGCACGTCTTCAGGTATCCCCGGGCCGTCATCTGAGATGTTCACCTGAATAGTGTCCTGATCGAGCTGTCTACTGCTAAGGGTAATGTTGCCGTGCTGCCCGATGGCATCAATGGCATTGTTGGTGATATTGAGAAAGATTTGTTGTAATGGGCCACGGTCACTGATTATTTTACTTACATTCGGATCCAATTCAAAATCAATGTGAATCTGGTTGTACATGGCTTCTCTTGCCAGAAAATCAATAACTTCCCTGATTGTAGTATTAATGTCAAATTCTTCTGTCTGTGCATCTGTCACACGGGCAAAACCAAGTAAACGGTGGGTGATTGTCTTGCAGCGATCCACACTTTTTTGGATTGACTCGTGTGCTTCTCTCATCATTTCCTTATATTCAAAATCATCCATCATTTCCATGAAATCCTGAACAAGGCCTGTTTTCTGATTTATAATCGAAAGAGGATTGTTGATCTCATGAGCTACCCCCGCAGCTAATCTGCCGATGGAGGCGAGCTTGTCCCTTTGTTCAGCTTCAATATATAACTGTTGCCTTTTTTGATCAACTTCACGCAGGTGATTGGTGATTGCAGTGCTGATTTCAAAAATGAGGAATACAGCAACAATGACACAGAAAAAAAATATTGCCGTAAGTTTTATCTTGAACTGTCTCCACGGGGGCGCATGCAGGTATTGTTCTTTAATTAAAACCAGTTCCCACGGGGTATTTAAAAGAGCAACAGTTGCATGGTTGATCTTTTGTCCATTAAATGTTTTTTGCACAATGAGCATATCGCCGGCTCTTTTACTGATATCATTCTGCTTTTTCAGGGGGCCATCGATATGGCGTTTAATCTGATCTTTTGTGTCGTATAAGATACATTTCTCACCAATTTGACCAAATTTTTTCGGTTGGGTCTGTATGATACGTTCTGAGTCAACCAGGAACATATCATCAGCATAGCTGGTTCTGATTGTGTCGTTTAAATCCTGGAGGATTTTCGCCTCAAAGCTTAGCCGTAATACCCAATGCCCCTGTTGCCTTGGATGCTTGCTACTTACAGCTATGACAAAGTGGGGACTGTTGCGAAAACCTGTAGATATATCACTTATGTGGGTGCCATGAAGGAGGACTTCCTTGTACCAGGTCTGGTCTGTGTAGCTGCGGTCCTTGAGTGTGTAGGGGCCGTAATATGCCTTTTGTGTACCTTTTGAATCGATGACCTCAATATCTGTAAATCCCGGATATTCGTCTTGTAAACGGATAAAAAGTGTTTCCAGTTTTTTGGGACTTAATAGTTCTTCGTAACGATCATCGCGGGCGACAAACTTTAGGACTGACTGTAGTTCTGAAACAAATGCCTCGATGGTATTTTGGGCCTCCTCCAAGTTCAGAACCAGCTGAGCCATTTCCTCATCCTGCAGCAGCTGTTTGTATTGATAATGTGAAAGGACGGAAATGAGTGTTAATGGTGCAAGAACGAGTGTCAGGAGGATTAATGACAGCCCTTTTGAAAAACGCTTGTAACCACGGGTAATGCCACCACCGCCGTACTCTTCTGACGGGGTAGGGAGAAGTCTTTCCAACCAATGGGGCTGTGTCCTCATGACGCTACCTCTCTTGATTTTACTCCAGGCAATATGGTTCCTGATTGGAGCTGGTTTTCCATTGCCAGCCGCAAAGCATCGGCATAGGGGCCGACTACAGCATCAATGACCGTTATTTTTTTCCAGGTCAAAAACTGATAATGCTCTTCTTGAATTCCCCCGCAGATAATAATCGCAACATTTTCTTTCAAAGCCAGATCACAAAGTATTTCGGCAGAAATTTCGGATAAAATAAGTGTCCGTGGTTCTTCCATGAGTTGTTGGTCATAACATGTTGCTATGGTGACCTCAGAACTTAAATCAAAACGGGGAGAGACGAAGTCACCACGAGTACTAATCATAATTTTCATAGATATTGTTTCCTCAGGCTATATCGTGTTTTTTGAGTTTCCGCCAAAGGGTTGTTCTCCCCCATCCCAGTATTTCTGCCGCTTTGGTACGGTTTCCCCCGCTGGTACGCAAGGCATTCAGGATCATTTCTTTTTCGATTCCTGCCCATTCTCCGCTTATGTTTTCCACGGGGGTGGGGGCAACAGGAGGTGAGGGAGAGGCTGTGATTGAGGGTGCTGGCCGCAATAAATACTGTGGGAGATCTTTTGCTTTAACCCTGTTGCTTTGGCAGATGTTGGCCGAATATTCTGCAATGTTGCGTAGTTCTCGAACGTTTCCAGGGAAAGAATAGTTGCTTAAAATTTCAATTGCTTCCCTGGTAAAACCGGTAATGTTCTTGCCAAGATTCACACTGAACTGTCGCAGGAAATGATCAAGTAGCAGACGGATATCACCTTCACGTTCCCAAAGAGAGGGGATATGCAGATGTAGCACATTAAGTCGGTAAAAAAGATCTTCCCTGAAATTACCCTCCTGCACCTCCTGCCTGAGTGAGCGATGGGTTGCAGCAATGATGCGCACATCAACTTTTACCTTTTTACTTCCTCCAACCGGAAAAAATTCACGATCATCCAATACGGAAAGAAGTTTTACCTGCAGGGGGAGGGAAAGGTCGCCTATCTCCGTGAGAAAAATCGTTCCCTTATCAGCAAGGCGAAACATACCAACGGTTTCATTTACAGCACCGGTAAAAGCCCCTTTGACATGTCCAAAGAGTTCAGACTCAAGCAGTGCTTCGGGGAGTGCACCACAGTTAACCTTGATAAACGGCTGCCTTGCTCGCTGTGACGATTTGTGCAGTGCCTCGGCGATCATGTCTTTTCCGGTTCCCGTTTTTCCTGTAATCAGTACCGAGGCGTCGGTGCGGGCAAGAACAGACATCAGCTTAAAGACTTTTTCTATCTGTGGGCTGTGACCAAGGATTCCAGTGGTTATGGAATTGTCCTGATGTTTGGAAACATCTCCTTTTGCAACTGAACTGTCTTCTAAAACAATGAGAACACCAATGGGTTCCCCTTTGGTGTCATGAAGACGGGTAAGGTTGAAAAGGATGGGGATTTTTTTCCTGCGGCAATTGATAATGTTGCCATCAATTGCAACTGATTTCCCGCTTTCAAGCACTTCCTTCCATACCTGGTTTTTGCTGCCAATATTTGAGCGCAGGATAAACTCAGCATAGACGCCCTTTGCCTCATCTGTGACATATCCGGTCATGGCTTCAAGGAACCGATTCATCGTGACAATGCACAGATTTGTATCCAGAATGGCAATGCCACTAGGAATACCATTTAGCAACTCACCCAAGACAGGTATGTTTTGGAGTGTTGAATCAATCTTCATTTTTTACACGTGAGGGGGAAATTTCCCTGAAAAGGCTCAACTCTGTTCCAATATGGAACCATATATGAAACTACAGTACTGGATTATAGTATTCACGTATATGCTTTTCTCCTTGAGGAAGATGATCGTCTTAAACGCGTTTCCTTTTTTTCGAGTTTGAAAATAATTTTGTCTGGTAAATGACATGCCGGACAACACAGGCAGCCGGCATGTCACTCTCTCTTACATTACTCTTGGAACATAGATTTCCATCCCCATTATAGGCCAGATAACTGCAACTGCAAGCCAGGTAACCAGCATGAGGATTGCACTGGCAGGAAGCCCCCATAGGAAGAACTCAGCTGTAGTAAACTGCTTGGAATTGTATGCAATCGCATTGGGCGCAGCACCTACGAGCAACAGGAATGGCATACCGGCAACAACGAGAGCGGAGAAAAGAATAACCTCACCACCTACTCCAAGATACGGAGCAATGACAAGTGCAACCGGCAGGGAGATAGCAATGGCCGCCACGTTCATAATGAAGTTGGTCATCATCATGACAAAGAAAGCCATGCCAAGGATAAAAACAATGGGAGGTGCACTTTGAAAAAGTACCAACCAGTTTACAGCCATCCATTTTGCAGCTCCGGTCTCCCAGAGACAGAAACCGATAGACATGGCACCGGCAAAAAGAAGGATAATGTTCCAGGGAATTTCCTCCAGATCATCCACATCAAGAATATTAAAGAGGAAAAAACCGATGGTGGAGCATAGTAGAATGCCTGTTTTGTGCAACCCGGCAAGGGCAGGGATGAAATTTTTCAGGGCAATTACCAGAATGGTAATAATAACAATGGATGCAGTTATGATTTCCTTCGAGCTCCAGCTGCCAAGTTCGCTATACATCCGTTTTGCTTTGTCTTTTAAACCGGGGATTCGTTCTCGTTCAGGTTTGAAAAAAAGCATGAAAAATCCCCAAAGTACAAAAGTCATAATCCAACCAATGGGGAACATGTACCAGGTCAGCTTAAAAAAGCTGATGTCTATATTCATAATGTCTTTGTAAAAACCAAGGGCTACAGCACCACGTGCTGCACCAAGCAGGGTGACAATACTGCCGGCACCGGCCACATAAGCCATACCAATAAAAAGACCTTTTCCAAACCTGGTGGGGTCGTCGTCATCGGAATAGAGCGCGTGAATAGCCATTAACAGCGGAAACATGGTGGCGGCAACTGCGGTATGTGCCATGACATGGGTTAGTGCTGCAGTCATAACAAAGCAGCCCAGATAAATCATGCTTGTTCTCTCGCCAACAATGGAGAGCATTTTATAGGCGATGCGCTTGGTCAGACCAGTTTTGGTGAAAACCATACCAATGACAATAGAGCCAAAGATAAAAAGGACGGACGGATCCATGAAGTCTTTAAATGCAACCTTTGGGTCACGGATCATGAAAAGTGCCTGGAGCACACCAATGGTTAAACTTGTAACACCAATGGGCACAACTTCAAAAACCCACCAGGTGGCAGCCAGTAGAAAAACACCAATCGCCCCCTTTGCCTGCTGGCTCAGGACGAAATGTTCACCCATGGGATCAATGGCATCCGGCCATGGGGGACAGTAATAGACAAAGCAAAACAGCCCAATGCCCAGGAACATAAATAGAAGCCGTTTTATATTGAAAGGCTCTTTGGCCTCAGGAAGGCTCATCGTTGGAGACTCTGCATCAGTCATTAGCATATCCTCTTTTGAAATTACTGTATTTCGATACCACAGTAGGTGGCGCACATCGCATTAAATATTTCCTCAAGACACAGAACGCCGATAATGTTTCCGTTATCGGTTACAGGAACGTTAAAATCGTTTCGATGTGTCATCATTACCAGGGCTTGTAGGATATGGGTATCAGCTGGCAGTGAGAAATCAATCGCCGTCAATAGCGGTTTGATAGGGTTCTTCTGAGTTTTCTCGCATTCCGCGGAGGTGTTATCTTCATAAAGGAATGCAAGGTCATGATATTCTACCTCTTTTCCCTCAAACTTATGGAGCTTGCTGGTATCAACAAGACGTGGTATCAATCCGTGTAGAATGTCAATGAGTGAGAGTCTTCCAACGAGTTCATTCTTGTCATTAACTACTAAAATACCGGCGCAGTGCAGGCGATCCTGTTGCTCTGTACGGAAAGCAATAACTGCCTCTATCGCCTCTTGCAGGGTCTGATTCTCATTCAGGTGCGGATAGCGATCCAAAGGGATGAGTATATCCCCTATAAGTACTGTTTTGTCGGTCATAATTTCTTTTCTCCTTTTCAATGCTTCCTTACAATCAATCTCTTGTACTCTGCGGATGCCAATGGATGCACGAAACCTGTTCGGGGGGTATGGCGTTCCCGTTCCTTATCTCTCGTACACAGTTTAAGCTGGTAAAAATCTGTTTCTCTTGTGAGAAACAGATTTTTACCAGCTTTTACTTTTCATGATGTTTTTCATTTCATCATTGGACTTTTTTTCCAGAGAACGCATTCGTTCTTTTTTTGCCACCCATATTTTGTCCATCAGCACATTGAGATCCACTGGTTTTTCAAGGAAATCGGTTGCACCATGCTTCATGGCTTCGATACCGCTTTTTACAGTTGCCTGCCCGGTCAGCATAATTACTTGAATATCCGGTCGTGCTTCTTTGATCTGCTTTAGTGTTTCAATGCCGTCAATACCTGGCATGGCCAAGTCTACAACGGCGACATCAAAACTTTGATCTGCTACAGTAGTCACAGCTGCTTCACCGCATGACACGGCGACGACCTTGAGCCCTCTGGTTTCAAGCCGCTGAGACATAAGATCAATAAACTCTTCTTCATCATCTACGAGTAAGATCTTTGCTGCCCATGAATCTTCCATGTGTTCTCCTCTCTTGCCTGGTTTAGGAAATTGAAAGTTACGTGTTGCTGTTATATATGAGTCATTTTAGCTGCGGCGACCTTAGCATGTGCTTCATCTATGATTTCGGTCAGCTGCGTAATATCCACTGGTTTGTGCAAATAGGCGTAGGCGCCAAGGTCCATACATATTTTTTTGTCTTCCTCGGAACCGTGACCGCTGAGAATGATAACCTCAATTTCCGGGTTAAGTGCTTTTGTCTTGCGAAGGACATTTACTCCACTTATTCCAGGCATTTTTAAATCCAGAACCATAACATCAGGAAGTTCGTTCTCTAAGAATTCCAGGGCGTGTTCACCTGTAAAGACAGGATATGAGCCATAGTTACGTGTGTTGAGGCGTTCTGAAAGAGTTTGGACGAATTCCTGTTCATCGTCAACCAATAATACCTTTGGAGGGAGAGTGAATTCCTGATTCCTGTAGATTGATACGTGATACTCTTTACCAGTAAGCACTTGAACTTCACGGACTCCATCCACACTTTCTGCTATTGCAGTAAGAGTGGATGCAAGTTTTGCAAAGTTGGCCACACTCTTGTTTACGAGCAGAGTGATTTCTCCGTCAAAGCTTTTTACTTCAGTGGTGTAGCCCTTTTCAACAAGTGCCAATTCAACTTGGGCACTGATCGCCATATCTTCAACCGCCTGGCGGGATGTTTCCTGCTCAAGAACTGCTGGCTTATGGTAGTTTTCCAGGATTAACTGCACTGCGGATTCTGGGGAATGGTCTCCCATGGGGACAATGATGTCGTACAGGGAAGGGTCACTCATTTCTTTTTTGTAAAGATAGTCTGCCCAGTTTGCAGCGCTGGTGTCGTTTTTCTTGATGACTTTCAGCGTATTCTTTTCTGTGAGTCCCTCTTTCAGTGCACGCTGAATACGATTACTCGTTTTATCAAATAGCCCCACTCGTAAAACATGGGTTACGGTGGAGGGAATAAGTAGGGCAATATGGCCCGAATAGATAATGCCTGAAGATTTCAGGTGGTTTGCCACAATCACTTTAAGGTACGCAGTGATTCGTTCCCGTTCCAGGGTGAATCTGTTAAAAACTGACTGCGGGCCGTAGAGTGCACGTTCCACTTTCTCTCCACCGATGCTGTATTTCCGGGATACTTCACTTATGATATGAGTATCTTGAAGAATTCGAAAGTCAGTTGTCGCTGCAAGTCGTTCTCTGACTTTTTTTTCTTCAATAAAAATAGTGTTAAAAAGTGCGATTGAGGACATGTTCAGCTCCCATTTCTAATGGATTGTTTTAGATCTTTGCAAATCATTTTCTCGGAGTCTACGTTTACCTGCTTTGTCTTGTCTACAATGATTTTGATAAGGTACTTGGGGACATACGTGAGTTGGCTTGAACGTCTTACTTGCTCTTTGTTCCCATTCATTATCCAGTGAACTGTACTATTTTCGGTTGAACCGGTAAACAGGTTAGTGGAGTCCCACTCTGGTGCAATTCATTTTGTTCTTGGGGTAGCATGAAGGGTGCCATAATTGGAATAATCTAATAAGTGATGTTGTTTCATGGTGTTATGTGTTGTCGGTAGGGGAGGGAACCCAAGCGACGTGTGAACCGAAACGGAACACTCGTGTGTCGAAACGTTTCGATATGTTTCGCGGCGAACGCTGATGGTTCAGTGTAACTGGTGAATGACAAAAAATTAGATTAACGCTGGTGGTCACTGGAGAGAAATAGCATTTTTTAAAGGTACGTTATATACTGCAAATCAGCTCCCTTTATCAACGGATCGGAATGGCGGGTGAGCTTGAAGGGAAAGCTTTTTTCAGACAATATGCGATATAAGATGTGCATGTTATACGGGGGGGTGTCGTTATGAATAGTTTTGGTCGTATGTTTAGGGTCTCAATTTTTGGTGAAAGTCATGGTATTCAAATTGGTGTGGTGATTGATGGCTGCCCTCCGGGAATATCGCTGGTCGAAGATGATTTGAAAAAGGATTTCGCACGGAGGCGTGCTGGTGGTCGTGGTACAACTCCACGAGTGGAACCCGATATTCCCACTATTGTCTCAGGAGTGTTTCAAGGAAAAACAACAGGAGCGCCGCTCACCATTGTTTTTGAGAACACCAATATTAAATCGGATGATTATTCCAATCTCTGGGACCAGCCACGGCCGGGGCATGCAGATTATACGGCTCAGCAAAAGTATGGCGGTTTTAATGATCCAAGAGGCGGCGGTCATTTTTCAGGCCGAATTACCTTGGGGATTGTTGCCGCAGGAGTTGTTGCCAAGAAAATTATTGGTGCAATCTCAGTCTCTGCTACGCTTATTGAAGCCGGTGGTAGCCAAGACATAGCAGCAGCTGTGGAGGCGGCAATAGATGCTAAAGATTCCATCGGTGGTCTTATTGAATGTCGATGTACTAATATGCCGGTGGGGCTTGGTGAGCCGTTTTTTGATTCAGCGGAAGCCTTAATTGCTCATATGATTTTTGCAGTGCCAGCTACCCGTGGAATTGAATTTGGCTCTGGATTTGCATCGGCCTCCATGAAGGGCAGTGAACACAATGATTGTATCACTGATGAATATGGAAAAACAGCCACGAATTATGCCAGTGGCATAAATGGTGGCATCACCAATGGGAATGATATTATTTTTCGGGTACCCATTAAACCAACGTCCAGTGTTGGCTTGCCTCAGGAGACATATAATTTCAAAGAAAAAACCGTTTCCACCCTGCTGATAGAAGGGCGTCACGATGTCTGTATTGCGATAAGAATTCCTGTGGTGATTGAATGTGCAACAGCCATTGTACTTGCAGATTTGATGCTTCAGGAACGGATGGTGCACACAAAAAAAGAACTCTTTTGAAATTTGAGGGTGAATGGGCGAGATTCCCTCTATTGAAACAATAGTGGGTTATCCCCTGTTTTGGTTCTTAAGGAACGAACACTAAATAACTTGAGCATCAAGGAGTCTGTGTTTACCTGCTTGTCCTTTGTTCCGCCAACCTGTACTTGAAAAAATTGCAGCGTAATATGCTCAAGTAATTTAGCTCCCGTTCCTAATTTGACGGCTATGACCTTTGTTCTTGGGAATTATTGGTCTGCAATCTCAATTCTGCGACCATCTGCCGAGACCTCAATGTCCAGTTGTTTTCCGCCTAGCTCACCCACAAACTCATAGCCTACAACCTTCTTACTAGCCGAATGGCTCGCTTCAATAAAGCTCGGAGTAAAACCAGGCATCTTTTTTTCTATCGCTTTCATAACAGCTCGGGGAACTAGATCCAGGCTATACACGACTTCAAACTCTTGTATATCTCCATTTTCCAACACATCTACCTCTACTTTCCGGCCATCTTCCAGGGTACCCTGGATTTCGTATACCAACGTTCCATCAGCTTCTTTCTCAGTATTGGCAGTGTTGAAAGTCGCAGTGGGTAGTAATTTTTCAGCTTCAGAAAGCAAATTTTGCGGTACACTGCTTAAAGGTATGATTGTTTCCACGCCTGCAATTGAGAAAGAGCAATTTAAAATTAATAGTAATGCGCATACACCAGCAGCTTTTTTAACTTTCATTTTTACCACCTTGCTCAGATGTACCATCGGTTTTTGACTTTCCAAACAGCTCTCGAAATTCATTGGCAACAACTCCCCAGAAACTACGAAGATTGTCGTATTTATGGTCGATTTGCTCCAAGTATATTTCCAGGTTATCTATTGCCTCATGCTGCTCATCTTCTTCTAAACGGTGCAGTTGTGTTTTTAACTGTTTTAAGGAATCTTCAAGATCTGAGATTCGATTGTTTAATTCATGTTTATTTGAGATTGCTGAGCTCATAACGTATTCTCCTTTATGTCTAATTTATTACCAGCCGAAATGCTGACTCAATCCGATTAAAAGTCCGGGTACTACAAAAAAAACTGAGCCAATATACGCAACTGCATATACCTTGTTTTTCACTGTTGCATCCGCTAACTTCTCAGCCGCCCATATCGGCATTTCCCTTAAAAAGGGTATGCCATAGATCACTATTACGCCGATCAGGTTATACATGAAGTGAATCAAGGCAATTTGTAATGCAAAAATGGCATTAGGGCCAGTGATTGCAGTTGCTGCAAGCAGAGCTGTAATGCAGGTTCCAATGTTAGCACCCAGAGTAAATGGGTATACTTGGCGAAGTGTAAAAATGCCAGTACCGGCCAAAGGTACGATCAAGCTCGTCGTTGTAGACGAAGACTGTACTAACGTAGTGATCAGCGTACCGGAAGCCATGCCAGAAATAGGACCACGGCCTACCGCAGTATGCATAATCTTTCTCGCCCTGCCAACCATGAGTACTTTTAGTAACTTGCCAATTAGAGTAATTACAAGAAGGATCATGGTAATGCCTAGCACTATCATCATGATTCCGCTAACTGTATCAGGTAGCAAGCCAAATACATTATCCTGAAGAAATTTTACCGGGGGTTTCACTAATGGTTTAATGAAGTTAAATCCCTTTGTCGACATGGCATCACCGCCTACCATAAATTCTGCTAAATAGGCACCAATTTTCTCCAAAAAGCCAAAAGCGATTTCCAATGGCAGAAATATGACCACACTGATAACATTGAAAAAGTCATGAATCGTTGCTGCCGCAAAAGCGCGTCTGAACTCGTCATCTTTTTTTACATGTCCCAGGCTGACAATTGTGTTGGTAATTGTTGTTCCAATATTAGCCCCCATTACCATGGGGATGGCTATGGATACTGGCAACCCACCAGCTACTAAGCCAACGATAATTGCAGTCACTGTGCTAGATGACTGGATCAACGCAGTGGCAACGATGCCAACAACTAGCGCAGTAACGGGATTGCTGGCGAAGGCAAACAGCTCTTTCGCCTGGTCACCCGCTGCAATTTTAAAGCCGCCGCCGATCAATGAGACGGCAACTAATAATAAATACACTAACATGGCTACGTAGAACCACTGTAGTCCATTAGAGCTACTCGAAGATAACTGAGGGTCTTTTGGATGTTTTGCCGCTGTCGTAACCATAATTGTTTGCCTTTGAAATTGAGTTTAAATTTACACTGAATTGATTGTAACAGTAGGAACTTACAATTAATTATGTCATGCAAGAAAATGTTTGGACAAAAGCAGGGGCAGGAGTTTACTCTTAACTCCATTCCATTATTCTGTTTTTCATTTCAGAGACATATTCAACATGGCGAGTATTAGTGTGACGTTTGTTTTTGATTGCAATACGATTAGAGAGAGAAGTAGGGGATACTTATGGTAAGAAAAGTCAAGAGGAAAGCAGTAATTCCGGTTCCCTATCTTTTCATTAACGATGGGCGCTGGTTCCGTTTGATTGATCTTTAAGGTTTAAAAACTTGCAATGCGGTAATGAACAATTTCGCTAAAACAAATTCTCTCTCAAAAAGAGTGTAACTAGTTGACAAAAAATCCGTTTTATATTTTTATTTCAGGCTCTCTGGGATTTTGGCTTGAACGTGATTTACATCTGATTTTCTAAATTTTAAGGGCGTTGTATTAGAAGCAAACGAAACCAGTGCAGAAATTTCAGAACCACCGTTATCTCGCTATTTGTGGTTTTTTAAATGAATTAATCTTGATGTTCTGACGGTTTTTTTGTATTTGTTGTCGGGGCGGTCAGATGAAGTGGTGTTCTTAGGTGTGTTGTATCAATTTTGCGAGGAACGGATATTACAGAAGCCATTGCAGCTGGAACCTTTGTTCCTGGAAACCTGACTGTGGTGCGTTTTTTCTCCTTTTGCTCACGGAAAAACGATTATTTATCACCTTTCATTATTTACCCGTGACAACAGTGACCATGGGCTAACTAAAAAGAGGATCATACAAAATTATGTTCGGTTTTATGACATTCGTACTGATGTTTATCCTTTGGATCGCCATGTCAGGGAAATTTGATCTGTTTCATTTGGTTTTGGGTGTGATATCCAGCGCCATTGTTGCAATGATGTCTGGAAATGTACTTTTTCAGGATCGTGAAAAGGGTTTGGGCTACAGGATTATGCAGGGTGGTCGATTTGTTCACTACGCTGTGTGGCTGGTGATCCAGATCATTTATGCCAATATGTATGTTGTCAGATTGGCTCTGACCACCAAGAAGATGGAAGAAGTCCTTGATCCATACATGTTTACCTTCGAGTCACACCTGAAAACACCCTTTGCCCAATTTGTCCTGGCAAACTCCATCACCTTGACACCAGGGACGGTGACAATACGAATTGAAGACGGCATCTTTCTCGTCCATGCCATAACGGAACCTGCTGCGGGAGACCTTGGTGGGGACGGGGAAATTCTCAGTGACATGGAACGGCGTGTTGCTGCTGTATTTGAACCGGAAATTCTTCACAACATGAAGGGGTGGAAATAATGGAAACCTATTTCGTCCTCCTGGGCACAGCCATCATTCTACTAATGTTTTTGACCCTGCTTCGTGTTATCAAGGGCCCAACTGCCATTGATCGGCTTATTGGCGTCAATATGATTGGCACCAAAGCAACATTACTGATTATTATCATCGGTGCCTCCAATGGCCGAGTTGATATGTTTATTGATATTGCCATTGCTTATGCATTGTTGAACTTTATGGTATCTCTGGCCACGGCTCGGTTCTTCCAGAGAACCAGATTTGGCGGTGGAATAGCTAAAAAAGAAGAGGTTGAACCATGAGTACATATATAAATGTGGCTGTTGTCCTGTTTACAGCAATCGGTTGGATATTCTTTCTCGGAGCGACAGTTGGGGTTTTGCGGTTTCCTGATTTTTATACTCGTATGCACGCTGCGGGCAAGGGGGATACCCTCTCGACCGTGATGATTTTATTCGGTTTTGCCGCATATCAGCTCCATCAACCGGATATGGCGAATCTGCTGGTGGCTTTTAAGATTATTTTTATCGCTGTCTTAATATTCATCAGTGCTCCCACTGCGACCCACGCCATAATGGATGCTGGATTTGGTTCAAAAATTGCTCATTGGGGGATCAGAGACGGCTCCGTCTCCCACTCTCTTACCAAAAAAGACGAGAGGTCGTGAGGATATGGAAGTAAGCAACGCGATATTGTGGCAATTTGATGTGTTAGTTCTGCTCATGGTGGTGGTCTGTGCCGTGGTTGCCCTGCAACTGAAAGACCTGGTGAGCTCAGCCATTGTCCTTGGAGCCTATAGTTTTTTCATGTGTATTCTCTGGACGGGAATGCTTGCGGTGGACGTAGCCTTCACCGAAGCGGCGGTCGGCGCCGGGGTGTCCACGTTTTTATTTTTGGGCACCGCACTTCATGTCAAACGGAGGACTAAAGATTGAAATTCATAGCTTTGCTCGTCTGTGTAGCACTTGGTGCAGTCCTGTTGGTAGCAACCAGCGACCTGCCTGACTGGGGTGACCCACAATCTCCAGCCAGCGTCCATCTCTCCAGGTATTATATCGAAAACTCGATGGAACAAACGTCTGTTCCTAATTTTGTGACCGCTGTCCTGGCCGATTATCGAGGCTACGACACCATGTTTGAAACAGCGGTGATTTTCTGTGCCGGCATTACCGTACTCACAATTCTGCGCAGGAGTCATCGCCGTAAGAAAAAGGATGTCAAGCCCCGGCCCTCCCGTTCCGACCAGGATATCATTCTTCAGTCAGCAGCGCGGCTTATTGTCCCTATGATGCAGCTTTTTGCCCTGTATGTTCTTGCCCATGGGCACCATAGCCCCGGTGGCGGTTTTCAGGGGGGAGCCATCGCAGGAGCCAGCTTCATCCTGCTGGCCATCTCCTACGACCTTAAGATGGTTCTCAACCAGATAAAGGAGCGGGTGATAATGTTCTTTTCAGGCCTGGGCGTATTTATTTATGCAGGGATTGGTATTATATGCTTGTTTCTTGGGGGGAACTTTCTGGACTACAGCCGTTTGAGTAAGATCCTTCCGGCTACAGAGGTTGAGGCCAGATCCCACGGAATGCTAGGCATTGAGATCGGTGTCTTCATCACGGTAACCTTTATTATTATTTCCCTGTATGCAGACCTTGCGTCAGGCGGAGAAATGGACGAGGGCTTATAGGATGGAAGAATTTTTCAAAATCGTACTGGCTCAATTCAATAACTGGGCTTTTATCGTATTATTAATGATTGGCATGTACGCCATGATTGCCAAAAATAATTTGATGAAAAAGGTCATCGGTATGTCCATTTTTCAATCGGCCATTATCCTGTTTTATGTGTCCGTTTCTATGAAAAAGGGTGCCACTATACCAATTGTTGACCATGGTCATGGCCATGGGGCTGTCGCCCACGCCATTGATGCTGCTGCCTATGCTAACCCTCTTCCCCATGTTCTTATGCTTACCGCCATTGTCGTTGGTGTTGCAACTCTTGGGGTGGCGCTGGCCATTATTCAAAAGGTCTATAGGGTTTATGGCACCATTGAAGAAGACGAAATTCTGGAGAAAATCGCGGAATGATACAAAGCCAACTTCCCATCCTCATTATTGCAATTCCACTCTTTATGGCCTTGGCCATCTCCATTTTTGGACGGAAAAACGATACCCTCTGTTTTTATCTGCTTGTTCTGGGAATGGCAGGAACCTTTGCCGCAGCCCTGGGCGCCTTAAATCAGGTGCTCGCCACAGGTGAAAAAATCCATTATTACCTCGGAGGCTGGCCTGCTCCCCATGGTATTGAACTGGTGATTGATCACTTGAGCAGTATGGTTCTGTGCATGGTATCCGGGGTGGCTCTCCTTGTGGGGCTATATTCGAAAAGAACCGTCCCGGCAGAAGTGCCCTTTAGAACAGAGCAGGAACGAGTGCCACAACGGGTTCCGAACTACTACACTCTGTACTGCCTACTGATTTCCGGCCTGTTAGCTATGACAGCCACGGGGGACGCCTTCAATCTCTATGTATCATTGGAAATCGCTGCCCTTGCTTCCTACGGCCTGCTGGCGCTCGGTCGGGGCAGATCCTATTTTGCTACCTTTAAATATCTGATTATGGGCACCATTGGTGCCAGTTTCTATCTTCTCGGCGTCGGTTATCTCTACGCCAAGACCGGCTCTCTGAATATGGCCGATTTGCATGGAATTCTCGATTTGCTTAGCATGCATCAATCAACGTCCATTACCATTGCCTTTGCCATGATTATGGTGGGAATTTGGGTAAAGATGGCCTTTTTTCCTCTCCATGGCTGGTTGCCCAACGCCTATACACTGGCCTCCAACACCTCCAGTTGCCTGATTGCCCCCCTGATGACCAAGGTGTCCGTCTATATGATGGTTCGCTTGATGTTTTCTGTGTTTAGCGCCAACTATGTTTTCGTTACTCTGGGATGGCAGAATCTGGTGGTGCCCATGGCTGCCGTGGCGATTGTTTTTGGCTCCATTTCTGCCCTTGGCCAAAAAAATCTTAAGCGGATGCTCACCTACATCGTTATTGCAGAAGTCGGCTATATGGTGGGCGGAGCCTGGCTGGGAAACGCAAATGGGTATATCGGTGCCGTTTACCATATTCTCGCAGACGGTATGATGACCTTATGCGTATTTATGGCCCTTGGCGCCGTAACCTATAAAACAGGCGATTCAAGCCTGGAATCAATGCGCGGTATTTTCAGAAAGATGCCCATCACCGCCACCGTTTTTGTGGTTGGCGCTTTTGCCATGATTGGTATCCCGCCAACCTGCGGATTTTTCAGCAAGTGGTACCTGGTGACTGGGGCTTATGAGGCGGGGCAATGGTTCTTCCTGGGAGCCTTGCTCTTCTCCAGTCTGATAAATGCCATAATTTTCTTCCGCATTATCGAAACGGGATTTTTCCCTGATTTCAGCAAAGAGAAAAAGTCTGGACACCATGACGTAAAAGTGCTTGTGGCTGAAGCACCCTTATCCATGCTCCTGCCCATGGTGATCACCGCCTTCTCTCTGCTGTTAATAGGTCTCTACAGTAAGGATATTATCAACGGTCTGATTCGTCCCTCCATCCCGCCGGGACTCTTTTAAAAATGCTTAACCTTGAGATATGAGAGTCCACCTTACGGGCAACTTATTACAACCCTTAATTCAGACATTTTACCGTAACTTCTCCAGGTTATGGTCACGAATATGGAACAAATACCTTTTCTAGAAGCCACTCCCCTTCTGGCCATCCTGACCTCTCTTGTGGCTGTCCCCCTGATTGCCGTAAGCGGGAGCAAACCAAACTTGCGCGAATTTTGGACCTTTCTGGCCGGCGGTATCAAGTTGCTCCTGGTTCTTTCCATGGCCGGCTGGATTTTGGACGGTAATACCCACACCTATGAACTGTGGAAAATTTTACCCGGGATTTCCCTTTCTTTTACCGTTGACGGCTTTGGGATGCTCTTTGCCATCGTGGCCTCGTCGCTGTGGATCGTTACCTCCATCTACTCCATCGGCTATATGCGAGCAGAAAAAGAACATGCCCAAACCCGTTACTTCTGTTTTTTTGCCCTGGCCCTGTCATCCACCCTTGGGGTGGCCTTCAGCGGAAACCTCCTGACCCTCTACCTTTTTTATGAGTTGCTTTCCCTATCCACCTACCCCCTGGTAACCCATCATCAGGACAAAGAGGCCAGGGGAGGAGGCCGGAAATACCTGACCTATCTGCTTTCTACATCCATTGGCCTGGCTCTGCCCGCCATGTTGATCACTTACTCCATTACCGGAACCCTGGATTTTGATGCGATGGGGGTTTTCCCGGAAGGGGTATCAAAGGGAATGTTGGTCGCTTTACTCCTCATGTTTATCTTTGGCTTTTCCAAGGCCGGGCTGATGCCCTTCCATTCATGGCTGCCCGGCGCCATGGTGGCGCCAACTCCGGTAAGTGCTCTGTTACATGCTGTGGCCGTGGTCAAAGTAGGTGTTTTCAGCATTGGCAGAGTTTTGACAGGTATTTTTGGTATTGATCTCTTGGCCAGTCAAAATCTCAACACCATCGTCTGTGTCATTGCCTCTTTTACGGTGCTTGTTTCATCGCTTATCGCCCTCTCCCAGGACAATTTAAAGAGGCGGCTGGCCTTTTCCACGGTGGGGCAATTAGCGTATATCATTCTTGGCATTGGACTTGCCTCAAAACTGGGGGTTGAAGGCGGCATGACTCATATTGGCATGCACGCCTTTGGTAAGATCACCCTGTTTTTCTGTGCCGGGGCCATTTTTGTAGCCACCGGAAAAAAATATATCAGCGAGATGGTGGGTATTGGTAGGCAAATGCCCTTTACCATGTTTGCTTTTTTCGTGGGGTCATTAAGTATCATCGGCCTGCCACCAGCAGGGGGACTGATCAGTAAGTTGTTTATGGTTCGTGGTGCCTTGGAAGCCGACATGGCTTGGGTCCTGGCTGTCTATTTGATCAGTTCGTTTCTCAATGCCGCCTACTTCCTCCCCATTGTCTACAAGGCTTTTTTCTGTACAGAGGAAGAGTCCCTCTTTGAAAACAAGATCAATGAAGCGCCACTCTGGTGCTGGTTGCCACCTGCAATAACGGCAACAATGACCGTGATCTTATTCTTTTACCCCTCCATCTTTCTCGGCTTTGCCCAGGTTATGATGAGTGGAAGGTAAAGAGCAAAGGGCAAGTGAGATGGTAACGTTGTGTTGTATTCGTTCCTAAATTGGACAAAGGGCCTGATTGGAAAAATAGAGGAATAGAGTAGTGAAAGAAATAAAAGGGGCGATGACCAGTTCTGAACTCTTCACTGCTTGTTAAAAGGAGTTAAACATGCCGGAGACGGATATTAAATTAGGATATTTTGATCAGCCAAAGACGAAGAAAATGCTCTGGCGACTGCTGTGGGCTATATGTATTCTCTCCCTGCTGCTCGAGTTTTTTATTCAGCGAAAAGTCCATTTTCCCCAGGAAGATTTTTTTGGCTTTTATGGGCTCCTTGGTTTTATTGCCTGCTCCTGCAGTATTTTGCTTGCTAAGCTCGTCGGATTTTTCCTGAAAAAAGGAGAGGATTATTATGACGCTGATAAATAATTTGCCCCCCGGTCTCCTTTTAATCCTGGGAGCCTTATTGGTTCCCTTCCTACCTGGCAAGGTGAAGAACTGGTATGTCATTGCTCTGCCAGCCCTGACCTTCTGGCACATCGGTCAACTGGACATGGCTGCCAGCCTGTCATTTCATCTGGCAGATTTTGAACTGCAGACCTTACGGGTCGACAAATGGTCCAAAGCCTTCGGCTATATCTTCACCCTGAGTGCCTTTGCCGCCTTTTTGTATGGGTTTTACGAGAAGAATTCTACCCAGTTCGTCAGTGCTCTGCTCTATATTGGCAGTTCCCTGATGGTGGTCTTTGCCGGTGATCTTATCACCCTCTATATCTTTTGGGAGGTGATGGCTGTAACCTCGGTGTATCTGATCCTTGGGAGAAAGACGAAGAAAAGCTATCAGGCCTCCTTCCGCTATATACTGGTGCATATCTTTGGCGGCCTGGTTCTGCTGGCCGGAATTATTTTAACGATCCATCAAACCGGTTCCATAGGTTTCGATGCCTTTGATTCTGAAATGGCCACCATGGGCAGCTGGTTAATTCTGGCGGGTGTCCTGGTCAATGCCGCAGCCATGCCCTTTTCATCCTGGCTGCCTGATGCCTACCCGGAATCAACCGTGTTGGGCGGGGTTATCCTCAGCGCCTACACCTCAAAAACAGCAGTCTACGTCCTGTTACGCGGCTTTGCCGGTTGGGATATCCTTATCGTACTTGGCTGTGCCATGAGTGTGTACGGGATTATTTATGCACTCCTGGAAAACGACATGCGTCGTATTCTGGCCTTTTCCATTATCAATCAGGTGGGATTCATGGTCTGCGCTGTGGGTATTGGCACCTCCCTGGCCTTAAGCGGTGCTGTGGCCCATGCCTTTTGTCATATTATCTACAAGGCTCTGTTATGGATGAGTGCTGGGGCCGTCTTATACCGAACCGGCAAGAGCAAGTGTACGGATCTCGGCGGACTGTACAACTCCATGCCGTGGACGCTGGTGTTTGGCTGTGTAGGGGCACTGGCCATCTCGGCCGTGCCGTTAACTTCCGGCTTTACAAGCAAGACCATTATCATTGCTGCGGCGGCAGACTCTCACTTGTTCTGGGTCTGGCTGGTGCTTGAAATCGCTTCTGCCGGTGTTTTTCTCCATGCTGGCATCAAATTCCCCTATTTTGTCTTTTTTGCCAAGGACAAGGGGATGCGACCCAAGGAAGCCCCGAAAAGCATGCTGGCGGCCATGGCATTTCTCTCCTTCCTCTGTATCTATCTGGGGATGTTTCCGGAAAGACTTTACAATATCCTTCCGAATTCTGAGTTGGTCAAACAGGTCATGCCCTATACCTTTTATGAAATCTACATCCACCATTTTGCTCATGTTGTGACACAGGTGCAGCTTCTCGCCTTTTCCGGACTGGTCTTTTTTCTCTTCTTGCCAATGCTAAAGCGGACCAATACCATAGCTCTTGATTTTGACTGGTTTTACCGCAGGGGAGGGTATTTTATTAACGAGGGTATTAGCAGGGGATTCAATAGCATCAATAGAGTTGCGAATACTATCATCGCCCAGGGAATGACCGGTCGCCTTGCAGATTTCTTTGCAGATGGCTCAGCCAGGTTCTGCCTACTCTTTGTCAGGCCAGTCTGGGCACTCAGCGGCATCAGTTATAAGGATCAAGATGTTCTGGCCGGCAAATTTATCCGTAAATTTACCCTGGCCAATTTTTCCATAGGCTGTACTGCTCTATGTACTCTGGCTTATTTGCTGCTTTTTGTTATCTGGTAGTCACGTGATCAACTGTTCACATGACAAAACAAAAAAGATAAAAACAGGTTCAAATCCTAACGGCGGGGTTTACAACGTGCTGTTGCCGGGGCATCCAGAGGGTTATCGGGCCAGTAATGTTTAGGGTAGCGGCCGGCAAGTTCTTTTTTAACTTCCGGGTAGGTGTTCTTCCAGAAGGAATTCAGGTCAGCAGTTACCTGAACGGGACGTCGGGCAGGGGATAAAAGGTGGATAATTACGGGGAGCTTGCCGTTACAAACTGCTGGCGTCTCTGTTGTGCCAAACATCTCCTGAATGCGCACAGCAAGAACAGGTGCCTTTCCCGGTGTGTATCGAAGTTTTATTCGTGTGCCACTGGGGACAAGAAGATGGTCTGGAAACAGACGATCAAGTTCCTGCTGTTCCTGCCAGGAGAGCTGTGACAGGAGTATGGTGTGCAGATCAAGTTTATGAAGTTGCGCAAGACTTGACATGGAACCAAGATATGGCTCAAGCCAGGAGAGACTTTTCAGAAGTGTTTCATCTGAAATGTCCGGCCATTTTTCTGGATAAAATTCATGAGCAGTTTGCATTTTTGCTTGAAAATCACGGCTTTTTTTCTGCCAGTTCAGGCAGTTGATTCCAGTGCTCTGAATACCCTGAATGAGACATTGTTGAATACCCATGGGATCACTATCCTGAAGCGGCTCTTTTTTTATTTCAAGACTGCCAAGGGAAAGAATAGATACCGCTTCAACTTTAGAGTTCTTCCATTCCACCTTATCGTCTTTGGTTAGCAGGTGGCCATGGTGAGAGACAATCTCTTCAAGGGAGAGTTCAGCAGCAAGGACAATTCTACCCTGTTTTTCTCCGTCGTATACATTTGCTGCAACTAAAAAATCAGCCCGCTGCAGAGGGTCGTGAGGTGAAAGCACAACCCCCCGCCCGGAAGACAGCAGAAGTTGACCCGCCCCGGAACTCTTTTTTGCAATACGATCAGGATAGGCAACGGCTAACAGATTACCCGCTTCCCGAAAGTTCTGTTCCTGATTTTTCGTTCTGAGTAGTCGCAGGTATTGATCAGCCTCTCGAAGGATACGTCTGCAAAGGGACGGGTCTGCACCTCTTGCACGAATTGCCCCGGTTTGTTTTTGATCAAACAGGCGTAAAATTTCAAGACGTTCTTCAATGTCTGTGCTTATCTGTTCGTCACTTCTGCGAAACAGGTCACGGTTTTGTAAGAGTGCAGCAAGACGGCAGGCAAGGGTGACTTGTCCTGTGTCCCGGCCATATAATAGCATAAGTGCAAGGCGTGGATGTAGCGGGAGCGCTGCTATCTCTTTTCCCTGTCTGCTCAGTCTTCCTCTGCGATCAATTGCTCCAAGCTTGCGAAGAAGGTTTTGTGCCTGCTTTACCTGTCCACTTCCCGGGGGATCAAGCCAGGCAAGTTCACCGGGATCTTTTACACCCCATTGCAGGGTTTCAAGAAGCAGTGGCGCAAGATCTGCCCCTGAAATCTCAGGGGGAAGGAAATTGGCCATTGAGTAATCTTCATTTTTTGTCCATAGGCGATAGCAGATGCCGGGTTCAAGTCTTCCGGCACGTCCGGCGCGCTGCTCAGCGGATGCTTTTGATATCGAAACGGTATGGAGTGCTGTTAGGCCACTTGCAGGAGAAAACTTTGGGGTTTTCATAAGCCCGGAATCAATAACAACGGAAACTCCTTCAATGGTGAGGCTTGTTTCGGCGATGGGTGTGGCCAGGATAAGCCGCCTTTTATCAGTTGCTGCAAAAACCAGATCCTGTTTTTCCAGGGGCAGGTCTCCATAAAGAGGCAAACAATGGATGTTGCCTTCAATCTGCCGTTGCACAGCTTTAATCTCACCGGCACCAGGTAGAAACACCAGAATATCACCGTCCTGTTCTGCCATGGCACGATGGATACTTTTTACTGTACGGGGAACGAGATAATCACTGGAAGGACGGGAAAGATAGATTGTCTCCACAGGAAAACATCGTCCTTCACCTGTGATGATTGGTGCTTTGTTCATAAGTTGCGATACCCGTATGCTGTCCATGGTAGCAGACATTATCAGTATCTTCAGATCATCACGCAGTTCCTGAACATCAAGGCACAGGGCCAGTGCCAGGTCGGAATTAATTGATCTGATATGAAATTCATCAAAAATAACGAGTCCTATTCCTTTCAGTTCAGGGTCGTTTTGAATCATCCGCAGGAAAATACCTTCTGTAACTACTTCAATACGGGTTCTTGAGCAGATCTTTTTGTCAAAGCGAATGCGATAACCGACAAGACCTCCCACAGTATCTCCAGCGAGATTACTCATTCGCTTTGCAGCAAAACGTGCCGCAAGGCGTCTTGGTTCCAGGATGATGATTTTCCGGTTTTGTAACCATGGAGTATCTGGCAGGGTTAGTGGAACAATAGTTGTTTTACCGGAACCCGGTTCTGCGGCAAGAATTACAGATGGGTGCTTTTCCAGATGATTATGAAGTTCAGGCAGTATTGCATGAATGGGTAAGTGTGGCAGGTTGTTTATCATTCCCTGACAGTACCACTGCTTTTGGCTCTTCTCAATCTATTGGTATGGGGAAAGGTATAAATAAAGAAGATGGCATTTTGGTGAATGGAGAAAATCGCTGACTTTTTTCCTCGTTAGGATTACCCGGATAGCGGGGTATTGTTTTTTCGCTGGTATCTGTAAATGGTAAAAGCATCTTTCTTTCCCATACGTTTTTTGGAAATCTGCTGGAAAGTTTCTGTAGGGATATTGGGAAAGTAGGTGTCCCCCTCATATTCCCTGTCAAGGACTGTGAGCAGAATGGAATCAGCCAGATCCATGGATTCTTCGTATAAAGTTCCCCCACCAATGATGAAGGCTTTTTCCTGATTGCGACAGCAGGCTATGGCCTCTTGAAGGTTGCTTGCAAACTGATATCCGGGAATATGGAGAGACATATTTCTACTGAGCACCACATTAAAACGCCCGGGCAGTGGAGTTGCGATGGATTCATAGGTTTTTCGGCCCATAATCACAGCGTGCCCCATGGTGCTTTTTTTAAAGAACTGCATTTCTTCAGGGATGTGCCAGGGAATCGTATTGTTTTTACCGATAACCCTGTTTTTAGCCATTGCTGCAATGAGGATCAGTTTCATAGTAAAATGTGGGTGATTTTAGAAAAATGCAAAAAATAAAGTGGAAGTGTTGTTTTTCCTGTATTTTACCTGTTGTTCTGTACTACACTTTATCAATATACCTGTTTTATTTCCTTCTTACCGTATTTTTATTCAGGTTAGAGTCCAAGACCGTGGAGGCTGTACATGAAGATAGATTGTCCCCATTGCGGGGTGGCTGGTTCCATAGATGATTCCCTTGCAAATAAAAAACTGCGTTGCCCAAAATGCAACAAGGTATTTCTTGTTCCTGAGGAGATCCTTCCAGAGAATGATGATATTGAAGTAGTGGGTCAGGAAACTCTGTCTGATGATGAGAACAGTCTGGAAACGTGCTCGGCATGTGGTCAACTCTTTGCATCTGAATTCCTGGTGGAGGTCGATTCTGATTTTTATTGTGCTTTATGCCAACCTGAGTCTGAAGAAGAACATCTTGGTCTGCTTGAAGAAGAGACTGACGCAGAAGATTTGGAAGAAGAGACTCTGGAAATCACTGAAGAGAATACGTTCATAGTCGATAGCGGGGGAACTTCCACTGAAGACGATGAACTTCTTGCCCTGATGGGGGACGAGATCAACGGTGAGGACGATGAAGATCTTGAAATTGTTCTCGAAGAAGAACAGGGTGGAGATCCCGATGAGCAGGAAATATGCTCAGGGTGTGGAGAGTCATTACATCCTGATTTTCTTGAAACAGTAGGATTTTTACGCTATTGCGCTCTTTGTGCTCCAGAAGAGCTTGCGGATGAAGAAACTGAAGATATCAGTATCATGTTGGAAGAGGAAAAGGAATCCTCCCAGGTACCTTGTTCGGTTTGTGGTGAAAAATTACACCCCGATTTTATGCTGGAAGTTGATTCTAAACTGTACTGTGGAATCTGTCAGCCTGAAATGATCGAAGCTGGGACAGATGATAACATGATTATGGCAGCAGCAGGTGCAGGTACAGCCGCGGTAGTCGGGGTTGCAGCTGCCGGGGAAGGTGAGGGTGAAGATGAAACAGATGCAGAAGCTTCCACGGGCAGCACAGACTTCACCGTTGGCGAGCTTATCAAAGAAGCGTGGCAGAAAACCAAAGGGGCGAAGGCCTCTATTTGGGGGGCTGTACTCTTTCTCTATGCCGTTATTTTTGGTGTCAGCCTGGGGGGAGTGGTAGCTTTTCCGGAATTCTATAAAGGAGGCGACCCGACAGTTGCCATATATGTAAATGGCGGTTTACAGCTTATTACATCCTGGCTGTCCATGCTTATGACCGGCGGTATTATGCTTATTGGTGTCCGGCATGTGCTTAAACAGAGGGTAAGTTGGAAGATGGTGTTTGCCGGATTCTCAAAAGTTCTTTCAATAACCATTGCCGTGGTTCTTCAGACCATTCTGATTGGTATTGGTTTTGTTCTTCTTGTTATTCCAGGGGTCTATCTTTCGGTTGGGTATGCACTCACCTTGCCACTTATTCTTGAAAAAGGAATGGGGCCATGGGAAGCACTTGAGACTTCGCGTAAAGCTATTCATAAGAAATGGTGGACAGTGTTTGGCCTGTATCTGGTGATGATTCTTCTCTTTGTCGTCTCTGTCATTCCGCTTGGTTTGGGACTGATCTGGACTGTTCCCATGTGCTTTGTGCTCATAGGTGTTCTGTATATACACCTATTTGGATCTGATGGAAATGGAGCAAAAGATCCGGAAGATGAGTTAGCGGATGAGGTTGAAGAAACAGAAGAATCGGAAGAGATTTCTGAGGAAATCGAACAGAAACATAATTGAAGAAAATTCACGTCGCACTCCCGTGGCGGTGTGGCGTGTATATTCTTTTTAGAAGAGGCGGCAATACATTTGTTTAAAGTCCACCTCCTCATGCTTTTTGCTGCAGTCCTTGTTTCCGGTTCTTTTCCGGTTGTGGCTGCCATTAGTAATGATCTTGATCCCATAGTACTTACCCTGATTCGTTTTGCCCTTGCCAGTGCCCTTTTTGCCCCATTTATCTGGTTTCGTTATACTCTGGTTGTTTCCTTTGTAGCACTTGTACGTTATTCCCTGATTTCTGCATCCCTGGTGATTTGTTTCTGGAGTATGTTCCTTGCTCTTCGGTACACCACTGCCCTGAATGTCAGTACAATTTTTACAATTGTTCCCGGCCTGGCAGGTATTTATGCCATTGTTTTGAACAAGGAACGCTTGGGGCGGGTACGCCTTATTGCCTTGTTTTTAGGAATCATTGGAGCGTTATGGGTACTTTTCAGGGGTGATGTTGCATTGCTTGCTGAGTTTTCCTGGAACAAAGGAGATCTTATCTTTCTTGTCGGCTGCCTGTTCATGGGACTGTATACTCCCCTGGTTCGCTTGTTTCACAGAGGAGAATCAATGTTGCAGATGTCCTTCTGGATTATGCTTACCGGTACTTTTTGGCTCTCGCTTCTGGCAGGCCCTAAGCTGCTAACTGTGTCCTGGCCTGATGTTTCTTTCAAGGTCTGGGTTGCTATTAGCTACCTTGCTGTTTTTTCAACCATCATCACTTTTTTTCTCACTCAGTATGCCCTTCTTTTTTTAGGACCCACAAGAGTTGCGGCCTACTCCTACCTGTATCCGGGGCTTGTTCTTGTGCTCGAACTGCTTTTTGGCGGCGTATGGCCCGGAATTCAAATCCTTCCCGGTATTGTGATTGTATTAGCAGCTATGATTGTTATTCAGCAGATGGAACATCGCGATTCGTAAAGAGATCCCCCACCTTGGAGACCTGTTGTCTCATTGTATTGCTCAATGAGACAACGGTCTAAAGACAATAAATAGGGTGAAGAACTATTTTTCCCTTCCATTTTTGTTTGTCCAGCACATATACTTGAAGAGTACAGGCTATTTTGAAAAGTATTTTTCAAAGATGAGTTAATTCGGGGAGACGTTATGTTCAAAAAATTCTTGCCACAAACTGTAAAAGCCAGATTGTTAAGTTTAATCGGGGGTTCTTTCTCTCTGCTGATCGGTGCTCTTGTCGTATCCACAGCCATTGAACGGAAAAATAGTTTTATCCAGGCTGAAGAACTGAAACTCATGGCAAAGTACAATGGAGTACAAAGGGGTTTTGAAGATAAAGCAGAGTTGGCTACTTCCCTGGCTCTGGTTGTTGCTGCCATGCCTGATGTGCAAAAGGCATTTGGTTTTCGTAACCGGAGACAGCTTACAGGCCTTACTCTGCCTTTTTTTAAACAAGAGAAAGAACATCTTGCTTTGGCTCAATTCCAGTTCCATATTGCACCTGCAACCTCATTTCTCAGGCTTCATAAGCCGGAAAAATTTGGTGATGATCTCTCTTCCATTCGTCAAACTGTTATTGAAGTAAACAGGACTAAAAAGAATGTTTCCGGTATAGAAAAAGGCCGTGCAGGTCTTGGAATCAGAGGTGTGGTTCCGGTTTTCATGAGAGGTAATCATACGGGATCAGTTGAGTTCGGTATTAAACTGAATGATAAATTGCTTAATTCTATGAAGGAGGTATTGGATGTTGATATTTCAGTAATTGTCCCTGATGGTCAGAGATTTAAGTATCTGGCCAAGACTCATTCCCTGAATATCCCTGAGAAAGGCTATCCTAAGCTGAGAATGATTATGGAAGAGGGAAAGGTAAGGATTGAACAGATCCATAAGGATGGGAAATATTTATTAACGGTTTACGGTCCTCTGAAGGATTATAGTGGTAAGGCGATTGGTGTGTTGGCCATTCCCCTTGATATAAGTGGAACCGTAGCGGCTATCCGCACTAATACTTACTGGCTCGCTGGAGTAGGCCTGCTTATTCTCATCGTTACCATGATTACTCTTTCTATCTTGATGAATGCTCTTATCAATAGACCCATGAAGGAGCTGATAGAAAAATTCCAACTGGCAGGTCAGGGAGATTTGACCGTTGTGATGGATAGTAAAAATCTTCATTGTATAGATTGTTCAGTCAGTATGAAGTGTGGGAAAACAGACTGCTCGAGTTATGAAGTAACCGGCAAGTGCTGGGAAAAGAGTGGATCTTTTTCGACGATTGCAGAGTGTCCTAAAATATTGAATGGAGAATATTCCAGTTGTTGTGAGTGCAAGTTGTACAAAGATTGTGTTCTTGATGAGTTTGCAGAATTGTCCACAACTTTTAATGCTTTCCTGGCAAATATGCGGCGCATGCTTCTTGAAATACAGGGTAGCACCAGGGAGATGGCTGATTCATCAGCAGAACTTTCTGGTTTGGCAGATGGGATGAATACCGGTGCTGAATCTGCCGCCGAACGAACAACTGCCGTGGCCGCAGCAGCAGAAGAGATGAGTGTGAATATGAACTCTGTGGCAGCAGCCAGTGAAGAGGCATCAACCAATGTTAATATGGTGGCTACAGCAACTGAAGAGATGACTTCAACCATCTCTGAAATCTCACGTAATACTGCTGAGGCAAGCCAGATTGCCACCACAGCAGTGGAACAGGCCAAAAGTGCTACGGATAAAGTGAGTGTACTGGGTCAGGCTGCCAATGAGGTAAGTAAGGTCACTGAAGTTATAACAGATATTTCTGCACAGACAAATCTTCTGGCTTTGAATGCCACAATTGAGGCAGCCAGAGCGGGTGAGGCTGGCAAGGGCTTTGCTGTTGTAGCTAATGAAATCAAGGAACTGGCTCGTCAGACTTCTGATGCAACTCAGGAAATTAAACAGCAAATTGAAGGGATGCAGAGTTCCACAAATGAAACCGTTTCCGAAATTCAGGAGATTACTGAAGTTATCAATAAGATGAATGATATTGTTGATACTATCAGTTCTGCCATTGAAGAGCAGGCTGCCACCACCGGTGAAATTGGATCGAATGTGATGCAGGCGGCCCAGGGGATCGCTGAGGTTAACGAAAATGTAGCTCAGACCACAATGGTGGCCGATGAGATTGCCGGTGACATTACTCAAGTCAGTGCTGTTACCGAGGAAGTGATTCAAAGCTCGAAACAGGTTCATAACAGCTCTGAGGTGCTCTCCGGGATTGCCAATAAAATTAAGGAACTGGTGGGTAAGTTTAAAGTGTAATTTGTTGGCGTTGCATAAAATGTAGATATTTTGCCCTGTTTCTCAGTTTGGGAAACAGGGCATTTTTTTATGCTTCTGAACGATTGTTTTGCTAGAATTGACAATGAAGTGTATTTTCTCTTTATGAAGCTGTCTTTGGTAGAAGAACTTGAATAGGTATTGGAAACAGTCGCGCAAGCAGGGAGTGTTGCTATGGGAAAACATCTTGTCCTGGCAGGAGCTGGTCATGCCCATATGGTGACCATGGCTAATATCCATGTCTTTTGTGAGCTGGGACATCGGGTGACAGTGATAGGCCCCTCGGATTATCACTATTATTCAGGCATGGGGCCAGGGATGCTGGGTGGTGGCTATGAGCCGGATGATATTCGTTTTGCAGTGAAGAAAAACATTGAGGATCAGGGAGGAGTCTTTCTTCGGGATTCTGTGGTGGGTGTTGATCCTGCCAGTCAGGAACTACAATTAGAGTCGGGCGGAAAAATTTCCTATGATGTTCTCTCATTCAACACCGGAAGTTATGTCGATTTACCAAAAATTGATATTATTTCCAAACGAATTTATCCTGTTAAACCCATTGAACGTCTCTACCTGGCCAGGGCTGAAATTGAAAAGCTTGCCCACAGGCAATCCGTTACTGTTGCTGTTGTTGGAGGTGGTCCTGCCGGTACCGAGGTGGCTGGAAATGTTGCAGCACTGTTAAGTAAAAGCAGCCATTCCTCCAGGGTTATTTTGTATGCAGGGCGTGCATTACTTACAAAATTTCCTAAGTCCGTACAGAATAAAAGCCGTCAGATTCTTACAAAGAGTGGTGTGATTATAAGGGAAAAGGGGCATCTTCTCTCCATTCTGGATAATTGTCTTCATTTTGACTCAGGCTTTGCTGAAAAGGCCGATTTTATTATTCTTGCCACAGGCGTCCACCCTTCCCGGTTTTTCCGGGAAGCTGGTTTAAAAACAGGCCCTGAAGGTGGACTGCTTGTGAATAGCAAACTACAGTGTCCCGATCATCCGGAAATCTTTGGGGGCGGTGATTGCATCTGGTATGAAGATCAACCCCTTGACAAGGTTGGAGTCTATGCGGTGCGAGAAAATCCGGTGCTGTTCCATAACCTGAAGGCCTTTCTGCAGGGTGAGGCGCTTCAGGATTTTGATCCTGGCGGTGACTACCTTCTCATCTTGAATCTTGGCAACGGGCAGGGAGTTCTGCGTAAAAAGTGGTTCCAGATGTCTGGAAAACCTGCTTTTCTGGTTAAAGATTGGATTGATAGGAAATTTATAAGAACGTTTAAGTGAAATTCAATAGGAGTAATAAAATGAAAGTAGATTGGATGTATTTCCGTAAAGGTTGAACCTCTTGCACCAAAGCTCAAGGGGCCCTTGAGAAAGCAAATGTAAAAGTTGATGAAACTGTTGATGCGCGAAAAGAAGTGATCAAGACCGATGGTGCGTGGAATATTTTAAAAGATGCTGTTTCTCTTCATGTGGGAAGAGGGAAAAAAACGGTTGTTTATACTCCTGATGTTGAATCAAAAGAAGAAATTCTGAAGGTAAGCCTTGGGCGTACCGGAAACTTGCGGGCCCCAACTCTGCGAGTCGGGGAAAAGATATATATTGGTTATAACGATGACATGTATAAGGAGATATTGGGATGAATTGGAGAAATTTGTTTGCATCAGATAGTAACATGAGTCCGGCAGATGTGAAAATCTTCATGGCAGAGCATAACCCTGAAGAATACCAGCTACTCGATGTCAGGCAGCCCAAGGAGTATGAAAAAGAGCATCTTCCCGGTGCTAAATTAATTCCCGTTAAAGAACTGGCGGATCGGCTGGATGAGTTGGATTCGACTAAGCCAACATTTGTTTACTGACGCTCCGGAGTGCGCAGCAAGGCTGCTGCCCAGTTGTTACGTAAAGCAGATTTTCAACAAATTTATAATATGAAAGGTGGGATTATCGCCTATGAAGGCGGTAAGGCTGTTGGTGATGAGGCTTTTGGTATAGAGTATTTTGTCAGTGGAGATTTCAGTGATGTTTTCCGGATGAGCTATGCCATGGAAGAAGGGTTACAGCAACTGTATCTTCTGTTGGCAGAAATGTGTGATGAACGTGATGTGAAGCATCTTCTTGGGCGACTTGCAAAGTTTGAGGAGGGGCACAAGGCTAAAATGAAAGCTCTGTTCCCTGCGGAACTTACTGGTGAACAAGTCAGCTCAGATTCCCTGGAAGGTGGATTTGACAGGCAGCAGCTCCTGAATCATTTTCAATCTCGTAAAGTAACATCGGATGATGTTATTCAGCTTGGAATGATGCTTGAGACTCAGGCTTTTGATCTCTACAGTCGTCTGGCGGAAAAGGCGGATACCGCTGAAGCGAAAGATTTTTTTCTGTTTATGGTTGGTGAAGAAAAACAGCATTTAAAATTTTTGAGTGATGAGTACGACAAAGTGATAGGGGCGGGAACGCAATAAGCTGAGCATATTATGCTGTAACTGTTTCGTGTACGTTTCTTGGCCAGTTAAGGTCTTGTATGGTTCATACCCTGTTGAAATAAAGTGTTTTATCTTAAAAATTCATGGTCACCAAAATGTATAATGCGAATTTTTGTAAAAATAAATACATGTTGGATGACCGTGAATACAGGGAATACAGGGAATAGTGTGAATATTGTTGGATAAGATTTCGTTAACAACGTCTTAACCCTGGTGCGAATCTGCCTTGGGTCCTTTTCTTCTTCCTTCGTTTTTTTTATACCCTCTTGCTTGAAAACGTTATTTATACTGGCGGGCCAAGGTTTACAGCCTTTGTCCAAAAGCAATAAAAGAGTACTCTTTGGGAGTGTACTTTTACTGAAAATGTCTTGTGCTAAAGAGTGTCGAAAAAAACTTGACTTGCGAAGAATTATTATTTACAGTTGGAAATCATTATCGAAGGAGGAAGTATGGAACTACGAATGACTAATCAGCGTGAGATGATCCTCAGGGAACTTAAAAAAAGTAAAAAACATCTTACAGCCGATGAGCTGTATGAGCGTGTTAAAAAATTTATGCCAAGGATCAGCTTGGCAACGGTGTACAGGAATCTTGAGATTCTGTCTGATGTTAAAATGATTCGAAAACTGGAGATCAGCGGCAGGCAAAAACGTTTTGACAGTGAGCTTGAGGATCATGATCATATTTACTGTGTACAGTGTCATCGTATTGAGAACCTTGATATTGGGGAGACTGGTGTGAATCTGGCTGCTGTGGATATGAAAGGGTATACAGTTACAGGGCGTCGTCTGGAAGTAACCGGAATGTGCCCTAAATGTCAGAAAGAACAAATGCAAAAAACTCAAAATAAAAACAAAGGAGAGAGCACCATGGCGTGTGGATGTAAAAAAGATACATTAAGTGATGAGCAGAAACAGATTCTTGAAGCAATGAATAATTGTGATGGGCCTTGTGCTTCAAAAGATATTGCTGCTGCCACCGGGCTTGAGGCCAAGCAGGTGAGTTGCCGGATTACCGCACTGAAGAAAAAAGGGTATGTGGAGAGTCCTGTACGTTGTAAGTATGGGATAACCAGTGAAGGAAAGACTGCTCTCAGAGTATGATTGATCGGAGAATATAACTATGGTCGATATGAAAGGAAGTAAAACTGAAAAGAATATTCTGATTGCTTTTGCAGGTGAGTCTCAGGCGAGAAACCGATACTCCTATTATGCAAAAGTGGCCAAGAAGGACGGGTATGTACAGATTGCAGGAATTTTTGAACGTACCGCTGAGCAGGAACGGGCCCATGCGAAAACTTTCCTGAAGTTTCTTGAAGGTGGTGAGGTTGAAATTACAGCGAAATATCCTGCAATCGCCCCTGGAAGTACCATGGAAAACCTGCAGAACGCAGCAGCGGGTGAAGAACATGAATATGAAACCATGTATCCTGAATTTGCAGCAATTGCAGAGGAAGAAGGTTTCCCTGTTGTAGCGGCTACCATGCGATCCATTGCTGTTGCTGAAAAGCAACATGCTAAGGTGTATCGTACCTTGATTGAAAATATCGAAACAAATGCAGTGTTTGAAAAGAATGAAGAAGTAAATTGGTACTGTTCTAAATGTGGTTTTACCCACAAAGGAAGTAAAGCACCCAAAAAGTGTCCCGCTTGTGCACATTCTCAGGCATATTTTGAGATGTTGGCTGAGAACGTATAAGTAAGAAAAAATAAAAACTATACTAAAAAGTAGTGGAGACCTGACATGAAACCATTAGTAACCAATGAAGCCCCTGACTTTACCGCAATCGCAGTTATGCCTGATAACACCTTTAATGAGGAGTTTAAGCTCTCCAATTTGCGCGGAAAACATGTTTTGCTGTTTTTTTACCCTTTGGACTTCACCTTTGTTTGTCCTTCTGAGATCCTTGCCTTTAACTCTGCTGTGGAACAGTTCAAAGAGAAGAATTGTGAGATTGTGGGCATTTCTATTGATTCTCATTTCAGTCATCTTGCCTGGAAAAATACTGCGATAAATGATGGCGGTATTGGTCCGATCCAGTTTCCTCTGGTTGCTGATCTGGATAAGTCTATCTCTAAAAAATATGGCGTGTTGCTGGACATTGGGATTGCCCTTCGTGGTCTATATCTGATTGATAAAGAAGGTGTTATTCGTCATCAGGTAGTTAATGATCTTCCTCTTGGCAGGAGTGTTTCAGAGGCCATGCGTATGCTCGATGCCATTCAGTTCACAGAGGAGCATGGTGAAGTTTGTCCAGCCAACTGGATTCAAGGTGATGACGCCATGGTTCCGACTGCAGAAGGTGTGGCGAAATATCTGACTGACCATATGGCTTGAGAACGTAGACGAAATAACTTGAACACCTTATTTCGTTCTCGTTCCTCAAAGAATTATAGCCAGTAAGGGTTTTTGAGACTCTTCTGGACCACCGGAAACAGGGTGCTCCAGAAGAGTCAGATGAATTCCAGTTCAATAATGAATTGAACATGACTGAAAAATTAGTCATTTATAAGTATAATATTTGTGGTAACGTTGGCAGGAATCGTCCACGCAGGAAGCAGTGAGATGAGTTGCTGTGGTGCGCCCATGATCAAAGAACATTATATTGAGTGGATTGAACTGATTGCAGGTAATTTCTGTTACAAAAAATTCCTAAATCCTTGCGATACACCGGGGGCAGCGTTACAGTGTCTGCAGATTCAGTAGGCGCACGGACTCGTTGCAATCTCCATGGGCTTTGGAAGCCTTAATAGCAATACAGATAAATTTAGAGGAGCTGGGAAATGTCGTCACCAGAAGAAATGTATCAGTGTCAAACAATGAATTGCGGCTATATTTATGATCCGGATAGAGGGGATCGTAAAGGGAAAATTAAAAAAGGAACACAGTTTAAAGATCTTCCTGATGGATGGAAGTGTCCAGTGTGCGGCGCAACTGTAAAAGCGTTCAAACCTCTGGCGGGGCCTGGTTCTGTTAGTGCTGAAAATGCAGCGACCTCTGTCGTTGAAACTGAAACTGAAACTGAAACTGAAACTGAAACTGAAATAAAAGGAGCAGAAAACGGTATGAAGAAATATAGATGTGATATCTGTGGATATGTGTATGACCCTGCTGTGGGAGATGATGCCTTTGATATTCCTCCAGGGACATCTTTTGACGATCTCCCCGACGATTATGAATGTCCTGTCTGTGGTGCAGGGAAGGAAGATTTCAGCGAAATATAAACGAATCGATTTGTGCGGGGCTGCCATCATGGCAGTCCCTGTCTTTAGCCATGCTCAGCCATCACACGCAAGTTCGAGTTTGGTGTTACCTCTTTGAAAATTCTTGAAAAACAGGTATAGGTATGAAGAAGATTTTGCTTGTGGCTTTCCAAGGGCAGCCCATGTGCTTTATCCATGTCCTTTTAAATGGACTGGAAATGAAAGATGCAGGGCATGAATGTAAAATTATAATAGAAGGTGAGGCAACTACCTTAATTCCTGAGATTATCAAGCAGGAGCATTTTCTTCACGGCCTTTTTAATCAGGCAAAAGATGCTGGCTTGATTGAGGGAGTGTGTAAGGCCTGCTCTATGAAAATGCAGGTTTTTGAACAGGTTGTAAAAACAGGCATTCCCATGCTGGATGACATGTCAGGTCATCCAGGAATGGCGAAATATATTGAAAACGGTTTTGAAGTTTTAAATTTTTAATTTTTTTCCGAAGGAGGAAACTAGCAATGAATCCAGTTAAACTTACCGAAAATGTTTATTGGGTCGGTGCTGTGGATTGGGATGTTCGTGATTTTCACGGGTATTCCACAAACAGAGGAACTACTTATAACGCTTTTCTTATCATGGATGAGAAAATCACTCTTATTGACACCGTCAAGAAAGGACTGAAAGGTGACATGCTCGCCAGGATTAAAGAGATCGTTGATCCTGAAAAGATTGATTATATTGTGGTGAACCATGTGGAGATGGATCATTCCGGAAGTTTACCGGATATGGTCGAGTTGATTAAGCCTGAAAAAATTATCTGTTCAAAGATGGGTGAGAAGGCTCTGCTTCAGCATTTTCATCGTGAAGACTGGCCCTATCAGATTGCCAAGCCGGGCGAGGATGTCAGCCTTGGAGAAAAGACTCTTTCCTTCCTTGAAACACGGATGCTGCATTGGCCCGATTCCATGTTTACCTATCTTGTGGAAGATCAGATTCTTTTTTCTTCCGATGCTTTTGGTGAGCATCTTGGAACCAGTGAGCGCTTTGATGATGAAGTTGACCAAGCGATCCTTATGGAAGAAGTCACAAAATATTATGCAAATATCCTTACTCTCTACTCACCACTGGTCAAGAAACTGATTGCCAAGGTTAAGGAAATGAATCTGCAGATCAAGATGATTGCTCCTGATCATGGTGTTATCTGGCGTACAAATCCTGGTATGGTTATTGAGGCTTATGATAAATGGAGCCAGGGAAAAAGTGATGGTAAGGCTCTTGTCATTTACGATACCATGTGGCATTCCACTGAAGAAATGGCCAAACGGGTTGGCGCCGGATTACAGGATGAAGGCATTTCTTACCAGCTTCTCAATCTTCGGTACAATCATCGCAGCGATGTTATGCGTGAAGTACTGAACGCAAGTGCTATCGTTCTTGGTTGTCCCACATTAAATAATGGTCTGCTTCCCCGGATGGCAGGATTCCTCATGTATATGCGCGGTCTTCGTCCTCTGGGTAAAGTGGGTGCAGCATTTGGGTCTTTTGGTTGGTCTGGAGAGGCTGTGAAGCTGCTTAATACCGCAATGACTGAGATGAAGTTTGATATTATTGATGACGGACTTAAGGTCAAGTATGTGCCTGAAGATGCTGATTATGTTCAGTGTGTGGAGCTTGGCCGAAAAGTAGGAAAGGCAATAAAGGAACGCGCTGGCGAATAGCATATCGGCCAATATAGGCACTTCATGAGATTCTTTGCAAAAAAGATGAAAAGAATTTCTGAAGTGCCAATCAATCTGCGAGGAGTAGTTATGAAAATCCAAATAGATAAAAATGTAGTTGAATTTGTACCTGAGAATGAGCAGGAAACTGCTTCCATGGAGACCCTGTGGAGGGTTGTGGTTGATTGTGCTGCTACTAATAAGCGTATGGTAGCCATTGGTGAGTATGTTCCTTCTAAACAGAATCTTGCAAGGTTTCATATAGAAGGTGTTTCAGCAACCACTCAATATACTGAAGATAAGGCAGTTGAGGAGTGTACCGTTATCTGTACAACCTGTAATAAGTATATGGCGTTGAAGGGTGGCGATGCTGTGCCTGTGTGTTGTGGTAGGCCTATGGAATGTGCCGAGTGATCTAAAGAAGCCAAAAATAATTAAAATAAAAAAAGCCGGTGGAGTTATTCCACCGGCTTTTTTTGTCTGCTCTATTTGCAAAAAACAAAAGCATCATCCCCTTAAAAAATTTAAAGCAGATCCTGCCTTGAACCAGTCAATTTGTTCTTTGTTCAAGGAGTGGTTCAGTGTCACTGTTGAAGTTGTTCCATCGGCGTGGTTGAGGCCTGCTGTAATAGTAGAACCTGGAGCAATCTCAGCAACTCCCATAAGATCAATCGTGTCATCCTCCTGAACAAGATCATAATCAGCAGCATCTGCAAAAGTGAGTGGCAGGATTCCCTGCTTCTTTAAATTTGTTTCATGGATTCTGGCAAAAGATCTGGTAATCACAGCTCTTCCGCCCATATGGCGCGGACACATGGCTGCATGTTCCCGTGAGGAGCCCTCTCCATAGTTGGTATCTCCAACAACCACCCAGTTTTCGCCAGCCGCGGTATATGCTCGGGCAATCGTGTTATATTCCTGTGATTCTCCGGTCAGTTGATTTTTTGCGTTGCCAGCCTCGCCGCTAAAGGCATTCACCGCTCCACTAAACATATTGCCGGAAATATTGTCAAGATGGCCCCGAAAACGCAGCCATGGGCCGGCAGGAGAAATATGATCCGTGGTACATTTTCCTTTGGCTTTCAGTAATAGCCGCAATCCTTTGTAATCTTTTCCGTCCCAGGAATCAAATGGCGTGAGAATTGCCAGCCGTTCTGAATCAGGGGAAATCTGAACAGTGATACTGGTGTTGTCATCAATTGGAGCAAGGAATCCTCTTTCATCACGAACAAGATTTCCAGCGGGTACTTCAGCAACTTTTCCCGGAGGACTCAGAGTAAAGGTGGAGCCGTCTGCTGCTGTATATTCTTCAGTAAAAGGATTAACAGTGAAGCTGCCGGTCATGGCATAGGCAAGACAGGTCTCGGGGCTGCCGATAAAACCACTGGTTCCGGAATTTCCATCATTTCGTTTGGGAAAATTTCGATTATACGAGGTAACGATGGAGTTCGGGAATCCTTCCTCAATCCCTTCACGGTTCCACTGTCCGATACAGGGGCCACAGGCGTTTGCAAGCAGTGTGGCACCAATGGCTTCCAATTTCGCAAGTTGACCATCCCGTTCAATTGTGGCTCGAACCTGTTCGGAGCCTGGAGTAAGAAGCATGGGGATCTTGAGTTTTACACCTTTGTCAGCAATTTGCTCGGCCATGGCTGCAATTCTGCCCATATCTTCATAGGAAGAGTTTGTGCATGATCCGACAAGTGCATAGGTGACATTCTCAGGATGATTACCATCTTTTACATACTGAGCCATGTTAGCAACAGTTGAAGCCCGATCAGGCGAGTGGGGGCCAACCAGATGGGGTTCCAGAGTGGAAAGATCAAGTTCAATAACCTGGTCAAAATAGTTTTCAGGGTTTTTCAGGACGTCATCATCAGCACGTAACAGATGCGCATATTTATCTGCCATGGCGGCTGCATCTGCACGGTTGCATGCCTTCATAAATGTGGCCATACGTTCATCGTAGGGGAAGGTGGAGGTGGTGGCTCCAAATTCAGCACCCATATTACAGATGGTGGCTTTTCCTGTGCAGGAAATGGTGTCAGTCCCAGAACCAAAATATTCAAAGACACGGTTGGTTCCACCGGAACAACCAAGTTTTCCAAGGAGAGTTAAGATAACATCCTTTGGTGCAGCCCATCCTTGCAGTTCACCCGTGAGATGAACACCAATGAATTTTGGATGCAGTACTTCCCAAGGGAGGCCAACCATGACATCCACGGCGTCAGCACCGCCAACACCCGATGCGAAGGCTCCAAGACCGCCGGCATGTGGAGTGTGGGAGTCAGTTCCAAGCATCATGAGTCCCGGGAAACCGTACTGTTCAATAAGTACCTGATGGATAATCCCAGCTCCCGGTAGCCAGCAGCCAAAGCCATAACGCTGGGATGCTGAGGAGAGGAAATCATACACTTCCTTATTTTCGGTAAGAGCAATATTTAGATCGCTTATCGCACCTTTTTGGGCACGGATAAGATGATCGCAATGAACCGTTACAGGTACCGCAGCGTAATCCTTGTCAGCCAGCATAAACTGGAGAACAGCCATTTGTGCCGTTGCATCCTGGAGGGCAATGCGATCAGGTCTGGTTTTGATGTATGAACTGCCGGCAACGAGTTCCGCATCGGCTGCATTATCAAGATGACCGTAGAGGATCTTTTCTCCGTAGGTGAGTGAACGACGAAGTCGCTCTTTGACAATTGCAATGTTTGCATCCATCTTTTTATATGTGGCTTCAATAAAAGCGGGGGTGGAATCAACCGAAGTGTTCATGGATTCTCCGTAAATATAATCAATAAGTTATGTGTGGGGATGGTTGTATCTTTCAGGAACGAATCAGTTCCTCATCAAGCATGGTATCCAGAAAGTCGAGTACATACTGACGTTGTTCAGATGTGGCATGGGCAATACAGTCACAATGCAGATGTGCATTGCTGCGAACCAGCAGTTCAAAACAGACTGAGTCTTTTTCTACTTCTACGCCAAAATAAAAGGGAGCGCAATCTGTGTGGTCTTTCTGCTTGTCTGATAAAATCTCATCGGGTAACACAATCCAGTAGATCCCGATCATGGGACCCATTTTTAAATGACGTTTCAAGTACGAGTCTATGTTGTCCCGCTCCATGGGGGAAAGATCATCAATAACGAATTTACGCATAGTTTGTTCAGTGGGTGATTAAGGGGAATATTTTACGACGCCATCATAAATAGTCAGCAGCAATGGCTGATGGCGAGCTTCTTTCACTATTAGTTAAAATAACCTGCCCATATATACTATGTTCGTTCGTTTTTTCAACTGCACAGGAGAGTCTGTTGGGAGCAGAGCTAGATATCCAGCCAGGTTGTATCCTGATTGAGAACTTCACACCCATCTTCACGGACAACAACCATATTTTCAAGACGGACTCCACCCCAGTCCGGCAGGTAAATCCCCGGCTCGACGGTAACAATCATTCCAGCTTGCAGGTGTTTCCGGTTGCGTGATGAAAGGCGAGGTTCTTCATGTACAGCAAGGCCCACACCGTGACCAAGAGCATGCCCGAAGTATTTGCCATAACCGCCATCGCTAATGGTTTGTCTGGCAACTTTATCTATTGCCGCTGCACTGATTCCGGCACGGATTTTTTTGGTAGCTGCAAGTTGGGCTTTACGAACGAGGCGATGGATTTTCAGGAACCTTTCATCCGCTTTTCCCGGAATAAAAGTTCTGGTCATATCGGAGCAGTACCCGTCAAGGATTAATCCCATATCAATCATCAGTGGTTGATCTTTTTGGATTTTTACAAGACCGGGTACAGCATGGGGCAGGGCGCTCCGTTTTCCTGTGGCTGTGATGGTGTCAAAACTTGGTGATTCGGCGCCTTTTTTACGCATGGTGGCTTCAAGCGCAAGTGCAATGTCAATTTCGGTCTGATCCTGGGAAATTGTTGGATAGACTTCCTGAAAAACTTCCTCATTAAGATGCACTGAGCTTCGCAGTTTATCAATTTCTGACTCATCCTTAATAACACGCATTTTTTCCACCAGGCCATGAACCGGAGTAAGCTTGATGGAGAGCTTCTCTCCCAGGGACCACATTTTTTCGGCTACAGAATGCAAGGTGTAATGGCTTTCAAAGGCTAGAGATTGGATGCCAAGATCTGGAAGCAGTACTTCCAGCAGCGCTAACAATCCTTTTGGGTAAAGCATGACTGCCATATTTTCAACTTCCTGCTCAGCCTGGATTTTAAAGCGGAAATCAGTAAGTAAAAATGGGGAACGACGCGCAGGGATTAATAAGACCCCTGAACTTTCGCTAATATCGTGGTCAGGGGCAGAATACCCACTTAAGTAGCGACGATTATGGGGCTGAGTGATGAGGATGGCATCAATTTTCTTTCTGCGTAGTCCGGCCTGGATTTTCTTGATACGTTTTGCAATACTCATCAGCAAAATCGTTGCAGAAGGATCTCTTTACGCTGGTTAAAAGCCTGAGTATATTGATCGTTCAGATTTGCCTGAGCCTGTGTCCACTCTTTCTGATACTGGGGATGCATGCTCGGGTCAATTGTACTGGAATCGGGATCCTGGCCTGTCTGCTCCTGGAGCTGCTGGGCTAACTGCGCCCGGATTGTATCTTCAAGCTGACTTTTCATCTGTTCTTTATGCTGACCGTACTGCTCTAAGAGTTGTGTCAGCTCGGCGCAGACAGATTCCACTTCACCGCCTGTTTCTCCGGAAAGATCAAGGAGTCCGCTAAGGGCTACTGCACTGTTATTCATCAGCATATCATCCCGTGGAATGACAATGTTTCGAACCAATGCCTTTGCCATTCCCCGACGCAGAGCCATTTGCTTTTCCGGTGTCTCCTGCTTCAAAATCTCTGTCAGTCCCGATTGTTTACCACTTAAGAAGTCAGCAATAAGACGCATTCCCTGTTGTTCGATTTCTTTGTCTGCGGGAATATCTTCAGCGCGTGCAGCCATTCGTGCTGCACGTTCCATAACCATATCAAGTGTACTTCGTATCTCAGCCATAGTGTCCTGTTTGTAGAGTGTAATAGAATAATGGTAACTATTCAGCAGGGCAGGATATTACCCTAACCTCTGAGTTGTAACTGTTCAGAAGTGCCTCATATTCGTTCATTCTGAGCAACGATGAGTACTTGTGCTACTCAAGTTGGTCAGAATGGGCGAAG
>JAESPV010000080.1 GCA_016765495.1 Desulfocapsa sp. | reverse complement strand
TTCGGGTTCCAGGAGTACGAATTACAGGAGAAAGTTGTGTCGCCAAATCATTTCCTGACTTTTGGGAACGGTTTGCACAGCTTGGTTAGATTTGTGTTATTTTGTAGCTGCTATAACGATAAAGCCAGCTTTTTCATCTAGTCCCCGCCGGGGAGATTCCATCCGGATAACTTCCCCTGGAGCTTGGTAAAGAGTGGAAACAGAAGCAACAAGAGAAAAGTCATGCTCTGCAAGAAGTCTTTCAATCTGCTTAACAGTGAGAAAGTTGGCATGCTCATAAAAAGGGTGCCCAGTTTCTTTTTTTTGTTGCAGGTGTATCCCCCATTTGCCAGTTGCCGGAAGAAACCCTAAAAGCAGATGCCCGGTGTTTTGTAAAATGCGATGGGATTCACGAATGACTTCTACAGGTTTTTGCACAAAACAAAGGGTGAAAAAAAGAGACACTTTAGCAAGCGAGTTGCTGCAAAATGGTAGAAATTCTCCAACTGCCTGACAAACTGCAATATCTCTGGTTTTGGAAATTTTAAGGGGAGCAAACGCTGGATCAATGCCAAAGCCGGAGCCAAGTGCTTCAGCAAAACGACCTGGCCCCACTCCAATCTCAAGGGCAGGAACTGATACGGGGATGGACAATGCACGAACAGCCGCTATTTCAATATCAAAAAGCAGGCTGTTGTTAAACCAGCTGTCGTATTCTTCAGCACGTTGATTAAATACTTTCGAGCTGTCTTGCCAATGGCTTCTTGTCAAACTTATTTTTTCAGTTTTTCAAATTTGTTTTTTACCATAAAATAGAGGCTTCCCTCTTCTTTCATGCTTCCTGCTGCAACTTTTGCATAGTTACTACTTCCCCAGTACAAGTCCGCACGTCCACTGCCCTTGATTGCAGAACCTGCATCCTGCGGAAAAACAAAACGGTGCATGGGAATCCATTCTGCAATGTTTCCGGATTCATCAAGTACAGGTTTACGGCTTATAAGAAAGGCAGGTGTCGTTTGAGGTAACACGTCGGGATCTATTGCAATGGATCGTCCTGCAACAAGCGGTTCTCCAATGCTTCCGACGGGATCACCATCCGGTGTCCAGTTAAAGAAAATATATCTGATATTGTGGTTGAGGATTTTTTTCTGTTCTTCCGGGTGTTCACGCAGGTACTGACGAATAGTTGGGATGGAGACTTCCTCAAGACTCATTTTTTCTTGATCGACCAAGAGTTTACCAATGGAAAAATATTCAAGTCCATTGGATGCAGCATAGTGGATGGAGCGTACTGTGCCGTCCTGCAACTGAATTTTCCCTGACCCTTGGACATGAAGCATAAAGGCATCCACAGGGCTATCAAGGTAGACCAGTTCGTTGCCGGCTGCATAGTTGTTTTCTTCGATTTCTTCGCGTGTCCAGTAGGGGGTAGGCTGATTGTTGCTGTCTCTTCGTTTAAAAAACAGCTTACCACTATCATTGTCTCGTATCTGTACAAGGGATTCAGGGGGGGCGTAGAGTGGGTAAATATATGGGGGATTCAGTGTCAGGCTGCCTTTCAGGAAGGGCTCATAATACCCGGTAATCAGCATTTCTCCCCTGGGTAAATCCTTTCTGCCCCCAGCCTGATAAATCGTGAAATTGTCAGCTATAATACGAGCTAATTCATCACTGTCAGGATCCTGTTTCAGGATATCAATAAATGAGTTCATGGATTCCCGGAGCCAGGAAACGGGGTAGTTGTCAGTTCCGAGGGTGAAGGATGAATCATCCCGGAGTGTATTTAAATAGTGGAGGTGGCGTACTGCCCCGGTGAGTAGGCCCTCAAGTTGTAAATCGTCTGTAAATTGAGGCAATGTCTCATATGCTACTTTCTCAAGCGGGTTTTTTGCACAGCCATTCAGCATCAGGAAAAAGCCTAATAGTAGGATATAGAAGCAGGACACTTTTTTCATGTTGTTTCCACGTTATTTAATGGCTTCAGCCAGTTCACTGACTGCCATGGCGTATCGATTGGAGTGGTTCCATTCTGTAATAGCCTGAAAATTTGGATAGCCGGCAACAAATCGCTTGCCTCCTCCTTTTTTCGGTGCAATTTCAAGGCCCACGATGGTAAGTGGTCTGTTTTTAGGCGGCGTGGGAAGTGCAATGGACTGCTCTTTCTGTACGATCAAGTGATCCACCAGCCCTTTCCTACCCAGGCTGTTCGCCTTTATTAATGCCGGCCCTTTCAGTTTCTTGCCAATATCAACGTAGAGAGGAGCATTCAGTGTCCAATGAAATCTTTGAAGATAGTTTGCGATGGAGGCTAAAATATCTGGGGTGGATCCGAAAACATCACGACGATCATCACCATCAAAGCTGACCGCATATTCCCGGAAACTTGAGGGGATAAATTGTGTTTGCCCAAAGGCACCGGCATAAGAACCTTTTATGCTGAGCGGGTCGTAGTTGTTCTCTTTACAAAGTATCAGAAAGGCGATGAGCTGTTTACGGAAGAAGTCAGATCTGCGCGGGTAGGCGTCGAACAGGGTGTTTAACGTCCTGAAGACGTTGAGTCCACCACTGTTCTTGCCAAAACGGGATTCAATGCCCCATATGGCAATAATAACTTCCCGGTTAACGCCAAACTCCTGCTCGATACGATCAAGAATTGTTTTATGTTGTTTGAGTTTCTTTTTCGCCTTCCTGATAACTGACCTTGTAATAAAGCGTGGGCGATATTCGTAATAGGGCTTGGCTTCCCACTGTGTATCCATAAAAACAAGCACTTTACGTTTAATTCGTACATCTTTAAACAGATTATCAAGTTCAGGTTGGGTGAATGTTTTGTCACGTGTAAGATCCTGGAAAAGGAGCTGGTATTTTTCCTGGGAGAGATCTATCTTTTGTCCATCTTTTACAAGGTCAGCTGCTGGGATTTTTTTATCTGCAAGACTGCTATGTGGAAGGATAAGGACAAGGAGAAAAGAAAGGAGGAGAAAAATTGAGACTGGATGATTTTTCATTTTCATCGGGAGAGCTCTTATGCTGAAAAGGTTATCTGAAAACGCTCAAGAAAATCATCCAGCATTGCTGCCGGAAGATGGTTGATTCCTGCAGCCGCTGTCCGCCCACCACCAGTGGGGAAAGAGAGGCAGAGGGTGTCGGCATTTTTCATGTTATTTAGAGGTGCCCTTACACTGATACGTAGTGAACCATCATTGTTTTCCACAATGAGTGCGTGTGCAGCATCTTTTTTCTCGCGAGCCCGCAGGTTGGAGAAAACCCCTGCTACTCTTCTTGCCCAGGGGGCATTGGGGAATGTGTAAACCCTGTTTTTCTTACCCGGATCCATTTCCTTCTGTTTCGTAGCAAGAATCATATCTTCTTTGAACCCTTGGCGCAAACTTGCAATGTCCCCAGATTCAGCTAAAAAAGAAAAGGGGTCATTATACGGGCGAATCGCTCTGTATAAATCGTCCGGTGCAAAATGAAGATCGCTGAGTTCTGCACCATATCCGTTGTAGTTTAATAATTCTCCGAGTTCACGAAGTTGCGAGGTTTTTTCTGCATTTAGAGACAGGGAAGTGGCAGCCTTGTTTGCTGAATCATGAAGGTTATCCCCAAAGGCACCTGCCACAGCCCAGCTTCGATATTTCCCGTCAAGTATTTTGTCCACGATCAGGGAAGTACATACAGTGGGACTTGGGTCTATATGTGTTGTAAGAAATGGGCTTTCTGGAATAGTTCCAGCAAAATGATGATCAAAATAGGAAATCGTGTTGTGCGCTCCAAGAAGTGTCAGGAGCGTATTACGATTGGAGTCCAGCGAGATATCGAAAACGGTGATATTGCTGTTTCGGATATCTTTAATTTTGCTCAGGAGTTTAATGTCTCGTTTAACTCCTGTGACCAATGTGGCAGCAGGGTTTGGCTCATGAAGACGGAGCTGATGTAAGGCCAGTATTCCGTCTGCATCGCCATTAAAGATATCAAAGTGCATAGTGTTCCTTGTTACAGATTTAAGCCCAGAGAATTTCCAATATTTGCAAGGCTAAAGAGAACGCTGATTGTGTGATCACCCGGTGTGTAGCTTGATTTTAGTTCAACGGACCAGCAAGCCGGTTTGTATAGCAATGATATGTTCTGTTCAATAACATTGTCTTCGGACAGGGAGTGTTCGATTGCGTATGCTGCAAAGACTGTATCATAAAGTTGAGCTCTCGCACTCAGGTTTATTTGCTCGGTGTCATCTTCATCATCGAATCTGTAGTCAAGATTCAGATAGTCACCACGGCTGTTTTTATATACAGCTTCGACTGTGTGACTGGTGAACCCATCGCCATAAACATCAATGTCTGTTTTATAGATGAACCTGGTATTATCCACGGGGGTCAATCGTAAATTTATATTGACGGCAGAGAATGGAGTGTCAGATTCTTCACTGCGCAGATCATAACTCTGTTCGATTTTTAGAGAGCCATAATCGTATTCTGTAGCGTTTCCTCTGCTGTTACGCCCAAAGAGATTGAAAAAGTTATCAATTCCGTAAGTGATATCATTGCGGTGATCTTTACGGTCAACGGAATCAAAATCGGGGAGGTCTTCCTGGTCGGTATCCGAGAGATAGTCATACTGGATAAAGGGCCTGAAGTTATGGCTAAGTCCTTTGCTTCCTTCCGTGTTAAAGGCAAAGTCTCTTAGCAGGGTCGTTCCGATGTCAGTGTGAAAGTCTCCAAGTAAACGGTTTTGGCTGTCATCCCCATCCCATTCACCATCGCCAAAGGTCTGGATGTTGTAATAAGTATTGCGGATTCCTGCTTCGGCACGGGCTTCAAGATAGGATCCGAGAGGAAGAGGTGTGCTCAAGCGCGGAAAGAGATCAATACGATGTCCGCCCACTCCATCTTCCCGGTAATAGTTGACGTAATCTGCATCCCAGTCAAGGCTGATATTTGTCTCACCAATAACCCGACTTCCTGTGAAATCGAGGCTTGGCAGTTTCCAAAGAGGTGTTGGACTGTCTTTGTCTTCTCGCACATCATTGATACCGAGAAAGACACCCTCAACTGCCATACCGTCCCAGTACTTAAGGAATTTCATGGAGTTTACGCGCTCGTCACTGGTCTTGTTTTGGAAACCGCGTCCAAAAACATCAAGAGCTCGGTCACTTGACTCCTGGAAACCTGTAACTCCAGAGTTGAATTCAGTCAGGTAGTCTCTGTCAGAAACTATATCAAGATCGAGACGGGTGACCACATCATTATCAAAATCATGGTCAAGTTTACTGCGCATCCAGTATCTGTCCTGATTGGTGTGGGTGTATCCTGTATCTTTCCTGTATTCAGTTTCTGATGGATCCGAAAGGTCATCGTTAAGATAACTGGCCATAAAGCTCCATTTTTTCTGAGGGGCAAGGACATATCGATATTCGAACCCCGGCATAAATCCACGATTGGTGTAATATTCAGCATAAAGGGTAATATCAGATGAATCTGAAAGGTTAATAAAGAATGGCAGGTTAAAACCAAATCCACTCTGATCTGAATTGGAAATCTCTGGGAAGAGTACGCCTGTCAAACGTTTATTGCCAATCGGCATCATAAACCAGGGAGTATATAAAACCGGCACATCCTTAATCCGAAATGTTGCATGTTTCATAGTCGCGTATTCACCCTGAGTAACCTTTGTGTCACTGGCTGCAAAGCTCCAGGGAGGCGTCTTTCCTTCGTCTACTTTACAGGTTACAACCCAGCCATTAACAATGCGGTAGGTGTTGGTACCTGTCTTGGAAATGGTCTTACCTTCAAGGTGCAGATCCAGTTTTTCACGCAAAATGGTGGCTTCTTTAAATGTTCCTGTTTCGTTACTCAGGTTGAGCACGCCTTCCTCTGCAAGAAGCTGATCGGTGTCGCTA
>JAESPV010000079.1 GCA_016765495.1 Desulfocapsa sp. | reverse complement strand
CCCGTGGTAAGTAATGTCGTCCTTTGTTACACACTATTATACCATAGGTTTTGAAAACGGATTTTTTGTCTCTAAATGCCCCTCTGTAAAACTTTGAGAAAATCATCACGGGTGGTGACGCCACATCCGTCAATCGCTTGGTGTAGCGCAACCTGTGTTCCGCTTATTGCAGTCTTGACGCAGAATGGAGGCCATACCAGCTTTCAAAAAAAACGCCAAAAACCGTGTCAAGAAAATAATGTACTTTATTTCATTTTTTTCGCTGAATAGTTACAATATTTGTTTATATAGTAAATACTGGTAAGGGTACTTTTGCTTGTCGTTCTCACCTGTTACAAAAAAAACCTTCCTCAATGACATGCTACTGGTCTAAGCGCTTATAGTTATGAACATGATGCCCTGCGGGTAGAGTAAAAGGTTCAACCTATAAGATTGAATCTGTGCTATGCTCCGAAAATATTTGTAAGGTATTAGAATATTAGGTGGATAATCTTTGGAATATTCAAGTACCGGCAATACATGAATTAATATTAAGGATTCTAGATTTAGAATTTGTCACCCCAACACCCAGCTCCACTTGGGTACACGGAAAAAAAGAGATTACTTCTATTTTCGCCATTACACTCACCTGCTTTCTGTCCACAGAGTGATGATACCATGGTTCCCATCCAGCAATCAGGTGAACCAACGATATGCTTTCCAGATGTGTGTGGACCAAGGTAATCCCATGATTGAAGTTGAAAAGTTTTTCCCTGATCCTTTGACCATACAGCAGTTACAATAGAATTAACACCATTAGGCCATTTTGGGTATGGTGTGCTTCTTGGAATTGTACTCCACGAAACACTGTTTCTATTAAAGTGCACATTACTAATATAAACCTCTTGTCCGGTCGGCGACAGATGAGTCTCATCATGAGTTCTCGGCCAGGATCCGGGATATGTACTAATATCTTGAGGTTTCGCCTTTGTCAGGTGAACAACAGTTAAAGAAGTTGAGGCAGACAAAGAAGCGGCACTTGCCCCATGCAATCCAAGCAGGCAAAGGAATGTTGACACACTGAGAATTGCACAGTATTTTTTTAATATATGGATATTTTTCAAAGTAATAGTCCTCTTTAGAATTATATAATAGTGTATATTTAAAATAGTGACGAGCTTACGAGTGGTGCTTATTGTTGTTTGTACGTCAGGCCAATGATTTATATGCGATTTTATGAAATTTTTTCAATCTCTGCCAGGTTAGTAGAAAATATCATTTTTTTATACTTCGTAACGTATTCTTTGTCAAATATTTTAGAAATAAATATATATTTATGAATGCGCTTGACCAGAGGAAGTTCCATTTGCCGAGCTCTTAGAACTAGGATAATTATAATACCTGTACTTTTATCTCGCCAATAGTCCAATCGCGCCCTGGATTAGGTTTATTAATTTCAATCCTGATAGCTTTAATTTGTTTTGCTTGAACCGAAATGTTTTGTACGCGGTTGTTGTAGACAGGCTGATTGTTTATAAAATCAAAATGTTGAAGTCTCCATTTAATGTCATGTGCTACCTGTTTCCAGCTACCATCGGATAATTGTGCTGAAATATCAAGCGATCGGGCGTGGTCATGTGTGTAGCCATTATAATAAAATTTCAGTTGTTGTACATTTGTTGGTTTTACAAATTGTAAATTGATCCACATTCCTTTTTTTTGTGCTTCACGTGAACGCCATTTGTGGCTTAAGATTCCGTCAGAAAGAGTGTCTGCATCCTCCTGATGATGGCTGGTGGTAACCTTGATAGCTACAGGGTTGATTTGAGTTGTGATTGCCTCATTAGGCTTTGTGAAATTATAATAAATTATAGATGAAGCCGCTGATGCTACCTGAAATTGTACTCCACTTTCCTGTAGCTCACGGGTTAGTCGAGAATGGGGGAAACGTTTGGATGGGCCGAGAACAAACGCCGCATTACTTGCAGTGTCCACTGCTTTTCCATAGGGGTAGGGCCAACCGGGAAAACGCTGATTATATGGCTGGGCGCAGATTAGTTTGTCACCCGCAAAATAATTTAAAGTATAGGTGTCCATGTAGGATGAATAACAATATTTAATCCCTTCTTGCTTCAACCATCCAACTGCCGGTCTGGTGTCAGCAAAACCGCCGTCAAAATCTTTATGGAGCCAAGCGGTAAGCAATGCTGTTGATGTGACAAGGTTTATCGCGACTAGCCCCCATACAATAACAGCGAGTCCATTTCGTACCATCCCTTTACTGATGGAAAGGAGTCGGGCAAGAACCAATGGAAAGAATAAGGCAACCGGCATGAGGTACCGAAATTCATTGGCACCAAAACGAGTGCTCAAAACAAAAATTAACAGGTAACCTACTGATAACCCAGTTACCACATCCCATACGGTGATTTCTGGCCATCGATTACGAAATAATCTTTGGAAAAACAGATAAATTGAGGAACCGAAGGCACAAATTATCAGGAGAACCCACAAGTATCCACCATAGGAAAGTAGATTCATTGGTAATATCCCCGGGAGTTCTTCCCATCCAGGAAGTATGGGGCAACGCATTCCAAGAACGATGGGCAAGGTAAAGGTAATTGCTGGTTCCCAAAGTCGTTTCAGAGCAACATCCCAATGTACCATCGAAGAAACTGCTGCATGGGCGCCTGGGTACATTGTTTTTGCAAGAAAATAGGGAAACAGTCCCAGGCCAATGCCAAGGCCGCAACTCAAACTCCCGACTAATGCTGTTCGCCAGTTACGGCCTACGGCTATCATTGTTCCAATGCCTGCGACTAAAGGAAGAGCTAGTAGGCTGTTACTTGCTGCAAGGGCAACTGATAACCCAGCTGCAAAGGCGAAAAAGGGGTTTTTCCAGGATGTTATACGGTTACGTTCAGCCAGCCAGAGGGAAAGGAGTCCGAACATCATGAATGCAGGATAGCTAGGCAGAGGATAAGCACCCTGAAGAACAAGAAGAAGTGTTGAAGGAAAAACAACCAGTAATATGACCCCATAACGATGCAGGAAATTCTGATTATTCGCAATATGCCTGGTTTCTGTTTTAGGAAATGCTGCGTTTACCAAAAGCACTCCAAGTAAACAGGTGATTATTCCCATAATTGCAGGGATTAGTCTGGACCCGAATTCACTGCGAGGAAGTGAACGAATAAAAGGGGCACTGATGTATGATTCTATGGGGAACAGATAAGGTTGTGCCATAAAAAGAAGAGGATAGTGACCAAAAAGACCTGGGGGCTCCTGTTCAAGCTGTACTCGAATTGATTCTTTTGGCTGAGCAATACTTATCGCTTGTAAAGATCTGATTGCTTCATCTCCGGAAAGATTAATGTGCTGTACACTGACAGTAAGAAAAACAGCACGCCATCCCAGAATCAACATTAGCAGAATAAGTATTTTAGTAATATTTTTTGGCATAGACATAAAATTGATGCTGATAAGTATAAATTAGATGATGTTGAAAAGAGTTTGGTTGAAATTATTGTCAATTATCGTCTGTGGTCTGTTCCAGGAAAATTATCTGTGCGGAATGGAGAGGCCGGAAGATTATCTTTATTATATAAATTACAGGTCGGATTGGTATCCCAAGCGTAACGTACTGCTTTTGGTCTTTTTATCAATGGATGGGAAACCACCACAGTTTTACCGTCAATTCTGGCATTTGCCCAGATGAATTTTTTGTCGTGCCCGGATATGGCAAATCCTTTCACTTTTTCGTCATGTGTCGTTTGTAAGCCTTTTTCAGCATGATTGAAGAAAATTCTTATTTTATCTTCTTCAATTTTCATGGAACTGTAAACTGGTCCCGAGTACGAGATCTTGTCACCATATATGTTGTTTCTCGCTATCAGTGCAAGACGTTTACCTACGTCTTGTTTGTTTGCAGGATGAATACTGTTTGAGTCTCCAATGTCAATGGTTACAGCCATACCTGTGTTAGGGATGGTGAGTGCCATTAACTGGGCTTCGCGCAACTCGGCCCAGTCGTTATCATGCGGGACGGGATGGGGGGCCAGGTAGTTTGCAAGTTGCACATAGTAAAATGGCAATTCTTCCTGTTGCCACTGTTTACGCCAATTTTTTATCATTGCTGGAAAAAGGGAACGGTATCGGAAGGGCTCCCATGTATTTGCTTCTCCCTGGTACCAGATAATTCCTCGAATACCAAATGAAATAAGTGGATGGATCATCGCATTATAAATCATTGATGGAGTGTTGATGTCAGCATGAGGCGGCATTTGTTCGGCAGGAATACCAATTTTATATTTCCATTTACCTGCTAATGGAATGGTTGCACCCTTACTGTTTTCCAAGTGGAGATCTTTCTTGTTCGATGCCCATAGCCCTCCCAGGCTAGCGTAATCCAAAACCCGTACTGTCAGTTGATTTTTACCAGTGTGAAGTATGGACTCCGGTATGGGGTACCGTCGAGGTTTGTCCCACATCTGCCCGCTTCCCACTAAATGACCATTGATCCAAGTAGAATCTTCGTCGTCAATAGGTCCTAGAGAAAGAGTCGTTTCACTGTTTGCCCATGATTGAGGTAATAAAAAGTTCCGTCGAAACCAGACAACCCCATCATACACCAATAGAGCGCTTTCTCCTGTACGTTCCCAGTGTTGCGGAAGTATCAGAGCGTTCCAGTCCTGATCATTTAGCCTAGGCGTATGCCAGGGAAGGTTATGTAGTCCCATATCTTTTCCTGGAAGTGCAGCCTTCCAATTGTTGTTGATTGCTGTAATGTCCCTATAATATAAATTTTGTGATCCAAGCCGTTGAATGATCTCTTGGTATTCTGGGAAATTTGTCAGTGCTTCAGCACTCATCCAAGACTGTATCGCTGTTCCATCCCAGGTTGATTGAATCAGTCCAATGGGTATGTTTTGGGTGCTGTGAAGTTCACGGCCAAAGAAATATCCAACAGCAGAAAAAGAAGTGGCTGATTCCGGAGAAGTTATTTTCCAGCCGCTTGTGCTGCCGCTGGACTGTTTCTTGCTGGCCAGTGCCTGTTCTATAGTAATGAGTCGGATTAAAGGATAATTGGCTTTGCTTTTTTCCTGCTCTGCATCCTGTACTTTGGAAAGTGGCCATTCCATATTTGATTGTCCTGAACAAATCCATACATCTCCAATGTATACATCTGATATGGTTGTTATGCCAGAAGATATTACCTTGAGAATATAAGGGCCACCGGCTTTCATCGGCGGCAGCTCTACTTTCCAGGCACCATTTGAGTCGACCATGGTTTGGCTGGAACTGCCGTTTATGGTTACTGTAATCATCCCTGCTCTTTCTGCTTTTCCCCATATGGGTATTGCCATATTTCGCTGCAACACCATATGGTCGGAAAAGAGAGGGTTCAGCTGAATTCCTTCTGCAAATTGAATCCCTTGAGAGTGAGCCTGTGGAATTGTTGAAAACTGTATGAGTGCAAATAGTATTGGAAGCAGATAGTGATGAATGCGTTTCATTTCTCTCCGTGGGGAACAATGGTGGTTTTACAGAATGTCTTCTTTTCTTGCGGTATTTGTTTTTGAGGTTATTCTGGTAAATCATTTCCGATGAACTGGGCTATATAAGGGTGTTGAAAAGAATGTGCTATTACTTAATAAAAACATATCATTAAACATGAAAAGCCTCTATAATGTGAGGAGATTTTCCCAAAAAAACCTTACTATCACGGAGGCTTTCATGTTCGAGAAGAATATCAAAAAACAGGTCAACAAACAACTAAAAAAGGAATGTAACTTCTCAATAAACCCGTGCATGGTAAAAATAACACGGGACTCCCAAGCTGGATGGTGGTATACTCTACCCCATCATGAAAACAACATTCACCCTTCAAGGCAGACAGCTGACAGTTGATGATTTATCTGGTATCCGGGATTTAATTATCAATCACCCCAGTTGGCACCGCACTCGTATTTCTCAGGAACTCTGTCGACGCTGGCGCTGGGTGAACGACAAGGGCACTCTTAAAGATATTGCGGCTCGTTCCATGCTACGAAAACTTGACAGCATGGGGCTGATTGAACTTCCCGCCCCAGTTCGTTCTGCCAACAATGAATTCCGTAACCAGCCCGTTGTGCCTGAATTATCTGAACAGGCAAGAAGCATGATAACAGGCAGTCTATCAGATCTTCAACCCATTCGCATCCAATGTGTCAATAATTCGGAAGGCACTCGACTATTTCGAGGGCTTTTGCAGCAGTACCATTATCTTGGATACACCGGCCCGATCGGCGAGAACCTCCAGTATCTACTTTATGATCGTCATAATTGCCTACTTGGCTGCATGTTATACAGTGCAGCAGCTTGGCACGTGGCAGACAGAGATCATTATATCGGCTGGGATGCATCTGCCCGCAAACGAAATCTGTCTCGCATTGCTAATAACATGCGATTTTTGATCCTGCCCTGGGTCCGGATTCCGCACCTGGCCAGCCACATCCTGGCGATAATTCGTCATCGCCTATCCCGAGATTGGCAAGACAAATATGGCCATCCGATCTTGTTGATAGAGACCTTCGTTGAACAGGATCGTTTTGCAGGAACCTGTTATAGGGCTGACAACTGGATCTGCGTCGGCAAAACCCGTGGACGCGGCCGCAACCATAACAGCGGTAACCCCATGGTACCAGTCAAATCGGTTTGGCTCTACCCTTTATATCGTAAATTTCGCCAGGCTCTCACTGCATAGACTAATGACCGACACATCTATTAAACATACACTCCCCCGCATACCGGAAGAAGAACAAACACCGGCCGTGCGTCTTCTGATGGCATTTGTCGAACAGCAACAAGAAATCATCCTGAAACAACAAACGGACATCGAATCACTGAAGGCCGAGATTGCTCGGCTTAAAAAGCTGCCCCCGAAACCAAAAATCAGGCCCAGCAAACTATCCAAGGGTAACAAGGGCAAAGGTTCGGGTAATTCCGGAAAATCAGCCACGTCTCGTAAGCGTAAAAAGAAACTAACCATTCACAAGACAGAAATCATCAAACCTGATAACCTGCCCGGTCGATGTCAAGAGAGATGTCGCTTTTTTTAACCATTTACTTGTTTGAGTTCTACCTCCTCTTTTATTGGTTTTCCGGGATTGAGATACACAGTTTTCACTGGTTCCCAGTTTCTCGTTTTACCTGACCAGCGACCAGGGGATTGATTCTTTGCTGCCTCATATAGCTCCCGGCGTTGTTCTAGGATTGCAATATCTTCCCCCCTATGGCGTTGGCCAGGCGTAACGAATTTCAAGCCACTGTGGCGATGTTCATCATTATACCAGCGTTGAAATCCGGCAACCCAGAGTCTTGCCTCTTCAAGGTTCTCAAACGGTTTATTTGGGTATCCAGGATGATACTTTAGAGTCTTGAACAAAGACTCAGAATAAGGATTGTCATCACTGACTGATGGTCGAGAAAATGATGGCATAACTCCAAGCCTTTGAAGGGTTGCCAACATAGTAGCTCCTTTCATAGGAGAGCCATTGTCAGAATGCAGAACTAAATCTCGTCCTGCAACTCCCTCCCGTAAATATGTTTTGCGAAAGAGGTTTGAAGCCTGGGCAGCTGATTCCGTTTCGTAGACCTCCCAGCCAACAATCTTGCGACTAAAAACATCCATAATCAAGTACAGATAGAAAAAAAGTCCTTTAACCGTTGAGCTTAGATAAGTGATGTCCCAACTCCACAGCTGATTAGGCGCATTAGCCTGTAATGGTGCAGGTTTCTTGCGAGTCGGAGGCTTTGCTTTGCCTCGGTGTACCAACTGGTCTGCTTCGCGCAGGAGGCGATAAAAGCTCGATTCAGAAGCAACATATACGCCTTGGTCTGCAAGAGCTGGGACAATCTGACGTGGTGGCAAATTGGCGAAATCTGGCGAATTTGCAATGTCTATCACCTGTTGTCGTTCTGATTCTGATAGCTTGTTATGTGGAGCAATCTTTCGCTTCGACAGACTACGTCCATCGCATTTTACAGCATCACCGTCACGCCAGCGCTGTAAAGTGCGTTGGGAGATCCCAATCAGCTTACAGGCCTTTGACTGTCTAGCACCATTGGTAGTAGCCACTTTAATCAACTCAATCACTTTACAACGCTCAGCGTGGTTGATTTTTCGCCCTCTGGGGCCGCCCAAAGAGTGTGGACTTTTTTTTGAAGAATCAGCAAAGCTGCTGCCTCAGCCAAGGCTTTTCCCCCTGTGTCAGGATAGTTGTCGTCTCTTCTTGGAGAGTTGTGTGTGAGGAGGGGGCGTAGTAAGGTTGGGGGTATTTCCGCCCGCAGGAGGCTAACGGGAAGGAGCCCGTAGGGCGACTGGACGTTAGCCTCCTGCGGGCGGGTCACCAAGCTCTCCCCGCCATCACCTAATGAGATTAAAACAAATGAATCAATACCCGAAAGAACTGAAAGAAAGCATCATCGCCCGCATGTTAACGCCAAACAATGTCAGTGTTTCACAGCTGGTTCGGGAGACTGGAATCCCAAAGGACACCCTTTATTCTTGGCGCAGTAAGGCCTGTAAGGGAAAGACCCCTGTAAAATCAAATATTCACGGAAAACTAAGTAGTGAGGAGAAATTCGACATAGTTTTAGAGACTTCTAGCTTGAACGAGACAGAACTTAGCGAGTACTGCCGTCGTAAAGGGCTTTTCTCCCAACAAATAACAGTATGGCAAGAAAACTGCCGACAGGCTCATGCACCACAAACATCCAAGGCTGACAAGATAACCATAAGGGCTCAAAAAAATTCAATCAAACACCTGGAAACAGACCTTAGACGTAAAGAAAAAGCCTTGGCTGAGGCAGCAGCTTTGCTGATTCTTCAAAAAAAAGTCCACACGGGGTGCAATATGAAAAAGTACAAAAAAATAACATTGGCATAGTTTAAAATTCACTGGACTCATGCTAAGCAATCGCCTACCATGTCCGCTTATGGACTGGCCGTTAAAAATACAGGGGCGCTTTGTAACAGAGGGCGATGTGAATGAGATCAGAATGCTTCTCCAGAAACATTCTTCATGGAATAGATCTCGTTTGTCTCGTGAACTCTGTGCGCGTTGGGATTGGCGACGCCCCGACGGTCAGATAAAAGACATGGCCTGCCGCGAATTTCTTCGCAAGCTTGAGCTTCGTGCTTTGATAAAATTACCACCACGTCAGTGTCCTGGACCTGGCCGAGCGCCAAAGATCGAATCAGTCGAGGTAAACCAAAACCCAATATCATGTTCGTTTTCTGAGATCAAGCCTGTAAAGGTAGTAAACGCACGAGATTGTGCGGAATATGAAAAGACGTTCAACTATCTGGTCAAGAAGTTCCACTATCTCAGTTACAGCCGTCCAGTTGGACAGAATATGAAATACCTGATTATTGGCCATGACGAACGTTTTCTCGGTTGCTTGCTTTTTGGGGCTGCAGCCTGGAAGATGGAATTTCGTGATCAATGGATAGGTTGGGAGCCTGAAGTTCGTGAACGGAATCTTGGTTTAATTTGCAACAACACCCGGTTTTTGATTTTAGATTGGGTTAAAGTTCCCCACTTGGCCAGCCATGTTCTTGGAGCGTGTCTACGTCGTTTATCACAAGACTGGAAAGAACGCTATGGAACAGAAATTGCCATGGTAGAGACATTCGTTGACACAACACGCTATCTGGGAACCTGCTATAAGGCAGCAAATTTTATAACTGTTGGACAGACCAAAGGACGTAGCCGCCAGGATCGTAACAGTAAACTCAAAGTACCGATTAAGGATATTCTTGTTTACCCATTACGACGTGATTTTCGAACGTTGTTACTTGAATAGAAAAGAAAAAGCACAGCGCAGGCCTCAGCATTATGAGGCGACAACGTGGATTTGGATTGTGTAGTATCATCACATTTAGATACAGATAATTTCGCTGACTATGAGCAGGAAATCTACAGGAAACATCAGGAAAATGCGGAACATGAAATCATCTCCAGGCTGAATAAACTTTTGGCTGACGTGGTTTTCTGGTCTCTATTGAAACAATGGGCCGGGAAATGTGCTTGTCGTTTTCTCGAATATCGTGAAATAAATATTCGTTTGAAATCCGGACAACAGTGGAAGGTGTATTCTCCAGTATTTCTACGTGCGAAATCAAAAAGAAAACGAGGCAAGCCAGCAAAGCGCAGGAGAGGTGTTCTGCGTCATCTTGGCCTTGAACTCCTTGGTATTATAGATAAAATCAGCCCGTCGCTCATTGAAATTTGTGTATCTATGGCTGTGCTTTGTCCCTCTTTTGAGGTCGCCGCAAATGCGTTGCGCGGGCTTGGTATAAGAATGAACGAGCATCTTTTGCAAAACGTTACCAAACGATTTGGTAAAATTACAAGGAATGCGAGAGTCGAGTGTAATAATGAAGATGTTTGGCAAAAAACCGGTATCAAAGTTCTCGTCAGCGTAGACGGTGGGCGCATTCGCGAAAGACGGAAGAAACGGGGAAGGGCCAAGACAGAAGCAAAGAGACAAGGGTACCACACAGAGTGGTTTGAACCGCGCTTGCTTACCATCAATCAATTTGGCGAGGATGGCAAAAAAATCAAATCAGTCACCCCTATTCTTGATGGTTCATGTGGTAGCATGGACGTTTTTTTTGAATTGCTCAAAGAATATCTTGGGGCGATAAATCTTGGTGAAGCATCGGAAATCGTTTTTTGTGCTGATGGTGGCCAGGGGATTTGGCCAAGAATCGATAAACTTATCAACGATCTGAAGCTGGACAACGCAAAGAAAGTTCTGGATTATACCCATGCGAAACAGAACATCAATATTGTCAAAAAGACAATTTCAGATGCGTTAAAACTATCGAAGAAAGAAGTACGAAAGCTTTCAACTCAGATCCGAGAGCTATTATGGGAAGGTAACATAGAGGGCATTGCAGATCTTGTCAGGGAGTGGCTACCAGGAAAAAGGAAGGCACCAAAAGCAGCATTGAAAAAACTGAATGACTATTTTGGTGATCATTCTAAATTTCAGTATCGCACTTTTAGTGAACAGGGTTTACCCACAGGCAGTGGAACTGTCGAAAGTGCCATCCGCCGAGTTATCAATCTTCGCATCAAAGGAACTGGATTGTTTTGGAAAAAAGATAATGCGGAGAATATAATCTTGTTACGCTCGTTGGTACTCACCGGTAAACTAAGAAATGCTTGTCGTGTCGTCTCTGGGAAAGTTAAAAATATGTATTATAATAACACGCTTACGGATTTGCAGGTGGCTGCTTAGGTCATGTCACTTTTTTGTATTGCACCCCGTCCAGCGCAGCTCATCACGCCAAACTGCAGTAAGACCATTTATTTCTGTTGCACCAATGGGAATAGTAGGTAGAATAAGTTGTTGCATGACGGCACCTTTTTTCTGTGATTTTTGTGGTGAAAATAAAGAAAGAAGGTGCCACTTTTATTTTCCCGTTGCAAGAAAATAATTATCTTGTCGTTAAATTGTTAACACATTGGTTTTGCGAGAGTTGTTACGGAAAAGTGAGTTTGATGCTATGTTACCAAGTAAGGTGTTCTGATATTATTCCCTTGGAAATTACTGTTCCACATGATGATGTATGGGTAACAGTGCTTACCACCGAAAAAGAAAGAGAGAATTATATTCTTTTTGGAGGAGCACAGGAGACCTCCCTTACCATCCCGTCCCATATGTCCATGGAATTGAAAGAGCATTACATGAATGCTCTTGAGCATATTCGATATATGAGCGCTGCCCCTTCGAGGGAAATTAAGAAAGGAGAACGAATTGCCATGTGGGAACTGCCCATTCCGGCGGGACATTACAAAGTCACATGTGAAGTTGAAGGTGTTTCGGATAACTCCTCTATTGCCCTAGAGCTCGTGGATGCAAAAGGAGGAGATCTTCAAGAGAAAAAGCATTCTTTTTCTCTCAGGAAAGGCATCCAGCAGATAGAATATGTTTTCACAAAACCATTTTCCCCATACCAGAATCATCTTATCTTCAATGGCGTAGAGGGAAAAAGCAGAATAGTATCGTTTAAACTAGTACCTGATTATCACAAGATATTTGATGACTTTGATACATGGCGAACTCATGGTGTTAGGCCAAAATGGATAACACGATTTGCCGAATAGGGATGTTGGGGGGGACGCGTGAAAAGCATCGCAATTCGTCAGTTTAACTAAGTGTCGCTGAACACTTTCTTGACATTCATATTGTTGTCGCCTATCTATGTTGTGTTAATTTTAGTACCTTACTCCATAAAAGCAGCAATAAAAAACACGAAGTTTAAAGAGCATTAATGAAATTATTCAATTACACATCCCCACAAGGTACTTATCCAGCGACACTAAAAGTTTCCGACTTGTTGGGTTAGTCCAGTGTCGTGTCAAGTTGTTCTCGATTATAATACTTTTGGTTAACTATGGAATCGCAAACAAGAAAACAGATATTGATAACCGGTGGAGCCGGATTTGTCGGGTCTCATCTTTGTGAAAGATTGTTGAATGATGGACATGATGTGCTCTGTGTTGATAACTTTTTCACTGGCGCTAAAGATAATATTATCCATTTGCTGGATAACCCGCATTTCGAGCTGATGCGCCATGATGTGACCTTTCCTCTGTATGTGGAAGTGGATGAAATTTATAATCTGGCATGTCCTGCATCTCCCATACATTATCAGCATGATCCTGTGCAAACTACCAAGACCAGTGTGCATGGTGCCATTAAT
>JAESPV010000078.1 GCA_016765495.1 Desulfocapsa sp. | reverse complement strand
TTAAAATCAAGCAATCTAAAGAAATCGTGAGCGACCACAGCGAACAGATCACGACACTTCTTGAAACAAACATGCCGGAAAAAGGTTTTGTCCTTGAAAGCCAATCTGAAATTGGGTCTTCAGTTAGTGCAGTCTTACGAAACAAAGCCATTCAGGCGATCTTCATTTCTTTAATTGGTGTTATTATCTATCTGGGCATGCGTTTTGACCTCCGCTTCGGATTAGCTGCAGCCGTAGCCACCTTTCACGATGTTATTGTAGTACTTGGTATCTGCTGGCTTTTAAATGTTGAGATTACCCTTTTAATTGTGACAGCACTGCTTACACTCGCCGGTTATTCACTCAATGACTCGGTTGTTGTATTTGATCGTATTCGTGAAAATATGCAGAAATCGGCAGAACACTCGCTGCTACAGCAGATCAATAAAAGTATCAATGAAGTCATGAGCCGTACAATCGTCACATCGTTGACCACTGCCATGGTGCTATTTTCCCTCTTCTTCTTTGGAGGATCGGTGATCCATGATTTTGCTCTGGCGCTGCTCTTAGGTGTTATGGTGGGTACCTATTCATCAATTTTTATTGCCAGCCCGGTACTCAGCCTATTGCCTGCAAAAAAGAACTTGGAAAATGATTCAGTTGCAACTTCCTGATAATGTCAACAGGCTGGAGAATGATGAAGTATTTCATTTCTCCTGCCATCCTGGAGTGGATTGCTTCACCGAGTGTTGCAGAGAACTTGAGCTTGCACTCACTCCATATGATGTTCTACGCCTGAAACAGGAAGCGAAGCTCGACTCAAGCAGCTTTCTTGAACGCTACGTAATTCAGGAACGGGAAGCAGAAGATGCTTTCCCACGTTTGTACCTCACCATGGTGGATGATGGACGGGCATCCTGTGTTTTTGTCGCAAAAACAGGTTGTACGGTTTACAAGGGACGTCCCGGAGCATGCAGAGCCTACCCCATGGGCCGGGCAGCAATGCGAAAGGACAACAATACTGTTGAAGAATTCTTTGTCCTCCTGAAAGAACCTCATTGCCATGGATTTCAGGAAAAAGAAGCACAGACAACGGAAACGTACAGTGCTGGACAGGAGTTACTGGAATATAACACGTTTAATGATAAGGTTGCCGCCCTGCTACAGCATAAAATGATCCGCCAGGGAATGAAGTTAACCAACGAGCAGACAGAACTCTTTGTCTTGGCTCTCTACGATCTTGATAGATTCCGCAAACAATTAGATGAAGGACATCTCCCGAAACAGGAACATTATCCTGCAAATAAAACTGCCTGTATGGATGATGGGAAACTCCTTCTTTTTGGGATTAACTGGCTCCGGGGGATACTTTTTCAGAGATGAAACTAAAACTCGTTATATTTGATTGTGACGGAGTGATGTTTGACTCCAAGTTTGCCAACCAGACCTACTACAATTTCCTGCTCCAACACTTTGGCCACCCGGTCATGAGTGATGAAGAGCTGGAATTTGTCCACATCCACAACGTCAACGAATCAACGCGTCACATATTTCGTCACTATCCTGACCAGAGTATTCAAGACGTTGATCAATTGAGACAGGAAACAGGATATGCTCCATTTTTGAAATATATGAAAATGGAAGAAGACCTGATCCAATTCCTGGATATCTGTGCACCGCGCTACCAGCTTGCTGTCTCCACCAATCGAACCAATACCATGGAACCGATTCTGGATATATTCAAGTTAAAAGATTATTTTGTCAAAGTAATGACAGCTGAGAATGCAAGACGCCCAAAACCAGCACCAGATGCACTGCTTGAAATTTTAGAGCATTGTAAATGTGAGGTGGATGAGGCTATTTACATTGGCGACTCTATCATTGACCGGGAACATTCTGCCGGATGTGGAATGCGGCTTATTGGTTTTAAAAATGAAAAACTCCCAGCAGAATACCATGTGACAAGTTTTATGGAGATTTTGCAGCTCCCACCGTTTCAGAACTAAGGATCATGATGCCCTGCGGGCAGAAGGTATTCGGTATTCGGCAACTGACAGCTTACACAGGAACAAGTGGAAAGCGTTGTTACAATGTATTCTGGAAAATTGGATAGAATAAATGTGATCAATTCCTTTCAGAAGTTGTCAGGAAAGTTAGAGTCACTCTGTTTCAAAGAATGGGACAGATGGAAAAAGGGAGAGATCCGCAAGCAGGGGGCAGGCTTGACAAATGCTATTGGATGAATTTAATAAGTTGTGCTCCTTTCACTTCAGCTCTTCTTCAATACGTTGAAATTATAACAGAGAAAAACAAAAAAAATGACACACCTAAGTAGCCATCTGCAAATCTGAGCACAAAAAAGGAGTCAAGTCTGTCGTTGACCTTTTCGTGACCCCTTATGTTTCATTGCTTGGTATAGTAGCAAGTATTTCCAGATACTCATTGTTAAAATACTGCACATAACAATGTCCCAAGGGCTGCACTGTACTACTAGCAGCCCTTTCTCCCATCAATCCATTTATTAATATTCTTTTTCTGTACAAGGTCAATTACTTCAGGTTCAAAAAAACGTTGACAGGCTCGCACCAAAACCTTACCATATCGTTATCGATACAATAAAAGGAGAATATCATGCAGGCAACGATTTCGAGTAAATTTCAAATTGTTATCCCCAAACCAATCAGAGAACACCTACAGCTCAAGCCAAAACAAAAACTGACTATTATAGATAAGGACAAAATGGTTATCCTGATTCCCCAATCCTCCCTTGAAGATTTAAGGGGCATTGCTGCAGGTGTCAGAATCGACAACTACCGTGATAAAACGGATCGCTCAATATGATAATAGTTGACTCCTGTGGATGGCTCGAATGGTTTGCCGATGGGGAGTTGGCAGACCAATATCACGAATATCTTGCTGCTGCAGACAATATTCTAATGCCAGCAATCATCATTTACGAAGTCTATAAAATTTTAAAACGAGAACTAAACGAAGAAAAGGCTTTGCTAGCTGTTGGGTATATGAAAAAATGCCAACTGATTCCATTTGATGACAATCTTGCGCTCACTGCTGCGGACATAGCCTTGCGTGAAAATTTAGCCATGGCAGATGCCATTATTGTTGCAACTGCGCAGGCTCACAACTGTAGAATAATATCGTCAGATGCGGACCTCAAAGACCAGGTAAATGTAAAGTTCATTCCCAAAAAATAATTACGCAATAAACAATCACCGAATGCGGGATTGGTTCCCACTTCGTCATTGGATTAGAGTTACATGAGAAGCCCTGTACGGACACGTACGCACGGTTCTGTGGGCAGACGGGAGCTTCAAAATATGCGCCGCCTGGGATCATTTACGCATCCTCACCTGATTCGTCTACCCTTTTAATTCCCTCCATCAGCAGCATCATAAAATCGCCGATTTCAGCAGCCTTCATCTCCTCAGGAGAAAGCCCGGTGGTAAAAGTATACCGCCCTTCTTTCTCCTTAAGCATATCAAAAATAGCAGCCTGATTCGTTTGATCCCTATACTGAGCATTAATGACACAGCCCTCCCGAAAGGAAACTTTTGCCTCCCCTTGGGGGAGTACAAGACGAAGAACTCCTGTCTTCTGATTCATATGAAAGATCTGAAAAAGTTCAGCAGGAGGCATTTCGGCAATCCAACCACTCATGCAGGCATCAAATGTATCAAAATGGCTGGCATTTGACTGGGTCAAACGCTGTACAAGAATTTTGGACATAAAAAGCTGTAATGCAGGAATACGATCAAGAAGCTTGCTGAATGCATCACCTGAAATAGATAAAACCTCAGTCTCCGTCAAAGTTCTTACGTCAGCACCGGCAATATCCCCACCAAGAAAACTCATTTCACCACAGATATCACCAGGATCTAATGATGCGATCACTAAAGAGTTATCACTTACCACAACTTGTCCAGACAGTATCAAATAGAGATATAAACAGCTTTGCCCCTTAGTGATAAAAGTGGAATTAGCGGGCAAACGCTCCTTTCTAAAACAACGTACAACCCGGTTAAGCTCGGCGTCTGGAATCGCCTTAATCATGGGAAAATCATAAATCCTTGCAAGCAAAGCCTCTCTCTCAGGATCTAAAGGAAGATCAAATGCGAGCAACCCTTCCTGGCTGGCTTCTTCTTCTGAAATTCGCTTGAATTTGATCAGCCCCGAGCACCCACTGCAGCTGTATGTCTTTTCATCACACTCATCCTGCGCCACACCACTATCAAGAAGAGTGAACAGTAACGTTGTCATCTCTCTGACTAAGATCAGACAGGTTGCCTTATTTTCTGGACAGAAAAGCGCCTTGTCAGAAAGAGTGAGAAGTTCTCCTTTATCGTAAAGAGGGCAATTACTATCCGTAACTATTTTAAAAAATATTTTAAACTGTTTCATTATTCCGCACGTTAGCACAAGCTTTTCTTTACTGTAATAATAAAAATTTTTGTTTTCCAGAAGTTACTGCTATACTCATAGTATCGGCTCTGTACGATCAAACTCAACAACTCATTTTCTGCGCCCATAAGTATTTTCAAAATGATCCAGTAAGCTATTATGAACAACACCAGCAACCAACTTGAAACTGTTTTTCAGGAAGTAAGTAATTACTTTGCCAATACTCATCACATTGTTGTAACCCCTGACAAAGGTGACCCACCTGGCAGGTATACAATAACCTACCAGATCCAGGGCGTCTGTAAAGAAAGCAATACGGAGGTCTATTCCTGTGACACCCATGTGGTGTCCATTTCACTTCCTTTCGGATTCCCCCATTTTCCTCCGAACTGCATACCGGAAAGCCCCACTTTTCATCCCGACTTTGACACTTCAGCCATCTGTGTCGGTGATGCATGGGAAGATGACAAATCCATTGTGCAACTCATCCTTCATATCGGAAAAATGATTGCGGGAGAGGTCTACTCCAAAAGTCATGCATTCAATGATGAGGCAGCAGAATGGTACAATACCCACAAAGATCAACTCCCCTTTGACAGGAGTGATTTTTCAGATACGCTACCAGCTTTAGCCTCCATGGAAGAAGAGCTGAATCTTGAACGTATCGATACTCTTGACGATGATAACTTTGACAGCTCTTTCTCCCTGGAGCAGGATGTTCCCTCTCTGCCACCAATTGACACAGGCCACCTGCAAAGTATTGCGGAACAAAAACGATTCCAAGCTCTTTCACGTGAACTACAGATCATAGAGGGACCATTTGAAGGTCGTGAAGAGCTTGAAGAACAGATACAGACAGCCCTGGACAAAGCCATGGCAATGTACCGTGAGGCAGAAATCCTGGAAGAGCAGGGAGAGCAACAGCAGGCTCTGGACACATATATTGCTATTGAGGAAGTGGTCTCTGACTATCCCCTGATCCAGGAAGCAAAAGACAGGGTTCAACAAGCCTTTGATCTTCTTGGTGACTGGGCAAGCAGTACGACAGACGGGCCAGGCAGCAGCGTGGCTGATCTAGCTGATACGACATCACCTGAACCCGATACAGCAACGGAAAAAACTGGTGCAAGAACCTTTTTTGAAGATACAAAGGCGGTGAGTAAAAAATGGTTAGGCTTTGCCTTAGCAGGTGGCTCCATCGCCCTACTTACCACTCTTACCATATCCTACTTATCCTTAGGATCCAGTCTGGAAAAAGCCACGAAAGGATACGAAGAGTGTCAACGTCTGCTGGGTGCAAATAATTTCAAGAATGCCCAGAAACAATGTGACGAGGCACTTAACCTGGCAGCTGAAGTACGGCTGGTAAAACAGAACGAAAAAGAAGAGCTTGTCGGCAAGATAAACCAAGTCCTCACTTCAGAAAAACTCCGCCAGGGACTTCTCGGTAATACTCTGCACAACGGTACATATGTTTCAAAATCCGCAAAAGAAAGCCTGCTGACCTTTCAGGAGAGCATGGAAACTGGGGACTCTTTTTTCAAAGCAGCGCAGTGGGATGAAGCAGTAAACAGTTATACCAAGGCCTGGGATACGGCAAAAAACACTGCTGAAATAAATGAGACTCAACTTGCCGAGATTCGGAAAAAACTCCCTCTGGCGCAATTTAATCGTCTCATGCAGGCTGGGAAAAAATCCTTAACAATTTCAGACTGGAGTGGTGCCACAGAATACTTTGGCAAGGCACTGATGCTTGCCCAAAAAAACCCGAATGTATCACCTGAAAACATTAAGCAGCTGGAACTTCTGTCATACCGGGTTAAATTCAATACACTTCGCGATCAGGGCCATCATTTTTTCAAGGCTGAAGAGTGGGAAGCGGCTCTTGACAATTACCAACAAGCGCTGGATATTGTTGCAAAACTAGATCATCCTGATCCAGAATCCATATCCAGCCTGCATGAAAACATTGCAAAAACGAAAATTTACATGGCTATCGAAAAAGGGAAACAAGCTTTTTCCGCTTCACAATGGAATGACGTCATTGTCCACTACGAGAAAGCCATTCTTCTCCTTGAAGAAAATTCCAAACTGCTGAGCCAAATAAACACAGAAGAAAGTCGTACAAAACTTTCCCGCATTATGTTGCACACTGAAATAATAAAAAATAAACAGGATGTGGTAAAATATCTTAAAGCTGAAGAGTTCGAAGCAGTTATTGAAAGACTTCAGCGTATTGGGAAAAAGATTTCAACGAGCCAATTTGCCCAACAAGCAGAATTCCAAACAATCCTTTCTGAGAGTAACCTTCAGCTTAAGGACGTAAAACAACAATTACGCTTAATCAAACAGACAAGCTACCTGAAAGACAATTTCGAAAAACTTTTTCTCAAACACTATCCATCTGCTTCCCGTTCAGAACTCAGTGCACCAAAAGTAACATTCCTCAAACATATTGGCGAAAAGGTACTGTTTAGGATGCAATGCACTGAGACAACAGGGGGAAGGTCATTACGCCTGCAGATGGATTACCTCTATTCTCCCAATAATGATCATTGGAGCTTCTATTCCGAGGAGTAACACGATGAATATTCAGAACAATCCAAACACCGATCCCACGTAAAAGCGGACGGCACTTTGCAATTACAGGGAGCGGACAGGTCATTTTGATGTGAGCATACGTCACGAACATCGCACCGGCTAAAACTTGTTTGTTGATTACGCCGTCCAGACAGTTGAACTGGATTAGTCAGACTGGTGGTGAGTCCACAGCGCACAGTTTTTTCTCCTATTATGGGTGAGCCATTAACGCCCACGCCCACCGCTTCCACCGCTGCCACCGCTGCCACCGCTTCCACCGCTGCCACTGCTGCCACCGCTGCCACCGCTGCCACCGCTGCCACCGCTTCCACCGCTGCCACTGCTTCCACCGCTGCCACTGCTGCCACTGCTGCCACCGCTTCCACCGCTGCCAGAGCCACCTTGCCTCCCCTGAGGGTCCCTTCCATCCCGAATAGCATCTGCATAACTTTTGGCCAGTGTTTCTCTTGCCCCATAAGCTCCATGAGACATAAACGCATTTCGCATGGAACGTATTTGCTGAGCACTAAAAGCTTTTTCAATACCTTGGGTTACAACTTCCGTAGCAGTACCAGAAGATACACCTTGCCTTACCATATCTCGTGCAGTCAACAAACATTCGGCTACCAAATCCAACCCTTGTGCCTGTTGCATTGTACGCATCCTCACTTGAAGCCGACTAACAAGCTGCTCCGCATCCTCTCGAGTCATACCAGCAACAAGAGCAGCAGCAAGATTATATCCAAGTTTATCTACGACCTCTTTTCTCGAAGACAGTTGACTGGCAATACCATAGGCATGCTCATAACGAGATCTGACTTTTTCCATTGCCTTTACAATCGATTCCGCAGAGGCCTGTTTTGCGATACCTTCATAGGCCTTATTCACAATTGGCGCAACCGGAAGATTATTTTCCAAGGCTTTGGCGACAATACGCTGCGCCTTTACGATACTGTGTTCTTCGAAGCGAGATTTGATCATTGCTCTGGTCATGAGTACTCCGTCGTTAGTTGCAAGACCAGTCCGAACAACACTTCCAGCCGTAATCTTAAGTTCATTTGACCAAGAGGGGGGAATTTCTATTGCTTTTTCTGCGCCTGATACTGAAACAGCAGCCAAAAACAGGCTGAAACAGATCACAGTAAAATATATTTTAATTTTCATACGCTTCTCCGTTATGCAAATACATCATTTAGCACGAATTCGTTGCCACAATCTTTACTTATGTCTTAACAACGCCTGACAGATGAAAAGGTTACAGTCAAGGCTGGTAGAGACAATTTTCAGAGCCAAAATCATCGTTTTCTTTAAAGCGACAATCCGGGATATAAGCAACACCATCAACGATATAAAAATACTTACTGCCGGGGGTAATCGCTTGATTGATTTCCCAAAACCCCAGGCCATTCTTTCGAGAGTCATGGAGTTCATACTTATCAATCGAAGATGCAAATTGGACATGATCAGCATCTGCAAGACGGAGATACAAGGTCACAGAATCATGGTTATTAGTGATGTAATGATGGCTGGCACACCCGGCACATAGCCAAAGCATTCCCCCCATAACCAACCATCTTCTCAACATTTTCTACACCTCTATTGTTATAAGAGAATTCTCGCCACCAAAATCATCCTGCACACGTTCTGAAATCGTTGGGTCTACAATCTGTTTCCCCTCTTCAACGAGATAGCTATATTGATATTCTCCTTCAGGAAGGGTCAGGGTGAGACTCCAATAGCCGCTCTCTCCCATTTTGTTCATGGCAACCGGTTGCCAGCTGGTAAACGTGCCAATAATATCAGCATGACTCGCATTGGGGCGATAAATAACAAAACGATATGGTACTTCCCTGCTTATTGTTGCAGTGGGTGTTGAGAATGGAAAGAATGTTGGTTGAATAAAAAGAACTGCAGCTCCAAGAGCTAGACTGGCTGAGAATAATGCTACGGGTCGCAACCACGGAGTATAAAATCTTTCTACCTGCTCCGTTTCCACTGGGATCTGTACCCGGGGTTCCTGATGCACCAACTTAGAATGCAATAGCTTTTCCTGTTCAAGGAGATCTATAGCTTCATCTTTAAAAGCTTGCTCACTGTGGACCGTTTCCACAAAATCAATTTTCTCATCAAGATCCAATTCATTGTCAATAAACATACTGATCGAATAATCTTTCATAACTCACCCTTACGAAGTATTTCTTTTAGCTTAAGTCGAGAACGATGAATTTTAACCTTTATATTGGCTTCACTTGTACCTGTCATTTCGGCAATCTGTTTGTATGACAGATCTTGACTGACAACAAGAGAAAGGATATCAACATCTTCTGTGCTAAGCTGTTGCATGGCATTCAGCACACGGCGTGATTCCTCACGCACCAGATATGTTGATTCCTCATCAAATGCTCCCTCATACAGCTCCTCATCAAAGGGAACATTCGGGCGCTGTCTACGTCCATTATCGTTGAGCAGATTGCGGCCAATGGTGAAAAGCAATGAGATGCTTGGCTCTTGCATGCCATATCGCTCGATATATCTCGTAAAGCTCTCCTGCATAGTATCTGCTGCCAGGTGATAATCACCACTTCTGCGCAAAAGATACCCAAAAAATCTACTTTTGTGCTCTTTATAAAACTTTCTGAATCCCGTGTTCATTATATGAATTTAACGCTTTTCGAACATAAAAGTTACAAATTATTTAATTTAAAAAAAATATAAATATTTTGTAACCTTTTTTCTCTTTACCCGTTTACTAAGCAGAAGCTCTCAAGTTTGTCGCTTGAGCGTACGTAAAAGAACGGGTACAGTTTATACTGATCTGTTCAAACTTCCCCTCAAGGGAAACTTTAATAATCAGGAGGATATACACATGAAACTTTCAAGAAAAATCGCACGTACTTTCGGTGTCGCTGCAATCTTTACCATGCTGGTAACACCAGGTGTGGTTCTGGCTGGCAATGGCCATGGTCCTGGAGATGGAACTGGAACAGGTGATAGCCCAAAGGATGGGACCGGCAATGGCCCGGCCACGGGTGACTGTACAGCTAATCTTGAATTCTCCCTGGACAACCTAAACTTATTGGCGGGCAGAGGGAATGGCGGCGGTGGAAATGGCGGCGGTGGAAACAGCGGCGGTAGTGGTGGAAATGGCTACGGTCCAGGCGATGGAACCGGAACGGGCGATGCCCCAGAGGATGGTACCGGTAATGGTCCCGGTACTGGTGACTGTGTTAATGTATAACCAACACCTGCAATAAACGCTAATCCTACGTAGGTACCTTATCAGAATAATTTTTTTTGAGAATAAAACAGGTCAGCACAAACTCCAATAAATTATTCTTTAAGGTATCTACAGGATTAACACTATCGAAAGGAGGTACCAGAATTCATTCGTTATTTTTCAATCATTGTACAGTATTGTAAAGTCAAGGTTACCGAGTGAATTTAGGAGGAAGGAGGAGATGAGACAACTTTCTTATCTTCAATCTTCAAAATTCTATCACAAAGAGGATACATTGCTTCATCGTGTGTTACCATAACGACTGCGACATTTTGTTCAAGAGCAATTTTTTTTAGCATCTTTACAACATCAATTGAACGTACCAGATCAAGTGCCGCCGTTGGTTCATCTGCCAATATTATTTCCGGTTTATTTGCCAAAGCCCTTGCGATGGCTACTCGTTGGTTTTGACCACCTGAAAGTTGTGACGATTTGGCATCTGCTTTATCCGCTATATCAAAATAGTGTAAGAGTTCCATAGCATCTTTTTGAGATTCTTTTTTAGAAATTCCATTGGCTTGAGGAACTAGTGTAACATTCTCCAAAACCGACAAAAATGGAATGAGGTAATGAGCTTGAAAAATAAAACCTATTTTTTCTCTTCGTATTTTTCTTGTCTTTCTGGTTAACCACCTGTTTTCATAAACTTTCTCATCACCTAAGTAAATCGTGCCGCTGCTGGGCTCCTCCACACACCCTATCATCATAAGAAGTGTTGTTTTTCCTGCACCACTTGGAGCAATGAGTGCTACAAGCTCCCCCTTGTCCACACTAAAAGATGCCCCATTTATTACTTCAACAAGGTTGTCACCTTCTCCAAAATTTTTGACAAGATTTTCAACTCGAATACTTGTATTTCCCATGTCAGCCTCCAATAGCTGCTGCAGGATCTGCACTGATAACTTTTTTAACCCCTACAAAAGAGGACAAAATAGAAAAAACCATCACCACGAGAAAAAGCATCCAAGCATCAGGGAATTCCAGAACAACTCTTTTGGGAAAGGTATCATAAATGAGTAAAGAAAAAGCATTTCCAAAAACAAACGCCAAAAAACCAAGAAGTACTGTCTCCTGCACGATCATCTTGATTATCATACTATTGGGTAAACCAATAAGTTTCATGATAGATATTTCTTTCATCTTCTCCAATGTCATCGTATAGATAATAAGAGCAATAATGATAGTGGAAACAGCAACCAGAATAGCCGTGAACATACCTATCTGCTTGGAAGCTTTTTCAATCACATTTTTTGTAAGTATTTTTTCTTGCTGAACTCTTGTATAAACACTTTTGTGTTTGGATTCTCGTATCTGACGAGCAATTTCATCCACATTGTAACCTGGCTTCACTGTCGCTACAATCGTATTTACCATATGTGAATCACGGTTTATTATCCCCCTTGCCCTGTCGCTTCTTATTCGATTATTTGTGTAGGAAAACTGCAACTCCTGGGCATCTTTTAAGCTGATATAAACCAAGGGTTCACCGCCCGAGGAAACCGTTCCTTTTGTCACCCCCACCACCCTGAAAGTATTGCGTCCCAGTTGCAAGGTCTCACCAACCACAAAACCTGTTTTATCCGTTACAACTATTTCATAATGACTTCGCAGCAACGTTCTCCCTGCTATGATCTTCCTGGGATTTACAGCATCCAAACTTCCATGAGGATCAAATCCTACGGCCACAACACGCACAGGATTTGCCGAGGTGGAAAGTTGGATATTTTGAAATGTCAATGCTTCCGCCGAATCAATTCCTTCAACAACCCGTAATGCTTCTTGCAAATCTTCATGCACTCTTGAGGCTTCAGCAAATGGCCCAAGCGTATCTTCCTGAACAATCCAGAAGTCAACATTCAAATCACGCAACAAAGCCTCAGCATCAACTATCATTCCACGATATACACCTATCATGATCAAAACAATGCCAAGTAACATTCCAACACCCATGGAAGTAATAATGAATTTACCAAGACCATGAGCAATATCTTTTTGTGCTAAATTAATCATCAGCGAACTCGCATTCCTTCTGTAAGCGGTTTATTCTGTCGAGTTGCAATGAGGATTTTTGCATCTTTATCTATTCCTGTAACTCCTAACTCTTTTTCACCCCTTGCCAGTATTTCCAGATTTTGGAAATATGCTTTGCCATTTTTATTCACCCAAATACCAATGTTCCCATCTTGATACCGAACAGCTGTTGATGGAATTTTAAGCATATCACTAAAATGCGCTGTGATAATTGATACTTCTGCCTGCTCATTGATATAAAAGGGATCTGGCAAGGTATCAAAGATGATATTTACCTCCCTTTCCCGTGTTACAACATCGCTTTGGACTACAATGCGTTTTGTATATCCACTAAAGTGTTTATCACCTTGCGAGCGGAGTGTAATAGTGGCCCTTTGCCCGACTCTAATATCCCCACTTATTTTTTCATCGATATACGCTTTAATCCAAACAGTTTTAGGGTCAACTATCTGCAATATGCTTTGTGAAGGAGTCACACTCTGAGCTACTTCGGCATCTTTTGCAATAACGTATCCATCAATCGGAGCATAAATTTTGTAACGAGACAACTTAATCTCGAGCGATTCAACGACTTTTTTTGCATGAGTTATTTCTATTTTCCCTGAATTGATACGTGCTTTGGCAGAGTCCAGCTGAGCATTTATTGCATCTAAATCAGCCTTGGCTTTGTCGTATTCAGACTGTGAAACAAAAGACTGTTTTTTGAGTTCTGAAAAACGCGTGTACGTTACCAAGGCTAGATTATTTTGTACTTGTAAGCTTATAAGCTCTCTTTGTGATGCTTCCAGCTCAGAGTGTGCTTTTGCGACAGAAATCTTAGCGGCATCTAAAAGCTGGGGAATATCTACACTGTCCATAGTGACAAGCAAATCGCCCTTCCTTACCCACATACCCTCATCACTCATAATAGATAATATTCTTCCACCCATTTGCGCATTGATGACGTAGGTGCTTTTGGCGCCAACATTGCCAACACCAAAAACCTCAACATCCAGAGAGCCGATTGTGGGAAAGATCGTTTTGTAGCTGGATTTTGGTATATACACTTTGTTATAAAATGTAACTCCTGCAACACAGACAAGGATTGCTACAACCGAATATCTAACTATTTTATTCATGATTTTTGTCCTTTTAAATATTCAAGCCGATTTATCGCTGTAATCCTTAAATAGTAGGCCTCCAGAACTCCCAGCTTTGCATTTAAAACAAGTGAGATACTGTCAAGAACTCCTATATACGTTGAAAGTCCCGCTTTGTAGCGGGCTTCAAGAACTTTTTGGGTCTGGTTTGCTGAATTTTCTTGTGCCTGTTTTGCCTCTATTGTTGCATCGTATCTTTGTATATCAAGCAAAAGAGAGCCTATTTCTTCTTTTACTTCCAGCACCTTTGAAGCTTTTTGTTCCCGCGCCAAGTGTATGCCAATTTTGGCTTTTTGAGTCTCTGCGGAAATCTTTCCACCACTGTAAAGAGGAATAGCGTACGTTATCCCAATCAACCTTGAATCATAACTGTTTAACGTATCAAGGTGATAATAGGACACCACAGCATCCAACGATCCATAATGAGATGCCTGTGCAGATTTATATAAAAGGCTATTTTTGTAGATATTTTGAGTCTCTATTTGTATCTTATAATTACTGTTTAAAATCTCCTTTTCTAAGTCTTGCTCAAAGTCATACTCTTTTGTGACAAAATTATATTCCAATTCTGTATCATTTGTTATCTCTTCACCGATACAAAGAGAGAGTGCTAATTTTGCTTTTTCATATGTGGCAATGGCAACGGCTAAATTGTCTTTTGCTACATAAACAGAAGAGAGAAAGCGACTGGCATCCGCATCAGTTGTGAGCCCCTGCTTTACACGTGCTTTTGCCTGAGCATAATAGGCTTTTTTAGCTTCTAAATCTTTTTTTCTGACTTCTATCGCTTCATTATAAACAACCACCAGACCATAAAGAGATTTCACCTTATAAGCCATCAGAGCTTTTGCCTCCTGGAAGGAAAGTTGTGAAATCTCTTTCTCCATTTTTGAGGCCTTAATTTTTGATAATGTTTGAGAGAAATCCCATATTTTTTGTTTTAGGCTAACTCCCACCCCCCAGCCATCATCATCAATAGTGTTAAAAACACCATTAACTGGAAGTGCAAACGTCTGCAAAGGATTATACTCCGCATGCAGATTTATCTGGGGAAGGTAATCAGCAAATGCGGTATCATAGTTTTTTTCTGATTGTTTGACTTTCAGCATAAATGACTTTATATCAGGATGACTTAAGAGTGCTTTCTCTATGCTCTCCTGTAAAGTCAGAGTATCTGCATAAAGTTCGGACACAAAAAGTATACTTATGAGTAACAGTTTTATGAGGAGCAGGCTTTTTTTCATGTTTTTCTCAGAGTTGCTTAGGAATAGAATGGTCAAGTAAAAGTAGACTGTTTTTTATGGCCTGTTCGTCTTCAACGGCGATCTTTTTGACCCCACGGCCTGGGAGTGATAGCTCGTATGAAAAAAATGCTTTCTCCCCAAGAGCATTTAACTGTTTTCACTAGATACAAACCATTGTGCAATGCACCCCTGCTGCTTTGGTAGCACCTTTATGCAAACTTTCTCTTCTTTTGGGTACGGTGACCAATTCTTACTTTTGACTGAATTGCTTCTTCAATAAACCTTCTCCTTATTTTGCTTGGAAAAAGTGTTACTTTATTTTGATCGATTTTGTTCTATATTCTTAATAGCACTTCAAATGCTGAACAACTTACCGGATTTAAATATACAACACATTCCGACCAATTACTGTTAAGTTTCTGTAAAGTTGTGTAAAGTTATGTAAAGCTGTTGCAGAGACAAAAAACATTACAGAACTATCGCTTCGATAAATTGAAATTTCGAGGAGATTTCATGAAACAAATTTTGCTTGTTGATGATGACAAGGAACTCTGTGAATTATTGGTTGAATATTTAGAACCCCAAGGGTTTAGCGTGGAAACTGTGAATGAGCCATACAATGGTTTGCAACGGGCTCTATCTGGTGAGCATGGACTGCTGATTCTTGATGTGATGCTTCCATTTATGACAGGTTTTGAACTTTTGCGAAATCTCAGGATATCATCCCAGCTTCCGGTGTTGATGTTGACAGCAAGAGGTGAGGATATTGACCGTATTGTTGGGTTGGAGATAGGAGCAGACGATTATTTACCAAAGCCGTTTAATCCCCGTGAGCTTGTGGCCAGGATCCAGGCCATTTGGCGTCGAAGCAAACCAATCGCAACTCAGCAGCTGGAATGTCGGCACCATCTGGAACTTGATGATATTATTATTGAGACAGATTCAATGGTCGTAAAACAACACAATAAGATCATTAAACTTACCGCTGTCGAGTTCACTCTGCTCTACGAACTATTAAAGCATGCTGATCAAGTGATGACACGTGAGAAGTTAAGCAAAAAAGTTTTAAGTCGTCCCTTGGAACCCTTTGATCGCAGCATTGATGTCCATGTCAGCAACCTGCGGAAAAAACTTGGACACAACATACACAACAGGGAGAGAATTAGAACCATACGCGGCATTGGCTATCTTTATACACAAGTTCATCAGAATTGATAAGCTATGCACAGCCTTTTTTATAAAATCTTTCTAAGCTTTCTTCTTATTACCCTTCTTGCCAGCATTACTACGGTAATAATTTCCTATCTTGCACAGGTTGGTCCCTATGGTGCATTGAAAAAACGAGTGGAACAGAATCAGATTCAAGCCCTAACCCACTACCTTTCGGTAACAGGACTGGCAGCTGTAAAAATACTCGATAATGGTGGAAAAGAAGCATTACGTTCGTATTTGCTGGATGTTGAAAAACAGAACCACAGTCGAATCTTTCTGTTTCAAGAAGATAACAACAATTTGTTAAATCATACGTTGCCACAGGGTGCTGCTAATCTGGCAGTTTCTTCCCAGAATTCTCACGATATTCAATATAATATATCTGAGACAGAAATCATCATTGCAGTTCCTCTATTCACTCAAGACGGTCAGAACATGACTCTTGTCGGCAGTACAATCAGAGTTACACGTCCCAACATTTTTATAGATAAAAAAATGGAAAACGGCTGGCGGCAAATATTTTTTCTCGGCCATCGATTCGGCTTGCCTGTCATCGTTGTGTTATTTATTGCCGGTGCCGGCTGTTACCTTTTGGCTCGTTCTCTGACAGCTCCAATCCGTGACCTTCGTAAGGCCACCCAGCAGATGAGCAAGGGCGATTTCTCCACCCGAATAAATCTTGCCAACAGGAGAAAGGATGAAATTGCAGGTTTGAGTCGTGATTTTAATACCATGGCAGAACGAACCCAGTCTTTAATAAGGTCTCAAAAACGATTGTTACGCGATGTTTCTCACGAGCTTCGTTCTCCGTTAACCAGACAAACTCTTGCTCTGGAATTAGCCAAACAACGCTTCAGCAATGGCGAGCCCTATCTGGCAAGAATTGAGAAAGAATCCAGACGACTTGGTGAACTCATTGATCAACTCCTCATTTTGACCAGGCTTGAGGGCAATATGGACAACTGCCTAAAAGAACCGGTGGATCTTCATAAATTGCTCACCAGCATTGTTCACGACGCCGCCTTTGAAGCTGTTTATCAGGACCGTGGTGTAGATATACGAACCCTTGCTGAAGTTACAGTGTCTGGTTCCATTGAAATGATTCATCGAGCCCTGGAAAATGTTATCCGTAATGGCCTTCGTTATACGGCAATCGGGAGTAATGTTGAGATTACTCTCTCGAAAGATGATCCCATTGCAACTATTACTGTCAGAGATCATGGCACCGGCATACCGCAGGAGTATCATGAGCAGATATTTAAACCATTCTTTCGGGTAGAAAAATCACGGAATCAAGACAGCGGGGGAACTGGCATCGGACTGGCCATAGCCAAACAGGCAATTTTAATGCATAACGGAAGTATCTTGGCAAGAAATGCCCGCACTGGCGGCCTGGTTATCGAAATACGCCTGCCGTTGTCGTAAAATTTCACACACTTTCTCTGAGATATCAATGATGGTGATGCCCGTGATCACCATTTGCCTTAGAGCCACCTGCCACATCCAACGCCTTCTCCAGATGATTTGTCACAACCTCCATGGCTGCAAGAGCTGCGCTAAGGGGTAACTGCACTTCACTATCTTCTGTGGCTGCTACCCACTTTCTGCACTCTTCTGCATGGCCCCGGTTATGTTCAATCCAATGGGGGAGCAATACTTGCAATTTTTCCAATTCATTCATATTGTATGAAACTCCTAACTTTTTATAGTCCGTTCCAGAAATACTTTTCCACCAAGGAAATCGATTTCCTGTACATGAACGTCCGGTACAAATTTTGGTTCTTCAAAAAAGGTGCTCACTTCCACACCATTATCCTTTACTGCTAGCCTGGTAACACTTTCCATCACCAGTTCTTCATTTGTCCCGTCAAGAACCAGTACACTCATTTGACACATACGGTCTCCTCACACTAAAAATCTGAATTCACCCTTGCCCAACAGGTTGTGGAGATGCAGGATACCAGACAATTCACCATCCGCACCAACAACTGGCAAAATTGTGATTTCATGCCGTTGCATAATACTCAAAGCATCAACCGCCTGCATGAAATCCGGAATTGTGACAGGCCCTGTAGTCATAAAGTCTTCAACTTTTACTGTTTGGGGATCATTGTCCTCTGCAACTGCACGCCTCACATCACCATCGGTAATAATACCTGAAATATGACGACCAGCAACTATTAAAACAGCTCCAAGATTCTCTCTGTTAAGAACAGTTACAGCGTCAGCCACCGCCGTTCCCTGTTCAACACTCGGAATAGCATCTCCTTTTAACATCACTTCACTTACATTTACTTTTAACCTGTCCCCAAGACTACCGCCGGGATGATTGTCCCGAAAATCTTCAGCCTGGAACTGCTTACGTCTTAAAAGTACAACGGCGAGTGCATCCCCCATGGCAAGAGTTGCAGTGGTGGAGCTTGTTGGGGCAAGGCCAAGAGGACAGGCTTCCTGGGGTATGTGGATATCAAGCACAATATCACTGGCCCTGGCAAGAGTTGACCCCTGCCCCCCTGTCATGGCAATAATACTTGTACCCCGCTTCTTTAAACTAATCAGTAAGCCATTGAGTTCCGTGGTTTCTCCTGAATAGGAAATGGCAATCACAACATCGGAGGCAGCAACCATTCCAAGGTCACCATGCATGGCTTCAACAGGGTGTAAAAAAAAGGATGGCGTTCCCGTTGAATTTAAGGTCGCTGAGATCTTCTGCCCGACAAGCCCTGATTTGCCAATACCGGTGATAACAACCCTGCTTGGACAAGAAAGAATCATGTCCACTGCCTGATTAAATTCTTCTCCAATACGTTCACGAACTGCCGCCAGACCCTGCTCTTCAATGGCCAAAACTTCTCTGGCTTCCTCTATGGACATCTCCTACACCCCCAAATCCCATCATTTATTGTTAACAAAACATTTACGATTGACTAAAGTAATCACTCATCAGAAAACAGCAAGCCAACTTAAAGCATGCATAATGAGTTCCTGATACCACGGGGCGAGACAATCCGTGTTTCTCCTTGACAACAGATACTTTCGGCGTCATATTGAAAAGTTATTTTTTACAGAGTATACGCTTGGGACCTTTGAGCCTATCATATCCCTCATTTCTTTTCATAACTACAATAAAACCCCTTCACTTTAAGCGGAGACATTTCATGTCAAATCATTTATTTACCTCTGAGTCCGTTTCGGAAGGGCACCCAGATAAGGTAGCTGATCAGATCTCAGATGCCATCCTTGATGCCATTCTAACGCTGGACCCTGCAGGACGCGTTGCCTGCGAAACCATGGTAACCACCGGCATGGCTGTTATTGCTGGTGAAATAACCACAAGTGCCTGGGTTGATATGCCTGAAGTTGTACGAAATACCATCAAATCCATTGGCTATAATTCTTCTGATATGGGTTTCGACTACCAATCCTGTGCAGTGCTCACCTCAATCGATAAGCAGTCCACAGATATTGCGATGGGTGTTGATGAAGGTAGCGGCATGGATCTTGATCAGGGTGCTGGTGATCAGGGCCTGATGTTTGGTTACGCCTGCGATGAAACCCGGGTTCTCATGCCAATGCCTCTTACCTATTCTCACAGGCTTGTTAAATGTCAGGCCGATGTACGCAAAGCAGGTAAGCTTCCCTGGCTGCGTCCAGATGCTAAAAGCCAAGTTACCATAGAATACGAGAATAATAAACCCAAGCGGATTGAAGCAGTGGTTCTTTCAACCCAGCATGACGAATCCATCAGCCATTCAGACCTTCAGGAAGCTGTCATGGAACTTATCATCAAACCCACTCTGCCTGGAGATATGGTTGATGCAAACACCAAATATTTTATCAACCCCACCGGTCGCTTTGTCATTGGCGGTCCCGTTGGAGATTGTGGTCTCACCGGAAGGAAGATCATAGTTGATACCTATGGAGGGAGAGGTTCCCACGGTGGTGGTGCTTTTTCCGGTAAGGATCCTTCAAAGGTTGACAGATCTTCTGCTTATATGGGTCGCTATGTTGCAAAAAATATTGTCGCGGCGGGAATTGCTTCAGAACTTGAAGTACAAATTGCATATGCCATTGGTATTTCACAACCGGTATCCATCAACGTGAACAGCTTTGGCACAGGCAAGATAGATGATAACACAATTATTGCTCTCATTTGTCGCAATTTTGATCTTCGCCCCAAAGCTATTGTGCAGCAGCTTAACCTGTTGCGACCTATCTATCAGGCAACCGCTGCCTATGGACATTTTGGCAGGGAGCTTGATGATTTCACCTGGGAACGTACGGACAAGGCTGAAATTCTTAAAAATGACGCAGGCCTGTAAACTGATAGCAGCATAACTTTATAAATGCCCCTTGCCAATTTGCAGGTGACCATTTATTTTTTTCAACGTAAACATAGAAGGATTTAACAATGAGCGACTATAAAGTAGCCGACATGTCCCTTGCAAAATGGGGACGCGAAGAAATTAACATTGCAGAAGTTGAAATGCCTGGACTCATGGCACTTCGTACAGAATACCAGGATTCTCAACCCCTAAAAGGTGCACGTATTGCAGGTTGTCTCCATATGACCATTCAGACTGCTGTACTTATGGAAACACTGATTGATCTGGGCGCAGAAGTCAGGTGGTCATCATGTAATATTTTTTCCACCCAGGATCACGCTGCCGCTGCCATGGCAGATGCTGGTATTCCTACTTTTGCCTGGAAAGGTGAAAGTGAAGAAGAATTCTGGTGGTGCATAGATCAGACCATTTTTGGCCCTGACGGATGGCGCCCAAATATGATCCTTGATGATGGAGGAGATCTTACTCTCATCATGCATGAGAAATACAAGGAAGAAATGAAAGATATCAAGGGTATCTCAGAGGAAACCACCACCGGTGTTCACCGTCTCAACGAAATGGCTCGTGATGGCCGTCTGATGTGTCCTTCTTTCAACGTCAATGACTCTGTTACCAAATCAAAATTTGATAACTTGTATGGATGCCGCGAGTCCCTACTCGATGGAATCAAACGTGCAACTGACGTTATGATCGCCGGCAAAAAAGCAGTTGTTATTGGATATGGAGATGTTGGCAAAGGATGCGCACAGGCTCTTCGTGGGATGGGTGCCACCGTATATGTCACTGAAGTTGATCCTATCTGTGCACTTCAGGCTGCCATGGAAGGATACCAGGTTGTTACCATGGATGAGATAGCCTCTGTTGGTGATATATATGTTACCTGTACCGGAAATTTGAATGTCATCACAAGAGCTCATATGGAGCAGATGCCCAATGAAGCTATTGTTTGTAACATTGGACACTTTGATTCAGAAATAGATATTGCCGGTATCAAAGATCTCCCTTGGGAAAACATCAAGCCCCAGGTTGACCATGTAGTCTTTCCCGATGGAAAGAAAATCATCATTCTTGCTGAAGGTCGCTTGGTCAACCTTGGTTGCGCTACAGGCCATCCAAGTTTTGTTATGAGTAATTCTTTTACCAATCAGGTTCTTGCACAAATTGAATTGTGGGGAAATTCAGGAGAATATGAGAACAAGGTTTATTTCTTGCCAAAACAGCTAGATGAAAAGGTTGCAAGACTGCATCTTAAGAAGATTGGTGTGCATCTGACCACCATGAGCAAAGAGCAGGCAGACTATATTGGAGTTCCTGTGGAAGGACCATATAAACCTGAGTACTACAGATACTAACGCAGATAAGCCGCAGAAGATAATAAGTAGAGGATCAGCTTTTAATGCTTTTACTTCTGCGGTTCACTGTTCTCCATTCGTAGCCTGCTGCACATCCCCCGATAGAATCTCATGGATTTTCCCATCACTATCTCTTGCTAATAGTTGGCCGTTTTCATCAGGTCCCATTCCACGGGCAGTAATGACTTCTTTATCATGCGTCACCCACTGCATTTCTTTTTCAAATAACACATCCCTCTTGCGCCATTCATGTAAAATTTTTTCAAAGCCTCTCTTTTCGTGGATACGCACATGTTCAAGCAATGAAGTACGAATTTTTTTATACAAATCTTTAATATTGTATATTTTTCCACTTAGAATACGCAGTGATGTAACCTTGTGCTGAAGCTCAAGCGGAAATTCGTCAAGTTGGGTATTGACATTGATTCCAATCCCAACCACAACAAAAGATTCATTATCCGGACAACTTGGTGTTGATGATTCAACCAGGATGCCACCACATTTACGCCTAAGACAATAGAGGTCATTGGGCCATTTCAACCCAAAAAGGCCATCAGGAAGGATACTTTCAACAGCTGTACAGAGAGCAAGCCCGGCAGTAAGCGTGAGTTTAGGGAATTCAGTAAAGGAGAGATTTGGCCGAAGCACAATGGAACAGTACAGGCCAGTACCAGCAGGAGAGATCCAGTTCCTGCCTAGTCTACCCTTTCCTGCCGATTGCATATCAGCAAGGACTCCAAAGCCATGCACGGCACCTTTAACAGCTAGACTGTACGCATCGCTATTTGTTGATTCTGTCGAATGTAAAAAAAGTATATTATCCATAAACGCAAAAAAAGGTACATCACTCATAAGAGCTAAGTACCTTTTCACAAAAACACAGAAGAAGATAAACTGAGGCCTAGTTTACGCCATCAGCTCCCTCTTCGTCTTTGATACGATCTGGACGGGCATACATGGTGGTAGAACCGGAAGACCAGAACATAAGCTCTCCCTTTTTTACCAGATCATTGGCCAGATTTTTAATTTTGCGAGGCTTGGTGTCAGGATCGCATTTATAGAAATCTTTTATGTAAAGCTGAGGTTTTGGAGATTTTGTTGCTTTTTCAATCATTGCAGCTTGAATTTCTTCATCACTCATTCCCATAACACATATTCCTCAAAGAAAAGTTTTATCAGGCAGGTGACCAAAAAGCTGCAGTCAGAAGCCAAAGCCTCTGACTGCAACACAGTACGGTCAATTACTTGATTGCATTGGTGTACTTAAACTGAGTAGTAGTACGCCAGGTATCATAAGCCAGACGATAATCATCGACAGACTTCATGGTAAAGGGGATGTTACATTTTTCAAAGAACTTTTCCCAACCGATACGCTCGGCCCACTCACCGATGCGCTCGTATTTTCTAGCGTCTCCAGCATAAGTTTCCAAAATATTCTTTACTGCTTCAACAGTCTCAGGCCAGCGTGGCGTGGTGTTTGGCAGGAATGGAATAACCAGCTTGGAGAATTTAGGAGCCGATCTGGAGTTGGAAACTTTACCACCAACAAGGATCGCAATTCCATCACCTTCAGGATCAGCAAGCGGCATTGCAGGACACATGGTGTAACAGTTACCACAGTACATACAACGATCGTTATTTACTTTTACAGACTTGATCGTTTTTCCGTCAACCTCGGCTTTGGCTGGTTTAACAGCTCCGAGAGGACAGGAAGCGATGGCAAGTGGAAGCTCACAAACACCTGTGATACGACTGTGATCAATCATGGGTGGTTTACGATGGACACCAAGGATGGCGATATCGGAAGCATGTACAGCACCACACATGTTCAGACAGCAGGCAAGTGCAATACGAACCTGTGCAGGAAGTTTCATGGTTATAAAGTAATCGAACAACTCATCCATAACGGCTTTTACAACACCGGATGCATCTGTTGCTGGAGTATGGCAATGTGCCCAACCCTGAGTATGGACAATATTGGTTACACCGGCTCCGGTTCCACCTACGGGGAACTTGTTGCCGCGTGATGCAAGATCATCAAGCAGAGGTTGAACTTTAGCTTTATCATCCACCATGAATTCAACGTTATTTCTGGTAGTGAAACGCAGGTATCCATCACAATGGGCATCTGCAATATCACACATCTCATAAATGAGCTGTGTAGAAATCAAACGGGCAGCACCAACACGTACGGTCCAGCACTCGTCTCCAGACTCTGCTTTATGCACAAGAACACCAGGTTGGGTGATTTCATGCCAGAGCCATTTCCCCTTGTTTTTTGCAATAACCGGGGGATGGAATTTTGAATAATGTGGGGGACCAATGTCTGTAATCCTGTCCGCCATGGGATTTTCGGGATCGTAACCCATATTTATATCCTCCTTGAATATATACTCGAGCTTACTGTTCTACTCGATTAATTTTCTTACGCTGCGTGACGCTTACGGAACTCTTCAACATCACGTTCGAAGCCACCAGGTACTTCCTCTTCTTCCCAGAAGACATATGGATTTGAACGAGGCTCTTTAACATGCTGTGGCAATGGATCAAGCCCCATAACCTTAATAAAAGTGGGCAACCCTACGCGCTGCATGGTCTCACCAATACGCTCACGGTTTTTACCAACTTCCATCCACCAGTCCCAAACGTTTTCAATAACATCGATAACATTCTCGAACTCGTTCTCAGCAGAAACTTCGATGAAAGGAATAATAAGAGTTGCAAACTGAGCGCCATCAAGAATAGGAGCTTTTGCACCAATACAGATGGAAGCACCCTGATGAGCACCTGGACGAAGTGCACGAGGCATAACGTTGATGCAATGCATACAACGGGTACACTCAGCGTTGTCGATTTTCAGCTCCTCGCCTTCCATCCACATACATTCGGTGGGGCAGAGATCAAGAACTTCTTTCTTGATGCTAAATGGACCCCAGTCACCACCAGCATGGCTACCACCATTAGCGGGGATGTTTCCGGCAACGTATTCTTTTACTGCTGCCTGATCAATGCGGATATCATCTCTCCACGTACCGATAACAGCGAAGTCGGATCTGGCAATAGCAGCAACACAATCGTTTGCACAACCGGAGAATTTAAACTTAAACTTGTAAGGAAATGCAGGACGATGGATTTCATCCTGGTAGTGCATGGTCAAATGATGACACAGTTCTTCTGTATCATAGCAGGACCATTCACAACGAGAATCTCCAAGACAGTTGGCAGGAGTCCGAAGGTTGGATCCGGAACCACCAAGATCCTGTCCCAATTCGTGGGTCAGATCCCAGAAGAACGGTTCAAGAGCCTCTGTACGACAACCAAGGAGAATAATATCACCAGTGGAACCATGCATGTTGGTCATACCGGAACCATGCTTATCCCAGAGAGCCATGAGTGCACGAAGATTCTCTGTGGAGTAATACTTGGATGCTGGCTGATTTACACGAACGGTGTGAAAGTGTTCAACACCTGGAAACTGTTTAGGAACGTCACAATAACGACCAACAATACCACCACCATATCCAAACACACCAACGATTCCGCCGTGTTTCCAATGGGTGATTCTTTCTTTGAAAGACAGTTCGAGCAGACCAAGAATATCCCAACAATCGGGGTTTTTCTCCGCCTGACGCTTAATGTCGGTAACGAAGCTTGGCCACGGGCCACTTTCAAGCTCGTCCAACAGGGGTGTATCATGCTTTGCCATGAATTTTCCTCCTTTAAATTACTGTTATACTTCAACCTTTACCAGAATATACACATCAAAAGCATTTGCTTCAAAAACTGACAGTCAGAGAGTGAAACCGTTCGTCCCTGCTACCTGATTTCTTACCAACGCTTATGATAAAAACAGCAGATTATGAGACGGACACTATTGAATAGTCATTCAGCGTGAGAGGATATCTCTGAACAGTATCTTTGTCAACAAAAAACGCAACAAACCTGACGGATGAATGAATGAATATTCAGTTTTATTCAAGGAGGAGCTTTACTCTATCCCTGCCGCTGTCAGAAAGGCCTTTGCCAGTGTTTTCCCATCGTCTTTTGGATCCATGGCAGAAAGAATTTCATCAGCGAGAATTTTCCCTAGTTGGACACCTTCCTGATCAAAGGAATTTATATTCCAGCAAAAGCCCTGGAATACAATTTTAGCCTCATACAATGCAAGGAGCGCCCCCATACTTTCAGGGGTCAGTTTTTCACCCATAAGAATTGTATTGGCTTTATTCCCTGGGAATCGTTTATTCGGGTTATTGTCATTTTTCCCTATGGCAAGTGCCATGGATTGAGCAAGGAGATTTGCGATCAGTTTCTGCTGAGAGCTCCTTCCCTTGAACTTGATGTCTTTTTCACGTTGGCTCCTTCTAAAACCGATAAACTCCACTGCCACATCTTCGGTTCCCTGATGGAGTAACTGATAAAAAGCATGCTGCCCGTTGGTCCCAGGCTCTCCCCATACAATTGGCCCACTCTTTATCTGCAGAGGTTCGCCATTACGCTGAACTGACTTTCCGTTGGATTCCATATCACACTGTTGAAGATGCGCAGGGAATCTATGTAAAGCCTGACTATATGGAAGGATGGCCACAGTGGACATTCCCAGAAAAGTACGATTCCACACGCCGAGCAGTGCCAACAACAGCGCAGGATTAGAACGAATGTCTTTCTCAGTTGACGCCTCATCAAGACTCGCCGCACCCTGTAGGAATTCCAGAACCTGTTCGTAACCAAGGGCAAAGCCAAGCATCACAGCTCCGACCATTGAAGTTGCGCTGAAGCGCCCTCCAATATAATCAAACATATAAAACGAACGTAGATAATGGTTGGGATTATCCATGGGACTAGACTCTCCGGTGACAGACAGACAATGACGCGCAGGATCAAGGCCTGCATCTTCCAATGCTGTACGAACCAGAGTTTCATTGCTGAGCGTCTCAAGAGTCGTTCCACTTTTGGATACCACCAGTACCAGAGTTCTCGAAAGATCTACATTTTCAAGGACTGCTGCGGAATCATCGGGATCGACATTTGCGATAAAATGAACTACCCGGTCTTTTTTTCTATAGGGGAGCAAGGCCTCATAAATTGATCTTGGCCCAAGATCTGAACCACCGATGCCAATATGAACGAGCGTATTGTATGATTGTCCACGTTCATTACAGATAGTTCCCTGATCTAATTCCTCAAGAAAGGTTTTCAGCTTTACAAGCTCTGCTTTTGCCTGATTCGTTGCAGATTCACAGATGGGGTTGCTTGAGAAAATATCTCGACAGGAGGTATGAAGAACCTGTCGCTCCTCAGAGGGAAAATTCTCCATGCGATTCATAACTTCACCTGCCCGCATCCTGCCAAACTTCCCGCACAGATCGCATTCATCAGCAAGAGCTTGTAAGGCATCCAGTACTTCTGCTGTAACTCGCTGACATCCGTAGAGCAAATCAAATTCATTCCCCTTACAGAGAAACCTTTGCAGACGCTCAGGCGTCAGTGCTTTTTCTGCACTCAGATCAAAGGGGGTTACCGCTAAACCTTTTAAAGTAGCATAAGCCTCACAATCATATATGGATTTCCACTTGTTTGACATAGGGTCTCCTCAGCCTCTTTTTGCTTTCCCTTCCACGGCAAGCTTTCGCATCTCAGCAATCACAGGAGCATATTCATCACATCCATAAATTGCAGACCCTGCCACAAATATGTTGGCACCAGACTCTGCCACACGACCAATGGTTTCAGGACTTATTCCGCCGTCGATTTCAATACCAATATTCAAGCCAAGCTGATCTATCCTTTTTTTGAGACTGTCTGTTTTTCTTAGCGTTGATTCTATAAACGACTGCCCGCCAAAACCTGGGTTCACACTCATAAGCATTACAAGATCCAGCTCTTCAAGGATATAATCAAGACTCGACAGCGGCGTTGCGGGGTTTAAAACAACACCTGCCTTTTTACCCTGCTCCTTAATCCGACTGACTGTTCGATGCAGATGGGCACAGGCCTCAACATGAACAGTTATCCAGTCAGCTCCTGCAGCAGCAAAAGAATCAATATATTTGTCAGCGTCACTGATCATCAAATGAACATCCAGGATCTTTTGCGTGGCTTTACGGGCCGCCCTGACAACAAGCGGGCCAATGGTGATATTTGGCACAAAATGACCATCCATCACATCTATGTGTATTATTTCAGCACCGGCCTGATCAACAGCTGCTATTTCTTCACCCAGCCTGGTAAAGTCAGCAGAGAGAATTGATGGGGCAAATTGTATTTCAAGCATCATTTTTCCTCGTTTTATCACTGTCATGTTATCACTAATTAATTAACCAATACGTCGTATTTCATCACCTGGCAAAATTTCAACCAGCCCACCCAGTTCAAGCAGCAATAATAATTCAGATATTTTGGCAGACCCAAGACCTGAGGTCGCAATCAACTCATTGCGAGAACATGGATAAACATCAATACCGGCAAGCAACTCACTCGCCACAGGATCAAGTGTCAGCTGAGCTCCGTTTTCTTTGGAATTTTCTGAAAAAATTTCTCCACTCCAACCAGCATCAATTTCTACACGGATATCTTGGGCTGATTGTACCAGTTTAGCTCCCTGTTGCAATAACCAATGCGTTCCGTCACTCTTTAACGAGTCAATCTGACCCGGAACTGCAAAAACATCGCGCCCCTCATCGAGTGCCATCTCGGCTGTAATAAGAGAACCGGATTTTCTGGCAGCCTCCACCACCACAACTCCACGGCTCAAACCTGAGATAATCCGATTTCTGGCCGGAAAACGAAAACCATCGGGTTTTGTTCCAAGTGGATATTCGCTAACAAGAAGTCCCTCCCTGCGCAGCCTGTCATACAATTGATGATTATGTCTTGGATACACAACATCGAGCCCACAACCAAGAACTCCAATGGTTGCCCCCTGAACGGACAATGCCCCGGCATGAGCTTCACTATCAATCCCTGAGGCCAGGCCAGAAACCACAGTCACTCCCGAATCAGCGAGATCACGGGCCAGGGTAAAACTGCATCGCTTTCCATAGGCCGTTGCTGCACGGGAACCCACCATGGCAAGGCACAAAGAATCGAGCAATTCGACACGCCCCTGCACATATAAAACAGCGGGGGGATCAGCAATTTCTTTTAAAGACTTCGGGTAATGTGCATCGTCTGGACAGATCACCTGTGCCCCGCCAGCCAACATTCTCTTCAGTTGGACGTTTGCCTTTTCGCGAAAGGGCTTGGGATTTGACAAGCCGGCAAACACTTTTTTTCGAATAGAACTTGTGTTTGCCTGCCCATTTGCGCAAGCAGCAAAAAGCTCTTTCGGACTTCCGTAACGAGCCACCAATTGACGTATCCCCTTGCTCCCAAGACCTGGAACAAAACTTAAGGCCATCCAATCAATCACGATAGGTTCTGACATATTGTTCTTTTTAACGTTTCACTTTTTACTGCATACCAAACAAAAATCCCGGACAGAAGTCCGGGAGAATACCTACAGGAAAATCAAAATCAATCTGTCATAAAGATGCGTAATTCATCCACTCTCGATGGATGTTTTAACTTCTTAATAGCCTGAACTTCAATCTGACGAATACGTTCCCTGGTTACCGCAAAGCATTTCCCGACCTCTTCAAGTGTGTGGTCACATCCTACATCAATACCGTAACGCATGCGAACCACCTTCGCCTCGCGGGGTGAAAGAGAAGACATCACCTTACTGAGACATTCTTTTAAACTCTCCACCATTGAAGCCTCCTGGGGATCTATACCTGAGCAATCTTCGATAAAATCGCCAAGGAATGTCTCGTCATCATCGCCAACCGGAGTATCAAGTGATATGGCATCTTTGGCAGTTTTAAGGGCAGCTCTAACCTTCTCAACATCAGTCCCAAGCTGTTCTGCCATCTCTTCAGGACTTGGCTCACGATTCTCTTCACGAACAAAGTCTCTCGACACCCGAAGCAAGCGGTTAATGGTTTCAATCATATGGACAGGAAGACGAATAGTCCGTCCCTGATCTGCAATGCCACGAGTAATGGATTGACGAATCCACCAGGTAGCGTAGGTACTGAACTTATACCCACGGTGATAATCAAATCTCTCTACGGCTTTCATCAAGCCTATATTCCCCTCCTGAATAAGATCCGGGAATTGAAGCCCTCGATTTACAAATTTTTTGGATACCGACATCACCAGACGGAGGTTTGCACGAACCAGTGATTCCCTGGCCTCCCTATAAATATCACGTCCGGTTTCTATCTCATGAAGAACTGTATTAAGGGCCAGGTAGCCAAAGCCCAGTCCTTCCTGCAGCTGCATACCGATAAGAAAATCCAGCTCCTTTGGACTTATCTCAGCCTGGCCGCCTTCTTCTGCTGCTACAAGTTTTTGTGCTTTCAACACTTCAACTCGTATTCGCCTGAAACGCTTCAACAGATCTTTCAAGTTTGAGGCAACCCCATTAATGAAACGAGTACAAACAACACGGTCACTGAATAATTCCGCGATATCAGAACCAATCTTCATCATCTGAACACTTATTTTTTCACTCTTTTGAGGATCCCTCTGGCAGTCAATAAATTCCTGCTGAAGGACAAGGCGCTGTTCTTCAAGCCTCATTACCGTATCGACTCTGTCGAGAAATCTCTTTTTTTCTTTCTCAACAAGTGCTGTTTGAGTGTCTTGAATTCCCCGCACAATGCTCACAATCGCTATGGTGCCAACCCTAAGCTCTGCAGCAATTTCCTGAAGAGCCTCAATAGCAAGAGGAGTTGCAAGTACAGCGTTTTGAACTTGAAGCAGCCCCTCTTCCATCATCCGGGCAAGTTCCAGTTCTTCCTTGTGGGTGAGCATGGTCAACGTCCCCATCTCACGCATATACATTGCCATGGGGTCAACAGCATGCTCGGTAGCACGCTTGGAACTTCTGGCGAGACGACGCTGCCCAGTCCTTCGATCAGTAAAAAGGCCTTTCCGACGATCCCCTCTCCGAGGATTACGCCTATCGTCTTCCACACCATCAGGAAGACCAACAGGACGCACTTTTTCTCCTGATTCAAAGATACCAGTCAAATCAAGTACACCTTCATCGGCTTGATCGGCACCAGTTCTTTTCATCTTTCCATCATCTGCCATTACACCCTCCTGACTTCCTACATACCCCGATGGGCAGACCAAAAACATACTTTCCCACATTAATACATCGCAATTCCTTATATTTGCCTACGCGTAACTATTCAGCGAAAAAAATGAAATAAAGTACATTATTTTCTTGACACGGTTTTTGGCATTTTTTTTGAAAACTGGTATGGCCTCCATTCTGCGACAAGACGGCAATAAGCGGAACACAGGTTGCG
>JAESPV010000077.1 GCA_016765495.1 Desulfocapsa sp. | reverse complement strand
CATAGGAAGAATTACAGTCGGGCAGTTCAATAAGGGCTGTCTTTGGAATGCTTGAGCCGTGTGATGGGAAACTATCACGCACGGTTCTGAGGGGGGAAGGGAGCCGCAAGGCTCCTGCCCTACCCGGTGTTTTTGAATCAAATTAACAAAAGGAGTAATATCGAGTGCCAATTGATGAAAAATATATCGAAGAACTATTGCGACTTAAAGGTAAATATTTATATCATCGAGAAGGCCAAGAATTAGAATTTAAAGAACAATATAATTTTGGAGGCCTTGGTGATTATTTTCGTGATTTCGCAGCCTTTTCCAATAACAAAGGAGGATATATGATTTTTGGGGTTCAGGACTCTCCTCGAATTCCAAGTGGATTAAATGCAGCCTCTTTAGACCAATTTAATAAAATTGATCCAGAGAAAATCACTGGATTTTTGTTAGAAATTTTTTCACCAGATATCTTGTGGGAGCAAGCAGTTGTCGAGCATGATGGCAAATCTTTTGGTGTGTTCAAAATTCATGAAGCAGCTGTAAAGCCAATTATTGCCAAAAAGGACGAAGGAAGAGATCAAATAATAAAGAACGGAGAAATTTATTATAGGTATGGTGGCCGTACCCAAAAAATTCTTTATGCAGAACTTGAAAATATAATAAACAAAAAAGTTGAACAGAATAATAATCAGTGGCTTGATCTCATGTCAAAAATTGGACATGCTGGTCCTCAAAATGCTGCAATTTTAGATACAGAAAAAGCATTAATTGAAAAAGGTGATGCAAGAATATTGGTATTAGATGAAGAGCTAGCAGGGAAATTGAAGTTTATTAAAGAAGGACAATTTAAAGAAAAAGAGGGCGCAGCAACTCTTAAACTTATTGGCGATATTGTACCAATTGATAAAGTTGAAGTTATCAAAAGAGTAAAAGAAAATTTAGTAAAAAAATATCCATTAGCTGCTATGGAAATGGTGCAGGAAGTTAAATCTCAATTGCCAAGTGCTACTCCCAATATTATTTGGCAGACAATCAAAGAAAATGACATAAAAAATGACCTCACATACTCTGCCTACAACTTCCGAAATAAAAAGCAAGAAGACAATTTTTTAAAAACAGGGGGGCTCCTGACAGTGACACCAAGCATTTACAATCATCAAGCTGTCGATTTCATAGTAAATATTATAAAAGCAAATGCATAAAAACAACATAACAAAAAAATGCACCCGACTGGCTCACACGTCCGATTTTCGGATGTTTATCTACCATTGTCTCTCGCACCATCATTCCGGTAGATCCATGGCCAGCCGGTGATTTAGCACGTTATGCTTGAAAATAAATGTCAGCAAATTATCAAAAAATGGAAACATAATGAGAAAAGTTATCGGAATAATGGCAATAATGTTTTTTGCATGTTCAATTGTATATGCAAGCAATCAAAATAAGAGTTCGGAGATGACGAAAATGAGTGAGCATGAAAAGATCAATTATGTCGAGTTTCCATCAAAAAACCTTGCAGTCACTAAAGCATTTTTTGTTGAGGCATTTGGTTGGTCTTTTGTCGATTATGGCCCTGAATATATCGCTTTTAAAAATGAAGGGCTCGATGGAGGTTTCTTTAAATCTGACCTTGTTTTATCCAGTAATAATGGAAGTGCTTTAATTGTTCTTTATAGCAATGCATTAGAAATTACTTTATCAAAAATTGAAAAAGCTGGTGGGAAAATTGTAAAACCAATCTTTTCATTCCCAGGCGGTCGAAGGTTCCATTTCACAGATCCCAATGGCAATGAATATGCAGTTTGGTCTGAATAAATTTACAGACAATAACAGCAAATCGCCCTGCCCCAATTACTGAAAGTGGAATATTATGGCAAACTCTCACAATGAGAAAGTACAACAGTTAATCAATGATATTGAGATGTATCATCCTGATAAACTTGAACTGCTCATGAAGCTAAGAGATATTGTTTTTCACCACCATCCCAAAACACTCGAAAGAGTAATGTATGGTGGCATTATGTTTTCCATGGAAAGCGATTATGGAGGAATCTTCGTAAGAAAAAAGCATATCTCATTTGAGTTTACAAGTGGTAATGAGTTTGAAGATCCAGATAAAATATTAGAAGGAAAAGGTAAGTTTCGCCGACATCTCAAATTACGTTCAATGGAAGATGTTGAGAACAAAAACGTATCATATTTCGTCAAACAAGTTCAATAAAAACAAAAGATTAAAGGCATAACAAAAAAATGCACCCGACTGGCTCGCACGTCCGATTTTCGGATGTTTATCTACCATCGTCTCTCGCTCCACCATTCCGGTAAATCCATGGCCAGCCGGTGATTTAGAACGTTATTCGCGACACGATGTCGCGTTTTTATATGTGATCCCGCACTGATAGATCGTGCGCAGTCACCCGGCATGTTCCTGCCGGTATCCTAGGGAGGCGTGCTGCTGTTGCGCTGATGACAGGGTGCGAAGCCCTCCCGACAATGTACCGAATTGGGTGGAAATCGTGAGATGGAACCCCCTCCGGGAATCCCTCCCGGTTAAGGGCTAGGATTGGACAATATGGCGAGAGTAGGCGAAGGACTTTACGCGTCGTCAACGAGCAACTGGCCTAAGGGGATTAATAGGTCAAAGGTGCGCTTCCCAGAGTTCGCGCATGTTGGAGAGGTTGCAGGTCATTAACGTCCCTGCACGGAACCCAATTTCTTACCGGTGTCCAAGTCCCGCCTAAGTTGTCCGTTAAAGTAAATTCGTGGAACGTGGGAACCCCATCTGTCCGTCCTGTGCAATGCAGGGCAGGCATTACCGTAAGGCGTGCTGTTGGAGTGGTGGGATTGAGAGGTCGAAAGAAGCTAAGGCCCTTGGGAAAGCCGAGGGATAGGGTATGAAAAAAGACTCAACGCTAAAACAGGTTTCCGGCTGGATACGTGTGAATGGTGTGCTGACGTTCGGCAGGTGTTCCATTGCGAGAGAATCAGGAGAACCCTCTAAGACAGAAAAGCTAGAGACGGCTTCGGCTGGGGCATTCGTCAACTTTGTTAACCCATGGCACACCGTTAGTTGGCGTGTAGCAAGGGAACATGTTCGAGGGCTGCAGATACGCATCGCAAAGGCTGTAAAGGAAAACAATTGGGGCAAGGTGCAAACCCTGCAACGATTAGTAACCAACTCGTTCTACGCCAAGCTATTGGCTGTCAAACGAGTGACTTCCAACAAGGGGAAAAACACTCCTGGCGTTGATGGTGTCCTGTGGCAGGATGCCGAAGCCAAATGGCAGGCTGTAAGCAGTCTGTGCCGACGTAGTTATAAGCCACAGCCATTAAGAAGGATCTATATCCCGAAGAAGAACGGAAAGAAACGTCCTCTTTCAATACCCACTATGATGGACAGAGCGCAACAAGCCCTGCACAAACTGGCACTGGCACCAGTAGCCGAAACCCTGGCCGATGGAAATTCCTACGGCTTCCGGGAATTACGCTCCTGCGCAGATGCCATACAGGCAGGATTTAACGCACTGTCAAAGCCCAACTCGGCAACATGGATATTGGAAGCAGATATTAAGGGTTGTTTCGATAACATTTCCATCCGGTGGTTGCTTGACAACGTACCAATGGATAAAACCATTCTTCGCAAATGGCTAACGGCAGGATACATGGAAGACGGCATCTTGTATCCTTCTCGTAAAGGGACACCTCAGGGCGGGATTATTAGTCCTACCTTGTCGAATATGGCTCTCGATGGTTTGGAGGATGTCGTTCGTCGTGCAGTCCCCCGTCGAAACAGAGTCAATTTCATCCGTTATGCAGATGACTTTATTATCACCGGCAAATCGAAATATCTGCTGGTAAATAAGGTCAAGCCAGCGGTTGAAGAGTTCCTTGTGAAACGTGGTCTTACTCTTTCCGAAGAGAAGACCATGATAACACACATACGAGATGGGTTTACGTTCCTCGGGCAAACTTTCCGTAAAATTGGCAGGAGACTGCACATCAAGCCATCAAAAGAGGGAATCAAAGCCCTCATAGAGAAAGCGGGAACGATAATCAGAAAATACGTCAGCAGTCCGATGATCATCCTGATCACAAAGCTAAATCAAGTTCTTCGTGGTTGGGCTAACTACCACCGCCATGTGGTTTCATCGGAAGCCTTTAGCCGAGTTGATACCTATGTGTTTGAACAACTCTGGCGGATGCTCAGGAAACGACACCCGAAGAAATCCAAACGGTGGTTGTTCAAGGAATATTGGACAAACACTGAACGGAAACACATCTTTGCTGTCAAATCCATAACTCGAAAGGGTATACTTAAAACCTATAAGGTCTTACGTGTAGCATCCATTGGAATTAAGAGACACATTAAGATTAAAGCGGCGGCCAACCCTTATGACCCAACCTTTGCAGGATACTTCTGGCAAAGAAGGAATAATAAGGAAAGCAGGGTATTACCAGCATTGTCATCAAGGCAATACCGCGCTATGTTGGCATAGGAAGAATTACAGTCGGGCAGTTCAATAAGGGCTGTCTTTGGAATGCTTGAGCCGTGTGATGGGAAACTATCACGCACGGTTCTGAGGGGGGAAGGGAGCCGCAAGGCTCCTGCCCTACCCGGT
>JAESPV010000076.1 GCA_016765495.1 Desulfocapsa sp. | reverse complement strand
TCCTGAAAACTCTGTGATACGCTGTACTTCTTTGGCCAGATCAAAAATTGTAATATCTTTACCATATCCGACATTTATCAAAGGGGCACCGTCCAAAGAAAATGATTCAAAGAGAATTTTCTTCTTAAGGGTCAGTAAAAATACTACCGCTGCGGCAAGGTCATCACAGTGTAAAAATTCCCTTCGTGACGTTCCGGTGCCCCAAAGCATGACCGAATCCTGTTTTTCACATTTTGCTTCATGCATTTTCCGTATCAGTGCCGGCAGCACATGGGAATCCTGCAATCCATAACTGTCCCCTGGGCCATATAAATTAGTGGGCATAATTGCGAAATACTCGGTTCCATACTGGCGATTATAAGCCTCACACATTTTTATCCCGGCAATTTTAGCTATTGCGTATGGTTCATTTGTTGGCTCTAACGGCCCTGAAAGGAGATGTTCTTCTTTCATTGGCTGTGGAGCAAATTTAGGATAAATACAAGAACTACCAAGAAATAAGAGATTCTGAACTCCTGAACGCCAGGCTTCATGAATAACATTATTTTGCACTGTCAGGTTATTATAAATAAAATCTGCAGGATAGGTGGAATTTGCCAGAATACCTCCCACCCGGGCAGCAGCCAATATGACACATTCAGGTTGCTCTTGTTTAAAAAAATGCTGGACGTCCTTCTGATCCAAAAGATCCAACTCAGCATGTGAACGTATAACCAAGTTCTCAAACCCTTGCTGCTTCAACCTGCGTACAATAGCAGAACCCACCATACCACGGTGCCCGGCAACATATATTTTTGAATCAGACAGGATTAATGACATTATGATCTTTCCTTAAATTATTGCAACAACAACACCGGTATTGTTGGCAATATTGAAATGTATCTTGGCTCACTAACAGCAATCCCAAGATTTCTAGTATCGGTGTTGATTTTTTCACGTTTCGGATTCCAGACCCTTGAAACTTGCAAGTGTAATGTTATCGGTGAATGATTATCCAGGTCTAGTAAAGAATATGTCCTTGTCACCTTCTGACCTTTTCGAAATACATGTTTATCAACCAACTGGCCATTCAACATCACATCGAGTGTTATTGGTGATTGCTCTAGGCGCGGCGCATAACAAGCAAAATCAAACTGTACGTTCCCGGAACCATTTAACACAATTTTTGCCGCCCTCCCACTCCAGCGGAAAAATTCATCTTTCCCCCGGTTTTCTTTCTTATAAAACCCCTTATACAGTGTGTCATTTCGATCTACCCCATATCTTAACAATCCATAACGATCTGCAAGCTTATGAGACTGCAGATTTCTACCATAAACAAGTCCTCCGGAAACTGCGGTAAGAAGAACAACAATAACCATATACTTCCCTATTCTTTCCATTCCAGGTAATTTGCTTTTTGAGTTAAGACACATCGAATAACCAATAATGATAAAAACTAAAAACCAGATAGATGCGATGTATTGCATGGACTGAGTAAAACCATACAAGTGAAAAGCTCCCAAGGCACCCAACAAAACGAAACTCTGTTCATTTCTATTCGTAATTGCATCCCGATAAAGCAAAAGAGCTACGTAGCCTATCAACATAAACCAGACAAGCAATCCAGCAACACCATTACTGGCAAGAATCTGTAAATAAAAATTATGCGTTGTGTCCCAATTGTCACGAGTCTGTCGTTGCTGAACAAATTTGGAAGCAGGCACACTCGTCATCACTTCCCGATGCCAACGATACCCTTCATACCCCAGACCGAACACTGGACTTTCACCAATTAAAGCCAGGCTTTCCTTCCAGATCTTAACTCTTATCGATGGATTAATAATATTATGCATTCGTTGCAATAGATACTGCCCACGAGAAGGTTCCTCTCCTATATTTTTTGCAAAATGATCCTGACCAACAACCAGTAAAACAGGTCCGCTCATCAGACAAATTACGAGCCCTAAACCACTGACCTGTATGGACCTTAGTTTTAATTCTTTCCATGATATTGCACCCTCATTTTTCTTATGAAAAAGTAAAAAACTGACGCAACAGAAAAATGCAACAATAGGAAAAACAAGCCAACCAGTACGAGAGCCAGTCAACAGCAAACTCGTACCAATCAAAACAAAAATACTGATAAAAACGAACTGACTGATTATCCCATTTATCTTTCTACAAAACAAAAGCAAAACAAAAGGGGAACATACAAGAATATACTCAGAAAACCAACCGGGGTTTCCAAAAACGGAATGTAGCTTGCCAATTCCCGATTTACTAATAAATTCTGGACGGTACCACTCTAAAGAAAAAACACTAAATTGACTTAGCAGACCAAGTAAACAAGCGGCAAGCACACTAACGGCACACCCTAAAAAAAACGTCCTATACAACTTATCGGCTGTTAACTTATTATTCAACAATACTATAAAGACACCAAAAACTGCGACCCTATTCACTGCTGCTAGAGAATACAATGGATTTTCTGGTGTAGAATAGAAAAGAGTATTACAGAAATCAAATGGTCCCCAAAGAATCACGTTATCGATAAACGAGGATAGTGGAAGCAATAATAAAGAAAATATAATTAAAAGTAGATAGCCGCTTGCCATGCCACCAACAACCCCCACATTTTGAACCAGCACACCCTTATTACCTTTTGTAAACAACAGGAGGAAACTAAGAAAAATTATCTGAAACTCAAAAATATGATTGTAAAAACTATAGGATTGAAAGCCATACAACGGAAGAGATAGTCCAAGCAAGAAAAAGCACATGGGAATAACACCAGGGTTCCCCCGAACTACCAAAAAAACAGCAAGTAATGCAGGTAATAGTTGCTTCAACACAATGCCATAGCTATGTAAAGCAGATAGGCGCAGGATAATATTAGACAACAAAAATACTAAAAACAGAAGGGTCAGAGTACGATTGAGCATGTTACACTCCTACGAAGTTATAGCCAAGAAGACAACGATAGAAAAACACATACGTGGCCAAGATCATAATGATTTTCTACTTCAGAATACTTTCCAATTTTCACCAGAACCATTACCTCCGAAATTCAGGCACAATTTCATGTATAATGCTGGTCATTTTCTCAACGTCTCTGGAACATGCCGCACTTCTCAAAGCTTCAATCTGCTCTTTCAAAAGTGACCACTCCACCTGGCGGCTGGAAGCGAGAAACAACTTCCCGTGAGCAGTATCCTGAAGAGTCTCACCATCGTGTAAAAGTTCTTCAAACAGTTTTTCGCCGGGACGTAACCCTGTAAAAATAATATCAATATCCTCACCAACTACAAGTCCTGACAGCTGAATCATTTGTTTGGCCAGATCGCTGATCAGTACCGGTTTTCCCATATCAAGCACAAAGATCTCACCACCTTCACCCATCGCCCCAGCTTGAAGAATTAACATGACAGCTTCTGGAATAGTCATAAAGTAACGAGTTATTTGGGGATGAGTCACTGTTACAGGCCCGCCTTTGTCAATCTGTTTTTGAAAAAGTGGCACAACAGAACCTGCCGACCCGAGAACATTACCAAATCGAGTAGTTATAAACCGCGTTTCTGAGAATTTATTGAAATTTTGACAATACAACTCAGCAATTCGTTTGGTAGCTCCCATAATATTGGTTGGATTTACAGCTTTATCCGTTGAAATGAAGACGAAATATTTCACCTTATAACGATCTGCGGCATCAGCCACGACTTTCGTTCCCAGCACATTATTTCGAACCCCTTCTGCGGGATTGGCCTCCAGCATGGGAACATGCTTATAAGCAGCTGCGTGAAAAACCACATCAGGAGAAAATGTTGCAAAAACCCAATTAATTCGATCAATGTCTTTTACGTCACCAAGTACGGAATCAATGGATAATTCAGGAAAACTGCCACGAAGTTCAGAATCAATTGTATACAGATTGAATTCACTGTTTTCAAAAATGATCAGCCTTTCAGGTTGTAAAGCTGAAAGTTGTCGACAAAGCTCGGAGCCTATTGACCCGCCGGCACCAGTTACTACAATAACTTTCCCGGCAAGATAAGCAGCAATTGCCCTTTTATCCATATCAACTACTTCTCTGCCAAGAAGATCTTCGACGGTAACATGCCGGAGTTTTTCAACATTCACCTGTCCTTCTGCTATCTCAGAAACAGAGGGTAAGATCTTGTAGGGTATATTGATGAGAGCGCACTGATCAACAATTTGACGCAGGAGCATTTTATTTGCAGATGGAATTGCAATAAGGATCAATTCACCATTAAGACTTCTTGCAATTTCTCCTAATTTTTCAATACTTCCAGCTACTGGAACACCATGTATCTCCCGATTATGTAGTTTTTCATTATCATCTATTAATGCAACTGGCTGATAATCTTCTCTATATTTCAAGTCACGGACAAGCATCTCTCCTGCTCTACCTGCTCCGACAATGATAGTGCGTTGCCCACTGGCTGTCCGAATAGTAAGGCGACGATCCTTATACCAGCGATATGAAATTCTCGATAAGGAAAGTCCTGTAATTAAAAGAAGTGGATAGAGAACAAATATTGATCGAGGTACCCCATCAAGTCGAGTAGTAATTGCACTACAGGTAACGAGTAAAAGAGTCCCCATACAGGCGGCCTTGACAATTCGCACCAAATCAGGAATGGATGCAAATCTCCACAATCCTCTATAGAGGCCAAATCGCCAAAATAATGCCGCCTGTAAAGGAATGGCTAAAAGAATAAGCCATAGAAGAGAAGGACGATGTGTTTCCGGTATTGATTCAAAATTGAACCGAATCCAATAGGAAAGAATGAGTACGCAAGGGATCCACAAAAAATCGTGAATTAATGCAGACCAACGATTAAGGATAATAATTTTAAGAAGTTTTGCATTCATAGCTGAAACAGTAATACCCTGCGGGAAGAAGATTACAACAAGCCTTTTATCTTTGCTCTTTTCATAATCTTCATTGCGGAGATTACCAGAATAAGAAAAAAAGGAGTAAATACATACAGCCTGCTATTCCCTGGAATCTGTACCATCCAAAACCCACCAAGTCCCTGTAAAAAACAGAAGCAGTAATGAACAAGGGAAACTTCCAAGTGCGTATTTCCAGAGCGCTGAAACAATAGATAAAAATGTGATTTATGAGGCTGAAAAACATTTTCGTGTCGTATCAGCCTTCACATAAAGGTAAAAAATGTGTCAAATATGACGTTGAACATCAGTAGCGGCATCATGGTTTTAGTGTCTGTGCCTGTAATTTACTCAGGCATCTTTGTAAAAGTGACCCGGAATTCCAATTAACAATCACGATGGTCACAAAGCCTAGATAGAGCCTGAACGGAAACCTAACGACCCTTTACAGGTAAGGATTTGAGAGATTTTTCTTAAACGAGTTTTTACTGAAAAACCTATTGTATCGGCCAGAAAATATCGACAACCGTCAAAATGATACACAAAACGTGTTTTTACCTAAAAAATTCGTTTCATAAAACGACGTATAACCCTCTGTTCATAAGCATCTTAGAGTTTCCGTTCAGGCACTAGATAGAGTCCACCGTTAGCCGTCTCAATATTAGCTGACTTTTTCAAAATAAGGATGCAGGTTGTGTGGTTTGTAGGTTCAAGCAAACACCTCCGCGTTATTTAACATAGTAGCATGCTGATCTTCAGCAGAGAGGATGGGTTTAAGATCTGTTGGCCATTGAATATTGATCGCAGGATCATTCCACATGATGCTGCGTTCAAATTCCGGTGCATAATAATCAGTTGTTTTATATAAAAACTCAGCGTTATCTGACAGCGTCAGACAACTATCCTGACACAGGGGGGCTCTGGCGAGGCGAATAATCATCGTTCTGACAAAATTGGAACCACGGCTGGCATAGACCCAACTGGTGCGGAAGATGAGGTGTTTACACCCGCTGTTCCATATCGTTTCTTCACCTTGGAGTCTGGTTTTTCCGTAGACATTGAGCGCGTTCGGCTGGTCTGTTTCTATGTAGGGAGCTGTCTTCTTTCCATTAAAAATGTAGTCTGTCGAGTAGTGAATCAGTAAAGCACCCAAGTGTTTTGCTTCACCTGCAAGTAACGCTACTGCCGTTGCATTGACGCGGCGGGCAATGTCTGGCTCGGATTCAGCCCTGTCCACTGCTGTGTAGGCAGCAGCATTAGCTATGAGATTGGGTGAGTATCTACGTATGGTTGCCCGTAGGTTTTTCAGATTTCCAAGGTCTGCTTCCTTTCGGCCACAGGCCTTTAGCTGTCCAAGAGAAGCTAGGGAGCGTTGCAATTCCCATCCAACCTGCCCATTGGCGCCGAGTAGTAGAATTTTCATGAGTGCTGTTTGTACAATGTCGTAAGTTTGATGATACGCTCGTACCAGATGATCAGAGGGTGCCTTGCAGGCACTACAGGAAATATTGTACTCATAGCAGTGCGTCTCAGAAAAGGCCGGTTCATTGTGTTCAATTGAGTAACACATAATCCAACTGAAGATGCCCTTACAAGACCTTGCTTTCTTTTTGACGAGCAAGCTCTTGTAAGACTTCACCAAGATATTTACGAAGCTGACCGTAAAGGATTTTCCTCCGACATTTTGGTATCCAGATCACGAGGTACTTGCATTCTCACCTTGAGTGATTTAAGTTGTTTATGTTGTTCAGTGAAACCTCCTTCTCGTGCCCTTGAGCAGTTCACGAGCCTAGAGTCCTCCTCATTTTCCAGGAACTGTCAAACTTTTAGGTTCTTCCGGAAAATCCGAAGGTTTACCTAAGGGAAACCATAACACAATTTACTGTTAATGAAAACGATGCAATACAACAAAATGGTTCTGGAGCTTTATAAGTGACCCACCCCACCAAATATCAGACTTAACATCTTGGAAGTATTAGGTGACATTTAATAGCCTGAATCGATTAATCATGGGGTTATAAAACGTATGACAACCAAGAAAACAAGTCCAGCGCATCTCATCACGCCAATCGGCAGTAAGCCCATTTATTTTGTTGCACCAATGGGAATAGTCGGTAGAATACGTTGTTGCATGAATACATCTTCTTTCTGTGATTTTTGTGATAAAAATAAAGAAAGTGTCACTTTTGTTTTCTCGTTGCAAGAAAATAATTATCTTATCGTAAAACTGCTAACGCCCTGTTTTTAAGGGGATTGTTACGGAAAGAGTGCGTTTGATGCTATGTTGCCAAGTAAGGAGTTCTGAAATTATCACAAACGGTATGGCATTACCAGTACCATTCATAAAGAAAAAGAGAGGATGACACATCATTTATGAATATTTTCATTACTGGTGGCACAGGCTTTATCGGAAAAAAACTTGCCACGAAACATGCAAAACTGGGCCACCAAGTAACAATCCTCACCCGCCAGCCCATACCTCCTGCTAAGCGCCCTTCTATTCGATATGTCCAAGGAAACCTTACTGACAAAACCTTTAACCTGTTGCGTCTCCTTCAAAACACCGATGTCCTTTATCACTGTGCCGCTGAGATTACAAACACATCACTAATGCACCGACTACATGTACAAGGGACGAAACGATTACTCGAAGCAGTGAAGGGTAACTCGTTGCACTGGGTTCAACTAAGCAGTTGCGGTATCTACGGAAATTCACAATTAGTGATCAGCGAAGAGACAGAGGAAGCACCAGTTGAGATATACGAACAGACCAAATTAGAATCTGACAGACTTGTCCAGAATGCATCCATAAACAACAAAATCACCAGCACTATCCTCCGCCCTACAATAGTATTTGGTGAAGATATGCCAAATAATTCCATTCGCCAGTTAATTTCAGTGATACGAAGTGGATTCTTCTTTTTTCCTGGAACCCCCGAGACAGCCCTCGCAAACTATATCTATGTCGACAATGTCATCGATGCACTTTATTGCTGCGCAACAAACCACAAAGCAAAAAATCAAGTTTTCATCATAAACGATAGCCTTAGCATGCTACAATTCGTGGGAACCATCTGCCAGACCCTCAACAGCCCCCTCCCCAGGAGAGTCCCCGTTTCCTTAATTAATTCTTTTCTATTTCTTTTCTCCCTATTCCCCATTAAACTACCTCTAACTCCCAAAAGAATACTGGCTTTAACTGACAAAAGAAGTTTCTCAAATCAAAAAATAACTAATTTGCTTGGCTTCTCGAATAAAGTCGAATTACGTGAAGGTATACAAAGAATGGTTCAGAGATTCCTCCAAACACTCGACAAACAAAAATCCACCTAACCATCTGAATTTGAATAACAACACAACAAAAAAAAAGAAAATTTGTATCCTCTCTACAGTCTCATTTACTATTAGAGACTATCTGGCTCAGACAATTAATGATTTATCTTCTCATTACGACATTTGTGTACTCACTAATTGTGAGGGCGATACGCTAAAAGATGTTTTAATAGGATCAGTTGAGCTAATACACTTTCCTTTCAAAAGGGAAATTAGTTTAATAAGCGATGCGACAAGCCTTCTTCGGTTACTGATTTTCTTCAGAAAGAGACGATTTCACGTTGCTTTTTCGATAATGCCAAAAAGCAATCTCCTTGCAATGCTCGCTGCTTACGTTACCTCCACCCCAATTCGTCTGAATGTATTTACCGCTCAAACCTGGGTTACAAGAAGTGGAATTTCTGCAAAAATACTCAAACAACTTGACAAACTCATCGCAACACTTGCATCACATTCATTTGTTGACTCCACATCACAGAGAGACTTCCTACTGAAAAAAGGAATCATAGAAAAGAAAAAAACAAGTGTGCTTGCAAATGGATCATTGGGCGGTGTTGATCTGAACAAATTCAGAAGAAACGAAAAAGTCAGAACTTGTATGCGTAAGAAATCAAACCTTACCGATGACGACATCGTAATTTTGTATATGTCACGATTAACTAAAACAAAAGGTGCCTGGGTCGTTGCCGACGTATTTCCAGCTATTGCCGGCATTTCAAAACACGCTCACCTCATCGTAGTAGGCCCTGAAGAAGAACAAGGAGCACGAAGATATATCAAAGAAAGTTGTTCCGCTTGTAAAAGCCAACTCCACATACATAATCGAACCAATACCCCAGAAGACTTTTTTTCAATGGCTGATATATTATGGGTCCCCAGTCTTAATGAAGGTTTTGGGCTTGTGGTAATCAACGCAGCAGCTTCCGGTATCCCGTCAATTGGTTCGAACATTTACGGATTACAAGACTCAATCAGTAACGAAGAAACAGGCCTTCTCCATAAAGTTGCAGATAAAAACGATATCGTACGTACCTTTAACAGAATTTTACATAACCAAACTCTTCGATTAGTATTGGGTAATAATGCCTTGGAAAGAACAAGGCAGAATTTTTCAAAAGAACTATTTACCAAAGCACTCATTAAAGAAATCAACCACTATTGCAACATGCTTCGAAAGGATATATAATTACGACTGGGCATGTTTTATTATTCACAAACAACCAAGTTATACACCTTGTTTATTATGCTAGATACCTTATCAGCCAGACACATTAAGTACCTAATATACTGTTTCTCAATTCCCGTTTTGTTTTTCTTCTCCACTTATTCCCTTGGAAACCAGACTCCTCCAAACACAACCGACAAAATAAGCCTGCAACTCAACGGGCAACCAATGTCTGAAGTTGCGAATCAAATCTCAAAACAAATTAACTATAAAGTTTTAATGTCGGATGAACTAGCTAAAATCAAAGTATCCGGGAACTTCACAAACATAAGCCTTGAGAAATTCTTCTCTCGCAACATCTTTCAGAAAAAAAATATCGTTGTCATGTATGACGACAGACATCGAACTGTGACCATACGTAATTTTGGCAGTAAACAAAAAATGAGGGCATACAATGCAACAACAATAGGTGCCCACCACGCTTCCATCGGTAAAGACATTGACCCTGGAACAGAAATATTTCCGGGCGTTAAACTTGGCGAAATGGAAATGCCTGAGGATTCTGCAGATGATACTACCATCGAAGCCACACCAGGCCACACAATTGCGAACATCCCTACAACTGACGAGGACGAAGATCACCGTGATATTGAAATTACTCCTGGAAACAAACAGTCCGACATGCCTGCCATAGAAGAGAGTGCCCCTGGCGATATTGAAATAACACCAGAACACACAGTTGCAGAGTCTACTTTCGTCGACACCACAAACCCCCAAGACATTGAAATCACACCTGGAGTCAAACTCAACGAACAAAGACAAGAAGACCAAGGTGTGAATTGAAACAAATCACCTTGTGATTTATTTCTTTCTGTATTAGCGTAAAGTGTATAATACAAAGTACAAGAGGTTTACACTTTTATTTTGTACAAAAAAAACAAATAGGAGACTACAAATGAAAAAAACAACTTTGGCATTGGCAGGTGTTACTCTCGGATTATTTATGGCTACCAGTTCTTTTGCAGCGTCTACTTGGGACACTTGTAGTATCATGGAGATCGGTGTTGCTGGAGACAGCACACAACTGGTAAGGGTTACAGGTTGTGAAACCGCTGGTAATAATCGAAAATATCTTGGCATTAGCCGTCAGCAGGATACCACCATGGCTGTAGCATTAACTGCTCTGAGTCTTGGTAAATCTGTTAAAATTTATGCTGACTTTGCTCGTGCTAATACCAGTTCTGTTGCCGCTAACATTGAGACAATGTATCTCGCAGATTGATTAGTTACTACTCACATAGGTTTTAGTGAAAAGAGGATGGTAAGAACGTTACTCTCCTCTTTTTTTTATTTTACCTATGTTGCTTAGGATGTCTTAACAATGAATTTTGCTTCTGCCTTCCTGTTCCGACACGGCAATATTAGAACACTTTGGCAAATCCTGCTACTTCTTATCACCCTCCCGCTTCAGCTTCTTGTTTACATTATCCCTAAAAGTCCTCGCACTTGGATCTTCGCCAACAGTTTTGGCCCTAAAGATAATTGTTATTACCTGTTTCAATACGTTCAACGCCACCACCCACAACTACGTGCAATCTGGATAGAAACCTGGAAAGGCAATAAAAGACGTAATCACTATTACAGGTACAGCCTAGCTGGCCTGTGGCTCCAATACCGAGCCAGGGTTTGTTTTGCAGCAACCGGATTCGGGGATTTTGCCCGCTTTACATTGGGAAAAACCAGCGTTATTCAAGTTGGCCATGGGATCGCTATCAAAAAAATGCTTCTTGATTCACCAGAGGCTCTACCATTCAACAAACAACCAGCTTTCCTCAAATCGTTTCTTCTTTCACTCTTGAAAAGGAACCTAAACCGCTACTCTTTCGTCCCCGCATCTTCCCTGGTTGTCCAGCAACAGTTGATGTCAGCCTACGGTTTACCTGAGGAAAAAGTTCCTATCACTGGGTATCCACGCCATGATATTATAAGTCAAAATTCTAACATTAGACAAAGAAAGCTAAAAAGCATCCTTTACGCTCCCACATGGCGCAGAGATATTCAAATGGCATTCACCATTGTCGAGTCCATCTGCAACTCGGATTTTATAGAAAAAGTAGCAGAAAGCGGTTTTCAAATATCCTTATCAATTCACCCCCTGAACAACAAGCTTCTACAAATGCTCGATACCGATGTTCTTGCCTCTATAAATCAAATTATAAACGATGACATTAACTACGAACTTAGTAAAACCGACGTCCTGATAACAGACTATTCCTCTATTGCCATGGACTTTGCCCTACTAGAACGTAAAATAATCCTTTACACTCCTGACCTTGAGAACTATCTTTCATCGAGAGGAATATATAAAGAACTGCGTTCTTTATATTTTAATCATGGTATCACTCAACTTGAAGATGTCCATAAACAGCTTAATCTTCCAACAGATGCATGGGTCAAGGAAATATCAGAGACATGCTTTGCGTACAAAGACAGTAACTCACAAAAACGTCTTGTCGCTCTCGCCTTAAAAAACTTTTCGACACATTAACAATGCAAAAAGACGCTCTGCCTTGACAACGATAACTACCCATTACCCTGCACAATCCAACCCACTAACTTTATTAAATATCTTTCTTTATGCGACGAATTATAACTTTCGGTACATTTGACGTTTATCATGTTGGACATGTCAACATCCTTGAAAGAGCTAAAGAGCTAGGTAATTACCTGATAGTTGGTGTTTCCACTGACGCTCTCAATTTTGAGAAAAAAAATCGATACCCTATTTTTACTGAACAACAAAGACTGCAAATGGTTGCTACCACTTATTGTGTCGATGAAGTTTTTCTGGAAGAGTCTCTCGAAAAAAAAGGTCACTATATAGAGAAATATTCCGCAGATATTCTGGTGATGGGCAATGATTGGGCAGACAAATTTGATCACCTCAGCAACCTCTGCAAGGTGATCTACCTCCCACGCACTGAAGGCATTTCAACATCTGAAATTCTCCGCATCATACGCAAAAGATAAGAAATGGAAAAAAGACCAATTATCAGTGTCATAATACCTGTTTACAACAGCAAGCCATACCTTAAAGAGTGTATTAATTCATTACTGAAACAATCTTTCAACGATATTGAAATACTCATAATTGATGACGGATCAACAGATTCTTCCTGGGAACTTATTCAAACCCTCTCCTCTCGTCACGAAAACATTCATGCCTTCAAGCAGACACGGAAAGGACAAGGGGCGGCAAGAAATAAAGGTTTATCACATGCTCAAGGAGAATATATTTCTTTTGTTGACTCCGACGACATGTTACCGAATGATGCCTATCAAGGCATGTATACTCTAGCGACAAAATATGATAGTGATCTTGTCACAGGCATAAAAAAATCATTGGATAAGAAAAGAAGATGGTTACCCGGTAGAAAGTTGAGCTGGATAACCGTAGCAGAACACGAAGAGTTTTTCACCCATACCCGACCCAATATCCAGCTGGATGATTTACCAAAACTGTTAGTTGACATTAGTGTTTGCAATAAACTCATCCGACATAAACTTCTAAAAAAACATGACTTTTGTTTTTCAGAAAGCAGCGCCAGTGAAGATATTAATTTCATGGCTCGCCTCTATATGCTCGCAAAGAGTATAACAATAATCCCCAAGGTTGTTTATCACTCCTGTAGCAGGCATTCTTCAGGAACTAACCGTATCCAACCAGATTTTTTTGAAGACCGAGTTACAATTATTGAAAACCTTGAGTCTGTTTTCCAAGCAGCTGGCTACTCAGCACTCTATCATATTCTTGTCCTCTCGGAGCTCAGAAAGCTTGTCAAAGACCGTCTTACAAGAGTGATAGAACTATCATCTTACGACGAGCAGCTTATAATTTTCCAAACAATCAGAAGATTACTGAACAAAATCACTTGCGAGGACATTAGCAGCAATAAACTCTCTCTCCTCCCCCTAACGCAGGCCAGGCTCATCATGCTGTATCATGGGGATTTTGATGCCTTAATTGCTTTTACCACGCAACCAGAAAAAAAAATCTTCCGCCCTCTGTTAGGCATACCAACTGAGGAGCATTTGTATCTCCCTTTAAAGGAATATTACTTGGAAGAATCGCAGAAAGAATCTTTTGCACAATACATTAATCACCTGACCATCCGCACTCTGGCATATTCCCGAAGAATTTTATCAGTACACAATTATCTGACAAAAAGAAATCTTGCGATGCTCTACTATCTACTCTTGCAACCCTATTTCTACCTCGCTCGAAGAAAAAAAGTTAAAAACAATATCTGGTTACTTGACGAACGACTTTCTAACAGCGCTGAGGATAACAGTTATGTGTTTTTTCAATATATTAAAACAAAACATCCTGCCGTTTTTGTTTATTATATAATTGACAAAAATTCCCCTGATATAGCAAGACTATCGTCTTTCAGCTCATCGGTTGTATTTCAATATTCGTTTAAACATGCCTTTTTGATCGGAAAAGCCAGCATACTACTTTCAACAGATCGTTTTACAAGCCTGGCATTTCCGTTTATTCGATTTCCTCGCCTTCTACAAAACACACATAATGTATTTCTGCAGCATGGCGTTGCCGGCAACAAAACAATAACCTACACCAAGAAAAATGATCCATATTTTTCACAAGTCATCGTGTCAAACGATATCGAGCGACTCTTCTTTACAAAGGAATATGGATTTTCAAAGAATGAAGTAACCGTTACAGGAATTGCTAGATTTGATAACCTGTCACCGCATCCAAACCAACACAAACATAAAACTATTCTTATAGCCCCAACGTGGAGGAACTGGCTCCGCACTTCACAACGAATAGCATCGAGCAAGTATTTATATTTCTGGAACCAATTGATGACCAGCCCTGACCTTGATGCTATTCTCATAAAAAATAACGTAAAGTTATTTTTTCGTCCTCATTTTAACATGCTTCCTTTTATCAAGGATTTCCAAACGAATTCAAACAGTATCAGAATACTGACGGAGAAAAACCTATTTCTTCAGGACTATATAAAAAAATGTGATCTTTTAATTACCGATTATTCAAGTGTTATGTATGATTTCTTTTTTCAGCAAAAACCGGCAATATGCTATATGTTTGATCGCAAACAGTGGGAATCACAACCACCCGGACCACCTCACATCAGCTATGAGCAGGATTTACCTGTGGATATAGCAACTACCTCAGAAGGGATTTTACACCACCTCTCGTGGTACCTGGGAAACGATTGTGAAATGACAGAGGAAAACCAGAGAAAAAGTATCCAATTTTTTTCTTATCGAGACAATAATAACTGTGAAAGGATTTATCGCTCTATTGTAGACTTGTCGTCGGCAAATATATAAAAAAATCAAGGCACGTTTCCAATCTATGTATCTATACCTTTATTGGCTACGAGCGAGCTTTTTGAAAATTCTTATACCTCCCAAGAGGTATAAAGGCGGAATCAGCTTCGCCAGTTCAAAGCGTAACTTTCTACTCCCGATACCCCTCAAAAAAAATATTTTTGTTTGGCTCTTCTCAAAAGAGGAGAGTGCCGTAAACTCTCCTTCCTGTAACATACGAACACATAACCGATGAACTGCATTGAAGTACTTATCCTGATAAATATCCTGGAAACTTAAACCGGAAGTCATTTCACGTAACACTTCAAATACCTTTTTTTGCTCATGACCCGGCAATTCTTTAACAACTCGTGCCAAACGGCTACCCACCAGTTTACGCACCTCAGACCGCAACAAATGTAGATGCAATTGTGTTGCCGAATTTTCATCAAAAACTGCGGCCAATTCCATGGCGGTATCTTTTCTGTTTTGGAAAAACTCCAAACTGATACGAAACGAACTGGAGGCTTTCCTTTTACGTCGACAATTATAAACCACATGGGGAACAATAGATATATCCTTACATTTCAAATAGATATGTGTCATAAAGAAGACGTCTTCGCCAGCATATCGTTCTGGAAACCGGAGCTGATACTTTTCCAGAAACTCCCGCCTGATAATTCTATTACAAACACTTATATCCTCCAAGAGTGCAGGATATGAAAAAATATCAGTACGCTCTAGCACACCACTGAGCAATTGCTTATGTAATGGCTGTTCAAACCATTTCCTGTCGTAAAAAAAAGATTGATAGGGACCCAATGCCATATCACTCTTAAACCTTTCAGCTGAGTCATAAAGACGGCTATACGCCTGGGTCGGAAGAGTGTCATCAGAATCTAAAAAGGCAATATATTCGCCTGTTGCATAACACAAACCATGGTTACGTGCTGCCCCCTGACGTTTTCGACTCTGTTTGTACACCTTGAACTGCGGATAAGCCGCGGCATATTCCTCAATAATATCCCAGGATCCATCCGAAGAACCATCATCCACTACTATAACTTCGATGCCCTGAATTGACTGAGAAAGAACGGAATCAAAACATTCCTTCAAATATTCCACAGTATTATAAACGGGGATAATTACACTGATTTTAGGGCATGAACTCAACATTTCAAAGCAAGGTCAACGCTCGTTGTTTTCTTTTCGGATTACAAAAGAAAATTGACCACAAAGGATCATCTTGGCAGCATTTATTTGTCGATGATCCCTTTTTCGTATTCGGCCATACAGTGAGATCAATTTATTCACAGGAGACTCAATCCGCCACCAACGACCAAAAAAACGTGGACTTCCCAATACGGCTCGTAACAAAAGTGTTATTCCATCAATACTGGGTCGTATTTCTTCAAGAGTTAGTTGCGCATCTTCCACTAATGTTATAAAACCGAACGGGGTATAGTTCCAATAGCTAAACGTATGATACGCCTCAAATTGAGATGTCGAACCTATAAAATAGCCGCCTTTTTTTAACACTCTGTGCACTTCACACAATAATTCCTGTGGATGCCTCACATGTTCCATTACCTGATTACTATAAATAAGATCAAAGGAATTATCCTTAAATGGAATATTTATGCCATCAAATGTATGAAACCGGGAGTCTTCAAGGGTTCTTTTTCTTACCTGTGGGGAGTCTTCAATGTCCAGGCCAGCCCATTTGATTTGAGGATTTGCTTTAAGAAAAATATTTGCTGTTTTTCCCTGGCCACACCCTAGATCCATCACATTTACGATATTATTCTTATTTTTTTTTAAAAACTGCTGCAACAGTTTTTGGCCAGTCGTCTGCTTGCTGTGATCATTGGACAAATATTTTATGTCTATTGGACTTGTGTACGATGCCATAAAAGATCCCTATTTTATTCCCCTGATAATACTCTGATATATACGTTCACAATTATTGTCATCCCGATATTTAAAAAAGTCAGCCGCTTTAGCACGATGAGCAACAGACAGAGTGCAATTATTAATCAAATAGTTTTCCAGTGATGATAAAACGCCCTGACAAGTGCCTTGGACATCAGCTGGCAGCTCTGTTTTAATATCAATATGCGATTGTCCTTTATGCGTTTGTTCCAGCTCTTCTTTGTCAAACATGTAACAAATAGCCGGTTTATCCTGATAGAAGAAATCAAACATTACACTGGAATAATCTGTAATGAACAAAGCACTTTCTTTAATTAACTGAAACAATGGAGGTTCATGACCTGACAAAACACGAACCCGTTCGCTATCAACGGCAAACTCAGAAGCAAAGGGCAACAGATTCTGATGTAATCGAAATATAAGAGTTGCATTATATTTCTCCAGCAAATTCACAAGCTTTTCAGAGACAAGTAATTGATTCCATGCCCAGTAATACTTACTCGACTCAATCTCCTGCCTGCTATTCATGCCCCTTCTCCAGGTCGGCACAACGAGAATTTGCAGTTTTTCCTGCAATCCCTTTTCATCCATCAAATTATCGAAGCGTGCAATCCCGGTAACAGCAACCGTGGAATCTGGAAAATTATACTCCTGCACGAAAATTTCTTTTTCCCGATCACTTGAGGTAATAATCTGAGAAAAATAGAAAAATTTCTTTTGAGTGTAGGCTGTTCTTTTTACCGCCATAACACCATGCTGCAGGAAAACATTATATGTTTTTCCCCACATTTTTCTTAATATTTCTGCAGGATAACCAAGATTGCGGAGGCTCTCCGTTGAAAGAAGAACTCTTGCGCAATGCAGGTAATAAGCATGGGCGACAGAATATTGTACAATAGACCGTCCAAGCTTTGCGACTCGTTCATAATCTGGAGAGTCTTTTCTAATCACATAATAAACTTTAAGCTCCGGGTGTTGTGTTCTCAGATATCGAAATAAAAAATAACTATTATCTGCTGCAGAATTGGCCCGGCGCTCCTCTATAAGCCAAACATCTTTTTTTTTCGAAGTTACAGTCTTTATCCAGGCAATAGGATACAAAGCACAATAAGAAAAGATTGCATAAAATGGTATTTTTGCTGCACGCCTACGCCGCAATAGCTGCTGAAACCTTTGGAACAATGTTCTGACTTTTGTGGGAACTCTTAACAGCTTCAAAAAGCAAACACTATCAGCTCGCTCTTTTTCCAGCTTCAACGTGCTAATTTTATCTATATAAACATCCAGTATTGGTGAGCAGATTGCCCAATAAGACTCTTTATTTTTCAGTGAATCAAGATAACCGGGAGTAAATGGTTTTCTATCAAACATCTCCAAGCAGTCATATTCTTCCCGCTTAATGAGAAATGCTCTGACCTGCTGCAGGCTAGAAAAATAGTTGCTATTACGTATCTCGTGATCATCCAACTTAACTGCAAGCTGAGTAATTAAATTAAAAATCACCCTGCGTTCTGGATATTGTGTCAACTGAATTGTTTTTGACAAACGAGTATTCACAAGCTTTTTTAATTCAGAACATAACAATACAGAATAAAACTGATGCAGATTATTCTCCTCAAAAAACGGCTCCAAAACAATTGTGTTTTCCACCCTACCACGATAAAGGTATTCACCAGGAATACTTGTTGTCGCATTTTGACGGCCACGGTAATAATAACTGACACGAGGGATCACAGTTATATTCTGGGCAACAAGAAAGGATCTAACCATAAAGTGAAGATCTTCACCACTGCAGCCCTCTGGAAAAATGATATTATTTTCAATAATTAACTTGTGGCTAATTATTTTATTACAAACACTTATATCCGTTAACAGCTCAGGAAATTCAGCAATCGAAGCAATATTGCGAACCTTATCAGTAAGTCCATCGGCATGGAGTTTTACCCCACGCCACATACGATTTCCGTTAAAAGACTGCTGAATACCGACTACAATATCACTTGTATATTTGCATGCCAATTCATACATATACTCGTAAATATCCAAAGGCAGCTTATCGTCCGAGTCCAGAAAACCAATAAATTCTCCACGTGCATGCCTGAGCCCCAGATTACGAGCAGCCCCCTGACGCTTTCGATCCTGTTGGAATGCTCTTATCCTGGAATGCCTGGCAGCATATTCCTGAATAATTTCCCAACATCCATCGGTTGATCCATCATCTATTACAATGACTTCCAGATCATTAATCGTCTGATTTAAAACCGAGTCAAGACACTCTTCCAGGTAATCGACGGTATTGTAGACAGGAATGATGACACTGAATTTTGGAGAGAAACTAATCATTTTGGCATCAATTTCTGTGGCTTTTCACAAAAAGCAGTATACTCAGAGCAAACCTCTTCCGGAGTACCATCCATAACAACCATGCCCTCATTAAACCATATCACACGCGTACACATCTTTTTAACCTGATTAATACTGTGGGACACAACAATTATGGTTTTGGTACGTTCGCGCATAGCCAACATTCGTTCATCAGCCTTTTTCCTGAATGCTGCATCACCTGTGGACATCACCTCGTCAAGAATAAGGATATCAGGACTGACAGCTGTGGCCACTGCAAAACCGAGACGACTTTTCATGCCGGCAGAATATGTCCGCACGGGTTCATCCAGAAAATTTTCAAGCTCAGCAAAATTTTCTATCGCTGGCATTTTTTTTAAAATTTCTTTTTTGCTTAATCCTAGCAAAGCTCCATTGATAAACACATTATCCCGGCCAGAGCGTTCATTTTGAAAACCAAGACCGATGGAAAGGAGCTGCACACGACCAATGGTCTCCAATGATCCTTTATCGGGTGGTAAGGCACCGGAAATAAGCATGGACACGGTACTCTTCCCAGAGCCATTCCTCCCAATAATACCAACGGTTTCCCCCTCATACAGGGTAAACGAAACATTATTTAATGCTGTAAAATCATCTTTAGCATAAGTTCCTTTCTTGAATGAGAATACAGAAGTGTTACTACGTGGATAGGCCAGACTTACATTTTCAAGGATAACGGCTGGCTTTTGAGAAACCTTAGTCGTCTCTGGTTGCTCTTTAGCAATCTGCTTCAGCTTTACTACAGGTTTACTTTTTTTTTTCCAGATCTCTCCATCAAGATAAAACATAAACTCTTCTATCTCAACCTCGGCCAAAGAAGATGGCAACGGAGCCAGGGTAAACACACGAGGTTCTCTAAATTCTTCAGTATCTGGAAAAAAAATCTCAGTAGTCTGTTGTCTGCCGCTGTATTTATCAAAAGAGACAATCCGTGCTGGTATTTGTTTTGGATTCCCTTTCCCCCAGTGGAGCACTCCACAATATATACTTTCAGAAACGCAAAGCATCCCTCGCATATTTTGAACACTATCAGCAAATAATGGTATATTGATTTTTGGTTTTGTTTCCCATATCTTATCATCCACAATGTTCCCTTCCGAATCAACGGGATATGCCGATAAAAGCCCCTTACTAACCTCCAGGATCAAATACGTGTCGCCACATAAGCACCCACCATGCGGTTTTTCCAGATTACCCAAAAAAACCTCGCCTGTATCAAAATTAATCACACAACCTTCATCAGTTCCATGCATAGTACTGATTGTCAAAAACACGGTACCACCAGCGGTTTTAGTAATACTCCGAATATGGCCATACTGATACGATTGTGAAACTGTCTCCGGAATGGGAAAGAGATCAGGCGCAATGTTATGGAGAAAATGACGTTTTATAAACTCACCCTCAAGATTTAATTCGTCCACAGCATTAAACAAATTGTTTGCAACCAGTAGTTGTTTTCTGGTGGAGGAAATTAGAATACCAAGAAGATCCGCTTGCATATTTGCACCAAGCACCCACTCAGGAAGAGTAATGGTTTTTTGTAATTGAAAAAATGGCTTCCCTAAATCACTCTCAACGCTATACCCCAAAACAGATGCCGGGCTTGTAATGTACAACTCATCCTCATAGTGTGCCATGGCACGTAATTGCGGACTGGCTATCCAGAATGGTAAGGTTTCGACTTGCAAATAAATCAAGCCATACTCAGAATCAACAATCCCAATACCAGCACGTTTACTCAACGTGGAATGTAACGTGGCTAAAAACCGAGCCATTTATAACCTCATAACTTTTGGTAACTGTTTCGAATCAATAGAAACATTCGTCTCAAATACGTATTCTTCTTCTGAGTTGCCTTAACCATTTTTTCGATATTGCCCTGTCCCTCACGAAAAGCATGGTAATTTACACCATCAACTCGCATTGATTCCATAGGATAATATTGAGTTACTACATCTGTCTCGTACCCGGTGTTACAAATTGTTTTCAACAATCGGCGAACACGATCATTACGGCCAATATCTTTATTGGCTAAAAATAAACATTTTGGTGAAGAACCCTGAAAATTGGACAAATTATTTTGCAAGACTGACTTCTCTTCTTCCCAACAAAACTCCCTTGCCGCCATCTTCAGGTTTTCACGTAACAGCTCTGCTTCATTAAACAACTCTTCAAGGGCAGCCAAATATGCGTTCTTTGTAGATGAACTTACTATTTTTCCAATATTATGCTGCTTAACAAAACCTGCTAATTCGGTGTCATTCATTACCAGCACAGGCACTCGCGCCATGATCGCATCAAAAATCCTATTGGGCATCGCCCAACGGTGATTATCAATTTTGGGCTCTATCAATGCTAACACTACATCGGCACCTGCAATAACGGGTAACACCAATGACGGATCGAGCATTCCTGTTACAAAGTAACGATCCTGAACATTAAGCCTTTTAGCCAGGTCTTCCGCTTTACTCTTGAGTACAGGTACGACATCTCCGAGAACAACTAATTTATAGCGTTTATCGAGATCAGCAAGCCCCTCTATCGCAAGCTCAAGCCCACAATACTCATACGCACGGTTAGAAAACAATATTATGATATCTTGCTCAGAAAAGGCAAATCTGTCGGATAAATACGAGTTGGAAGCAACCTTCTGATATTCTCTACAATTTCTCAACAAGTCAATTTGCACAATGCAACCATTGGCTGCCATAATATTTCTTTGTCCATTACTTGTTGCATATACAAAATCGTATCGGTTCGCAATATTTACAGCAAACGAAGTTGTCAGTTCTGTTGACACTGGATTTATTAACCCGGCATTCCGTACATTAACAGACGTTCGTTGATCAAATGCGGGATACTCAACAATGTCCAATATTTTTATGGCATTCCTGAAATTTTGAGCAACATACAACCCTGCCAGCCCCGAACAAAAAGTTTCATGGGCAAAAACTAAATCATAATCAACATGGCGAAGCTTTGCTGCCATGACTATTTCATAAAAATTGACTCCCCTACGTACTTGAGAAAGTAGCAAATCATTGCCGACATTACCTTTCATCTTCGATAGCACCTGACATTCATGGCGTTATAATCTCTCCACGGAACAATTCTCAATAGCAGAACTTATCGAACCTTCCGCATAACATGTTTGAACACAAGGTACGGCAACCGAATTGTATTGATTCCTGGTTTCCTAACAGCTCTGGATAGTAATTGTCTTATTGTAAAGGGATGAGATTCCTCAAGAATTCTTTTTTCACCAGCAAATCCTATTGGATCAAAAACAGCCTTCCGCTGTTCCACATTTCTCCGATACCTGGCTGTTTCTTTCCAATTCTCTGGAACTGTATCATCCTTTAAAGATACTATAAATTGCTTATCTAATTTTAAAAGCCTTATTTCATTATCATCAATTCCACGAAAACAAACATCAGCTACCGGTTGAATGATGGATTTGTAGATTTCGTAACTCCACGGGTTATGCTTAACAGCCACTGTAGTGTGATAGGTTTTCCGTTTTAGATTCTCCTGGTATAACCCTTCATCGGGCACTAGCGCCTTCAACCATCGTTTGGGTCTGGCAATACACACCAAAGGTATGCCTTGCTCCCTTGCAAGAATGGAAAAACGTAAATCGACCATGACATCTCCGCAAAAATCAGAAAATTTAGCCTTTAGAGTGTCTGTATGAAATGCTAAAGTCCCCGAGCCAATTAACGTCACAAACGTATCAGTCTTAAGTCCTCTCACAAAAGAGTATAAGGAATAACGTTCAAAATACCACTGAACACGTCTTGGGAAAATTGACCCATGCACAGCAACACCAACCATATTGTCATATTTTTTTAAACAAGCAATCATCTTATCAACATAGTCAGTGGGGTATTCAATATCATCATCCAACGAGAAAAAGTAACAGGACGTTAGCTTATCAATATGATAGACTTTTCCATTAGCACTTATATCTCCCGAATCTTGACTCCTGAAGACTGTTACCTTGGAATCAATTAAAAAAGCAGGGAGTTCCTCATAATTATTCAAATAAACTATAAGCTCATCAACTTGTGGCAGGATACTGTTCACCATCTGTTCCAACACTTTGATACGCTTTGGGAAACTGGCAACACCTCCAACGATTTTGTTTTTTATCTCCTGCAGACTTGCCTGACTATTGAATAGTTTTTCTATATGGTCTTTCATACTTGCCCAGAGAATTTGCCGAGTCCTAAATACTCAAGTACTGTCGTGTTTATGCGAATCAGTTTTTTCTTATCGTTCAACTCAGAACACACAAAGTGCTCGATGCAACGCAACAAATACATCATTACATTTACCACTAGGCGACATTCTATACGTTTACAATTGCTTATTCATCACATCGTCGAAGAAAAGCTAACACATGTAACATCACAACATTTTTATGATTTTTGATGAGTTTTTCCGCAACCAGAGAAGACCTGCTTGAATAATCAGCAATATCACCAGAAGGCGGAGCGAATACTCCTGCCAATCATACATTCCACCATCTATAAGTACAGTTCTCACAGCTGAGATAATCCACATCATAGGATTCAGCTGAAGAATCATCTTAATAGTTCCGGAAATGTTTTCCGACTCAAGCAATCTGGATGCTGGATATAAGATTGGCGTCATAAAAAACCCTGCCCTTAAAACATAAGACAACAACTGTCTTGTATCCCCTATAAAAACATTTAGCACGGAAACAAACAGTCCAATTCCGTAACTTAACAGAGCAATCATAAAGAGAAGGGGAAAAATTCCAATGGTCAACACACTGATAACTGAATAACAAAAAAGCATGATAATAAACATGCCGATTATTGCAAAAAAGAAGTTCGTCACAATGGGAATGGCAATCAAAACCGGCAGAGGGAAAGCTATCTGTCTAATAATCTGTTTATTGCGTATTATGACATTCGTAGTACCAGTAAGAGCTCTAGTAAAAAATTGCCAACTGACTATACCGGACAGCACAAATACGTGATAATTATCCCCCCCCCTATTAAAGATCCCTTTAATGAGAAAATAATAGATCCCCATCATTATTAGTGGATCAAGAATCCACCAAACCCAACCCAATCTGGTTGACAACATCGTGATCTTTATATTAATTCCAACCAGAACCTTGAATGCCTGAAAATTATTCCTGATATTTTTAACAAGTAGAAGCATATTAACAAACAGACAATGCTGTTACCATTTAACACCACGGAATATAACATCCCGGCGTATGTTGTTTTTATATTCTTCTACGACCTTAAACATTTCTTCCATGGATGCGTCGGTTAGATAATGAGGTTTCACACCCAGTTCCAGTAAGCCCTGGTAGGATGGATTGTAATAATGCTCTTCTGCTTCTTTTCGTGGATTATCAATTGATTTTACTTCTACAGAATAGCCAAGTTTTTCACCAACTCTTCTCACCTTTTCAGCAAGCTCATTCACTGAAAATGTTTCCATTATTTGATTGTAGATCTTCAACTCGCCCAGTTTCGGTGGGTTAAGAGCACTTTTGTGGACACATTGCAACGTATCATTTATATTAATATACCCTCTGGTTTGCCCTCCCTTTCCATACACTGTAAGAGGATAGCCCACAATAGCCTGGGTGATAAACCGATTAATAACAGTACCGAAAATTTCGTCGTAATTAAATAACGTCTTCAATCTTTCATCTATTAAAGATTCTTCTGTTTCAATTCCATAAACCGGCCCCTGCATGAGATCCGTAATACGTAAATCCCACATACGTACCGCGAACCACATCAAATCCGTATCCATAATTTTGGTTGTATGATAGAGCGAACCGGCCTGACGAGGAAAAAGAAACTTATCTTTCCTTCCATTGTGTTCGATATCCAACCATCCCTCTTCAATATCAATATTAGGTGTTCCATACTCACCCATGGTACCAACATGAATGACATGCGTTTTAGGACTTAAATCCTTGACAGCAAACATCAAATTATTTGTTATCAGCAGATTGTTGGCAATAGTTACATTTGCATACTTATAATTCAGAAGTGAATAAGGAGCAGAGGGTTGTTCGGCATAGTGAACTACTGTTTCTGGTATTCCGGTAAAAGCATTATCAACCGCCCATTGGTATTGCACCCGTCCATCAAAAAAAGAACGTACAAGTTCCGGTTCTTGCAAGTCACCAATGACAACTTTTATTTCCTTGCCAGTTTTGTCATACCATATCTTGGCGCGCTCAATAAGAGACGGTACGGGATAAAGCATTCCAACGTCAAGCTCGGTGCAGGCATTTCTCCGAAAATAATTATCGACGGCGGTGACCTGATAGCCGAGTTTTGAGAAATACATAGCTGTCGGCCAGCCAAGATAACCATCGGCTCCAAGTATGAGTATATGTTTGTTGCTATTCATTATTCTTTTCCTTATCCATTATCATCATACAATTTAATTATTTTTGATTACCCATAATACCCAGTTTTCAACACTTAAAACTATACAACTCTTGACGATAAAAGGGTTCGTGCTAAATAAAAGGGTAGAAGAATAGTGTTTTTTCCAGGTTTGGCGACAGCATTAATTAGTATTTGTCCTAGTTGAAAAGACGTTGAGGTTCGGAGTGTGAATATTTTTTCCTGTTGTGTCTTGTTTCTAATTTTTATTTTTTTCAGTTGTTTATTTTTGTTTTGCATTACTTGTTGCATTTGCTCAATTTTCTGTTCTTTCTGTTCTTTCTGTTCTTTCATACTTTTCAGTTCTTTACTTTGCATTGATATTTTAATACGAAAATTCTTATTTTCATCATCACTATCTTTGAGATCCTGCAAGCGCTTATTAGCTTCTAAGACAAGTTTTGCTGAATCATGGTTAAATTGACTTTTGTTACTGCTTTGTAAATTTCTCTTCTGTTTAAAAATTCCTTGTGCTTCAATTGCCCACCCTGAAAATTCGTCCATAGCCTTCCGGCATTCCATAACTACATCCATGAGGGCCTGTCTGTCAAATTGATCGCCTCGACAATTCAATAACGCATCATATAACTTTATTACATATCGATTTCTAACCACATAATCATTATAAACAGCACGGTTTAAATTTGGTTTGACTATTTTACCAATGGCTTCTTTTACATTTTTTTCTTTATCCCAAAACCTATCAAGTCCTGTGAAACTCAAAATATGTTTGGCCACTACTGACGCATTTTCAGTAAACCAATCTTCATAATGAACAACAAAACAATTGCCACCCGTTTGATACAGAGCTTCACAGTTACGTAAAAGCCAAGACAATTCAGCAATTTCGGTTGAATCATTATATTGCTTATGCATAGACTCAACGACACTCCTAGGATCTCTTACTGTTAAAATATATCTTGGAATTATTTTTCCACTGTTGAAAACTCTCATCCACAGGGGTAACAAAATCAGAGTACGTGGATCCTTAAAACCCCAGAGTGTTTTTGTGCTATTAATATTCTTATGAGTTATTTCTAATAAACGATTTATAAAGCTAGAAATCCCTTTAGTTTTTAAGAAGTCCTTGTTTAATGGAAGGTATGGGTGGCTTTTGAGGAAGGATAATAAGTTTATATGAGTTGTAACAATTTCTTTATCTTCAAAAAAACCTTCGGTGTTTTGCTCTGATAAGGGGATAAGGTTAGGCGAGATGCTCATCCCAAGACCAACAAGTAGTTTTGTCAATAGAGATGTTCCTGTGCGCCCTGCACCAAGAATAACAATAATCTCTTTCTGGGGGTTGTTATCTGTTATCATTTGCTACTTTAGCTCTAAAAAATAGTTAATGGTTAATGCTACACCTTTGTGGATGTCCATGTTTGTTGTCCAGCCAAGGATTTTTTTTGCTTTACTGGTATCAGAATAGTTGCGTTTTACATCCCCTCGTCTAGGGCTATCATATATAACAGCCATCTCGACACCATGATTTTTAAGGTTGGCTTTAATAATGTCAACAATTTCGTCAACTGTCATCTCCGTACCAGAAGCGATCTGGAAAGTTTCCCCCCCGACATCCTTGGTAATTGACAAAATAATTGCGTTAACTAGATCATCGATATAAATAAAGTCTCGGGTCTGACTACCGTCACCATAAATATGACATTCTTCTCCGGCTAAGGCTTGGCGAATAAATTTAGCAACTACACTTGATTTTTTCTTTGATCGTGGACCGAAAACATTACCAAATCGTAAGCAAACAGTATTAACTCCATAGCTATGGTAATAAGCAGAACAGTAGCCTTCTCCAGCTAATTTACTTGCCCCATACGGAGAAACTGGGTGGGGTGGAAGCTCTTCATGAATTGGCGGTTCTACGGTCCCTGCTGGTGCGCCGGATGAGGCAAAAATAAATTTACTAACTTTGTTATGGCGAGCAGCCTCCAACATATTAAAGAGTCCATTCACATTACTTTCCATATCCATCCTTGGGTTTTCTACAGATGGTGGCACGCCAGTATTCGCAGCAAGATGAACAATGCAATCCACATCACGACAACAAAGTTCAGCTGTTTCCTGGTCCCTGATATCACCTTCAATAAGAACAACACCTTGGTGTTGCAAACAATTCTTAGCGTCAGAGACCGTATATTCTGTAATTTCCCCTAAATCGGTGGGCTGACCTTCGAGAAAATTATCAAGCACACGAATAGTATCGAATAATTTTACTTTCAATAACTGAGCGATTAAAGATGTCCCCAAAAAACCACATCCACCGGTAATCAATATTGTCGAATTCATTTACTACTCCTGCTTAAAAAGTTTTCTTCTGCATCTTGCCATGTGCATGGCCCGCTCTTTATCAATTGTCGTTTGTTCTTGAAAAAGCATATTCGGATTACCTTTATAGTTCGCCATTTCCTTAAAGAGTTTTTCCCAACTATCGTAAGTTTCTTGTGGTTGGAATTGTTTGGCATCAATGTATGCTTGACCACCCATTTTTTTTCTTATATCGGACGATGTCATTAAAATTCGGAGCGCCTCAGCTAAATTAGCTCCATTTTCATCATTGTTTACTAAGATTCCATTGCTATTATGTTTAATAAGCTCATTTGTCCCTGGACATGAAGCTACCCCAACACTTGGAATGCCGTGAGCCATTGCTTCTAGAACACATGTTGGACACCCCTCACTGAGAGATGGTATAACATGAATATCTGCTTTTGAATACTCTTTAAAAATGTCATCCGTAGGACCATTAAAAATAATTCTATCAGTTAATTTATAAGTAAAAACAAGCTCTTTAATAATTTGATGATATTCATTTTGGTCATCCAGTTTTGTTCCATAGTCGTGAACTTCCCAATTCGACAATTCTGAGGGTAATCGTGAAAAGGCTTTAATAAGTAACACTAAATTTTTATTAGCCTTTAGTCCACCAACAATAATAATTCGTTTTCTTTTCACTCCAGAATTGTCTGCTACTTTGCCTATTCCAATCTCGGGAGCAGAATTCGGAAAAGCTCTTACGTTACGTCTAATATATGGTGGAAAGGAATTCTCATATCCAGGCATCACCATTCTTATTCTAGTTGCAGATGATGCTATAATTTCTCTTTCCCAAGTGGCATTAACGTCTTTACCAGTTTGGCTTTTCCAATTGTCACAGCACAATCGCTTTGGGTTTGTGCATTCTTGCATGCCAAATGGGATATTTTTAGGACATAGTTTACGATATGTCATTAAATCAGCATTAAAGTAAAATACAAAAAAAATATCGGGATTAATTTTTATTATTTCATCACGGAAAGCTTCATTTTCTAAGAAAGGTACTAAGATGGCCTTATCATGTTGCGAATAAGCAGGTTTTTGGGCTTTGGCACCATCATACCCGACAAATAGCTGGTGACCACGGCCTACCATTTCATAAATAAGATTAGTGGCTATTCTTTCAGCCCCACCTTTACCGTGAGATAAAGAGGCACAAAAAACGAAAATCTTCATCGGATTACCCACTGGTAAGAGCCTGTAAATGGGGTTCAATATAATATTTTATGATTGACCGATAGTCATATCGGTGAATCGCCTTAAGGTTATTGTTAATATTTTCTGTTTTTATTCCCGAGCTAGCTGAACTGGTGATAGTCTCTATAAATGATGCCGGAGTATTTTTAAACAAGGTAAATGATAAACCATTGTCCATTTGTTTTCTGTGACCAATAGTATCAGAGGCAAAAGCTGGAAGACCAGCTGCAACATATTCTATGACCTTAAGGGATGGTGACTTATTATACTTCTGGGTAGGAACATAAGCTATTCCTGCATCATAATCTTTTAACTTATCAAAAAGTTTTTCTTGTTCTAATAAACCGCAAAGATGAATCCTATCGGTCATACTATTTCTTCTGATAAGTCGTTTTAAAGGTGTAGCTGCCGAACCACTACCATAGATGTCGAGGGTGAACGGGATATCGGGTTTATCCCGGATTATACGGCAAAAATTATTTATTAAAAAATCTAACTTTCGGTATGGGTGTAATGAACCGATAAACACAAATTTATGGCAATAAATGTGCTCAGACACGATCTTTTTTGGTGTAAACAATGACAAATCAAGCCCCAATGGATATTCCAAGGTTTTTCGCATAAGGAATGGAATCCATGTTTTTGTACTATGTCTACTCAGTGTGAAAATCGCATCAAGATAAAATTGTGATAGAAAAGATTTTTGCCTTATTTTTTTTCTTGTATGTCCTTCTTGCAGAAGGGGTGTCTTAAAGTCAGCAATCCATTTTGTTTCCGGGAATATCGGTGAAAGATGGTAAAGGTAGTTGATGATATTAGGAGAATTAAACATATATACAATATCGGGACAAAACGTGTCAATCAAGTTTTTTATCTTAAGCAAACTTCCTTTATTGCTCCTGTCAACAATCTTGACAATTTTAATGGAGTTATCTATGAAAACAATGTGTTTTTCTTGGTTAATGTTGTTAGGTGTTACAACAAGGACATTATGGAATTTTGCGAGTATACTAATTAATCGATATGTTCCGGTTGTACCTCGAACACCAAATAGTGTTGTAGTAACAAACAATATTTTAAGTTTATTCATAATTATTGCGTAGTTTTCTTAATTGGTTGTTAACAATTAACATCATCATCAGTTAATTCTGCTGAAACTGTTGCTGTTTTCTTAAGCTCCTCCTCCTTTATCCGCCAAGTATGAGAAGTTTCATCTGAAGATCGTGATATGAGTAAATTGAAACAATCTAAACAGCAATAATTAACTTTTTTATTGTGTTGGCTGATGAGAAAACTGGTATCAGCGGCTCCAAAAGATCCTTCCAGATAGCCAGTATCTTGGAATATCCTTGTTTTTCCACCCAGTAAGTTACCTGCAACATGAAAATTTGGATATTGGAGCTTATTGGGCGTAATGGTAGTCATCTCTGGTACTCGAAAAAATCTCTGATACACACTATCCTCATCCTCAAAAGTGAAAAAATTGGTTGGCTTACCGAATATATCAAACTTTATCGCCCTATTATGCAACATAATATCGGCTATACATTCCTTCCCATAGTAGTCATCGTCATCCATTCGAATGCAGTAATCACCCGAGGCCATCGTCGCCCCAATATTAAGACATGCCCCGACGAATTGCTCACTGGGAACAGTGGTAATTTTAATATTTTCATTATCGATATTACGATTTATATGTTTCTCGGCATTAGAAATATTGCGATTAACCACTATTATTAGCTCTTTGTTGGGATAGCTTTGCTCGTTAAAGGAATCTATAACGCGATCAATTAACTCTGGCCTGAATGTTGGAGTAATTACAGAAATAGAAGGGTGCTTCTGCCAATTATGCTTTATATTTATTTTTTGGCAAATAGTTCGTATTCGATGAGAAAATGTATGCTTTCTCATTATTTCCCTCCATGCTAAGTGGCTAATTCTTTGACGATACAAATCATCCTGTTCAAAACATTCTAGCATAACAAAGAGGTCGTCAACTGTATAGCATGAAACGAGACCATGACGCACATCATCTGTAGGGATATTCCCCTTATGAAGAATCGGCACACGACAAGCCATTGTTTCCAGTGCTAACCATTGTTGCAATGTTTTAGAACGTAATGTTTGGTCAGTTGTTATTTCTGTTTTAGTATATTTTAAGGTAGACAGGCGCAAACCGGAGGTTACTGTCCCCAAAAAAGAATCGGAGAAATTTGATAAACCTTTTACTTTGTTACAAAAAATCTCACCCTGTGATTCTATTATCTTCAAGCCATATGGGAGAATATCGGCAAGAAAATTTAACTTATCCTTAAGACGATAAATATCCGTAAATCCATCATATAAAACATTTATTGAAAAATCAGGGTATGAAGGTTCATAGGGTTTGAACCCATTATGAATAATTGGTTGGATGGCTGGTAATAACATATCCGATTTAATGCCTTCGTGTTCTAATAACTGCGATTCCCTAGGGTCAGCACAAAAAACATAATCGAAGTGTGATGCGAATTCCTTGTAGCGGTCATGATGCAAAAAGTCCTGAGTATTCCAATATATTGTTGGAATATCCCTTTCTGTGGCGGTATGGATTATGTCAATTAATGCTTTATTGTTTTCAGAGTGATTAAATTGTCCAAAGCGCCAATGACAGTAAACAGACTGCCAACAAGACTCAACTATTAAGAAATCAATTTCACCATAATTCAGTACTTGTTGCCAGTTATCAGGGGTAAGGACAAAAAGTTCACCCTCAAATCTTAACCCTTGGTAAAGTCGTGTATCAACGATGGCTCCTATTCGTAGAGAGGAGTTTAATTGTTTTTTTAGAGGTTTGAATTCGGGGACAGGGGGTATCCAATAATGAATTTTCCTTAAGAGCTCTTCTGGGTACTGGTTTCTATCGAAACATGAGGTTTTATTTCGTTTGTTCTTTGGCATTTTATGTTTTATTTATTATTCTGGCTTGTTGTTGTTTTTGTGATGTTTAATTTGTATCTTTTGAAGCCTTACAGCACATTCTGGCAGTTGCTTTCCCTGAAATGCGACTTCAGTGATCTCAACATCTGAATATTGTCGTCCTTCATGAATAAGCATTCTTGCAGCATCAAGGGATAAATATCCAGTTTGGGGGAATTCGTTCACAAGTTGCGGATTCCACCTGTCTCGTAAACGAAAACTTGAGACCTTTTCATCAAGAGCTAATATATAATCATCAATACTTGCCACTGTTAAACGATTGTTATCGAGAGCTATTTCTTCAATAATATAGTTATTTACAGCAAGATGATAATGACCTTGGTCTTTATATAGGCGCAAATCGTTTGTAAAATTTTCATTATCAAAACCAAAAAGTTTAATGTTCTTATAATCGTGTGTGTCGATCACAAATTGTCTGAGTATTTTCAGGTACCCCTTATACCTGACGGGGTTATCTATTTTCATTTTTTGCAGTCTCAACGTTGGGTATGCAGTTACAACAAAATGGAATGTGGTTTCTGGGTGTTGCCTGATAATTGACAGTAAATTATTGTGTAAATTTTCCTTGTAATGTATGAAGTATTTATTTGACTCGCTCAATGGCTCAATCAATGATCGTGGCTTTAAACGAACTACCTTCCTTATCGTCACATCATCATATTGGAATTTCTTTCCTCTCAGCACCTTATCAGCCACAAACGTTGGTCGGTTAAACCCACATATATTCCTATTGTACCATGACGTCGCCCGATTAAATTCGTCTTCTACCAGTTGTTGACTGTTTTCAGATTCTAAAATTTGCCGTTTCCGTTTCTTCTTTTGCTTTTCATATTTTTGCAAATCAAATGTTAGTAAAAAACGTAAATCATTAAATCGACTTAGGTCGTAAAGGTACTCTTTCAATGGTAATTTCTTATTTTTCGATTCCCAAGGATTCATGAAATTTCCGACATGCACACCCCACAACACATTATCGAGTTTATGTTTGGAAAGAACATATTCCACTACCATAGCGTTTTCGTACAACGGGGAGCCATCCATTGTAAGAGTGTAAACTTTCTCCCAGGAAAGCTCTTTTTGTACTTTTAAAGGCAGAAAGTTAGCGGCATGAGAATGTCCAATAATAACTGAACCGATATCATACTGATTTATTATTCCAGCCTGTTGATATCGGTCTGTCCCACGACCACCAAGGAGAACTGTCGGTTGCGTAAGATCCTTATGGAAAATTTGAAAGGGATCTATATACAAATTGTATGCAAGTACCGCCATTGTTGGCAAAGCAATCCCAAGGATCACAACAATAGCAAATGTCCGTTCTTTCATCGTTTTCATACATTCTTAAAACTGGAAGTAAATAAATTCATGAATATTACGTTGATCCAGCAGAAAGAAGATGGATGAAACGGAAAGAATAATAATGGGACAGAGCCAGAAATAGTTTGTTTGAAAAGAGGGAAGTTTGAACATCCAACCTCTAAATTTGTTTTGATAAACTTTTAGCCCTCCCTGATTATCTGAGAAATAATTTTGCGTATTTGGCATAAGAAAAACAATAACTAAACCGGGGATAATGTATTGGCAGGCAGCGACTAATTCTTTTGTTGATAATAATTTACCATCCCATAACAGGTCAAAGTTAAACATAGCCGTTAGGATTTTAGTTGCCGAGTCAAGACTCTCAGCTCTGAACAAGACCCATGCGCTAACAATACAGATAAACGTGATTATCTGGGCAATGGGTTGAGGGATCTTGAGTGTACTAATTTCGCCCCATAGTTTGTGAATTGCGAGGAAGGCCCCGTGAAGCCCACCCCAGAGCACAAATGTCCACCCTGCCCCATGCCATAAGCCACCAATAAGCATTGTAAGCAACAGGTTTACATAACACCTTGACTTCGCCCCCCTGTTTCCTCCAAGGGGAATATACACATAGTCTTTTAAAAAACGACTCAAGGTTATATGCCACCTTCTCCAAAAGTCGGTAATTGACACGGCCTTGTACGGTGAATCGAAATTTATAGGCAATCGTATATTGCACATCAAGGCCAGACCGATGGCCATATCCGCATATCCCGAAAAATCAAAATAGAGTTGAAGAGTGTATGAAATAGCCCCTAGCCACGCATCACCAGTGCTAATGACTTGAGTCGGAACCAGTGCCGCATTGAAAACTTTGTTGGCGTAGGGAGCAATTGAGTCTGCCAAGATTATTTTTTTTGCTAGACCAATAATGAAGATACTGACACCAACTGACATATTGGTCCAGTTAATAAATCTATTTTTCTCATTATGAAACTGGGGCATCATCTCTGAGTGGTGTACAATTGGGCCTGCTATTAATTGCGGGAAAAAGGTGACAAACAGGGCATATTCCCATAAACCTTTTTCCTGCGAAGAGACATTTCCTCTGTATGAGTCTACTAGCCAAGCAATTTGTTGAAATGTGAAAAAGGAAATTCCTAAAGGCAGGGTGATATCACCAAAATTGAATGATGTCTTTGTTGTGTCATTGACGATACTAGTAAAGAAGCCAGCGTATTTGTAATAGCCAATAAGGAGTAGATTAAGGATAACACCTAAACAAAGGAGATGTTTGTGCGGAGCTTTCCTCAGTACAAGACCATAATAATAATTGAATAGTAAGGAACCAATTAATAGCGGTACATATTTAATTTCCCACCAGCCATAAAAGAACATTGAACAGCAGACTAACCATACAATGCTAAAGTGCTTACTTCTTTTTCCTATAAGGAAATAGCCGATTAGGGCTAATGGGAAAAAAAGAAAAATAAATTCGAATGAATAAAACAGCATAAATGTCTATAAATTTTCCAGTGTTAGACAATTTTAATGTTATCAATCCACGAGTAACTTGTTTTTGATCAAGAAAGCTCTTATCTCTTCCTTGTTTAAAGGCTTTTCATTGCTGGAGTTGTAAGGATTCGTTACTTCGGTGGAAATAATATCGCTGTATTCGTAATTGATATTTTGGTAAAGGCTCCTGAAAGCAGGTGGTACCGCAAAATAACGATCAAGCTCAATGGCTCGTCTGGTTTCTTCGATATTCATTAATTCTTCATACATTTTTTCTCCAGGCTTCGCCCCGATGACTTCAATCTGGATTTTTTCGGGGGAATAACCATACTGTCCGGCAAGGTCTTCTATCATAACCTCTGCCAATTCCTGAATACGAATAATGGGCATTTTGGTAATAAAGACTTCACCACCACAGGCTAAATCTGCTGACTCAATGACCAGTTTTACTGCTTCACTGATGCTCATAATAAATCTGGTCATCTCAGGATCGGTCAATGTGACCGGTCCACCCTGACTGATCTGTTTTTTGAAAATCGGGATAACAGAGCCGCTTGAGCCTAATACATTCCCAAACCGAGTGGAAGACAGAACCGGTCCCTTTCCACGCAAAGAACTATTTGCTGCCGCTATAAGTCTCTCTCCCATTAATTTGGAGGTCCCCATAACGTTTGTTGGATTCACGGCCTTGTCAGAGCTGGTAAAGATAACACGCTCAGCGTTGTTATCCATTGCAGCAGTGATCACATTCTGAACACCAGTAATATTTGTTTGTGCAGCCTCAAAAGGTGAGCGTTCGCAAAGAATCACATGTTTGAATGCCGCTGTATGAAAAACCACCTGCATATGTTTCATTTTGCGGGTCAGTTTATATCGATCTCTGATATCTGCGAGAAAGAATGATGCATTGTCACCTAGATGTTTTTGATCCAGATGGAACAACTCACTTTCATTATTGTCAAGTCCTATGAGTTCTTCAACCTCGTGATTCGCAAGAAGTTGTTCAACCAGCTCTTTCCCAATGGTTCCACAGGCGCCTGTGACAACCACTCTTTTCCCTTTTAAATTATTCATGTCAGTAATATACGTTAATGTTGGGGGTAAAAAGATAATCCCTTAATACGAGAATACGAAGGCACTGTACTGAAAGTTATTGAGAATAACAAGCCTTTTATGGTTTTTCAAATATTCAAATCAATCGAAGAGCTAGTATAGATAACTATTCGTTAAGGTGTGGGGATTAGCATACCGTGACATTCCCTTTCCTTCCCAGTATGATAGCTACCGAAACACTTTTACTGAAGCGACAAAAGCTACACGGACAAAAATCTATAGAAGTGAGAATCATGGACGACACAGTTATGGTAACAGGAGCTTCCGGTTTCATTGGAAATCGGCTAACTGACTTATTGTCTCAGGAAAAAATTGCATTTCTAGGTATTTCACGAAGTGACAAAACAAACAGCATTCCATTTCGTTCTGTTGGTGACATTAATGAAAAAACGGATTGGTCAAATGTGCTGACAAATATTACGACGGTGGTACACCTTGCTGCAAGAGCTCACATCATGCAGGATCACACCCATAACCCACTTGCTTCATTCAGAAAAACCAATGTGCAGGGAACGTTAAATCTGGCCCGGCAAGCGACAGAGCAGGGGGTTAAGCGATTTATCTTTATTAGCACCATAAAGGTACACGGGGAACAAACCACTAACACACCATTTAAAGCCACCGACATTCTTTCCCCCACCGATCCTTACGCCATTTCCAAAAAAGAGGCAGAGGAAGGTCTAATTGAAATTGGCAGGAAAACAGAACTCGAAATTGTTATTATTCGTCCACCACTTGTTTATGGAAAAGGCGCAAGTGGCAATATCGCACGTTTGCAAAAAATCATCTCACATGGCATTCCCCTACCCTTTAAAATGATTCATAACAAACGTAGCCTTATCGGGATTGATAATCTTTGCGATTGCATAATTACCTGTCTGAATCACCCAAATGCAACCAAAGCCCCTCTACTTGTCAGCGATAACAACGATATATCTACACCGAAGTTTATACGACTTCTTGCACAATCCACTACAAAGTCCGCCAAACTCTTGCCTGTTCCTCTTCCTTTATTGCGGTTTTTAGCAAAACTTGCCGGCAAAGAACAAGACATCAAACGGTTAACAGAAAACCTGCAAATTGATTGTTCCGAGACCATGCATTTACTCAACTGGATCCCCCCTGTAAATCTTAAAAGGGGGTTTCAATGGAGTTCCCCATGAGCAACTGGTGGATACTTCTACTTTTTTTATGTTCTTTCCTGCTAACTGGCCTTTGTCGCTTGTATGCATTGCGGATTCAAATGCTCGATATCCCAAATGCACGAAGTTCGCATACTATTCCTACACCACGTGGCGGTGGTGTTGGCTTGGTTCTGACATTTTTATTTGGGACTATTCTATTAATAAGATATTCGCCACTTCCCCTTACCGCCACCATGGGAACGCTAACCGCCTGTTCTTTAGTGGCTATAGTAGGATTTCTCGATGACCATTATCATCTGTCAGCAATTCTGCGCTTATCAGTCCATACAATCGCTTCAGCACTATTATTATTCATTGCAGACATACCATTAATAATCCCATGGTTACCGGTTGACTTTTATCTTTTGGGGCTTAGTTACCTGATACTTGGCATCAGTCTGGTCTGGTTACTGAATCTCTATAATTTTATGGATGGAATTGATGGACTCGCTTCCATAGAAGCACTTTCTGTTATTGGGGCTGCCCTCATAATATTGAAGCTAAACAACGATTTAGGTGCTTATGCTGCTTGGCTCGAAATTTTAGGTGCTGCTGTGGCCGGGTTTTTATTTTGGAACTGGCCTCCAGCAAAAATTTTCATGGGTGATGCAGGAAGTGGTTTTCTTGGTTTTGTCCTTGGATGCTTTGCAATATTGACCTCTGGTACTACAGGAATCAACATCTGGACATGGGTTATTCTATTAGCTGTTTTTATTGTGGATTCTACTGTGACCCTATTGCGCAGAATTATTCGAGGTGATCATTTTTGGATGGCACATAGAAGCCATGCTTATCAAATACTGGCGCGTCGCTACAACTCCCATATAAAAATTACAGTTGGAGTGCTACTTATAAACAGTGTGTGGTTATTTCCCTGGGCCTATCTCACAACCCATTACCCATCTAATTCTTTTTTCTTTGTTCTGGCAGCTACTATTCCCCTAATTATTTTGGCGATACGTGTCGGTGCTGGTACAACTAACGATTAACGACCCCTTGCAATTTAACGCATTTGCCAACGTAGCATTAATTAGTTCTCTAAAATCACAAATTTTCTCCTGAAGCACCTTTTTTGCTTCTCTTATTTTGCAGATGTTTTTTTCAGGTTCTCTACGTCGAAAAAACCACATATACAGGCACACTTAGGTCGAATATGACGGATAACCTGTACTTTGCGGGGACAACATCAAGTTGCCCTAACACTTCTTCACCAATCCTGCTTAACGTAGCGCCACAGCCGCAGATCCTGTTCCCTGGAGCGACACAAGGTCATGAACTTTTTCACCACGCGGCAGGTTCGCCTCAAGGGCCTTTCTTCCACATTTCATACGATTGTGGGCAGGTGCATGAATCTCTTCTTCTTCAACATCCTCGTCAATTTCTGGATATTTTTCTCACTCTTACGACCATAGAGTTGGACGCGTAAAAGACTGATCTGTTCAAGCAAAATACCGGTTTGCTTGTCATAATGACCCTGAAAATCCAGCAGCATTCTCTTGAGGGAAGTGCTGTCATCCGGTAATATGGACACCTGTTATCATAGCCCAATACCCCGATTTTGCAAGTAATATACTTGGAGAGCCTGGCCTTGGCATATAATTGATTCCTTCATGAAGAAGGAATCAACCAGAGAGGACGTAGTTATTCCCGTATAAAATTAAAGATCAGACCCCAAAAAAAAGTGACCTGAACAATAACCAATTTACATCCTAAACTCCGAAACGATCAATAGTCATTATGCCTTAACAACATTTGAATGCTTCCCTCGAAAAACGCCTCGGGTGTCAACAATCAAGTCTGCATGTTTGAGGATCATATCATAATCAACATTATCATGATTAGTGGCAATAAGAATACAATCGGACTGTTCAATAATCTGAGGACTTAACGGTGTTGATTCAAGATCAAATTTATATTTTCGCATTGGAGGAATTTTAGGGACATAGGAATCCGAGTAAAGAACATCTGCACCTTTCTTTTGCAGTAAGGTCATTAGTTCTACGGAAGGTGATTCCCGCATATCGTCAACATTTTTTTTGTAAGCAATTCCTAAAATCAGCACCTTGGACCCACAAAGAGCCTTCTTGCGACTATTCAGAGAATCTATGACTTTTCCAATCACCCACTCCGGCATATTAGTATTAATATCTCCGGACAACTCTATAAAACGTGTATGAATTCCATACTCCCGAGCCTTCCAGGTAAGATAGAATGGATCTATGGGGATGCAATGCCCTCCGAGACCTGGGCCAGGATAAAACGGGGTAAAGCCAAAAGGTTTAGTGGCCGCTGCATCAATTACTTCCCAGATATCAATATCCATCTGATCGGCAACGACCTTAAGCTCATTAACTAAACCTATATTTACGGCTCTGTAGATGTTCTCCAGCAACTTGGTCATTTCGGCAGCTTTTGTTGATGATACCG
>JAESPV010000075.1 GCA_016765495.1 Desulfocapsa sp. | reverse complement strand
TTTAACAGTAATGATCTTCTGGATCACGGTTTTAGCAATCCGTCAGTTCTTCCCATTTGTATTTCTCCTGAGAAACGGAACATTCCGGCTGAGCCCAATATGATGGCTCGCTTGCAGGATGGAAGAGATAATATTCTTTTTGTGGGAAGGCTTGTGGCAAATAAATGTCAGCATGATCTGATAAATGGATTCGCATCCTATTTGTCAATGTATGGTAATGCCAGGTTGATATTGGTGGGGGGCTTTATTGAAGAAGAAAGCTATTATCAGGATCTAAAAAGACAGGTACGTGAGCAGGGCCTGGAGGGGGATGTTTTATTTACCGGTAAAGTTCCTGATGATGCACTCCATGCATGTTATCGCTGTGCCGACCTGTTCTGGTCCATGAGTGAACATGAGGGTTTTGGGGTGCCGTTAATTGAGGCTATGTGGTTTGATGTCCCTGTTTTTGCCTATAAAAGCTCTGCTGTGCCAGAAACACTTGGGGAGGGAGGACTTCTCTTTACAGGAAAAGATGATTTAGATAGCTTAGCTGTTGCAGCAAAATTACTTATACATGATCCCGATGTTAGAAAGAAAGTGCTTTCAGGACAGCAAAACCGCAGAGAAGTTTTCCTGCCAGAGGCGATTAAACCTCGTCTGGAAGAACTTGCAGGTAAAATAAATGGTTAAAAAATGGTGGGAAATATTGGCCGTTTTCCTGTTGATGCTGGCCCTGGCAATTATTTCAACATATCCCCTGGTCCTCCATTTTGATACAGGAATTCCTTATTCTCCTTTTGGTGGTGCAAAGGTCTGGAATAGATCCGGCGATCAAATGCAGCTTTTATATTGGTTTTGGCTCGTAAAGGAGAATTTTGCCGGGGTAATACCATTTAATACAAATCCTTACGAATTTAACATGGTTTTAGACCATGAAACCACGGGTCTAAATACAATTCCCCTGGCATTCCTCTATATGCTGTTTAGCCCCCTGGGTGATGTGGCAGCCTATAATTGTACAATTATATGCTCTTATGTTCTGTCAGGTCTATTTATGTATCTTCTTGTACGACTGTATAGTGGCAGCCGTACCGGTGCGTTACTGGCAGCAATTATTTTTACCTTTGCACCGTCACGTATCAGTGGGTTAGCGGCTGGCCATGGTTACGGATTTTTATATTTCTGTTATCCATTTATTTTGTATTTTCTGGAAAAAGGAATTCGCTCTAAAAAAGTCAGATATGGCATTATTTCCAGCATTGGCCTGATTGGTCTTTCCATGCTGGAACCCCATCTTATATATTATATATGTGTTTTTCTGGGGGTCTATATCCCTATTCGTGTGATCTCTTTGTTGCCTGTGTATAAGCCAAATGAGATTGACATTGGCACATTCTCTTCAGCAAGACCAATCGTAAGTTCTTTTATCCTTCTGTTGGGCGCAGGGGTGGCTATCACCATATATGCACAGACTTTTTTTTACTGCCGGGATCATGTGGTGTTTTTTACACCGACTTTCTGGTGGGTGATTACGCTTTACCCTCTCATGATTGTTCTTATTTCGCTTTGTTTTGCAGCGATTTATCAGCGCCTGTCGAGATTTAATTTTCAAGAGAGTCTTGCAATAGAGGCAACATCTTTGTTGCCAGTTTTTTTGTTTGTTCCTCTTGCAGTACTGGCTTGTTATCGTCCACCTGTAAACACCGGTGTTCTTGTGATGGCTAGTCTTGTTGCTGTCATAGGGATGAAAGTATATTTGTTGCGATCACATTTAGTATTAATGCTGAAAGTTCTTGGTAGAGGCATGTGGGAAACAAGACGAACAATTATTCCTGCTCTCCCACTTGTTTTCTCTATGGGAGGTATTGTTTATTGGATGGTAGCATCCAAGGTGGAACGTGTTGCGCCAACCATCGCTGGAGGGGGCAGAACACTTGCTGATGTCGGTTTTTTCTCAGCTCGTCTGTCTGATCTCTTCTCTTCAGTCAGCAATGTCTATGTAGGGTTTGTGCCGGCCGTACTTGGTGGTGGATTTTTGTTTGTGCTGTTGAGTACTTCTGTCTTAGGAAAGAAGCGGTGGCGCTTTGTAGATGAAGGAGATTTTCTTCGCCTTTTTTATACTGTGATTGCTTTTTGTTGTCTGATTCTCTCGCTTGGCCTAGCATTTGGTGATGTGTCTCTCTATACTCTGTTCTTTCATTACTTTCCGTTTTTTAATTATCCAAGAGTTTCTGACCGTATTATAACTCTAGCTCTATTTGCCCTTGCTATTATTTCAGGTTTTGTAGTGCGGGACATCCAAAAACGAATGCAGGGACGTGCCAGCCTTGTAGCTATTACATTAGTTTTTTTTATAGCAATTGGACTGCAGCTGAAAGACTATAATATGTTTAAGCCCATGGGGATAAATATTCTGGATCGAGGACAGGATATTTATCGTTATGTGAAAAAGAATATCGGGGATGGACTTTTGCTGGAGATACCGCTCTGGCCTGGAGACTCGCATCAGTCATCTTTGTATCAGCACTATATCATGCTGGATTGGGTTCCGCGGATAAATGGTTGTAGTCCAATGGTGTTAAAAGAATATATTGATACAGTATATGACCCTCTGGCCAGTATCAATCAAGGCAGAATGGATAGAGACCAGTTTCTGCTTCTGCACAAGCTTGGAGTGAAATTTATCACTGTGCACAATAACAGAGACGTTTTTTTGGAAAAAGTAAGCCCTTTTTCTCCTTTGACAACTGTTAGGCGTTTACAGAATTCACCTTATTTGGACTTTGTTGATATTAAAGAAAATAGAATATATTTTAAAACATGGACGGGGGTATGGCGTAGATTGTATCTCTTTCAGTTAAAAAGCATGGATAAGGTGGCTTTAGTAAATGAACAGGCATGGTACGATATGCCTTACTTTTATGATGTGAACTGGCGCTTGCATAAGCAGACAGGTCAAATTGTAAAAGATGAAACGATTGGGAGACATGTTTTCCAGGCAACTGAAGGGATGGATAAACCCGGATTTTTGGTTTATGGACCCTATGATGTGTATTCTCCCGGTGAATATCGCAGTTGTTTTTCTATCTATATAGATGGAAAACCTGATGAAGTTGCGGCAAGAATAGAGGTCGCCAGTGTGGCAGAGAATGGAGAAGTTTCAATCCTTGCCAAACGGCAATTGAAGGGGACAGGTCAGGGACGAATATATGAAAATGAATTTATTGATTTCTCCATAAGCCAAAACACTAAATTGGAGTTTCGGGTTTTTTATTATGGAAAAGGGCAGGTACGTGTAAACAAAATTGCCGTGAATACGATTGGTAATGATTCACCACTAAACTTTCTAAAGGCTGAGATGATGGTGGGCAATACTGGACAGCTTGCACTTGCAGAGGGGGCGAAAACCGGGAAAGTTATAGAGGCTATCCCTGGTAGGTGCCTAAAAGGGGATATGGTTTATGGTCCCAATAAAATTTATAGTAAAGGACGTTATACAGCTCGTTTTTTGCTTCGCATGAAAGATACTGGAAAGCTGAACCAAGATGATATCGCTGCTGTTCTTTCCATAACTGATGGACAGCATCTGAGAGCTCTCTCAACGCACAAGGTGAAAATATCAGAGCTTAATAATACTGAATTTACTGGAGTTGAAATTGATTTTGAATTAAAACGTGATGAATACCTTAGCTTTCATGTCCGTTTTACTGGTAAGGCGGGGCTACAACTTGATGGGATTGAAGTTGTTTCTCAATGATATTTTGATACAAACAATAGGAGTTCAACAGTTCACCGATGCTGGTGCCTGTCCGACAATGTCCTTGCGGAGTCTCGTGCCTCGCTTACCTGCCTGAACGTACACGGAATGATTTGCTCAACTGATCTCGTTCCCGTTCCTTATTTGCTGTGGAGATTTCGCGATATGGTGGATATAGTAGTAATGTTTGGGTTGAGTAAAGCTCCCCTTCAATGAGGGGATCGTTACTTGATTTTTTATGACTGAGCAACGAACAAACTGGATAGATTATGCAAAAGGGATTGGAATTATTCTGGTTGTCTACGCCCATTTGTTAAGTAGCGGCTTTAGTGCCGGGCTTCCTGTTGCAAAACATTTTTTTCTTCTCTCTGATAGTATTGTGTATAGTTTTCATATGCCGTTGTTCTTTTTTCTGGCTGGCTTGTTTGCATGTCAAAGTCTGGTGAAAAGGGGAACTCAGGAATTTCTGCTAAACAAATTACAATTTATTGCCTATCCCTATCTTGTATGGTCTCTGATTCAGGGAACAGTAGAGTTGTTCTTTTCAAATCAGTCCCACCGAGGCATAAATGTCTTTGATCTTCTGACGATTCCTTATTTTCCTTTAGCTCAGTTCTGGTTTTTGTATGCTATTTTTCTAATGTATGTGGTGTATGCAATAGTTAATTTGTTTGAACAGTATGTGTCTGTAATTTTGCTTGTTGTAGCTTGCCTACTGTTTTTCTATCCCATTCCCACTGAAGTAATGGCATTACACGGATTTTCCACAGGGTTTCTTTTTTTTGTTTTTGGGGTATTGCTTAAAAAAAGTATAGCTTCTTGGAACAAATTTTATATTCCTGTACCAATTACCTTTGTGTTATTTTTACTGTTTATTGGCTCAGCATACACTGTGTTTGAATTCATTATTGAACCAACCCGCTTAACAGACGGTTCTCACCCGGTTTATTTTCTTTTTCTTTCAAGTGTCGGGATTCTTTTTTGCACAGGACTTGCTCAATATCTTGCAAAGAAAAAGTATTTTTTATTTATCAGGACTTTAGGTCTTTATTCCATACAAATCTATCTTGTGCATATGCTGGCAGGAGTGGCTGTTCGAATTATTCTTTTGAATGTCTTTTCCATTGAAAATCCGGTATTACATATGATTACAGGTGTCAGTATGGGGTTGCTAGCGCCGATTATGCTGTATAAAATTGCCATAAAAGTACGCTTTCCTTATCTATTTCAATTAGAACATGATCTTACAAGGGCTAAATAAGAAGAAATGATATTTGTAGATTCTCACGTCCATATCTATGATTGTTTTGATGTCGATACACTTCTGGAATCTGCGTTATGTAATTTTCAGAAAGCAGCAAAGCAACACAATACCACCGATCAGGCATCTGTATACATTTTGCTTTTGACTGAAACAAAAAATGAAGATTGGTTTGAGCAATCGCTTGCAATTCTTAATTCGACGGATCAAGGAACTATTTCTAAAAACTGGCGGATTGGTGTAAATGCAAAATCTGATGCTTTAC
>JAESPV010000074.1 GCA_016765495.1 Desulfocapsa sp. | reverse complement strand
TGCAGGTGCGTCAGTAGTTGTAGGAATAGGTGCACCTGCTATAATCAGGCTGTCTGCTGATCCCGCACATGCTGCGGGAGGAGGCCATGCTGCACCAGATGCTGGTCATGGTGCTCATGCAGAAGAAGCACCTAAAGGTGTTCGTCTTGGTATGATTATTGATATGCGTAAATTCACTGACAAACCTGAGCTGCTTGATGGTGCTATCAGCGCTTGCATTAATGCTCACAATGTTCCACAGTTTCCTGATAAGAAAAATGAAATAAAGTGGTTGTGGAAGGCACCTTTTAAGAATGTATTCCCTTATCACTCATCTTCTTATGCTTCCAAAAAAATTGGCAAGATCGATTTTGCGGTTTTGTGTAATCATTGTGATGAGCCACCCTGTGTTCGTGCATGTCCTACCCAGGCAACTTTTAGAGCAGAGTCCACTGGTATTGTGGCAATGGATATGCATCGCTGTATAGGCTGTCGTTTCTGTATGGCAGCCTGTCCATATGGTGCCAGGTCTTTCAACTGGCAGGATCCACGCCCATACATCAAGAAATACAATAAAGAATTCCCTACACGCATGAAGGGTGTTGTTGAAAAATGTAACTTCTGTGCTGAGCGTCTGGCTCTTGGACAGGAACCAGCCTGTGTTGAGGCTTGCCAGGGAACAGGTGCCATAATATTTGGAGACTTGAATGATTCGGGGTCCGAGTTACGAGCGGTACTTGATAAAGAATTTACTATCCAGAGAAAGCCAACACTGGGTACTAAACCATCAGTCTTTTACATAGTGTGAGGTAGTCATGATTGAAAAAACACTCAAAGGCAAACCAGCTTATTGGATCTGGCTTGCATTTTTAGGAATGTTCATGGCTATTGGTGCTGCCTGTTATATCAGGCAGTACAACATGGGCCTTAGTCTAACCGGCATGAGCCGTGATGTATCATGGGGACTGTATATTTCCCAGTTTACATTTCTTGTTGGAGTAGCAGCTGGAGGTGTGATGCTGGTGCTTCCCTATTATATTCATAATTTTAAGGAATTCGGTAGAATCACCATACTAGGTGAATTTATGGCTATTGCTGCCATCATCATGTGCCTGATGTTCATCATGGCTGATCTTGGACAGCCAATGCGTGCGCTGAATGTTGTGCTGTACCCGTCTCCTAAATCAATACTGTTTTACGATGCCATTGTGTTGAATGGATATCTTTACCTTAATATTCTTTGTGGCTGGGTAATCCTTACTGCTGAGAGGAAGCAGGTAAAACCGCCAAAGTGGATTTATTTCTTTATTTATCTTTCTATCCCCTTTGCAATCTCCATTCATACTGTAACCGCTATGCTTTACTGTGGTTTGGGAGGACGTCACTTCTGGCTTACCGCCATTATTGCTCCTCGATTTCTCGCATCGGCATTTGCAGCAGGGCCAGCCCTTATTATTATTGCCTGTTTAATTTTGAAACGTGTTGCAGGATTTGATGCTGGGCGTAAGGCAATGAATAAACTTGTTACCATTATAATATACGCTGCTATTCTGAATATGTTTTTTGTCGGCCTTGAACTTTTTGTGGGGTACTATTCTAATATTCCAGGCCATAAGCATGCGTTTGAGTATCTGTTCTTTGGTCTTGAGCATAATGGTCATGTGTACAATAATCTGGTTCCATTTATGTGGGCCTTTGTAGTACTGGCTTTTGGAGCCATTGCAGTTCTTCTTACTCCTGCAGCCAGAAAGAATGATCTCGTTCTTGGACTTGGTTGTGGTGCGCTGTTTCTCGCATTTTGGCTGGATAAAGGAATTGGCTTTGTTCTTGCCGGTTTTGTTCCAACTCCTATGTATGATGTCGTTGAATATATTCCAACAGCCAATGAACTTGGAATTACCATTGGTGTTTGGGCAACAGGGCTCTTTATAGTGACTGTGCTTTATAAGATAGCCATTGGTGTTGAACATGAAGTAGAAAAATGCTAGAGTATTAAGTATTTGTGATTTTTTAAGCCTCCGAGTAATCGGGGGCTTTTTTTTTGTCTTTTTCTGCGGTATAGTGTCCAGAAACCAGAAGCCAGAAACCAGATAAAAGAGGGTAGAACTGTGTCGAAAAAACGAATTCTCATACTTTCCTATTCTCATAGCAATCAGACACGAAACCTGTTGAAGAAGCTGGTGATCGGTCTGGAAGAAAGTGATGTTGAGATCCTGTGGGAAAAACTGGTTCCAGTAGAACGATTACGATTTCCAATTGGTACCATTCCATCGACAGTACTTATGATGTTTCAGACCTTTTTCCGAAAACGATATCCTGTCAAACAACTTGATCCCAAGGTTTTTGATAAATGGGATCTCATTATCGTTGCGGGTCCCACATGGTCTTATAATCCGTCAGGCATGGTTCTTTCCATGCTGGATCGTGATGGCGGAAAGCTTTTTGCCGGACAGGATGTATTGCCACTCATCTCATGTCGCAGCTATTGGCGGACTCATTTCTGGGGGCTTCGTTCATTATTAAAAAAATGCGGCGCAAATCAGGTTAGTTCCCCAATAGTTTATACGCACCCGACTGCAGAGCCTTGGAATACCATTGGAGTCTTTTTGAAACTTGCCGGGAAAAGGCCTGAACGCAGCAACGGGTGGTTTCGGAAATACTACCCGAAGTATGGTCACACCAGGCAACAGATTGACACAACAATGGAAGTGGGGAGAAAACTGGGGCAGAATATTACTGCAGGAAAAAGTTTGTCAAAATTTCAAATTGAAACACCGGTTTCTACGAAATCTTAATAAAATCTGCTTTCAGCCAGGAATAGCAGCGTTCAAATAGATTTCATACAACAGGAAAATATTTTCCTGAAAAAAGAGATAGGCAAGAGCAGCAATTGAGAGGAAGGGACCAAAAGGAATCCTGGTTTGTCCCCCCTTTTTTTGTTTTATCATGGCAAGGAGGCCCACCACAGTCCCACTCAGTGAACTTGCAAGGATCACAAAAGGCAGAGCCTGCCAGCCAAGAAATGCTCCAATCATTGCAAGTAGCTTAATGTCTCCGCCTCCCATACCATCGGTTTTGCGCCACAGGAAGTAGAACCAGGCTATTGCATAAAGAATTCCTCCACCGGCAAGTAAGCCCAAAAGAGAGTCCTTCCAGTAGAGCACGGGGCATATCACAGAAAAAAGAAGGCCTATGATAATGCCTGGAAGAGATATTACGTCTGGAATAATTTGATGGTGAACATCTATCCAGATGATAACAAGGAGTGCGGCACAAAACAGAAAATAACCAGCAGTTGTGGGAGTCAGGCCGAATCGTTGAACCAGTGCTGCTGACAGGATTGCCATACTCAGCTCAACTACGGGATACTGAAATGAAATTTTCGCTTTACAGTGACTGCATTTTCCCCGGAGTAGTAGAAAGCTTAAGACCGGAATGTTTTCATACCAGTGGAGGTCTGCCATGCAGCTAGTGCAGTGAGAAGCGGGGAAAACAACGGATTCCCCTTCGCTGGGCAGGCGTAGGATTACCACATTTAAGAAACTTCCAACAATGGCTCCAAAGCAAAAAGCGGTAACTAGTACTAAAAGTATAATATCCATTTAAATGTATCGGAAAGATAAAGTTTCTGTGAGAGTAAATTCTTATGTGAGGTACCAATTATCAGTTACTGATACCGAAAACCGAATACCTTCAGCCCGCAGGGCATAATGCTCATTTAATACTAGCCTTAATAATGTCTCAATTCCAGAAAAAAACACAGATTACTCGTTTGGAGCGCCTCGGCTCCGATATCATCCGTATCACATTGGATTCGCCTGAGATCACCCAAATTGCCACTCCGGGGCAGTTTGTCATGGTAAGAGCAGGCAAAGGGAAGGACCCACTCCTTCGCAGGCCTTTTTCTATCTCTCAGGTCAGCAATGGTCGATATTTTCAGATTCTTTTTAAAGTCGTCGGACGAGGAACATCTCTTCTTGCCCATTGTCGTGAGGGGGAGTATTTGTCTGTTCTGGGTCCTTTAGGGAGTGGTTATAAGATAGAGTATACAACCATTAATTGTTTAGTGGGTGGGGGGATGGGGATTGCTCCGCTCCTTTTTTTAGGGAAATGGATGTTTCGTAAATGTCCTGAGAACCCACCTCTGATAGTGATTGGTGCCAGAACCAGAGGTGAGCTTGAGCCACTTGTGAAGGACTTTGAAGAGATAGGTCTTCCAGTTTATCCTGCTACTGATGATGGTTCCCTTGGTCACCATGGTTTTGTAATCGATGTGCTTAAGAATCTTAATCTGAACACTGGATCAAAAACCTATGTTTGCGGACCGTACCCAATGATGCTTGCTGTTCATCTTTTTTGTAAAAAGAAAGGTTTTTCCTGTCAGGTC
>JAESPV010000073.1 GCA_016765495.1 Desulfocapsa sp. | reverse complement strand
GCAGCGACAGGATTGAGAACGATATAACGGCACAATTCCAATAGGTGAGACTTCTTTTCCACCAAGATTGATTTGAATCGTCCCTGAAAAATATGTCCAGTCCGGTCGTGTTGTCGATTAAATTGTTGGGTATATACTCCATTTAGTTGGCGCATTCCTAAAGAAAGGTTTGGATCAGGTGTTTCCAAAAGCAGGTGATAGTGATTGTCCATGAGGCAATAAGAATGGCACAGCCAGTTGTACTTTTCAACTGTTGACGCGAGAACATTAAGAAAGAGTTGACGGTCTGTATCATTGAGGAAAATTTCTTTCCGTGCATTGCCCCGAGCAGTGATATGATATACTGCTCCTGGATATTCTATGCGAAGTTGTCTGGCCATTAAGCAATAGCACAAAAAAGACTATTTTCAAGACTTGACCCCATGGTTTCCTTTTGAGCAGGAATTCTGGCAGGGTACTTTACGCCGTGGGGCCAGAAGGTGGTTGGGTGGATTTTGAAATTGAAAAATTTCTTGCTGCTGGCATGAAAGAGTGTTCCATTGGCTCAAGAATTCTTAAAGTGGACACGGCGGTCGTGTCCATCCATGGTGGAATCATTCAATTTCTACAATAAATACAAGTTGCAGCAGGTGTTTCATGCAAAAGATACTCTCCCCAGGCAGATTTCGTCTTGTCATCCAAACGTGTTTCGTGATTTTTTTTGTGTATATTGGCTTTCGCTTTATCGCCTTTCTTGCATGGGCTGGCGGCACATCGGAAACGTTTGTATCCAAACCCGGTGCGATTGAGGGCTTTCTTCCCATAAGTGCATTGCTTGGGTTGAGGTGGCTTACCATAACTGGAGAGTGGGATGTTGTTCATCCTGCGGGATTGTCAATATTTCTGGCTGTTTTGCTGATAGCATTTCTGTGTCGCAAGGGATTTTGTGGCTATATCTGCCCGGTGGGATTTCTTTCCAACGTTCTTGAGCGAGTGGGCCGTTCAATACATCTTGCGCGTATTCCGCCAAAGTGGCTTGATATTCCCTTGATCGGCTTGAAATATATTCTTCTTGGTGGTTTCTGCTATGCTGTTTTTTCCATGAGCGAGAAAGCATTGGGAATGTTTATTCACAGTTCCTACAATATGACATCTGATGCGCAGATGCTTGCGTTTTTTCTCCATCCCTCACTTACGTCTATGAGTGTATTTGGCGGATTGTTTGTTTGTAATATCGTTATCCGTAACTTCTGGTGTCGATATCTGTGTCCCTATGGTGCGCTTCTTGGTTTGCTTGCATGGGTGGGACCTGTTCATATTATGCGTCGATCTTCTCTTTGTATTGATTGCGGGAAATGTTCGAAACATTGTCCTTCCGGAATCTCAGTGCACGAAAAAAAAATGGTTCGGTCAGCAGAATGCATTGGCTGCGTACGGTGTGTGGAGGTATGCCCGGTAACTGACTGTTTGTCCGTTGTTGTTCTGGGTCGCAAGTCTGTTTCGTGGAAGTTTGTAGGGATTGCCAGTGTGGCTGTCTTGTTACTTGTTTGGGCATGGGCCAAACTTTATGGACGTTGGGAGAGTGAAATGCCGTTGTATATGCTGAAACGAATTTATACAAGCGGTATGGTGCATTGAGGGGGGGCGTTGACGGGATGTATGCCACAAGACCGCAAGGTGCGTTTACCGTGCAGCGGAATATTGTTTTTGATAATGCCCTTGAATTTTCTGCTGATGGAGGTGATGTGGATTTGGAAGTCAGCCAGAATGGTGGCAAAACAAAAATTACTGTGAGAGATACAGGTTGTGGCATTGATGATGAGGATCTGGAGAACATTTTTACACCCTTTGTTCTTGAACCAGAAAAATGTCGTCCAATGGGATTTGGACTGAACCTGCCGCTGGCCCGTATAATGGTTAAAGCGCTCGATGGCAGGATATGGGCGGAGAGTGAAGGCAAGGGAAGGCCAGTTCTTTTCCATATCTACAACTTAACAGGTGAAACATCTAATATCTTTTTGACGGTAAATCAAATTAGATGGCGTCGTAAAAACTTCGACCTACTACGTCGCGCTATCTTCTTTTATTTTTGACAAACCACATGTATTGTTAAAACCCAAAGAAGTTACCACTCCTTGTACCCCAAGGGCGCCTGAAAGAAGTACCCTTGGGGGGCATTCGGAGTCTGCGCTTACCTTCTGCGGGGCATATGTCGAAGTTTTGTGCTTAGCCATCTTGAGCTTCGCCTGGACTTTTTACGAGTCCATCAAATTAAAGAAATAAAAAAAGGGTGTCCCGAAAGATCGGTACACCCTTTTTAGTAATTATGGATACTGCTGAATAGTAGTGTTATGTCATTTTTTTTATTATTTTTTATGCACCGGGTGTTTCAGGTACATCATCAGTATGGCATTCCATGCAATTAAACTGTCCTGTTATGCCATGTTCTCTTACGGCGCTGAAGTCGGAAGTGGACTCATAATCGTCGTCATGCCAGGCGTTAAGCATTTCAACCAGGCGATAGGCGGTACTTGCGGCAACTCGAGCGCAACGTTCTTTTCTTTCAGGGCTCTTCAGGCTCTTGTTTGCTTCTTTCATCCATTTTCCAACCGAAATGTGGCAGAGGGGTGATTCACTGACGGTTTTCGGGTAGGTGGATGATATCTTCCGTTTTTTTGGCATAAAGGTCGGCAATTTGGCTTCAGAGTACCATTGCATGATGTCTGTTGCCATATGGTGTCCCTCATTGGCATCAGCGATGCGGGGGCCAATAATTAAGTTGGCAACGATGTTTGCCCCTGCAGGAGAGCCACAGATTGTTCCCCAACCAACCTGTCCACCTTCAAGAAAGACAAAGGCATCTGCTGGAAATGAAGTGTATGGTTCACCAAATTTTTCACCTAGTTGGGAAAAAATACTATTGATTACGGCTGCGCCGCAGAAAACCCTATACCACTCATTGTAGCATATTTCTGCTGTTTTAGCCGGGTCAAGTTTTTTATATGGCCAAGGCCATTTCTGAGCCTTGCTGCCAGTAGCTATGGCGGGTTTGATGAAACCGCCAAGCTGGGTCACGGCTACTCCAGCTGCTAAAGCACCTGTACCAATAAGCATTTTACGTCGAGAGAGTCCTTTGCTGTCATTGTCTTGTTCTTTCATGAATCTCCTCCCATCTTTTTCATTATTATGACCAAGATTTCTCTGATCATTTTGCAAAAATTGCAATTTTTGCAATTTTTGCATTACCTGCTGAAATGCCATTTTCAACAGATGATATAAAATGATACATTTAATGTGACACATTGTGGTGGGGTTGCGCAAGCCTTTTTTATAAAATGTTCCAAATTTTATTGTTTTTGCAGCTTGCAGCATTCTTTTTTGCTATTGCTACTCATGTGATGGCGTCGTATCATGGCTTTTCTTGGCCTTATCCCTTCTGAACATTCGAGCGGTGAGCGAGTAAAGAAAGGTTCAATTACCAAGACAGGAAATAGACACGTGCGCAAAGCCTTAATAACGGCTGCTCATGCCTACCGATTTCCTGCAAGAAAAAGCAGGGCGATTCGTAAACGGCAAGAGGACTTGCCAGAAGGAGTAATTGAAATTTCGTGGAAAGCTCAATGCCGACTTTGCACAAGATACCATTACCTGACAGCTAAAGGTAAAAACGCAAATGTAACGAAAACTGCAGTTGCCAGGGAGATAGCCGGTTTTTCCTGGGCAATAGCCCAGGAATTATCAAAAGCAGCCTAAGCCTCGAATAAGTAGCAATGATTGATTGAGATGTAAAGGCCAAGCCCTACGGGTGCTCGTACCTCGCAGCCTTGACACCTCAATCAATCATTGCTCCATCCTAACTTTTTGGCTACGACGTTTGTAATTATAGTTTCAGCACCATCTTCACTGGGCGATTCATCGCCAAGTCCTTTTACCTGCTCAGGATCTTGTCCCTAAGTGATTCCCAGAAAACGTCCATTATAAAACGTGTTGATTCAGGGTTTTAGGCTCTAGTCACACTTTAAGGTAAAATTTATTGTTGACGGCAAGAACGGCAATAGCTATTATTTGTACCAAACGGTCAGTTTAGCAAGGAGGCTCCATGGCCCTGTCGGAAAAAAGTAAAAAAACCCAAGATCATGTTTTGAAGACGACCCGCGCTATTTTGATGGCCAATGGATTTCATAACACGACAATCAACGACATTATTAAGGCGACTGGAGTTAAGAAAGGTAACCTCTATTATCACTTTTCCTCTAAAGAAGAGATTTGTCTCGCCGTATTGGAGGATGCCAAGGAAGAATTTTTCACGTTTCTTGCTCAATCCTTACAGGGTGATTCGCCCTGTGCCAAGGTGGTTAATTCCTGTCAGGCCATTATTGTGGCCCAAAAGAAACAAATTTTAGTTGGAGGCTGTCTTTTCGGGAATGCAGCTCTCGAGATGAGTGACAGCAATCCTCGTTTTGCTACCGTGCTCCAGGATGTCTTTGTCCATTGGGTTGGTGTAATTGATGCACAGTTGTCTCTTGCCGGACCCGACTGTTCTCTCAATACAAATCTTTCGCCAAGTGTATTGGCAAAGGCTATTGTCGCCACTATTGAGGGGGGCATAATGATGTCTCGGGTAAGTAAAGAGCCAGCGGACCTTGATGATTGCTTTGTTGTCATCAAGGCAATGCTCGGCAAATAAATTTTTTTTCAACAAGAATGTACCGTCTGGTTGGTACAAGGGGGGGCATGAACGTTTTAGGAATTTCAGGCAGTCCAAGGCGTGGCAAAACAACGGATCAGTTGGTGCAGCACGTCTTGGCAGCGACTGGTCGTGAAAGTGAATTTATATCATTGGCTGGGAAAAAAATAGCCCCCTGTTCTGCCTGTATGGCTTGCGTCAAGGATAACATCTGCAAAATTGACGATGACATGGGACTGTTGCGTGAAAAAATTTTGACGGCCGATGGACTTGTGATTGGCGCACCTAATTTTTTCTCGGCCCTTAATGCCCTGAGCCATTGTTTCCTTGAACGACTCTGCCAGTTTCGTCACCGCGACTGTCAGGCTCTTGCTGGAAAACATGTGGTGATTGTCAGTACAGGAGGCATTGAACCTGAGGTCCCGGCAGTAATGATTGAAAAAATGCTTTCCTATTACCAAATTAATCATGTCGGCACGGTGACGGCACAGGGGGTGGCATCCTGTTTTACCTGTGGTCAGGGAGAAACATGCACCACCGGGGCCGTGCACACGCTTTACGGCGAAGGGGTAAAAATTACAGATAACCTCATTCCTGATTTGAGTAAACAGCCGGACAAGATCGCAAGGGCAAGGGGCTTAGGTCAGAAGCTCGGTAAGCTATTAGAAGTCGCTATGTAACGTTTTTAGCGGATGACGGGTACGGGAAGTCCCGACCTATAAAGACAAAGAAAGAGGTGTGATTATGAAGAAAAGTTTAATGACCTGTTTAGTATTTATCGTTGCTGGTAGCTTGATTGGCTGCGCAGGAATGTCCATGACAACCGTACGGTATACACAACCGACCCCGGGCATCCTTTACGATACGAATAATGGTCAAATGTGGCAAATGGAAAGGAGTAGAAGGTTCAAGACGTATAAAGAGGCCAAGGCCTTTGCTGAGCAGTTAACCCTTGGCGGCTATGATGATTGGCGTTTGCCCACCGTCTATGAACTTTATGACCTGAACGACCTCTTTGACCTGCACCAGAACGGCGATATCATCCTCGATCGAGAAGGCAACTACTGGTCTGGAGAAAAAGACGGCGACGGGATCATTGGGGCTTGGGCCATTTCAGACCAATGCGATCCCTCTAGAGATTATGAACCCGGCAAGGCCGGATATGTTCGTGCCGTGCGTCAGTAAATACAAACTACAGGTTCCAAAAAATTGTCCCGAAAAATGGGTGGTTGATTGTAAGAACGTGGGCAATGGCGACAAAGCATTAATCTATCTGGGCAGATATCTCTACAGAGGCGTTATCCAGGAAAAAGATATCCTTAAATGTGAAAATGGCTGCGTTACCTTCAGGTACACCGAATCCAAGACCAAAACAGTTCAGATTAAAACCGTAAAAGGTGAACATTTCCTGTGGCTGCTCATGCAGCAAAAAAATGATACAACTATTACAGCTTATCCTCAAATTCAATCCGGTGAAGATGTATAAAAAGATACGAGAAAAAGCCGGGATTATTTGTAAATGCTGTGGAGCCAAGATGACAATCTTACGTACCATGCTCCCGATAAAAGAGGCGAGACGATTAGCCTTGCGAAACATACTTACAGGCGGAGGCTATGCTATGTAAATTTATATGGAGTATAACGGTTACAAAAAAAATCCGTATCTGACACCAACGGACAGTTATGTGCAAAATATGGCTAGATCACCCTTAAAAAGCAATTTACAGGCTCCTTTTGACCATTCTAAATCATCTCAAATCAATTTCCCTGCCATCCAGCAACATGTCTGCCTAAATCAGGCATGATCTCAAAAGCTATTTTCTATATAGATAACCGGGCTTGTCCAACAAACGGTTCAGATTGTGGTTCGTTCGTACCTCTCTCACACAATCTAACCTTATTCGTTGGAAATCTCCCAATTCTTATTCGTTGGAAATCTCCCAATTTTAATGGGGAACGGGAGAACTATAATGAAGACCGAATTCAACTCTGAAGTCGGTAACTTTAACCTTGGGTGCAATTTTCCCTTTTATTTTATTCAACTCTACAATACCGTATTTCTCTAACGTTCTAAGTGTGCGAGATAAATTAGATTTTTTTCTATTTGTAATCTCCTCAAGGTCTGTAATAGAGTGAGGTTTATTGTTTATGATTGTACGCAATAACTCTTGATTTTCAGTACTTAAAATTTGAGACATTGACTTTATTGACTCAAACCAGATTTTCGGCTCATCTTTTCGGGGTTTATATTCACCTTTTGCAATTGCGAGGGTTCTTTTAATGTAATTTGCCTTTGAGATGATTCCTACTTTCATTACTCGAGTTGCCATGGGTAACCTCATGAGTTCGTTATGTTGTTCACATCGTTCCAGAAGTCTTCCAGTAGTTGATATGCACTTTCAAATTCATATGGATGTACAGCTGATTTTTGGTGTTTATGATCCCAAACCTGCCGACTTCCTGAGAATTTCTTCTTTTTGGGTGGCTTAATTCCATGTGCGTTATCATATCCAATAATTCTTCTGTTGTATCTGTCGTGCAGGGTAAGGGAATATTTGATGCCATGAGGAATGTGGTTGTTTTTCAGGGTACAATGAACTTTGAATTTTACCCAAAAGCCATTGTCCATTGGAAGCACTTCACCATCAAGTTGTAAAAGTGTTTCGAGTCCTGAATCTCGTCCTCTGTTGACCACTTACCCACCATCTGTAAAGAAATATTGTTCGTTATGAGTAGATGATAACTCACGCATTAATGTTTGTCCATTTTTTTTACTACTTTGAGGGAAGGAAAGACGTGAATTTTAATTTTCCAACGTTTAAACTCAGGGGCCAGCGGGATTAATAGCACCGAGCATTGATTTACCCGGAATTTGTATAGTAAGACCAAGTTCCAGAAAACCGCACTGCCCGCTGGTCGCCTGGAGTGCTGTGTGTACGCCCGACATGGGCGTGAACTAATGGGGTTAAAGTCCCCTGTAAGTGTTCCATGTAACGTTGTGAAACGTAACATAAATTACTAGCTGATGGCAAGGGCCTGTCCGTGAGGTGGGGTCTGAAGGAAGCCGGATGGCAAAGATATGGGGCGACGAACAGAAACATCATATAAGGCCGAGTCTTTGGGTCAGTCAGCACAACATGATTACGCCCGGGAACAGGAGATACGGTAAATGATGCGTTCGCATATCGGAAGTTCATGCTCTTATTCGGGGAGATCTGCATTCCATGCAGTATGAAATTATTTCCAGTGAAACTACCGGTGGGGTTCCGGTACTCAAATATCCCGGCACAGATAAGGAATGTTCTGCCTGTCTGTGAGATACGAACAAAAAAAGACAAACAGGAAGTGATGACATACGGCGCCACTTTGAGCAATCGGAATGGTGAGAATGCAGAAGTCAGCAGAAGCCATAGTGGTCTAATGCCGAGGGTAATGTCTCGGACACGGTGAAGGGCTGAACATTAAGGAGAGAAATATGTTACCAAGACACCTTACACGTACTGTGAACCTGAACGGGGGAGTAGTGTATAAGCGTATCGTGGATGAGCAGTTCTCAAACGATCAACTACTGGAACGTATAGTTTCGACAGAGAATGTCGGTAAGGCTTGGAAACAGGTGCGCAGCAATAAAGGCGCTCCCGGAATTGACGAAGTTACAGTCGAGGATTTTCCGTTCACTTTTCGTGAATGCTGGCCGGAAATACTTTCAACCATACTGGAAGGGAATTATATTCCTTCTCCTGTTCAAAGAGTTGAAATTCCCAAGCCGGATGGCAGCACTCGTCCTCTTGGAATTCCAACTGTGCTGGATAGAGTTATTCAGCAGGTAAGCGTAGACTCCGAGCCGTCGCCCAGGTGATGAATCCCATTTTCGATCCTCATTTTTCAGAATCGAGTTGCGGGTTCAGACTTGGCAGATCAGCCCACGACGGAGTAAAGCAGATAAAGCAATACATCAGGCAAGGCTATAAAATCGCAGTTGATATGGATTTGTCGAAATTTTTCGACACTGTCAACCACGATGTTCTGATGCACCGAGTGTCACGTCGGATAGAAGATAAACGTGTACTTAAGCTTATCGGCAAATATCTTCGGGCTGGTGTAATGGTAGGAAAATGGCCGACGTCTTGCAACTCCGCTTGGAGTAGCGCAAGGCGGTCCACTTTCACCACTTCTTGCAAACATCCTCCTTGACGATCTGGACAAGGAACTGGAAAAACGTGGTCACCACTTCGTTCGTTATGCCGATGACTTCATCATCTTGGTGAGAAGTCTTTCAGCAGCAGAACGGGTAATGACCAGTATCAGCAGATTCCTGAAAAGAGAGCTTCGGCTCATCGTTAACGAGAAGAAAAGCAGTTTTGGTAAAGTGGAAGAGTGCAGTTTTCTCGGGTTTGTCTTTGTGCGAGGCAAAATAAGATGGAGCGACAAAGCTTTTCATGAGTTCAAAAGACGAATTCGTCTTTTTACCGGAAGAAGCTGGGGCGTCTCCATGGAATACCGCCTGCACAAACTTGCAGAGTATGTGCGGGGCTGGATGAACTATTACGGCATTTCGGAGTATTACCGCCCGATCCCGATAGTAGACGAATGGCTCCGTCGCAGGATACGAATGTGTTTCTGGAAACAGTGGAGATATACACGAACCAAAGTGTCCAATCTTCTCAAGCTGGGAACCTTCAAAAGACAGGCAATTATGACAGCATTAAGTCGTAAAGGCCCTTGGCACCTTGCCAGAACCATGACTGCACAAACGGGCATGACCAACAAATGGCTAAAAGAACTTGGGTTGATATCTGTTAAAGACCAGTGGGTGAAAGTTCACTATCCGGCTTCGGCCCGATGACCTTGATGAACCGCCCTATGCGGAGCCGCTTGTGGGGTGGTGTGGGTGGGGGCTGGGGGCTAGATACCCCCGGCTACCCGATTCAGCGTCTTTTTGCCGTTTCGTTTTATCGTGGCCTGTTTCCGATTATTCGTTTCAACAATTTTATTTGGTTTTTCTGGTTCTTAGGGACATTGCTTTTCGACTTATTTCTTCAATACTCAGATCTTCATCCAACCCTTGATGCCATTTTGTGTAATCGAATGGCTCTCTCTGAATAAGAGCAATAAATCGCTCTGCTTCTACATTTCCAAGATATTGAGTTAATACCTGCGCTCCTTTTACTTTAATTTCTGTATCTGTAATCATTATATAACCTCTTTGATAAAACCTATGGGGTCTACGATCCGAACATTTTCAATAAACATAGACTTTTTCAGGATACCATCATCGGTAGTTAGAAAATATTCTGCCTTAGCTTTAATAGCACAAGCTATATGCAAAGAATCCATTTTTTTGGATTCCATGGCGACGTATTTGAGATGCAAGATCAAGTAGTTCGATATCTTCTTCGATGTCGATTTTTGAATATTTACGCCATTGCTCAATTTGCTCTTTTCTCTCCCTGAACAAATTTTTATTGTTTTCGTAATCCAGTATATACGACCAAATAAGCGTGTAGAAATTAGAACGTATATTTTCCTGAATTCTTAATTTTGCCTCTGTTTCCAGCCGTATCCTGAGTTGTGATTGGTCATCATAGGGTCTATTAAAGCAACAATTGTCAAGATAGATTTTCATAAATGGCCTATTTTACAATTTGAGCAAAAGGTCTATTCAACTTCGTTCTTGTTGTATAATAATACATTTCCCAAGCGTAGGGCATAAAATTTCTTTGGCCTTTTTATTTAGAAAAATGATTACATGCTTATCATCTTCGGAATCTCTTAGTCATACAGTTTTGTTTTTGCTCATTTGTTTCATATCTCTGATAGTATTTTCAAAGAAATGACATTCATGACCACAATCGCATTTATACGAAGAGGGAAATATTTCTTCCGCCATATTTATTCTCCAGCCGAACGTCGCAAATCACCGGTGATTAAAAGTGGTGTGACTGTAGCGTAGCGGAAGCCGCGCCGCTTTTAATCGTCCGAGTGCATTTCCTTGTTAGCGGATGCACTTAACACAACAGTAAAACTCCATACTCCCACGAATAAAAGCCACAAGCTCAACGCCCCTTATTCAAGCCATGAGTTGCAGATATGGCAATCTCAGCCAGTCGTGCTTCCATTTCACGTATCACGGTCGTTGTGTCATCTACTATGCCGATATCAGTATTGAGCTGGAAAGCAATGGCGATCCCATAGTCTGGGTAGTAGCGGAGGCTAGAACTGTAACCCGGTATCCATCCACCATGTCCGTAAACCGGGCCAAATCGGCCTGTGCGATATATCCCAACCCCTGCTCCATACTGTATGTCAGGTGTGTCGGGACTAATCGGTACCGAATTCAAAAGCTCGTTTAAATAGGGGCTTGACATTGCATGCCCCGCGAAAAGTGCTGAACCCCAAAGCGCCAGATCGCGTGAATTACTCACGAGACCGCCGCCAGTCCATTCGAAACCAGGATGCCACACCATCTCGCCTTTTGGGGTGGTTGTTTTTCGGGGAAGTCCGAAGGCATTATCTGTTGATGTATATCCAGCGGCGAGCCCCGGCAAATACCGGCGGTCGGCCGGTGTCGTTAGGGTCAGGCCGAGTGGTATGAGAAATCGCTCCGTAATCTCAGTGTAGTAACTTTTTTGAGTAGCTTTTTCGATCACAAGTCCGACCAGAATATACCCTGTGTCTGTGTAAGCCCATCCCTTGCCAGCTTCAAATAGTGATGGCAGGTCCAGAATAAATCGAATCAAAGCCTCTGGCGGAAACGGAT
>JAESPV010000072.1 GCA_016765495.1 Desulfocapsa sp. | reverse complement strand
TGTAAGGTTTTCCTGGAAATATCGTCGAGACCGGAGCCGTAAATATCGAGAACAATCAAATCCTGCAGTTCCGGTTGTTGCTTGATGAGGAGATGAAGGGACTCAATAAGTTTGCTTAGATTACGGGTGGTGGCAAGGGAGCCAAAGTGACCGAAATGGATTTTGTCTCTTTGCTTATAGGTGATTCCTGGAGTTGCCGGAGGGGCGGCACCCGGTCGAATTAAAATTTTTTTCCCTTGTATCGGGTGCCTGTTGTCAGCACTTTCTAATGCATGTTCGGTAAAAAAGATTACCGCTGCAGCATGAGTACAGATTTTTTTTTCCAGCCAATTATGGAAAAGATAGCGTTGGTGCCACTTCCATTTCTCTCTATCATAGATCAGAGGATCATGAACTTCTGCAATCCATGGAATGTTCGACAGCTTATGGAGAAGGTAGCCGGCCAAATGTGTGGAGGAGGGGCCTGCTGTAGAATAGAGAATAGCTGGACGACACTGGCGAAGGGAGATAATACCTTGAAGTGTGGCACTTATCCCCCATGACCAGTGTGTGTCAAGGTGGATAAAAAGACGTTCCAACAGATAAACGGGAAGCAGAGCCAGGGTGAGCAGTCCTTTGAGAAGTTCTTGCAGCCATTTCTGAATGTGACTTTTTTTCAATAAAAAACGGAGTTCGTATTGCAGGCCTGACGGCATGCAGGAAAAGATTCGATGGTGGGGGAAACGAGTATCCTTACTGCCGGTTATTGCACTGATGACTGTTGGGAAAACGTTGTTTTTTAATAAAAGAGGAATTCTGTCAGTGATTGTCACACTCGCAGCTTTGCCGTCGACATTGAAGATGTAAGCAAGAATTAACCATTTTTCAGGTGTGCTTTTTTCAGGTTCCATGATCATGATTATATATGTTCCTCGGTCAGGTAACTACTCACAGGGCACCGGATGTCTTCACGATCCACCTGCTTCTCTCTGTTCACAGGTGTTAGGAATACTTCTTATACAAAAAGGCACTGAACAGGGAAAAAAGAAATCCAGTTCCGTATACCATCAAATACGATTCTGCCAGCATAATGAGAAGAAAAAAGATCGGAAAAGCCTGGCGGAGAGGCGTGAGAGCATCTTTTTGTTTGACTGCCATAACGAATTGACAGAAAAAGATACTTATAAGACTGACAAGTCCGGCAAGACCAAATTGAGACAGTACTAAAAGATATTGATTGTGTGGGTTATCTGTGTTGGGCAGAGCAGGCGAATGAATTTTATTAACTTTTGCATACTCCACAGGATAATCACCGGTACCTGCTCCTGTGGGCCAGTTTTCTTTTATGACATGGAGAGTGTTTTTGTAGAACCATACTCGAAGACCGACGGAGGTGATTCTCTGTGATTTATATTCCTGTATTTCTGTAATTGCAAGGTCGACCCGGTTTTTAAATGTTGTCGAAAACTGGTATGTTGCAGTTATTGCGAGTGGGAGAAGCAAAAGCGCTACTAACAGTTTCCCCTTGGATAGTTTATAAAAATACTGAAAAAGGGCCACAGCCAGAAGAACAAAAAAGGCTGCCTGACCTGTACGTCCTGCAGTGATAAACATATTGCAGGAAAGGAAAACGAGTAACCCAACCTGTAGAGCTTTATCAATGGTCTTGCTTTCGGCAAAGAGCAGGTTTTGCAGGAGAATATAGCAGGCAAGAGCCAGCATGGGGTTGTACATTACATGGGTTGTGCCAAGGGTCGTGAAAATGGATGAGGGAGGAAGGGAGATAATACCGAGCCACACCAGGTACGCTTTACAGGCTTTAAGGAATATGGCTGCGATAAATGCGGCCATGTAATATTTTGTATGTTCTTTTCTTGCTATGGTCAAAAAAACAGGAAAAAGGAGCAGTTTCCACTGTTTTTTAAGGATCTCGAGTCCCCACTCAATATCTTCAGTCCAGAGCAAGCCCAATATATGCAGGAAAATGTACACCAGGACTGCAATAGCCACAGGATTGCGAAGTATTTCTCCAAATTTCTCTACCATGTTCCCAGATGTTACCCAGGTAAGAATCAGGAGAATGGCAAGAATTGATCCCGCAGATGTTGATAGAGGCAGGGCAAAAGCGAAAAGAATCAGGAGCGGTGATGCTACGATTGTTGCTTTTTGTGTGAATGAAGAAGTCATGGCCTGATATGTATGATACGTAAAATGATAATAATATAATGCTCTGCGGGTAGAAGTTGTCAGTTATCAGTGTTCAGTAACTAGCAACTGAAAACGTATGTTGGGATAATTACTACAGAAGTTTTAATTTCCCGATATATTGAAATGATGGATGGTCGGTGCCTCAGTCCTGGTACTGCATATTGTAAAGAGTCTCATATTCACCTTTAAGGCTGAGCAAGTCATTATGACAACCCTCTTCCACTATCCGGCCATCTTTTATAACAATGATCCTGTCCGCGTTTTTGATTGTGGAAAGACGGTGGGCAATAACAAAGGTGGTACGATCTTTCATCAGGTTTTCAAGAGCTTTCTGTACTTCACGTTCTGATTCTGTATCGAGTGAGGATGTTGCTTCATCAAGTACGAGGATGGGAGCATTTTTTAGAATTGCCCTGGCAATGGAAAGTCTTTGCCTTTCACCACCTGAAAGCCTTATTCCTGCTTCACCAATCACCGTGTCAAACCCTTCTGGAAGAGCATCGATGAAGTTGAGGGCATAGGCCGCATCTGCAGCTTTTCTAATATCGTTCTCTGATTTGTTTTGGTCACCATAAGCAATGTTGTCACGAATGGTGTCATTAAAGAGAATTGTCTGCTGAGTGACTATGGCAATTTGATCACGAAGGGATTTGATTGTAATATCACGAATATCAACACCGTCGATGAGCAGGGAACCCTTTTCAATATCAAAAAATCTGGGAATAAGGTTGGCAAGGGTTGATTTCCCGGAGCCGCTGGGACCGACAATGGCGAGTATTTCACCTGCAGGTACAGTGAGGTTTATTTTTTTTAATACAGGATTTTTACCATCATAACTGAACTGTAGATTTTGAAATCGAATAGTGTGTTCAAAGGGAGCAAGAACTGAGGCATCCGGTTTGGAAACAATCTCCGGTTTTTGATCAAGTAATCCGAAAACCCTGGCTGCAGCGGCCAGTCCCTGCTGAATAGTTGAATTGATTTTACTGACTGCCTTGATGGGTTCATAGATCATCACCAGGGCGGTAAGGAACGCAAAAAATGTACCTGGTGTTGAGTTGCCTGCTATAACGTCCTTTCCGCCAAACCAGATGATCAGAGCCATGCCAATGCCACCAATTACTTCCATGAGTGGATGCTGAATACGCCGATATCTCGCATCTTCCATAATGGTGTCAAAGAGTTTCCCTATTTGTACTGAAAAACGTTTGGATTCATATTGCTCCATGGTAAAGGCTTTTACCACGGGTGCACCGGTAATGGATTCATGTATGATATTTGAAACTTCAGCCGTTTCTTCCTGCATTCGGGTGCTGATGCGGCGAAAAATTCGGCCGAATTTGACAATAGGAGCCGCAGCTGCCGGAAGAAAAATCAAGGATAACATAGCCAGCTTCCAATTCATGGAAAAAATTACAATGAGAAGAAAAATGACCTGGAGGAAATCACGCAACAAGCCCACAACCACGGTGGAAACAGCGCCCTGCATATAGTTAATATCAGAAACAACCCGTGAGATGAGTTCTCCGGTAGGAGTTTTATGAAAAAAGGAGAGCGATTGCAGATGTATATGTTGAAAGACCCTGCTTCGCATATCACGGATTACTGTTTGCCCGATTTTTTCCAGAAGGAAGAAATTGAGACCATAAAAGAAAGCTTTGACAGCAAATAGAGCAACCAGAGCAAAGGGGAGAACGGTGAGAAAGTAAGTATTTTTCTCAAAAAATATTTTATCCAGCAGAGGTTTAACCATATATGCCTGGGCACCACTCAGTCCGGCAACAAAAAGTGCTGCAAACATGGCTATCATAAACTGGTACTTATAGGGTAATAAAAGCTTGTATAGGCGGGAAAGAATTATTTTATTCGACATATGGTAACAAAACTGATTTGAGAATCATGAGATAGAGAGATGTCTCGATATACGTATTATATGGAAATCATCTTTTTTTGATCTTGTAGCAACCCTACAATATGTTGACAGGTTTTTCTACTCCCACCTTGCTTTGATTCAATATATTTATTTGATTTCTTCTGGATGAGTTGTTTGTCTGTGGGGTTTTTAAGCATTGTAATGAGTAATTGCAATACTTCTTCTCCGGTGTTTCCTTTTTTGACTAAACCTGTGTCAAATACTTCCCGCCCTGTCCATGAAAAGTCTGAAGTAAAAGGACCGGTAACTGGAACTACTCCATTCATAAAAGCTTCGATAAAGTTTTGCCCGCCCAGAGGGGCCAGGCTCCCTCCCACAAAAGCTGCATCAGATTGTTGATATGTGTTGATCAGTTCTCCAAATACATCCCAGATTATTACTGACCTGGAGTTATTTTGAGGAGAAGATGTTTGAAGTGTGTAACTGATGTTTTTCCCGGATAGGTGTCTCTCCCAACTGTTCACACGATGCAGGTGGCGGGGGAATAAATCTATATGCAGGTTGGGAAAAAGTTTCAGAAGTTCTGTTATGATATAAAGAACCTCCTTTTCTTCCTCTTTTCTGATTGATGCAAGAACAAGCGATTTGCTTTTTGTCACCGCTGTTTCTGCGATGGTACATCTCTCTATCTGATCAAATTTTATATTTGGGACATAAAATGTGTGTTGTTGCTGAAAAAGAGTTTGGAGGCGAGCTTTGTTGTCCTCTGAAATCGCAAGAATTGTATCGGGTTTGAGCATTCGCCAGAGAAAGGCTGTCTTTTTGTATCCCTTAAAGCTTTTTTCTGTCATTCTGCCATTAACAAGAATAATCTGTTTATTTTGTCTTTTCATCTCAGCCATTAAAGCCGGCCAAATTTCAAGTTCGATGAGTACTAATAGTTTTGGATCAGCAATTTTTACAGCTTTTTTGACCAGAACAGGATTGTCAAAGACCATGTAGGCAATACTTATATTGTGTGCCTGCCCGCCAAGATTCTTTTCCAGAATATCACGTCCCTGGGAGGTGTTGGTGGTAATGAGTATGTCAAGCGTCTGATCATTCTCAAAGCTTTTCAGTATTTGTATAGCTATATACGCCTCTCCCACCGATGCGGCATGCATCCACAAATCAACTTTAGAAAAATTAATTTCCTGGAGTGTACGTTCTGCAGCGCCCTCTTTGAGTCTTGGGGAGCGGAGGAGCAGAGGTGTTGCACAGAACCAGAGCAATCTGTACATAAAAAAAAGAGCTTTTACGGGGAATGTTTCTTTCATTGGACAAAGGGTATTACAGATATTCTTTGATTTTGGCAAGGAGAG
>JAESPV010000071.1 GCA_016765495.1 Desulfocapsa sp. | reverse complement strand
CGCCTCCTTGAAAAGTTCAAAAAAGACCTCACTTTCAAGATCCTCCTGATAGAGCAGGGGATTACTACCACCTGTATTTCGATTTATTCCAAGATTTGCGGAAGGGTAAATGTTGTGGGCGTGAAAAATGGGAAGTCCCTTTTCAATTCCCTTAATCAATCCCTTCAGGCCGCGCATGGCCTCATGGTCTTCGGGATTCGCAGAATCAAGACTGATCCAGAAGGAAGAGAGGCCACTCTTGCTGAATCCTTCAGCGATTCGATGGATTCGTTTTTCAAAATCGGGCTTGTCAGATCCTTGAAAAATATAGCCGTTGGTGCCAGTTCGCACATGAGAAATACCCGCCTGACGTGCATAATTGATCAACTCTAACAACATATCCAGATGAAGGAGAGGCTCGCCCCCCGTCAGGGAGAGTGCCTGAAACCCATTCTCAGCAGCACTGTCAATAAGTCGCTTTGTCTGGTCGGTGTGGAGCGTATTTCGGTCGATGGCAGCTGAACGCCTCATCCCGCACTGGGGGCAGGCAGCGTTACACTGGTTGGAAAACTGAATAATAAGCTGGCCGGGGATTCTTCCTTTGAAGAAGGGTTTCATTGCCTGAAATGGTATCATTTAAGATTTCCTTGTGAAATAATTCGTAAAATACAATTTATAGTTTTCTGTACTCATCCAAAGTAATAATTGTCTCGGGTGTTAGAGGACCTCCGTGGGTACCCCGATACATGACAAAGAGAAAGTCAGGGAGACGATACCAGTAGTGAGCATGCCAGAATTTCCCCCTAAATCCATGCGGAGCAACTTTTATTTTTATGGCCGATAATGGCTCTCGAAGGGACTGGATGGTTTCGCTGCCAACCTTTGTGGCTTTAAGCAGAAAGGGTTCCAGGGTGTCTGGACGAAGCATCCAGAAAGTGATTGTCTGCGCGTTTTTATCTGCAAGAAAAGAACGTAGTGAGAATGACAGGAACTGATACCAGGGTTTTTCATCAAGTTCAAAGCGTTTTAGAATTTCATTCCCATCTCTTTTACCAGTGATTGATAAACTCTCTCCGGAGCGAAATGCAGTTAAAAAAGTGCCATTTACATCCTGTTGTTGCCAATGGGTCACCTCGCCAGTTGGGAGACAGACGAGAGAAGTTTCTTCATGTTCTTTTTTTGAGGAGATCCGTACTGTGGTGCTCCCTGGTGTCATGGACCAGAGAAAATGCTCATGCTTGTCACCAGTGACCGTATGGTACCAATGTTCGATTAGCTCTACGCGTTGACTTTGCCCCAAAGAAGGACATGGGAGCAGCAAAAGGAAAATGAGGGAGAAATAGATACGTTTCATGTCTTTTCTTCGTGATGAGAATACTAAGGAACGAGAAATAAATAACTTGAACAAAGCTATAGTGTCGTACAGACCTTAGACGAAGGACATTTCGATTCGGTTATGTTTCTATTATCAGATGATTAGGAAAAGGTTTGAGTGAAACAATTGTGAAAAGGCGGGTGTCGTTGCTAATATGTAGTTATTGCTTGTTGTGCCCCCCCGAGCCTTAAGAATGAATAACTACAACTACAACTACAGCTACAACAAAATTCTTATTTCTTTCTTTTAGCCCAGGAATCACGCAATCCAACGGTTCTGTTAAAAACCAGTCTGTCAGGTTTTGAGTCCCTGGAATCCACACAAAAATAACCCTGTCTTTCAAACTGTACAGATGTTCCTGGTTCAGCATTTGCAAGAGATGGTTCCACCATACACTTCGTAAGTGAGCTGAGGGAGTCGGGATTCAAATGTTCCTTAAAATTCACATCTTTATCTGCATCCGGATTTTCAACTAGAAAGAGTCTGTCATATAAGCGAATTTCACATTTTACTGCCTGAGCAGCAGAAACCCAGTGAATAGTGCCTTTTACTTTTCGACCATCAGGAGCATTTCCCCCATATGTCTCAGGGTCATAAGTGCAGTGAAGCTCCAGCACTTCTCCGGTTGCGTCATCTTTAACCACTGAAACGCAGGTGATGAAATAGGCGTATCGAAGACGAACCTCACGACCAATATCAAGGCGGAAGAATTTCTTTGGGGCATTCTCTAAAAAATCTGTACGTTCAATGTAGATTTCTCTGGAGAAGGGAAGTGTTCTAGAGCCCATATCCGGGTTCTGCGGATGGTTTTTCGCTTCAATATCCTCAACCTTATTTTCCGGATAGTTGGTAATAACTACCTTTAAAGGGTCTAGTACTCCCATTACCCGTGGTGCTATGACATTAAGATCATTGCGCGCTGCATTTTCCAGCACACCCATATCGATCCAGCTGTCTCTTTTGCCAATGCCGATTTCCTTGCAGAATTCACGGATCGAAGTTGGGGTGTAGCCACGACGTCTAAGACCAGAGATAGTTAGCATTCTTGGATCATCCCAGCCGTTTACAAGGTTTTCTTGTACCAACTGCATAAGCTTTCGCTTTGACATCACAGTGTAGCTGAGATTTAAACGCGCAAACTCAATTTGTTGCGGGTGGGCAGGTGTCTCAAGGACATCGAGCACCCAATCATATATGGGGCGATGGTCAGCAAATTCAAGGGTGCAGAGGGAATGGGTGATACTCTCTAACGAATCTGAAAGACAGTGGGTAAAGTCATACATGGGATAGATGCACCACTTATCCCCAGTTCGATGATGGTGAACGTTCATGATCCTGTATATGATGGGATCACGCAGAGTAAGATTTGGAGATGCCATATCAATTTTGGCACGGAGTACATGGCTGCCTTCTTCAAACCGGCCTTCTTTCATACTCTGAAAAAGCTCCAGGCTTTCTTTAATGGGCCTGTCTCGATAGGGGCTTTCTTTACCCGGTTCCGTGAGTGTTCCGCGATATTCCCGCATTTCTTCTGCATTTAAGGAGCAGATAAAGGCTTTGTCTTTTTTGATAAGGTCCACTGCAAAGTCATAGAGTTTATCAAAATAATCAGAGGCATAAAAAAGATTATCTCCCCAGTCAAAACCCAGCCATTTCACATCTTCTTGAATGGATTTAACGTAGGCAGATTCTTCTTTACTGGGGTTGGTATCATCGAAACGTAAATGGCAGCGACCGTTGAACTCCTCTGCAATCCCAAAATTAAGGCAGATTGATTTGGCATGGCCAATATGGAGGAATCCATTTGGCTCAGGCGGAAAACGGGTGACAGGAGTTGAATGTTTTCCGGTTCTTAGATCTTCAGTTACAATCTGTCTGATAAAATCGAGGGGCTTTTCAATATCTTTTTCAGTGGTTTCCATTGTATTTCTCTCTTTATGCCTCAAATAGTTTTCCAACATTCCGTAGACGTCGAACAACGCGTTCCTGACCGATGGCCAAAAGGATATCAAACATGGATGCACCGGCCAGTTGACCGGTGACAACAGTACGCATACCATTTATGATAATACCCGGTTTAATGTCAAGTTCTGTTGCAAGATCGCGCGCGGTCTGTTCAGAGGTTTCGAGAGTAAAATCACTCAAGGCTTCATAGCGGTCTGCAAGCATGGGCAACCATTCTTTCAGGCCTTCATGCTTTAGTACATTTTTCTTAAGAGGTTTTGCCTCTACCGGAAATTCATCAGAGAAGTAGGCACGCCCAAGATCTGCAAAGTCGGTAAGGATTCGAAATCGATCCCGTATGAGATCGAGCGTTTGTTCAAACCACTCTTTTTTATCGCCTTCGTATGATGCGTCCCACAAATCTTCTTTTTCAAGAAAAGGTTTGACCATAACTGCGATTTCTTCAATGGGCATGGTGCGTAAATAGTGTTGATTCATGGCAATGGCTTTTGCATCAGTGAAGAACTTGGCGTTGCCTTGTTGATAATTAAAGATTGAGTTTGATTTATTGATTCGAGCAAGGCTGAAAGCTTCGATCATTTCTTCTTTAGAGAAGAATTCGCGATCATCGCCGGAAGACCAGCCAAGGAGTACAAGGAAATTAGATAAAGCCCAGGGAATAAAGCCATGTTTCTCATAAAATTGAACAGCAACAATCTCACCATGGCTTCGTTTGGAAATTTTTGCTTTCCTGGTATCCAGAGTGAGAGGTATATGGGCAAAGACAGGGATGGGAGCATCCAATGCCTCGTATAAAAGTACCTGACGCAGAGTGTTGGTCATATGATCCTGCCCGCGAATAATATGGGAGATACGATCCCGTATGTCATCCACAACGTTACAAAGCAGATATAGAGGCTTTCCGGTTGAACGGACAATCACAAAGTCTTCTATTTCATTGTAGTGGGATTTAATTTCACCGAGGACTTCATCTTTGTAACTGAGAATGTCATCTCTTTGGGGAGTTTTAAAACGAAGGACAAAAGGGAGTCCTGCAGCTTCTTTGTCGGCGAGGACTTCAGCCATTAGATTACGGCAGGTTCCATCGTAGCCGTAAGTCGTTTTGTTGGCCTGTGCTGCTTCGCGCTTGGCTTCGAGTTCTTCTCTGGTGCAAAAACATTTATAGGCTTTGCCTGTATCCAGAAGTTTTTTAGCAGCTGCAATATGGTCAGCATCAAAGTCTGTCTGGAAATATGGTCCTTCGTCCCAGTCAATACCTAACCATTTCATTCCATCAATGATTCCCTTGATGGATTCTTCAGTGGAGCGATCAGCATCGGTATTTTCAATGCGGAGGATCAGTTTACCACCTGTTTTTTTGGCATAGAGCCAGTTGTAAAGTGCTGTTCTGGCACCGCCTATATGAAGATACCCTGTGGGGCTGGGTGGAAAACGAAGTCGTGTTTCTGTCATGAAAAAACCTGTCCTGTATTAATAAAAAGAGATGTTTTGTCTGGAGGCACTGTATAATAAAGTTGATGTATATCGTTTTTAATCAGTTTGTTCAATAGCTGGATATAATTTTTGTTGTTCTCTTGGCTGTAACTCGTTATACTTCGTATTTTTTTGGCTGTTCCTGTAAGGTAATTTGGAGTGCATAAGAAAAAATAAGTTCAGAGATACAAAAAATATAAATGTGTCCCCGGTCATTCAGGGGTGTTCAGGAAAGAGAAGGAGTAAGAATGAAAGTATTAATCAGCGATAATATGTCCCCTTTAGGGGTTACAATTTTGACCGATGCAGGTCTTGAAGTTGATGTGAAAACCGGACTGGCACCGGAAGAATTAAAAGCCATAATCGGTGAATACGATGCATTGCTTGTTCGCAGTGCCACCAAGGCCACCGCTGAGATTATTGACTCCGCTGAAAACCTGAAAGTTATTGGTCGTGCAGGAATTGGTCTTGATAATGTTGATATTCCTGCTGCCAGCCAGAAGGGCATAGTGGTTATGAATGCTCCTGATGGGAATGCAACCACCGCTGCAGAGCACGCCATCGGTATGATGATGGCTCTGTCCCGAAATATTCCACAGGCAACAGCCTCCATGAAAGAAGGGAAGTGGGAGAAAAAGAGTTTTATGGGGCGTGAACTCACTGGAAAAACCTTTGGTATTTTTGGCATTGGGCGTATTGGTGCAATTGCAGCCAGTCGCGCCAAGGGTTTAAAGATGAAGGTTATCGCCTATGATCCCCACATGCCTAAAGATTTGGTTGATAAGCTTGGCGTGGAGTTGGTAAGTGTGGAAGAACTTGCCAAACGTGCCGATTATATAACTGTACATGTACCGCTCACAAAAGAAACCGCCAATGTGCTTTCCACAGAGTTTTTCACGAACATGAAAAAAGATGCCATGTTTATTGATTGTGCCCGTGGTGGAGTATGTGATGAAGAGGCTCTGTATAACGCTCTGGTTGATGGTGAGATTGCAGGTGCGGCACTTGATGTTTTTGCTCAGGAGCCCACCACTAAAGAAAATTGCCCACTTCTTAGTCTCAGTAATTTTATCTGTACCCCCCACCTTGGCGCTTCAACCAGTGAGGCCCAGGAGAATGTGGCCACAGAGATTGCCGAACAGGTTGCGGAGTACTTGACCAAGGGTGTGGTAACCAATGCAGTAAATGTTCCATCGGTCAGCGATGATGTACTTGCTCAGGTTGGCCCGTATATAAATCTGGGTGAAATGCTTGGATCCTTCCATATGCAAATTGCCAAGGGGAGTGTACAGGAAGTATCCATAGAATATTCCGGTGAGTTAGCGGATCTGAATACAAGTCCTGTGACCGTGGCGTTCCTTAAAGGACTTTTTACGCCGATTCTGCAAGATGCGGTGAATTATGTAAATGCTCCTGTTATAGCTAAAGATCGCGGCATTCGTGTGGTGGAATCAAAGAGTGACAGATCCAACGACTTTGTCAATGTGCTTCGTATTAAAGTGAAGACCAATGAAGGTGAAAACGAGCTTGTTGGTACTGTGTTTGGTAAAAATGAGCCGCGTCTGGTGCGTTTGAACACTTTTCGTCTGGAAGCCGAAGTATCTGGCCCCATGCTCCTTGTATATAACAATGATGTCCCTGGCGTTATTGGTGCACTCGGTAGTCTTCTTGGCAGCAATGGTGTGAATATTGCGCGTATGACTGTTGGTCGTGAAGAATCTTCCAATCAAAACCTTATCCTTCTCAGTACCGACTCTCTTATTGCAAAAGATTTGCTGGAAGAGGTGATGCAACTTGATAATATAGATAATGCACTCGTCCTTGAGTTAGTGTAAGCAGAAAAATATTTGAGCTGTTGACGTTATTTCGTTCCCGTTCTTAATCAAAAAAAACGGGTCATTTTTGTGACTCGTTTTTTGAATTGCAACCCCTACTCTTTTTATTAGAGGAAAGTATGATGTCTGAATATGACCAGGACTCTCCCTGCGGTGATGGAAAAGTACCGGATCAGGAAGGAAGATGTGTAATGCCAGAGGTTACTTTTATGGCCTTTATCATGTCCCTGAACACCTCTGCATTGTATCATCTTGGTGAAATTGCAGACCCGGAAACCGGTGAAAAGCTAATTGATTTTTCACTGGCCCGCCATGCCATTGATACTCTCGTGTTGTTGCAGGAAAAAACCAGGGGCAACCTGGATCCCGATGAGTCCGAAATGCTGAAGAATGTTCTTTACGATGTAAAGATGCGATTTGTTAAGACTGTCAAGGATGGAAATGCTGGAGAGAAGTCCTCCTGAGATGACTGATTCTGACGTTACGCTGGTTGTTCCTGCTCCTGCGAAGGTGAATCTCACGCTTCATATCTTGAGTAAACGGAGTGATGGGTACCATGAGCTTGACAGCGTCATGCAGAAGATATCGCTTGCTGATACCATCACTCTTTGCAGATTAGAAAAGCCCGTGATTCAGCTTAGCTGTCCAGGATCCGATTTGCCTGAGGATGAGAGCAACCTGGCATGGAAGGCCGCAAAACTCTTCTTTGATAAAACAGGTCTTGGCACCAAGTGTGGTATCTCAATACTTCTTGAGAAGAAAATCCCTATTGCTGCAGGACTTGGTGGTGGCAGCAGTGATGCTGCTGCTGTGCTTACCGGGTTGAATCAGCTTTTCCAGACGGATCTCACGGAGCAGACATTGTTGG
>JAESPV010000070.1 GCA_016765495.1 Desulfocapsa sp. | reverse complement strand
CTGTAAACGCCTCAGAGGTGAACTGCGCCCCCTGATCGGTGTTGAATATTGTTGGATTTCCTAGAGTCAGTGCATGCTGCAATGCGGCTACACAGAACAGGCTCTCCATAGTATTCGAGAGCTCCCAGGGAAAATCAGGGGACATGTTACAAAAAAAACATTATAGCATGACAACGAATCTATATTATGTCCCCGGATTATATCATAGACTGCCATTTTTCATTCTATTGTATCACGACTGTCTTTTTCTTTTTCCTATTATACGACCAGTAACAATCAATATTTCCTATTTTACAAAAAGAATGCGTCAATACTATAATGAATAAATTTTTCATTATTAATCAAAAGGAGTATACGATGAAATACGGTGCTAGAAATGCCATCCGGGCAAAAGTTAAATCAATAAAAACCAGTGAGATAATGTCACTCGTAAAATTCGACATTTCAAATCCTGCCGAAATGGCCTCTGTTTTGACCTCCGAATCAGTTGAGGATCTTGACCTTAAAATTGGAGATGAAGTACAGCTTGTTGTCAAAGCAATTCACGTTCTACCGGTGAAAGAATAAATACAAACCAGATTACAAGGAGATATCATGCGTAAGCCAATTTCTCGCTTCCTTACCTCACGGTGGGGAATGATTGTCACCGGAGCCACCATAGGAACCCTGGCTGCACTGCTGCAAAAGCTGGGCAACCCTCCCAATATGGGCGTATGTGTCGCCTGTTTTGAACGTGATATTGCCGGGGCTTTAGGGCTTCATCGGGCTGCCGTTGTCCAATACATCAGACCTGAAATTTTAGGTTTTGTTCTTGGCTCAATGCTTGCGGCCTTTATTTTTCGTGACTTCAAAGCTCGCACCGGCTCTGCTCCGTTGGTCAGGTTCTTTTTAGGAGTGTTTGCAATGATTGGAGCACTGGCATTTTTAGGCTGCCCATGGCGTGCATTGCTGCGGCTCGCTGGTGGGGATCTTAATGCCATTGTCGGATTAGCCGGTTTAACTATCGGAATTGCAGTCGGTGATCAGTTTCTTAAATACGGCTTTAATTTGGGTCGTTCTCACAAAACGTATCATTCAGCAGGATTAATTATGCCTGCTATTATGGTAGGCCTTCTGGCTTTGCTGGTTTTTGCACCCAAGTTCAGCGTGGATGGAGCGATTTTCCTTAGTGAAAAAGGGCCAGGATCTTTACATGCTCCTCTAATCATCTCATTAGCCGCAGGATTGTTAATCGGTTTAATTGCGCAACGAACACGATTCTGCACCATGGGGTCAATTCGTGATGTTTTATTAGTTGGTGACTTTCACCTTATGAGAGGTGTTATAGCTCTTGTTGTTTCGGCTTTTGTCGTAAATCTGCTAACGGGACAAGTCAATGTTGGGATTGCTGCTCAGCCAATAGCACATAGCAGTCATCTTGCGAATCTGGCAGGAATGATTTTGGCTGGTTTAGCTTTTGTTTTAGCTGGAGGATGCCCGGGGAGACAACTGATCCTCTCCGGTGAAGGAGATACCGATGCGGGTATATTTGTTTTAGGAATGATTACAGGTGCTGCTTTTGCCCATAATTTTGCCTTAGCGGCCAAGCCGGATAAAATGCTGGATGGTGTCGTGCAGGTCGGAGGCGTCTCTTCTGTAGGAATGACAGCAGTGCTTATTGGGACAGCCTTTTGTTTAATTGTCGGATTTACCATGCGTGAAAAAATTTAAGGAGGGGTATGATGAAGATAGATGCCTGCGGTCTTTCATGTCCACAACCTGTTATCCTAACCAACAATGCCATAAACAACGACGAATCGCCAATATTCATCCTGGTAGATTCTGAATGTGCTTATGAGAATGTGCAGCGTTTGGCAAACAACAAAGGTTATCGGGTAGAAACTGAAAAAACAGGAGAAAGAATTCAGATGAAACTCACACGGGAGAACGGTAAATAAGCCAATAAGTAGTTTCCAGCTATGATTGGAGGTTCTTCGAAGTGTAGATATCCGTTAATAGCAACACGTTACGAGCCAGACAGAAAGGCCATAATGGTTTTTCTGTCTGGCTTACCGGCTGGAGTAAGTGGAATAACAGAAACCACTCTGATGCATCTGGGCAGAGCGGCAGGTTCAAGCAACCCTGCCAAAACCTTTTTAAGCTGACCAGGATCAGCCTTCTCACCCCGGACAAGTGCCTCTATCCGGGTGCCGCGCCCTGTCTCATCAGCTAACGGAATCACCACGCATTCTTTTACAGTGGCTTGGCTTAGCAGCAAATCCCTCACCTCTTCAAGATCAATCCTTACTCCACCCACTTTTGTGACTGCATCTGCTCTTCCATGCAATGAAAATGTATCGTCTCCTTCTCTTTGCACCCGGTCACCTGAAAGAAAGAAACCTTCCGCATTTACAGAGAGATCCGGGGATAAAAACTGAGACTGCACGTAGAGTCTTTCATCCTGTATTGTGTATGTAACTGGCTCAAGCGGCTTGAAAAATTCATGCCCCGCTGAACGATTTCTGGTGGCAAGTCCTCCGGTTTCTGTAGAACCGTATACTTCCACCACACCGACCTTATTGCATGTTGAGAAATCGAGACTATCTTCGGCAGGAAGCATTCCGGCAGAAGAAAAGGCCATCCGCAAAGATGACCCAACAGCCCGTCCCTTCAAAACACGGTAATGAGCTGGAATACTGACTAAAAGAGTAGCTGACTGCTCCTCCACACACTCCGTAATTTCCGCTGGAAACAATGGGGTTCCTGCAAAAACAGTTGCCCCGGAAACAAGCGGAATTACCACAGAAAAAAGAAGCCCGTAAATATGATAAGGGCTGACCGTTGAGACGATGATATCCTTAGCACTGACTTGATAACGGGAAGTCATATACAGGGCTTCACCAAAGATATTCCCCGCCGTTTTAGACCAGATTTTAGGGGCTCCCGTGGAACCACCGGTAAATATTTGGAGAAGTTCTGTATCTTTCGGAACATGAATATGGGGCAGAGGTAAGCCCTTTGAAGAAGCGCCACAGAAGATACGCTGTGTTCCCGTGGGCAGTGGCCGTTCTACATCAACAACAGCTGCCAGGAATCCTGTGCTTTCCTGCGTCTGCGCAAGAGCAAGTTTTGAAAAGCTATGGGGCAGTACCAGTACCGAGCCACTTGCAAGAGCCGCAAGAAGGGCCGCTGCAACCACCCCTTTCTCTTCTGCAGCAAGACAAACAGGGACTTTAGAGCATCTCCCCGTATCGTCATCTGCAAGCTCTGTAAATGCTGCATACAACCGGGAAGCCATTGTATACACATCTGCACGGCTTACTCCGTTGCATGTAAAGTCGTGTTCAGAATCTTTCTGAGGTTGCTGCAGAAGTTCTGTTAAGAAGAGTTCAACATCTTCCGCATCGAAAAACTCATTCATCTCAGACAATCTTCCTGCCAAAAGCCTGAGAGGCCATATCCCGATTGCGCGGCCGGAAAGTCCCGTCTGCCATCTCCTTGCTTACTACCTGTTTAAATAACTTAAACATCTTCATTTCCTGGGGTTCATCCTTGTAAAAACTGCTCCAGGCAAGATCAAGCAAATCCTGCAATTTTTCGGGGCTCATCTGTTTTGGCTGATAAACAACCTTATCTGCAGAAAAATCGTTCCAGTCTTTAGAGATGATACGTCCCTGCTTTTCAAGATCGGCATATGCTTTAGTGTGAGGAAAAGGGGTAAGGACAGTAAATTCTGCCAGATCAAGCTCGATATCTAGTAAAAAATCAATCAGTTCTTTGATATAATCTTCGGTGTGACTATCAAGTCCTAAAAGAATTGTACCTTCAACTCCAATGCCATGATCATGGTAGCGTTTAATACGCTCACGAATATAATCCGAGGTATCAAAAACAGCCTGATACACATACCAGGCACCGGCCTGTGCAGCCAGATCAAGAACTTCCGGTTTATCCTCTATGGGATGGGAACACCATTTTTTTTTCAAAGGAATCATTTCCCGAAACAGATCCTTCTCCCACTGGGTATCCTGAGCCAGTGAATTATCCACAATAAACATCCGATTATTGTCAATTCCTGCCATTTCAGCCACCGCTTTGTCAATGGGACGCGGCCTGAAGTCCCGGCCTCCAAGATAGGACACAGCGCAGGGATAACAATTAAAGCGACAACCTCTTGAGGCATGCACAAGATCCACCATCTGCAAACCTTTGTAATTATAGAGTTCTCTGTTCAGGATATCCCTGCGGGCAGGCCCGACCAATCCGATATCCGGCCTGTTCTCCATATAATCATAACAAGGCTTCAGCTCTCCTTTTCTGAAATCATCCAGAACCAATTCCATACGGCTCTCAGCTTCACCTAAAAATACAGAATCGGCGTGTTCCATGGTTTCTTCAGCATGAAGCATGGTGGCAATACCGCCAAAGATAACCTTCACTCCTTTTCCCCGATATTTATCTGCAATTTCCCAGCCCCGTTTTACCTGCACGGTAAGCATCATGGAAATTCCCACCAGATCAACGTGTTCGTCAAAGTCTATATCTTCAAGATTTTCGTCAACAAACTCAACATCAACATAATCGGGTAAGGCAGCAGCAAAAACGACAGGGCCGTGCGGTGGTAGATGGAACTCTGTCTGTCTGGAGAGTTTCGCCCATTTTGGATAAATCAGTTTGAATTTCATATTGCTAACTTTCGTATTATTGTATTATTTTATCGACACTTATCAGCGTCATCTTCAAGGTATAGCTGCGTGGGCCATAGGCTTCAAACTCAATAATTTCGGGGATCATTTCTTCATTTACAGCAATACGGGAGCCGGTGATGAGTGTGCGAATGTGCTCATAGCCCGGATTATACACATTTACTCTGCTGCTTCCATCTTCATGTACGATTATATCTGTTATTTGATCTTCCTCTTGAAAATATCTGCAAACGAGTGTCCCATCAGCAAGAGTCCCAATAAACAGATGTGCATCAGACGGTGCCCGAAACAGAATCTGCACATCACGCATCAAACCCGCGGCAAATTCAGGATTATCAAAAGGCGGCAATGCTCTGTTCACCGCAAGTTCTTTTTCTTCAGTTAGCACTGCCTCAAACAGAACAAAACCTTCCACACCTAACAGTCCTGTTTTGAGTGTTTCTCCGTCGAGCACCGTCACTCCGATCAAAGTACTGCTCTGTCCACTTGCAGGTTCAAAGACAATGGAATGGACAAATTGATAATGTCCCTGAAAATAGTTCTGTTCACACTTTTGCTGAATCTTCCTGCGGGTTGATTCAGACATGGACTGCCGGCCGATGATCTCCGGTAAATTCGGAGTTTGAACTATTGCACAGGATGACAAAAACAACAACAAAACCGAAGGCAGCAACAATTTAATGTTTCTGTATTGTGCTCTCATGGCTTCTTAAAAGAATTTTGCGGAATTTTCCCGTTTTTTTCATTTAAGACAGCATCCGAAAACACCATTCTAGTTAAAGATCCCGGTCCTTCGTATATTGTTACAGACTCCATAAGACCTGACTTATCCAGCAGGTTCAATTCAATACGGCTGATTATTTTTGCCAGTGCAGCATCTCTTGGAGTAAGAATAATGCATCCTTCTTCCCTACTCTGTACTTGAAATGTCGGGGTATCAGTAATCTCCCCATCCAGCCACCCGGTGATTTCAGACAGCACAATCCGCATGGAATCCACTCCCATGCCGTGCTCTTCTACAAACGTTCCATCACGTTCAATATATTTACTGATCGTATCAGCATCCATAAGGAGAACGGTGTGAACTGGAGAAAGATATTCCCAGCGAAGTGATCCTGGTGCCTTAAAAACAAACCTGCCTTTGGAAATAATGGGACGCGCCAACATAGGAAGTTGTTTTTCCTGGGTAAAATATGCCTGCACCGAATCTACGCGTGTGGATTTTTTTGGTACTTGCACCTGTGCTCGTGCCTGCCCCTGTGCCATTAAGGCGAATACACACAAGAGCAAGACAGTGAGTGTTTTCTTCATCAACACATCCCGCCATTTACCGAGAGAATCTGTCCAGTCATATAGGATGCATCGGAAGAACAGAGAAAAGCCACAACTTTTGCTACCTCTTCAGGGGTGCCGATCCGTGCCATGGGAATGAGATTTTTGATATGATCTTTGGGAGCATCTGCAATCATGTCAGTTTCGATAAGGCCCGGAGCCACAACATTTACACGGATGCCAAGTCTTGCAACCTCTGAGGCCACAACCCTGCTGGCAGCATTAAGACCTGCCTTGGCAGCAGAATAATTTGCCTGTCCACGATTGGGCAAAAGGGATGAAGCAGAAGAAATAGAAACAACCGCACCGCTTCTGGCACGAACCATTTCTTCGATAACGGGGCGTGTCATATTGTAAAATCCATTCAGGCTGGTATCGACAACTGCCTGCCAGTTTTCCGGTTCCATCATCATAAACAGCCCATCTTTTATGATTCCGGCGTTGTTAACCAGTATATCTATTCTGCCCAGCCTTGCTGTAATATCAGCAACAACTTCTTCCGTTTTGTTTCCGTCCCGGACATCAAACCCATATATTTCGCCACTGCTGCCGGCGGCCTCAACTGAGGCTAGAGTGTGTTCGGCACCTGTCTTATCAGATAGAAAATTAGCTACTACATAATAGCCTTTTCCTGCCAGCTCCACGGCGATGGCACGTCCTATTCCTTTGGCAGCTCCTGTGACAATGGCAACCTGTCTGGTTTTTTCTTCTTTCATATATTTTTTGCACTCATTTACAATTGATACAGCTGGAGGGTGATTTCCCCGATTACAGTTTCACCCATACGAATCACAGCAGAAACCTCTCGTAGCTTATCATACTTATGAACATTCTCAGACCGGGTCACCACTGTGGTTCCCATGGGGATACTTTCCACATGAAATTTTGCCCGCTTGATTCCCACCAACCATCCCATTTTACTGGAATCCACGCCTTTTTCCTTTATGCGATCAAGGCCATTACACACACCTGCTGTCTGTGCAGCTAACTCCACCATTATTAAAGATTTTGCGCCACTGCTGTCCGTTAAAGGATATGATGGTCTGATAACAGATGTGGTTACAGCATAGGTTTCATCAGCTTCTACTATCCCATCAATCAATAGCATATTGCCACGATGCGGAAGGATATCTTCGAGGGTGTAGTTTGACAGTTTTGTTATCATGGTGTTATTTCGTTTGTTCCCATAAGGTGCAGTGAGCCAGCATACCATGCATGGAAATAGACGTCAAAAATGAAGCACAGAGTGTGCAGACAGAAGAAACCGCTCTCATCACATACTGTTCAGGTTCTTTTTATTTCTGAGAACGGGGGAATGAAAGGATGAGCGACAGCACTGTCCGACTGAACAGTACTGCCACACAGTATGGAAAAATGCAATTACAAACTACACCTTAAATTGACTTACAATGGCAGATAATTTCTCAGAAAGAGCCCTCAATTCATTTGATTTTTCATGCACCCGAGTACTGCTTTTATTGAGTTCCCTGGCAACCTGTCCAACTTCTGCTATATCAGAAGCAACTTCACCGGTAACCGATGATGCCTGGGCGACATTCTCATTCACTTCCTGAATTCCCAACGACGCCTGGGATACGTTATCAGCTATTTCCTGAGTGGCTGCCGCCTGTTCATCCACAGTCACCGAAACAATGGAGACCATGTCACTAACATCGCCAATTACTCCAGTGATTTCCGTTATATCTGCAACAGCACCATTGCTTGCTTCCTGGATTTTATTGATTTTCCCTTTGATTTCATTTGTGGCTTCTACCGTCTGCTTGGCAAGCTCTTTAATTTCATTTGCAACCACTGCAAAACCTTTCCCGGCCTCACCGGCCCGGGCCGCTTCGATGGTTGCATTTAACGCCAGCAGGTTGGTCTGATCAGAAATTTCAGTTATCGATTCGGTTACTTTACCCACATCTTGAGCCGCATTACCCAGTTCATGGATCTGAGCAGATGCCTTTTCGGATTGCGTAACAGCCTTTTCAGTGATAGCAGATGTTTTTTCAGTATTTGATGCAATTTCTGCGATGGTGTTGGACATCTCTTCTGCAGCGGCAGCCACCATATTCACATTCACTGAAGTTTCTTCAGAGGCTGCGGCAACAGAATCCATATTCACACTCATTTCTTCAGCTGCTGCCGCAACAGTTTGGGATCTACCGGTTGTCTCTTCAGAATTAGCCGACATATCATCGGAAATCGTCGCTAACTCACCAGAAGTACTGTTAAGTGTTTCAACCCCCTGTTTAATATCCTGAATTAACGTTCGTAAACTTGCAGACATCGTATTAAGAGCTGTAACCATAAGCCCCACTTCATCCTTCTGATTCAGATCAACGCTTTGACCAAGATCACCCCGTTGAACTGCCTGAATCAGTTGTACTGCCTTCTGCATAGGTACTGTGATGGCGCGGGTTATGAGTGTCCCCAAAAACAGACAGGCAGCTATCCCAACAGCCAGAAATGTCCACAGCATACGAGTCAACGATGCATGCATTTCCTCGACTACTTCCTTGTCATGGAGCATAAGTTTTTTCTGATCTTCGGCCATGGCAGTGAGCAATGTAACAAGCTTAGCTCCCCTTGGAGCTGCCTTTGTACCAAGCCAATGGTTGGCACGATTCCAATCATTCCCCTCTCTACTGGCAAACATCATTGGTGGAAGCGGAACAAATTTACCTCTTGCTTGTTCAAAGGTTTTAAAGGCTTTTGCCTGCTCCGGGCTGAGAAGATGAGCTGCTTTTTGAAGATCCATAAACCGCTTAGCGTTTTTAGCCCAAAGCACCTCAAACTGATCTTTGAATTTACTGTCCCCGGAAAGAAGATATGCTCTGATGGCGGCAAGCCCCAACCCGGTAGTCCCCCGAACATCAGCCATGATCCCAAGAAGGCTTTTTCTTTCCGGTGTTCCCGGCTGCTGTGCCTCAAGATCAATTATTTTCGTTATCTGGCTGCTCATCAAGACAGCTTGTGGGGCAGCGTCCGTTAACAGTATCTGTACTGCCGGTATATTTTCCGGAGTTTGAGCAATGTTTTCTATCTCCAGCTGCACATTCTTAAACTCATCGATAACACTTTCAATTTCCTTAAGAAGTTCGACATTCTGAGGATTCGTCCAGTTTGCGGAAAATGTTTTTAACGCTTGTAACGATGGCTCAAGTTCTTCATTCCACGCACGAGCCCGTTCGGTTTTGAATTTATCATCACCGAGTATCATCCAGCCCCGCAAAGCAGCAAGACTGTGGTTAAGGCCATTAAGCATCATCAGACTGGCTCGTGCAGTGGGGGCTCTCAGGTTCATAATTCTATGATTGACCTCTGTTACCTGACTAACCTGATTGATAGTTGCCAGAACAATAGCAACCAGGATAAGTCCCATTACAACATAACCACCACCTATTTTTACCCCTAATTTTAGATCCTTAAACATATTATACTCCCAGTATTTTGAATGTGTTTTATTTATTGTTTCACACTTTTCAAAGAAAAAAAAGGATTTTTTTGATCAGGATCCCCATCTTTTGTTTTCATACGAGCAATGCAGCCCACGCACGAAAAGTACATTCAAAATTACTGAGTAATATCTTCCAGGTATTGAGTTTCACCTCCTTAATTATTCAGCACGAGCCTTTTCAACAGCCCCCCGGACTGAAATAGGATAGGGATGTCGGTCACGAAGAAAGATTGGCATATTGTTCCGGGCATTTCTCGCATCCGCCATACTTGGATATTGGCCATAAAAAACAAAAATGGTCAGAGGATCAGATGGTCGGGTTAACACCACCAGCTTATCAGCTACTGCCTGATATTCCGGTTGGGACACTATTCGTTTCAGATTTTCTTCTGCCTGTTCGGATGTTAATGACATAATTTGAATACTGAAACTGGAATCAGCCTCACCTGCCTGCCACTTTTCACCAACAGCAACAAATTTTCCCAACACAGGATCTTGTGACGCTTTGGAAAGAGGAGCTTTTTTAGCAGGAGGAGGAGGTTCTGCTTTCACAGAAATCTGTTTTTCCTTGCTGCTTATAATCTGGGGAATGGGAACACGCTTTGTTGTATCTGTAGAACGTTTACTCTGCCGGGTCAATTCTGGCAGTTCCGGTTCAATCGAATTTTTCTCCACAATTTCCACTGGAGAGATCACCACCGGTGTTTTAAGGACAGGAGGTTTCGCTTCGTTTAAATCCGCTGCCGGACCCTCAATCCTCTCAACAGTTTCAATTTTTTTGACATCCAGTACATTTTTCACTTCCTGCTCTGTTACAGATTCGAGCACAGGATCAACCTCTTTTTCCCGCGTAACCGGCACTGGTTTATCCACTGCCTTACTCATCTGTTTCGGTGGATTTGTAAAAACAGGATCCGTACCCTGTTTTATCATAGGTTCCATAACCTTTTGTTCATCCCCGCCACTCAACAAAAATATCAGTAGCAATAAGGCCAGAAGAGATCCTCCCCCCAGAACGTACTTCGGTGAAAAGGAAAGCGTGGAAAATGAACCGGAGCCTGAAGCAGTCAGAGCGCCATCTGAGTCACCATCCTTCACATGATCCAAAAGAACAAGAAAGGACGTCTCGTCACTGGAAGACTGCAAAGATTCATCCGCACACACATTAATCATATGCAGATTGCCCTTACTCATTGCGGCAATCTTGGCGGCAGCCTCTTTTGTGAAAACCTCCTTCTCTTCTATTCCGCAATAACTTTGAACACAGAAATTCAGATAGCTCCAGATTTCATTCTCATCAAGTGCTGAAAGAAAAAACCGTTTTTCAACAATTGGATTGAAATCACAAAGAGCCAGTTGCCCCAGATTTCCTTCAAGACTTTTCCTTCCTGCAAGAAGGATCTGCAAGCCGCCCCCCTGAGCATTCACATCATCAAGAATCGTTCGAATTCTTTCAAGAGTTGCCAGGTACATTTTTTCAGCTTCATCACAGATAAGCAGTAGACTCACACCTTTGCTTTGCAGCGACTCCACCAGATCGAGAAAAATCTTTTTTGCATCGGCCCTGTTTGCATCAACCGGGTACTCCATGTTGCATTCCTGCGCAGCCACACGAGAAACATCCTCAAATGATTCAACTACAGAGGGCATACTAATGATCTTATGCGTGGTATCCCACTGTTCCTGCAACATTTTACAGAGCATGGTTTTTCCACTGCCTTCTTCACCAATCAAGGTAACAAGTTCTGTTTTATCAGCAAGGGCTTCCTGAAGATCTTTTAAAACCGCCCCACGCCCGCCACCAGCAAAAAAATGTGCAGTATTCCATTCTGACTGAAAAGGAGTTGAGTCCTTACTCGTTTTTTCAACATCTATCATGATCAATTTTTAAACCTTACAGCACAAACCATGCTGTATCTAAAATAAGAATAACGGTATGTTCAAATTACCTGTATAATACAGGATATTATGCTACTATTAGCTTGTAAATAATCTTTCGGGAAATGTATACAGAACAGTTGTTCTATTCAAGGAAATTATCCCCATGCTCACCCCTTTATTGGTCTCCATTATTTTTCTACTGGCAGGATTTATTCAGGGCGTTAGCGGTTTTGGATCAGCACTTGTGGCCATTCCCCTGCTCAGCCTTGTAATTGATATCAAGGCTGCCGTCCCCCTATGCATACTAAACTCTCTGGTGATTACCACATACCTCTCTCTGAAAATGCGCAGACATCTTGATTCGGAGAAGCTCCTTCCTCTTTGTCTGGCAGCTATTCCAGGAATCATAGTAGGTTCGACGATCCTTAAACAGGTAAGTTCCACCATTATCCGGGTAAGTCTTGGGATCATGTTAATCACCTATTCACTTTTCAGCCTGTTTACAAAACCCCAACCCAGAAAGCTTCATAAGGCATGGTCCTGGATTGCAGGGTTCCTCTCAGGTGCAATTGGTGCGGCTTTCAGTGCTGGCGGGCCGCCAACTATTATCTATACCACCATGAGTGATTGGAATAAAGATGCCATTAAAGCGACGTTAAGTGGCTTTTTTCTCTTCAACTCCTACCTTATAGCTGCGGTACATGCAATTAATGGCCTGACAACCATTGAGATTTTCACCTATTTCATGATATCGGCGCCCTTTGTCTTGCTGGGTACTGTACTGGGGACTATCTGTTATGGTAAAATTCCCCGGGATCGGTATCTACAAATCATATTTGCGTTTCTGGCGGGAATGGGTATCATGATGGTATTAGTTAATTAGGAACGGGAGATAAAGAGCTTGAACAAAAATTAACAGGACTTTTTGTTGTACGTTCCTTAACTTTGATTATAAAAAAAAATGCTACTACTCACGGGGATATCATGAACGGAGCAGAACTTCTGGTTCAATGTCTGGAAAATGAAGGTGTTACAATTATTTTTGGTATCCCCGGAGAAGAAAACCTTGCATTCCTGGAAGCTCTGCGAACATCAAATATTCGCCTGATTCTAACCCGACATGAACAGGCTGCAGGATTTATGGCAGCCACTTACGGACGACTAACCGGTAAACCGGGCGTATGCCTTTCAACCCTTGGCCCGGGGGCAACCAATTGCGTAACGGCTGTTTCCTATGCTCTGCTTGGTGGCATGCCCGTGGTATTCATCACAGGTCAAAAACCAATCAAAAAAAGCAAGCAGGGACGATTTCAGATTCTTGATGTGATCAGCATGATGGAGCCGATCACCAAATTCACCAAACAGGTTGTTAATGCCGGAACAATTCCAGCCATGATTCGAGATATGTTTCGAATTGCCGTAAATGGAAAATCGGGCCCAGTACACATAGAACTGCCAGAGGACATTGCCGCAGAAAAAACAGACAGTATCCCTTTCCCTACAAATACTGTCCTCTATTCGATAGCTCATCCAGATGCCATTCTTCAAGCCGCACAAATAATAAGAGAAGCACAATACCCTCTCGTGTTATTTGGTGCCGCAGCCAATAGAAATCACCTCTGCCCTCTGGCTAAAGAGCTGATTCAGGCTACAGGGCTCTACTTTTTCACCACCCAAATGGGAAAAGGGGTGGTGGATGAACACTCCCCAAGCTGCCTTGGAACAGCAGCCCTGTCCGACCATGATTATATTCACTGTGCCATTGACCGGGCCGATGTAATCATTAACATTGGATACGATGTTGCTGAGAAACCGCCTTTTTTCATGAACAACGGTGCAATGAAAGTTATTCATGTCCATTTTGCTCCAGCTGATATTGACGAAGTTTATTTTCCACAGCATGAAATACTTGGAGATATCGGCCATTCCCTGCGTGCCCTGAAAGATGCCCTGGCCGATACGAATCATAGCAACAATGCTTTTTTTCATCACATCCACAAAGAAATAAATGAACATGTTTTTCAGGATCAAGGGCACGACTGCTTCCCCAACACACCACAGCGCATTGTCAGTGACATCAACAAAACAGTTGCCGATAACTCCATTATCTCTTTGGATAACGGAATGTACAAGATCTGGTTTGCCAGAAATTACAAAGCCTCTCATTCCCATTCGTTACTTCTTGACAACGCCCTGGCAACCATGGGGGCAGGACTTCCTGTTGCCATAAGCACCAAGCTTGTCCATCCTGAAAAGCAGGTTATCGCAGTCTGCGGGGACGGTGGATTTATGATGAATTCCCAGGAACTGGAAACTGCAGTTCGTCTTGATCTGCATCTTATCGTTATCGTTTTATGCGATAATGGCTACGGAATGATCAAGTGGAAACAGAGAGGAATGGATTACCCTTATTTTGGACTTGATTTCGCCAACCCCAACTTTATACACTACGCCGAAAGTTATGGAGCAAAAGGATATAGAATTACTAAAAATGACGCATTCGTCAGTCAGTTAAGTTATTGTCTCAATAATCCGGGCGTCCATCTTATAGAAGTTCCGGTGGATTACTCTGAAAACGAAAAAGTCTTCTTGAAGGAGTTACAGAACAAAACCTGCCTATTCTAACACAGGAACGGGAACTGAATACGTTCCATGCTGCGACGTTGAGGCAGATAACCCTTATCACTCAAGTTGTATGACCACACTCTTTTCACACTATCGTCTTTTTGCTGTTTCCATCTGGCTCCTGGCTGTTGCAACGTCCTGGACATGGAACATCGTGGATGATGTGCGTGAAAAAAACTCCATTGCAAAAGTCACTGCCCGTGCTTTCTTCGAACAAATCATTGCGGCCAGACAATGGAACATTATGCATGGCGGCATCTATGTATACTCCACAGATATCAGCCCCCCCAACACATACTTACCACGTGAAATGCAATTTATTCGTGATGAACATGGTAATATGCTCACGCTGGTAAACCCATCTTATATGACCAGGCAAATTGCCGAAATCAGTAAAATAAAGGGACAGATTCAATTTCATCTTACCAGCCTGACGCCGCTGCGGCCGGAAAACAAACCGTACCCTTGGGAAATTCCATTGCTTGAGAAGTTCGAGCAGGGAAGCCTTGAAGAAAGCAGTTTCACCCAGGAAGATGGAAAGGAAATATATCGTTACATGGCTCCGCTTCCATATCGCGAATCGTGTTCTCCCTGTCACGCAGCTGCCGACCAGCCCAAAGGTAATATTCGAGGAGCTCTTTCCGTAAGCCTTCCTATTCCATTTCATAAATCCCCCTGGCCACTTATTCTCAGTCACCTCTTTGTGGCCATGACAGGTATCATGGGAATCCTGTTTTTTGGTGGACACCTGGCCCAGAGTAGAAGAGACATCCTCAAGAGCAACAGTCAACTGGCACGGGAAATTGAGGAGAGAAAAGAGACAGAGAAAGAACTTATCCGCATCAAGGAGAATCTGGAACAGAGTGTAAGTAACCGCACAGTGGAACTGCGTAAAACCAATGAGGTTCTTGATAGAAGAATTAAAGAACAACAGGATATCGAAGCTTCACTTGTTTCCATTAACGATGAGTTTATCCAGATATTTAATAGTGCTCCGGATGGAATGTATGTAATTGATAGAAAATTCAATATAATCCGCGCAAACCGGGCCTACTGCAAGCTCACAGGGAAATCAACAGAGGAAGTTCAGGGCCGGAAATGCTATGAGATCTTTTCCGGCTCCCCCTGTCACACAGAGGACTGTCCTCTTGCCCGGATAGTCCGGGGAGCTGAACGAATAGAAGTTGAAATACAAAAAACTCGTGATGATGGTAAAGTGATCCCATGCATAATCACCGCAACACCATTTAGAGAACCAGGTGGAAAATTCACTGGAATCATACAAGTTATACGGGATATCAGCAACTGGAAGAAAATTGAAAATTCCTTATCAGCCACCGCTGAACATCTAAAGGCAAGAAACATGGAACTTGAAGATTTCACCCATGTTATATCCCATGACCTAAAAGAACCTCTGATGCTTATTCAAGCCTTCAGTGACAGGATTCGTACAAAATATGCAAAAAATCTTACTGAAAAAGGAATCGGTTATCTGGAACGGATCGAAAGCTCCAGTAAGCGAATGGAGCATCTCATTGATGGACTGCTCACCTATTCCAGGGTCAGTAGCATGGCCAGTCCATTTGAGCGGGTTGAGTTAAAAACAATTATCAACTCCGTACTCGATGACCTGGCCGTTAAAATTGAGCAAACCCATGCCTCTATCCATATTGACAACGCTCTGACTGCCATAGAAGCAGATCCACTGCAAATAAGACAACTGTTCCAAAATATAATTGGTAACAGCCTTAAATATCACCACAGGGAACGTGCCCCTGAAATCACAATCAAACGTATTTTTTTTCCTGATCACTGCAGTAACCAGACTTACATCCGCTTTACTATAGAGGACAATGGCATTGGATTCAAAAAAGAGAACCAGTCGGTTATTTTTGATATTTTCCAGCGACTCCATACACGACAACAGTTCCAGGGAACCGGTATTGGACTGTCAATATGCAAAAAAATTGTTGATCGACACCATGGTACAATTAGCGCTGAAGGCGTGCCCGATCAAGGTGCAAAATTCATCATCACCCTGCCTTTTCATCAAAACAAACGGGACGACAGCCTGATCGATGTTGTCATGAACCGCCGCTAACCCCACTCTACTTTGCAAAAAACAGGTATTTATACCTATTGACCCTTCTCAATCCACACTGTATTTTATCGGGTTGTAGGCAATTAACCGCCACTCGCTGCCATCATCATGTATCTGGTTTAGAATATGCTATTTCCCCCATCACAGGCTATCTTATGATCGCCCAAAAAGAACGTCGACGACACACGCGATTTCGCCCAAAAGAGGGTACCATGGCTGTTAGTCAGCAAGTCCTGGGACCGATTATAAATATCAGTATGGCCGGACTGGCGTTTCGGTACATGAATGGAACAACCAATAAAAAAATCTCAGATAGACTGGGTATCTTCCTTGGCTCAGACAACATTCTCATTGAAGAACTCACCACACAAGTTATCTCTGATAAAATCGTCTCAAGTGGATCCACCTTCCTACAAATATCAACCAGACAGCGCTCTATACAATTCATAAACCTGACAAAACAGCAGCGCATAAAACTGGAAGACTTTATCAGCAACAAAACATTGGAAATATATTAGCCTTGCTATTATTTCGTTCCCGCTCCTTAACATCTTCCCATTTCAGCTCCGCTTTCCGTTTCCCCTGCAAACCCTTAATTGACAAGGGCACCGCTTCCAGGTAAATTGATTCATGCCGATTTTTCAGCTTACCGATGCACCCGTTTTCCCTGATCCTACACTGGCTGAGGAAAACGGCCTTTTGGCCGTAGGTGGAGATCTTTCTGTGGAAAGACTGCTTGCAGCATACTCCAAGGGTATTTTCCCCTGGTATTCTGAGGGGGATCCATTACTCTGGTGGTTTACAAATCCCAGGATGGTTTTATTCCCAAGGGAGTTCAGTGTCTCCAAAAGGTTGGCCAGGACGCTGAGGAATACTGATTTCAGCATAACATTCGACACTGAGTTCTCCCTGGTCATCAACGCTTGTGCCGAAACCAGAACCAGGCAGGGTGAAGGCACTTGGATTAGTAACGACATGAAAGAAGCATACGTCAGGCTCCACCTGGCAGGACACGCCCACTCCGTCGAGTGCTGGCTGGATGGAAAACTGGCTGGAGGTCTCTACGGTGTAAGCCTTGGTAACATCTTTTTTGGTGAATCTATGTTTACCAGAATCAGCAATGGATCAAAAGCTGCACTGGTAGCTCTTGTAGAACGATTAAAACAACAGGGAGTAGCGATAATTGACTGCCAGATGACAACCAGTCACTTGAAAACATTTGGTGCTCGTGAAATAAGCGGTGATGCATTTCGTCACCTCCTGCGACTCCATGTACTTTCTTTTAACAATGAGATAACTTGGAACAATGACACAAAAAAACAGCACTGAACGATGTGATGGTTGTGGAAAGGCTACAGGCCTGAAAGATACTCTCGGAAACGAGTTTTGCGAAGATTGCCTGGAACTGGCTGTTGCCATTAAAGAAAAACCGGAAACCATCAAACGGATATGCAGCCTTATCAAATCAGACCTGCGAGACAATCAGGATAATGGTTCACACTGCAAAACAACAGAAATTCGGGATCTTCCGGAAGTACTCGATGCCGTTCGTTTTCGCACACGAGACCGGGAACTGAACACCTGGTATGTCTCAGTCAGCGAACTGGAAGGAAATCCTGTAGAAATTTTTGCCTCCACCGCTTTTGATAGAGACGATCAGCTTCAGTCTCGTATTTCAAACCTGACCACCATTACACGACTGGTCTCTTTGATCCTTCGCAATGTCTTTCTTGGAGAAGTTTTAACTCTTGAAAAGACCATTAAACAGCTGCACAGAAGCTCCAGACAAAAGAATGATCTTCCTGATATGCTTACCAATGTATTGCGTAGTTATGAACAGGACGTGGAGAAAATGCCTTCGTCTGTCAGGGAATAGGCAATTTCAGAACCGGAAAACGTACACGAAACACCTTGAACATCTCGGAGTCTGCGCTTACCTGCTTGCCCTTTGTTCCGGACTTCATACGTAGATATTCGGATTAGAGCCAAACCTGCAAACTGACCCGTTACGACTCGAAACCAAATTCGTATGGCAACGCTGATTTTTCCATATGGCGAAGAACTTTTTTCAGTACATAAAGGGTTGCAACCTGAAAAGTCACTTCCCAGGCAGGTTTAGAGGTAGGAGTTTTAGAAAGCAGGCTGACGTCCAGTATTTTCATCTCTTCGGGAGCCACGCCAAGCAGCATCATAATTCTGTGCTGGCTTGCCGCCATAACAACCAACGACTGTGTTTTTTCCACTCTCGTTTCCCGAAGTTTCCAGCGAACCTCCACAATATCATCCCGCTGAAACTTCATTTTATTCATTCGCAAACAACTTTTCCGATGAATTGAGAGTCCTCTTTTCCTTGGAAACCCAAGAAGACCTTTATCCGTTGGATTTGGTTTACAACATGCTGAAATCTTCATTGTTACAGGATCCAGAACGCTCAGTTCCACCTTATTTAGATGTCCGGTCGGATCAACAAGGGGAGATCTCCCTTCGTACAATTTCTCTTTAATCTGATACATCAGCTTGGACAACCGCAGTTCTCCCTCCCCCACAAAAACATAGAGCTCATCAAGATCCGCTAAAGAAAAATGATCGAGAATTGTTTGCACCCCGTCCGTGTGTAACAGGTCAAGGGGCAGACCATTTTTAAGCATTTCCTGAGTAACAATTGATAACCCAATCTCTTTTGACTGCAGCTTCCTGCGAATTCGGAAGGTCTTGGAGAGTTCCGCCCTTGCCCGTGGTGTACGGCAGAGCTCAAGCATGGATGGCTGAAACTGCAGAGGATGATCGGCACGCAGGATACGCACCACATCTCCATCATGAAGTTTGTGACCACTGGCATACTTCACGGTTCCGACCATGGCTCCAGTGCAACTATGCCCTACATCCGTATGGACTCTAAAGGCAAAATCAAGCACTGTGGATTGTACCGGCAGACAGAAAAGATCACCATCCGGAGTGTAGGTATAAATTTCTTTTTTGCCGCTGGCAGCGATAACATCTCTATAGGAACCCGCCTCACCGGATCCAATTACATCGAACAGTTCCTGAATTTCTCTGATAAAACGCCGCTGATTTCTGTTCTTAGAAGACCAGTCCTTAAACAAACCACGCTGTGCGCGACGTGCCATGTCTTCTGTGCGAATCTTAAACAGATATTGTTGCCCCTTCACAATGGCTCTTACATGCAGCCCCTGATATCCTGTGGGCTTAGGGTTGGCAATAAAATCACGCATGGTTCGCGGGATGGGCGGAAAGGTTTTATTTAAAAGCCCCAACAGGGAATAGCAGTCCTGACAATTATCCACCACAATAAGTATTTCAAGAGGATTATCTATCTTCTTTCTGAGAATATGGTTGGATGAATCGTAGTAGGCCCAAAGCCCCTTAGTGCGTACAGTCACCTCTGCATTTATCCATACATCCCGTGTACTTTTTTCCAGCATTCCCATGATATCCAGAATCTCCGGGGCTTTTTCAAACCGCCGTATCTGGCTAAGCAGCTTTGCCCCCTGTTTAGGAAATTTATAGGACAATGCCAGATTATACATCTCCCGTTTGAGACTGAACAGCCCAAATACCGTGGCTAAAGGCGCATAAATATCAAGGGTTTCGTCTGAAATTTTTTGCCGTTTATGCTTGGGCATTGCAGCAAGAGTCCGTAAATTATGTAAACGGTCCGCAAGTTTTACGAGCATCACTTCAGGTCTGAGTGCGGCTCCTGAAAATATCTTCTGATGGATTTTTTTACTAAGTGTTTGTTTATCACTGGAATCCTTGGTAATCTTGGTACATCCCTCAACTATTGCTGCGACATAGGAACCAAATTTTTCACCGACAAGTGCGGTGGTGACTTCTTCCACATCTTCAACAGTATCATGCAGCAAAGCAGCAGAAAGAATTTCAGGATCCACCACATCCATTTCTTCTGCAAGAATTTTAGCAACTGAACAGGGATGCATAATATAGGCCTCCCCAGATCTCCGCCATTGATCATCATGGGCATCAACGGCAAAATCGAGGGCATCCCAGAATACGTGGGTTTTAGGGGCGGAACCCAGCAATTGCCGCATCTGACTGCGATACAATTCAAGATCGAAGAAGATGTGCTGCATAAAAAAACCTAAAGTATCGTTATTTTATTAAGATCCATCGGCAGATCCATGAATAAAATTGCTTTTAAAGCAATCGTGACTATTCTACAAGCATAAATTGAAGATGCATCAGGAAACCAGGAAGTGTTGAGAAAACATCTTCTTTTGCTTAACTGTAACAACATATACACTTCTTGGAAGAATAAAAGACAAAATGCAAAGAAAAAGACGATTTAAATCAAAGAAGAAATCAGAACGGCCTATTCATGACAAACAAAGTCGCAGCCATAAGTCAAGGGATCATACTCTTTACCATCAGGTATTAACCCTTCTTTACAAAACCGGTGTTCCAATTCACAACAAAGAAATATTTACGCAGCTGGACCTGCCACTCTCCCAGCGCAAACCTCTCCACAAACTTCTGCTTAGGCTCACAAGTGAAAACATCCTGCAACAGGTTGATAAAAATGTATTTGGCGTAGGTCCCAAACATGGACTTGCCGAAGGATTTGTTGACCAGAATGCAAAAGGATTTGGCTTTGTAAACAACCTCAGTTCAAAATTTGGCGCTGTAAAATATGACAGAGATCCTTTCCTGTCTCCCAATAATATTGGCAACGCTCTGCACGGCGACAAGGCACTTATCAGAGTCTTCAAAGTAAAGAAGGATGGTCGCCCAGAAGCAGAAGTCATCTCAGTTATCGGACGAGGCCGTGAACAACTCGCTGGTTTTATAAGTATCCAGTCACATCAAACCATAGTCTATCCAGAGGATTCCAGATATCCATTCACCATAGAACTCCAGGAACCACTCCCGGAAAATGTCCATGATGGCGATGCGGTTATTGTGAAAATTGAAGGGGAAAGTGATTCCCCCCTGAAGCAGCCAGGCAAACTTATTGAAGTTCTTGGAAATCCCGATTCTGTGGATGTTCAAATGCGGCTTGTCATAGAAAAACACTCTCTCCCACACACATTTAATGACGAAACCATTGCCCAGACTGAAGCAATATCAGATACAGTAAAACCGTCCAAAGGAAGGCTTGATCTTCGCGACATCCAGCATATAACAATTGATGGTGAAACTGCCAAGGATTTTGACGATGCCATTGCCGTACAAAAGACGCGCAATGGCTTCCGGCTCTACGTTTCCATTGCAGACGTCAGCCATTATGTACAACCTGGCAGTGATCTTGACAAAGAAGCATACCTTCGTGGAACATCTATTTACTTCCCCGGACGCGTCATTCCAATGCTGCCTGAACGCCTTTCAAACGGTCTCTGCAGTTTGGTGCCGGGCAAAGACAGATACGCCTTTACTGCCATTCTTGATTTTGACAGAAAGGGACATCTGAAAAAGAAACAATTTTCAAAATCGATCATCTGTAGTGCGCAACGCTTTACCTACACCACGGTTCGACAAATACTGACTGATCGCGACCCCGCGATTCGACGCACGCACAAACCTTTTCTCACTCCATTGAAATGGGCAGGAGAGTTGGCCAAAGAACTTATGCATTTGCGTGAACAGCGGGGATCAATTGGCTTTTCCATACCTTCACCATTTATGGAACTTGACGATGAGGGCAGAATTACCACCATCAGCCGCACAGAAAGAAACTTTGCCCATAAAATGATTGAGGAATTCATGCTTGCTGCAAATGAGGCCGTTGCAGAAACATTTACAGAGAACCATCTCGACGGCCTCTATCGCATTCACGAACGCCCATCCCCTGAAAAAATAAAGGAATTTGTTGAATTTGGGCAATCTCTTGGCCTTGACTTGCCCCCCCTTCGTCAGGAGCCCGACTGGTTTGGTCAGGTTCTCAAATTAGTTAAAGGTTCCCCAAAAGAATATGTCATCAATAATCTTCTTTTAAGAACCATGCAGCAGGCACGATATGATGGGAAAAATATGGGACATTTTGGCCTCGCCGCAACAGATTACACCCACTTCACATCACCAATCCGTCGCTACCCCGATCTCACTGTCCATAGAACCTTACAGCAATTTCTCCAACGTAACTCAAAGGTAAAAATCAAGAAAACAGAAGACAACCATTCCGTTAAGGAAATGGGAACTTTCCTTTCCACCCGGGAACGGGCTGCGGTAACGGCTGAACGTGAGATGAATGACAGACTCAAAGTTCGTTACATGCACAACAAAATAGGTGATACATTCCAAGCTGTTATATCTGGAGTTACCGGTTCTGCGATTTTTGTTGAACTCCTTGATCTCTTTGTCAGTGGAGGAATATCACTCTCAACACTCAAAGATGATTACTATATTTTCGACGGAAAGCATCATCGCCTTCGAGGGAAACACAGTGGGAGATCTTTTCAGCTAGGTGACCTGATCACCGTTGGCCTGCTTGATGTTGACCTCCGAAGAAATCGTATCTATTTCAGTCCTATTGCATCTGAAAAGAACTAACCCGACAAGTCGGAAACGTTTAGTGTCGCTGGATAAGTACCTTGTGGGGATATGTAAGCTAGTAATTTCATTTATGCTCTTTAAAATTCTTGTTTTTTATTGCTGCTTTTATGCCGTAAGGTACTAAGGAACGTACACGGGAAGATACTACAGTATTGCCCCTTGACTAAGGATCATATTTCGCATACAAAGTTTGAACAATGGATAGCTTATTTAAACTTGTTATAATCGCTTTTCAGGAGGCTCGAAACTATGGAAGCAGCTAGCTGGCTCAAACCACTCATTGGAAACCCCTTTGCACAAGGACTAGCCATTGGCCTCTTTTTTTGTATCTTTGTTTTAATACGTGGCTACCTGCGTCGCCGTGAACTAGCCGGGGAAGTTATCAGATTACGTGCGCATCTGCATACAAAACTTGAAATCGATTCCAAGGAAAACGAACGCCGTAAACAGGAAACCGAAACCCTCAAAGAGGAACGGGACAACCTTCGCATTACCGTTCAAGCCCTAAATATCAAACCTGGGCGTAAAGAGATTCGCCAATACTATATATACCATACTGCTCTGGATATGATGTTTGAAAAGGCGCCCGGTTTTGCTCCTGCCTGGCAAATTACGCTCAAAGAAGCAGAGAGTCTTTTTGAAAAATCTGAAAAAGGCTTTGTTCCCCTGCTGAAACGCTTATTGCCCGCAAGCCCAGATAAACAGATTAAAGAATACGAGAACATAAGCAGAACCTCTCTTGAAGACGGAACTGGCAAATAGAACGTTTTTCCTTCTTCCAAAACCAACAAAATCATGTCCACGAAGCATCCACGTTTAAATAATATAGCCATAGTTCTGGTAAACCCAAAATATCCTGAAAATATCGGATCTGCTGCACGAGCTGCATGGAATATGGGAATTACCCGACTTATTGTTGTGGCAGACGAGTATCCTGACCATGAACGGATGGTAAAGCTTGCCACCCACAATGCTGCACACCTTATAAACTCCATGGAATTTCATGAAAACTTAAGAGATGCCTTGGAACCCTTTTCCCAGATAATCGGAACCACGGCCAGAAAAGGCCGGCATCGGACAGAGGGTAACAGTCCGCGGGAAATCATGGAAATCATTCTCCCCTTGCTGCCAAAGAACCAGATCGCATTTCTCTTCGGAGCAGAAGATTGCGGACTCACCAATGATGATTTAAAACATTGCCAGCTTCGCTCTGCCATTCCCACAGCAGATTTTTCTTCTCTCAATCTGGCACAGGCTGTTGCCATCCATTGCTATGAAATATTTCATGCAGTGGTTCATGAACAAAAAGATATAATTCCAAATCCAAAACTTGCCACATCGTATGAAGTTGAACATATGTATGATCATCTGGAAAAGAGTCTGCAACAGATTGATTCCCTGCAGAAGAAGACGCATGAGTATAATATGCGAGATATCAGGCAGTTTTTTGGTCGTATACAGTTACGATCAAAAGAAACAAAACTTTTACAGAATATCTTTCGAAACTTTCTCTCACATACTTCCAAGCCAGAAAACACATTATGATACGTTTTCAGTAGAGCCTGCTGTCCCCTTCAAATACAGACTGTTACGAAAAAGGTACCTGAAAAACCATTTTGTAGTCCATTCAGCAGTTTCAGATCTAGACATCACCACACCCTACCACCCGGTACCACATAAAATCACTGCACTTTTCGTAAAAACAGCATTTCAAACAAGTGTTTTCATTCTTATGGCACTATTCTCGCATGTAATTCACAACACAACAGGCAAACCCGATTCTCTTTACTTAGGTGATTAAATGATACCAGCTATAAATTCTGCATCCTCAGGACTCCAGGCATTTGGCACAAAAATACATTCCAACGCCAACAATATTGCCAATGTTTCTTCTGAAGGGTACAAAAAATCACGCGTAACTCTCTCTAGCCAAGCTCCGCAGGGAGTGAGTGCATCTGTTGAAACGATAGACAGCCCAGGAAGCATGTCGCTTGACAATACAAATGATGGAAACAATACACTGGTTGAACTTTCAAATGTTGATCTGGCTGAAGAGCTCCCGGATTCACAGGCAAACGCCAGCTTTTACCAGGCAAACTTGAAAACACTGCAAACAGCAGATGAAATGACAGCAACTCTACTGAACATTAAAGCCTAAACTCTCTTAGCCTCCCCTCCTAGTCTGTCTGTTCAGGCTAGCTCTCCTCTACCCGTTGCAGCGGACAATTGTTGCAACGGGGTTTTTTCTTTTTACAAAACTCCTTTGCCACAGCAACAATCAGTGCATGATACTCGTTAAACAGTGACACTTCTTCAGGTAAACTATCCAGAAACTCCTGCTGCAAACTATAATAATCCGTATCTTCTTCAACAAGCCCATGACGGGAAAAGACACGATGGGTATAGGTATCGACAACAAATATCGGTTTCCTGGCAGCATACAGAAGAATGGCATCCGCAGTTTCAGGACCGACTCCCTTTACTTGCAGCAGATTTTTCCGGGAATCATCCAGGCTGTCCGCAAAAAGAAAGGCAAGCTCACCCTCATATTCATCAACAACCATCTGCAACAGGTTTTTCAGTCTGCGGGCTTTTATATTATAATATCCTGCCGGTCGGATATACTCTGCAAGAACGTCAGTATCCATTCTGTGAAGACTGGAAAATGAAAGCTGACCTCCATTTTTAAGATTTGCAATGGCCTTTTCCACATTTATCCAATTAGTATTCTGGGTCAAAACAGCACCAACCATAACTTCAAAATCAGTTTCTCCGGGCCACCATTCCTGTGGGCCGTAATGAGCAAGCAATCTGTCATAAACCCTTAGAAAAAGGTTGTTATTTTCTTGTTGCATTCTCCTTTTCAATCCCCCAGACAAATCCCAATATCCCTGGCAGTAAGAACTTTATCGCTTTGCATATTCACTTTTTTTCTCGATTTCACAGCAACCTCAAGAGTAACCGAACTCATATGAGGAGAGGCCAGGGCTACCATGCGACCAAACTCCCCCTTCTCTACCAGACGAATAGCTGCCGCCCCAAAACGCATTGCAAGTAATCGATCAAACGTGGTCGGTGACCCACCACGCTGCAAATGCCCAAGAACCAGTGACCTTGTATCCTTTTCGGTTCTCTGTCTTATTTCTGAAGCAACCCATTCTCCAATGCCACCAAGAAGCACCTCGCTACGACCTACTTCACCACAACCTTTACTGATTACGTCGCCTCCCAAAGCAGTTGCCCCTTCCGCCACCACAACGATTGCATAATCCTTTTCATGGAGTGCATTGTCCATTATCTTTTCGCAAACTTTCTCCATATCAAAGGGAATCTCTGGAATCAAAATAACATCCGCCCCACCGGAAATACCGGAATATAAGGCAATCCAACCGGAATCACGTCCCATTACCTCGACAACCATAACCCGATCATGGGATTTTGCCGTTGAGTGAAGCTTATCCAAAGCTTCTGTGGCAGTGGCAACTGCAGTGTCAAAACCAAACGTTCGATCGGTGGCCTCAAGATCATTATCAATAGTTTTGGGAACTCCGATTACGGGCATCCCTTTTTCGGCGAATTTTCTGGCAATCTCCAGACTGCCATCACCCCCGATGGCCACATGACAATCGAACCCCATCCTATTAAAATTCCGAAGTATTTTGTCGGAAACATCGACAATTTGAATCTCCCCAGCCAAATTTTTTATCGGCATATTGAAGGGCTCTCCTTTGTTGGTAGAACCAATAATAGTTCCGCCCATGGAGTAGATTCCGTCCACATCTGCAACTTCCAAACGAACGAGTTCATCCAAGTCAAGCAGCCCCTTGTAACCACTCCGGCTTCCATAGACTTCCCACCCCCTTCTATAACAGGAACGTACAACCGCATAAATCACAGCATTTAAACCAGGGGCATCACCGCCTCCTGTGGAAATCACTATTTTTTTCATAACACAGACCTTTTCCCTTCACTTTTTTGTTATAATATGCGAGCTTACACAGTAAACAGGAGATATTACAATGTAAAGTTTTTATTAATAGTTACAGTATTGATTCCACAAGAAGGATCACACTCTCTGAGAATGATTTTCACAAACAGAGATTGACATCTCTTGTCAAATTGCTATTGTTGTATTGTATCGTCTTCATAGACGCTGCAAAGAGTTAACCAATATATCCGTTAGAGTAACGAATATGAGCAAAAGATAAAACGATTCAAAGGTTTTTCTTTATTACTTTTTTATTTTACAGGAGGTTTTCATGTCTGATTTTACAGTAACAGACCAGGCGGTTGTAAAGCTCAAGGAATACTTGGAACAGAACAATATCAGTTCTGCCCTGCGTATTGCTTTGATGCAAGGTGGCTGAGCTGGCCCTTCATTGGGATTGGCTCTGGATGAGCCAAAAGATAACGATAAAGTTTATGACCAGGATGAACTTACATTTCTGGTTGAAGAAGGCCTGATGAGTACCTGCGGTACCATTAAGGTTGAATATATTGATGCCGGACCGAAATCAGGATTTGGAATTACATCCACCAACCCCATTAGTGGTGGGGGCGGTTGCAGTTCCGGATCCTGCGGATCAGGCGGTTGCGGTTGATGTAACCCTGCTTTACAAGTGGTAAATTTCCGCCATGGGATTTACCACTTTTTTTTATATCCCTCACATTTGACATCTCCCCTGATTTTCCTTTTTCTCCCGACCCTCACAACTATCTTGCCAGAAACTTGACACACCCCCCCTACCATCCTTATTCTTTTTATCAAATCAAAACAACACGAGATCCAGTTAGCTGAATTTACAATATTTTATCTAAATAAAAAAGGAACAGGGTGAAGAAAATGCAATTCGACAAGCTAACCATAAAATCCCAGGAAGCGATCCAGGCCGCTCAACAGATTGCCCAAAACAATAGCCACCAGGAAATAAAAACTGCCCACTTGGTGAAGGCCATTCTGGAACAACCCGAAGGGGTTGTCGTTCCAGTGCTGCAAAAAATGGGAATAGAACCATCATTGATTCTCATGGAAACAGGCAAACTCATCGAAACCATTCCACAGGTTAGTGGCAGTGGCGCCGGACAGGCTTATCTGTCAAACGATTTAAGAAAAATTATAGACGACTCTTTCAAAACAGCCAACCAGATGCAGGATGATTTTGTCAGTCAGGAACATCTATTTTTAACAATTCTTAAAAACGGGAAATCCAACAGTGCCAAAAAGCTAAAACAGCTGGGTGTCGATGAGAAAAGTTTTTTGCATGCACTCACAACTATCCGCGGTAACCAGCGAGTCACTGACCAATATCCGGAAGAAAAATACCAAGCCCTTGAGAAATATGCCCGTAACCTCACCGACGTAGCAAGACAGGGAAAACTTGACCCTGTAATCGGACGAGACGAAGAAATTCGTCGAATTATACAGGTTCTCTCAAGACGCACCAAGAACAACCCAATCTTAATTGGCGAGCCGGGTGTTGGTAAAACAGCCATTGCAGAGGGCCTGGCTCTTAGAATAGTCAACGGTGATATCCCCGCCACCCTCGAAGGAAAACAGGTTGTATCCCTTGACCTTGGAGCACTGATCGCAGGGGCCAAATACAGAGGTGAATTTGAAGACAGGCTCAAGGCAGTCCTCAAAGAAGTTGAAAAACGAGCAGATGAAATCATTCTCTTCATTGATGAAATCCATACTCTCGTTGGTGCGGGAGCCGCAGAAGGCTCAATGGATGCCTCAAACATGCTGAAACCTGCCCTTGCCCGCGGTGATCTACACTGTATCGGAGCCACCACCCTTGACGAATATAGAAAATACATCGAAAAAGATGCTGCTCTGGAACGAAGATTTCAACCCGTACTCGTCCAGGAGCCCACCGAAGAAGACACCATATCCATCCTTCGCGGAATCAAAGAAAAATACGAACTGCATCATGGAGTTCGCATTCAAGACTCAGCAGCTGTTGCTGCTGTAACCCTGTCGAGCAGGTACATCACAGATCGCTTCCTCCCGGACAAAGCCATTGATCTCATCGATGAAGCTGCGGCTAAGTTGCGGATCGAGATTGACTCCATGCCAGCTGAAATCGACAACTTGGAACGAATTAAAATTAAATTGAAAATTGAGAAAGAGGCACTGAAAAAAGAAAAAGATAAAGCATCAAAAGAACGATTAGAAGAACTGAACAAAGAGCTTGGCGAACTTAACGACGAACTCACTTCACTCAAAGGACAATGGACGGTTGAACGCGACATGATACAATCCATCCGCCAAGCCAAGACTGACATAGACGAAGCCAAGATAGAAGAACAAAAGGCTGAGCGTGAAGGAAACCTGAGCAAAGCAGCAGAAATTCGTTACGGGAAGATTATAGAACTACAGAGCAAACTGGACAGCGCCAATGCCAAACTCCATGAGATCCGGGAAATAAGTCAAATGCTCAAGGAAGAAGTGGGAAGTGAGGACATTGCAGCAGTGGTTGCCAAATGGACAGGTATCCCGGTTGACCGCCTACTCGAAGGCGAAAAAGACAAACTGATTCATGCAGAAGGTGAACTAGCCAAACGCGTCATCGGTCAAAAAGAGGCCATCCAGTCTGTATCAAATGCTGTAAGACGTTCACGAGCAGGGCTCCAAGATCCTGACAGACCTCTGGGATCATTCATTTTCCTGGGACCTACAGGTGTTGGTAAAACTGAACTTGCACGAAGCCTTGCTGATTTTCTTTTTGACTCGGAACAGGCTATGATCCGAGTCGACATGTCTGAATTTATGGAAAAACATTCTGTAGCACGACTGATTGGAGCCCCCCCCGGATACGTTGGGTACGACGAAGGTGGCTATCTCACAGAAGCAGTGCGTAGACGTCCCTACGCTGTAATCCTGCTCGATGAAATCGAGAAAGCTCATTCGGATGTTTTCAATGTATTGCTACAGGTTCTCGATGACGGCCGCATGACAGATGGCAAGGGTAGAACCGTTGACTTCAGAAATACCATCATAATCATGACCTCCAACCTGGGGAGTGACCTGATCATGAAAATGGCAGAGAACCGGGAGAGTGAAAAAGACATCAAGAACCAGATTGAGGAAATCCTGCACCTGAAGTTTAAACCGGAATTTCTCAACCGCATAGATGAAACAATAATTTTCCACAGCCTTTCCAAAGAAGACATGTCAGGAATCATAGACATTCAACTGGAACGACTCAAGAAAAGGCTGCAGACAAAGAAGATTACTCTTCAGATCAGTGACAACACCAAAGCTTTCCTGGTGGACAGTGGATACAACCCGGTCTACGGAGCACGACCGCTCAAAAGGGCCATCCAGCACCACTTGGAAGACCCATTAGCAATGGAACTTCTGGAGGGAAAATTTCCGGAAGGCTGCATCATTAGTACAATAGTCAATAAGGGATCCATAGACTTTGTCCTCAACTAATCACTTCCATTCCAAGAAAGAAGGAAAGCATTTGTACCTACACTTTCCTTCTTTCTTTTTTGTCCTGGATATGTTTGCATAGTCACGATTAAATCCTAACACTATTTTTTTCACCTAGCCTACCGGAGTAAACAATGGCAAGCGACGTAAATGATATCACCATACAATACGAAGAAGAAGACCAGGTGCTCGTTAAAGAACTGGACAAAGAGATCTTAACCAAGGGCGCATGGGCAACCATTATCTTCCGGTATCAAAACTGGAGTCGTGCAAAAAATGAATTTGCCAAGGAAATGTTTACCATCAGACGCTATCAGAAGCGCGATGGAGAATATATTCCAAAATCTAAATTCAACATTTCAAGTGCCGATCAGGCAAAAAAGATTATTAAAAGTCTCGAAAAATGGGTTAACGAATAAGACAGGAGAATCTCATGTACTTCCCCGTGGCAGGCATTGAGATTTCTCCTTTTATCCCACCACTCGTTGCATGTGTTATCTCTTTCTTTACCTCCATGGCTGGTGTCTCAGGAGCATTCCTCCTGTTGCCCTTCCAGGTTTCCGTCTTGGGATTCCATAGCCCGGCAGTAAGTAGTACCAATCACCTATTTAATATTATTGCTATCCCGGGAGGAATCTACCGTTTTATCAAAGAAGGACGGATGCTCTGGCCGCTCACCTGGGTTGTTGTCATCGGTACTCTACCCGGTGTTATTATAGGCGTGCTCATCCGCATCCTTTACCTTCCCTCACCCGCAGCATTTAAAATCTTTGTTGGACTGGTTCTATTATATATAGGTATAAAACTTTGCCTTGACCTCTTAGAAAAAAAAACTCCCACACAAAAACCACCCCTCCCCACTGAATTCAAAATAAGCAACACACAACTCAATATTAAATTTCTGCAATACACGTTCAATGGCAGCGACTATCAAATCAATACGCTATCCATCATCTTCCTGAGTCTGGTTGTTGGCCTTATTGGCGGAATCTATGGAATTGGCGGTGGTGCGATCATCGCTCCATTCTTTGTTACTGTGTACAAACTTCCAATTCATACAGTGGCAGGAGCAAGTCTCACGGGCACATTCATCACATCAATCATAGGTGTGCTGTTTTCTCAGTTGCTCTCGACATCTTCAATTGCATCAACTCAGCAGATTGCTCCGGATTATCGCCTGGGAATACTCTTTGGCCTTGGAGGAATTGTTGGTATTTATCTTGGGGCCAGGGCACAACGATATTTTTCCACCAAAATAATTAAGACCACTTTAGCCGCAACGCTGCTTTTCACTTCTGCAAAGTATATTATCTTCAACTAAAGAACATCACAGTATCAACACGTTCCATAAAAAGAAGTTATTCTTTGCAAATTACTTGTCGTTTTCTATTGACAGCCCCCTCTGATTTGAGTAGTTTGCCGCGGTCGCTGAGTGAGGGAGCTGCTGCAGATAGCATCTTCCAAACAATCGACAGGCGAGTTGATTTTAATGTTGACACGAACGATTTGTT
>JAESPV010000069.1 GCA_016765495.1 Desulfocapsa sp. | reverse complement strand
TTTTCTAAGCTGCCTATCCGGCAGTGAACAACAACCAAATCACAAAACATACCAACAAATCAAAAACTTAAATCATTCTCAAACGTTTTAGCAATGAAAAAGCCAATCCATTTAACATGCCGATTTAACAATGTTAATCTTGACGGGTTTTTTTATTTATCAAAACATAGGCACGGGACTCTTTGCACTCAACCCATAAGTGCTAAAAACATCTCCATGGCTGTTTCTTTGCTCTGTTTCCACACAAGCAATCATCAACCGATACCGCTTATCAGTACTTAAACTTTTGAAATGGAGATACGGAACTTTGCTAATTTGCTCTCTACGTTTACTTAATGAAGAAAAAGCATCTTCATAACTAATGCCTTCTCTTTTTGCTTTTCGTCTGGCTAATCTGGTATTGCTACTTTTTGTCTGGATTCGTTTAAAGAAAGCGTATCCCGCAGGTTTTCCAGGGACTTCACGAATACTGGTAACATGAATATAATCAGTCAAACGAGACAACCATTTATGAATATTCAAAGCTTCCAGATCTTTTTTAGAAGGAGCAAATAATCGTAATTTACAGCCTAACTGATATTTTTTTTCATCATATTCAGGAAAAGATACCCCAACCCTTACCACACCATTGTCATCCTGTATTTCAACCAACGCCAAGTGTAATTGCTGATAAACTTTTTCCCATAAAAAATAGATCGGGATTTCAATCCCGGGAAGCAGTGTAATCTCTATATAGCATTTCATTATTACCGCTCCTATTTATCGCTTTCACCAAAAACACCACCGCGGACAAGTACCGCCATCACATAATGCTCGTCATTTTTGTTCTCCAGTGTTTCCCCACGGGCAAAGCGATCAAACAGAGTGAAAAAATCTGCTTTGGCTTGAGGATTACGATAAGCCTTCCCCAAATTGGTTACAGCACCATATGGTTCAATGGCTATAGGTCCAGTGGTAACATCTTCATATTCCGGATACCAGGTATCAATAGTTCGAAGAGCATTCCCAACTTTTTGTGAGTGCATACCTGCAATACCATTTATACTATAAAGAATTTTACTTTTTTTACTTTTGCTATTCCCTTTATCCAATACCAACTCTTCACTTGGGTAAACATCTTGTGCTTTACCAATCTGGGCGTAGGCGTTAACTTCAAGCAAGACAAAATCCTTTTCGCCCGCCAGAGCTTGAGCAATTTCCTGGCCTAAATCATTAATATCAGCTGTGCTGGATTCAAAATCCCGTATGCTCAATTTTGTGGCATCAAACCTCCAGGCTCGCTCAATTTCTGAGTTTAACATTTTCACCTGAACTTCAATGTTCTCTGCTCCCACACGATTACGCCACAAAAAACGACCATTAGCAATATTGCTTGCGTAGCGTTTTCCCAGCTCAATAAATTTTTCTTCTTCAATATAATTATTAGCTGCCTGAGTGTAACTATCATTAAATGCCTGATTATTACAAGCGGATGGCTGCTGGACGCCTTTAAGCACTTTAAGAGTGAAGGAAAGTTTCAAGGTATCCTGATCCATTGCTAAGGCACAGCTATCAACTCTTTGCAGATTTGGTTTTTCCACCTCGGCATTAAGTTTTAGAGGGTCATTTTTGATTGCAGCCTTTAATCTGTTTGATATGGTCCCCCGCACTGATTTCTCCTGTAATTTCAGAGGCACCGCAAGCTCGACCTCATTGCGTTTCTCCCAGGTAGTGCCATACATAAAGCCATCAGAGGGAACAAGTTTTTTCTCAAAAGCCAGGACAGATGCAATATTTTTATTATTTTTAGCCATGATGTCTCCTTAATATTCGGTTACAGGTTTGTTTTGTTGACAAAGATAGAGGTTCTTCTCCAGGTCGGAATGATAATGCCAAAGCATGTTATCAAGGTCTTCAATACGATAAGGCATAACAAATTCGCCTAGAGTTACGATGCTTTCAGCGAAGCGATGTTCCGTTTCAGGGTCTCGTTGGTTTTTTGCAATACCTAATGGGGTTATGCCATGAAACCCTGTGGCAATGGGGACAATCCAACCTTTCACTTTGCGGCTACTTGTCCATTTTACCTTTTTCTTATCGTCAATTTCACAACGATGAGTTACTTTCAGATAATCAAGCATGGCGTCAATGGCATCTTTTCCATCAACCATTGCTTTTTTCATTAGATCACGGCGTTCAAGCAGACAGTGTCCAGGCATCAACCTCCGAAGCAGCTCTCTTTTACTGGCCTCATCATGAATTGAAAATCGCTTTGAAGGTGAAACACCGAGGATGTCACCACCAGCCATTTTCATATTACCCTGTAAGATGTGATCTATTGTTTCGGTAAAATCATTTATACTCAATCCCGAATATTCATATTCAATCACCAACGAAACAGTGAGGTGACAACGAGCTTCTTCCACAAAAGACGGACGTTCAGCATTTTGGGGATTTCCGTTTTTGGTCTTTGGGATTAACGGATTCCCTGTACCGATTATAGAATAAACATAATCACCACTACCTTTGTGGGTCTGCAAATCTATAGCATGACAAACCACTCCCATGCTTGTAAGCAGCACATCACCAAAATCTGTTTCTTTCAGTTTTCTCTCAAGGGCATGAACCGCACCAAGCCAAGCAGTCATAGCAGGGAAACCTATGGTGTAAGGACTTGAAAGTGCATTTGCATTATGTATTTTAATTTGTGGAATCAATAATATGTTTTTCACCATAATGCCTCTTCACACTCATCAATGATTTTTTTAATATGTTGCAACTGGTCATCCCCCATAGAGATAGCATTTCCTCCCATCAGTTCCAAATATATTTCAAAAAACCAAAGAGACAATTCTTTCTTCACCTTATCAAACCACTGCATATCTTCTCTCCTGTTCTCTGCATATAGTTGATCAATCCATAGCTTTTGATATTGTGGTAACCGTTTATATTTTTCAAAATCAGACCAGCCAGCTTCCAAAGAGCGTAACACCCAAACCCGATCTGCGACTTGGTAGATGATGTTTTTAATACTCCTGTTAATCTTTCTCCGGACATGGACATTGTTTGTATCGGAAATCAATTGATTATGAAATCTTTGAAAATCATCAATAAAAGCCTTTGCCCAAAGAGATTGAGTAAAGAAGTTTATGCTGGGAGGCTGGATAGCTTGAGGTGTTAATTCTGGAGGCATTGAAGAGAGAAGATATGCCGCACCTCCATTTTGACTATTGATAACACTGATATTTTGAGGCTTGGTACCACCAAAACCAATAACACTAAGCCCATAGATTTCTGACAGCTCTTTCTCATGATACGTATCACTGTTCCTGGCCCCTCTCACTTCTTTGGCTTCTTCAGAAAAACGCATATTATTAATACGTTTTTTAAGCTTATACAGAAGACTTGAAGGAGTCAGGACAGAAAGCAGATGGTACCCCTTCCCCACAACGGGAAAATACACCTGTTTTACTCTTCCGCTGGTTTTCGGAGATGTATCAGTATCCTGTTTGATAGACATTAAACCCTGTTCAATTTTTAAAAAAGATACAGAGGGAGTATTCAACTGCTCTTTTATAAACTCTGATTTTTCCTCTAAATGAACAAGAATTGTCCTACCATCACCTACCTTCAAACTCAGAAATTTATACACATCCAAAGCAGCTGCATTTCCCAGAACATCCAGATCAACATCCACGTTACCGGATCGGAGAAAACCATCAGCTATGTGCTGAGAAACTGCAATAATTGATGTTGTTTTAGCACTTGGATGACTAAACTTCCCTGGATGACTGACTAACGACAATTGTTTGGCCCGTTTAGCAGCCCTTGGTAACCAGGATGGTAAAGAGAACTCCTCAGTCGCTTGCCGTTCAAGCACTATTTTTTCTTCATCTGTTGTTTTACCTTTAATTTTACTCTTGAGCCAAATCTCTTTTCGTTCATCTAGAAAAACTTGGATTGCCGAATCTAACATTGTGCCTCCTGTTTAAAGTTCAAATACAAACACCATCATCCAACAATAGGAAACAATCCACACCTTGTAAACCAGTATAGTAAATTTTTTATTTATAGAAAGGAGTAAATTTGACATTGCCTAAAAACAATTTATATTGCTCGTCACTACTGAACAAGTAGCTTAGAAAAGTATTGTAAATTTTTTGCCACACTTTCACTGCCGAATAGGCAGCTTCAGTATAAATACTTTAGCAGACTCTCCCTACTCCCTCACCAAGCCGAGCTGGTTTGAATATGAAAAACTTATCGAATTAGCACCTTTCCTCTTGTCAGTAGGCAAACCAATTTCACCATATATTAATGCCGCATTTGTTAAACTTAACATACCCGTTTTTTCAAGCAAAACTTCATAATCTCGATGGAGCCATAAACGCTCTTTTTCCTGGTCGGTTAGCTCGTTATCTCTGGATATTCGGTAGATATCTTCTCTCACAATAAGCTCTTCCCCATAATTACCTTTTGTAACAAATTTCCAATCATCATCTATCGGTATCAAAAAGACCGTAAGTTGTGGCTGGCTCTCCCTGAATCTGACGAATAACTGAGGAATTGCTGTAAGCCACCAACACTCTGTTAACCAGCCTTGCATAGTTTCAGGACCTTGCTGATCATAACTGGTCAGAAGCTTATGGATCACTTCATGCTCTAAGTCAGCCAAGCTAGTCCGTGGATAAAGTGGTGATGGTTTAGCTATACGAGGTTTTGCGTCAAGCCGTTCAGTAAGAGTTTCCACATCGAGCAGCTTGTTTAAATCATGGCTATCAAGAAGATTATGTTCCGATTCATACCCAGGCCGACAAAAAACTGGTCTTTTTTGTTTGGAAAGCCCCTTCAAATTATATTGAAGTAACGCCATATTTGCTGAGCTACAGTCTTTTTTGGGTTCCCGATGTCGCCTCACTCTTCCAGCCAGCTGAATAAAAGAACGATAAGAAGATGGTTCGACAACTGCCCAATCAAAATCATGGTCACGTCCCACCTCTTCTACGGGTGTGGCAACAAGAATAAAAATAACCTGTTTTGCAGAAATACTATCAAGATGCTTACGAATATCTTTCTGATAAAAAGATAATTGTTCACCATTATTCCTTTTCAATACTGCATCCAGATGCTTTTCTTGCTCATTTCGCATGATAAGTAATTGCTGGCTGTGATAAGCCATTGTCCTGATTTCAACATCTTCAGGAAATTGAGCATTTAGCAGGTATTTTGTAAGTTCGACACAAGGCTTAATGTTAGCAACCCGTACCACCCCAAAGCTCACTTGTTTCTCTGTTTTTTCATCAATGCAATGATGATCCTGATGCTTTTCCAGAATGGCTGCCTGAATCACAGAATAAAAATAGGAAGAAATCGTTTCCTCGTCCTCATTTTCCTGTTGTTTGCAAGGGACAATATTGGCCCGACGTTTGGGTATCTGCTTTTGTAAATTATCAATTCGCCTGCTAACAAAAAGTGTATGATAGTGCTGATATTTATTGATGGCATAGTCCGTATCTGTAGGATTGACGCTATGCACCTTTGTTTTGAATTCATCAATCCATGCACAGCCGATTATCTGACTGCGGTCACGCATTTTTGCAAATAGAGCCCAGCCGGCCTGATAAACATTAAAATAACCTTCTGCCAAATCAGGTGGTATGGTAGCCGAGGAAATCATCACCTTTCTACCCAACATACCAGCCAAATGAACCAGGCGGCCAATGGCAATTAGATCTTTACCGGTAAAATCATCGATTTCATCAATCACCAGATCGGATGACATTAAACGTAATGATGGAAGAATGTGACGGCCACCTCGTTTTGTTTCCGTTGCTGCCATAAGATGATCAATAGTGCAGCTTAGCACCGGAGCATAAAGGAATTTTCGGCTTTTGGTGTCCTTAAGCACTGTAGTCAATTGATCTTCAGGTATGTCGGAGTCAAAAACAATCTCATTTTCCAACAAGCTTTGCCTGGATTCTGAACCCCCCACAGGATTGTTTTCTTCTTCCAAATCCTGTTTGTTTTTTTTATGCAATGCAAGTACTGCCCGGGAACCGACCAGGACAGCAAGTTCATCTTCCTCCAGGCCAATACGTTCACGATATTCATCACCTGTTTGCAGTGTTAAGGTTCGCAGACCCAATGCGAGAATATAACGGAGACTTTCTCGGTCAGGAGATAACGCACGCATTATTTTGGCATTAGCAAAAGTTTTTCCTTTTCCTGTGCTTGCCATGTTGACGGCAAAAAAACCAAACTGAGACACATCATGTTTCTTTTCCTGCTGGCTACGCCACTTATCTACTTGAGCAACGGCTATGTCTTGCCAGAGAAACTTGGTGGGGCTTTTTTTCTTTAGGGCTTTTACATCGTAGGCTCGTTGCAGTTCTGTTTTCCTGCTTTCAAATGCAGGCAACAAATGAACATTTCGTACAGCTTGCTTGGCTACGCCCAAGAGATGTTCATCCAATGTTTGCTTGAGTGACTCTGTGGTTCTATCAGTATTTGCGTAAAGGCCAAGTTCGTCTTTCCATTTGACATCAGCATCTTTAGAAGAATGGTTATGATCCGCCAACATGAGAGCCAAGCGGGAATGATGCAATATTAATCGCCAACTTCCATCATCCATGGCTTTTTTAAGTAAATCGAGACAACCAAGCATTTTCTTAGCTGAACTTTTTGCATAGCTGAGCCACTTTTTTGATTCGCAGGGTAAACCTTTGGGATAATCAAAACAGCGTTTAAGATTTTCATCAAAATCATCATATTTATTTTCATAGCCCCATTCCTGAGTAATCTCTTTAAATAAAGGCTTAAAATCTTTAGCGGGACTCCCACGATATTCATCCCGCAAAGGTAGCCGATGGTGTGACACTATCAACCAGACAAGCAAAGAAGCGACACTGGGTAACTGAGATAATGGCTTATTTTTATGTTCTAGCTTTTTATGCTTCTGAGTTACCTGCAATTTCAATTCATCTGCTGATATATCTCCACTTGCCAAACGTGTCAGCCATTGTTCATCCGCCTTATCGTCACCAACATAGGCATTTAAAAATAAAGCTGAAATCCATTCATGCCTTAGTGGATCACCTTTATATTTATTCTCACTTTTGGGCTGTAGCTTTTCCTGAAAAAGTTCAGAGGCCTTGCCCCAGTCATGAAACAAACCAGCTAACGCAATAAGGCTTTTGATTAGTGGCAGATAATGCCAGTCATCTTCCCATTGCGTATTCATAATTGTTTTGCGGGTTTTATTCACTGGCACATACCCCTCATGGTTGAACTTGTTTCGATTCCCCACAATCCAAACCAACTCACTTCGACTGCGACTTCGAAGCCAATGACAAGAAACGGCTGTATTTTTTGAAGCTGTTTTGCGGAGAAGTTTTTTCACCGCCTTTAATCCTTCAAGAGTAATTACAGTCTGCCAGGTTCTGCTACCAATACGGTTAGCAAAGGAATCAAGAACACGGCGGGTTTTGTTGAGAGACTTTTTTTCACATTGGGAAACAAAGGTGACCATCATAGCGTAGCACCTTCCCTGCTCATTTGCTTAACTGCATTAAACATAAAATCCAATGCTTTATGTTTGGTAAAATTCTGCAGACATTGCTGGCGGAACTCCTGTTCAGTTGCTTTCTCTTTGGCACAGATAAATGCCCAGGGCAGAATCAGAGTATCTTTTATCAAATCGGCGACATCAAAAACCAATGCTCCCCGCCTGGTCTTTCCGTGCATAACGGCAAAGCCATGGGGTATCCCCAATACCCAAAGCGTAGTCGCAGCCAAGCCGTAAGCCAGATAATTCCCATGATTTAAAAAAGCATTGGCGTCATCAACCGTGTCAAAATCACGGATAAAATCTTTTTGTTTGGTACGATTTGCTGCTATTTTATATAGGGTTTTCGTGAGTTGTGCTTCAGTCAACAATAAATCTGTAACATTTGAGCTACGTTCTATTCTTGTTAAAAATCCGGCAAGAGCCTGATCAATATCAACGTCATCTACGAAAAAACCTTCACTATGCAGGTCACGATCTTTACTCCAGATATTTTGCAGATATTCAATGCGCAATTGCTGGAATCGTTTAGCCACTTTCAAACGTTTTTCTTCCTCAAACCAAAACGACATCCATCCTTGAATATATTCTGTTGGCCGATATTCACTTTGAGGTGACAGCCATTCAATTTCATTGGCTGCAATAAGTGGTGTGCCTCCACTGCCACTGAAGCCAACCAGTACACCGGCAGAGGTCAACATCCGCATTGCCGCCTGGGTAATAGATGTGCCAGTTCCGAGCAAGATTACTGTCGTATTGGCAATGGGAATATTCCAATACTGTTTTTCTGTCCGCTCTTCAGTAAGATAAAGTACCCTTCCATCTTTTTGCATAACCCGGCACTTTTCAAGGTAGAAAATGTTTGCCCGTTTTGAATGTAGTATAGCTTTCAGATCTGTCAGATTTTCCACAATTCTCCCGTAACCATCAACGAAAAGTTAAAATCACAAAATAACATCAGCCCACACTTCGCCAGTATCTTCCAAAACAGCTTATTAGGGCGAGTTCGATCACATCCGTTTTTGTTACCAAGCAACGGAAAGTACCATGTTTTGAGTGTAGTCAAAGATTCATTATTTCAGGATTTGTTGTTTCATGTTTAGCACCGTAACACACCTGGGTGCTCATACAGCGAGTACCGTTTACTTTTTTTAAAAAAAACTGTTATAATCGTAGTTTCGTAGAATCTTAACCTAAGGATGACCATCTTAGCACCTGAAATATATAACTTTTTACAAACAACAGGTTCCCACATCCGGAAATGGCTGGTTATACATAAAGAGAATGCATCATGCAATTATCAGAAGTAGTCCCGTGGGGACGGTCATTAATTGAATACAATGATATGTTTTCACTATCAGAACAAGACCTAAGAAAAACAATTCCTGGGTGTGGTGACGGACCCGCGTGTTTTAATGCTGAATTATCCAAAATTGGAGGGTAAAGTCGTTTCCGCTGATCCTGTTTATCAATTTACTGTTAAACAAATACGAGCAAGGATTGATACAGTTTATCCTCAAATAATGAAGCAAATGTCCAGCTTGCCTCATACAAACCCCATGGGCATGGTCTTTTTAAAAAAAAACAGCACTCCATTACTTGACAATAAGCATACAAAACATACAGTCTCCCCCAAGAACTATTCCCAGTAACCCCAAAACAGGAGAGTGTGCCATGACAGACAGAAGAGATTTTCTTAAAGGTAGTTTAGTAGCAGCTTCAGCATTGGTTGTAAGCTCTGCAAATTTTGCAGGCGCATCAACATCGACCTATACCAATGTTATCTATACAAAAGAAAATCCTGGAAAATGGGACAAAAAAGTAGGAAGCCACCTCCCATCTGTTACCGTGGAGGGAAGCAAAGTCACTCTGTTCACAAAACATGGCATGGCTACCAAACATTATATAGTCAGACATACTCTGGTGCTTGAAGATGGAACAGTTGTGGGAGCAAAAGTATTTCAGCCAACTACCAAGGAAGCAAGATCAAGTTATGAACTTCCTGCCGGATATAAGGGTAAGGTCTTTGCCACCAGCTTCTGTAACCTGCATGATTTCTGGGTGAACGAAACTACTGTTTAACAAACAACCCAAGAAAGTTTCATTTTAAAGGTGAACTTTCTATTGTTATCCATTAAGCCCCCTGTCATAATGTTCTTATTTATATGACAAGGGGCTTTGTTTTATCTTTTGTTCACACCCAATCAATTCCTTTCGATTTCTTAACCATCATGCCATCTCATGTATATCCCATTGAAAAGATAGTCCATGGCGGCTTTGGCCTGAGCCATACCGAAGAAGGACAAGTAGTTCTCCTTGAAGAAGCCATCTCTGACGAAACAGTGCAGGCAAAAATACATAACACCACAAAAAATCTACTCCAGGGTGTCGTGACTAAAGTCATCACACCTTCTGTGCACCGTATCCAGGCCCCCTGCCCCCATTATCGCAAATGTGGCGGTTGTGATTTCCAGCACATGGAATACTCTTTTCAGTTACAGGCGAAGCATGACATCATAAAAGATTTACTCCTGAGAAGCGGACATCCTGATCTTCGTCATGCTGCTGCTTTATTGCTCAAACCTCTTGCCTCACCCCAACAAATCAATTACCGACAACGTATTCGTCTTCAGGTTGATGACCAGCAGATAGTCGGGTTCCATAAACGAAGAAGCCATAACTGTGTTGCGATTAGAGATTGCCTGCTGGCAGAACCTGCAATCAATAACTGTCTGGAAAAGCTTCATCAGCAAAAATCATTTGATAAACTTCTTGCCCAGACCGATGCGGTGGAAATACTGCTGAACCCGAATAGCTCCCGAATTAGCATTGTTATTCATTATAAACGCAAACCGCGGCCAGCTGATAAACTGTATGCCAGGGATCTGGCGGAGTCTCTTTCTGAAGTGGAAGACATCTTTTTTATGGGGAATACTTTTGCCGTAACCGGTCACAGCAACCTCTCTTTCACTCTGCCACCCATTGCATCGCATACTGAGAAATCACTGTGCCTTTCCTGGGAAAGTGGTGGTTTTTGTCAGGTGAATATTGAGCAGAACAGCACACTTATTCAAACAGTTCTTGATTTTTGTCAGACAGAAAGTGAGGACGACATCCTGGATCTTTTCTGCGGAATGGGAAATTTCTCGATACCACTTGCAGAAAAGGCCGGGACTGTACTTGGTATCGAAGGTCAGGCTTCTGCCATTCGCAGTGCAAAGAAAAACAGTGCAAAAGCACATCAGAAGAATACAGATTTTATAAAGCGCCCCATCCATGATGCTTGTAAGGAACTTGTTCAGGATAGCAGAATGTTTGACTGCATCGTTCTTGATCCGCCAAGACAGGGTGTACCGGGGCTTGCCAGAAAACTTGGCAGCTTATGCAGGAAACGAATGGTCTACATATCCTGTGATCCTGCAACCCTCTGCCGCGATCTGGCTGAGTTGTCAGGTCAGGGGTTTATCTTAAAAACACTGCAGCCAATCGATATGTTTCCTCAAACCCATCATATTGAAATGATCGTGTTACTGGAAAAGCAAAACAGCTTGCCAGGTATGCGATAGCTTCACCTGCATTTTCGTTTTCCTTTACGTTCCCTTCTGGTCGATCATGATGTTCCCGCAGCAACTACAACAACTCATCGGATGACATGCGACCGCTCATATCACTATAAAGAGGCTTCCTCAAGTACCCATTTCTCAAGCCTGACCCCACTCTGACTATGACCCCACTCTGACTACTTCCCCACCCACCTTGACAAGACCTCTTCAATCAACTAATTAATTAATTAATACATAAAAAAAATAAAAAGACGCTCCTAAATACAGCGTCCTCATCTAGTGGTCTAGTGGTTAAGGTGCTAATTTATCAAGTTGAAACGTAAACCCTTTACTGGTAAGTAATCAGCGGATGAAGGCCGGATAGCTTTTTTCCGCTGAGCAACATATCCAAAGTTTTTCGTGTACGTTCCTTATCACCAGCCAAACAGTCAGAAGGAAACTCATGATCGTAAGAATTATCATTCTATGCTTAGCATTACTGACTACTCCTGCTTATGCCGGGGAGAATATCTTTATCATAGGGAGCTACCAAAAAGAAGATCTCTGTGGAGATCCGCAACTTAAGGGAGTGAACCTGGCCATAGAGGAAAGCGGTCTTCACGACACAAGCGTGACCTCTTTTTTTCTTCATTCGAGAATAATCAGCAAACAAGACTTTGCCCAAAAGGTTCAGTCGATCGAGCAGGAAATAGAACGAAAGAAACCGAGAGTCATTATCACCCTTGACGATCCGGCCTTCAACGCCTTTGCCAAGACTGTACTGGCCAATCCCGCCATGTATCTTGTCTTTAGCGGAGTGAACAGATCGCTCACCGACTACAACAAAGAGCTTGATTTCTTAAATGATACAACCCCTACTAAAAACATAACCGGTGTTCACGAAAAGCTCTTCATGCTTGAGCAGATGGAGTTTTTTGAGATGCTCCTCAACAAGCTTGACAAGGTCGCCATCCTCTATTCCACTGACTCCATGGGCATGATAATAAAAGACCAGATAGTCAACGAACTCAAACAAACAATCTACGCCAGCCGCTTAGAGTTTTTCCCTGTGAAGTACATGCAGGATTTATATGCAGCAGCAGATGAAATAAACGACAGGAAAAATATAAACGCTTATCTCCCTCTTCCGCTTTCAATAATTGACAAAAGCACCGGTCAAAAAAAAACCGTCGAAGAGCTGGCTCCGCTGCTTATTGAAAAAATACATAAACCTGACCTGGCTCTTAACAAAGCATTTTCCAAGGTGGGTTTTTTGGGCGGCGTAAGCGTTGATTTTCATCATATGGGGCATCAGGCTGGAACCTTGGCCATAAAACTTCTACATGGCTATAACATTACAAAACTCAAGACCGAAAATGCCGGACGACACACAATTTCACTCAACAAAAAACGGCAGGGTTCCTTATCTCTCACCATCAGAGATGACATCTGGAACCTCTTGGATGAGGTTTATTAAATGCTTCAGTCCCACCTTGAATTCCTCTACCTCATTGAGATAGTCTACCTTATTGGCCTGATTGCTGTTTTAGCGTCCTTTTCAAAAGCGCTCCATGGCCATGCCTCCAGACGTCTCTGTAACGTATTTGTTACTCTCAGCTTCATTTTGTTATTGAGCAAAACCGTAGGCTTTGCCGCACCGTTCTTCCCGTCTACCAACGTACATGTTTTAGTATCAGGCAGCACTGCGTTACTCTCTTTGGTTCTGTTTGTTTTTATAAAAAAGCTTGTGCATAAAAACACTTTCTTTCTGCTTGTATCCTTTGGTCTCTCTTTAGTCTCAATGTTTACAGAGAACCTTCCGCTTTCTGCCATATCCTGTTTTGTAACAGGGCTGGTTTTAGCAACATTCGCAATTCAGTTCAAACAACGTCTTTGGCGAAACCTGCTTTTTCTGTACGGCCTTTATATAATCATGGAAGGAATTTTGCTTTATAAAGGATATCTGCTTGCTGGAGTTGCCGGGTTGGCCTTACTCAATGGTACTATTTTTATTTTTATCAGGCATCGCTCAACATTTAAAACAACCTTGTGGTACTTTATTGTGCCCACACTCTGCTATCTGATTCTGGCCGGAACATATTATTACTCCCCTCATGCAGCAATAGAAAAAAAATACCTGACCAACGAAATGCAACAGATATCATCTAATCTTGTTAATATTCAAACCAGGATAACCCTTCTGGAGCAAACCGGGCTATCCTTTGCTAAAATCGCAGCAGGACTCCCCGAAGTTAGAAATACCATTTTAAATCAAACCAACAGCAATCTTGAATTAAAACTACTACAAAAAATAACAAGAACCTCTGTACTGTACATCATAGATAAAAATGGTGACGTGCTTGCCTCATCAGGAGAGTCTTTCCTCGGGAAAAACTATTCCTTCAGACCTTATTTTCAGAAAGCCCTGGGAGGTCTGTCAAATATCTATTACGCCAAGGGGATTACAAGTAACAAGACTGGCATCTATGCTGCCCAGCCTATTTACATCAAAGGGATAATTAATGGTGTTGCGGTTGTCAAACAAGACCTTGATACTATTCTTGGCAATGCTACCGTCCATGACAATATGTTTATTATGCATAAAAACGGGGCGATCCTGCTTGGAGATAACGATTTTCAGGGACACCTGCTTTTCCATTTGCCCCCTGAAGAGCTCATTGCGCTTAAACAAACCAGGCAATTTGGCAACAGTCCCTTTACCCCAATGGGGTTTAAAAGAACTTATAACAATACTATCATTCAGGATAAAGACGACACTGCCTGGTTGATGACAAAAATTCCGCTCCCTGGAAGTTCCTGGTATTTGACACAGCTTCACGACCTCAACTCTTTATTTTCCTTTAGACTTACCCTTTTCGGAGCATTTGGAGGTATATCGATACTTTTCCTGCTTGTACTTCTCAGACTGCTCTTCATCAAGGAAATGACAAGAGAACTCGCCCTTGAACATGAACGTCTATTAACCACGGTAAAATCCATTGGAGATGCGGTGATCTGCACCGATATCACGGGAAAAATAGTACTTATTAACACCATAGCAGAGAACCTGACAGGATGGACTAATAAAAACGCCAGAGGCCAGAACATCACCGAGGTCTTCAAGATAATACACGAAACAACCAGACAACAATGTGACAATATAGTTGAAAAGGTTGTACAACGTGGATCAATACTCGGCCTGGAAGCGAACACTGTCCTTATCGCCAAAGATGGAACTGAGCGAATCATAGCTGATAGTGCTGCACCGATAAAAGCTCCTGACGGTAGCAATAGTGGAGTAGTTATCGTCTTTCGAGACACCACCGAGCAGGTTAAAATAGAAAACGAACTATTGAAAATAAAGAAACTTGAGTCCATCGGTGTCCTGGCCGGTGGCATCGCCCATGATTTCAATAATATTCTGGTTGGAATTATTGGGAACATTACCCTTGCAAGGTTCGATACACGCATAAAAGAAAAAACCCTCCATTTCCTGGCTGAGGCTGAAAAAGCAGCATTCCGCGCTCAAGACTTAACCCAACAACTCTTAACCTTTTCCAAGGGTGGAGAACCCATTAAAGAGACATCAACACTGCCTGAACTTATTCGCGATTCAACTGATTTTGTGTTGCGTGGTGAAAAGACTTCTTGTGAATACAGCTTCCCAGACGACCTTTTACTTGTTGATATTGACAAGGGGCAATTTAGTCAGGTCATTCAAAATATTATCATCAACGCCAAACATGCCATGCCGGATGGTGGGACTATTACAGTTTGTTGTGAAAATATTCATAGCCACGGGGACCCTCAACTTTCAAACAGGAAGGATTCCGTGCAAATATCAATTACGGATAATGGTCTTGGCGTGCCTGCCAATATCATCGACAAAATTTTTGATCCTTACTTCACAACCAAGAGCGATGGAAATGGCCTGGGCCTGGCAACATGTTACTCAATAATAAAAAAACATAGTGGTCGTATTACTGTACAATCACGCAAGGATAAGGGAACAACTTTTACCATTATACTCCCCGCCTCAGATCATCAGAAGCCCCATCAGACTCATCAGGCTCAAAAACAAGACGAAAGAGATACAATCCCGAAAGCAAAGATCATGATCATGGATGATGACGAGGCAATACGAAAGGTGACAAAACTTATGCTTACTGAGTTTGGCCATGATGTGATTTTGGCAAAGGATGGAGCTGAAGCAATTCAACTATTTAGTGAGTCGGTGAAATCAAATTCCCCCATTGATGTTACGATCATGGACTTAACAATACCTGGAGGTATGGGCGGGAAAGATGCTGTTAAGGAATTATTAAAGATTGAACCGCATTCAAAAATTATTGTTTCCAGTGGCTACTCCAATGACCCAATAATGGCTCACTGTGAGGAATATGGCTTTTGTGCTGCCTTAGTGAAACCATTCCAGCTTCAAGAGCTTAAGCAGCTGTTGGAACAGGTATTAAGTCAGGACTTTGTCCAGGAGTAACCATCTGTCAAGCCCGCCTCCTTCCTCTTTATTCCTGCCGGCTCCCTGTTGACATGTACATTTTCCAAGTGTACAATGCGAGCATGCTGTATCGACCCCAGTTAAGGAAATTTTAGGGAGAACACTATGCAATATGTCACAGTCCAACAAGCCAGAAAAGACATGAGCAGATTACTTGATGCGGTTGTTGGCGGAGATCAGGTTATTATTACGCGTCGAAATAAGCCTGTTGCGACTCTTTCTTCTATTGCTAACAACAATCGTAAGGAGAACATTCAATTCCCCGACAGGACAGCATTTCGCAAACATTTGCCAAGAGCCAAAGCATCTTCGGTGCAGCTGGTACGACAAATGAGAGATGAAAAGTAACATATGGAACAGTTTTATTTGGATACCAGTGCTATTCTTCCTTACTATCGAGAAGAGCGTCTCAGTCAATTAATCCAGAATTTTCTCTTATCTATTACACCTCCGGTTGCTATCAGCCATCTGACCGATGTGGAATTTGCTTCTGCATTATCATGCCTTGTACGGATGGAAGAACTGGACGATGCTCAGGCTGGAATTATAGAGCAGACGTTTGCCGATGATTGCAAGGCGGGACTCTTTAAACGTATTTCATTCACTACCAGCCATTTCACCCAAGCTGTAAAATGGCTTTCACTTCGAAATACTTCTTTACGAACTTTAGACACGTTACACCTCGCCGTAAGTAACCAGGGAAACCTGAAAATAGTCACCTGTGATACCATTCTTGCAAACTCAGCAGAAAAACTGGGGGCCGACTACAAACTACTTTCAGAATAAGACCAGGGGATAAATCGGGGTCTGTCCCCTATTACTGCTATTACTGCTATTACTGCTATTACTGCCTATTTCTGCTACAATAAAAGCACCAGACCATAATCAATTAAAAGAACTATTCAGGCTTGATTAACGAAGGTGGTTGACAGAATCATGCTTTCTCAGTAAACGAATGAATTAAATTAATACCTATCTCTATTTACACTATCCCATCATCTAAGAAAAAATCATGCGCAAAGAAAATACCCAGGTTTTAAAACAACGTCGTGAAAAAGCAGATTTACTGGCCGGTCTAGGAGTCGATCTGTATAGCAATAGTTTCAAACCGGCAAACAGGGTTAAGGAACTTATCCCCAAAGGAGAACCCCTTGCCGCTGAGACCCAGGACGAAACAAATTATACCTATTCCATCGCCGGACGTATCATGTCCATGCGTAAATTTGGCAAAGCAGCTTTTTTTCACCTTGCTGACAGTTCCGGCCGTATCCAGGTGTATATAAAAAAGGATCTGTTGGGTGATGAAGTATTTGCCACCTTTAAGAAATGGGACATTGGCGATATTGTCGGGATTGAAGGTAAACTCTTTAAAACCAAGACCGAAGAGCTGTCTGTTCTGGCCGACAAGCTGGTGATGATATCAAAATCTCTGCGCCCTCTTCCTGAAAAATTTCACGGTCTCACCGATGTGGAAACCAGATATCGTCAACGCTATGTGGATCTGATTGTTACTCCCGAGAGCCGCAACACCTTTATTAAACGAGTGGAAATCATCCGTCTGATGCGCGAATTTCTCTCGAACCGTGGTTTTATGGAAGTTGAAACTCCCATGATGCATCCGATTCCCGGTGGTGCCACAGCAAAACCCTTTGAAACCCATCACAATGCTCTTGACATGAAGCTGTACCTGCGGATTGCTCCGGAACTTTATCTGAAACGGCTTTTGGTTGGTGGTTTTGAGCGGGTTTTTGAAATTAACCGAAATTTCAGAAATGAAGGCCTTTCCACACGCCATAATCCGGAATTCACCATGCTGGAATTCTACCAGGCATACGCTACTTACCATGACCTGATGGATCTCACCGAAGAGATGATCGCCTGGATCTGTGATGAAGTGAACGGAACCATGGAAATAGAATATCAGGAACATAAGGTCAACCTGACACCCCCCTGGAAACGGATGACCATGGATGAAGCACTTATTGAAGTTGGGGGTATTGATCCTGCTGTTCTTGAAGATGATGAAAAAGTAATGGCACTTACAAAGGAAAAAGGAATACAGCTTGAAGAACAGGCAGGACCTGGCAAAGCCAAAACCGAACTCTTTGAACTCCTTGTGGAAGAAAAACTGATTGACCCGACCTTTATTACGGCTTACCCAACCGAGGTGTCGCCACTTGCGAGAAGAAACGAAGAAAATCCTGAAGTCACTGATCGTTTTGAACTCTTTGTCACCGGCCGGGAACTTGCCAACGCCTTTAGTGAACTGAACGATCCGGTTGATCAGCGTCAACGTTTCGAAAAGCAGATTGCCGAAAAGGGTGGGGATGAAGAAATCCATTCTGAACTCGATGAAGATTTCGTCCGCGCCCTGGAATACGGCATGCCATCGGCTGCCGGAGAAGGAATAGGTATTGATCGTCTGGTAATGCTGCTCACGAATGCACCATCCATTCGTGACGTCATCCTCTTCCCCCATCTTAAGGCTGAGGTAATGAAGCAGTCTAAAAAGAAAAAGAATAAAACAAACACAAAAACGAAACCTGCCACAGACAATGTTTGAGTGGTTCATAAGCTTCCGCTATCTGCGGGCGCGTCATAAGCAGAAATTTATTTCACTTATCACGCTTATCTCAGTCGCCGGCATTGCCATGGGGGTTATGGCGCTCATCGTGGTGCTGGCTGTGTATTCCGGATTTACAACCGGATTACGCGATCAGATTTTAGGTATCAATGCCCATATTATTGTTCAGCGCTTAGGGGGTATTATCCCTGAATATACGCTTATACGTGATAGAATTATGACCGTTGATGATGTCACGGGTGCAACGCCTTATCTCTATGCCCAGACACTGCTCAGCGGCCCGCGAGGTGGCACGGGAGTTGTGCTTCGGGGGATTGATCCCGCTACTGCACAAGGTGTGATTGCTTTACCTGCGCAGATGATTGAAGGAAGCGTAAGAGGTTTAATCCAGGACGAAGACACCAGGATTCCTAATATTATTCTAGGCGTTGCCATGGCCGCCGACCTTCACGTGTCCGTGGGAGATAAAGTCCGCCTTATCTCCCCTGCCGGCCCGCTCACCCCCATGGGAGTTATCCCCAAGATCAAAACCTGCCGCGTATCCGGGATTTTTGAATCAGGTATGTATGAGTATGACTCAAGTATTGCCTATATGCACATCCCCGCAGTGCAGAATTTTCTATCAAGCGGTGATGTGGTTCATGGAATTGAGGTCACCGTTAAAGAAAAAGAATTGAACCGGGCAGATCAGGTCGGTAAACGTATTGTGGAACATCTTGGAAGCGGGTTTGTGGCAAAAGACTGGATGTCCATGAATCGTAATCTTTTTGCTGCCTTTAAACTGGAAAAAATAGGGCTGTTTATCTGCGTTGCACTGATCATTTTAGTGGCCGCTCTGAATATTATCTCAGCCTTGATCATGGTGGTCATGGAAAAAGAGAAGGATATTGCCATTTTAAAATCCATGGGTACCACTTCAAAATCCATTATGAAGATATTCTTTAACCAGGGACTTGTTATCGGATTTACCGGCACCTTTATTGGCGTTGCCAGTGGCCTTGGGCTGTGCACAATTCTATCGCGTTATCAATTTATAGAACTTCCCTCCAATGTGTATCCCATGAACACCTTGCCCATAAAAGTTCTGCCCATGGATGTCACAATTATTGCAATGTCAGCAATTATCATCACACTCTCTGCCACCATTTATCCATCCTGGAAAGCCTCTAAGGTGAAACCGGCTGAGGTACTTTCATGAATTCTTCCCCAGGCAACACACCTCTGTTTACTGCAAGAAATCTGTGCAAGAGTTTTCACAGCGGCACGACTACGATCCAGATCTTAAACGAACTTGACTTCAGTATCGACAAAGGAGAAATGGTGGCCGTGGTCGGGGCATCCGGATCAGGAAAAACGACTCTACTACAGATTCTTGGAACCCTGGACACCCCGGATACCGGCGAATTATTATTTGAGGGAGATACGCTTACGTCCAAGAATGATGGTGAACTTTCAAAGTTTCGCAATAAGTCTCTTGGTTTTATTTTCCAGTTTCACCATCTGTTGCCTGAATTTTCAGCCATTGAAAATGTTATGATGCCGGGACTCATCGCAGGCAAAAAAAAGGATGAGATGGAGGAACCTGCCAGAAAATTACTTGAGCAGGTTGAACTCAGTCATCGAACCGAACACAGAGTTAATGAACTTTCAGGTGGCGAGCAGCAGCGAACAGCTCTTGCACGTGCGCTTGTTATGAAGCCAGCACTGCTCCTTGCCGATGAGCCCACGGGCAACCTTGATGTAAAATCAGGAAATATTGTTTTTGAGCTTATTAAATCTCTGTGCAGAGACCTTGGACTTGCCGCCATTATGGTAACTCACAATCAGGAACTGGCGCGTCAGATGGATTCTATTTTTATTCTGGAAAACGCAGTTCTTACTCAGCAGTCACATCCATAAACTTCTGATGTGCCAGCATCATTTTAATCTGGCCATAGGAATACTCTTCTCCCAGACGTTCCTTTATTGCTCCCAGTGAATTTTCTTTATCTGCAGCAAGTTCTTTTGCGATAGCCTTCTGCTGGTTTGCATTCAGGAGTTTATCAATACCAAGACGTCCCTTTTCAACAAAAAAGCTGAGATGGATTTCAATCGTTGACTCCACAAACCCTCTTTCTTTGGCAATTTCCTTAATAGTCTTTCCAGCACTAAACATCTTCAAACTGATATCTTTTGTTGTCCCTTGTTGATATGAAGACTTTTTCGTCTTTATATTTGCACTTGTTTTAGGCACAGGTAAAGACACAGTTTCTATCTTGTGTTTCTTCCGATAGCGGCAAATATGTTCAAGGATATCTTTTCCATAATTCTGAATGGTCTTCTTACCGACACCGGGGATGGCTTTGAGTTCCCTCAGACTTTCCGGCAAACACACCACGATCTGAATTAACACACGTTGATAGAGAATCTGAAACATTGCCACATCAAGCTCCGTGGCCTTAGCCTTGCGCCAATCCCGCAGAGTTTCAAACAACTCAGGATGGTCAATATCAGATTCAGTATATGCTGGCACCTGGTTTTTTTTCACCTTAGATGGCTGGAAATCTATCTCAGCGGCAGATACCGCGCGGAGATAGACTGTGGGGGAAAAACCCTGTTCACAGGATTTAATCCCGGCAAGTTTTGTCCCAATCTCTTTTCTGCAATTATTTAAGACATTGTTAATTGTCTTACGAAGCTCTTTATTGTCTGTTTCAAAGTGCAAGGATTGCACAGAATCTGCAAATATTGCAGCAAACTTCTCCTGAAACCAACTGGACGCCTTAGCGAGCCGTTCAAGGATATGTTTATCCGTTTCCGGCAGGTTATGATCCTGGAAAATCGTATAGAGCTGATTTTTAAAATTTTCACCCACCGTAAAAATAGACTCGCGCGCCTGTCGCTCAGCCAACTCTAAATCATCCGCTCCCGATACCTGAACCACACGTGCATTGCGAGTAAGAAGATGAACAAGGTAGCCCAGTCGCTTAGCCAGCAATCTAAAGTCAAAACATTCATACAAGAGCTTTTGCTGATAGCTGATTTTTGCTTCCTGCAGCATATCTTCCGAAGGGGGATGTTTGCGACCAAGTTCATCAAAACGCAATACAGCCTGATCAGTATCCACCCCTCTTGAGGAAATGGGAGAGCTAAGCACCAAACCTTCCAGGGTCTTGCAACGACTTAAAGCCACATACACCTGTCCATGAGCAAAGGCAGCCTGAGCATCAATAATAGCCCTTTCAAAGGTAAGCCCCTGGCTTTTATGTATTGTGATGGCCCATGCAAGTTTCAGGGGATACTGTTCAAACTTGCCAACTACTTTTTCTTCAATTTCGTGGCTTTCATCATTGATGGTGTATTTAATATTTTCCCAGCTGATAGGATCAACTTCAATCTCTGTCGTATCGCCTGGACATAACACAAAAATCGTTTTCCCGATGATGGCAGTAATCTTCCCAATTTTTCCGTTATAATACAGCTTTTCAGAAGATGGATCATTGCGCACAAACATTACCTGTGCGCCTTTTTTCAGAGTCAATTGGAGAAAAGTTGGAAATATCTGCTCCGGAAATTCACCGCTGACCTCGGCGTTGAACACGTATTTCCTGCCATCAAGCTCTTTCAGTCTCGTTTGATTAATTGATTCCGCACTGGCATTATGAGTGGTAAGCGTTATATAACCCTGATCTTCATCGGGCATAAATCCTTCCACATAACGTTCATTCAAAACATCTAAAGTGGGTTCATCAAGTTTGTTTTCCCGTACCCGATTTAAGATCTGAATAAACTTTTCATCGGATTGACGATAAATATGTTTGAGCTCTATGGTAAGCAATTCCGTTTGGCGAAGCGCCTTGCTTGAAAAAAAATAGACAGACTCATAATGCTGCCGCAGAAGACCCCACTCATGCTGTTTAGCCACTGGTGACAACTGATGCAAATCACCAATCATCAATAGCTGTACGCCGCCAAAAGGTTGCTGGCTATGACGATGACGACGCAGAGTAGCATCCACAGCATCGAGCAGATCTGCGCGAACCATGCTGATTTCATCTATTACCAGGAGATCAAGACTTTGGATAATCTGTTTTTTTTCTTTGGAAAAACGAAAGTGTCGCTGTCTGTTATTGTCGTATGCATCACTGCCCGGAACATAGGGGCCAAAGGGGAGCTGAAAAAAAGAATGCAGTGTTACGCCGCCTGCATTCATTGCGGCAACGCCTGTGGGAGCGGTGATAATCATCCGCTTTGGCGTCTGCTCATGCAATCCGTGAAGGAAGGTCGTTTTACCCGTTCCTGCTTTTCCGGTGAGAAAGATATTGCTGCCGGTATATTGAACAAAATCACCTGCAAGCTGCAGTTCGTGGTTTGGGGGAGACATATGCTTCCTGCTGATTTTTCTAACGAATAACCAAATGACCTTTAAGTATCTTGGCCAGCAAAGGGGCCAACGAATAGACTTCAAGGAGATCATCACTGACTCGTCCAGGATAGCTGTCTGAGCCTATTACTTTTGTGATGGAATTGTCAAGAAACCGCTGACGGGCACCTCCTGCCATAACCAGATGGCTGGCAAGGACTGCTATTCCTGTAGCACCTGCATCCATGCAACGTTCTGCAGTTTGGATAATGGAACCACCGGTGCGGATCATATCATCACAGATCACGGCGGTCTTGCCCTTCACAACACTTGAAACCTGGCTGACTATGGTTTTGTCAGTATCGTATCGATCCTTGTCTGCGGCCGTGTGTGAACAGTTGAGCAGGCTGGCAAGTTTTGCAACCTGTTTTGAAAACCCGTAATCAGGGGAAACCAGAACATATTCCCCAATATCCATTTTTTGCAGATGCTCGACCACAAGCTCCCCGGTCCAGATGTGTTTGGTTGAAATGTCACCTCCGTGAGCATGAAGTACGGCTTCGGAATGAAGATCAACAAAGGCAACAAAGTCGGGCCGGGCTCGAAAAATCTGCCGGGTTCTGGTTACACCCTTGGGGATTTCAAAATATCCGCGTTTGCGTTTGGCTCGCTCCATGGTTGAATACCCAAGGTAAGGTATTACAACATTGACACTGGCCGCATTGTAATACCGCCCGCCCTGAATAAGATCCATCAACTCCTGATGCGAACTTTCAGTATGGGTGCTGGCAACTATGATAAGTGCCTTGCCAGCAATATCTTCGGGGAAGGCATGAAAATTCTCACCATCTGCAAACTGCTTGCAGATCATGGTGGTAAACTTAAAACCCAAGGCAGCAGCCACCTTCACCCCAAGCCCGGTGGAGGCCAGATTGGCCACCACCACATATTCAGAACGATTACTCATTACAGCGCCGCAACAATTGCATCGCCCATGGCTTTAGTGTTTACAGCTGTGGATGAATCGATGGCGATATCAGCGGTATAAACCCCTTTATCAAGGGTTGCTTCCACTGCATTATCAATGGCATCTGCTGCAGCATCAAGACCTAAGCTGTGACGAAGCATCATGGCGGCTGAAAGAATTTGAGCAATGGGATTGGCAATACCTTTTCCTGCTATATCAGGAGCAGATCCGCCAGCTGGTTCGTACATACCAAAGCTCTCCTGGTTGATACTCGCAGACGCAAGCAAGCCCATGGAGCCGGTGAGCATCGCGGATTCATCAGAGATAATATCACCAAACATGTTTCCACAGAGCATAACATCAAACTGGTGAGGATCGCGCACAAGCTGCATGGTGGCGTTATCCACATAGAGATGGGCAAGTTCCACATCCGGATACTCTTTGGCTATCTCTGTCACCACTTCCCGCCACAGCACCATGGTTGTAAGGACATTCGCTTTATCTATGGATGTCACTTTTTTTCTTCGTGATCTGGCAGCCTCAAAAGCCTTTCGGCTAATACGCTCAATTTCTGATCGTTTGTAGGCCATGGTGTCATAAGCTCGTTCATCTGGTCCCTCGCCTTCTCGTCCTTTTGGGGTTCCAAAGTAAATACCGGAAGTAAGCTCACGCACACATAAAATATCAAAACCATCTTTAATAATATCAGCACGCAGAGGGCAGGCTCCTGTGAGAGATTTAAAAACACGAGCCGGGCGCAGGTTACAAAAAAGATCAAAATGTTTGCGTAGAGGAAGAAGAGCTGCCCGTTCAGGTTGTTGATCGGGAGGAAGATTTTCCCATTTGGGGCCGCCAACAGAACCAAAAAGAATGGCATCGCTATTCTCACAAAGTGTGAGGGTGGACGCAGGGAGTGCTTCACCATGATTATCAATGGCAATACCACCAACATCGGCATGTTCATAAGTCAGTGCAAAATCAAACTTTTTCTGGGCTGCATCAAGTACTTTAATAGCCTCATCCATTACTTCCGGGCCGATACCATCTCCTGCAAGAATTGCTATCTTACTCATTTTCTTCTTTTCCTTTCTTAAATTAAACGACTTAAACGATTCTTTTTTGGTAACTATTCAGCAGGGCAGGATATTACCCTAACCTCTGAATAGTTACCTTTTTTGTTCAAAAACCAATAGGTGACGTGACCCTTTCAATTGCGGGAGTCTATATTCTTTTCTGGAGGTGAGCTGGAGCTGTCTGGTACCTTGGTTTTGTTTCCACACAGCAAGTTCTTCTTCCCATTTTGGTCCCTTCATGCAGATAACCTGCACTCCTGGTGCCATAAAACGGCTACTCATTTCCAGAAACACGTTCACCTCGCTCACAGCACGACTGGTGATATGAGTATAGCCTCCATCTGATGGCAACCTGGTCTCATCTTCAGCCCGACAATCCATAATAGAAACATTTTCAAGCTGCAAAGTTCTTGTAATGTGCGAGAGAAATGCGACCCGTTTTTGGCGGGGTTCAACAAGGGTCAGTTTCAATTCAGGTTTTACAGCCTTGCAGACAAGCCCTGGAAACCCGGCTCCTGTACCGATATCAAGGAGATGCAGGTTTTCACCGGCAAGAAGTGGTAACAAGGTAAGAGAATCCAGGAAATGCTTTTCAAGAATTTCGCTGTCTGTTGCCTTTTTAGCAATGAGGTTAATTTTTTTACTCCACCGCTTTAACTCTTTGAAATATGTGTAAAGCCTGTTCAAAGCCTCAGCATCAGGCCTTGCTAATCCCATGGAATCACAGCCCTGACAGAAGCCTGCTATAAAAGCAAAATCAAAATCTTCTCCCATAATCTATCTGTCTTTTAAACGCTCTGTTACAGAGTTGGCATGGGCCGTTAAGCCTTCAAGACCGGCTAGAAGTCGAATATCATCTCCATCTTCCTGTAGAGCCTGCTTTGAGTAGCTGATAATTGAACTTTTCTTTAAAAATGTTTCAACACCAAGAGCCGAAGAGTACCTGGCTGTGCCCATGGTAGGCAGCACATGATTGGGCCCTGCGATATAATCGCCTGCTGCTTCAGGAGTGTGATGTCCTAAAAAGATAGCTCCAGCATGACGAATTCGTGGCAGCATCCCCCATGGTTCATTGACCATCAGCTGCAGATGTTCGATTGCGACATCATTGGCAATACTCACGGCCTCTTCCATATCTTCTGCAATTAAGATCACCCCTCTGTCTTGAAGTGATTTTGTGGCAATTTCAGCACGACTGAGATTGGTAAGCTGTCGGTCGAGTTCCACAAGGATATCTCTTGCCAATTGCTCTTCAGTGGTCACAACAACAGCCAATGCCATTGGATCATGTTCGGCCTGAGCCAGCATATCAGCTGCAACATAAGCAGCAGTTGCACTTTCATCTGCCACAATCAATACTTCCGACGGCCCTGCTATCATATCAATACGCAGCATGCCGGAAACTTGAGACTTGGCTTCTGTGACAAACTGATTGCCAGGCCCCACAATAACATCCACTGCAGGAATGGTTTTTGTACCATGGGCCAGTGCTGCAATTCCCCATGCAGATCCCGCTTTAAAAATATCTACAATTCCTATCTCCTGGGCAGCCACCAGTAAATGAGGACTGACCGTACCCTCCTTATTGGGCGGAGTGAGCATAACCCGTTGTGCAACTCCTGCAATTCCTGCTGGGATTCCATTCATGAGAACGGAAGAAACAAGGGGTGTGGAACCTCCCTGCCCGCCTGGAACATATAATCCTGCAGCATCAACCGGACGTACCAACCGGCCTACAATGGTACCGTTTTCACGGGTTTGCATCCAGGAATCTTCCATTTCCCGTTCGTGAAAAACCTGGATTCGCTCTATGGCTTTAGCTAGAGTTGCAAGGAAATCATCATCAACCAGCTCGTAGGATTCCTTCAACTCAGCAGTCGATACCTGTAAACTCTCAATACTAAGATCGGGAGCATCGAATTTTCTGGTATATTCGAGAACTGCTTCATCGCCTCTGGTTTTTACCTGATCAATGATATCAGCTACCAAATCACGGCAGTTGTTCCCGGCTGGTTGAAAACGAGACAGAAGAGCCTTGAGACATTTTTCGCCCTCAGGACTTTTAGTAGTAAATGGCTGTATTAACATAATTTAATAGTATTCCAGTATGTTTTTCCTGTAGCTATGCAGAAGTGCCCCAATGAACCCCAATAGTACCCATCATAAATTTTTTATAATCCACACTTGTAAAACCAGCCTGCCTGAAAATTTCGGCAAGCTCTTCCGCTTTATGAAAATCCATGGTCGATCCCGTCAGGTAACTGTATGCTGTCTCGTCACTGGCAATAAAACGACCAAGCAAGGGAATACCAAAACGAAAATGCAAACGAATAAAAGGATACAGGATATTTTTTTCAGGAGGCGTTGTATCAAGACATACTACTCGTCCACCTGGTTTTAAGACTCTATGAATTTCTTTTAAAACAACAAGACTGTCATCAACATTCCTTAACAGATAACCAAACGTTACAGACTCGAAGGTGTTATCCTTATAGGGCAAATTAGTTGCATCACCTGCCTGCCAGTGAATAGCCTGGTTTGAAAATCTTTTTCTGGCTTCACTGAGCATATTCAAGGAGAAATCAGCCCCGAGATGCTGCCCAGCCGGGAATTGTTTTTCCATCAATGCTGCAATATCACCGGTTCCCGTGGCAAGATCAAGTACCCATCCGGTTCCCGGGTCACCTGCCTGATTCACGACAAAACGTCGCCATTTTTGATCCTGCCCCATGGTCATGACCCGATTCATCAAGTCATAGCTTGGAGCAATATTATCAAACATTTTTTGTACGCCTGGTCCCTTACCCACAATTATTCCTCAAATTCAAAATTACCTAACATGGTGCAAAACCCGGCGTTCGAGGAAAAGGAATCACTTCTCTGATATTCTTCATACCGGTTGTAAACTGTACAAGTCTCTCAAAACCCAAACCAAATCCTGCATGGGGCACAGTTCCATAACGTCTGAGATCCAGATACCAGCCATACTCCTCAAGATCAATGCCAGCTTCATTCATTCGCCGGGTAAGCACATCAAGTCTTTCTTCGCGCTGAGAGCCACCAACTATTTCACCAATACCCGGTACCAGAATATCCATGGCCGCAACCGTTTTTTCATCGTCATTGAGCCGCATATAAAATGGCTTGATGGAGGCAGGATAGTCAGTAACAATAACAGGACATTTGTACAGTATCTCAGAGAGATAACGTTCATGCTCCGATTGGAGATCGACACCCCACTCCACCGGATATTCAAATGTACCCTTCAGCATGCTCAATTGGTCTACTGCTTCAGTGTAGGTGATATGAACAAACTCTTTATTCACCACATCCTGCAATTTTTTCACTAAACCTTTTTCAACAAACGTATCAAACAGAGCCAGATCTTCCACGCAGTTTGCAAGAACATCCTGCAAAACAAATTTCAGCAGATCCGTTGCAAGTTCGATATTGCAGTCAAGATCACAGAAGGCCATCTCCGGCTCGACCATCCAGAATTCCGCAAGATGCCTGCTTGTATTGGAATTTTCTGCGCGAAATGTGGGGCCGAATGTATACACCTGGCCAAGAGATAAGGCATAGACCTCTGCCTGAAGCTGACCGCTCACAGTGAGCCCGGCCTGCTGGCCAAAAAAGGGTTTTTCTTTTGTTTCACCACTTGCACGAATCTGGAAAACTTCTCCGGCACCTTCGCAATCACTGGTGGTGATAATTGGGGTGTGAACCTGTGCAAAGTCACGTTTCTGGAAAAAACTATGTACCGCAAATGAAAGCCGGGAGCGCACTCGAGTGACAGCGCCTAAGGCATTGGTGCGAGGCCTGAGATGACTGATTGAGCGTAGAAACTCCAGCGAGTGTCGTTTTTTCTGGAGAGGATAGGACTCAGGGTCTGCCCAGCCCACTACTTCCACCGACTCCGCCTGAAGTTCAACATCCTGCCCTTTGGCCGGTGACTCCTGTAAAGTACCTGCAACAACAACACTACAGCCAGCACTTAGTTTGCTTACATCTTCCTCATAATTTGGGAGATCTTTATCTGCAATAACCTGAAGGTTGGCAAGACAGGAGCCATCGTTCACTTCAAGAAAAGAAAAACTGCCAGTGTCACGCCGGGTGCGTATCCATCCCCTTATGGTCACTTTTTTATGTGTTTCCTTTTGCGTAAGGAGCGTTTGTATTCTTTTAAACATCGGGTTTCCCATTATAATGAAACAATACGAGTTCTCCATTTCCGGAGAGTTCCTGCTGTGGGGTTTTACTGAGTTCAGCCAGATGTGTTCCCACAACAGAACATTTTATTGTTAGCAGAAAGTATATTTCAGCCTCTGACTCCGATAATGTTTCAAAGTTCCCCTGCCCTTTTGAGATAATAATATCTGCTTTTTCGAAGGCCTGCAGCAATTCAGCAGAACAATCGGCCAACGGTGTTCCAGGACAACGTGTCCCATTCTCAAGAACACGTGCAATCGTATCAATCCCGCAGAACCGTGCATCTGCGATGAGTGCATCATTAATAATCGGCCCGCTTTTCACAACCACCGTAACATCAAGTCCCAGGCGGGCCAGTTCGCTCACAACCAGAGAATCATACACGATCTCACCGGAGTTATCAGCCAGATAAAGTACCTTGGCGCCCTTTTCAAGTGATCTTAATTTTTGCAAAAGCCTCTCGCTGTGATCAACAACAAAGGGGGAATTCAGGCAACGCTCCATGGCAACAGCCACATCAAAACTGTGCATGGCACCATAATCAATAATATTTCCGCCAATTGCAATGCGCAGGGCTGTGGCTAATGGATCGCTACTACCAATAATCTTCTTTTTAAATTCCGGTAAAACGGCAAGGGCCTGCTCGTTGGCCTGCTGTTTCATTTCAAGATAGGGATCAGCGCAACCCGTGATCTCTGAAATAGCACGATACACTGCCACGGAGTTCTCAGGCGGTGTTCTTTCCATATCCATGGCGCCAATCAGTTCAGCCACCCGCCGTAAAGCACTGAGGTGTTTTGATTCGACATTGGTGGCTACCCGTGAAACCCGCAGCGTCTGAGCAAGATAACAGGCCATACAATCGAGTGAGGTCTTCACAACATATATCCTTCTCGTACATTTTTCATGGATGCAAATAATGATGCCTTGGCACCGGGTATCTGACCATAAATATCCTGCAGCATTTTCTGAACCTTCTCCCTCCTGGTATCGCCTGCCAACGGGCATAAATTGCTCACCGCTGTAAGACCAATTCTCCCGGCTGCCTCTTCAACCTCACGCTTATCAATATAGGCAAGAGGACGAATCAGAGAAAGCCTGCCGGAAAACAATTCCTGTACCGGAACCATGGTGGAAATGTTGCCGCTATAAAACATATTTATAAACAGAGTCTCCAACAGATCATCTTTGTGATGACCGAAGGCAATCTTATTACATTTGAACCGGCTGGCAAGATCAAAAAGCTGTTTACGCCGTAATTTTGAACAAGTAAAGCAACTTCTCTCCTCAACTCCCAGAGGAAGACTCTTTTCAATATAAACCGACAGCCCGGTCAGTCGCATTTGCTCCCTTACCTGGGACAGGGGATTTGGCACATTCATCTCCTGATTCCAGACATCCATATCGATATGAACTGCGCGTAGTCCATACTTCACAGGAGCCTTTTTTTGCCAATGGTTCAACAGCCAGGCCAGTACCAGGCTATCTATTCCACCAGACACAGCAACCAGTACCTGATCTCCATCGCTTAACATGGAGTAATCGTGCATGGCCTGCCCTATGCGTTTATTCGTTCGTGATGAAAGCATAACGGTAACGACTCACTGAACAACAAAATAGTTTCAAGACACTCCGATGTTGCAAGTGCTTGAAACCGGGAACGAGAAAAAAAATGCCGTGACGGGGTTAAAAGAGGTGGAGTGATGGTGGTGCTAAATGTACTGGTGAAAATGCAACAAAATGGCGTTATCTTTCAGCGAGACCTTCTTTAATTTCTCGCTGCAATCCTCTAATAAGAGATATGGGATCATCACTATTTCGGATTGGTCTCCCTATAACGACATGGTCAGCACCATTTATGATTGCTTCTCTTGCTGTGGCGATACGCTTTTGGTCGTCACCATCATCCTCAACATTTACCCCAGGCCTAATACCTGGAGTGACAATCAGAAAGTCGCTGCCTGATTCTTTACGGATTTCTTCGGCTTCCAGCGCAGAAGATACGACACCGTCACAACCAATTTCCAGAGCTTTTTTTGAGCGAAGGAGAACGAGATCCCTGACACTTCCAGACATCCCCATTTCTTTCATGTCATTTTCGCCGAAGCTGGTAAGCACTGTAATGGCAAGAATTTTCAAACCGTTTTTATCTTGAGTTGCAGCTTTGAGGATTGGATCGTTACCATGGACAGTGACAAAGGTGATGCCTCTGTTTTTTAATTGGTCGACGGCAAGTCTAACCGTTTCAGGGATGTCGAAGAATTTCAAATCAACCATTACTTTGTTGCCACGGGCAATGATTGCTTCAATGGTTGGGAACCAACCAGCAAGAAAGAGTTGAAGGCCAACTTTGAAAAATTTAATATCTCCATCCAGTTTTTTAACTAGTTTCATGGCCTCATCATGTGACGAGACATCGAGTGCAAAAATTATTCGTTCATTTAATGGGATGTTTTTACTCATATTTTCAATTGTGCATACTATATAATGATTAACGTAATTTGCAGTAAACGATTTTCAATACCACCATCGTAAATGCTCGATCTCGATACTGATGCAAGGTGTTCAAGTTATTTAACGCACCTTCCTTAGCGCACTGTTGCTCTGTTTCACTTTACAAGGGGCTAATATAACAAAACGTACAACAAAAGATAAATAAAAGAAATCAAGTTCTAAACTTTTCAACCCGCTTTGCAAGCATTGAAGCAAGAGAGCTTAAGTCACCAGCCTTATGCGAAAGCTCCCCACTGGAAGCATTAATCCCCTCAATATCATGATTAACAGAGGTAAGATCGGAGGAAACTTCCTGGGAAACAGCAGAACTCTGAGCGACATTTTCAGTAACTTCCATAATTCCTGCGGATGCCTGATCAACATTTTCTGCAATCCCCATGGCTGTTTCAGCCTGTTCTTCAAGGGCTTCCGCAACTCCACCTACCAAGCCATCTACGGTATTAATTATATCAACAATGGAATTAATTTCTGTCACTGTGTTATCCGTTGAGTTCTGGATGGATTCAATCTTTGAACGAATATCAAGTGTTGCTTCAGCGGTCTGTTTGGCAAGATCCTTGATTTCATTTGCAACTACTGCGAATCCCTTTCCAGCTTCTCCGGCACGCGCTGCCTCGATGGTGGCATTTAAAGCAAGAAGGTTTGTCTGCTCGGAAATTTCTGTTATCGATTCTGTAACTTTACTGATTTCAGTAGCCGCTATGCCGAGCTCATCAACCCGGCTGGTCGCAGATTGCGATTGTTTGACTGCTTCACTGGTTTTTTCCCGTGCAGCCTCTGTGTCACTGGTAATAACTTTAATTGTTTCTGTCATTGTGGTAACAGATTCTGCCATCAGGGCAACATTTGTGGAAGTTTCCTCAACAGCCGCTGCCACAGAATTCAAATTGACACTCATCTCCTCTGTTGCTGCAGCAACGGAATTAGTACGCGCAGAACTATTCTCACATTCATCATACACTTTATTTGATATCTGCAGCAAAGACTCGGAAGTGGTATCAAGATTGGCAGCATCAGATCCAATGTCCGAGATAATCTCTTGCAAATGAGAAGCCATACTGTCAAGGCTGGCCCCCATCTCCCCAAGCTCGTCATTCCCAGTGATACTTGAGCGGGCACGTAGATCCCCATCGCCGAATTCGTTACAGAAACTTTTCATTCGAGCAATGCGTTTGGTGATCGTGCTTATTACCATCATTGCAAAAAACATGAAAACCAAACCAACCAGCACAAGAACCATCTGGATTGTTAGCAGTTGACTGACTGCTCTCTCAGCCTTTTTCTGCATCATAACAACGGCCACATTCATCTCTTTGAGGAGTTTTATGTTATCAACATGAAACTTGTCATACTCAGACTCTGTATAGTTGTTGCTCAATATCTTCTCCATGATAGAGGAATAGTTTCCCCACAGATTCTGTACCTTCTTAAGCTGGGTAAGGATATCACCTTCAGCAGCAGGGCAGAAACGGTATTCAGTGGTGGCAAGATTCAGACTGGTTGGAGCCTTACCTGATCGAATCAGAGCAGACAGAGTCATATCAAAAACGTTCATAGATGACCTGACATTTTGCAGCAATACATCATCGGACTTTCCTGTCTTTGCCAGGACAAGCAAATAATTATGCGCTTCTTTGGACATTTTTTGTGTCAGCATCCTCTGACGTCCGGCAAGATTAATCAGCATTCCATCATCTGCCTGCCTCTGTGTATTAACGTACGTCGCAATAAACATAACAACAATGATTGAAACTAAGGCACCTGCAATAACACGTAATTTAAACTTAATACTCACGTCATTCTCCTGGTTCAGCTCCCCTTACGACAACAATAAGATAAGCCAAGCAAACTGATATGGTTGGATTCTGCCTTTAACAGAAGTAATTTTATGTGGAGAGTTTTTAAAAAGCAAGAAAAAACAAGACTTGCAACCTCAATCCCTTGCACAACAAAGCCCCATTCTTCCAACTCACGGAGAATGGGGCTAACATTTAAACAACCACAAAATCTTCTACAACAATAGGATTAATGTTACTTACTCTCCATCCACCTTCAGAAAATAAGGAAATTTCTGCAAACGACTCCTCAACCCATCACGACTAAGATCCTGGACAGACACCCACTTGAAACCACGTTTTTGGGCTTTATCAAATGAGAAAATATCATCAAAGAGTGCCTTTTGAGTCTCGTCAAAAGAGGTACTCCAAAGAACGTCCCCTCGTTCCACACCAGTCAGTTGCATGGAAAATGCTGCTGATGCAGAAGTTTCAGCAGACATTTCACTGCCAATGCGTTCCCGATATCTGCTAAGACTGGTTTTGAGAATGGCCCCGCAACCGGTTGCCTTTCCCACGTCACGAACCTGCTGTATCCGCCCCCCCCAGGAATCACCAAGAATGGCATCGAGTTGATTTTCTGTGAGCACTATAAACTCTGCACGGTCGCCGAGTTCTTCTGCAAGAACAGAATCAAAAAAAGCAGCGCCTTCAAGCAGGCTCTTTTTCCGAGCCGCAGAAAGAGCCTCATTCCTTCCAGCAGGAATCGCCGTTGGCAGAACTGCAACACAGCTTAACTCCGGTAATGGTCCAATTTCTTTAGGAGCATCACTAACAAACGAGCAAGCTGTTAAAGTAAAAAAGAGACAACACAGTACAGAGAAAAATCTTATCATAGGAAACCTCATTGAGTTACATTCAAATAGTACACCAGCATTAAAGTACGCCTTTAGACGACAAGGCCCCATTAAGCCCATCCAATTTTTCAGTGGCCTGACGCATTGCCCGGGCAAGAGCTTTAAAAACAGCTTCTATTATATGATGACTATTAACACCATGAATAAGATCTACATGGAGAGTAACACCCGCATGCTGTGCAAAAGCTCTCATAAATTCGAGGGCAAGTGCTGTATCAAATGTTCCGAGTTTCTGATCAGGCACATCGGCCTCATAATGAACATAAGGACGATTAGAAACATCCACTACCACCCGAACAAGGGTTTCGTCCATGGGCAGATAGGAAAGACCATATCGCGCAATACCGCTTTTGTCACCGAGAGCCATGGCAAAGGCCTTTCCCAGGCAAATTCCTATATCTTCCACAGTATGATGGTCGTCAATCTCCGTATCACCGGACCCTTTCACGACCAGGTCAAAAAAACCATGGACTCCGAACAGAACCAACATGTGATCGAGAAAAGGTACTCCGCAGTCTATATCTGTTTTTCCATTACCATCAATGGACAGTGTAAGATCGATATCGGTTTCCCTTGTCTTTCTTTGTATGAACCCTTGCCTCTTTTTTTCTTCACCCATGAGCTCCCTCATCTTTCTTTAAAATAAAAAAAACAAATAAATTGAATTAAGATAAGATTATAGCACACTTTACACACCTAAGACCATCTCTATTTTCATTTCGAACTAGACTCTTTTTCATTTGCATGCTAGGTTGTGCAAACTTTTCTATTGACAAGGCATAGTATTTATGAGTATTTTAAATGCCGTTTTGTCATACACGAGCGGGAATAACTCAGTGGTAGAGTGTAACCTTGCCAAGGTTGAAGTCGCGAGTTCGAATCTCGTTTCCCGCTCCACTTAACAGTTCAAAAGGTTCGACATTGTTCGAACCTTTTTTTTATTATTATTTGCACCATCCTTAAAGGACAATAGAAAAACATGACAACCTACCTTACTCCGGTCAATGAGATCGAAAAAAAATGGCACCATGTAAATGCCGAAGGTAAGATTCTCGGTCGTCTTGCCACAGAGATCGCTATTCGGCTGCGTGGCAAACACAAGCCAAGCTTTTGCACCTTTATTGATAATGGTGACTTTGTAGTTGTTACCAATGCCGACAAAATTCGTCTTACCGGCAGAAAATGGGACCAAAAGAAATATTATAGTCACTCCGGGTACATTGGCAGTATGAAAGAGACCACTGCTAAAGAACTTCTTGTCAAGCATCCCACTGAAGTACTGTATAAAGCAGTGAGAGGAATGCTTCCAAAAAACAAACTTGGACGTCAGCAACTGAAAAAGCTGAGACTATTTGCTGGTTCTGAGCATACTCACGCAGCACAAATGCCTGTCGACTTAGACATATAAAAAAGACAAAAGAAATTACGGAGATATTAGATCATGGCTCAAGATAGTTTTTATGCCACAGGCAAAAGAAAAAGTGCTGTTGCAAAGGTATGGCTCACTCCAGGAACCGGAAAGATTTTAGTTAACAAAATGACTCCGGAAAATTATTTCGGTGGAATTTTCAAGACTCACAAAATAGAGAAGCCCTTCAAGGTAACTGATACTTTTGAAAATTTCGATGTTATGGCAACGCTTCTTGGTGGTGGAAAATCCGCTCAGGTAGATGCTCTGACCCACGGAATTTCCCGCGCACTTCTAGTAGTTGATGCAGAAAACAGAGGAACACTTAAAAAATCAGGTCTTCTTACCCGTGACCCTCGTATGAAAGAGCGTAAGAAGTACGGTCAGAAAGGCGCCCGCGCTAAATTTCAGTTTTCAAAACGCTAATACATTTTACTGTTTCTTGTTTCTTGTTTCTTGTTTTATTCTATCTTATTGGAAAATTAAACAAGACGCTTTAAAATTTGGCTGTTTTATGAGGGGAATAACAGATAACTGTTATTCCCTTTTTTTTTATTTAAAATTCACCGGGAAAGACCATGTTACGTGTCGCCATCATCGGAGCCTCCGGTTATACCGGAGTAGAACTTGCTCGTATTCTCTGTAATCACCCTGAATTTGAACTGACCGCAGCGACATCTCGCCAATATGCCGGAAAACCACTTTCTGAAGTGTTTCCAAATCTCCTGGGTAAGACAGATATCCTGTGCGAAAACCTATCGGTGGATGAACTGTGTAAACGTGCGGATCTCTTTTTTGCTGCAGTGCCCCATAAAACAGCCATGGATCTTGTCCCTCAGCTCCTGAGGGAAGGCAAAAAAGTCGTTGATCTCTCTGCCGATTATCGTTTACGTGATGTTGCCACCTATGAAGAATGGTATCAGGAACATTCCTCCCCTGAGTTTATCAAGGAAGCCGTGTACGGCTTACCAGAGCTATATCGTGAGCAGATCAAACAGGCCAGGCTTATTGCGAATCCGGGATGTTACCCGACTTCTATCGTACTCGGCATAGCACCGCTGTTAAAAGAAGGAATTATTGATCCAGCCACAATTATAGTTGATGCAAAATCCGGGACAACCGGTGCTGGACGTGCAGCCAGTGTAAGTTCACTTTTTTGTGAAGTACATGATGGATTCAAGGCCTACAAAGTTGGTGGAACTCACAGACATCTACCTGAGATTGAGCAGGAGCTAAGCGTTCTGAACAAGAACAGCGTAACAATATCTTTTACCCCGCACCTGCTTCCCATTGCCCGTGGAATATTAAGCACCACTTACGCTGATCTCACATCAAATCTATCGACGGAAGATGTACAAAAACTGTATACGAACATGTATGATGCTGAACCTTTTGTTCGTCTGGTTCCAGAGGGCACCTTCCCGGCAACTCAGCATGTAAGGGGATCGAACTTCTGTGATATCGGTTTTGCAATTGACAAACGAACCGACAGGATAATTATTATTTCAGCCATTGATAACATTGTAAAAGGTGCCGCTGGACAGGCCATTCATAATATGAATCTCATGTGCGGTATTGATGAAAGCACCGGACTGGAAGGAGCCCCATTTTTTCCCTGAGAGTTTACTGCCATGCGTAATCTCAAATTGATCGTTGCCTTTGATGGTACAAACTTCAGCGGTTGGCAAAAACAATCAAATGCGCCCACTATTCAAGGAGAACTTGAGCGTGTTCTTGGAAAGATCACCAACAACTCTGTAATTCTCCACGGGGCTGGCAGGACTGACGCCGGTGTGCATGCATATGGAATGGCTGCAAGCTTCAAAACAGACTCTCTTATACCACTCCCCAAACTTCTAAGAGGGGCGAACTCCATTCTTCCCTCTGCCATTCGAATACTTGAAATCAAGGAGGCAGATCCTGATTTTCATGCCCGCTTCTCAACCACCTCAAAAACCTATCTTTACACAATTGAGACCGGAGCAATTCAATCTCCTGTCAATCGTTTGTATGCTGTCCATATTCCGCAGGATTTGGCGATAGAAGCAATGCAGCAATGCCTTGACCTCATTATCGGCACCCACGATTTCGCCAGTTTTGAAGCATCGGGATCAAGAGACAAAAGTATCACCACCGGACGTGGCAGCATAAGGACTTTACAGCAAGCAAACGTACATCCAACCACTAAGAATACCCTTCAATTTGTATTTACCGGCGATGGTTTTCTACGTCATATGGTACGTAATATTGTGGGAACCGTACTCGAAGTTGGAAAAGGAAGAAAAACAGTACAAGGATTTAAAGTAATTCTTGAAGCCAAAGATCGTTCAGTAGCCAGCGCAACAGCACCAGCCCACGGGCTATTTCTAAAAAAAGTACAGTACAACAAAGAATAACATGCAATAAATGAGTGTTTCCAGGTGCAGCAGGTACGCTCACCATTGCATCTGACCGCAATAGTTTTTTTCTATGCGGTCAGATGCAATCGTGAGCGAAGATGCTGTACCTGGGAGCACTCATTTCATAGCGTCTGCTACTGCTTTGCTCACATATTCTATGTTTGCGGTGGTTAACCCGGCTAAATTAATCCTGCCACCACCAACAACATAAATATTGTTATTCTTTCTCAAGCTGCTAACCACATCATCCGACCAGCCGCTGAAAGAAAACATTCCACGCTGTTTTTCAATAAATGAAAAGTCTCCCTCAACGCCCTGTGCAGCAAGTCCGGCAACCAGCATTTTTCGCATATTGACGATGCGATTGCGCATTTCGGCGAGTTCTTCAAGCCACATTTTATGTAATTCCGGAGTATCCAGAATCAAAGTGGCAACCATACCGCCATGAGCCGGAGGATTAGAATAATTTGTACGAATAATGGTCTTTAAATGGCTCATCACCACCTTAGCCTGGGACTCATCAGGGGTCACAACTGTGATGGCTCCGGTACGTTCATTATACAACCCAAAATTCTTGGAAAACGAACTGGCCACAAGAAAATCTATTCCCGCAGCCGCAAATTGCTCAACACTATAACGATCTTCATCCACACCGTCTCCGAATCCCTGATACGCAAAATCAAGAAAAGGAATCCATCCTTTTTTGGCTGCAAGTCCGGCCACCTGTTTCCACTGTTCGTCATGCAAATCAACCCCGCTGGGGTTGTGACAACAGGCATGCAAAACAACCACATCACCAGTCGAAACCTGCTCAAGATCACTTATCATTTTATCAAAATCAAGCCCCTTGCTCTCTGAATCGTAATACCCGTACTGAGTGATTTCAAATCCTGCACCGGCAGCACCAAAAATACCATTATGATTGGCCCAGGTAGGAGAGCTTACCCACACCTTGGCATCAGGGCTAAACTTATGGATAAGATCTGCCCCCACACGCAAAGCACCAGTTCCGCCAGGCGCATGAGCGGTTACTGCCCGACCCGATGAGATCACCTCACTTCCTGCTCCAAAAATCAATCTCTGCACCGCATCAGCATAGGCAGGATCGCCAGAGATGGGGAGGTAGCTTTTAGTGGTCTGCGTATTCAGCAGTATTTTTTCTGCAGCTTTGACACAACGAAGCACAGGGGTATTCCCTGCTTCGTCCTTATACACACCAACACCAAGATTTACTTTTTGCGGATTTTGATCTTTCTTAAACTCTTCAGTAAGGCCAAGAATTGAATCCGGAGGGGCGGGTTGAACAGATTTCCACATGACGTTCTTCCTTATATAAGTAGATAGGGATCTGGTGATTCGTAAGGTGATCACTCACAATTGTTAGAATCTTTGGTAACGCATCTTAGCACCTTACTCCATAAAAGCAGCAATAAAAAACAAGCATTTTAAAGAGCATAAATGAAATTACTAGCTTACATATCCCCACAAGGTACTTATCCAGCGACACTAAAAGTTTCCGACTTGTCGGGCTAGATATAGTGCAAGCTTTTTTTAATTACAGACTCCCAATTCACTTCTTCTGAGCAGACTTTTTCGCAAGAAGCGATTGCAGTTTCCACGGTGAAGAAAGACAGGATCGCGATTGAGAACAGGTAGACATAACATCACAAAAAGATAAAAATTCAGCCAAAGCGTCATTCATTTTATGATTTTTTCGTGAAATGATATGAAGCTTCCGTTTCATGTCAACTCCTTCAAACTGCAGAGTTTTAAGCCAGCCATGCTCGACTTCACGACACACCGTAAGATATGAAAGGCAAGCAAGACCGACACCTGATTCCACAGCTTTTTTAATAGACTCCGGATGTCCCATTTCCATGACCACATTAATTTGATCAAGATAATTTTTCATCTTCTTTTTGAAAATTGCTACAGTTCCGGAGCCTTCTTCACGCATGATCCACCTGGTATTGGTAAAATCTTTCTTCACATCAAACGAGTGTTTTTGAGATAAGGGATCCATGGGACCTGCGATAACAACCAGTTCATCTTTAAACCAGAGACGTTTAACGGTATCCGGATTATCCACAGGCCCCTCAACAAAACCAACCTCAACCTTCCCGTCAAGGACCAGACTTTCAGCATAGCGGGTGTGATGCACCAGCAGATTAATATGAATCTGTGGATGTATCCGTTTAAACGCACCTATAAGATAGGGCAGGATATAGTCTCCGATGGTGGTTGAAGCCACCACGTTAATCCGTCCAACTAAGGTGTCGTTTTTCACCGACATACTATTTACAACATTAGCAACCTGATACAGGATTTCCTTGGACAAGGGCAGCAGATATCGACCGCGCTCGTTGAGCAGCAAACTGCGACCATGTCTATCAAAAAGAGAACCACCCAACTGACTTTCAAGCTCAGCCAGCGCCATACTCACAGCAGATTGGGTAACAAAAAGTTTTTTACTGGCTTTCGTCACCTGGGCTGTTTCGGCAACAGCAATGAATATTTCCAGTTGTCTCAATGTGATGGACATTCTAAAAACCTTTGTTCAATTTTTTTGATAATATATATCGTTTTTAAAAATCAAGATTTTTCACCATATCATTTATGTACTTTTTCTCAATACTTTTTCCATGAAACCAGAATTTTTTACACAAACCCTAATATTCAATTTAATGATGGTTCTCTTAACTAAAAATGAACCATTGACCACTTTTAAGTTGACAAGAAATTCATATCTCATTACAAAGCTTTTTTAATAACTTATTAAGTTCGCAAGTATTAACATTTTCGAGCCTACACAGGCTGCTTTTAATGGGATAAATAATTCAATCTTTGTTCCGTTTTCCATACAAACCGTAAACCCCATTTTATTATCCCTTGACATACTTGTTTAACTACAATGTAGTTGCTTGCCAAACCGACAACACCCACAATACAGGTAAAAAGGTTATAGCTTTTAATCAGGAAAATTCAGCCTTTCAGAATTCCTTCCGACAAACTCAACCACAAGAGGTTTTTAGATGGAGCTTCAATTTTCTGATTTTCTCTACCGGGATGACATACTATGGATCACGGTCTTTATCCTTGGTGGCTTAGCATTTGCAATAGGACCCATCGCCATCGTCTACATCTTCATGCCTCGTGGTACCCGGCAGTTTAATCGTAAAAACAGTCAAGCCATCGAATGTGGTATGGAACCGATTGGTGACCCCTGGATTCGATATCATTCCGTCTTTTTCCTCTACGCACTCACTTTTCTTGCATTTGCGGTGGATGTTCTTTTTCTCTTTCCTGTCGCTCTTGCTTATGACAGCCAGGAACTTCGAGATATGGGCGTTATCTACGGGGATTTCGTTAAACTTTTTTTGTTTGTTGGAATATTAGCACTCTCAATTGTATACGCATGGATTAAAGGAGTCTTCAAGTGGGAACGCAGAACATACCTTCACCGTTAGAACAAATACCTTCATCTATTGTTCAGTTTGCCGTGGCCGACAAACTCATCAACATAGGCAGGGTGAACTCATTATGGCCACTCACATTTGGTATTGCCTGTTGTGCTATTGAAATGATGGCCACAGGTTGTGCACGATTTGATATGTCACGTTTTGGAGCTGAGGTGTTTCGTCCATCCCCAAGACAGGCCGATCTGATGATCGTTGCTGGAACCGTCACCAAGAAAATGATGCCTGGTATCAAAGTCCTTTACGATCAGATGCCCGAACCCAAGTGGGTGATGGCACTTGGAAATTGTGCTATTTCAGGGGGACCTTTTTCCTTTGAAGGTCAATACTCCATTGTACTTGGTGCTGATAAATTTCTTCCGGTTGATATCTATATACCGGGTTGCCCGCCGCGGCCCGAAGCACTGCTCGAAGGAATCCTCCAACTGGAAAATAAAATTTCTGGTTGGAACCGCTGGAAAGATCCTGAAGCAAAGGCCTGAGGATAGAGAAAGATGACAATGATAAAAGAAACTGTAAAACTTGCCCTGCAAGATCTTTTCCCTGATCCACCACTGGTTGTTGAAGAACCGGTTGCGGAGGCAGCAGCTGAAGGTGAAAAAGAGAAGAAACCGGTCAAGAAAAAAGAAGAGCCTCGAGTCAATGGTGTCATTGAACGTAATCATGCGGAGCATGGCTATGATATTGACGTACAGCTTGAACCAGGCCAACTGCTTGCCGCTGTAATGATTCTTGATAAGGCTGGATTTTTTCTTGAAAGTATTACTGGAGTAGACTGGATAAAAGAAGATCAACTTGAATCAGTCTATGACTTCTCCCGTTTTGACTTTGATCGCTGCCGTGTGGTTATTCGTACCCGAACTTCCCGTTCTGAGCCAAAAATACCTACTATATCCAAGATATATGCCGGTGCCAGCTGGCACGAACGTGAGGCCCATGACTTTTTTGGCATCAAATTTGACGGGCATCCGCACCTAATCCCTCTGCTCCTCCCAGAAGACGCAGACTTTCATCCCCTCTTAAAGGATTTCAAACCATGAGTGGACCAATTCAAATCCAACCGGACGAAACCTTTATCCTGAACATCGGGCCACAACATCCTGCAACCCATGGTGTTCTCCGGATCAAGATGGAGATGGATGGTGAGTATATCGTCAAAGCTGAAACCGTTCTTGGCTATATTCATCGTATGCATGAACTTATGGGTGAAAATAGAACATACCCACAAGTTCTCCCGAATTTGAGTCGTCTCGATTATCTGGGAGCTATGGGTTATACCCATTGTCATGTACTGGCCATTGAGCGTGCCGCAGGGATAGAAGTTCCCGAGCGTGCTGAGTATATCCGGGTAATCACCGTTGAGCTGAACAGAATTGCATCACATCTCTTTTGGTTTGGTGCCTTTGTTATGGATCTTGGAGGGTTTACACCGCTTATGTATGCCCTTCAGGATCGTGAACATATACTCGATGCACTGGAAGGTATCACCGGGTCTCGCCTTACCTATTGTTATCACGTCTTCGGTGGAGTGTCTAATGATATCGACGACGACTTCATCAAGGCAACAAAAGCTATCATTCCAATGATGCGCAAGTCATTAAAGAAATATAAGGCACTGGTAACCGGCAATATCATTTTCAGAAAACGCCTTGAAGGTATCGGGCCGATTTCTGCTGAAATGTGCCGTAAATACGGAGCAACAGGTGCAGTTGCCCGTGGTTCAGGAATCGATTTTGACGTTCGTAAAAACGAACCCTACTCTGTATATTCAGAATTTGATTTTGACGTACCGGTTTATCACGAATGCGACTCTCTTGCCCGTTACATGGTTCGTATGGATGAAATGGAACAATCTCTGCGTATTATTGAACAGGGACTTGATAAATTACCGGACGGGCCTGTCATGCCCGCAAAAAAACCAAAACTGATTAAACCTCCGGTGGGTGATTATTACCAGGCTGTTGAAACAGCACGGGGCAGTTTTGGTATCAGGCTTGTAAGTGACGGAACCAAGAACGCCTATCGCTTCAAACTTCGTTCTCCAACGTATTCAAATATGTGTCTCTTTGATGAGGCATGTGAGGGCATGTTGCTAATGGATGCACTCGCCATGCTGGGAAGCTTAGACTTAGTTATACCTGAGATTGACAGATAAGGGGCGCACTATCCAAACATTTACAACTCAGAGGTTTGAATTGTTTCCGGATTCAACCCGAATATTTAAGGGAGTAGTCGCATGAGTTTAACAATACTAAATGTTCTGGCTGCCGTTGTTGCAGCCATTGCCTTTGCAGCACTGAACGCAGCCTATCTGGTCTGGGCAGAGCGTCGGGGAGCCGGGCGAATTCAACGTCGCCCAGGTCCCAATGTCAACGGTCCTTTTGGCCTTCTCCAACCACCTTGCGATGGCATTAAACTGATGACAAAGCAGTTAATGATTCCAGGTGGAGCTGACAAGGCTCTCTTTATGGTAGCACCAGTTCTTACCATGATTCCTGCGATCGCAAGCTTTGTCACCATACCATTTAGTAATACCATTGTTGCCCATTCCATGAATGTTGGACTGTTGATGGTTATCGGTTTCGCCTCTCTTAGTGGTCTGTCCATCCTGTTTGCCGGCTGGGGTTCACGGAACAAATACAGTGTTATGGCATCTGTTCGTGCAGTTTCGCAGTCTATTTCTTACGAAATCCCCCTGTTTATTACGGCGATTACCGTCGTTCTGATTACAGGTACGCTCAACCTGCATGAGATGTCCATTGCCCAGGCTGGAGGTTTCTGGAACTGGAATATTACACCGTCACTTGCAAGTCCTTTAATGCCCGTTTCTTTTCTTATCTTCTTTATCTGCGTCCTTGCTGAAACCAACCGTGCACCATTTGACCTTGGTGAAGCTGAGAGCGAGTTGGTCGCAGGATTTCATACAGAATACGGAAGTATGGGTTTTGGACTCTTCTTTATGGCAGAATACGCACATATCGTTATTGGTACATCTCTTATCACTATCCTCTTCTTAGGTGGATGGGGCTGTCCATTTGGGCTTTATCCCGGTGTGTGGTGGTTCCTTCTTAAAATTTATTTTCTCATTTTTTCCTTTATTTTGATTCGATGGACATTTCCCCGTACAACAATATATGGACTACTCAATCTGAGTTGGAAGGTTTTGATTCCAATCACACTGTTTAACCTGCTGCTTACAGCAGGATTGCTAAAGGTATTTTAATATGGGTGCATATTTTAACGATATCTTCTCGGGATTGTGGAGTCTTTGCGTAGGGCTTAGCATAACGTTCAGAGAATTCTTCAAACCAGTTGTTACTGTCCCCTATCCGTTCAAGACCATAACAATGTGTAAGCGGTATCGAGGCCATATAGAACTGATTGAGAACGAAGCTGGAGAGCCTAACTGTGTATCCTGTGGAATGTGCCAGCGTGCCTGCCCGTCCGGTTGCATCAGTCTTGCTTCAAAATCTGTTGCATATGAGGTTGAAGTTAAGGGTGAGATGAAGACAAAAAAGAAGAAGGTACTCACAAAGTACGACCTCAACTTTACCACCTGCTCTCTTTGCGGACAATGCATTGCATCCTGTAACTTTAACGCCATCACCTTTTCAAAGGAATACAACCTTGTTTCTACCCGCAAGGAAGACTTCCATTTCGATCTTCTTAACAGATTGAAGGAGAGAAACTCATGAATCCAACTGATGCCTCAGGTATTCTTGGCTTTTTAATGGCCGATGGATTTGCAGGATATGGAGATGCGGCTGCCGGAATCGTTTTCCTGGTCTCACTTACGATCACCATAATCGGCGGTTTTATGGCCTGTAATGCAGAACGGCTTGTTCGGGCGGTAGCTGGACTAGCTCTCTGTTTTATCGGAATAGCCACCATATACTACTTCCTGAATTCACCTTTGATGTCCATGATGCAGCTACTCATCTACGTTGGTGCTGTGTGTGTTACCATTGCCTTCGCTGTTATGCTTGCAGCCCCTGAAGACAAGAGTAAACCTGGCCCGGCCAATTCATTAAGTGGACCTCTTGGGTTAATCACCGCTGGTCTTATAACATTTGGTTTGATTGGCCTTGCATTGAACACTTCGTTTGATGTTCTGCCGAAAGAAAACATGGGGACTCCAAAGCTGATAGGTATAGAACTACTCACTACCTATTCTATGCTCTTTAAACTGATATCCGTCGTCCTGTTAATTGCAATCATCGGAGCACTTGTCATTGCACGTCAAGGAAGGAGCAAATAAATGTCTATTCTCAACCTCCATAACGACCTGAACACATACCTTATTCTTGCCGCAATACTTTTTGGAATGGGCATGTACGGTCTCATTACTCGAAGAACTCTTATTGGAATGCTAATTGCTTCAGAGCTTATTCTTGCGGCGGCGGCCATTAACTTTATGGCCTTTAACAGATTCACAGCTCCAGACCCCACAGTAGGACAGATCTTTACCCTGTTTATTATGGCCATTGCCACTGCTGAAGCTACCATAGGTCTCAGTATTACCATTGCAATATATCGAAATTACAAATCAGTCGACACCGCAGATATTGTCGACCTTAAAGGTTAAAAGGCCAGGAAAAAGGAACCTCTGTCATGGAAATACAAACGATCAGTTCCGTAAAACTTCTTCTAGCACTTCTTGTCCCACTGATTGGCACCGTAGGTGTCATGCTTATGGGTAAAAACGAGAATATCCGCGAGGGTATATCATCGGTTGCATCGATTTTTCTACTATTGATTGTTGCCTCAATGATTCCTGCAGTTCTCGATGGGAAAATTCTTGTTTTTCATATGTTTACTGTATTACCCGGCCTTACGGTAACTCTTCGTGCAGATGCAATGTCTATGATTTTCGCACTCGTTGCGTCTTCACTGTGGACAATTGCTGTCTTTTATTCACTAGGCTATATGCGGGCACATCAGGAACATGCGCAGACACGATTTAATGCCTGTTTTGCACTCGCCATTTTTGGTGCTATCGGTGTTGCTTTTTCCGACAATCTCTTTACCATGTATCTTTTTTATGAGATTGTTTCAGTCTGTACCTATCCACTTGTTGCCCATGCACAGGATAAAGCCGGATATGAGGGTGCCAAGAAATACATTATTTATCTGACCACCACAGCCAAGCTCTTCCTGTTGCCAGCTCTTATCCTGATTTATGTTCTCACCGGGACACTTGATTTCCCAACCAACATATCAGATGGGCTTTTCACCGATGGTCTCTCCTCCGGCAATATCCAAAACTGGATGGTGATCATGCTTTATATCTTCTGCATCTTCGGCTTTGCCAAGAATGGTATTATGCCATTCCATCACTGGCTTCCTGGTGCCATGGTTGCTCCGACTCCGGTCTCAGCACTCCTCCATGCAGTTGCAGTTGTTAAAGTTGGTGTCTTCTGCACAACCCGAGTTATGCTCTATGTCTTTGGTACAGATACCATGCATGCCTTAAATCTTGGTATCCCCACAGCTTACTTTGTCGGGTTTACAATACTTGCGGCATCTATTCTAGCCCTTTGCAAAGACAATTTAAAAGAGCGACTTGCGTATTCAACAGTCTCTCAGCTTTCCTATATTATTCTTGGCGTGGCATTGCTCACTCCCTCTGGAATTGATGGTGGGCTTATTCATATCGTGAATCATGCATTTGCAAAAATCACACTCTTTTTCTGTGCAGGAGCAATTATGATAGCCGCACACAAGAAAGATATTTCAGAGATGGGGGGGCTTGGCAAGACCATGCCGATAACGTTCGCGTGCTTCTTTATAGCTTCGCTCTCCATGATTGGTGCTCCGCCGGTTGCAGGATTTGTTACAAAATGGAACCTGCTTGTTGGTTCCATCGAAGCCCATCAAATGGGAATTCTCCTTATCCTGATTGCTTCAACCATGCTTAATGTTGGGTATTTTGCCCCGGTTACTTATAAAGCATTTTTTGGTAAACGCCCTGAAGGGGAAACATATCAAGGTATTAAGGAAGCTCCGCTAACCATGCTGATTCCCATTGTGATTGCATGTACTATCTCGGTGTTACTTGGTATCTTTCCTAACTTTATGATGCAACTTGTAAGGACGGTGACAGGATGATTGTAAATATGATCGACTATCTTCGGGATCGATTACAGAAGGTAATTTATTGCTGCTATGGAGTCATGATCTTCATAGTAGCCTGGAGCATAACCGTGGACAAAAGCTACGCTCATAGTTGGGCTGAAAAAATGATACCAGGATTCTGGTCACTCTTTGCGCTCTGTAGCTGTGGTATTGTCATTATGGTTGCCAGATGGTTTGGAAAAAGCGGTATCCAGACCAGGGAGGATTATTATGACAAGTAGTTTTATACACCCGGCATTCATTATGATAGCAGGTGCCTGTCTGCTTCCAATGATAAGAGGGCCGTTCCGTAAACCTTTTATGTTTCTGGTTCCCCTGCTGACTTTTATCAGTGTTATCTATCTAAGCCAGAATGCAGGTACCTATGGTGTTTTTCAGTTTATGAACTGGGAACTTACCTTTGGCCGTGTTGATCGCCTTTCCACCATCTTTGGCTTTATCATGGCGTTGATGGCTATTATTGGTACCATTTATGGTATGCATGTTAAAGACGAGTGGCAACATGTTGCAGCCTGGTTTTATGTTGCAGGATCGCTCGGTGCCATTTATGCCGGTGATTTTATAACTCTCTTTCTGTTCTGGGAAATGATGGCCTTTGCCTCAACCTTCCTGATATGGGCAAGAAGGGACAAAGAAGCACTTGCTGCTGGTTATCGGTATATTCTTGTACATACCTTCGGCGGAATAATTCTTCTATTGGGATTTGTTCTTCGGTATCAGGCTACAGGAGACCTTAGCTTTGATCAGATGAATGTTTCATCACCCGAGCTTTATACCTGGTTGATCATGGCTGGCCTTATGCTGAATGCTGCCGTTCCGCCGCTCCATTCATGGCTACCGGATGCCTACTCTAAGGCAACAGCAATTGGTGCGGTCTTTATGTGTGCCTTTACAACCAAAACCGCTGTATACACCCTTATTCGAAGCTGCACAGGATTTGAAGTGCTTATCTATCTTGGGGTGTTTATGGCAATTTACGGCATCATCTATGCGATGATAGAAAATGATGTCCGCAAACTCCTCGGTTGGGAAATTGTGTCACAGGTGGGATATATGGTTGCGGCTGTTGGTATTGGAACCAGCCTCGCCATTAACGGTGCCTCTGCCCATGCATTCGCCCATATCCTATACAAAGGACTACTCTTTATGGCGGCCGGGGCAATCTTAACCGCAACCGGAAAACAAAAACTTACTCAACTGGGTGGTCTCTATAAAAAGATGCCGGCAACTATGATCTTCCTGCTTATTGGTGGGCTTGCCGTTTCTGGACTCCCGTTGATGTCAGGCTTTGTTTCCAAATCCATGATCGTTGCTGCTGCCTTTGAATCACACCTTTACTGGGTTGCATTTATACTCATTTTTGTATCAGCAGGAACATTCCTTGCCGCCGGTCTGAGACTTCCCTACCTTCTGTTTTTTGGAGACAACAACTGTTCCGAAGAGACTTGGGAAAAAGCTCAGGATCCAAGCTGGAACATGCAGCTTGCCATGACCATTGGTGGATTTTTCTGTATCTTTATTGGAGTATACACACCGTTTCTGTACAATATGCTGCCAAATACAGATGTCGTTTTTAAACCTTACAGTGCCTACCATCTCAGTGAGGTCATACAGATTATGGCCTTCACTGCCTTTGGGTTCTTTATGCTCCGTAAATATATTATGCCCAGAGATACCATTAGTCTTGATCTGGATTGGTTTTACCGCATGGGTGGACGAGCCTTCTACTGGACTGTTGAAAACCCTCTGCAATGGCTGGATAACTCACTTGGCAAATGCTACAAGTCCGTTGGCACCAACTGTCTCATGGCAACATCAGCCTTCTGGTCATGGTTTGACTGGCATGGTATTGATGGAGTAGTTGATGGAACTGCCCGCTGTGTTCGTGCTATTGGTCGCAGAGTGACCATTGTCCTGCAGCGCGGTGAGATCCAACATACAATCTACTATACAATCTCTTTTGCAGCAGTTCTCTTAGTGGGCTACGTCTGGCTATAACGACGCTTTGAATGTGCCTTTTTTTTGCACCGTAACAAACAAATAAACTGATATCGAGGAACACTGGAAATGGATCAACTACTAAACAATCCAGATTATCCACACATTCTGAGCATCCTGATTTTCCTGCCCTTAGCAGGAGCTGCAGTGCTGCTCTTTGTACGGAATGATTTTTTTGCACGATACTGGGCACTTGGCGTTAGCACGCTTACAGCACTTATTTCCATCCCCTTGATCTTAGCATTTGACACGACTACCAGCAAATTCCAATTTGTTGAACAGTTCACATGGATTGAAGCCTTAAATATCCAATATGTTGTCGGAGTCGATGGTATCTCAATTCTACTTGTCATGCTGACAACCTTTATCATGCCTCTCTGTGTACTTGCCTCCTGGAACTACATTAAGACCAGAGTGCAGGCATTTATGGTCTGTCTGCTGATTATGGAATGTGCCATGCTCGGCGTGTTTATGGCTCTTGATTTTGTTCTGTTCTACATCCTCTGGGAAGCAATGCTTATTCCAATGTATATGCTTATCGCCATCTGGGGTGGGCCACGGAAGATCTATGCATCTATCAAGTTCTTTCTCTATACTCTTGGTGGCTCTGTCATGTTACTTGTTGCCATCCTCTGGCTCTTTATAAACAATGGATACAGCTTTTTTATCCCCGATATGATGTGGCAGAACTATTCAAGCACAGCACAAATATTTGTGTTTTTGGCATTCTTTCTTGCCTTTGCCATCAAGGTGCCCATGTTTCCTTTTCACACATGGTTACCTGCTGCACATGTCGAAGCTCCAACTGCCGGCTCTGTAATACTTGCATCGGTTCTTCTCAAAATGGGTACCTACGGTTTTCTTCGCTTTGCAATTCCCATCACACCTGAGGCTACGATGCTGCTGGCGCCTGCCATACTCTGGCTATCCATAGCCGCTATTATATATGGTGGTTTTACGGCACTCGCCCAAAGTGATATGAAAAAACTGATCGCCTATTCATCGGTTGGGCATATGGGGTTTGTCACTCTGGGAATCTTTGTTCTGAACACCGCCGGTGTCGAAGGTGCCATTCTCCAGATGATCAATCATGGTATTACAACTGGTGCACTCTTCCTCTGTATCGGGATGATCTATGAGCGTACCCATTCGAGAGAACTTCGTGATGCAACCGGGCTCGGTAAACAAATGCCGATTTTTGTGACATTCCTTACCTTCTTCACACTATCAGCATTTGCCTTTCCAGGAACTAATAGTTTTGTTGGTGAGTTCATGATCCTTGTTGGTACTTTTGAACACTCTATCTGGTTGGCATTGGCTGCTATCCCCGGAGCAGTACTTGCTGCTGCCTATATGCTCCGTATGTTACAGAAAATCGTATGGGGTGGACCGAACAATCCAGATCAAACTATGATTAAAGATATTTCTGTTCGTGAGATCGTGATCCTTAGCCCTTTCCTTTTCTTCGTATTCTGGATTGGACTCGGTGCGCAGCCATTTGTCGACATTATGCACGTAAGTGTTGAAAGTTTATTAAATAATTACCACGGCTTGCACAACTAAGAGTCTATTTGAAAATGACCTTTAGGACAAGTGCCTAGTCCCAGGTAGCTGTGGTAACAGGTTCAATTATAAAGTAACAGCGTTCTTTATTAACGTTTCGCAAAAGGTATACAAAATGGAATTTCTCCCTGAGATAACACTGTTGGCTGCAAGCCTTACCTTCTTTACAGTAAGCCTTTGCAAAGTCAATAGTGATACTACCAGACATATTGTCATTGGACTCGGTTTCGCCGTTTTTATCGCATCTCTTCTCAGCTACGGCCAAACCGGAATGCTCTTTTTCAATGCTTACCAGGTCGATCTCTTCTCTCAGGTCTTTAAAATCCTGATTGCCGGGGCAATGTTGATTGTTATTCTATTTGGTAATAAACTCAAAGGAATTTCACCAAAAGTACAGCCTGAGTACTATATCTTTATGTTTTGCAGCACACTCGGTCTTATGATGCTGGTATCAAGCGTCGAATTACTGACAATCTTCGTTACTTTGGAATTTGCTTCATTTGCTATATACCTCATGGTTCCCATGCGTGACGATGAAGGAAAGTTCAGATTTCAAATGGAAGCAGGTATCAAATATCTTCTCTTTGGAGTAACTGCAACAGGCTTTATGCTCTTTGGTATGAGTTATATGTTTGGCCTCACTGGTTCCACCGAGCTTTCAGTTATTATGGTAAAGCTATCCACCATGTGGGATAATCCTGCAGCAGTTATAGCCATGATGATGGTTCTCTGCGGTTTCTTTTATAAACTTGCACTCTTTCCATTCCACTTCTGGGTACCGGATGTATACGAAGGTTCCTCTAATGAGACCACTGCTTTTATTGCTTCAGTTCCAAAACTTGCGGCAGTTGCGATGCTCATTCGGTTTATTAGTCCTATCACCATTGAAGGCCAGGTAATATTAAACGTTCTTATGGTTTGTGCTATTGCTTCCATGTTCTACGGAAATCTTTCAGCACTTGTGCAAAAAGATGTTAAACGGATGCTTGGATTCTCTGGTATTGCCCACGCCGGTTTTGTTTTACTTGGTATCCTTACTTTCCAGATCAGCGGATATGCCAATGCTATTTACTATATCATTGGATATGTATTTATGAACCTGGCCTGTTTCCTCGTTATTTGTACGGTTTCTGCAAAGGGTGACAATGTGCTGATTGAAGACCTTTCAGGATTGCATAAACGCTCACCTATAATGGCTTTCACCCTTGCAGTTGGAATGTTTGCCCTTGCTGGAATTCCTCCATTTGTCGGCTTTATGGGTAAATTCCTCTTACTAGCTGGAGCACTAAAAGAAGGATACCTGCTGATCGTTATCCTCGCTGCATTGAATACTGCTATTGCCATTTATTACTATCTGTCTGTAATTCGTGTTGCCTACACCAGCGATCCCGCAGAACGAGCCATTATAAACCCCTCAATGCTTACCAATGCAGCGTCTATTTTCCTTCTAACTATAATTGTCATCATGGGTGTGATACCACAAAAATTTATTGATTATGCAGCAACCGTTGTTCAGACGATTATGTAACAAGAACGGGTAACGAAAAATGACGGAGTATCATTCAGTTATCTAGTTACACTGTATTATCCCAACTCTCATAAAATCCCCGTGAGCTGACTCACAGGGATTTTATGTTTATTTTACATGGAATTTATGACCTTCTTTTAAATATTCTCTTTATTCTTTTTGGGTTTCTGCTAAACTACATGGTATTACTATTGGTTAACTTATAAAAAAAATGTATATAGTCAGTCTGTTTGCAAAGAGTAAAATTTATTTCACTTTCATTGCCTCATCAAGTACAGAAAGTAATTGTATTTGGAGACCTATCCCATTTTAGCTCATCTATAACGGTTGGAGACACATTTCATGGAAAATAAGGAATTACAAACATCTCTTGTCAAATCAGGAATCGTATCTGGACTTTTTGTTTTCTTCATCTATGCATTCGCGGTCAGTGATTCCGGTGGAGTTATTGGTACTCTTTCCTCACTATTCACTGGGGCTGTTTTTTTGTTTGGTCTTGCAGTCGCTCTGGCTGTTAGTATTGCTGTGATGTTTGGAATTTATTTCGGAATCCTATATATATACGACAAGGATACCTGTAAAAGCACGTATGCGGAATTCAAGATACAACTTCACGAGTCCACAAAGGATCTTTGTTGTTGCCCAGCTATTGCAAAATGTCTCTCCAGACACACGTCTTGTGCAGTCGTCAGTGAGGATGGTTTACGCCCCCTTCACAGCAATCAGGAAGCATTGAAGAGTCAACTCGACAATCTCCAAACCAGTATCGCCGCTTTTGAAAAAACCCTTAGCAGTGTAACTTCATCAATAGTTGTCGCCACCGAAGAAATTGCGAAACTTGATGAAAAAGTAGATGGTATGGCAGGTGAACTTGAAAAGAAATCCTCCGCCGAATCTCTTGAAGAAACAACCAAAAAACTTTCTGCTGATATTGCAGCCATTCAGGGAACAGTAAAACCACTGAATAACAAAATATCAGCAATTGAAACAGCCCTCTCCTCTTTTGAGCGTGAGGAAAAGGATGCTGCTGGAGCACAGGATGAAGTGACCAGCGTTATAAACGGGATTCAAGAGGAACTTGCACAGATGAAAGGTTCCATGGAAAGTCTTCGTAGCAGCAGCCTGACAGTTGCAGAATCAAGTGAAGAAGAGGACAACCATCGAATTCTTTCTCGGTTTACCAGTAAAAATGATGAAAAAAACTTTACAAAGTATGTAACAGAAGCCGTCAGTCAAAAAATGACTTATGCCCAGATAGATGATTTTCTGAAAAAATCCTTATCGGCAGAAGCGTCTGCAGTTATTGCTGAGCATCCTTCCCTGACCAAGGATTATATCAGAATGGTCAGACAAAAAGCTTAGATACTGGTGCTGTCTTTCACAAGGGAGAGATAAATATCTCTCCCTTACTGGAATTAACAGAAAAATGATTTGCTGAACTTGAAGCATCAGATCAAACAATAGTTGCACTTCGCAACGACTAACCCAATCGTTTTAAAAAGGCATATATTTGTTCAAGTTATTTATTGTACGTTCCTAAGCCTCGATCAGCTTAAAGATACCAGATAGGAAATCTTATTTTTTTATCCCAGCCTTATTCATTTTATACCGAAGAACACGTTCACTGATTCCTAGAGTCTCAGCAGCCTTTGTTTGTACCCAGTGATTTTCCTCAAGGGCTGCAACCAGCATTTCTTTCTCTACAGCAGCCAGCCGATCACTCAACAGTCCTCCTGTGCTGCTGCTTTCACGAATTTCAGGCGGCAGATCTGCAACGGTGACGGTATTACCTCGAACAAGGGTCAATAGACGTTGAATCAAGTGTTCGAGTTCCCTTACATTACCAGGAAAAGAATACTTAACCAGTTTTGTCATGGAATCATGATCAAATGATATAGCAGTATTTACTGTATATTTCTCCAGAAAAAACTCCATAAGCTCTATAATATCATCTCTTCGCTCCCGAAGAGGAGGAATGATCAGCTCAAGAACATTAAGACGAAAATACAGATCTTCACGGAACAATTTATCTGTTACCATCTGCTTCAGGTCTTTATTAGTGGCAGTAAGTACCCTTGCATCAATATTAATTTCAACCTCACTTCCCACCCGGGTAATCTTTTTTTCCTGCAGAGTTCGTAGAAGTTTTGCCTGTAGATGGAGTGGCAGTTCACCCACTTCATCAAGAAACAGTGTTCCACCTTTTGCCAGTTCAAAGCGACCACGCCGTTGTGAGGAAGCCCCGGTAAAAGCACCCTTTTCATGACCAAAGAGTTCTGATTCAAAGAGACTTTCCGGGATAGCTGCACAGTTCACTTCAACAAAGGGACCATCTTTCCTCAACCCCATCATATGAATTAGCTTAGCAATTAACTCTTTTCCGGTACCTGTTTCTCCTCGAATCAGGACTGACCACTCTGTTGATGCAACCCGATACACCAGGGATAACAACTCCTGCATTTTTTCACTGGAACCAATGATGGTTATGGGAAGCTCCACCTGTTCTATAAAATCACTTATTTTCCCGGACTCTTCCTGAACTGCTATACTTTGTTCAATTCGACGAATTTTTTCGATAAGATCTGTTAGATCTACCGGCTTTTCCATAAAGTCATCGGCACCAAGCTGCATCACTTTTACCGCCGTTGTAACATCTCCATAAGCAGTGATCATAATGGCTCTCAGCAACGGGGATACCGCTCTCATCTTTTCCAGTACCTCATCACCATTCATGTCATCCATGCGATGATCAAGCAAAACCAGTTGTACAGGCATTGACTCAAAAAGTTCCAAAGCCTCGTTTCCTCCAGATGCAGTCAGTACCTTATAGCCCTGTTTTTCCAAAAATCCCTGCAGCATTTCCCGCTGCTCCTGCTCATCCTCTACAATCAATATCAACATATTATATTCCCGCATTCGATGCTGTATAAACACTCCTCAGGAGATTTCCAGAGGCAACATAATTAAAATTTTGATACGCTTCCCAACAAAATCACCCTGCCACTCCAGCTTTCCTTTATGAGCCAGGACGATCTTCTTACTAATCACAAGGCCAAGGCCTGTTCCTTTGCTCTTCCGGGTGAAATATGGTTCAAACAGGAGTCTACTTTCTTCAGGTGACAGGGTAAAGCCACCATTTTCAATTTCCACACAACAACTTTTCGCCAACCGCTTCATTACTATCCTGATAAATCCACCATTCGGTTGTGCTTCAACACTGTTCTTCAGAAGATTTTCAAAAAGCTGTTCCAACAAAACCCTGTCACCGGGAACTAAAAGATCCTGTTCACAGTCGAGTTCAACCTTAATCTGCTGTTTTCTGGACTGTTCCTGATACAATGTCACCCCCTGACGAAGCAGGGATGCGATATTAACTGCCTGGCTGGAGATTGCAAACGGATGGATATATTGATTCAATCTGCTGATAATGGTGTTTGTTCGAGCAACAGCATTACGCATACTGGCAAGCAGTTTATGATGAACAGGATCAAGATCCTCTGTCTCAATCTGCATACGCTGCAACCCCATGCCAATCGCATTTAACGGGTTTCTAAGTTCATGGGTAATTGTTGCTGCTGCTCTACCGAGTGCAGCATCTTCATGCTGACGAGCCATTTCTCGTTCAAACTCACGTGCCTGCTGTAATCGTTGACGTTGAACCCAATAGAGCCACCAGGAAGATAAGCCACCAAAAATAACCAGAAAACAGATAAAGACAAGAAACTCTCTTTGCATCTGAATGCGTCGTTTACCAAAACGATCCATTTTAAAGGCCACAACGAGCCTCCATTCTCCTAAGGTAACCACTGTTTCCCGAATATTCTCATTTTGTATTTTTTGTATCACCTGTGAATCCAACAGCTGCTGATCCACGTTTTGGTCATCAGACAGGAACCTCACATAGGCAACATCGTGCAGATCTTCCAATATGTCGATGAGACGTTCGACAGAAAGTTTATCTAAGATGACATCTATTTCACGCGAAGAAAGACCAACCAGTACACAACCGGAAAGGGATGGATCAGAGCCGTTTTCATCTGGAATAAAAGTATAGAGATAGAGCTTCTCGTCTTCAATCCGTTTAAGTCCTGCAGATTCCTCACAACCTTTGTCAGACTGCCAGGCTTCCGGCCCACTGACTCCAGAAGGAGTGTTTCCACCTTCCACAATGCGTACTCCTGCAAGGCCTGATTCTGCTGCATATGCTGTTAGTTCAAAGGACAAAAATGATTCAATTGAATTAAGATAATGAATAAACCGAGCACTTTTTTCAAGAGATCCTGCAACGGTCTCTTCAAGGGCACTCTGAGAGAGCAACCTATTTCGGATGGTGAGGTCAACAACAGCTGCAAGAATTTCAGAGTGATTCCGTGAATACATCTCCAACTCACGGGAAGCCTGCTGATTCTGTCTAAAAAAATAACTCCCAACGAAAACAATGAGAAGTACAAAGACTACAAGATTAGCCTTCCATCCGAAATAGCGTTTCACCTCCCACCGCCTCTACCACCGTCGCCATTCCCTTTGCCACCATGCCAACCACGACCAGCGGGATGTCCCTGGCTATCTGGACGGACGTCTGTGGAGTCTTCATCACTGCTGCACCCTCGATGCTGCTTTTTTCCTTTTATTGAAAGACGTGAACGTACGCCAGTGGGATCAGCACATCCTCCCCCACGACATCCTCTAATATCATTTGCAACGAAGGTATTGCTATCTTCTGAAAGTCGTTTGCCCCATATCCTTATGTATGCTCCGATAACTACGCAGCCTGGAAGGGTATTATTCGATTGTACCAAAACAGTTACACCCTTTCCGTCTGACTCTTTCCTGGTCATCGGTGTTTGTGAAGCAAGTTCAATCTCCTTTTTCCGGAAATCAACCGACAGGACTTTACCCATTAAGAACTCCTGAGAAAACGAATTGCCAACACCAATAGTTATAGAAACGAATAACAAGGCTGAAATAGCACCTGCCATCTTATGGCTTATTCTACATTTCATTGACTATTCCATAAAGCAGTTCAAAAATTTCCATTGGGCTCTTCTCATTTGCTGCAGCTATCTCTTTTATGCTCATTTCAGCTTCAACTTTTACACCTTTTTCAGCAAGATTCTGGCGAACGGCCTGATACAGCAAATTATATTCAGCGCATATGGCATTAAGAGTCATTTTGCCAAAACCTGTCATTGGGCTACGGGGAAAAGAGCGTTTCTCTTCATCCTTTTTACTGTTTGATGCAGGTTTCATAATTTCAAATATCTCCTGAGGGGACAATTCATTGGCACCTGCAATATCTGCAAGCGTAACACTTGAATCATTTATTTGAATATTCGCTTCCCTGAGGAGCTCGATGGCTTTATCCACATCTAAACCCTGCCTCTTCGCAAAATGCTTTATTGAGGACAACTCTGCATGACCATAAGGTGGCACACCATATTTGTCAGCAGCAGAATCCTTGATTGATCCGCTAAAATTGATCACGGTTGACATTGGAGGAATCTCAAAATAGGTTCCGATTCCAACAAGAAGACTCAAGAGAAGAGCCACATTAAACGATGGAGTAAATACTGTTAATTCCCTGGCCCGATTTTTCATATAGGCCTTAATTGCAGGCCAGTTATAAAACACATGGAGAAGGCCGGCAAAAAGGAATAGAAATCCCAGGTTAATATGGAGATTGCTCCATTCAGTTTTACTCAAACCTAACATACGCCAATCGGCCCAGTACGCTACGCGTCCCTGGGGCACGATGTATAGGATGATAGACGTTACCACCATGAGAATAAAGGAGATAAACATGGTCATGGACGTAATCTTTCTAATATTCACAATAAAAAGCCTCCAGTATGATAAACAAGAATAGGGAATGTCCACTTTTGATCCACGGATACTCCCTGCAAAGGATAATAAAACGTAACTATTCAGCAGCACCTCACCTTCGTCCATTCTGACCAACTTGAGTAGCACAAGTACTCATCGTTGCTCAGAATGAACGAATATGAGGCACTTCTAAACAGTTACAACTCAGAGGTTAGGGTAATATCCTGCCCTGCTGAATAGTTACAATAAAACTTCTACCATGCGTGAATAATGCCAGAAACGTACCACATTGTTTTTTCTACTGAATACCACGCAATAACATACCGATACCTTTCACGTGGGCTATTGCAATAAGGAGGAATGTCGACAACCATGCTTCTTGTCGACAAATATGTCGACAAGAAGCATGGCATCAAGAGAAGGAAGAGCGTCCGTAGAAAATTATACTTTCTCTTTAGATAACTCAGGTAAGAATAAAACAGGAAAATTCAGTTTTGACGCTGTCTCAGAATCTCAAACATAATAACACCAGCAGCCACTGAACTGTTCAACGAATCAAGCTTGCCCTCCATGGGGATGGAAAGAAGAACATCACACTGTTTACGAACCAATGGGCGTATCCCTGAGCCCTCACTACCCACAACAATGCACGCCGGGAGCAAAAGATCCGTCTTATAAAGAGATTGGGCATCATCATCTTTTATTGCACCAAATACCCATGCACCAACATCCTTCAAGGCCTGTAATGACTGGGCAAGATTGGTGACCTGGCAAATATCAATATGAGACATGGCACCCGCTGCAGATTTAGCAGCTGTACCACCAATGGGGGCTGAACGTTCACGGGTAACAAGAACACCATCCATCCCTGATGCATGAGCTGATCTGATAATGGCTCCTATGTTATGTGGATCCTGCAAGGTATCAAGAACAATCAGTCTTGGGTTTTTACCTGCCTTTACCAGGCCATCAAATGTATCCAGTAGATCATTAAAAGGCATCAGACTGGTCTGCGTCATCTTAGCCACAACTCCCTGATGACGTACCTGATAGGCATCTTCTCCGGTGAGACGAAGAGAAGATACAAAATTCATTTTGATTCCTGCAGTGCGTGCTTTCTCAATAATCTCTTCACGCTTTCCACCCTTTCTGTCTTTTACAATGAAAATTTCACTGATTCGTTCGGGTTCCTGTTCAAGTGCCTCATGCACCGGATGAATCCCCCAGAGGAGATCTTCACTCAAGCGAATTTTTCGTTCATGTCCCTGGTGCTGATTAGTGCTTTTTTTCACTTGTTGGCTCTCAATTGAATGGGTTCGCCAGAGGGTAATCGGTGTCCACGACTACGTTCTGCGATGATCACGGATTGTAAAGTACCTACGGCCTCTTCCAAATTATCATTTATCACAAGATAATCATATTTTTCTGCAGCATCCATTTCTTTTACAGCATTATCTAATCGTAATTCAATGGTTTCTTTCGTATCTGTTCCTCTGCTACACAATCTTTTTTCAAGTTCCGACAGAGAGGGAGGAGCCACAAAAACTGAAACGCCAGGGAGAGTTGCATCAGCAATGATAATTGCTGCGCCCTGAACATCAATATCAAGAATAACATCCTGACCGCACGCCAGTTGTTTAAGTACGGCAGGACGACTGGTTCCATAGAAATTCCCGTGTACCTCGGCCCACTCAAGAAAGAGATCTTTTTCGCACATTTCCTGAAATTCGACAACAGTTACGAAATGATAATCAACACCATTTTTCTCACCGTTCCGTGGCGCACGAGTGGTGTGAGAAATTGAAAAGTAAAGATTTGTGACATTTGCCATCACCTTCTTTAAGATAGTCGTCTTTCCGGTACCCGATGGTGCAGAAAGAATAAAAAGTTGTCCCCTTACAGTCATCCTACTTTGTCTCCTTCCCTTTTAGAGCTGCGCTTACATGTAAGTCTGGCTGTAACGATGCCAGACGCTGACTGATAGTGTCAGGTTGGATGGATGACAATACGACATGATTTGAATCCATTATCAGAAGAGAACGCGTACGCCGTCCCTCTGTAACATCAACAAGCATTTTGCCATCCTTTGCAAGTTCCTTGAGTTTTCTTGCAGGTGAAGAACCACTATTGATGACCGCTATGATTCGATCAGCCATCACCGTATTGCCAAATCCGATATTGATAAGTTGCATGGAATTTTTCCCCCAGGAACGTATACGAAATAACTTGAGCATCACGGAGTCTGCACTTACCTGCCTGCTCTTAATTCGCTCCCGTTCCTTACTCGATATTCTGAACCTGCTCCCGCATCTTTTCAAGTTCAGCTTTTAAATCAACGGTGAGATGAGCAATGGCTGCATCATTAATCTTGGAGGCCATTGTATTCACCTCTCGCAAAAATTCCTGAAGAAGAAAATCAAGTTTTCTTCCCGTTGCCTCATCAGCATCAAGAAATGCACGGAATTGATTAATGTGGCTGTCTAAACGTACCATTTCTTCGGTAACATCGGTTTTATCGGCAAGAATTGCAACTTCCTGCGCCAACCGCTGGGGATCCAGTTGAACCTTATCGAGCAGTTTCTGCAAACGCTCATTCAGGGTCTGCTCTCTTCGTTGTAAAAGTTCTGGAATAGCGTTTCCAATCTCAAGTACAACTTCTGAGAAATGAATTAAGCGCTCCTGAAGATCCTCTGCCATGGCTGTACCTTCCTCCATGCGCATGGTATCACAAGTACTGATGGCCAGCCCAAGAGCCTGTTCCATTGGAGTCCACACTGACTCAAGATCTTCATCCTGCTGTTTTAACCTCATAACATCAGGATAAGAGGCTAGTTGGGAAAGTGTTGTGTCATCATCCAAATCAAGTGATTTGCCAAGATTTACCAGGGCATCACGATAGGTATTTGCAAGACTTGAGTTTATATCAATTGTTTGCAGGTCTGAAAAATCTCCGGTGACCGTAAGCGACACATCAACTCGACCACGCTGCAGGGTCGCTGACAACATTTCACGAGCCTGTTTTTCAAGACCTGCACAGCCTTTTGGCAGTTTGATCTTTAAATCAAGATAGCGATGATTTACGCAGCGAATTTCTGCCACCCATTGCCGCCCGCCGGCCTCTGCTTCCCCACGACCGAAACCGGTCATACTTTTACTTGTCATTTTATTTTATCTCACTCACAACTACTAAAGGCTGTTTCCACTGTTTCTTCTCCCTGCAATACGGCAAGAAGTTCTTCTCTGCTGACTGTCGCTGTTCCTATCTTTCCAACAACTACACCTGCTGCAATATTTGCAAGGGCTGCTGCATCACTAAAAGAAGCATCTGCCGCAAGACCTAAGGCAAGAGCTGCAATCACCGTGTCACCTGCCCCTGTAACATCAAAAACTGCCTGGGCTGTGGTTGGTATGGAAAATAAATCTTTGCCTTTTTCAAGAAGTGCCATCCCGGACTCACCACGGGTGATAAGCACTGCCTGACATCCTGTTTTTTCAAGAAGAAGTGCGGCAGCTTTTCGCAGATCGCTGGTTGTTGTAATTGTCATACCAGACATCTTTTCAGCTTCCATATGATTCGGTGTGATAAGAGATGCCCCATAAAAACGTTCGGGCTGCCTGGGTTTTGGATCAACAACCACAGGAATTTTCCTGCCGCCTGACTGCGCAAGCTCTTCCACCCTGCCAAGGAGTCGTTTCATCAGAGTTTGTCCAATAACGCCCTTGTAATAATCTGAAATAATAATGGCAGCAAAATCTGCTATATTCTCTTCAATAAAAGCGATCATAGCAGCGATGGTTTCCGTGGAAGGCACGCCGGTATGTTCCCGGTCAAAACGGACAACCTGCTGTCCTTGAGCAACAACTCGCGTCTTAACGGTGGTCGGGCGTTTTCCTTTCACCAGTCCATCGATTGATGCACCAAGATTCTGCAGAAGCGTCTTGAGGCGCTCTCCCATGTCATCATCGCCTATTATTCCGCAAAGTACCGCTTCCCCGCCAAGAGAATAGATATTGTGCAAAACATTTGCACCACCACCAAGAAGTAATTCTTCTTTAGTGACGTCGACCACAGGAACAGGTGCTTCCGGTGAAATACGATTCACCGTGCCCCACACAAAATGATCAACAATTATATCACCAACCACCAGGATCTTCTTAGCGGTAAACTTCTGTACCAGTTTTTCCAGTTTTGTCCTCATTTTGCAAGCTCCACCCAACGCTCAGCCATTCTTTCACAGACAAAAACCAATGACTCTATATCAAGAAAATCCAGCACCTTTTGATCAAAAAGTACTTTCACCTTAGCTGGAAAACCATCCTCCATATCCTCATCCCAGAAAAGAACAAGCAATGGCAAACGAGGTAAGGCAGGGATAAGAAATGCTGCCGAACAACTTTGCTCCGGGCTTTTCTGGATTTGTGCTCCCAGTTGTGGAGCCAATTCTTTTAGAAGCTCTGGTTTTCCGGTAAAATACGCTGCAATTCGTTCTTCACAGTACACCCGAAGGGTTCGAATTTTGGAAATGGAATTGGGCAGAGATTCCATGCCAATCCATTCCTGCGCTGGTTTGTCTCCACCAGCAAAATGTACATAATTGTAGAGTAAAATTTGATCCCTTGGATCTTCAACTTCCTTGCCATCAATCAAAATACCATCGTGGAAAAGCTGCACCTCCCGGCCCAAAAATTGCAGAAGTAAACAGTCCTTTTCAAGCCCTGACCAAGCACATCCCAAGGCCTCCGCTGCTTTTGCAAAATCTATCAGACTGGTTTTTCTTTTGAGATAGCTAACCAGTTCAACATCTTTTTCATCGAGTAATTTTCCGACACCTTCAAGGCCGTCTTTTCCTCTGTTCCCGGCAGCAAACTCGTCACCTAGTTGAGAAAGATCGATATGTGGACATTTTTCAGGGTTTTCTCCGCCCTTTGTCACAGCGGCAGCAAATGCAAGACATGCGGCATAGCCACACTCGCCGCAGTTGCTTCGAGGAGTATGTTTTATAAATTCGAAGGGCTGCATATTCAGAAGACTACGGATAGAGTTGAAAAAAAAGACGATGTAAAGGATCACTTCCTTTACATCGTCTGCAAACTACTTCACTTGAAGAGTGCAAAAAACCCCTTACTTTTTCATACGCTTATCCAATTGGGCTTTAAGTGCATCGCTTACGTCAATACTGGAATCTGCATACAAAACAGCAACTTTGGAATCAAGAATAACAGAATAACCATTTTTCTCTCCATAGCTGTTTACAACGGTCTGGAGCATTTTCAGAATAGGCTCAAGCTCTTTATCCTGCAGCTGTTTGAGCTCCATTTTTGCATCCTGACTCTTGGCCTGTAATTCACGTTGTCCTAATTGCAGCTCACGAATTTTTTCAGATTTTTTATCCTTACTCCAAGCTGAACTTTTCTTTTCAATTTCCTGCTGCAATGCAACCAGGGAATCCTGTTCCTTTTTGAATTTTTCCTGCAATTCATTCATTCTTTTTTCAAAAACTTCTTTTGCTTTTCGACCGGCTGAAGATTCAAGAAGTACTTTTTGAATATTCATAACACCAATCTTCTGCCCTTCAGCACTGGCAGGAGTACTCTCAAGGGTAAATCCTGCAAGTACCACCAAGGTCACTATCAACATTGCACGTTTCAACATCAACTTCTCTCCTGTTTTTAGGAATTAATAAAACCGATTTTTTCTGTATTTAGGGCAGAGACGAAATAAGTTGGTATATATTTAAATTATTTCGTGTTCGTTCCTTACTCAATAATAAAATCACCCCGACGATTCTGAGCCCATGACATTTCGCCATGGCCATGAAGAAGAATTTTCTCTTCTCCCAGGCTCACCGTAACAATTCTATCAGATGCAACACCTAAATTAATAAGATATTTTTTTGCTCCAAGAGCACGTTTTTCACCAAGTGCCAAATTATACTCCCGCGTTCCCCGCGGATCACAATTCCCTTCAATCCGTATCCTGATCTGTCCTTGATCTTTTAAGAAATCAGCATTTACCTTCATCCGGGAAGCTTGATCATTTTTAAGAGTGTAACTATCATATTCAAAATATACAGGCAGCATGGGAGCACTGGTTCGACCCTCCATAATTCCTATGGACTTCGACTCCAGAGATTCTTCCTGGCCAATGGCTGCCGGATCTTCGGGAGGCACCAGTGCTTCCTCAGCCTTTTTGTTACTGCAGGAAGACAAAGCCAAAGAGACGAAAAGTATTCCAAAACAAAGCGTGCTTCTGCTGATCATGAACTCCTCCTATGGACAACCCTGTGCACCTTCGGGTAACATGATTCTTACAATAGTGCATAAACTACTGAAATCAACTTTTTGATTCTACTTTTTTTTTTGAAAAAACACCAGACGTTTTCATAACATCGTGATATGGTTTAAAATAGGAATTGGATTTGAATAATTATCAGTTTTCTACTTGAAAAATAACGTTTATTCCTCTAAATACGTTTCAGATTCAAAAAAAACACGTAACCGTTCACAAGTTCATGTATCGGAAAATTATCATCTCTGGGGGGATTTTTCGTATATAAGTTATCAGTTATCAGTTATCAGTTACTGAGCACTCATAATCATTCTCTTCTGCCCGCAGGGCATCATGTTAACTTTATATAATTATACATTATGCAAGCAAGCAACTTTAACGACAACAGCCTGGATCTTCATAACCTGGTGGCAAAAAACCAATTTGGCACCTTTTTTGGCGTTTCTCAACAGACACTCGATACGGTCTGGGACAATCTTACCGGCAACAATCAGAATTCTGTTGTCTATATTTCCATGGAAATTGGTGCAGATCCAGATGTTTTCCACCCCATCAAAGATAGACTGATGGATTTGGAAAAAACAAATTCCATGGACTCACGACTCAAACAGTTTGTCAAAAAGATTTTCGAAGGGCCTGAGAAAATCCCCTGTTATGGTGGTGGACTTGGCGTTCTTGCAGGGGATACTTTAAAAAGTTTTGCAGATTGCAGGCTTCCCGTTGTTGCCGTCAGCCTGCTGTACCGGCATGGATATTTTTCCCAGATAGTTGATTCGAAAATCGGACAGATTGCCCAATCCGTTGCATGGACCCCTGAGGAAACTCCGGGACTCTATCTCCTTCAGGACCCGGAAAATCCTGGGCAGGCACTGCAGGTCGAAATCCCATTCTTTAATGAATTTGACCAGGAAACCCTGGCAATTGCCCAGGTGTGGATGAAAATGGAAGTAAACCATACCCTGGATTATTTCATACCTGAACTGCTGCTCGATTTTTCTTTAGCAGATAATCCCGTACCCATTAAAAATGCTGCCGGTCAATTATACAATTCCGATTCTTCAATTATTAAAGCCACACAAAGGCGAATGCTTGGTACTGGAATTCTGCCGGTTCTTCAAGCCATGGGTATCAGTTCTTACACACTACACCTTAATGAGCAGCATGGTGTTGTGGTTGTTCTGCAACTTATTGCTGAAGAGCTTGCGATACGGGTAAAGAAATCAGATCTCTCCCAGGTGAGTAATGAAGAGATCATCGCAGCAGCAGACAAAGTTGCCGACAGGCTGGTTTACACCATTCACACACCTGTAAAAGCAGGCCATGACCGCTTCAACAAGTCTGTATACGCCGGGATCAGCCACAGGTCATGCAGACGTATCCTGGACCTGCTCGCCCACGACGACGAATCGCTACACTCCTATAATTTCACTACCCTTGCCATGCGGGTAAACCGCACCGCAAACAGTGTCAGCAGATTACACAGAGATGTTACCCATAAACAATTCCCCAATTTCGCAAACAAGATTACTGCTATTACGAATGGCGTTCACCACCTGACCTGGATAAGTGACGCAAGGGCTGAGCTCTTTGATAATTTCCCCGAACTGAAGAACTGGAGAAGAGACCCTGGAGTCTTGAGAAACGTTGACAAATTAAAAAGTAACACTCGCTTTCGCACCTATCTGCTTCGGGCATGGGAAGAAGACACGACCATTCTCTATAAATTCATAAACAAGATGCTCCTGCGTCATCGCAACCAGATGACAAGTACCTGGATTGATCCTCCCAATCACTATTCCAATATTATTGATTCTAGCACAAAGCTTGACCCTAAAATATTCACCGTGGGTTTTGCCAGACGCTTTTCCACCTATAAGCGTGCAGATCTCATCTTTGACAATATAGGCAAACTTTGCTCCATTGCTGTTAACAATAACTGGCCCATAAACTTCCTCTTCTCCGGTAAGGCACACCCAGCTGATGAACCCGGTAAGTCAGTAATCAAACTTATCCTTAATTACCAGCAGGAGTTGCATGCCAAAAGCCGGGGACTTGTTAATCTCATCTTCATCCCCAACTATGATATGCATATTGCGAAAATGATGGTGGCCGGTGTTCACATTTGGCTCAACAATCCCAAGCGCCCACTTGAAGCCTCTGGAACAAGTGGTATGAAGGCTGCGCTTAATGGAGTCCCCAACCTTTCCATCATGGATGGCTGGTGGGTTGAAGGCTACCATGAGGGACAAACCGGATGGAAATTCGGCCGCGAAGGCTCAGTTGACGAAGCTGATCTCAGTGAATCTCCCGATGCACTGCTCTATGCAGAAGATTCCGCCTCTTTCTATGCAACTCTCCCACTGGTTCTTGAAGAGTTTTACGAGAATGATGAGAAATCCCGTTTTATTGACAAGGCAATTATGAATCTCATCCTCAATGTACCAATATTTAATACACACAGGATGGCAGCAGAATATCTCCAAAAATACCAGCTTAAACTCCCTTCCCGTTTACAGAGCGAAATGGATGGTTTTAGCAAATTATATAACAGTAACGAATGATGAAATTGACGCCATACCATCAGATTTTGATTGGAAGATTATTCGTTATATTGTAAATTCCACAAAAAAGTTAGACCACACCGCCAGAGGAGAACATCATGGCCAAAGCGCATATAAGTGCAACCAATGCCACGGACAAAACTATCCGTACCATTGACAGGAAACGGGAACGGGAAAGACGTTTTATTCTCAATAAAGCCCGTGACAATGCTGACGAATTCGCAACGCGTGTTACCCAGCGGCTAATAGATCGTGAAGTACTTGAGGTTAATTCAGTACAAGCTGTGCGTGATGCCTTTCTTCAGCAACTGAAAAGTCTTCCCGAAATGGAAGAGTTCGATATTCAGCTGAAGGTTGCCCCAATTCGTACTCTTATTCAAGACCCCAACATTCTGAGCCTTTACCTCACTGGATACGTGATTGAAGATCTCATCAATAACCCCGGCATTGAAGATGTGTTTGGTGAAGATGCAGATATTTATCGAGCCATTGATTCGATTTTCAAAGTCCTCAGACCACCTCGGTGATTCATCCCGCAAAACAGCCCTCCCTTGTATACGCTGATGCCCTGGGAAATATAACTGATTTCCAGGATTTGTACGCAGCGGGTATGAGTGGAGGGAGTTTTCAACTTCCCCCCAAAAGTGACTTTATTCCCCTGCCGGAAGGTTCGGAACTCTTTGTGCTCCCAGGTCGACTGCCCATTGGATGCGATTTGAAAACAGGTGCACCGCTTCTGCTCGAAGAAGATCCTTATTCGGGAAAGGAAATCCAGGCCGTTGCGGCCTTTATGTCGCCTGCACATACTGCCACTTTAAACAGCGCCTACCAGACAACAGAAAGTGCCCCGCGCCTCCCGCTTTTTGCCTATACAGCTGTGGGATGGTATGATGATCGTTTCTGGGTCACTGCATTTCGCAGTGATAATGATATCCGTCAGGACTGTGCTCAGTTTAATCAAGCCGTGATTAACGCCAAAACGGCCAAAAAACTTCGCGACAATAAAGACAACAGACTCATTCAACATCTTGGCAAATGTTGTCTCACTTACGCATGCCCAGCTGCCAGAAACTATTTTTTAGGTCGGTGGGAAGCCCCTCTTCCCACATCGCCCGTCTGCAACGCCAGATGTGTCGGCTGTATTTCGCTGCAAAAATCGGGTAAATGTTCTGCTACTCAGGATAGAATTCAGTTCGTACCAACGCCTGCTGAAATAAGCCAGGTTGCAATCCCTCATTTACAAAATGCAGAAAATGGCATCGTCAGCTTTGGCCAGGGGTGCGAAGGAGAACCGCTGCTGCAAACTGATACCATCGAAAAAGCAATTACCGCTATTCGAAAAAAAACAGATCGCGGGACTATCAACCTCAACTCAAATGCGAGCCTTCCGCAAAGTGTCAAGCGCCTTGCTGATGCCGGGCTCGACAGTCTTCGCGTAAGCATAAACTCTGCCCAGGAAAAATATCACCACAACTACTACAGACCACAAAATTTTTCACTCTCAGATGTACTCGAATCAATCAAAGTAATGAAAAAAGAAGGGAAGTTTGTCTCATTAAACTATTTTATTCTTCCTGGGTTCACAAATTCCTCACAAGAATATGATGCTCTTTGCTCACTCCTTACCACTGTTAAGCCTGACCGTATTCAATTACGCAATTTAAACATGGATCCCGAGCATTATCTACAAAGTATACAATTCGATTACCCTGTTATATCAATGGGTATGAGGGAATGGGTGGCAAAAATAAAAGCCAACTTTCCCAAATTACAACTTGGTTACTACAACCCTTCAATACGTTAATATTGCATTTTTCCCTTGATCTTTCAAAAAAATGTTCTACTTTACTGTATCAATAATAATTACCACTCACCTTGAAGGAGAAATAAATGCAACTTACGCCACAGATGCGATTGACAACACAGCGTCAAATCATACTCGAAGAACTGGGTAAAGTTACTTCCCACCCTACTGCCAATGAAGTATACGACATGGTAAGGAAACGTCTTCCTCGCATCGGCCTTGGCACAGTCTACAGAAACCTCGAACTCATGGCAGAAACAGGAATCATCTTAAAGATTGAGGTTGGTGGAACGCAGAAACGTTTTGACGCCACCACTGCTCCTCATTACCACATCCGCTGTATCAGCTGTGGAAAAGTGGATGATATCGAAATTCCTGTTATGACAGATATTGACAAAACTGCTGCTAAGATAAGCCAGTATCAAGTTCTTGGACATCATATTGAATTTTCAGGTATCTGCAGTTCCTGCAACAGTTCCACTGTGGAAGAAACACTGGTTAACTGATTATCCAGCATTACTCCGCGTATTCCTTGACCAGGGATTAATCAAAAAAAGGCCTGTCGGGTAGTCCCGACAGGCCTTTTTTTGTCTTGTATCATGGGTGGACACAAAGCTACTCAAAAATCACCTTGCAGAAACGGCGTTTACCAACCTTAATCAACAAATCTCCTTCTGGAGAGACATTCGTATTCATATCCTTCACTTTCTCACCATCAAGGGACACTGCGCCCTGCTTAACCATACGACGACCATCAGAGGTTGATTTAACCATCTCCAGATCCATCAAAAGCTTGGGAAGCCAGATAGCTTCATCGGATTGAATTTTCTTTTCAGGGATATCGTCCGGCAACCCGCCTTTACGAAAAACTTTCTCAAAATTCTGTTCTGCCTGGATTGCAGCTTCGTCAGAATGATAGCGAGCCGTCAGCTCCCTTGCCAGCTGCTTTTTAATTTCTTTAGGATGCAGCTCGCCCGACTCCATGTCTGCCCTCAAAACAGCAATCTTTTCACTACTGAGATCACTCAACAGCTCGTAGTATCGAAACATGAGTTCATCGGAGGCAGAGAGTACTTTCCCATAAATATCATTTGCTGATTCTGATACTCCTATGTAATTGCCTAGGGATTTACTCATCTTATTTACACCATCCAGGCCTTCCAGGAGAGGCAGGGTAAGTACCACCTGCGGCTCCTGTCCTCTGGATCGCTGTAGATCACGCCCCATTAGCAGATTAAAAAGTTGATCAGTACCGCCCAACTCAACATCAGCTTCAAGTGCGACTGAGTCGTACCCCTGTATAAGAGGATACATGAATTCATGGATAGAGATTGGACTTCCCTCACGAAAACGTACTTTAAAGTCTTCTCGCTCAAGCATTCTTGCGACGGTAAGTTCGGAAGCAAGGCGAATCATATCAAATGAATCCAGCTTAGACAGCCATTCAGAGTTAAAAACAACCTTTGTTTTTTCAGGATCCAGAATTTTAAAGACCTGCGTCTTATAGCTCTCTGCGTTTGCGGCCACATCTTCTCGAGTAAGTGCCTTTCTGGTTTCCGATTTTCCCGTTGGATCACCAATCATCCCGGTAAAATCTCCAATCAAAAAATAGATATCGTGTCCTAAATCCTGAAAATGTTTTAATTTCTGCAACAAAACCGTATGGCCTAAATGAAGATCGGGTGCTGTGGGATCAAACCCGGCCTTGATCCGCAGCGGCACACCAGTCTCTTCAGATTTTTTGAGTTTTTTAACAAGTTCTCCATGGCTTATGCAGTCAACAATCCCTCTTTCCAGCAGGGCGATCTGTTCTTCTATACTTGGCATCTTAACTATCTGAATTTAGGGTTAAACAACAAAACCGCAGGAGGATTATCCCCTGCGGACAGGCCAAAATGGACAACGATGGGGTTCCAGCCGAATATTTACTTACTGTAGCTATACAAAATAGCTTCAATAAGCACTGATGTTGTAGTTACTTACCTTGCGTATTCTACTGCCCTGGTCTCACGAATAACAGTCACCCGAATCTGACCGGGATATGTCAGTTTTTCTTCTATTGCTTTTGCGATATCCTGGCTGAGCAGGGTAGCCTCGCCATCCTTGACCTTCTGAGAATCAACAATAATTCGCAGATCACGACCAGCCTGAATTGCATAACATTTTTCAACCCCATCAAAGGCACATGCTATTGCTTCCAGATTCTCAAGGCGCTTCACATAGGACTGAAGCATCTCCTTACGAGCTCCCGGCCTGGCTCCAGAGAGAGCATCGGCAGCTTGAACCAACACGTCAAGAACAGATTGAGGAGGTTCATCTTCATGATGAGCACCAATGGCATAAACCACTTCTTCAGACTCACCATATTTCCTGGCAAGATCCCTGCCAATAACGGCATGAGACCCTTCCACTTCATGATCCACAGCCTTTCCAATATCATGGAGTAAGCCGGCACGTTTGGCCACCTTCACGTCAATTCCAAGCTCAGCCGCCATAATTCCGCAAAGAAAGGCAACTTCTAACGAATGCTGTAGAACATTCTGCCCGTAACTGGTTCGATATTTCAAACGCCCCAGGATATTAATCAGCTCCAGATGCACACCATGGCAACCGACATCAAAGGTAGCCTGTTCACCGGATTCCCTCATTACAAGATCCAACTCTCTGGTGACCTTCTCCACAACCTCTTCAATACGGGCTGGATGAATACGACCGTCATTAATAAGCTGAAGCAACGCTAAACGGGCAACTTCACGACGGACGGGATTGAAGCCTGAGAGAATCACTGCTTCTGGAGTATCATCAATGATGATATCAATACCGGTTGCAGCCTCAATTGCTCGAATATTTCGCCCTTCACGACCGATTATCCGCCCTTTCATCTCATCATTTGGCAGAGGAACCATGGAAACGGTTTTATCTGCAACATAATCACCCGCATACCTAGCGATTGCCAGGGCCAGGATCTGTTTACCTTTCCGATCCGCCTCCATTTTCATCTCATTTTCTATACGGGCAAGACGCTTGGCAGCATCCATGCGAGCTTCGCTTTCCAGCGACTCAATGAGCATCTTTTTAGCTTCTGTCTGGCTGAGACCAGAAAGATTTTCCAGTTTATAGCGTTGTTTGCCAATAAGAAGATCTATCTCCCTATTTTTTTCAATCAGCTCTTTTTCCTGCTGTTTGAGTTGACCGGCATGTTTTTCATGATCCCCCTGCCTCTTATCAAGGGCTGACCATTCCTGTTTTAACTGGCTTTTTTTCTGATCAAGACGCTGTAATTCTTCTTTAAGATCCGTCTTTTCCTTGCGAATCTCTTCGTGGGCAGCCTGTTTCTGCTTATAGGCGTCTTCCTTACTCTTTAAATGCGATTCTTTCTTTATCTGCTCAGCCTGAGATATGGCTGTCTCAATAATTTGTTTAGCCTGCATGTCGATATGAGCCAGATGGCCTTCGACGAGACGTTTTCTAAGCAGGACGCCAGCAACAATACCAGCCAGCACGCCTCCCGCCAGATAGGCAATTGATTGAAAATCCACAAAATCCTCCCCGTAAAAACAAGATGGGACAAAACAGAGGAACAAAAATAGACAGGGGCGAAGAGCCCGCAAAGAGGAAACCGAAAAAACAAAAAGACGGCTAGTCAGACCAATTTCCTGATAATTCAGGAATTCAGTATGAGACTACCCTGAGAATAGACTGTTTATAAAAAAAACACTGTTAAATCGTAAGCATGTCAGCAGTAAAGTCAGCCGACTTCACTTGTATAATCTGTTTACTCTTTTAAAGTACCCACATATACTACGTGTGATAATAAGTAATTTCTTCTCTATATGTAAAGACGATTAAAAATACTCTCTTAACCGACAGACAATTGTTATAAACAGACGTCTCTTTCTCCTTCCGTCTTCCTTCAAGGAACCTATTTGTTCCACCTGCAGTCAACCCTGCCGGTTATTTCCAGAAAGAGCATTAAGGCCCATCCTGGAATATGTAAACAGAACAGATGTCGAATACCATCAACTTGCTGCTCTGAGAAAATTAAAATTCCCCACCCTGCCGTGTTGCCAGGAAAGTTAAACCTATAGTATAGGTGGTCAGGCTCATAACCCCATCAGGTAATTCGCTAGCGATTTTCCATCCAGAGCCAGCGGAGCTGTCCTTTTTAAGAGAGTTGGCTCAACAACACTGACAATCACAAACAGGCCAGGGAAAACTGTAAATCTTAGTATTGAAACTACAGTATAGCAAAATTTCAGGAAAAAAAATGGATTATCTTCCTGAAGTTCTTTTTTCTTCTGCCAATTCTTCACCAATCTGTTTTCCAAGACTGGAAAGTCGTTCTTCAGTCTCCTGCTTATAGGCCCTAAAGTCCCGTTTCAATTCAACATATTTCGAGGCAATATTAAGACTTGCAAGGACTGCCACCTTCCCCACAGCAACACTTCCTTTAGATCCGGGGGAGCAGTTTTCCTCAACAAGATCCGTTACCAGAGCGACGATCTCCTCGACTTCCTCCTCGGGGGCACCGGTGTAAAAGGTAAATTCAATCCCTACAAGTTCAAAACGGACAAGTCGTTCCAAAAAATTTCCTCTTTCCTGTTAATGGGGATTAAAACAATCCCGGGATATTATCCCCGGATACTCGTTTATGACCATAATAGTCCTAATACTGTTCGGTATCGGCATCACCGGTGACCAAGTCCCCCTGTTCACCGGCCTCTGAAGAGTTGTCCTCAGAATCATTTTCATCCGAGTGTTCCCCTTCGGACTTTTCACAAAAAACATTGCTACTGACTTCCCAATCTTCAATTTGACCGATAAGATTACTTACCCGCGAAGATATTTCTCCGCGCTCTTCCTTCATGCACTCAAGTTCATACTGAAGAGTCTCAATTGTTTCTTCCCTTCTTCCCAAACGTGCAGTCAAATCCGCATTTTCAGCCTGCAAAGCGTTAAATTTCTCCAGCAGACTAGCAACAAAACCTTCAAGGCGTACAAGCTCATTTTCTTCAGTCATTTCATTTACTCCAATATAAATATAATATTAACAAGACATCTTGGTTATTTAACAATAGGCAATTATACCCTTGATTGGTTTTATTGCAAGCCCAGCTAGCTTCTTGAATATTTCCAACTGACAGGATGGCCATCAGCATAGGGCATATGGCCATGAAAAGGTATGGGATTATCATCAAAAACCATTGGTAGAAAGTATTTGTCCCCTTCCCACATTGGTAATATTCCTAGATCTGCAATCAACTTCCAATGTAAATCACCCTCTTCATTTGTTATCCTGGGTTCTCCCCGGTAGCTTTTCACCAGGAAAATAAAGCCAAACCAGTTCTCACCATTTTTCCCAAACCCGGGCCAGCTGATTGTTCCCCGCAACTCAGTCTGCGTGCAATGAATACCTGCCTCTTCAACAATTTCACGTTTTAAACACGCCAAGGCATCTTCCCCTGCTTCCATTTTTCCGCCAAGGCCATTATATTTACCCAAATGCTCATCACCTGATCTTTTATTTCTGTAAATCAACAAAACAGATTTTTTATCTCTGGAAAGGATAAAACCCAACGTTGCCAAGATAGGTCTATACATCGACTACTCCATATGATTTAATAGAGATAATAACAAAAATAATTGTTTATTATTCTTATATACTATGAAACTACTTTTATCCACTCACCACTTTAATTTACTTAAAAAACCAGCTCTTGCGTTGCAAGGGGTCATATCTGTCAAATCGTTCCCTTTAATTGTCCCGGCTCTGGCACGATTGTGCTTTGCTTTCATTTTCCTTCTCTCTGTTCTTCTCCATACTGATTCGGCTATTGCAGCAAATCCCTTTCCCCACTACCCGGTTATTGACAATAATGTGCGATTTTGGGAAAGCATATACAGCCGTTATTCAACGAGCCAGGGTGTGGTACATGATCCAGACAACCTTGGGATAGTATATGAGGTTATCCCCATTTTCAATCATCGGCTTCCCGGTGCTTCAAAGATTAACAGGCCAATTATTAAAGGGATCAAAAACAAATATTCACAAATCCTGGGCAGACTTGCTAAAGGTATCGCCCCTCGCAGCGCTGAAGAGAAACGAATTGCAGCACTCTTCGGTAAAGTTAGTCGTAAACGTTTAAAAAAAGCTGCGGATTCTGTCCGTGTCCAAGTAGGTCAAAAGGATCGCTTTTTAGAAGGCGTCATACGATCCGGGCCATACATGGAAGAAATCAAAGAAATCTTTAGGAGACAGGGACTTCCAGAAGATCTGGCCTATCTTCCCCACGTTGAATCTTCTTTTAATCTTAAAGCATATTCAAAATCTGGTGCCTCTGGTATCTGGCAATTTATCAGATCCACAGGAAAACAATTTCTCACAATCAACTACGCTATTGATGAAAGGCAGGATCCCATCCTTGCAAGCCATGCAGCAGCCAGTTTTTTAAGGAACAATTACAAACTACTCAGCAGTTGGCCCCTGGCTCTCACAGCTTATAACTATGGTCCTGCGGGGATGCTACGTGCCAAAAAAGCACATAACAGTTACGAAGAAATTTTTTCTCACTACAAACAGGGGCACTTCAAGTTTGCTTCCCGCAATTTTTATTCATCATTTTTAGCCGCAAAGCGTGTGGCCAAAAGACTTGAAAAAGATCCTTCCATCAAACGAGACAAGCCGCAACGTACCCTCCGACTCCCCCTCCCTGGGTATATTTCCGCCCAGGATCTGTGCAAATACTTCGACATTTCAGTCCGCACCTTAAAAACACTGAACCCAGCCCTTAGACGCTCTGTGCTCCAGGGAAAGAAATATCTTCCCAAAGGCTATACCCTGCATCTGCCATCAACCAACAGGCAAAAAGAATTACTCTCTAAAGTCCCAAAACATCTTTATCACAAGAAACAAAAAGCTACACAATTTTACCGGGTAAAAAGAGGAGATACGGCAGGAAAAGTGGCACTCGCCCACAAAATCAGCCTTAAAGCATTGCACCGTGCAAACAACCTTGACAATAATGGTGCAATCTTTGCTGGACAAAACCTGCGCATCCCTGATATCATTAACAATGCGGGTAAAGTAAATGCAATCTCTTCAAATAAACATACGCTCAAGGCCAACAAACTGCCTGTAAAAATATCCCTGTCAAGCGCAGGTAGAAAAGACCTTCCAACACTTGCAGGTAGCAAAAAAAGCAAGCCTGAATGGAAAAAAATCCAGACAGCAAGAAGCGTGGTGATAGGAGAGCTCGCTGTTCGTAATATATCAAAAACAAAGAACAGGAATCAGGGAACGATAATCATTCAACCCGAAGAATCGCTGGAACTTATTGCAGACTGGCTGAAGGTAAAGTCGAATTTCCTTAGAAAGATGAATAGCTTTTCCCCGGCTCGCAAACTCCACCCTGACGAAACAATCTTAATCCCTCTTGATCAGGTGTCCGCTAAAGCGTTTGAGGAAAAACGATTTGATTATCACCTGGAAACTGAAGAAGATTTCTTCAGTGCATATAAAATTGTTGGAGTAAATTCGTATAAAGTCAAACAAGGAGATACAGTATGGGCGATTTGCAAAAATAAATTTGACCTACCTCTTTGGTTGTTAAAAAAATATAATGTCAAAATTGATTTCAGTAGCCTCCGCTCTTCACAACGGCTGACAATTCCCATCGTCAAAGCTATCTGACACCGGTGATGAACGGTAAGCAATGACTCTTTTACAAAACACCATATAAGGGGTATAAGGCACTCAGACAGTAAACTTACCATGTAACTATTCAATAATTAAAGGAGTCTATAATGGATATTTCAAAACGTATTGCAGAAATGAAAAAGCAACCCGGCTTTGCAGATAATGTGGGGATGATCCTCATTCATAATGGCATTGCTCGCAGCTGGTCACGAAACACAAAAGAAACTGTAGTCGCACTGGAAGTCACCCCGGATCTTGCGAAAATTGAGGCTATTTGCCAGGAACTGAAAAAGCGTGATGGCATTTATGAGATCATTGCAGAGGCAAAATCAGGGACATTCCAACCTGGTGACGACCTGCTCTTTCTCATTGTTGCTGGTGATATTCGTGAAAATATAAAACCCGTGCTTGCTGAACTACTCGACCGGGTCAAATCAGAAGCACTCACAAAAAAGGAAATTATGGCTGATTAATTTCATACAACGAAGGTTTTTCATGTCCACTGCCAAAATTTTTATCAGAAGGTTTAAAGATATTCATACATTACCCTACGTGGTGACGAGTTTATCCCGTCTTATCGCAGACGAAAATTCCACCATGAAAGATTTTGCAGATGTCATCAAGATGGATCCTGTCCTGGTTGTACGTTTACTGCGCCTGGTTAACTCCCCGTTTTACGGGCTGACCAAGCAGGTAGATTCCATTGGAAGGGCAGTGGCCTATCTGGGTATGAAGAACCTCCACAACCTCGCAATAACAGATGCACTGAAGAGTATCTTTAAGGAGCGGGAACATTCCCGGGTGTTCTCCAGGAAGAGACTCTGGCTCCACTGTGCTGCAGTTTCCATTTGTGCAAAAATGATTGCTGAAAGAATTTTTGGGACAAACGGGGACGATGCATACCTTTGTGGCATTCTCCATGACTTTGGGATTATCGTTGAATCGCAGGTGGCACCTGAAAAATTCCTCGCTGCCTGTGCTGCCTGCGAAGCCGGAATGTCTTTTACAGCGCTTGAACGTGAATACCTGGGCACAGATCATTGTGAAATTGGTTATTTGATGACCATAGACTGGAATATGCCTGAAACCATTCAGGAAGCAGTCCGGGATCATCACCTGGAAATTGGTGATTGCGAACCGGAAAGTCTGACCGGAATAGTCCAGATTGCAGAATATATCACAGGCCAGCTTGGTTACACAGCACTTGCAGATGTCACATCCAGACTTCCGGATCATCTTGTTGCCCACATGCAGGAAAATATGGCCGAATACAAAGTACTTATCGAAGATCTCCCGGAAGAAATGAGTAACGCTCAAGATCTATACGGAGGCTAGAAGATCCTATGGCAGATAGTTTTGCAATTTTTGATGCGATAACCTCATTCCAGCGGGAGATTGACGAACTGCTTCAATTGCTCCAGGATTCCGTTCCCGACTGTTTTTGTGTCTGTATTGATAGCGATGGCAAGCAGCACAGTAAGAGCAAAGAACCTCTTCTACCCGATTCAGTTATTCAAGAAATCCAGGGGCTTCTTGCAGATGACGAAGGTGAGCATACCGTTGTAAGCACTAGAGACACACCCTGGTCAGCTATTTCTCTTGCTGAACTCAAATCGACCCTTTACTTCCTTTTTCCTTCCAAAACTCAAGACCCATTTGCCAAGACATGCGTTAGACTCTGCTGTACACTGTTTTCAAATCGTCAGCAAACAGCCGCTGCTTACAAGAAACTTGACATACAAAAAAAACAGTTCAACCGTAAATTTTCAGTACTCGAAAAGAAATACCAGGCCACTCTGGAAGATAATGAAAAAAGTTACCGTATCATTCAGGAACAGCAGAAAAATTACTCAAAGACCCTGCAAAGCGAAATCGAAATTCAAACCAAACAGCTGCGGGAAGCTAAAGTTGCTGCAGAAACTGCATCTGTAGCGAAAAGTCAGTTCCTTGCTTCCATGAGCCATGAAATCAGAACTCCGATGAATGGTGTTATTGGTTTTACCGACATGATCCTTGCCACTGATCTTGACGACGAACAGAGAGACAGCGCAGAAACGATCAAAAAAAGTGGTGAAGCCTTACTTGGATTAATTAATGATATTCTTGATTTTTCGTAACTATTCAGCGTAATTTCTACGCATTTCAGTTTTAATCCCTAAAATCCGGCAACTCACCTTTAAACAAAAACGCGAAGGCCATCGTTGACGGGATATCTTGTTTGCGACAAGA
>JAESPV010000068.1 GCA_016765495.1 Desulfocapsa sp. | reverse complement strand
TGCAGGTGCGTCAGTAGTTGTAGGAATAGGTGCACCTGCTATAATCAGGCTGTCTGCTGATCCCGCACATGCTGCGGGAGGAGGCCATGCTGCACCAGATGCTGGTCATGGTGCTCATGCAGAAGAAGCGCCTAAAGGTGTTCGTCTTGGTATGTTGATTGATATGCGTAAATTTACTGAGAAACCTGAGTTGCTCGATGGGGCCATCAGCGCTTGCATTAATGCTCACAATGTCCCACAGTTTCCTGATAAGAAAAATGAAATAAAGTGGCTGTGGAAAGCACCTTTTGAAAATGTATTCACTGATCAGTCAGCTTCTTATCCTTCCAAAATAATTGGCGAGACCGATTTTGCGGTTCTGTGTAATCATTGTGATGAGCCACCCTGTGTTCGTGCATGCCCTACCCAGGCAACGTTTAGAGCAGAGGCCACTGGTATTGTGGCAATGGATATGCATCGTTGTATAGGTTGTCGTTTCTGTATGGCAGCCTGTCCATATGGCGCCAGGTCATTCAACTGGCAGGATCCACGGCCATACATCAAGAAGTACAATAAAGCATTCCCTACACGCATGAAGGGGGTTGTTGAAAAATGTAACTTCTGTGCTGAGCGCCTGGCTCTTGGACAGGAACCAGCCTGTGTTGAGGCTTGTCAGGGAACCGGTGCCATAATATTTGGCGATTTAAATGATCCGGGGTCTGAGTTACGATCGGTACTTGATAAAGAATTTACTATCCAGAGAAAGCCAACACTGGGTACTAAACCATCAGTCTTTTACATAGTGTGAGGTAGTCATGATTGAAAAAACACTCAAAGGCAAACCAGCCTATTGGATCTGGCTTGCATTTTTAGGAATGTTCATGGCTGTTGGTGCTGTCTGTTATATCAGGCAGTACAACTTTGGCCTTAGCATGACCGGCATGAGCCGTGATGTATCATGGGGACTCTATATTTCCCAGTTTACTTTTTTGGTTGGAGTCGCAGCTGGAGGTGTGATGCTGGTGCTTCCCTATTATATTCATAATTATAAGGAATTTGGCCGAATCACCATACTTGGTGAATTTATGGCTATTGCTGCCATTATTATGTGTTTGCTGTTTATCGTAGCTGATCTTGGACAGCCGATGCGAGCACTGAATATGATTCTGCACCCATCTCCACAGTCCATGTTGTTTTACGATGCCATTGTTTTGAATGGGTACCTTTTTCTTAATATACTCTGTGGCTGGGTAATTCTGACTGCTGAGAAGAAACAGGTAAAACCACCGAAGTGGATTTATTTCTTTATCTATCTTTCAATTCCCTTTGCTGTCTCCATCCATACTGTAACAGCTATGTTGTATTGCGGACTGCCTGGGCGTCATTTCTGGCTTACTGCCATTATTGCTCCTCGCTTTCTTGCTTCAGCTTTTGCCGCAGGACCTGCTCTTATTATTATTGCATGCCTTATTTTAAAGCGTGTAGCCAATTTTGATGCAGGACGGAAAGCAATGAATAAACTTGTTACTATTATTATTTATTCTGCATTGCTCAATATGTTTTTTGTTGGCCTTGAATTTTTTGTCGCGTATTATTCCAATATGCCTGGTCATAAACATGCTCTGGAATATCTGTTTTTTGGTCTTGAGCATCATGGGCATGTCTATAATAATCTCGTTCCGTTTATGTGGGCTTTTGTCGTGCTTGCTTTTGGTGCCATTGCCACTCTTGCAACTCCTGCAGCGAAAAAAAATGACCTTGTTCTTGGACTTGGATGTGCTGCACTGTTTATTGCGTTTTGGTTGGATAAAGGGATCGGCTTTGTACTTGCCGGTTTTGTTCCAACTCCTTTGCATGAGATCACTGAGTATATCCCGGCAGCCAACGAACTTGGAATTACCATTGGTATCTGGGCAACAGGGCTCTTTATCGTGACTGTGCTTTATAAGATAGCCATTGGTGTTGAGCATGAAGTAGAAAAATGCTAGAGTATTAAGTATTTGTGTTTTTTTAAGCCCCCGAGTAATCGGGGGCTTTTTTTTTGTCTTTTTCTGCGGTATAGTAACCAGAAGCCAGAAACCAGAAACCAGAAACCAGAAGCCAGAAGCCAGAAGCCAGAAGCCAGAAGCCAGAAACCAGTTAAAAGAGGGTAGTATAGTGTCGAAAAAACGAATTCTCATACTGTCCTATTCTCATAGCAATCAGACAGGAAATCTGTTGAAAAAACTAGTGGTTGGTCTGGAAGAAAGTGATGTTGAGATCCTGTGGGAAAAGCTGATTCCAGTAAAACGCTTACGATTTCCAATTGGTACCATTCCATCGACAGTGCTGATGATGTTTCAGACCTTTTTTCGAAAACGATATCCTGTCAAACAACTTGATCCCAAGGTTTTTGATAAATGGGATCTCATTATCGTTGCGGGTCCTACATGGTCTTATAATCCGTCAGGGATGGTTCTTGCCATGCTGGATCGTGATGGTGGAAGCCTTTTTGCCGGACAGGATGTATTGCCACTCATCTCATGTCGCAGTTATTGGCGAACGCATTTCTGGGGGCTTCGTTCGTTATTAAAAAAATGCGGTGCAAATCAGGTTTGTTCCCCAATAGTTTATACGCATCCGATCACAGAGCCTTGGAATACCATTGGAGTCTTTTTGAAACTTGCCGGGAAAAGGCCTGAACGCAGCAATGGGTGGTTTCGGAAATATTACCCGAAGTATGGTCACAGCAAGCAACAGATTGAAACAACGATGGAAGTAGGGAGAAAACTGGGGCAGGCTATTGCTGCAGGAAAATGTTTGTCAAAATTTCAAATTGACACACCGATTTCTACGAAATCTTAACAAAATCTGCTTTCAGCCAGGAATAGCAGCGTTCAGATAGATTTCATACAACAGGAAAATCTTTTCCTGAAAAAAGAGATAGGCAAGAGCAGCAATTGAGAGGAAGGGACCAAAAGGAATCCTGGTTTGTCCCCCCTTTTTTTGTTTTATCATGGCAAAGAGGCCCACTACAGTTCCACTCAGTGAACTTGCAAGGATCACAAAAGGCAGAGCCTGCCAGCCAAGAAATGCTCCGATCATTGCAAGTAGCTTAATGTCTCCGCCTCCCATGCCATCGATTTTGCGCCACAGGAAGTAGAACCAGGCTATTGCATAAAGAATTCCTCCACCGGCGAGTATGCCCAAAAGGGAGTCCTTCCAATAGAGCACGGGGCATATCACAGAAAAAAGAAGGCCTATGATAATGCCTGGAAGAGATATTACGTCCGGAATAATTTGATGGCGAACATCTATCCAGATGATAACAAGGAGTGCGGCACAAAACAGAAAATACCCGGCGGTTGTGGGAGTCAGGCCGAATCGTTGAACCAGTGCTGCTGACAGGATTGCCATGGTCAACTCAACGACGGGATATTGAAATGAAATTTTTGATTTACAGTGACTGCATTGCCCCCGGAGCAGGAGAAAGCTTAAGACAGGTATGTTTTCATACCAGTGGAGGTCTGCCATGCAACTGGTGCAATGAGAAGCGGGGAATACAACGGATTCCCCTTCACTGGGCAGGCGTAGGATCACCACATTTAAGAAACTTCCAACAATGGCTCCAAAGCAAAAAGCGGTGATTAGTATAAAAAGTATAATATCCATTTAAATGTATCGGAAAGATAAAGTTTCTGTGAGAGTAAATTCTTATGTAAGGTGCCAATTATCAGTTACTGATACCGAAAACCGAATACCTTCAGCCCGCAGGGCATAATGCTCATTTAATACTAGCCTTAATAATGTCTCAATTCCAGAAAAAAACACAGATTACTCGTTTGGAGCGCCTTGGCTCCGATATCATCCGTATCACATTGGATTCGCCTGAGATTACCCAAATTGCCACTCCGGGGCAGTTTGTCATGGTCAGAGCAGGTAAAGGGAAGGACCCACTTCTTCGCAGGCCTTTTTCTATCTCTCAGGTCAGCAATGGTCGATATTTTCAGATTCTTTTTAAAGTCGTCGGGCGAGGAACATCTCTTCTTGCTCATTGTCGTGAGGGGGAGTATTTGTCTGTTCTGGGTCCTTTAGGGAGTGGTTATCAGATAGATTATACAAGCATTAATTGTTTAGTAGGTGGGGGGATGGGGATTGCTCCGCTCCTTTTTTTAGGGAAATGGATGTTTCGTAAATGTCCTGAGAACCCACCTCTAATAGTGATTGGTGCCAGAACCAAAGGTGAGCTTGAGCCACTTGTGAAGGACTTTGAAGAGATAGGTCTTCCAGTGTATTCTGCAACTGATGATGGTTCCCTGGGTCACCAGGGTTTTGTAATCGATGTGCTTAAGAATCTTAATCTGAACACTGGATCAAAAACCTATGTTTGCGGACCGTACCCAATGATGCTTGCTGTTCATCTTTTTTGTAAAAAGAAAGGTTTTTCCTGTCAGGTC
>JAESPV010000067.1 GCA_016765495.1 Desulfocapsa sp. | reverse complement strand
TGTGGTTTTAGTACAGCCCGACTCCCCATTCTATAATATTGCTTTCGAGGCAAGTATTTCTGCATCTTCAGAATATGCCCAAGCTGATCAGCTTGCCAGCAAGGCGATTGATGGTGTAATAGATGGATACCCTGGTGATTCAAGCCGTGAATGGTCTACCGAAGGTGAAGGCGTGGGAGCGTGGCTCGAATTAAATTGGCCGGGGATTTATCTGATCAATCGTATTATTCTCTATGATCGCCCCAACGCCCACGATCATATAACCAGTGCCACAATTACATTTAACGATGAAACTACTTTGTCAATAGGCTTACTAGGCAATGACGGCAGTGGTGTTGAGTATGTATTTGCGCAAAAAAGTATTAGTAATTTAATACTGACGGTAGAAGGCACGGCAAATACTCCTACCAATATTGGTCTTGCCGAGATTGAGGTTTTTGGAGTACCACAATGATGTTAGGTTATCGCGTGGGCCCAGCTCAATATAACTGCTTCAAATTAGGCATTGTTAATGTAGTGTAGTTGTGACATTTTCTATTTGTAAATTTAAAATATGGAGCGCATTTATGTGCGCTTGCCCAAAAAGCTTTCACGTTGTTGCCACAAAATAATGAATCGTAAAGGGGGGGGCAAAGATGGAAATGCAAGGATTGTGACTATAATTTACAATCGCCAATCATGGTGCTTCTAAGGAACAAAAAACGCTAGGGGATGAGCTTTATCTTGAAGGTTTAAGCTTTCGATCAATCGGAAGATTATGAAAAGTCAGTCATGTATCCGTATAAAATTGGATAAGAGAGGTCGGGGAAGAGTTGGATGTGCTTAAGAGTGATTCAGAAATTAAAGTAATCGAGATTGACGAGATGCAAAGCTGTGTCGGGACAAAATTATTACTGGATCTGAATTGTTGTTGATCGAAGTAGGAGAAAAATCATCGGTTGCGTACTGGTAAGCGAGATACAAAAACAAGAAAGGAGTTATGGAAAACTTTAGAAAACAAGGCGGTAGATGCTGTTACGACCGATTATTACCAGCAATACTAGGAGTTTATCCCAATGGGGAAACGTACACAGTCGAAGGCAAAAACCTTCACAATTGAGGGATGCAACAGTTTCTTCCGTCATTTCTTAGCAAGCATACGTAGGAAATCAGAGTGCTACAGTAAATGTGAAAAAATGCTCGAATACTCGTTTAAGCTGCCCATGGATAAATGGAATGGCGAGCTGGCTATGCTTAACTTAACGATACCGTGTCCATTATGTTGCAATCATCTGAAAGACTCCCAGTCGCTGCTAATGAGGGAACATTTTCCTTGAGGGACTTTACAGAAATTGTGGTGTTACAGACTTGCTGAAACTACCTCCGTTGGCTTTATCGATTAAAAAGAGTTGTCCATTCATCAAATTCCCGGTCTAATTCAAGGCTCAAAGAGTCCACTTGGGGTAAAAAAAGTGGTCTTAATAAATTTGCACTTTTTTCATTCTCTTGACTATCCCTTTTCACCTCTGTAACTGCAAACTTTTTTGCGAATAACTTAATACTTTCCGGAAAAAATCCATGCACCCGGTTCCATAAAGGAGAAGAACGAAACTTATGTAAAGCACCTACCCCTTTAATTTGTTCGACTATACCGGGAGTGACATTTTCTTTTTTTTCAATATTTGGCGGGACAAAATCTGTACTCACTCCTAGCCAAGAAAAGATTCTGGCCAGTGATTCTTGAGGTTGCCGAATCATTTCCTCAAATGTGAGAGTATAGACATTTTCTTTCCCAAAAACCCCCCAATAAGGCGACAGCTGCATGATGTAATTGCTCACATCCTGTATATGCTGATCTTCACTAATAGTAGTGAACATATCTCGTTTCTCGCCATGCCATCGAACATTGTGCCAATAATGACTGATTGATCGTTCTATTGGGTCACGCATTACATAAATAAAACGAGCACCAGAGTTAAATTCGTATATACGTTCTGGAACACCTTTGTATTTGGGTAACTTAGTATAGTCGGTACTTGACTCACCAATTATTTTTGCATTACCTGCGTTTTTAAAAAGGCTCAAATACCATTCTTCTCCTTTGGACCAATTTACTTCTTTAATAAAGTACCACGGTTCTTTCGGTTCACACATGAAGATTTCGGGATGTTTGGAAAGATAATAATGTAGAGACGTACTCCCCGATTTCATTGCACCAATAATAAATAAGTTTGGCCTTGACTTTGTTAGCATATACGTTTTACCTTATATAAAATAAATAGGTTGGCAGATTAAAGTAATCTTGTTATTTCGTGTTCAATATTTTTAACGTACGTCATTAGGTCAAATTTCTGTTTGGCGAGGGAACGTCCTTGTTTTCCCATTTTTTTCCTTAAAGCAGGATTTCTGATTAATTCTGAAAGTTGTTCTGCCAGTTCATTCGTATCATTTACAGAAAACAAAAAGCCAGACACACGATCTTCAATGACCTCAGGAATGCCACCACACCTGGAACCGACCACCGGTAGACCGCAGGCTCCGGCCTCAATTATACTAAGCCCCAGACCCTCAAATCGAGAAGCAAGGACTTTTATGTTGAGTACATATTTGTAATAGTTGTCTATGTCGTCACGGTATCCAAAGAATAAGACGCTGTCCTTAACACCTAATCTTGAAGCCAATTCTTTTAAATTTTGCTCTTCTGGCCCTTCTCCAACCAAAACTAACTTAACATTATGTCCCGTTTTGATTTTTGCAAAAGCATCAATTAAAATGTCAACTCCTTTTAAATAATTCAGACTGCCAACTTGGCCTATCACTATATCGTCCGAGGATAAACCTAAGGATTCTCGAAAAATTGTTTTATGTTTATTGGGAGGGAAAAATCTATTAACAGTGTCTATACCATTGTAAACGACTTTGGTTGTGTTGGAAAACGTTACTTTCTCAACCATCGTGGATTTAATGTAATTACTGACAAAAATTACTCTGTCAGCATATTTGAATAACCACATCCATGCAAACCTGCGAGAATGAGGGGCGTGTATGTGGCAAATTAAAGGAATTTGTGAATACCTGGCCATAAAAAATCCAAGCTGGGCAGGTAGTCCAGAGTTTGAATAAATCAGATCGATTTTGTTAGCTCGTATTGTCTTACTAAAAAAAATAAAAGACTTGATCCACTTGAAAAATTCTAATTTAGTGTTGCGACCTTCAATTGTGACTTGAGGGATATGGTATTTAATGGCCTTAACCTTAATATCTACCAACCTTTTGCAAAGAGATATTCTATTACAGATTACAACAGGATTAATTTTACCTCTATCAAGATTCGACAATAGATTTATCAAACAGTGCTCACTACCTCTTAGGGACTCACCTCCATAATGCAAAAAAAGAACATTGTGGATACCATTCCCCTGATAGGTTGTGTTTGACATTGTCGTATTATTTCCTTTTTCGGGGTAATATCCTTAATAAGGATATTGCAACCTTTTCGGGGTTCATCATTGTTTTTAAAACAAAAAATACCCCTTCTTTTATTACCCTTAACAGGCTGAAAGAAAATCCAAGATTTCGAAAAGATTCTTTATGGTAGTTCCAAAACTTAACGCCCTTAAAATAGAAGCACTGTTCTCCAAGAAATTTGTAATAACCTTTTAGCAAAATGCTTAATCTTTCTTCGTATTCTCCAGTATTCAAGTAGACAGGGCCAAATTTTGTGAAAGAATAGAGAAAATTAGGTTTTGTAGTGTTAAATTTCTGGGATAAAGAACCTATAGAATCATCGTGAACTCTTGTAAAAGACAAGACTTGGTGTATAAAACCAAAATCATTATTTTGTAATATTTCTAAACATAACTCTGTGTCTGCTCCGGAATGGTTTTCGTTGTAGCAATTTTCTTTTTCGCGAACTATATCAGATCTTATAAGAAGTGTTGATGGTGTACCAAATGTATACGGGCCATCAAGCAGATTATCTCGGGCAATTTCTTTCCCAGGAAAGACCGACTGGCTATAGGGGAGACCAGTGGCTTCCACCTTGGTTCCTACCAATCTGTATGAGCTGACTATCCCAACTGCGTCATTGTTCTCAGCAAGATACACCATTTTTTCAAGGTATTCAGAAAAAATCCAATCATCAGCATGCAGGACTTTACAATACTTACTTTCCGACGATATTTGGTGGATAATATAGTTATGATTTTGAAGGGCAGTTAATAGCTTTTTATTATTAAATAATCGGATACGTTTATCTTTTTTAGCATATTCTTTGATGATGTCTAATGTGGAATCTTCACTACAATTATTGACTATTAAATATTCCCAATTTCGGTAAGTTTGTGCCAAAACACTTTCTATGCATTCCACAAGAAAACTTTCGGCATTATAAGCAGGGGTGACAATGCTGACTAACGGTTTAGGTGTTATCATAAATATACCATAATTAAAGATTATTGATTTAAAAAACTATCTAAACATTTTCACCACCGCTGGTACACCGGTAGCAATAGCATTGTCTGGTATATCATGGGTGACAACAGAACCAGCACCTATAACTGCCCCTTTACCTATTCTAACCCCATCCAACACAATAACTCCCACTCCAAGCCAGGCCCCATCGTCTACAAAAATACCACCTTTTGTTTGAAGAGGTTGTTTTCCCATCGGTATGTTTGGTGCAATACCATGATTATATGGATAAAAAGAACAATTTGGTGCTATTTGAACTCTTTCACCTATATGAATGGTCGACACATATGCAGAAAACTGGCAACGAGATTGGATATGTGTTTGTTTGGATATTACTACACTTCCGCCATTTCCTGTTTGAATAATTGTATCGCGATTAATATGTACACCATCTTTTAAGGTGATCCCTCCCCCCCCGTACCCTTGGTAAACCACCACATGATCGTCAATGTAGATATTGGCACCAAAATTCAAATTGACCCCATAAATGTCGGATCTTGGTGAGAGGTATCCCTTTTTATTATAGGTTGCCAATATAGACTTCCCATAGTAAGGCGGTAGCGACAAAGCGGCCAACGACGAGGCGAGTCCGCCGACAAAGCCGCGACCGGCAAATAACATCCAGAAACGTCCCCATAATATTTTGAAACGCCATGGAATTCTCATTGCGATTTGCACTTAATCAGCTGACCCGTATTAAGATTGGGAGATAATTTCAAGTATTATCTTTTTATATTCATTTGTGAAGTTTTTCCTAGAATGGTGAGCCCTGGCAAATTCCCATGTTGCTTTTGATCTTTTTTTCAATTCTACAGCTGGAAGGTTTGAAAGTTTTTTGACAGACTCGCATATTGATTCAATTGAATCGTCTGGCAATGTAACTCCAAATTCTCCAACTTCTACAGAGCTTTCGTATGTTACAATAGGGATTAAACCCGCTTGCATACAGGTTACAACGCTTGCCCCTCCCCCCTCGGCACAGGAGGGAAATATTGTTCCAATACAATCATTGAGGATGTCCTTAAACATCGGGCTTTCGATGTCAACCCACCCTATAGTATTGATGTTTTTAGAGTGATACAACTCTGTTAAATAAGCCTGTTCAAAATGCTTTTCCTTGCTTATCGGTCCACATATGGTTAATTGATAATCTGGCATTTTACTAAATGCTTCAAGAACAAGATCTAGCCCTTTATGGACAACGCCAGCACTCCCTAACCAAAGATAACTTTTCCGACATTTATCAAACTGTTTTTTTTCAAACCAATCGAACAATGAACAGGTGGGTAAGGGAATAGTATATATTTTTTTTTGGGAATAATTATAGGTCGAAACATTAAAGCCATTACCTAAGTTAGTCGTGCAATAGTCTGCGTGTTCAATTGCCCAGTTTGACTCAATTTGTTTATGCATAGCAATAGTCACATTTTTGCGCTGTTGCAATGCTAATGCACGGTTGTACGATGCGTGATTGCTAAACAGCCAGTGGGCAGTATCTAAATGCAAAATTTTAATACAATTTGGGTTAAGACGTTCGACTATTTCCTGAAAATTTGTTCGGGGGGCGATAAAAAAGGAGTATTCTTTTTTAGGAATAAATGTATGATTCGCATAGCTTATAACATCAACACAATACCCCAAATCAGTAAAAGTGCTGGCTATTTGAAGGGATAGCCAATGGTTATGATGCTTATTTGAAACAGCCTCTCCTTCCTTTAACAAGAAGGGCTCAATGACATAAGAGAGGAGAACATTTCCCTTGCTACCCACATCGGGCCTAAGCTCAATAAATGTCGTTTCATAAAGACCTGGGCGTGAAATTGATATCCCAAAATGTTGTGCAATTTTTTTTAATAATTCTTTCATCAGCTTTCAATTTGTTTTTGTGCGGAAGTATGTAACAATTTTTTTAATAATGTAAGTTAGTCGCTCTGTGATAGCTGGCACAAGCTTATTTTTAAAAACCCGTTTTTCGGTAGAGACGAAGCTAATTTGAATGAAATTTAGTGGAAAAACTTCGAATTCTTTAAGGGGAACACACGCATCCTCACGGCCTTGTTCTCTAATAAACGTATCCTCACTTAACCATTCCCAGTTATTGTACCACGTCCAACAATTACACTCCTGGTATATTTTTTTTATCTGTGTGGCTAATACTATGTCCGTCTTTAAAACAATCGTATCAGAACCTACTCGATCAATATTCTGAAGCATCAAGGAACTAGATTTATTGCTGAAATAACTAGGGAACAACAGTTTAAAATTTAGTTCTCGTTGTAAATCTTTAACAACTCTGTAAATTTGAACATGTTCCTTATTGCCATACTCACCCCACGGGTTATGTGAAAAAACTGTAGAGACCCCCAATAGTTCTTGGGCAAGACGTTGTCGCACTTCAAAATAATTGTTTCTGTATATTGATGCTGAATCTGGGCGATTCGGTACCGCAATACCATAGTCTGTCAAGGTCGGATTAATCCAGTTGGCTCCTCCAAAGATGTCTGATTGATTAATATCAAGGCAAGTAACATTGAGTAACGGATAACGATCCAGAGCAGCCTTTCGGGATGGCCCCAAGTCGGGTTTTCTCAGTGAGCCAAGGAAACATATGATGATCTTGTTAACCTGTTCCATAACGGAACTAAACCAGAGTATTTCGTCATCAGGGTGGGCAACAATAATAATAGACTTCCCTAGCTCATATTTGTCCATCATTACTGCCCTAAATTTTGTATCCACTCTTATTGACCCACATCAGCTAGCACCTGTTGTCGCGCACACAATCGCACAGAAATTTTCTGAAGGCTTGAGAGTAATCTCGTTTCATTATTTGGAATAGCATTTCGATTGAAGTGTAAAGAATTTTACTATCAACCTCATTGTTCGTCAAGACGAGAATGGCACGTTAGGAACTAACACTCTACCCTCCAGCCTAGACCTTATTCAAAACGGATAAAAAAGCACTGATAAGAATTTTTCTATCAGCCTTGCTCAATAAAATAACCCATGAGAATAGTGCATAAAACAATGCTGACAGCAGTCCAACAAGTATAAGGTGGGCATAATCAGCGGCGATCCAAAAAGAGGTAATAACAAACGGAACCACAAGTGCTACACCGCACTTAATAACATACAACAATAACTGTTTCATATATTCAGCGTAGAGGAAAGAGGAAACCTTGGCGAAATAAATGGGAAACACAATAAGCTTACTGACAGAAAGTGAAAAGAATGTCCCTAAGGCAACACCAAATATACCGTAGTAGCGAACGAGAACCAAGCTGAGTAATAAGTTTGATATGCCTTCTATGATGTTTAACACTGCAAGAAATTTATGCTTAGAGGTCGCATAAATATATGAATGGGCAGGAGTTTGCCAAAGGAAAGTTAATACCCCCAAAACCAAAACAACAAGACAGGGGTAGGCATCCTGATACTCTAGGCCCATCCAACGTTCAATAAAAGGACTCCCCCACGCAACCATGCCAAAGCCAACAAAGCTAGATATTGCCACAGATATCCTAGTTGCAAAAAAAAGGGTTTCCTTTATCTCTTCATGTTCTTTTGCAGCCTCTTGTTGGCTGAAAAGAGGATTGAAAACAGACATGATCGTACCGAGAAGTTGATTGAAATAATTAACCAAGGTACTGGCAATGCTGTAATGGGTGACAGCAGACAAAGAAAGAAATGAAGCTATGACAAAGACATCAACTTGAAATCGCAACATGTTAGCGACCTGTGAAATCATCATAAAAAAACTGTAAGAAAATAAAGTAGTAGCCGTGCTACGACTGAAACTCTTTATGTCAAATATGAGAGTCGGTAATTTTTTTCTGGCATAATAATAATACACCATATTGGAAGCCAGGGTTGTGAAAAAAGAAATCCAGGCTAAGGCTAGAATTTTGTATCCAGCGGTTAAGGCCATGACAATAAGAGTGGCTCGGACAAGTGAAGCCGCAATTTGCACAAAAGAAACTATGTGAAAATTCATCTGAGCCTGGAGAGTCCCGATGTAAACCCGCGCTAGAAAATCGATGGCCATATTAAAACCAAGAATTAGAATCACAGCCCTGAAGAGAGGAATTTCTTCCGGGTCGGTCAATATCCACGGACTGACAATCACAATGATAACGGTAATGAGTAATGCGATACATCCAATTCCAAAAAAAATAGGCATTGCAGTACTGTATACTTTTCTTATGGTGTTATCATCTTTAGCTCCCAGGGCACCAGCAATGTGCCTGTTTACAGCTGTGGATAACCCAAAATCCAATAGGCCATAATATCCGATAAAAGTTCCGATCAGGACCCAAAAACCGTACATCCTGTCACCGAGGGTGTGGATAATATAAGGTGATAAAAAGAAAGCAATCAGGATCTGGATAGTAAATCCTATAACACGTAAGGTTGCCCCGGAGAGTAATTTATGGCTTACTGATGGCATACTGTTTCCATAATGAAATTTAAAGACTGACCCATTGGCCCAATAAAAGAGCAGTACAATTTTGGCATAAGTAAGGGATATACATCAAAGTACATGTGGTTTTGATTGGAGGACTTTCTAGTACAGAGCTATAACAAGCTGTTCGCCTGTGTAAAAAAATGACACAACTATACATCAAGTAAGAGTGTGTATATCATATAATGATATCTCTCAATGTACCCTTTCTGAAACTAACAATTAGTGAAGATATTATACCGACCAAATTGGTTAAAAGACGATTCGCTATTATTGAGGAGAGATAATGGTGTTTTTTTAACATACTACATCCATAATTTTTATTGTAACAAGCATGGTGAGTTATGTCCCGAAAATTCTACATAATATAAAAGCAACCCGATTAGGTATGTTTTTTTGTATAGGCTAGATCTTGGTAAAATTGCTCAGTGGTGGGACTCCACTAATCTGAACTTTATGTCATGAAATCTGGAGGAGAGTGAATTGCTTTTGTGTGTATCAAGATTGGAAATTTGCATCCTTTTTAGAAACATAATGGTTATCCAGGATTAAAAAAGATAGACTTCCAATAAGAATAAAGATATTCTCAAATGTGGGGTTTGTCTTGTGTATGTCCTGTTGTTAGCACCTAGCTAGGGCAGGGGTTGCCCTAAGTGAACAATGTTATCTTTTTGTATGACCCATCAAAATTGGAATGCAGACATCTGATAAAACACCTATACTTTTCCTCGACAACACCTATACTTTTGGGGGCGCAATAAACAGCTTACTCTACTTATTGAGAGCCTTAGATAAATCACGTTTTACCCCTGTCCTCGTTACAGCTCAGCCTGTGGAATTCTTACACCAACATTTTGGCTTTATGAAATGGCAGCATGTGGCAATTAAGCTGCCTTGGGTTCATAATCGCATCTATAAGAAAATAACCAGTTACATATTGTTTTCTTCTGGTTTTGGATTGAAGTGCGTGAATCGGATCCGGTTTTTGTACTGGTTGCTGTTTGTTACTTTGCCAGAGGCTATCCGTTATTATCGTATTGGCCGTAAAAACAAGGTTTGTCTTGTTCATTTGAACAATATCTTAGGGGGGCAGTTGGCAGGTATTTGGGCTGCAAAAATGCTTGGAGTTCCTTGTGTCGCTCATTTGCGAGATTTTGAAGAAGTAGATGGCGTGACAAAGTTCTATGCAAAATTTATTGATTCACATATTGCCATTTCAGGGGCAATAAAAGATAATCTGTTACGTTTGAAGATCCCGGAAGAAAAGATTGATACCATCTATGATGCCATTGATCTCGACGATTTTAACGATCAACTCTCCTGTGATTATTTGCGACAAGAATTTGACGTCATGAACGAAGGAAAGCTGTTTGGTATCTTTGGCCGTATAATTGAATGGAAAGGGATTAAAGAATTTGTCCATGCTGCTGCAATTGTTATCCAATCTGTACCCACTGCCAAGGCGTTTGTTGTAGGAGATTGTTCTGATGGAGAGGACGGATATCTTGAAGAGGTGAGAGAACTGATCGCACGCTATGGTTTGGAACAACAAATTATTTTGACAGGATATAGAAAAGATATAGCTGCGCTAATGGGAGTAATGGATGTAGTGGTTCATGCCTCAATAACACCCGAGCCGTTTGGTATGGTACTTATTGAGGGAATGGCCATGGCAAAACCCGTTGTTGCAACTAGAATGGGGGGGCCACTTGATATAGTTGTAGATAATGAGACAGGATTTCTTGTTGAACCTGGTAATGTTGTCGAAATGGCGAATGCCATTCACCGCCTTTTAAGTGAAAAGAGTTTAGCGGCAGCTATGGGGGCGAGTGGAAAAAACAGGGTGGCGACAATGTTTGCGAAGGAAAGGTATGCTCAGCAGGTTGAAGAGATTTATATGCGCATTCTCCATCTAGCATAGCCTACCTATGGAACAATTATACGCAATACGAGTCGGTAAGATTATAGCCACCATTAGGGAAGAAGGCTGGGCATTTATCTTTATTTGTACATATTTGTTTTTAGAGTATGTCCGGCCCCAGACCATTTATCCTGTTATAGATGTAATTCCTTGGGCTGTGGTTATTTTGTTATTGTCTTCAGTTGCTGCATTGCGAGGAAGTGATTTTAAAGCACAACCAAATATACTAAATAAACTTATGGTCTGTTATTCGCTGGTAGTGCTTTTGTCAAGTATATTTAGCACTTATCCGTCAGTTTCACTCTCGAGATTACGCGTTTTCTTTGACTGGTTTTTGGTGTATTTTCTAATAGTTTTGATTGTTACCAATGAAAAACGGTTTTTTATCTTTTTGCTTTCCTTCCTGCTCTACTCCTTTAAAATGTCCCAGCATGGTTTTCTTTCTTGGGCTAAAAGAGGGTTCGCTTATACTGATTGGGGTGTTACGGGCGCACCAGGGTGGTTCCACAATTCTGGGGAGGTAGGCATACAGATGTGTATATTTACCCCGCTTGCCATCGCTTTTTTTCTGGCGATTTATAAGTATTTATCAAAACCGAAGATTTTGTTCTTTCTCCTAATGCCTTTTACTGGTATTGCTACCGCTATAGCTTCATCCTCCAGAGGAGCCTTGGTTGGTCTGGCGGTGGCTGGGATCCGACCATTGCTCATTAAGCCCCGCTTCTTTTTTATAAGTTTGATAACGCTGTCAGTGGTGGTGCTGGTAACTATCACATTTATTCCCGATGAATCGAAACAAAGGTTTAGTTCAGCCGGCACTGATAGGACATCTCTTCATCGCCTTGAACGCTGGAGTGATGGTTTGGATGCTATGCAGCAAAATCCTGTGTTAGGCATTGGTTTTGAGGCGTGGAGTAAGTATTATCCAGCACACTACGTACTGGAAGATGAGGGAACTTTTCTCGTTCATAATATATTTGTTCAGTGTGGTTCAGAACTTGGGTATACAGGGCTGGGTATATTTTTGTGGATGATAATTGCCTGTTTTGCAAGCACAAGAAGGGTTAGAAAGTTGAGCAGGGGGCAGGACGATCAATTCCTTGCGATCATGTCCTATGGATTTGATGCGGCGTTGCTTGGATATATAGGGAGTGGTTTTTTTGTAACAGTTCAGTACTATCCTTATTTTTGGATACACTGTGCTATGACTGTTTGCTTAAGCTCTGTTGCACAAAAAAAATATTTGCGGCATGGTTGTTATTTGGAAGTAAATGCCTAAAAATACTGAACAATAGCTCTGGGGGATCTTTGTTAAAAAAACTAATAAAATCCACAATAGTCTCTTCTTTTTATTTTACGGGTCTGCTTGCTTGCTACAAACGATCTGTATTGAGAAATAAAGCGATAATTCTCATGTACCATAGGGTCCTCCCCATCAATGACTTGCATGATCCCCCTGTGCAGTCAGGTATGTATGTCTCAGTTGATAGTTTTAGGATGCATATTCATTTTTTAAAATCTCACTTCAACATTATCTCGCTAGAGGAATTAGTCGAGAGGTTGGCAGTAGGAAAAACTGTTAATCGTTGTTGTGTTTTGACTTTTGATGATGGATGGCGGGACAATTTTCAATATGCTTATCCTGTATTGAAAGAATATGGTGTTCCGGCGACGATATTTCTGACAGCAGGGTTTATTGGGACGGAGAGTTGGTTTTGGCCGGAGGAGGTGTCGTTCTGTTTGCTTAAAGTAAAGAATGAAGGTGCAAGTCTTGGTGTCTTGCCAGGTTGTATTCAAAAGGAATTGAGAGAAAAGGGTGTGTGCTTAGAATCTTCACTGGAAAAGTGTACTGATTGTGTGGTAGAATTACTAAAAGAGAAATCACCTACGGAGCGTATTGATTGTATGCGCCAGTTGAAGGAGACATTCGGGGTGTTAAGTAATGGTAAGCGCCTACTTCTGAACTGGGATGAAGTGAGGGAAATGGAGGGAAGTGGCTTGATAGAATTTGGCTCTCACACAATGAATCATACTTTGCTTGATCAGCTACCGCCTGGAGAAGCACAAGGTGAGATTGGCATGTCTAGAGATGTGATAGAAGAAAAAACTGGTAAGGAGTGTGTTTCTTTTGCTTACCCGAACGGGAATTATACCGAAAGGACAATTACCTCACTTGAGAAGACAGGGTTTACGGTAGCATTGACCACAAAGCGAGGGTATGTTACGCCTGCCTCTACTCTTTTGGAATTGCCCCGTGTTGCTGTGCATGAAGATGTCAGTTGTAGTATACCGTTGCTTTTATGGCGTCTTGTAGCTCGATGAATTCTGGTGGCCGCTGGGAATTGATCTTGTGGCTTGTTTTATCGGAATATCTTTGAATTAGTTTAGTGTGACGGATAATAGTGTCAAAGATAAAATTACTTTATTTGATCGAGTCATCTGAAACTGGTGGTGCTGAGAATATTTTTCTTAGTCTAGTTGAAATGACTGATCGGGAAAGATTCTCAGTGTCGGTTGGTCTTTTTTATAGAGGATGGCTTTATGATGAACTGGTTAAACGTGGATACACTCCAATTGTTTTTGTAAATAAAAGAGGAGGGTATGATCTTAGTCTCTTGTTGCAACTAATTAAATATATTAAAAAAAATAGGATTGATTTAGTTTGTTCTCATTTGTTTTCAGCAAATCTCTACGCTGGCGTTGCAGGAAAGATTTCAAGGGTACCTGTTGTTGCAGTCTTTCATGGAACAGTGGATGTGTCATCAAACGATAAAAAAGCAAAATTTAAGTTTTTTGTATTGAATGGTTGTGTGAGAAAAATTGTTTATGTGTCTAAATATTTAGAAGAATTTTTTTCTCTAAATTATAATGCTAACCGTGTAAAATCACAAGTAATCCATAATGGGATAGACTTGTCTAGCAAGATAGTAATAGGTCACAATGATTTTACAAGAGAGCGATTTGGTATTGATGTAGAGGATTTTCTTGTGATCGCCGTTGGTGATATGCGACCAGCAAAAGATTACCCAACCCTTTTAAAAGCAATTGCTTTGGCTGTTAAAGAAATCAAACACTTAAAGCTCATAATAGCTGGAACTGAGACCGATTTAATTGTAGAATTGGAGAGCCTTAAAAAAAATCTTAGGCTAACGGATTACGTGGAATATTTGGGATATCGTGAAAATGTTAGGACTATTTTACCTTATTGTGATGCCTATGTATCCTCATCAGTGTCCGAAGGATTTTCTTTAACTATAGTTGAAGCTATGTCGGCTAGGATCCCTGTGATTGCGACACAAAGTGGTGGCCCTGAGGAAATTGTTAAACACGAGGTTACAGGTATCTTGGTGGAACCGGGTGTACCTCATTTGTTAGCTAAAGCGATTGTTAATTTGTCTAAGAATAGGCATCTTAAAAATCATCTAGTGGAGTCAGCGGCACAGATGGTTGTTAAGAAATTTTCTTCAAAACTAATGATTAGTCAATATGAAAGGTTGTTTGAGGAGGTTTGTCGAGATTGATTTATAACTGAAGTTTCCTGAAAATTATGTGGTGGTTTTTAGAGGTTCTGATTGGGTGAGAAAGGTTTTCGTATGGCATTGGCAATCATGTAGGAATTGCTCCCAGGAAAGGCGTCAACTACCGTGCCAGTTTAGTAGGTGTAACGCAATAATACATGTATAAACAGTAAGATAGGTGGTGAAAGGTGTGAACCTATGGTATGTTTCGATTATTGTCTAAGTAATTGAAAATATAACGAAAGGGACAACTCAACATGTTTATACTACGAGATTTATTCAGCCCCCTGCAAGAAGAATTTTCAAACAACGAGCAGGGACAAAAGCGGAAAGTTTGGTTTGCATATACGTTGCTGGCGATTGTAGTTCCATTTACATCCTCAATCATCTCCAACTTGTTACGTGCCTTGCAAACTTTGTTTGGTCTGGATATTCAGAGCCAGCGGTTTTACACTTTTATGGCGAGCCCGACATTGCCGTGGAAAACTATGTGGGGAATGATACCATCACCGGAAACAGAAGAACGAATTTTTGTTGCACTGGATGATTCAATCAAGCCAAAGAGTGGCAGGAAGATCTTTGGTTGCGGTCATTTTCACGATCATGTGGCCAAGGGGAGGAATCAGAGTTCGTATCCATGGTCACAATGTATATTGGCGATAGGGCTACTGAAAAAGGTAAAAGAACGGTGGGCTTGTCTGCCACTTGATTATCGTTTTTATATGATGTAAAAAGATATTGAGGCAGAATCAGCTACAGCTAAGCGACAAGGAAAGCTGCTTCCCTTTGAAAGTAAGATGGAGCAGGCTGCTGCAATGATCAGAGAAATTCAGAACTTCTATCATCAACGAGTTCTGATTGTAGCAGATAGCTGGTTTGGTAATAATGGCCTTTGGTCAAGATTAGATCGTGGTGGTGAGGGCGTTTTTCATCTACTCTCTCGCATGCGGACAAATATTACGTTGTACGATTTTGCACCTGCGTCAAAAGAAAAACGGAAAGTAGGTCGTCCCCGTAAATATGGTAAGCGTCTAGGTTTCCGTTGATGACTGTGCTGGTAGATGGAAGGAAAGAGCTGAAACATATAAAGTTTTTCTTTACGGCAAAAAAAGGGAAGTACGGGCGTATTCGCAAACTATCAAATTGAAAACGATGAAATGTCCTGTACGAGTTGTTTGGTGTTACCGAAGAACCCGATACGTTGCGCTGATGACCACAGCCTGACACTTTCTATTGAACAGATTATCGAATATTATGGAGCACGCTGGAAAATTGAGTCCGGATTCAAAAAAATCAAGCAAGATATTGGAAGCTCAAAATCTCAAGTTAGAAATGCTGATGCGGTGTTGAACCACCTGAACTTTCGGAGTCTACGCTTACCTGTATGATGGCCGCAACCTTGACATGGATTTATGCTGATCGCTTGCAAACGGCACCGGATCGTAAGTATAAAATTCGTGGAAGATCTGGATTTGCATTTTCAGATGTCAGGAGAATCATAGCCGAAGCTTCGTTAGGTGAGGATTTTCAATCGGTTTGCCCATTTCCAGAGCAAAGGCCATAAAATTCTTTAGTCAAAACCTTGCTGTGCATGGTTGCTTGAGGAATCGCAGCTTGGAACTATGATAATTTACAGGAAGCTTTAGCTTATAACAGACTGCTTTTTTACTCGAAGTGCTATATTAGCAACACTTAATCCATTGGGAGAATGAATATGTTGAGCAAGAAGCTAACAGTTGTCTTTTTTATATTTTCTATGTTTTTGAGGGTACCGTTGACTTTTGGTGAAGTATTTTTTGCTGATGACTTTGAAACTGGTGACTTGACTAAAATTGGTACAGCTGGGGCTGGATGGGCTGGAAGTAATGTTGGTACGGGGGATACTGTCAGTGTCACTACAGGTATAGCACGAAGCGGTACCTATTCGGTAAAATTTCACTATGATGGGAATCCTGATTTAGTGGATGATGCTCTAGCTGAGCTGCGGTATAAGTTAAAGGGAACAGCGGGTTCTGGTTACCAGGACTTTTATATGAGATACTATATTTATTATCCAACTAACTTCTATATTCGCGATGCTGTTGGCCCTGATAATAACAAGATTGGGACTACATGGGGAGAAGAGTATTCAGATAGGGCAAAGTTTAATGTCGAATGGGAAAAGGGCAGTTCTATGGGTTTCAAGATTCCCAGGGACAACACTTGGCCACACACTGCGCTAGTTTGTGAGGGGGCAATAGCGCCAGGCCCAGACGCGCCTAGGTGGACAATGGACAGCAGTTATCTTGGAAGGTGGGTTGCATGGGAGTTCCACTACAAGATGGATGACGGCTCCAGTAATGGTGCATGGGAGTTATGGATTGATGGAGTTCAGAAGATTTCTGTCACTGGTATGAGTTTTGTTGGGGCACCTTGCCGCCCAGGATATATACGGAATGGATATTTACAAGGGTGGGCAAATTCTGGATTCACCAACGATACAGATATATATATTGACGATGTTGTCTTTTCGACAAGTTATATTGGGACAGATATACCATCGGATACACCTACATTACCTGAACCTCCTAGTGACTTTCAGAAGGGAAACTAGCCGTTAAGGAATAATGCCCTACAGTATTTTTTTTGTATTTGAATCTGTATGGAGATCTTTGATTGGTCACGGTGTTGAAAGAAAACTGGGGTTTACTTTGGAATGAGTAAAAGGATTTGGATTAGTTGGGAGAAACAACGCCGATCAATTGAACTGGCGCAGTATTTTGGATGCGAACTCTTCCTTTTTGAGTACACTGGAATTTTACGATACCCAAAGTCTATTTGGTATACTCTCAGAGTTCTGCGTAGAAAAAAAAATGCCTTATGTTTTGTGCAGAACCCTTCTATGATTTTAGCGACCTTAGCATGTGTCTATGGTAAGCTAACGTCTACATTTATTGTCGTCGACAGGCATACTACTTTTTTATTAACACGGAAATATCGCAATACTCCATCCATTCTTCTGTTTAAATTTTTACACCGCTTTACCCTTAGATATGCTGATCTGACTATCGTCACGAATGATTTTCTTGCAGATATTGTTCGAAATTATCGAGGTAGGGCTTTCGTTTTACCTGATAAACTGCCATTGTTAGAATTTACTGAAAAAGAAAATTTGAAAGGAGATAAGAATATATTACTTATCTCCTCATTTGGGGCTGATGAACCCATTCAAGAAGTATTGGATGCTATGCGATTATTAAGAACAGGTAATGTCTGTTTGTATATCAGTGGAAACAACAGCAAATTAAACCAAGCCATTCGTGATAGTGCACCTAGTAATGTTATTTTCACTGGGTTTTTATCAAATAAGAAATTTGTAAATTTACTTTATTCAGTAGATATTGTGATGGCTTTGACTACTTCAAATCATTGTATGCTTTGTGGCTGTTATGAAGCTGTATCAGCGTGTAAACCATTAATTACATCTAAGAAAAATGAATTGCAGGATTATTTTGTTGAAGCCGAGTTTGTGGATAACACTAGTCAACATATTTGTAAAATTACACAGCATGTGTTGGATAATCTTCCTAAATACAAGGTACGGGTAGCAGCGTCAAAGACAAGAATTGATAGTGCATGGAATAAACAGGTTGTTGGTTTCGAAGATCTCTTGAAAATGAGTTTGGCGCCTCCCAAAAATAATTGAGAAATAATGTTTCCAGAAAGTCATCCATATCTCCGAAGGATTATACGCTTCTGCCTTTTGCCATATTGCTATTTTCAACTTATTCCGTGGCATGAATGTCCTAAAAGCAGGCTTCAGGTAGCGAAAGACTTGTTATATATTTTTTTTAAATTGAAATATTACCCTGACAATTATGGGCCATGTCGGTTTTGGGAAAAAGATCGAAAGGAATGGAGTTACTATTACGGATCTTCATATGAACCGTATCAACGACAGCGTTTACGCAAATTGGTTCAGCGTTACGAGTATCAGATATTATTTAATGATAAGGAATTTTGGGAGCAGTTTTGCCAAGGACTTCAACTGAAAATACCACACTATTTTGGTGTTCTTGAGCCAGGACTTCGTTGTCATGAAAAATTAAAAAATTTCCTGGCGGATTCATCTGGAAGTAAGATAATAATGAAACCTATACAGGGTCATGCTGGGCGGGGTATTATGTTGGCCCAATATGGCTCAGAGGGGATTGAAATAAAAACGCCTACGATGACCTACAGCCTAACCAAATTCCAATTAATGACAAAATGTGTAGTTCAAGAGTTTATTGAGCAGCATCCTCTTGTAGCTGAATTTTCGTCTTCATCTGTCAATACAATACGCATTGTGACTCTTTTGACAAAAAACAACGATGTAGTTTTGGTTAGTGGTTCTATGAGATTCGGACAGGCAGACTCTTTTGTGGATAATTGGAGTGCGGGGGGGGTATCTGTCGGAGTAGATATTGAGAATGGCATTCTTAAAAAATACGCATATGATAAACAGGGTAATCGTTATACTGAGCATCCTGTCTCCAGGAAAATATTTGAAGGTTTTCGAATTCCAAAATGGGGTTCAGTAGTTAAAATTGCAAGGCGTATTCAAGAGGTAAGCTCTTTTTATCGGTTGGTTGGGTGCGATGTTGCTATCACGGAGTCAGGTCCTGTTTTGATAGAGGCTAATGCAAATCCTGATATCGTTTATCAAGAGCAAACATCAGGCCCGATTTTGGCGGATAAAACGGTGTTTGATGAGTTTGTTAAATATGATTTACTTATTAATAAGCATCAGAGAACATTGTATGAATGAGCACCTAATGAACTATGAGAGATGCTGGTGTGCTGTTTTATGATATCAGTATTGGAGAAAATATATTATCGGCTTCCAGTCATTCTGCAGAATATTACTCTTTCCACATATGGGCTTTATATTCAAAAGATACGCCATGGTAGACAGTACAATGATTTTTTGCACCAAGTTCAATGCCATCTGGGTTTGTCAAAAAAAGATTTAGAGGGAATTCAGTGGGAAATCTTTCGTAAGTTGCTGGCCGATGCCAAAAAAAATGTATCATATTACAGGGAAGTGCTGAAGGATATACCAATACATGAGGTTAGAGGTGTTGATGATATGCAGAAATTGCCTCTGCTGGAAAAGGAAGTGTTGCGTACTTCTCCCGAATCATTGATTGACGAGCGTTGTGAAAAAGAAAAATTGTTGCTTATCCATACGACGGGGACAACAGGAAGTCCATTAAAGATTTATTGTACTCCAGATGTACGAAAGAAAAATTATGCATTTTACAACCGTTTCCTGTTGATGGCAGGTCTTCGATATACTGATAGACGGGCAACTTTTGGTGGCAGAATTATTGTGCCCCCTGACCAGCCAATACCGCCTTTTTGGCGTTATAGTTATTTTCAAAAAAACTTATTGTTTTCATCTTACCATTTGCGAGATGAAACTATCGAATCCTACATTGCAAAACTAAGGCAGTATCAGCCACATTATATTGATTCGTATCCATCTAGTCTTTATACCATTGCCTTGTATTCAAAAAAACATGGGATTGACCTGAAGGGCATAACCGAAGGGATAACTACTTCTGCGGAGACTTTGTTTAATGAGCAACGGATGGTGATAGAAGATGCTTTTGGGGCACCGGTAGTTGATCAATACGGTGCAGCGGAAATGTGCATATTCATTGGCCAGTGTGCTCAGGGGCGTTATCATGTGCATTCCGATTACGCCATAGTCGAGTTTCTTCGAGAAGATGGCAGCAAGGCTATAGCTGGGGAGGAGGCGGAGGTTGTCTGTACGGGACTGATCAATCCCATTATGCCCCTTATTCGTTACAGGATTGGAGACAAGGTTGTTGTAAGTGATGAGCAGTGTTCATGTGGTTGCGCTTTTCCGGTAATCAGAAAAGTGATAGGGCGAGCAGATGATGTCATCATAACTCCTGAAGGGAACAAAGTTGGCCGGTTAAGCCCAGTTTTAAAGGGGTTTCCTGTTAAAGAGGCGCAGTATCTTCAAGATGCTATTAATGCGGTGACCGTCCGCCTTGTGCCGGATGAAGGGTACTCAGCTGATACAGCGCAGAAAATTGTTGTTGAATTACGAAAACGTCTTGGTCAAGAAATTGAAATATATGTTGAACTGGTGGAACGTATAGACCAAGGATCCGGGTGTAAACTGAAAACAATCATTTCAACCCTAACCTGACCATACTTAGTATTGGGATATCAAGGGCAGTGAATGTTAGCTATTTTTCCTTTTTATTGATAGCAAAATAGCTCCTAATCCGAGCAAAAGTAGAGTGTTGGGTTCAGGTATTGGCTGGGATGCTGTTAATGTAAGATTAACGCTTGTGTTGTAAGGATCATCATTATAGTACCCTGCGTTTAACTGTATTGTCTGGGGGAGGAGATCATAATCAAAATCTAACGCATTGTTACCATTATTGGAAAAAATTACATCATCGCCTTCTTCACGGCTACTATATGCGTTGTATACAAGACCTGTTCCTTGTAATGTCCAAGCACTATACCATGTCGCATTAGGTGTACCATCATATGGTTGTCCTGTAACAATAACATCAATGGAACCAGTGTTCCCGTGAAAATAACTTTCAGTTGTACCCGTTCGATAGAAATCGAAGGAGGTTATCTGGAATTCCAGCTCTAAATAAAAATTACTCTCCGGAGATGACGATAGGTAAGCAGACCAGGCATCTTCAATTGTTGATGCGGAAAATGTGTCGTTAACTGATAGGGATCCATAAACTTCTGCCCCATCTTCGCCCCAAAAATTCCCTGATACTGCATATAGTGTAGCAAAAGACTGAGTTGGTGAAAAAAGGGAGATTGCAAAAAGTACTACTGCCAGTTTATATGATTGAGTAATATTCATTCTTTTCTTCTCTTTTCTTATTAGAGGTGATATCGTATATTCGGAAGTGTTTTAATAACCTGATTTCACACTATATTATTATGCTAGAATTTTCAATTATTAAATCAAAAAAGATGGAGGAAGTATGTCAACTGAAAACAAATTTCCAATTCGAATACCATTTTTTGCGTCTGTTATTGGAAGCATTGAAGAACCAGGGGTGATGGGTAAAGATTGGTACGGTCTCCCCGTTTCCACTTATGAAGTAAAGACTATAGCTGCTGGGGAGATGTTGGTTGTTAAGCATGTTTCTGCTGGAGTTGTTCGTGGAAACGTCCCTTATCCTACAGAAAATATAAATGATTTAGGAGAAATTGGTTTTATTGCTGATAATGGTGATCGGTGCTCACACCTTTTACCGTTTACGAGAAAAGAGCCTGGGGCGCTTTTGTTTACCAGTCAGAGTATTTGCCTTTATGTGCCTTCAAATGCGATTCTTTTTGTCAGCGTACCGTTAATTGGTGATCAATCTGGTGGTGCCAAAATAGACGTTAGTGGTTATTCAGTCACTACTTAAGACCGGTATCACTTTTAACTTTCGTGTTTCGTTGTGGTCGGTGGCGCTGGCCATGGATGTTAGTCAGTGTTTAATCACTTTCATCTGGCACAAGGTAAAAGAATGCATGTCCTGATGCTCGCTTCAGGAGATATCTGGGCGGGAGCAGAGGTGATGGTATATTAGCTTGTTAATGGACTTGCCAAGGTTGAGGAAATAAAGCTTTGCGTTGTTCTGTTAAACCAGGGCCGACTTGCAGAGGAGGTTAAAAAAACTGGTGTAGAGATCCATGTTGTCGATGAAACCCAATATTCCTTTCTGGCTCTTTCTCGTGCTGTAAAAAAGCTGGTAGCAGCATTTTCACCAGATGTTATCCATTCCCATCGTTATAAAGAAAACCTGTTGGCCTGGCTTGCTGCTTTTGGGCGTTCAAACATGAGCCTGATTGCTACTCAACATGGCATGCCTGAAACAGCCGCTGATGAAATAACTATTGGTGGACGTTTGCGGACAACTCTTTTTTTAAGGCTGTTATCCTGAGGTTTTGATCGAACCGTCCTTGTATCCGAAGAGATGCAACAATTTCTGCTCGGTTCGTATGGGTTCTCTAAGGAAAATACAACAGTGATTCATAATGGTATTTCTATCCCTGAGAATTTGAGCCATCGAGTTGACCAGAGATTAGTCATTGGTACTGCTGGTCGTTTGTTTCCGGTAAAGGACTTTACACTGCTGGTTGGAATTGCAAACTTAGTGGTCGCTGAAAACAATATGGTTGATTTTGTAATTGCAGGTGATGGGCCACAGTACGAAATGCTTAAAAAGAAGATAATCTCTTATGGATTGCAGAAGCGCTTCACGCTCCTCGGGCATCAGGATGATATGGATGCTTTCTATAGAAGTCTTGACGTGTATGTGAATACGTCTATTCATGAGGGAATTCCCCATGAGTGTTTTGGAGGCAATGTCCTATGGCTTGCCTGTTGTTGTCCCGGAGGTGGGTGGGTTCCCGGAAATTGTGAAAGATGGTGAGCAGGGATTTCTCATTAAGGGCGCCAGAAGAAGGAATACTCTGATCGTGTATTGGAGTTGGTTGTTGACTCAGGATTACGGTTGCAAATGGCTAGGTCTGCCAGGCAGAGGGTGGTGGATTTCTTTTCCAGGGTCGCAATGGCTCAGGCATATTTTGATGTATACTCTGCAGTTCAACGAAATTGACAGACTTCTTTTCTTAGTCAAATTGGCAATTTACTGGCCCCCCGTGGTTGGGTTCCCCGGAATTGTGAAAAATGGTGAGCAGGGATGTTAGGAAGATATTTGGGACGATAATATAACTCATCGATGGCTGAATCAGCTGTTTAGTGAAATACTTCGTCCAGCTCGCTTGCAGACAACAATTGCAGTGACCATTTCTCCAATGTTTTTATATCAGCGTTATGGATTTTTTCTTCAGCCCATTTGGGTAGCGAACCGAAACGATGGGTTAGCTGAATAATCAGCACTTTATTGCTACCTTGCTTCAATCCTTGTTCAATGTAATCGTCGATAAATGTTTTCATAATATTGTCCTCCATTGATGTTTGCGTGAAAATCTTAGTCATATCCTGTTCAGAAAATCGTTTAGTTCCTTTAACGACATATCTTAACAGTATTTCCAGGATCTCAAGAGCTGTCTGCTTCGAGCTGACCTCTTGAAGCAAATTGATAATTTGCGGCAATTTGTCGGCAAGTGCCGGGTCTTTTATATGCTTGAATAATTGGAGAGTTAAGCGAAGAATTGCTTTACCACGGATCTCTTCGTTTGACATAAACGAAAAATCGTGGAGTAGGTATTGGAAATTGGGG
>JAESPV010000066.1 GCA_016765495.1 Desulfocapsa sp. | reverse complement strand
TTAAAATCAAGCAATCTAAAGAAATCGTGAGCGACCACAGCGAACAGATCACGACACTTCTTGAAACAAACATGCCGGAAAAAGGTTTTGTCCTTGAAAGCCAATCTGAAATTGGGTCTTCAGTTAGTGATGAATATATTCTCCTCGATTCTCTTTTTGAAAGGGTAAAACTCTGTACGCTGGTTCTATTGAAGCTTCATGGGATGGAAAAATAATACACTTTCCATTAAATGATCCATCGGTTTAGCCGCTGAACGGGTGTGTCTTGATTTGTTTTTTTCTGATAAAAGCCTTCCTGATGATTTTTCAGGAGGTGGTGTTAGGGAGACGGTTACCGCTCGAGAAGCCAAAAGTTGTAATGTACAGTAATACGGTAATGCTTAAGGGTTAGAAAAAAACTACAGAGTGTACTCTTGGCTATTCTCAGAGGAATCGTGATCTGTCCCGTATTTTTACTTATTATCTTCCTATAAAGAAACAAGGAAAGCGCTTGACATCCATCTCAAAGTCTGGGAACATTGTCTTTTCGGAAGAGACAATATAGGTTTCTTTTTGTCTCTTCTTCTATTGAATGCCTTGCTATACGATTGGCTGAAAATCTGACAAAGAATGATTCATTAATATGCCCTCTATATCTAGTAGTAGTCGTAACAGTTATTTGTATATACCATGTATCTTCCTGCTTGTTTTTTTGGGCATCGCTTATATCTTTATTGTAAATGCTGCCTACCTTGATAAAAAAATTTTTAATACCCACGCAATCATCGTTGCCGATAATATCTGGGCGTTGAATAAAAATGGTGCAGAAGCATATTTGCAGCTCGCCGTCCAGGCCAACCATTATAAATCACTCTCTGTTTCCCTTCCAGTAACTGGCACCTATATCTCAGTTCCATCTTCCCCCTTAACCGAACTCTCTCTTTTTCTTTACAAAATAAAGCTCATTGGCCTGAAAAACCTTTCTCAGGAGATTCAATATGGAAATCAGGTTATCGGGACCCTTCATGGAGAACAATATATCCGGGTTATTTTTCCACTGATTAATATTCTTATTTTTTTTCTATTACTTTTACTGACCACAATTTTCATTATCCATCTTTTCAAAAGCAGGAGTTTTCTTGAACAACAGGTCCGGGAACGGACCCGAAACTTGATCGAGAGTGAGGGGCGTTTCCACGACCTCGTTAACCTGCTGCCTGAAATGGTTTTAGAGACCGATCTGACTGGAAATATCACCTACGCCAACAAGGTAGCAATAAAACAGCTCCAACTCTCCTTTGCTAAAGATAAAGGTACAAATTTTTTTCAACTCATCCAAGCAGATGAACGTGAAGAAGCCAAAAGAAATTTCCAAAATACTCTCAAGGGAGAACCTTCCAAACTCATTGAGTATATCGCAATAGGTCAGAAAGAAAGTATATATCCGATACTTATTCACTCCTCACCCATTACCAATAATAGCAAGGTTTCCGGTGCTCGAATGGTTGTTATCGATATCACAGAGAGACAGTTGCTCGAGGAGCAACTGAACCGCGACCAGAAAATGAAAGCTATCGGTCTTATGGCCGGTGGGGTTGCCCACGATCTAAATAATATCCTCTCTGGCATTGTTAGTTACCCGGAACTTCTGCTTCTTAAGATGGATAAAGAGAACGATCTGCGCCCCTCCCTTGAAGCGATTCGCCGATCGGGACTCGAAGCCTCAGAGGTAGTGTCCGATTTACTTACCGTGGCCAGGGGGATCGCTGCCAACAAAGAAAATAAGTCTCTGAATGTACTTATTCAAGCCTATCTTGATTCCACTGATTTCCAGCAACTTAAGACCAGGAATCCCCTAATCGGTTTTGATATATCTTTAGCCCCAGAGTTGAGAGATATCTCCTGTTCGTCCATCCATGTCCGAAAATGTTTGATGAATCTTATCATTAACGCTGTGGAGGCTATTCAGGGTCAAGGAACCATATCCATTGTCACCAGCAACCACGACCAACCTCTGCCCTTAGCAAAAAACAAACAAAATTGTACCAAAATAAACTTCACAAAAATTATCATTCATGACGACGGTTCTGGGATCGATCCCAACGACATTGATCATATTTTTGAACCGTTTTATACCAAGAAAGTTATGGGCCGAAGTGGCACTGGTCTAGGTCTTGCTGTTGTATGGAACACCATGTCTGATCACGAAGGCACAGTCAATGTCATCAGCGATCCACACGGAACAACGTTTGAACTCTATTTTCCTAGTATCGAGAGCAAGGTAGCCCAAATTCCAGAACAGGAAAATTGGAAAGATTATATAGGCAAAGGGGAAACAATTCTGGTTATAGACGACGAACCTCGTCAACGTGAGATTGCCAATCAGTTGCTAACACTTTTAGAATACTCTGTTCAAACGGTCTCTTCAGGGGAAGCGGCAGTAGAATATAGCAAGAATCATAATACTGATCTGCTGATACTTGATATGATTATGCTACCAGGACAAAATGGACGGAAGACATTTGAACAAATATTGAAGATTCATCCTCGGCAAAAAGCAATTATTGCCAGCGGTTTTGCCGAGAATGCCGATGTCCGAGCTACTCTGGCAATGGGTGCAAATGCCTTTATCTCAAAACCTTACACACTTTTACAACTTGCCTTAACTGTACACAAAATTTTACGGCCATGATATCTAATATTCCAAACGTATTCTCGAACAAACTTTGGGGAGTTATATGAAACACAAACCATATTTTTCAGCTCTTATTTTCATATTTTCTGTCACCTGCCTGCTTCCATCAGTGGCATGGACAAAAGATTCCATTAGTTGGATGGAATCCGCAACACCGCCATTTTTTATCCATGCGGGGGGCTTTAAAGGGCAGGGATATGTGGAAACCATTAACAACATTCTTATCGAAAATTTGCCGGAATATGATCATACAAAAACACTAGCAAATCTTTCCAGACATTATCAACAATGGAAACAAGGAGAAAAATTCTGTGCGCCTTCCATGTACAAAACTAAAGAGCGGGAACAATTTGTTTATTTTTCAGTCCCCAGCACCTTTTCTCTACCAATTGTTCTTATAATCAATAAGGAAAACTTTTTGGCGTTTGGCGGATCAAAAACAGTAAGCCTTACAAGCATTCTGCAAAGTAATAAATTTGTCATTGGCAGAATAAACAATCGATCATTCGGGGCAGAATTTGATGACACCATAGATAACTACGGCATTGACAAAAATGTTTTCGTATACGAAGGAGATGACCTGCTAGGTGGTTTGTTTAAGATGCTTATGGCTGGAAGAATTGACGCACTACCAGGATCACCGGAGGAAGCCATATATCTTGCTGAAACACTGGGTATAAGAGATCAAATTATGACTTTGAATATTGAGGAAAATCAAGGTGACCCCGAAGCCTACCTGGGGTATGTGACCTGTTCCAAAAACGAATGGGGTAAAACAGCAATCAACAACATTAATCAAGTTCTTTTGGAACAACGCGGCACCGAAAGATATAGGGCGGCCTACGAGAGATGGCTTGATCCAAGCAGCCTTGCGGGATACCGTAAATTTTACAAAGAGGTTTTTTTAACCATTACCCAATAAGCAGCAAATATGGATAATGAGATGGTGGTCTCACCGACGCTAACAATTTGACAGGTTAACAAGTGACCGTAGACTGTTAAACTAGGAGCTTGTCCGAGAATAAGCCTATTTAATTCACAAAAGCGACTCGCCTAACTATCAATAGAGTCTGTAGTGGGGTGGGTTTTGCTTTTTGAGCATATGCTCCCAATAAAACTACCGATAACTCAATATTTGTCGATATTTCTCCTGCTTTTCGCCTATTATCCCTGTATTGGTACTAATTTACCAAATTCTGAACATACCACTCCCTTAAAAATGGCTTTCGTGATCTTTTTGATGTTATGAACGGCACACACCAGAGAAAATTCTCCGCTCGTTTTCGTTTTTCCCCGGACGCTAAATCCTCTAAATCCTATATTCTTAATTTGACCAAATACAGGTTCTACAATAACTTTCCGTTGCTTGTATATTTCTTTGGACTCAGCTGCTTCCATTTTTTCGTTCATCTGCTGACGAATTGGTTCTTTATCATCAGTGTTAATTGTACGAGCCTGGCCAGTTGCCGACTTACAGCAGGTGATAAGTAATCGCTTTTTGAGGGAGAGCCAAAGGTGATAAGTAGGTGATAAGTAATCGCTTTTTGAGGGAGAGCCAAAGATAAAAAAAGTACCCTCAACACACTTTAAAAAGCACAAAATTCCTATCCTATCCCCCTGCAAACAAATGAATTTACAGCTGAATTAATGCTTA
>JAESPV010000065.1 GCA_016765495.1 Desulfocapsa sp. | reverse complement strand
ATATTTCTTCTTGTCGCAAACAAGATATCCCGTCAACGATGGCCTTCGCGTTTTTGTTTAAAGGTGAGTTGCCGGATTTTAGGGATTAAAACTGAAATGCGTAGAAATTACGCTGAATAGTTACCAATATCATAGGGCTTTTGGAGGGACGCCAGGAATCCGTATTCTGAAGGAGTAGCCATCACAGGATCTTCAGCATACCCACTGGATACCAGGAGTTTCGCATCCGGATACTTTTTTAATAACTTTTCTGCAGTTTCTTTTCCCCCCATGCCTCCTGGAACAGTAAGATCCATAATGGCGAGTATGAAGGGTGTGTTGTTTTGGGCAGCTTTGTCGTACATCTTTAGTGCCTGTTCTCCGTTTTCTGCTGTTTTAACATCATATCCCAGTGAAGGCAGGATATGTCTCATCATGGCACGAATCATTGACTCATCATCCATAACAAGGATTGTTCCCCGGCCTAAAAGAATATCGTCCGCTATTTTCGGGAGAGTGTTGTTCGATGGCCTTATTGCAGGCAGATAAAAAGTGAATGTTGTGCCAACATTCTCCGTTGATTGAACACTGATCTTGCCACCATGTTCGGAAATGATTGACCGGGCCATGGCAAGTCCCAGTCCGCTTCCTTTTGTACTCCCTTTTTCCTTGGTGGTATAGTAGGGATCAAAAATTCGGCTCAGAGATTCTTCTTTAATCCCAATTCCCTGATCCTGAACGACAACACGAACATATAAACCCTTCTGGAGGGTGGAGGAATCTTTTTCTTTTGTAACATTTTCACAGCTGATCTTGATGCTGCCTCCATTTGGCATGGCACGATCGGCGTTAAGGGTTAGATTCTGGATGACTTGAGCTATTTGCCCCTTGTCCATTTCCACCAGCCAGAGGTCATCCGGGATATTGATTGAACAATCAACATTGGAGCCATGGAGAGCGAATTGAGCCGATTCGCGGATGACTTCAGCAATTGGGGCAGTTTCTTTTATGGGAGCACCACCTTGGGAAAAGGTGATAAGTTGTTTGGTGAGCTGATGGGCTTTTTTTGCTGCTTTTTCCGCTCCCACCAGGCAGTCATAGGATTTATGGTCTTTGGGAAGGGTATATGTCGCCAGGTTGATATTTCCGAGAATAGCGGTGAGGAGATTGTTGAAATCATGGGCAATACCTCCGGCCAGAGTTCCTATGGCCTCCATCTGTTTAGCCCGTTGCAGTTTGAGCTCGGTTTCCGATTGTTCTTTTTCTGCCTGAGTTCGTAACTGTACCTCTTTATGAAGTTTTATGATCCTTTCGTTAAGATCCCCGGCCATATCGTTTAGAGCCTTTGATAAAATCTGGAATTCTTCCTCTGCTTCTGCATTTTCAGGAATTCGATAGGAGTAGTTCTGTTTGATCTTTCCTGTTTCTGCCACGAGGTGGTTAATTGATCGGATGATGGTGCGGCTCTGGCGTGCGATCAGTAAAAGGAGGATAGCGACCAACAGAAAGGATGTGTAGTCAGCAAGAGTTGTAAATTCGTAGATTCTATCCCGTTTTTGTTGAACCTTTTGGGTAACAGCAGCCATGATATTGGTGATTTTATTCCGGTTGTCCTGTAACTGCAACAGCAGATTTCGTTCTGTTTCCTTGATTGTAACAAGTTCAGAAAAAGAATTTTCAAAAATCTTTCCCAGGTCAAGAAGTTCTTCAACAACCAGATCATCACGGGCATGCAGTGAATGGGATTTAAAAAGAGTGATGTCTTTGTAGAACAAAGCAATATGGGAAAAGAATTCATCTTTCAGCACAAGGGGAGCCTCACTATCTTTGAGAAGGAAAAATATTCGTACAATGTTGGCCAGTGTATGCTGGATGGAAACTGTTTGTTGGATGATATCAAGTTCCGATGCAGACTTAACAGAACTTTTTCTGTTAAGAGCAGTATTTCGATATGTCGGAGCATGATTTTTGCTCCGTGCTGATACGTTTTTTAGTGCATCTACATGATGCTCATGGACGTACCTGACACTTTCGTTGAGTTCGCTTAGTCCGTTATTAACTGCTTTGCGCAGCGTGACCCCGGAGATGTGGTTGTTGTGTAGTTGGTTCAGGATGTTCTTGCGGGTTAGGAGAATACCCCCGGGATTGGTGTCATGGCAATTCAGGCAGCTATTGTACAGCGTTGTAATACCTGCTTCCAGCTTGTGAAACTTTTCCGGGGCTCCAATTGCGGCATGTTCATTGGCTATATTTTCTGCGAAATGGTTGTTGGTTTCAACAACTTTTGCGTAAATATGCTCCAGTTCAATAACAGCTTGTTTGGTGCAATAGTTTAATAGCATCAGCGCGATGATAATGCCAAGAAGGATCAGCATCAAGTGAATTTTTTTTCGGATACTTTTGAACATTAGCGACCTGCTACCTGTTGGAGCTGTTTTTACAGCTGAATAATAACCTTGTTGCAAGTTGAGCTTGAATAAATTGGAGCCTTTTTTCATGGAAACCTATTGGGAGTCCGAGAGCCACGGTGTATTAACATGATATCATGTGTTGTTGCCAGGAACAAAATGAAAAATATGGATGGTATTGTAGGAATCACAAATTGGTGAGGCAGGATTATTTTTGATAATGAATAATTTGAAGGTGTGTCTCGTTATTCCTCAAGTTTTTTTTATGAAAAATCAACCATTACAGCATTGTAATGTTCAGGCAACACTCCTGTAATGTTTCTTTGTTATTGTATTCTCGTGTTGAAAAAAACTTTATTATTTCTCAGAGAAGGAGTCTTTTTATGGATAAGCAGCAGTCATTAGTTGAGAATTCTTCACCTATTATTACACCAGCCGTGCCTGTACAGCAGCCAGAAGGGTACACATCCATCCAGGCCATCAATGATTCTGTTACAGCCAGTTCTGCATGGGTTGGATTATTGCGACAGGAGATGGCAAGATCCATTATCGGGCAGGAGCACCTGGTCGAGCGTCTGTTGGTTGGATTGCTTACCGGTGGACATATCCTTTTGGAAGGTTTGCCGGGGCTAGCTAAAACACTCGCTGTGAAAACGCTTGCAATGGCAGTACACACAGATTTTCAGCGTATTCAGTTTACTCCTGATATGCTGCCTGCAGACATTATCGGAACCCAGATTTACAATCCCAAAGACACACTTTTTGAGGTAAAGCGAGGTCCTATCTTCTCATCTCTTATCCTGGCCGACGAAATAAATCGTGCACCTGCCAAAGTACAGTCTGCCATGCTTGAAGCTATGCAGGAAAAACAGGTAACAATCGGGGATGAGACATTTCCGCTGCCCGAATTGTTTCTGGTGCTTGCCACGCAAAACCCCATAGAACAGGAAGGAACCTACCCACTCCCTGAAGCGCAGGTGGACAGGTTTATGCTCAAAGTCGTGGTGGATTATCCCACCATGATTCAGGAGCGTATGATTCTCGATAGAATTGACCATACCGACTCAAAAATTCAGGTGAATCCTGTTATTGGTCCAGATGATATTCTCGGAGCACGAAAAGTGGTGGACTCCATTTACATGGATGAGAAGATAAAGGATTATATTGTCTCACTGGTCTGTGCCACTCGTGATCCGAAAAGCTTTCACCTGGATCTTCATGATTATATCGAGACCGGCGCGTCCCCCCGTGCAACCATCAATTTAAAAGCAGTATCCCGTGCTTTGGCATTTCTTGCAGGACGTGGATATGTCACCCCCGATGATGTGAAGGCTGCTGCCATGGATGTTATGCGTCACCGCATCCGCATCAGTTATGAGGCGGAAGCGGAAGCAGTTACAAGCGAGGACATTATTCGTAAAATTTTAGATACCGTTCCAGTTCCGTAATAAAAAAAGTATGGAAGAGCAGATCACAAAAGAAATCCTGAAGAAAGTGCGGCAGGTTGAAGTGCGTACCAGCCGCCTGGTCAATGATACCCTTGCCGGAAGCTATCATTCTGTATTTAAAGGTCGGGGAATGAACTTTGATGAAGTACGCGAGTATGTACCGGGCGATGAGATCAGAACCATTGATTGGAATGTCACGGCGCGCACCGGTACTCCCCATGTCAAAAAGTTTACTGAAGAACGGGAACTCACCATCATGTTGTTGATTGATATTTCCGGCTCAGGGGACTTTGGTTCAACGACTGGTTCAAAGCGGGAGATTATGGCTGAAGTCGGCTCGGTTCTCGCATTTTCAGCGGTGCGCAACAATGATAAGGTGGGCCTGGTTCTCTTCTCCGATTTTGTTGAGTTATATATTCCTCCTAAAAAAGGCCGATCCCATATTTTGCGGCTTATTCGGGAGATCCTCTTTTTTCAGCCACAGGGGCGAAAAACAGACTTGATTGTAGCTCTTGATTTTATAAATCGTGTGGCCAAACGAAAATGTGTAACGTTTCTGATTTCTGATTTCTGCCTGCCCGGAGATTTTGATGAGAGCCTCGTCCGCTTGAAGCCAAAGTTGCGGATAAGTAATCGTCGCCATGATTTGATTTCAATGATTATTTCAGATCCGCGTGAACATTCCCTCCCCGATATCGGATGGCTAACCATTGAAGATGCTGAAAGCGGTGCTCAGGTAGAGTTGAATACCTCCGACCCTGCAGTGCGCAAGGGATATGTGGAACTTGCCGGAGCACGAAGGAAAAATCTCCATAAGGTTATACGTTCAGCAGGAGTGGATCTTCTTGAACTTTCCACCGATGAATCCTATGTTCCCCCTCTTTTAAATTTCTTTGGAAATCGACGTAGGAGACTCAGCAGATGAACCCTGAACAACTTCAATTACGTGATATAACACCTCCCATACCTCCTTCTGTGCATCCTCTTGTACAGATGGTTCAAGAGCAAAGTACTATACTCATTGTTGCAGCCATTATATTGTTTCTTATTGTTGTGGCATTTGTGTTCTTTCGTCTTGGAAAAAAGAAAGGTTCTTTGATTCCTGCTCATGAAAAGGCATTGGCTGATCTTTTCCGTGCACGCAGTGTAATGACCCCTGATTCAGGTTTGCAGTATGCTGATGAGTTGTCCGATATCCTGCGGCATTACATTGAAAAGCGTCTTCACATCAAAACAACTCAGCAGACGACAAAAGAATTTTTCACTGGTCTCATGGAAAATCCTGACCAGACGGCCATATTGCTTGAAGATCACTGTGAGAGTCTTCGGGAATGTCTGGAAAAATGTGATATGGCCAAGTTTGCCCGTTGTGTGCCAGATCTAAACAGTATGGAAAAAATGGAAAGCAGCGTACATGATTTTATAGAGGCCACCCGTGAATCCAAAGAAGGGGGGAAATAACTATCATGCGATTCCTCCATCCCGAATTTCTTTGGCTGTTATCTCTTTTACCTCTCCTGGCCATTCTTCGTGGCAGGCGCAGTGCAGCACCGGCACTTCTTTTTTCTTCCACCTCCATTGCTTCAATTTTAGCAGAGGGTCGAAAAGCCGGGCCTGGCCGAATACTTGCCACATTGCGCTTATTAGGCCTGGGATTACTCATCCTGGCCTTTGCCAGGCCTCAGCTTGGGAATACCACCACGGAGATTGAGGCCAGCGGCATTGATATTCTGCTTGCTGTTGATGTCTCCGGTTCCATGAAAGCGCTGGATTTTACCCTGAAGGGGAAGGCTGCAAACCGGCTTGATGTTGTAAAATCCGTTTTACACACTTTTATTGATGAACGCCCCAATGACCGTATTGGCTTACTTGCGTTCAGTGGTCGGCCTTACATGGTGAGTCCTCTCACCCTTGATCATGATTGGCTTGTGCAGCGTCTCGACACCCTGTCCATTGGTCTGATTGATGAGGATGGGACTGCCATCGGCTCAGCCATAGGAAGCGGGCTGAATCGTCTCCGTGATCGTGACGCAAAATCGCAAGTTATGATTTTGCTCACAGATGGAATGAATAATAGAGGAACTGTACCTCCCCTGGTTGCAGCTGAAGCAGCTGAAACCTTAGGAATAAAGATTTATACCATCGGCGCAGGAACACGGGGAGAAGCACCCATTCCGGTGATCGATAGATTTGGCCGTCAACGTCTGATGCAGGTTAAGGTGGATATCGATGATGAAACGTTGGGGCAGGTGGCTGAAATGACAGGAGGCCGATATTTTCGGGCAACCGACACGAAATCCCTTGAAAGGATTTACGATGAAATTAACACCATGGAGACCACCACCAGAACCATTAAAAAATTTGAAAATTACCGGGAGCTGTTTTCCTGGTTTGTCTTTGCCGGATTGATTTGCCTGATTACTGAAATCCTGATTGGGAGAAAACGTTTACCATGATCACATTCGCAACTCCTCTATGGCTTCTTGGCGGGTCCATTTCCATTGTTTTACTGATCCTTCTCTACAAAGAAATGTCTCGAAGAAGAGAAAAGGAACTTCAGCGTTTTGCCGCCTCACATCTTCTGGGAAAACTGTGTGCAAATATTTCAGCGCCGCGCCGTTTGTTAAAAAAAATACTCCTTGTTTCAGCAGTTTTTTGCTGTTTTGTTGCACTTGCCAAACCTCAGTATGGCTTTAAGTGGATAGATGTAAAGCGCAAAGGAATTGATATTTTATTTGCCGTGGATACGTCAAAAAGTATGCTGGCAGAGGACGTCAGTCCCAATCGATTGGAACGCGCAAAGTTTTCCATTATGGATTTTGTCAGTCAGCTGGAAGGGGATCGGGTGGGGCTGATGCCTTTTGCCGGGTCTGCTTTTCTCATGTGCCCCATGACCATTGATTACAGCGCATTTGAGAGTTCTTTACAGGCAGTAGATACAACGATTATTCCCCAGGGCGGTACTGATCTCGCAAAAGCTATTGCTCAAGCAGAATCAATTCTTACAAACGAGGCGAATCATAAAATTCTTGTGTTGATTACCGATGGTGAAAACCTTGAAGGGGACGCACTGAAAGCCGCACAAACAGCTGCCGACAATGGGATGACCATCCATACCGTGGGCGTGGGAACCCGTCGTGGAGAGCTTGTACCATTGAAGCGCGACGGAAAGGTCGGCTTTGCTAAAGATGAAACGGGAAAATTTATAACCTCCAGGCTTGATGAAACAGCACTTATAACGATCGCTGAAATCACTGGTGGTTTATATGTCCCGCTTGGCGTTAATGCTGAGGGATTGCAGACCATTTATGAGGAAAAACTATCCCTCATTCCCAAGGAAGAATTGGCAGAAAAGCGACATAAGGTGGCCTTGGAACGATTTGTGTGGCCATTGGGGGCTGCCATCGTGCTGCTTATGGTGGAGTTTATGGTTGGGGGCAGAAAATCCACAAGAAGTTTACGGCTTCCCTTTATTAAAACTGCAGGACGCAGAAAAAAACAGAAAGCTGCTGCAGCCTTGCTATTATGTGTCTTTTTGACTTTTTCTGCACCGGAAGTGTATGCCTCAAAAGGAGAAGATGCTTACAGGGAAGGTGATTTTCTGACAGCCGGGGCATTTTATGAAGAACTTTTGCAAGAGACACCAGATGATGCCAGGATTCATTTTAATTATGGAACCACAGCATACAAAAACAATATGTTTGAAGATGCGGCCAGGTCATTTACTGAGGCCTTGAAAAGTGATGATCTGAGCTTGCAGGAAAAAGCATATTATAATCGTGGGAATGCTCTGTTTCAAAGAGGAAATGAGAGTTTGCAGACAGATCCGCAGCACACTATTGAGATATGGGAAAAGGCTGTTGCTTCTTTTGATGGAGCACTTCAGCTAAACTCACTAAATGATGATGCCAGCTATAATATTCAACTGGTCAAAAAGCAACTGGAAGAGTTGAAGAAACAGCAGGAACAAAATAAAGATCAGAAACAGGATAAAAACCAAAAAAGTGGTCAGTGTGATCAGAAAGACCAGGACCAGGAAAATAAAGAGCAGGATTCGTCCGATAAGGGTGAAGAGCAGCAGGAAAACAAGGACGGTCAGCAGGATCAGGATCAGGACCAGAATCAGCAAAAGAACCAGGATGCGGAGAAAGAAGGCGAGCAGGAACAGTCGCAGCAAAACGAAGCTTCTGAAGCTGACGAAAAAGAACAGCAGGAAGCTGCACAGAAAGCGGCTGAGGAAAAAGAGAAGGAACACAATCAGCAGGCGCGGGATCAACAACGCAGGCTCCAGGGTAAGATGACCAGTGAGGAGGCCAGGCAGCTTTTAAACAGCTTGAAAGACGAAGAAGGGAAGTTAAACTTTGTTCCGGTTGCGGATGACAGAAGTGAGCAGGAAACATCAAAGGATTGGTAATGAAGAGTAGAAATAGAAAAAAGGTTCAAGGAAACAGGATATTGGCGAAAGAGTTGTCTCTTGGGTGTCTGGTACTTTTTGTCTTTACAGTTGTACCAGCGTTGCAAGCTGCAATTGAGGTGTCGGCAACACTTTCTCCTGGTAGTTTTCCTCTTGATCGTGCGGCTGCATTGAATATCACAGCCACGGGCGTCCGATCATTTCAGCACGATATTCCGGAAGTGGATGGCCTGAATTTTCACCGACGTGGTCAATCCACCCAAATGGAGCTTATTAACGGGGCATTATCTTCTTCAGTTACTCTTACATACCTTGTACAGGCTGATCGTGTTGGAAGTTTTACCATTCCTGCCATTCAGGTGAGCACCAAAGACGGTACTGCAATGACTCGGGAAATTCCCTTTGAGGTAACAGCTCCTCAAGCCGCAACCATAACACAGCAAAGTGCATCGACTGGTGCTTCCACTACCAGGCTCCGCTCCGGTGAAGCTGCGAAACTTGCTTTTCTTCGGGTAACGCCTGCCAAAGAAAGGAGTTACCTTGGTGAAGTTGTTCCTGTGCAAATACAGGTCTTCTTTCGTGAAGGTATTAAGGCCAATTTAAACAGCCTGCCACAACTTCATGGAGAGGGCTATGTACTACAGCAACTCGGACGTGAACCAGTGCAGACACGAGAACATGTTAACAATACCTCATATTCAGTGTTGACCTGGGAGTCGGTACTCTCAGGAATTAAAGAAGGCGCCCATGAAATCAGTATGGAGATTGATGCGACTCTTCTGCTGCCGGAGCAGCGTCGCGGATCCACTTCTGCTCATTCCATGTTCAATGATCCATTCTTTAATAGTTTCTTCTCTTCATATCAGGAAAAAAATGTCAAGGTGGCAAGCCCGGCGCGGACTTTAACCGTTCTTCCTTTACCGGAGAAGGGAAAACCGAAAGACTTTAGTGGCGCAATTGGAGACTTTCAGCTGTCTGTTTCAGCAAACCCTGTTGAACTGAGTCCCGGTGATCCCATTACTCTGAATATGATCGTAAGCGGTCAGGGAAATTTTGACCGGGTACAGGCACCGAAATTAAGTACTGAAAAAGGTTGGAAAACCTACACCCCGTCATCGGAGTTTTTAGAAGATGGTAGTCGGCCAGGCCCAGGGCGGGGGAAAAAGGTTTTTGAGCAGGCAATTGTTGCCAAAGATGCCACGTTACAAGAGATTCCGGCCATAGAATTTAGTTATTTTGATCCGACTGCAGCTCTATATAAGACTTTGAGCGCAAATCCCATTCCTCTTACTATTCAGGGGGAAGTTATGGAAACTGCTATGCCTGAATCAATTAAAAAAGAGCTTCGCGATGAGGGAACAGAATCTGCAAAAAGTGAAGCAGTGGTGGAGCCGCCAGTCAGTGGGCTAGCACCTCTTCAACTGGTGCCAGGCTACATGGATAAGAAACTTACCCCGCTGTTTGCAAGACAATGGTTTCAACTTGTTGCTGTGTTACTGTTTGTGTTTCTTGCCATTGCTGTGATTATGAAAATGCGTGCAGTGCGCTATGCCAACAATCCTCGTCTGCAACGGGATAAGGAGATGAAACATCTGTTGGGGCTTGGCATGAAGAAAATTGAGCAAAGCCTTACTGTAAATGATGCGAAAGGATTTCTGGAAACCTGCCGAAAGGTTATTCAGGAGCAGCTTGGTCTTGTCTGGGAAGTTTCTTCAGCTGCCATAACTCTGGCTGACTTGAAAAAACGTTTACCGGAAGATTCAGTTCTGCTTGCAGTATTTCGTGCGGCCGATGAAAGCGCATATGGAGGTCAGGAATTGAGCCAGCAGGAGATGAAAGAGTTTGCTGATCGATTAAGAAGTGAGTTGGAAGGTTTGAGATGAGATCTTTTTATCAGTCGTTAATGGGATTATGCTGTTGCCTGTTGCTTGTTTTTTGCAGTCAGAATGCATGGGCAGATGAACAAGCGCAGCAAACCCGGTTTCAGGATGCCGTTTCAGCGTACAACAAGGGCGAATACAGGCAGGCTATTGAAGGATTTGAAGCTTTGGCTACCCAGGGAATATCGCCTGCGCTTCTTTACAATCTTGGAAACAGTTACGCTCAGGCCGGACAAGTCGGTAGAGCCATTCTCAACTATGAACGGGCATTACGACTTGCACCGGGGGACTCTGATATTCGTGGAAACCTAGAACGTGTACGCAAGGAGAATGGGCTCTTTCAGGAAGAACAATCTTTGGGGCAGCGTTTTGTTACTTTACTGGCACTGAATCAGTGGATTGCCGTGGCTGCAGTTGCTTTTGTTGTTTTTGCAGGAGTCCTGCTGCTTCCATTTTCGTATGGATTGAAAAGATCATCTCGCCATGGGATAGCTGTCACATTGCTCTTTGTTATGGCCACAGCATGCTCAGGAGCAATTGGACAATATCGGCACTGGCACGATGGTGTTGTGGTGGCCGCTGATGCACGGCTAAGGGTCTCACCTTTCGACTCTGCTAGCTCCATAGGAACCATTCAGGAAGGACGACTGCTGCATCCCGGAAAAAAACACAATAACTATGTTCTAGTTGTGGATGAGGCAGGCCGCAGTGGCTGGCTGGTAGCGGATGCCTTTGAATCTATAGCCAACTTTTAAGTTTTTTACTGATAAATTCGATTATTTGCCGGTGTTCTTCCTTTCCCTTGTCCTGCACTGTGATTGGTGCATCAAAGGCAAAGTGTGTGGATACTTCAGGATGAATCCGTCCCAGGTCTTTGATTAGCCTGCCATTTGTCCAGGCATCTGTTTTTAGCGCCAGGGGAAGAACCGGAACACCTGCTTTCAGGGCAAGTTTAACACCGATACTGTTGAATTGTTTCGGATTGAAATCTGTTCCTCTTGTGGTCTGTGGAAAAACAGCGACGGATATTCCCTGTTCCAACCGTTTCTGTCCCTCATGGAGCACTTTTTTCAGATCTTCCCGGGGGTTTTTCCTGCTCAGTGCAATGGGATTACGCGAGCGCATAACATGTTTGAATACCGGATAATCCATAAGACTTTCTTTTATAATAAAGGTCATTGGGATTTCCTGAGCAACAATGGCTGGTACGATCACGGTATCCATCATACTCACATGGTTACCAACAATTACACAGGGAGTTTTCAGTGCCTGAAGGTGCTCGATCCCGCTGATTGAGATCTGCAATCCGGTTCGTTCAAGTGCCTGAAGTACCTTGAGACTTGACAGGCACCACGCTTCATCATCATATTTCCCGCATTTGGCTTTTCTGCTGGAAAAGTAAATATTAGCAAGAAAACTTGTATAAAAAGAGAAGGATGGAAAGAGTCGTCCCCAGAAAGAGCTTGCGTCTTTAGATGTATGGTAATGGTTGTCGGTATATGTGAGTTTTTCCATGAATGATTTTCAGGTGTATTTTGAATGTATCAGTGTATACTGGCAAGAGTACAATGAACAAAGAGTGAGGACAAGAAGAATTGACTGCTGGTAAGTTTCTCTGCGATGTAAATAGCGAATACCTTCTGCCCGCAGGGCATATTATTCTATCGAAAAACAACACAGGTGCCGATATATAGGCTATGGCTGAAGAAATAGTACAAACAGAAAGCAAAAAACAAAAGTCAACAACGTTTCCTACAGGAGAGGTTGCTCCGTCAATCGCTATTAAGCTTGCCTCAATAATGACAGGCGTCATTATTATAGGTATGGGGCTGCTCAGTCTTCTTATTTTGGGTAACCAGAGCCATGTCTTTGATCAGCAGACAGATGCCTACGCAACAGCACTTGGAGATCAGTTGGCTGTCGCAGCTATTGAGCCTGTTCTGGCCGGAGATCTTCAAGCCGTGGAACAGCTCATTACTAACCTGGTTTATAACGAAGGGATAGAAGGCGTCTCCATTTATTCTGACCAGTCAGTGCTGCTTTCCAGTATGGGGGTGCTCCCCCGTAAGAATCCAGTTGATATCCTTGCTGCTCACTCCCCCCTGCATTGGTCACTGGGTGAACAGGAGCATTTTGATCTCAGTTCCTATGTCAATGAGATCTGGTATCAGGATTTAACAGTCGGGTACTGCGTTCTCACCTTTGATCGTTCCTTTATGGGGGCTGCCTACGGAAACACCCTGCGAACTATTTTACTGATTACTGTTCTAATGGTTGTCCTTGGTATTGGTGTTGCTATTTTGATTGGCAGACGCTTGTCCCGTCCAGTACAGCAACTTGTGGATGGAACGTACGAAATTTCCCAGGGAAATTATCAGTTTCGTTTTAAAGATTACCGTACAGATGAACTGGGTCAGCTTATGCGTTCTTTGAATACCATGACAGAAGGGCTTGCAAAAAAGGAACAGGTGGAGCAAACCTTTTCCCGTTATGTTTCACATGATGTGGCATCTACTGTGATGGATGATGTGACAAGCGGCCTTGGAGGCAGTCATGTGGAAGCTACGGTACTTTTTGCAGATATTGCAGGGTTTACTCGTCTTAGCGAAAAGCTTGAGCCGGGGGCTCTTAATAAACTGCTGAACGATTATTTTACTCTTATAGATAAGATTGCCGGTGAGCATAATGGGCATATTGACAAATATATCGGCGATTGCGCCATGATTCTTTTTGGCGCACCCATTCCTGATGAAGAACATGGAATAAACGGAATTCGCTGCGGGCTTGAAATTCAACGAGCCATAATAGACTTTAATCAAGAACGACAGGATTCAGGGATGATTACGGTGAATTTTAGTGTTGCTATTAATTCCGGTGTTATGCTTGCTGGCAACATGGGTTCGGAAAGGCGTATGGAATATACTGTTATCGGTGATTCTGTGAACCTTGCTGCGCGTCTTTCAGCCATTGCAACTGCCGGGCAGGTATTTGTTACCCGGGATCTGCACGATTCGCTGTCGCTTGCTAAACACTACGAAACCAGTCTGGCGAAGACTATTCGACTGCGTGGCAAGGCCAATCCTGTTGAAATATGGATGATTGAGCCTCGGATGGAACTTGTATCTGCTGTCGAGCTTTCCGAAATGGATACTTCTGGTATGGTGCATTAATAGAGTTATGAAGCATCCTACTCTTCCTCTACTTCTCCTCATCTTTCTGTTGTTTTTGCTCCAGGGGTGTGCCCAGCCTGGTTTTTTTAATTCCGAAAAAGATCGTTTAGAAATGCTTGATCAATATCTGGCTGGTCAGGATTTCGGGAAGGCTCTTACTCTTATTGCAGATACTCCCCCGGAGCACCCGGAGGCCATGGCGCTTGAGAAAAAACGGAAGATGGTCATGGATTCACTTCGATCCTATGAAAAACAGATTGTTTCCCGTGCTCTGGAACTGGAACGGAATAATGAATGGCCCGCAGCCAGACTCAGCTATGAAGAGGCATTGGAAAAGAGTGGTCATTCCAGGAATCTTAAAGATGCTGAGCGAGCTATGCTTCAGCGGTTGCGTGGCAGAATGGATGCGTTGGAGCTTGAAGAACTCATTGTAACTGGTGAGTGCCTGCAAAAGAGGCTTCCTCTATTGCAGCATCTTCACGAAAGTGATCCGGGTGATAAGACGATCCACCAGCGATATGTCCGTGTGCAGAAAGCAACTAAAGAAGTTGCTCAGCAGTTGCTGCAACGTGGTGAACAAATGCTGACAGAAAAAAATCTTGCCATGGCTAGTCAAATCATTCCTCTTGTTGTAAAACTTGCGCCGAGTCCTGCAGCAGATTCTGAAATGAACCGTTTGAACAGGCAGCTCAAGGAAAAAACTCTCAAGAAGCAAAAAGACAGGAAAAAACATGCTCGAAGCAAGGACAAGAAATGTTTTGAATCCTTCAATAAAGCAATGGCGACAGGGGACTTATCCGGGGCGAAGCGTTATCTTTTCCGCTTGACACCGGAGATGAAGAAGAGCGTGGCAGCGGAACTGATGCAGGAACGCCTGGACAAGGAAATCAGTGAATATGTGCAGGAAGAGTTGTCCGTCGGAGATTCTTCTTATCGGGCCGGAGAGTATGAACAGGCGATTAAAATCTGGCAAACTATTATTGAGCTTGATCCAGAAAATGAAACGGTGAAAAGTAAAATTGAACGGGCAAAGGTAATTGTTGAGAAGGTGCAATCTTTACGTGAGCGTCAGGTCGGGGAGTCTGGAGCACAAATAACCAACTAACACCGGTGATGAACGGTGAGCCGGTACTCTTTTCAAAAAAATACCAAAAGAATTTACAGGGATCCTATAACTTTGTTTCTTCCTTCGTGCTTTGCCTGGTACAACCGTTTATCCGCAAGGGCAAGGAGGCTATCCATTCCGCATTGATCGAATTCCTCTGTAGAGGCGACTCCGGTAGATATTGTGATGTGAAGATCTGTACCATTGTGGGAAAAGGTGTGGTTTTCAATATTGCGGCGCATTCTTTCTGCAAATTCTACACCGCTCTGATTGTTTCCCCGACTAATCCCATAAAATTCTTCCCCACCATAGCGACCAATATCTTCTTCTTTTCGTTTTAATGAACTCATGAGTGAAGCCAATTCTTTAAGGACGAAATCACCCATTTGGTGACCATGGGTATCATTTATCGACTTGAAATGATCTATATCTATCATAAGAATGGAGAATTCATTAATGTAGCCCCTTTGTCTCTCACCAGTTCTAACCTCAAAGAGTTTTCTCATAATGTTTCTTTTGGGAAGTCCCGTGAGGTCATCAAAATATCCGATATGTTCCAGTAATTCCTTTTGTTCCATTTCCTTGGTGACGTCAGTGAGGCACCCGTACGTTAACGTAATGGTATCATTTGGAAAGTTCTCGATTCGTCCCCGGTCTTTAAGCCATATGGTTCTGTCGGAGGGTAAAATAATCTGGTATACTGCTTCAATCTGTTTATTCATCTGCACATTTCTGCGCAGATTGTGCCGTTTCCTGGAGATCTGCTGGCGGGTGATGATCTCTTCTTCTACTTCCGATTGTGACAGGTCGGTATAGTGGAAGATGCGCTGATCCTGAATAGAGTCTCTGAAAACTTTGGAAATATCTGTAGCATTTGTTTCCAACAGGTCTAGAAACTGCTGGCCAACGAATTCATACCAGATGGTATTGTCCTCCTGGTTCCAGGCGGTTATATATGGCATTAACGGGAAGTTGTAGGTATCAAATGCCGCGGAAGCCTGGATAACAGAGAGAGTTCGTTTTTTCAGGGTGTAACTAAACACACCCTTGAGAATTCGACCGGAATAATTGGCTGGAAGTTGTTTCATTTGTCCTTGTAGTTAGGCAGAAACGTTGTTTTTTGTCGCTTTTCTTATTATACCGAATTCTCTTTAGATTAAAAGGGTCATTCGAAAATAATTAAGCTCTACAAGGATGCACATGTTACTTTCTCTTCTCAAGCGCAGCTGATTTCTGAAGGTAATAATTGTAGTCTCCTCCATAGAGACGCATGTTACCATGGTCAATTTCCATGACGTGATCGACCAGTGAATGCAGAAAATGCCGGTCATGGCTTACAAGAATGACCGTGCCTTTGAATTTTTTCAATGCTTCCAGCAGTATTTCCCGGGATTGCATATCCAAGTGGTTGGTTGGCTCATCAAGAATCAGTAAGTTGAGGGGGCGGGCCAGAAGTGTGGCGAGTACAACACGGCTTTTTTCCCCGCCTGAAAGGAGCGAAATGCGTTTGTCAGCATCTTCACCTTGAAAGAGAAAAGCTGCACAAAGGTTACGGATCATGCCGATATGAGCCTGTGGCATAACTTCCTGAATCGTCTCAAAGACCGTTCTGTTTCCATCAAGTATGTCCATGGAATGTTGGCTGAAATATCCAACAGTAACCTTAGCTCCAAGAGTTACTGTACCCGAGGTGGCTTCTGTTTCACCGGCAAGCACTTTTAGAAATGTTGATTTTCCGGCACCATTTACTCCCACCACCGCAATTTTTTCCTGACGTCTGATCATACCGGAGACTCCGCTGAATACTTTTTTGGTATTTGTATTCTGATCATCTAAAATCCAGGATTTGGCAAGATTGTCCATGGCTACCACATCATCTCCGCTGCGTGGAGGCTCCGCAAATTCAAAGCGCATTACTTTTTGCTCAGGTGGAAGCTCGATACGTTCGATTTTCTCAAGCTTCTTGATTCGTGATTGCACCTGGGCTGCATGTGAAACACGGGCTGCAAAGCGGGCAATAAAATCTTCTTCTTTGGCTAGCATTTCCTGTTGACGACGGTAGCTGGCAAGGAGATTATCCCTGCGTATTTTACGTTCGCGAAGATAGAAATCATAGTTGCCGCTGTAGGTGGTGACAGTTTTGTTGCTTACCTCTATGATTCTGCTCACTATGGAATTCATAAATATCCGGTCATGACTGGTCATGAGCACGGAGCCTTTAAATTCATTTTTGAGCCAGTCTTCAAGCCAGAGAATAGATTCGATATCCAGGTGATTTGTGGGCTCATCGAGAAGCAGTACATCGGGATTGATGGTGAGGATCCTGGCAAGCGCAATACGCATCTTCCATCCCCCGCTGAAGGATTCAACGGGTCTGTGGTACTCATCTGGGCCAATGCCGAGTCCTGTGAGCACTGCCTGTGCCCGGCTTTCAAGATCATAGCCTCCCCGGTGCTCAAATTCCTCCTGAGCATCTCCATATCGTTCAAGCAGAGCTGCTAACTCATTGTCTTCCATGGGTTCTGCCATAGCAGCTTCCATCTTCTGAATCTCCTGTGCCAGATCAATTACAGCTGCTACTGCAGACATGGTTTCCTCAAGAGCAGAGCGTCCACTCATCTCTCCAACTTCCTGTGAAAAATAGCCGAGCACTGTTTTCTTTGAGCATGATATCTCACCCTTATCTGGCTCTTCTTCACCTGTGATCAGGCGAAATATTGTACTTTTACCTGCACCGTTTGGACCCACCATCCCGGTACGAATACCGGGGAGTATTTGCAAACTTGCCTTAGTAAAGAGAATCTGACTGCCATATTGTTTGGAGATATTATTAAGATGAACCATAGAGGGAGTCCCGGGGGTAAAGAAAAACTGTTGTTTGGACATTGTATCGATTAAAGTGAAGCTTTTTTCAAATGAGACAGAATACTTTGTAAGGAAAATAATAACCATGGGAAATCCATTTCAGGATCAGCTTTTGAAAGCTGGTTTGGTCAATAAGAAACAGGCCAATAAGGTTAAGCGGGAGAAACATCTCAACCGCAAAGAGAATAAGCAGGATGTTTCGTCTGATATTCGCAAGAAGGCCAAGGAAGAGCTGCGAGTCCAGGCAGAACGTAACCGTGAATTAAACAGATTGCGTGCGGAGGAAAAGCTGCATCGTGAACAGAAGGCCCAGGTAAAACAACTCATAGAACAAAACAGGCAGGAACTGGATGAGTTTGGGGAGGCCTTCCATTTTGTTGTGCAAAACAGAATAGAAAGGATCTTTGTCTCTGCTGAAATGGTGGATCAGTTGAGCTATGGGCAGCTGGCTATTGTTAAACTTGCTGATAAATATGAAGTTGTTCCGGCTAAAGTTGCCCGTCAGATAGCTGCGCGTAATAAAGAGGCCGTTGTCAGCTTTCATGAGGGGAAGGGAGAGTCGATCTAAGGAAGACTGAAGGGAGAAAACACAGCCATACAAATCTATGGACCTGTAAAAAACACGCTTTAGTCGGATCAACCATATTCTTAAACAAGTTCTAGCACATTGGTAACACTATCTGAATAATTGAATGGGATAATCCTTTCTGTTGAATACAATTTATAAAACAGAGAGGATGCTCACCCCCCATGACGACTCAGTTGAAACCGATGGCTCAATTACAACCCAATGAGCTGAAAAAGAGCTTGGTACCCCGAACCGATCTGCCATATCTTCTGAAAATAATGGAGATCGATACCAGCTCCAAAGAAGGTTTTTTGGCATCCTTACCTTTTTGCGTCCGGGATACCACCGCAGGCACGGAAAATGAGTTTCAGGCGGTGGTTGTCGGGAAAAGACATGACCTGGATCTTGCCATCACCATAGAAGAATCCAATTATTATAAAAATATCGTTCGCAGGGCGGCCTCGGGGGATACTTCCCGTAAAAAAATGCTGGGCCTTGAACGGTATCTGAATCATCGAACAGACGATGTCTGGGAAAATAGCTGGGTCAGATTTCCACGGAAGACACTTAATACCTATGCTAATCATATCTTTAACGCAGATCTTAAAGCAGACAAGACCAACCCCGCCTCCGCCTTAAGATCCGATGCCCAAAGCTTTACCTTTATCAAAGAGAACGAATCCTTTGTCCGTATCCCTGTTTCCTACCTATTAAAGCTTGCTCTTGCCGATGCCTTGGGAGCCGTGGAAGTGGGGCATCCCCTGGTGAGAAGTACCGGCGAACAAATGATGGCCCATTTTTCAAACGACAATACCTCCCCTGAAATTTTCTCCTTTTACCCGGTGGGGGCTAATGGTGTGGAATCCCTGGGTCAGAGACTGGCCAAAGAGACTCTGATCCGTTTTCTGTTTACCCAGTTGCTGGTGCAATATGCCCAAAAAAAGTTTTGCCTGAAAGAGCAGGGACAGCAGGTTAAAATTTTCTTTTCCTCCTCGCCCCCGCTGATGCAAAAGCAACTCAATGACAATATTTCAGATTCCTTTTACCGCTCGCTGTTCATGAGCCCCTGTTTATCCGGGTGGACGCGGGGCCAGGAAAAACATGAATATATGAAATTGTGTCATACCGTTCTTTCCAGAAGCCAGCTCAACTCACTCTCAAAACTCAGGGAAGCCGGAATTATCAATACCAATCTGGTGGTATTACCCAATACCTCCAATGTCTGCCTGGCCAACAACGGTACCCATATCAGCATGGGCAGCCTGAAGCTTAAGCGACTGCTCAAGGATCCCGGTTCCGGGTATACGTCCTTCCATGAAAAATATTTGGGGGATCTGGTGATTAAAATCAAAGAACATTTTTTATGCCTGTTCCCAGGAGTATACAGTGCCTCTCCGTTGCGCTTGAGTTTTGAAGATTTTCATCCGGAAAAAGCCTTGGGATTTTTACCTCATGAGATCGATTACACCCATCTTCGAATGATCTGGAGACGATGGAAGCGCAAGGCCAAGATCCATGTATTCGGCCAGGCAATTACCCCCTTTGGTCCGGTATGGCTAGACCGCCTTCTAAGCCACAGCTTTGGCCTGAAAGGAGATTTTATTCCCGATGCCAGGCTTATTGACTACTTTGTCTCTCTCATGAGCACCGATCAAAGTCCTTCCTTAAACGGCGCACCGGGAAATGAAGCACAATTGAAAAAAGATCTATCTCAGATGGGGGTATATGATGAAAGAATGCCACTGTACCAGCTTGTGAGAATACGGAAACATGCTGAAATGGGATATACCGGGTTTGAGCACAGGTATTTTTCAATCTTTGAAAATCTTGGATCGGACATGGGCGGTGCCGTGGATTTACAGCATCTGATAACGGCTCTTGCCTACCATTACATTCTGACCGGAAAAATCACTCATGAAATGATTCCAGATACCCCGGATGTGGAAAGTGAACGGAGGCAGATTTTCTTTTGCAGCGCCATTAATATTCCTACTTGTTATGTGAAAACCAAGACCAGGAATCTGTTTTTACAACAGATTGTTGCAAAGATACCAAAAACCCGTGTAAGCCGCAGATATCCAGGATATACGAGGATCAGACTGCTGGATTATAAGAAAACCTTGATTAAACTGATACAGACCGACGGAAAGGAACTGGTTCAATCCTTTTCCATGGAGGCGACTCTTTCCGACCTTGGCGAAAGAATCCGGGATCCCGATACATTCTCCGTCGCAGGAAAACTGAACCGGGGGATCCTTAAAAAGGAAAAGAAAAAAGACCCAATGCGCTTCAGGGGGGATATTTTTAATAAAAAAGCAGAAGACTTTTATATCAACGACCTGAGAGAACAACAGATGGAAGAATCTTTTGCCGCTCTGAAAAAAGAATTCCATCAAATGGATGTCTGGGTAAGTCACGATCAATCGCCCCATCGGGAGGCCATCAAGACCATTCTCGGTGAAAAGGATTTATACACATTTTTGGCCGATGTGGAGGCAGGTGTTCTTGACCATAGCCTGGATCTTATCGCCTTGAAAAAGCTCCTTTATCTAATCATGCTCTATGTCAATATGGAAAATAAAAATGCAACTTCCCCTCCACCAGTATATTGAAAGAAAAAAGGCTACGATCAAAACAGAACGTCTTTTGAGCGACAGGGTGATTAACCTTCTCTATTCCCGCATTCGGGAGGTTTCGCCTTTTTTATTCGAGCAGGTGGTCTCAAAACGGGTATCAGCTTTGTTGGGATTTCTCAACTATGATCTTCTCAATCGGCCGCTGCCAGGTTCGGGAAAAGGTCTTAGCTCCAAAATTTTCAAAGAGCTGGAAATCAATCCCGAAGAAATCTGGGAAAACCAAGAGGGATTAGAGGGAATTGCAGCGATAGATACGTATAGGAAACTCTTTGAACGGCAAATCCGGTATTGGGAATGTAGACCCATGGAAGCAGCTCCGAATTCAGTGGTGGCTCCCGCTGATTCCCGAGTGCTTATTGGCTCTTTTCCTGTTCAAAGCAACCTGCTGATCAAGAATAAATTTTTTTCCTATTCCGAATTAATCGGGACGGACAAAGCGCAATGGTTGTCAGCATTTGACCAGGGCGACTATGCTGTTTTTCGACTGACTCCGGATAAATACCATTATAACCATACTCCTGTTGCGGGTCGCATCCTGGATACCTATGAAATCAACGGGAACTATCATTCCTGTAACCCGGGAGCGGTGGTTCAATCGGTCACCCCCTACTCGAAAAACCGACGAATCCTGACCATCATTGACACGGATGTTGAAAACGGGAGCCAGGTGGGGCTTGTGGCCATGGTGGAAATCGTGGCATTGATGATCGGCAGAATCACCCAATGTTACAGCCGTGAGCGATATGACAACCCATATCCTTTGGAAAAAGAAAATGTTATTCAAAAAGGACAACCCAAAAGCCTGTTTGCCCCAGGCAGTTCCACCACTGTCCTCATTTTTCAAAAAAACAAAGTACAGTTTTCCAGTGATTTAGTGGAAAACCAGAACAGATCAGATGTTGAAAGCCGATTTACCTTAGGATTTAAAACCCCTTTGGTTGAAACAGATCTTCATGTCCGGGAGACGATAGCAAAGTCGAAGACTGCTGAACAGTAAGTAAGGAAGGGGAACTACAATGAACAATTGGAGAGGCTAGTTAATGGAACAACTTCTATTTATCGGAGGCATTGCTGTATTCATTATTGTCGCCCTTCTTTGGGGGTTTAGACATCTTCCCGGGGAGAAATGGCAGATCCTTGCCACCATGCCCAGGGAAAATCAGGGCAATGGGCACTGGCACGGGTTGAATCTGACATACTATGGGTTGCTCAGTGCCAACGCCTATACCTTTGCCGTGGTCATATTTTTTGTCCTGGGTGCATCTGTCAACATCCCTCCCCTGGTTCTTTGTGTACTCGTAACCACCCTGCTTATGGTGTGCATGCCCGCAGCAAAGGTGGTTGCCAGAATCGTGGAAAAAAAACAAGACACTCTGACAGTGGGCGGAGCGGTTTTCGTCGGAACCCTGACAGCTCCCTTTCTGATTTGGCTGATCAATGAAACCCTGGGGGAATCTCTGGGCTTCCAGATGAACGTCACCGTTGTTTTGTCAGCCATCTGCATCGCCTATGCCTTTGGGGAAGGGTTGGGGCGACTGGCATGCGTAAGTTTTGGGTGTTGTTATGGCAAACCCCTCCACCAATGCAGTCCCTGGATGCAAAAATGCTTTGGCCATTTTCACTTCATCTTTTCCGGAAAAACCAAAAAAATAGCTTATGCCTCGGATCTCGAAGGAGAAAAAGTGATTCCTATTCAGATTATCACAGCCTCTCTCTATTCCATCGCAGCCCTTTTGGGGACCTGGCTGTTTCTGAACGGTTTTTTTGCTCTGGCACTCGTGGAGACCTTGCTGGTAACTCAGGTCTGGCGGATTGTTTCTGAATTCTTCCGGGCGGATTTCCGGGGCGATTTTAAAATCACCCCCTATCAACTCATGGCAGCAGGGGGGAGCCTCTATTCCATGGGTATCGTTATTTTGTTCCCGGCCACCCAAACACTTACTCAACTGGGCCTGGGGATTAGCCATCTCTGGAATCCCTGGATGATCCTTGGGGTACAGCTCATATGGATAAGCGCCTTTCTGTTTACCGGAAAAAGTTCTGTCACCGATTCAAATATTTCCTTCCATGTGGTGAACTGTTCGTTGAGCTCGGATTAATGTTTATCCCGTGAGTAATCAGCTCTTAACCTCCCTCAAGGGCTCCTCTCCTGAAAAAAATACAGGGTTACTTACTGTTCACCCGCGTTAATGTGAAGGTCAGGCTTATAGATAACAGCACATAAATCAGTTTTTAATGGTGGTATTAGCATGAACTCTCAAGTAGAAGTGTGAGCATGTTAAATGTCTGCGAAATTGTTCTTCCGGTATTTCTTATTATTGGGCTCGGGTACACCATTAAAAGAACAGGGCTTGTGAATGGGGATTTCTTTGCCCAGATTAACAAGCTGGTCTATTATGTCTGCTTGCCTTTGCTGCTCGTATACAAAATAGCAGGGGCTGATTTCTCCTCCAGTTTTAATTTTAGCCTGGTAATTGCTACCAGCGCAGGAGTTGCCTGTTGTTTTGCTCTAGCGTATTTGTATGGCAAATGGCGTTCCTTTCCGGCACCGGTTCATGGCTCTTTTTGTCAGGGGGCCTTCAGGGGGAATCTGGCCTATATCGGCCTGGCCATAGTGTTTAATGCTTACGGCGATATGGGGTTAACCAGAGCTGGGATTCTGCTCGGTTTTCTGGTTCCTGTTTTGAATTTTTTTGCTATTTTAGCACTGGTCTTGCCTCAGCAGCAACAGCAGACCAGTCTTAAAGAGATCATAAAAGAGCTTGTCACTAATCCTTTGATTCTGGCATCTCTTGCGGGAATCCTGTGGAGCTTTTTTCAACTGCCCATGCCAGTTATTCTTGATCGTACGTTCGGCATTGCAACGGGGATGACCTTACCCCTTGCGCTCATTTCCATTGGCGGCAGTTTTTCTCTGGCAGGGTTGAAGGGTGATATCTGTAAGGCAGCGCTGGCTGTTTCAATAAAGCTGCTTGTTCTACCACTGATTACTGGAATATTTATGGTTTTATTAAATGTTTCAGGACTGGATTTTGCCGTTGGTTTGCTCATGGCAGGAGCTCCAACGGCAGTGGCCACTTATATTATGGCCTGCCGGATGGGAGCTGATGGAGATTTGGCAGGAACAATTGTGATGGTGGCAACTGGTTTTTCCGCTGTGAGTTATACTCTTTTGCTGCTTTTCCTTAAGAGTTATGGCATTTAGAAAGAGAAGTTAAGGGCGATCTGGTTTCGCTGGCTGTTTCTGCCGCTCAGCAGAGGGCAGCCGTAGATCCATCGGGAACCCTTGAGTGGAGAGGATGAGCATACGCAGTTCATCGTCAAAACGAATCGGATGCGGCAGGATGCGCTGCTGCAAAAGAAGCTGAATCTGTTTGGGGCTGAGTGTTTTTCCCTTACAGTCGGGTTGCAGAACAAATGTACACCCCTCTTTCCATTCTGAGCAACCGTAGGCTTTTTTTCCTTTGATAACTTCTTTGCCACAGAACGGACAGCTGCCCCAGCGTGATGTGTCAAGCTCGGTGCTACTGCTTTCCTGAATCATGTTACGAATGTAATTTGCAATCCCTTTCATAAAGTCGTCCGGGTTTAGCTTGCCACGCTCAATCTGTTTAAGTTTTTCCTCCCATTCGCCTGTCATCTCCGGTGATTTAAGTAACGGATCTTTGATAAGTGCTATCAGACAACGACCCATATCAGTACAGCGAAGCTGTTTTTTTTCACGTCGGATATAATTACGACGAAGCAGAGTTTCAATGATAGCAGCACGTGTGGCAGGTGTTCCGATGCCACGTTCTTTAAGAGCTTCGCGCAGGGTGTCATCCTCAACAAATTTTCCTGCAGCTTCCATTGCACCAAGCAGCGAATTCTCCGAGAAGTGTTTGGGAGGCATGGTTTTTCCTTCTCGCAGGAAGGGCTCATGCGGCCCGGTTTCTTCTTTTGCAAAAGCGGGCAGGTTCTGCCCGTCAGCAGCAGCTTTCTGTTTTTTGGGAAAGAGACTTGTCCAGCCTGGATCGACAATTTGTGTTCCTTTGGCCTGGAACGGTATCTGATTACTGACACCATTTACGGTGGTGATATTTTTGAGACAAATCGGGTAAAAGGCAGCGATGAACTGTGTTGTGATTGCGTCATAAACAAGTTGCTCATTAGGACCGAATCTACGCGGTGTCATCCCCGTCGGGATGATGGCGTGGTGATCTGTGACTTTTTTATCATTAATTATCCGTTTGCTGAATGGGAGTTTTGCAAGGTTAAGGGGGGCTATCTGTTCCGGTCGAATGGCTTTTAGTTGTCCCAGAATTTTTGGAATACGCGGTTTCATATCTTCACTGAGATACCGTGAATCGGTTCGCGGATAAGTGACAAGTTTTGCTTCGTAAAGACTCTGGGTGGCAGTGAGGGTTTCTGCTGCCGGGATTCCGTGCAGTTTGTTGAGTTCCCGTTGAAGTGTGGTGAGATCAAAGAGCTGTGGAGGCTGCTCTTTCTTTTTTTTGGCCGTGATCGATGTGATTACAAAATCCCGGTTCGTGATTTTTTCAAGCAGAGTGTGGGCTTTTTCTACTTTTTCAAAGCGTTTTCCCGTGTATTTAAAGACCACTTCCCGGTAACGGGTGCTAAGCTCCCAGAACGGTTGTGGGCGAAACTGGAGAATGGTGTCGTCACGCTCCACAATCATAGCAAGAACTGGTGTCTGAACCCGGCCAATGGTCCAGAGTACCCGATCATTTCCAGCACCTATTCGACCATGTCGTACGGTGTAATAGCGGGTAGCGTTCAGACCGACAATCCAGTCGGATTCACTGCGACAGCGGGCAGCGGCATAGAGCGGGTCATAGTCATGCCCGTCCTTCATGTTTTTGAATGCTGTAAGTATCGCCTCAGGTGTCAGCGAGTTGAGCCAGAGGCGCCGGATTGGCTTTGCTTCGCAGTTGGATAATGCCAGAATATAGCGGAAAATGAGTTCTCCTTCCCGTCCGGCATCAGTTGCGCATACTATTTCTTCAGCCTGTTCACAGAGTTTTTTTATAATCTGAAACTGTTCGGCAACCCCCCGGTTACTTATCAGCTTGAGCTTGAACTCCCCGGGTACAAAGGGAAGACTATCAAGCGACCAACGTTTTAATGCCGGATCATATTCGCCGGGCTCCTGAAGTGTGACCAGATGCCCGAAAGCCCAGGTGACTGCGCAGCCCCGTCCTTCAATAAATCCCTTCTTTGAAGCCTTGATGTCGAGTACCTTGGCAATGTCGCGTGCCACCGATGGTTTTTCTGCTATAATTACTTTCATCCTACGATTTTCTCGCAATCTTTATTTTCATTTGCCAGGAACTGGAACGAAATAAGTTGAACATGATGCCCCGCGGGCAGAGGGTATTCGGTGTTCAGCAACGGACAGAGGAACGATTTCCACGGAAACGTTGATTTCCCGATACATGAACAGAGTACGCCACAACTTTTTCAAGTACCGGTTGGCGAAACAAAGATCAAATGGGATGTTCACGTTATTTCGTGTACATTCCTCAGCAGGTGAATATGATAGTTGTCTGAACCCTAAAGTACCTCTCTTAAAAATACAATCAAAGAAAAAACTATTATGAACAGTATAAATCGAAGTGATATACAAGTTGGTCTCCAGGTGTCCATTGTATTGAAACAGGATCAGCGATCCGGAAATTTAACAGCAGGGATTGTGAAGAATATTTTGACCAAATCTCCAACCCATCCGTACGGTATTAAAGTTCGACTGGAAAGCGGTGCAGTGGGTCGAGTTAAAACAATTGATGCTTAGATGATTACCTGGGAATTTTTTGATTATGTGCCATGTCTTGAGGATTGGAAACTCTTTTTTTGTAAAGCGGCAATAAGATAGTAATGAAACGTTTTATTCTCCTCCTGGCGTTGCTCACAGCCTTTCCACCTCTGGCAACAGATATGTATCTTGCTGCCACGCCACATCTCCAGAAGATCTGGCAACAGCCCCTTTCTATCATTAATTTGACCCTGAGTCTGTTTTTTCTCACCTATTGCATTTCACTTCTTTTCTATGGCCCTCTTTCTGACCGTTATGGCAGAAAGCCACCGTTGATTATTGGAATACTGCTCTTTATCCTGGCAAGTATTCTCTGTGCTCTGTCTCAAAATATATGGATGCTCATAGGAGCCAGAATTCTTCAGGCGATGGGAGCAGGCGCTGCATCAGCAATATCTCTAGCCATGGCTAGAGATAGGTTGGAAAGTGGGCAGCGGGAAAAAGTTCTCAGTCAGATCTCTGTAATCATGGCGCTTGCACCCATGATCGCTCCATTGATCGGCAGTATGATCATGGAATACCTCTCCTGGCCATGGGTCTTTATCTGCCAGGGAATTATGGGGCTTGTGGCTCTATGGGGTGTTGTGATGACACCGGAGTCCCACGCTGGGCACGACAACGCTGCTTCTGTGGCATCACTATTCAGGAGTTATGTAAGGGTCTTGAGCAATTATCGAATTGTGGGGCTGGTATTTTGTAATGCCGTGACCAGCCTCCCTATTTTTGCTTTTATTGCTGCTTCATCGAGTATTTATATAGACAGATTTCAAATGTCGGAGACTCTTTTTGGCATATTTTTTGGTGTCAATGCCTTCTGTTTTATGTTGGGCTCTATGATTTGTATGCGATTTGGGAAAAGGCTTGGGACATCTCGGATGATAACTTTGGGTTATGGGGGCATAGGGAGTGGGGGTATTTTGATGCTGAGTGTAAATTTTAGTAATTACTGGCAGCTTGCGCTTCCCATGGGAATAGTCACTCTTTCGCTTGGGCTTAGTCGTCCACCATCAAATAATCTGGTGCTTGAGCAGGCCACTTGTGATGCTGGAACTGTCTCTTCCACTTTGGTTTTTTCGTATTTTATTTGTGGGGCAATGTCCATGGCGGTAGTGTCACTTGACTGGCCTGACAAGATTCAATTTATCGGCTGGATGGCTTGTGTGAGCGGGGCTATTTCTTTGTCTCTATGGCTTTTTTTAAAGAAATATCTGCGTGGTCTAAAAGACTGATTGGTACAGAAGACAGCGTTGCCATGTCACTAACGATAGGTATTAAAAGCAATAATATACTTTTTTAGTATTCGGTTCCCTTCATCACTGATATCCGAGAATTCAATTCCCAGAATGTAGCGGTTTGCTTCTTGTTCACAATGTATAACTTCTCCGGTAATATCCACCAGATCTTCCTCAAGGCCAACTGTGATAAGAAGGGTGTCGCCAGGGGACATTGCATGGGTGACCTCCAGTTTCAGGCCATGTTCACTGATATCGAGGGTTCGGCCCATGGAGTAGTTGGTTTGCTGTCCATCTCTGTCTATGGTGAGATAGTCAAGAAGATGTAGCGAATCCATCCGAATATAGCTTCTTTTTTCATTGTTATCCATATTGTTTACCCTTGTTGGTCTCTGCCTGGTATTTCGAGGAGGGAATTTTAAGTATTGCATCTTATTATAAAACATGGATTTCTCTCATTGTAAAAAAAATTTGGAGAATAATGAATTATCTGTATAGTAATTCGTTAGTGTTTGTTGTGTTTATGTTGTGTTCAAAGTGTTATGTTCGATGCGAAAAAAAGGATGTAAGTATAGTTGGTTAGGTAGGATAATGTTAGACGTTTAATGTTGTGAAACTATGAGAAAAATAGCTTTTGGATATTCGACCCGGTGTAATATCAAATGTGAGCATTGTGTTGCTGCAGATGGTAGCGGTGAACATGTAAAGATGGATCTGACTCAGGCAAAGGATATTATTTCCGAACTGGCAAGTGCACAGATTCGGGGGATCAGCTTTACTGCCGGAGAACCGCTTATCTATCTTGATGATATTTGTGAGTTGCTAAAGATCTGCCGGGAATACGGAATGTACACAAGGGTTGTGACCAATAGTTTCTGGGCACAAACGGTTGAGCGTGCAGACAGCTATGTCGAACAGTTGAAGAACAGTGGACTTTCACAGCTGCGTCTTAGCTACAGTCGCTGGCATCAGAAGAATGTAGCGCGTGAAAATATAGTAAATGCAGCCCAAAGCTGTATGAAAAACGGGATGGATTATTTTGTTTCTTTTGTAACTGATTTTTCTGAGCAGGATGATCTTTTCGAAGACTATTTACGGCACCATAAGCTGATATTTTTCCCGGAGCCGGTCATTTTTTCAGGTCGTGCAGAATCATTTGAACGTATCCCGATCCGCACCGACTATCAGGAAAATTGTTGCCCCATGAATCCCTACCTTGCGCCAAATCTTGATTTGTATGCCTGTTGTGACGCCGGAAGTCATTTTACAAACACAAACTTTTTTTATCTTGGAAACGCTAAGCAGACCAGTATCGACGAACTGTTCGTCAAAAGTGAAACCAATAGCCTCTACAATCATATTCGGAATATGGGGATAAGCGGGATTGCTTCATTTGCCGGCTTTAAAGCAAGAGATATTATTCATTACAGGAAATGTGAGCTTTGCGAGAAATTATTTAATTCGCCTGATATGCGTAAGATTCTGGAGGGTGAGGCTCGTTCAGGATTGGCTGCCATGTATAAGTAGGGAAGGAGAAGCCGGGTGTAACGATCGACTGGAAAGAACTACGGGAGAGACTCAGAGCTCACAAACCGTATCACCGTAAATCCAGCCTTGTGCATAAATATTTGAATGGTTCTTTGTCTGCAAGATAATTAAAAAGAAACAGAACAAAAAGAACAATAGGGGCTCCCCCCAAAAAAATGCTCCAATCTTTGTGGGAAGAGTTTTTCCCCAAATGTATTAAAGGGAAAAACTATTTCCGGCACCAGTAAATACGCACATGTAAAGCTTGTTCCATTACTTGTGGAAAATCCAAAGGAGGTTTTAGGCGGGTGACTTTCGAGAATACTTCTTTCAGGCAATTATAATAAAAAGCCTCAGATCCTGCCTGATGGTTATTGGAAAAAAGGGCTTCTCCATCGTTTGCCAGGATGGTATGCACATCACGAACAAGACTCGGCCACTCTTTTTCCACATGAAAACTTCTCCCTTTACCTGCTGCGGCAAATACCGGTGGGTCACAGATGATCAGGTCAAAAGGATTAAATCCCGACTCATTGGTCTGTTTTTTTCGGATTTGCCTGGCAAGCCATTTGCGGGTGTCTTCTTTTATAAACTTTGCATTTCCGGTTTTTGCCAGTTGATTGAGTGCAACATTCTCCCGGCCGTGTTTGAGACATCCTGCGGCAAGATCCACAGAGAAAACAACCTCTGCTCCGGCGGCGAGTGCATATACTGAGAAGGAACAGGTGAAGGCAAACAGGTTTACCACTCGCTTTCCTGTTGCGGCTTTTGCAATTCGTCTGCGGGAGTCGCGGTGATCAAGAAAGAGCCCTGTATGCTGCCGGCTATTAAGTTGTACTCCAAAGTGCAGATCATGTTCGTGTACGAGAAAAGAGTCGGGAATTGCTTTTCCCCAGGTGGTAATATCTGCAAAAAGCTTTCGTTTATGTGGATCTCGGAGATTGGTTTTTACTACTCCTCCCCGGCAATCACAGAAATGCGAAAGTGAGTCAAGCAGGTGTTGCATTTTGTGCAGGAGCTGCTTTGCCGGCAGGGTTTCGTCGAACCCTGTTACGCAGAGCCATTCGCCATATTTATCAATAGCTACATTCTTCGAAAACTCTCCACGATGAATAAGCCTGCAACAATCTGTGATGCCGGATAAAAAAGGATATCGTTTTTCAGCGATTGCCAGAATTGTGACTTCTTCTGAAAGAGTGTCGAGACATTGAAAAAACCAGTGTGGTAGTTCAACTCGCAGAGGATGTTCTATCTCCGGCCAATCGACTTTGCTGCAGTGCAAACATAATCTTGAGAATGCAGGACCTTTGTATTCGGTATCTCCAAGAAGGGGGATTCCGGATGCTGCAGCATGGCGTCTTATCTGGTGGGTTCTGCCACGATGAATGAGTGCTTTGTAAAGAGTGTATGCCGAACCTTCCTGAATTGTAACGAAATGAGTTTTACAGGGCTTGTGATCAAGAGGATCTGAGCAGATCCAGGATGATTTTGAACTCTTTCCTGCGATGAAAAAATAGGTTTTCTCTGCCTGTTCCTGTTCATGAATGACCTGTGCTCTAGCCACAGCCGCCGGGTTTAGTCCAAAGAGTAGCACCCCACTTGTTTCCTTGTCAAGGCGTGAACAGATATGCACCTGCAGGTCATGGTGGAGTAAAAGCCATTCCACCAGGCCCATATCACCTTTATAGGCGCTGTGGGTAGAGATGCCGGACGGTTTGTTGACTGCCAGCCAGTTTGAATCTTGATAGAGGAAGGACATTCTTCTGATGCGCTTTGTGGGTTGCTTTTTTAAATTATATACGTTGAGGTAGACTAACAATAACACAGACGCCGCTTTTCTCTCCATCTATATTTTCAGCCAGAATCGTTCCCTGATGATGCTCTACAATACTGCGAACAATATAGAGGCCAAGTCCCAGGTGGGGCGAATCATTCTTTCCTGAGCGTAGCGAGACCATGGAGTTAAAAATCTGTCTCAACATTTCAGGAGCAATAGTTGGACCCTGGTTGAAAATTCTTAATTCAAGAGTGTCCTGATTTTGTGAAAGTTTGATAGTAATGGGGGTGTCTGGGCTATGGAAGGAAACGCCATTATCGATAAGTTTTTCTATCATCTGTTTTAGTCTGTCAGGGTCTCCATGGATTAAAGCTGGTTCATTTGGGGCATGATACTTGAACTCAACCAGTGGATAGCTGGGCTCCCACCCATGTTCCACCCATAGTGAGATGGCGGCACCAAGGTCAAATGTTTGAGGAAAATCATAAACAAGTGCATCTTGCAGACTGGTGGCATCCCGTATTGCAGTAAGCAGCGATTCCATGCGCTGAACATCGTGAAGAGCCCACTTTATATACTCTTTGACCTGCTTTGTAGGATTGTTCAACTCTTTTTCCATATTTTTTAAAGAGGCGGAAATTCCGGCAAGAGGTGTGCGCATTTCGTGTTCAAGATTATTGGCCATATTTTCCCGATATTCGTTTTGCTCCTTTAGCTGGTTCAGCATGCTTGCAAGGGTTCTTGAAAGATCCCCAATCTCATCTTTTGCCTTTACAGCAGTGATCTCAGTAACTATCCGACCATCTTCACTGATTGCATTAGCTGCCTGATTCCGCAGGTGCCTGATGCGGATTGAGATGCGTGAGGCAAAGAAAAGAAGGCTAAAACCGACAACGATAAAAGCCATCACGGTGAGGCCAATGGATTCTTCAATCATTTTATTTTTCAACGCCAGAATGGAGTTGGTGGTTTGTTCGACTACGACTACTCCGACGATTATGCCATGATCACGCAAAGGAATGATTGCAGCCATCACTTCAACCTCTGCATCATCAAGGCGATAATGGGTAATACTTGATTTTCCTGCAAGTCCTTCTTCTATCCCCATAATGTCAAGTTCTGTTGCCTGGGATACCGGAGCGGTAAAATTTGACGAAAATGATTCGGTGAAGAGTCGGTAAACGGGAGACAGTTGGTGATGGAGCCAGCTGAGTAAGGAGGTGGTTTTGCTATCAATCTCACTTGCTATGAGGTCAGTACGTGTTGTCTGGAGACTGCCGAATCTGGCCCGAACGCGCCTGTTTGCATCAACTATCCGTATGCGTGAGTGAGGGCGATCCAGACTTTTTAACAGGTTCTCAATATCTTTTGATGGAGCAAGCAACCAGCCTAATTCGCCGGTTCTCCCCGGATTTGCTGTTCCGATCAGGGTTTTGATCTTCCTGTCCTGGCTGTTGTCCACATCGGCTACGGCAAAAGCCAGTCGTTTTCCAATCATCGCCAAGGGGATGCGCAATTCAACGATATAGCCGTATTCTGTTTCAACCCACACTCCCTGGATTCGAGGTTCATTGGCGACTGGAATTTTGTCTTCCAGGTCAGGATTCATTCGAAAACCATTGACCCATCCTGCTTTTTCAGTTGCCAGCAGGTAACGATGAAAAACTCCATCCGGATCCTGAATTCCTATTTGGATATGATCTGATTTTTCAGGATAGAGTGAGTTGGGATGGCGGTATACCAGCTTGTCGTCCTGAACCAGAAACAGGGCGTAGAGGTGTTTCCCCCGTTGTCCAACCAGATGATTGAAACTGAGGGAATCAGGATTATAGGGAGTTGTGGAAGAAAGAACATGTTCTGCCCCGAAAGTCTGACTTTGTGAAAGTTCCGGCTGCCAATCGTCTGTTTTTCCGTTGAGGCGAATGGAGCTTGAAAGACGAATGGGGTAGAGATCGCGGCTCTGGTCGAGTGAATAGAACAGCTCCCGGTCAAATATGCCCGGACGATTGGCAAGGGTTGTTGAAACTGCCTTTGCGGTGAACATCAGCGCATCTTCTCTGCTTGCCAGAAGATTTTCCTGCAGCATGGCACTGAAGCGAAACCCGGTTAAAGGGATGATAAGAAGTAACAGGGAAATAAGGGTGAGCTTAAGACGAAGCGATATGCGCATGGGTGAGTGCGTTGGATTCAGAGTCTGGGGTTGGACAATTTCGTGGAACCGTACGTTGTTGCAACGAAGCAGATGGAGAGCTTTTTTTACGACACCATCAGCTTAGAAAAAGTATCGTACCCGAAATTCAATTTTATTGCTGTTGGTCTTTTCTCCAAATTCGGTGAATTTTCCACCATTAATGAGCGAAACCCGTAGGCGAAATTCCCAATTTGTGAATCCGCTGTAAATACCTTCCGGGATGATTGAGTAGCTTTCATCTTCCAGGTTGAAAATTGTGGTGATTCCGGGAGTGAAATAGAGGATATCAAAGGGTTCTTTCCGGGTAAATTTTGCGTAGAGGTACTGTCTTCCGGGTTGGGGGCGACCATATCCTTTCAGGCTCATCTCTCTTGCCTTGCCCAGAAGACTGGAGCCGAGTGCTGAATCTTCTGCAAAACCCATTTCAGCCAGCTGGTAAAACCGATCCATCTCCTCTTCACTGTAGCCGCCACCATTAAAATAATATTCGATAATGGCGGTGACATCATTGTCAAAGAGATAGCGAATTCCAAGTAGAGTGGAGAGCGCAGAATTTTTCTCAATTGAAGAGGAGTTATCGTCTCCAAGAATAATTTTACTCAATTCAGGGATATAGGCAAGCTCGCCATGAATTTCAAAATGCGGAGCCAGATTTGTGGAAAAATCGAGTCCGACCCGGTTTGAACGGCTGTTTCCGGTAAGGAACATGATGTCTATATCCGTATCCATGTACAACAGGTATAATTTAGCAGCCAGATTAACATTGTCACGCTTACCAAAATCTTCGTTAATATTTTCCCCGACCGGTAGCACAGCGAGGGTGAGCGCTGCTGTCTGGAGAGAGCCTTGATAGCTTTTGATTAAATCACTTTCTGCAGTAATGTAGCCCTCAAGAGCCTCATCAGGATTGTTGGGATCCTTGGGACGATTGATAAAACCAACGGGATTCCAGGCATAGCCTTTTCCCCATTTGTAGGATTTTTTTCCGAGAGTGAGAGTGGCAGAAGGGGCTGGCTTGACAGAGAGATAAGCAGAAAAAATATCTGCTGTATCGCTCCATCCCAGAGTGTCCTCTTGAGCAGCCGCCTTCAGTGTCCAGTTCAGACTGCCAATGCCATGTTCATAGCTTCCGTCCAGTTGAACACTGCCAAAAATCTGGTCAATGGTGGATATGTCAGGATCTGAAAGGTTTAAGTTGGAGAAGACAGATCCCTGGTTGATGTCCATGTGTGTGCTCCGCAACTCCAGAAAACCACCCGTTTGCAAAGCTTTCTTTTCGATCTCACCCAGATCAAAAGAGAACTCATCGTCTCCATAGAGGAGAGGCGGGAAGAGAAGTAGATAGAAAAAAACCGGTACCGCGTAAAAAAAACCCCTGTAAAGAAAGATGGTTCTATCGTAACTCATCGATTTTTGAAAGGTAGTTCAGGGTGAAAACCTCATCAGCAAAATCTTTCTTTTTCATTTTTGCAAAGAGCATGAGAGAGCGATATCCCTTGTGCAGCGGACTGTTGGTTTCAAGTACGGAAGGTCTGACCATGCCGCCCCCAAAATCCTTTGTTTTTGAGTAACGGAGAGTTTTAATGAGCATCCCACTGACTGCATAGCATTCAATTGTGGTTGGTAGCAGAGTCTTTTTGTCGACTTCCATTTTCAGGTGATCATAGGCCACTGAGGAGGTTTTTGCCTGGAGTTCAAGCAGGTAATTTTCGCCCTGTTCAGTGATACTTTTGGCGTCGTACTCCGTACTGTAGTCGAGGCGTAGGATGTCTGAATTGTTGAAGATTCCTCCGATTACAGATTGGAGGCTGGTAATGCGCAACGGTTTACCAATATTGGGAATATAGAGCCACATGTTGTCTCCAAGGCGCAGGGTGGCTCTCCCTTCTTCACTTGCAGGAGAAATAAAGAGTGCAACCATCTTATCCTGTCCTGTTTTTACGGTATAGAGAATAAATTCCCTTTTTTTCCCGTCGGGTTCTATGTTGATAATCTTACGATACATTTCGTAAGATTGAGGCTGCATTCTTGCATCCACCTGACGCAGGATCTTATTTCCGTCCAGTGCCAAAGCGGTACCTGTCAGGAGTAGTGACAGCAAAAGTGATAAGGTAGTGATTTTATAGATCATAGAGAGCATGAATTTTCCTCTGAGATGGATAGATTTTTGAAATTTCCGGTTTTAAACATGACGTAGCGCAGTAATTGGATCCATCCTGGCTGCTTTCCATGCAGGCTGAAGACTGGCGAGTACAGAAATTCCAATAACAATGAGTGAAATTGTTATTACATCTGTTGCTCCAATTGTTGGAGAAAGCAGTAAGCCTTTTTGACGTCCAAAATCAAAGCTGATCTTGGAGGCGTTCATTGCAGCAATGGAAACAAGGCTGATGATAACTCCGATAAAAGTACCAAAACAACCCAGTAAAAACCCTTCCACTACAAAAAGGGAGAGGATCTTATTGGGAACTGTGCCAATTGCAGCAATAGTACCAATTTCATTGATTCGTTCGTAGACGGCCATAATCATGACATTCATGATACTGACGAGAACTATGGCCACAAGCATAACCTTAATGAACAGGGTCATAAGATCAATCATACGGGCAATATTGAAAAATGGTGAGAGTTTCTTCCAGGTGTGTATCTCAAAAACAGGCTTGTCCATTTTGTTTTTTAAGGAACCAATATTTTGTTTCAGTCCTGCAAAGTCACTCTCCATGGTTTTTATATTTTTCAGACGAATGGCAATTTCACTGACCCCATTGTCGTTAATACGCAGGAGGCTTTTGGCGTCGTGAATATGGATGACTCCATCACGACCTCCAGGGCCTGAAATACCTTCAAGGATTCCACGAACAACAAAGGGCTGGGCATTTACTGACCCATCTTTATTGGTAGCAACAAGGACTATTGAATCACCAATTTTAACCTTCATTCCCTTGGCAATCAACTCAGGAACCAGTATCTCACCCTTTGCAATAAGCCCTTCTTTTTTGCCCTCAATGATTCGTTTGGCAAGCATGGGGACAGTTTTCAGCTCCTGTTCCGGATTCACTGCATTCAGGCGTATATTGGTGGTTTCCTTGTAATTGCTGAACATTGCGCCAAGCTTAATTCGCATGGAGTAGGCTTCGATATTACTATTCTGGTCAAGTTCATCTGTTACCTTTTGGAGCTGCTTGCCCTTCATATTCTTATCGAGAGGCAAACTGTCCATGGAAGCCATATACCCTTTTTTGTGTACCTGCATGTGCCCAAGCATGGAATCTGTGACCTGTCCAATCATCATGTTTTTGAACGAACCGGCAATGGAAATAAAAAGGAGCACTGCGACCACGCCGAGAGTGATGAGAGTGGAGGTCAGGAGAGTTCGCCGCATATACCGTCTGAGGTTGCGAAATGCAAGATTGAAAATATTAAACATGATTTCCTCCGCCATTTTTCAGTAATTGTCCATCTTCCAGGGTGAATATGGTTTCCGCATTATTCACGATTTTTGGATCATGGGTAGAGAAAATAAAGCTTGTCCCAAATTCATCACGCATATTTTTCATAAGCTCAATGATATGGTTGGCCGTTGTTCTGTCCAGATTTGCAGTGGGCTCATCGGCAAGCACAAGGCTGGCGTTGGTGACGAGTGCTCTTGCTACGGCAACCCGCTGTTTTTGTCCGCCGGAGATCTGGCTGGGGAATTTATGTCCCTGATCAGCCATACCAACAGCTTTTAAAAGAGTATTCACCTGTTCAGTTCGTCTCTTTTTAGGCCAGTTTTGCACCATCAGCAGGGGATATTCTATATTTTCAAAGACAGTAAGAACAGGGATCAAATTGAAATCCTGAAAAACAAAACCGATGTGTTCTCCCCGAAAAATTGCTGCCTGTTTGCGGGTGAGAATGGTGATGTCTTTGCCCACTACCTGAAGGCTGCCTTTGGTTGGAGGATCAAGGCATCCTATCATGTTCAGCAAAGTAGATTTACCACTGCCGGATGGTCCGACAAAGGAAACAAAAGAGGCTGATTCTATGGTGAAACTGACATTTTGTATAGCCTTTACGGCAATGTCTCCTGCTATATATGTCTTTTCCAGTTGCTTTGCTTCAACTACTGGCATGATACCTCCTGGTTGGTTTGTGATGGATTGTATTTCCTTTGATTGTTTCTTGTCGTAGAACTATTGGTGATGAGATGCAGTAAATGAGCCAGAAAGAGGGATAGCTATTTTGTTCGCTATAATAGTTGGTTACTTTAGTATAGCCTCTTTGAATATGTCTCCCGTTCGACATATCAAGAATTCGCTCGACAATAATGTCGAAATTAGGGGTGAACCGGCTGTCAGGCTGATGAGTCTCTTCCCAACAGCCATATTACAGCTGATTTTGTGGTGAGATTCGCCATGACAAATGAAAAGGCAAGCTTTTTTGATCGAGATAGTTGATGATAAAAAGTCATAATCCGCATTAGCGAGAAGAAAACTGCAATTTTTCAGAGTTGGCGATGTTCAATTTGAGCAGTCTTTTTGCTGGGAAAGTGTATACTCATACCACTGCTCATTACGACAGATTACTGGATCTTCTGTATCTAAAACTGGCAGTTCGTGAGTTATAAAAACAGGGATAGTCAGAATTGTTCTTTTACTATTGAAAAACCCAATATGGTTGAGTTAACTTATATCGGTGATGAACGGTAATCCGGCACCCTGTGAGTAGTTACCATTGAAAAAAGCAGGAAAACATACCGCAAGGTAATAAAGACTCAATCATTAATCCATCCACCAAACAAGGAGGGTATCATGAAAGAATTGTTGAAACATCTTGCATACACGGGTATTGGGGTCGCATTCCTCACTAAGGATAAAATTGAAGCACTGAAAGATGACCTTGTGAAGCGAGGCCAAATCCAGGAAGACGAGGGCAATGAATTTGTTCAGGAACTGGTCAAAAAAAGTGCCTCGATTAAAGATTCCTTAGATCTCAAAATCAGTCGAATAATAGAAAGGGAAATCAAAAATCTCGACATCCCCACCAATGCAGACTTTGAAAATTTACGTCGGCAGGTTGAAGAACTACAAATTGCCTTGAATAAAAATCCAGCGGCATAACAGAGTAACACAACGACGTGAATTTATGATCAGTATCAGAAAAATAAGGGCTATTGGTCGAACCTACAGACATCTCAAGCGATACCAGCGAATAATACGAATTCTCTTTAAATACGGTTTTGACGATCTTGTTGAAGGGCTGCGTATTGATCAGTACCTGGAAACAGGACTGAGGATGATCAACAGAAAGCCGCAGGAAGAAATCGACAAACTCTCCCGTCCTGAAAGGTTTCGCATGGCTCTTGAAGAGTTGGGCCCGACTTTTATCAAGTTGGGTCAGGTTCTTTCCACCCGGCCTGATCTTATTTCGCCTGAGTATTTAAACGAATTGGCAGAGTTACAGGATAATGTTCCGCCTTTCTCCTTTGCCGAAGTGCAAGAAATTTTTCTTGCTGAAACCGGGAAAAAACCAAGTGAGTTGTTTCTGGAGTTTGACGAACAACCCATGGCAGCGGCATCCATAGGCCAGGTTCATCGGGGACGCCTCCAGGATGGCAATGAAGTGGTGATTAAAGTTCAACGGCCGGATATCGAGAACATCATTGCCATTGATCTGGAGATTCTGGCACATATTGCTTCACTCATGGAGCAATATGTGGAGGAACTACGGGGGCATAGGCCGTCTGCTGTGGTTGACGAGTTTGCCAGGAGCCTGTCACTTGAGATTGACTACACGGTAGAGCTTGCTAATGTCCAGCGTTTTGCCCGACAATTCAGTGATAATAAAACCATTTACGTACCACTTGTGTATGCTGAATTAAGTACCGAACGTATTCTGACCATGGAATACATTGATGGGATTAAAACCTCAAAGATTGATGAGTTGCGCCGTAAGGGCTATGACTTGCACCTGATCGCTGAACGTGGTGCGAACCTGGTTATGGAACAGGTGTTTGTGCATGGCTTTTTCCACGGAGATCCCCATCCGGGCAATATTTTTATTCTTCCTGACAACATTACCTGTTTTCTTGATTTTGGTCTGATGGGACGGATTAGTCGTAACGACCGGGAAGATTTCACAGACTTAATGCTCTCCATTGTAACAAAAAATGATCGTAAGATAACGGATGGTGTCCTGCGTATAACCACTCAATTTGGCGAGATTGATCATGCTGCACTCAGCCGTGACCTGGCGGATCTTTTAGATCGTTATCTGTACCTGCCCCTAAAAGACGTGGAGGCTGGGAAAATATTGCAGGAACTGCTTGATATTGTCCAGCGTCATAAACTCAGCATGAAACCGAACCTCTACCTGATGCTTAAGGCACTTTTTGCGATTGAAGGTGTTGCTTTAGTGCTCGACCCGGATTTTGAGCTCATCAAGCTGGCTGAACCTTATATTAAAAAGGTTAAAAGAGAGCGTTTGCGGCCGAGTCGTATTGCCGAAGAAATGAGTGAGACCAGTGGGGAGTACCTGAAGCTTATTAAGGCGATGCCGGAAGAAGCCCGAAGTATTTTGAGGCAACTGCGTGCTGGAAAAATGAAACTTGAATTTGAACATCGTGGACTGGGGAGGCTTGCAAAGGCACTTGATCAGGTCTCCAACCGTATTGCCTTTGCCATTGTTCTGGCTGCGCAAATTATCGGTTCATCCCTGATTATTTTGTCCGAAATACCACCAAAGTGGAACGGTATACCCATCATCGGTCTGGCAGGATTTCTTATAGCAGGAGTTATGGGGTTCTGGTTACTGGTTTCAATTATTCGGCATGGCCGTATGTGATGTATTGAGTTCTGTTGTATGAAAAAAACCTGTTAGCGAGTGTACTCACTGGTAGGTAGAAAATTTGCTATGTTATGTGTCAGTTACTGATGCTGATGCTGAAGATCTAAGGTCTAAGGCCTATAATACCTAATACCGAATCGTATGACCAGGATATGCGAGTATTGGGAAATGAGAAAGGAAAGAATGATAAAAACAAAAATTATTGCAACACTTGGTCCGGCCAGTAAAAGTGTGGAACAGATTCATAATCTTATTGTTGCCGGTGTTGATGTCTTTCGTATAAATCTATCCCATGGCGACCACCAATCACAAGCTGCTTTGATTGATGCCATTAAAGAAGCCAGGCAATTGGCAGATTGTGAAACCGCCATTCTTCTTGATACCCGAGGTCCTGAGATTCGCACCAGTGCCATTGAAGGTGAAACCGTTTTTCTTGATAAGGGTCAGACATTCTTTTTGACGACCGAAGAAGTTACGGCAACAGCCGAAAGAATTGGAGTGAATTATTCTGGTATCTCCGATGATTTGAATATTGGTGACAGCATCCTTTTAGACGATGGAAAGCTGGCTTTGCGCGTTTTGGGTATACACGGCAATGATATTCGAACTGAAGTAATTGTGGGTGGTTATCTTGGAGAACATAAACGTGTAAGCTTGCCCGGTGTCAAAGTTAATCTTCCTCCATTAATGGATAAGGATGTCGCTGATATTCATTTCGGCTGTGAAATGGAGGTTGATTTCATCGCAGCATCATTTATGCGTAAGGCCGAAGATGTTCTGGAGGTTCGCCGTGTTATTGAAGAGGTTGGAGGCAGGCAGCAGATTATTTCAAAGATTGAAAATCAGGAGGCATTGGATAATCTGGATGAAATTCTTGATCTTTCAGATGGTCTTATGGTGGCTCGGGGTGATCTTGGGGTGGAGTTGCCACCGGAGAAGGTACCGGTTATTCAAAAGGAAATTATCCAGATGGCAAATCGCCAGGGTAAGCCAGTTATTACTGCCACCCAGATGCTGGAATCAATGATCAATAATCCAAGACCTACAAGAGCTGAAGCCAGTGATGTAACCAATGCCATTTTTGATGGAACCGATGCTGTAATGCTGTCAGCAGAAACAGCGGTGGGTGAGTATCCGTTGGAGGCAGTTCGCTTTCTTGTAAAAAATGCGGAAATTTCAGAGGCAGTTCTTCCGTACGATAAACTTCTTAGCGCAGGAGCCCGCCATTCTACTCAAACTATCTCCAATTCCATTTGTTATGCAGCCTGCGCCATTGCCAGTGATTTAAAAGCACATGCCATTCTTGCTGCAACTCAGAGTGGAAGGACAGCTCGAATGGTGGCACGGCATCGTCCAAGACCATTCATTATAGCCTTAAGTCCAGAGTCATATGTCAGACGGCAGATGCAACTACTCTGGGGGGTGATTCCCCTTGAAGTTCGGGATGAGGATTCAGTAACAGAACTATTTGATGATGCGATTGCCCGTTCACTGGAAAATGATCTGATGCAACATGGTGATACCATAGTCATTATCGCCGGTGTTCCATTTAAGGTGGTCGGTTCCACCAATATGGTGAAGATCCATGTGGTAGGAGATATTAATCTTCATGGCATGGGAATAGGGAAAGAAACTGTCACGGCAGAAGTTACCGTCGTCGATGAATATAGCAGCCTGGATGAATTTAAAGTCGGGAATATTCTGGTGACACATACTACTGATAATTCCATGATAGAAAGCATGAGCGGTGCAGCAGGAATCATCACTGAACAACCGGGGCTTACCTCACATGCTGCCATTGTTGGGCGTGAAAAGGGTATTCCTGTGGTTGTCGGGGTGAAGGATGCTACCAGAAAATTGATAAACGGACAGGTTGTAATTATGAACTGTCAGTATGGACAGGTTTATCGAACCAAATACCGAATGGTATGAAATGTGACCATTTTTTCCCGGAAGAATTGTCTTGAACTGGATCGTTCTCTCTTTATTTCTGGAAAAGGAACGAACTATTTTTCCAGCCAGCGATATCCCATCCCATATTCGGCGCGGATGGCATCAAAGTCTGGGTCTGTCTCACGGAATTTTTCTCTGATTCGTCGAACATGGGCGGCAATGGCGTTGTTGGTAACCACTACATTTGCTGCGGCCATGAGCTGATCGTGTGATTTTACATGGCCTGGCCGGCAGGCCAAAGCGCTTAAAATCCAAAACTCTGTGAGTGTCAGGCTGACCAGCTTCTCTTTCCATTGTACTTGTTTTCGTTCTTCGTCAATTTGCAGCGAGTCATGATTGATGATGGTTTCAGCCTTTTGCTGCACAGATCCTGAAATTGCCTCCAGCATCTTGAACAGTGCTGAAATGCGAACGGGCAAAAAATCGAGAGTGGTGGTGTCTTTGGTGAGATAATCCCATGCACCCAGCCGCAGGCCTGAAACACGGTCCAGATCAGAATTCCTGGCGGTGAGAAAGATAATAGGAAGGGTGGGAGAGAGATTTCGCAATTCTCGACAGAGGTCAAACCCGCCCTCCATCTCATCGTGCAGCATCACATCAAGGATGGCAAGATCCGGAAGTTTCCATGCAAAGGCACTGCTTGCCTCGGGTCTGGAGCTGTAACTGTTTACACGGTAGCCATCGCGTATCAGAGCCTGGGCGTAGTTGTTGCGCAGGGTTTTGTCATCTTCCACCAGTGCGATTGTGTATGCCATTTTTCTCCATGGTATGAACAGTCAGTATTTGTCCTCGAAATTTTCTTTCCCATGCTGTATTAGCATAGAAAGAGCCATCTGCCTATCACAAGACATTTATTGCGGTGAATTCTTGCGTGAATTGAGCTTTGATAGAGTTGCAGTTCGGTATAAACAGAATTGTGATACAGTGCTGGTGAAAATATTGCTGCCGGATTCACCACTGATACGTTGTCATAATGTGTCATTTTTCAAGCGCAAATTGTCATTGTTCTCTCCCTCCTTTGTCATGGTTCTGTTTTTTATTAGTCATCATAAAAAACTTGGATTATTTGATAAAAGGAAAAAGGAAAAATGGTAATTGGGGAAAAAGACAAAAAACGGACAGCGCCTGATCCTGGAAACGCACTGTTTATTTTTTATGTTGGATTTGTGATGGTAATCTCTTTTCTGGCAATGCTTGTAGATGCTCATGCTGGAACGAAAAATTCGATAAAAGAAATATCACTTTCAGTTCCTCATCGCCTGCAGGATGTGGAAGTCTCTATCAGTGGCCTGACAGCAAGAGCCATGGCTCGTCAGCAGTTTGTTGATGCCGCGGATCAGTTGCAAATGAAGACTGGCGATAGAACGATTGCCAATTTTGCACCTGATGAAACCGAGTAAGTGATGAACATTCAATCCGACTGTCGGAGTAAATTCAAGTACAATGTGCTTATCTGCACAGCCGTTCTTTCCTGTGAAAGGTTACAAAAGAGTTCTGGAATAAGCAGGAATCGTATGTTAAATGAATAGTAGTCACTTTTTTCTAACATACAGGAGATAGCATGTTTATCAAAAAACAGTACAAATATATACTTTCCATTGTCTGTTTTTCCTTGTTACAGGCAGGCTGTTCAATTTCCTATTCCCTGGAAAAATCATCGGATTCTGTTTCGGCAAGCCTTGACTCTATAACTTCTATTTCCACATCGTCCTCAGGTGGTGAAGATGAAAAAGTAAGCGCCACAAGTACCGTGTATGAAGAAGATGTGGCAGCTGCAACTGTTTTATATGTCGGCCGCAATAAGACCACCGATGAATACCAGCGACAGGTTACAAATATTGCCAAAAATCATGGGATAAGTAACTGGGAACAGGAACAGAGTACCTTTCTTGGGATGGGTAAGGGCTTGAGGCGTGCAGGTGTCAGTAGAGATTCCATTGCCAATATTCCTTATTTTCGATCCATGGTGGCTGATAATTCAACAAGCTATTCCAAGGTCATTAAAGGATATCTGATGTAGCATCAGATAGACAGAAGGTTGATCTGTAGTTGATCTAACAAAATTTCGCTTGCTATATTGTTAACGTAGTACCTATGCGACAGTGTATCTACCTTCTCTTCCTTTTTTTCTTTCCGGTGCCGATGGTTGCAGCATATCCAGCGGAACAGCCGGAGGATGTCAGTATTGACTTTCTCTATATCAACGCCAATGCAGGCGAAGCGGCTGGTGGACACACTGCTTTGCGTCTTGGTGACTCAGTTTTTCATTATCAGTTTTTCCCTGATTCTACTTTTCTTCTTGTCCGTGAACCTTGGCATTCGTTTCGCTTTCTGTATAATGAACTTCATAATCGCAGTATTTCCATTGCTTCTCTTCCTCTGGAGCTATCCGTAGCAGTCCAAATTAGAAACCATTTTACAGAACTTCTTGTTGCACAGCAGGAATTTGTCTATGATTTTGAGGAACTGCATCAAGAGAAACAGCTTGTTGATCAGGTTATTGATGGAAGTCTGAATATTTCTGTGGACTGCCTTGGATTTTTTAATGAACATCCGGATTCTGTTATTGAGGAGAACTCGTTGTCTGAGTTTATTGGAGATGATTCTCTGCAAAGGCTTGTCAGCAAAGCGGATGAGGCTCTTCAGGAGCGTGTGCAGATAGTAATTGATGGTGAGAGACCGGGGAAAGAATTTCAGGAAATAGTTGCCTGGCGGGAAGCACTGCTGGTGCTGTTCAATGGCCGAACCCTGAAACCTGATGCTTTTGTTTATCCCATGGAAGAGGAGAAGGTATTAAGTGTTCTTGAAAAAAAGACCCTTGAGGGATTCTCCCAATATCTTCAACACTCCCTTGTAGAACTGCTTCGCTCTGCCCGCCCCGATAGAGGAGAAGCTCTTCTCTTGCAAATTGCCAGGTATCTCGCAGTTCAGAAGTCTCTTTCAGAAGGAAGACTTTTCACTCTTGATCCATTTTTCAAAGAGGTAAGAGTCGTAGAGTTAACAAATGAAGACATAGGAGAAGGACGATTATCGGGGCTGCAGAATGATTTTTTGCAGCAGACAATCATTCGTCGAGAACTATTTTTTCAGGAGATACAGCATCTGGAGATGGCTTATTCTCTTATGGAGACAAGCAGGGCCAGGGCATGGGAATTAGCCAAGGTAAATGATATGCAGCGCAGTGTACGCATTCTTGCAAAAGTAACACTGCCGACTCGTCCGGGTGTTATATGGTTTGAGTTTCCCAAAACGCATAAAAGAAACCTGCGGGAAATAAAAGAAGTATTAGATCGGGAGTTGGTTGATCGGCAAAAACAAAGGGCAGAACTTTACGGCTATAATCTTGTATTGCGTAATTGTGCCACAGAACTTATTCGATCTCTTAATGCTGCTTTTTCTGACTCAGAAACAGGCCTGGAAGCTCTGGGGGGATGGCTGGAACCGAATGATGGACTGGTTTTTATTCCTTTTATTTTCTATGAAAAGTCCATTAGAGCCTATTCCCTGCAAAATGAACAATTTTTACAGGCCAGACGTTTACGCAATCTTGAGAACTTGTATAATCAGGAAAATGACCTCCTGGTCTGGTTGAGGGAGTCAAATACACTTAGCTCGACTCTTTATGAGTCCCGTAGCAAGGATACCCCATTTCTCTTTTTTACTGATGATTCATTGCTGCTTCGTCCGCTTCTGGGTGCCTTAAATGTTGGTTATGCTGCTTTATATGGTGTTGCAGGGATTGTACGTCTTCCCTTTGATAATGGTGTCAGTTTTAACCAGGCAGCACGGGGAGCCTTTTATAGTTTGCCGGAACTGGCATTTGGTAATATTAGAAAGGGGAGTTATTCCACAGGGGATTTTCAGGTGAAAGTATCTCCGCACATGAGTAAAGGTGAACCATGAAAGATCAACAGCCCAAGCAACATCAGCCGAAACAACATTTAGCCGCCATTGATCTGGGTTCCAACAGCTTTCACATGGTGATTGCCCGTATTGAAGATGGTCATATCCATATTCTGGATAATTTAAAAGAGATGGTGCGTCTGGGTGCTGGGCTTGACAAAAACGGTAAATTGTCTAAGGAGTCCCGCACACGTGCCCTTTCATGCCTTGAGCGTTTTGGTGAACGGGTGACAGATTTCCCCGAGGGTAGTGTGGCAGCTGTTGGCACCAATACCCTGCGTCAAGCAAAGGATTCTCATCGGTTTTTACAAAAAGCCAGCGAGGTTCTGGGCCATCCGATTTCTGTCATTGGAGGAAAAGAAGAGGCTCGCCTTGTGTATCTGGGTGTGTCCCTTTCTCTGGTGGCTGAAGGTGGCAAACGTTTTGTCATGGATATAGGTGGCGGCAGTACAGAACTCATTATCGGCGAGGATTTTGAACCCCAGCATCTGCGTAGCCTCAATATGGGGTGCGTAAGTATGAGTCGCGAGTTTTTTCGCAATGGGAACCTGGATAAGAAGTGTTGGAAAGACGCTGGTATTGCTGCTCACCTGAATCTCCGTCCTGTGAGACGTTACTTCCAGAAAGTAGACTTCCGTTCTGCCACTGGGGCTTCCGGAACCATCAAAGCAGTGGGGAGAGTGGTGAACAGGCTTGGACTTGAGTCCTATAGTATCACGCTCGATAGCCTGTACAGGATACGGGATATAATGATTGGAGCTGGAAATTTGTATCACCTCAAACTACCGGGTTTAAAAAGTGATCGGGAAGCTGTTTTTGCTGGAGGCCTGGCCGTCCTTATCGCTACCTTTGAGGCTCTGAAAATTAACACCATGCAGGTTTCCGATGGTGCTTTACGGGAGGGGCTGCTGTATGAGCGCCTGGGGAGAATTAAGAGTGAAGATACCCGTTTGAAGACCGTTATAAGTGTGCAGCAACGCTTTCAGATTAGCCGCGACCATGCAAGACGTGTAAGTAAAAAGGCGCATCAACTCCTGACCGCCTGTGAAAAAACATGGAATTTGCGATTGGAAGATGCCGAACTTCTGCACTGGGCGAGCAGTCTGCATGAAATTGGCCTTGCAGTCTCTTTAAGTGGATACCAGAAACATGGTGCATATATGCTGGAACATGCGGACTTGCCCGGTTTTTCTTTTGAAGAGCAGGTCTGGATGAGTGTTCTGGTGCGCTACCACCGAAAAAAAATAGCAAAAAATCTCTGCAGAGATTTTTCGAAAGCAGAGCAGCAGAAAGGTTTAAGGCTTGTGGTGTTGCTTCGTCTTGCCGCTTTGCTGCATCGTTCCCGCAAAGAAGAAACAGCAGTTATTGAAGAGGTTATCGCTGATGATAAGGGCTTGACCCTGCAGTTTGCAAAGGGTGCGCTGATACAGCATCCTTTGCAGCTCGTCAGTCTTGAGCAGGAAGCTAAACATCTCCAGAGTCTGGGCTTTGAACTCAGGTTTTCTTCCTGAGTGTTCTTCCATATCCACCACCTCCCGGGGTGAGAATACGGAAAGAATCACCGGCTTTGGCAAGGATTTCATTTTTCCCGCCAAAATTCAGGCGACGGCCATCGTTACAAATAAAGATGTTTTTCCCCTTGCTGCCGGGCTGACCTCCTGACAGGCCATAGGGAGGAAAAACCCTTCGCTCGGAGAGTATGGCAACATTGAGTGGTTCGAGAAATTCTATCTCACGAATCAGCCCGTCGCCGCCATTATATTTCCCCTTACCGCCTGATCCTTTGCGAATGGAAAATTCGCGAAGCAATACCGGGTAGCGACGCTCAAGAATTTCAGGATCGGTAATTCTGGTGTTGGTCATATGGGTATGTACCCCGGATTGCCCATGCCAGTCTGGCCCTGCTCCTGCACCTCCACCAATGGTTTCATAGTAAGCAAATTGTTCGTTGCCGAATGTAAGATTATTCATGCAACCCTGAGACCCTGCAGCAACACCAAAGGCTTTAAGCACCACGTCCACCACCCGTTGGGACGTCAGGACATTGCCGCCAACCACTGCTGCAACAGGTGAGGGATCAAGAAGAGATCCCTCAGGAATTATAAGTGTTATGGGAATCAGGCAGCCATGATTTAACGGGATGTCTTTTTCCACCAGACAACGCAAGCTGTAAAGAATGGCGGATTGAGTGACTGCGCGCGGAGCATTGAGGTTGCCCCAAAGCTCTTCTCCAGTACCACTAAAATCGAACACGCCACTTCCATCACTCCGATCAATGGTGAGCGCCAGTACAATTGGGCTGCCATCATCAAGATATTCGGTGGCTGTGACAGTATCTCTTTCCTTTAGCCCCTGATTGCGGGAAAGTTTACAAAGACTTGTTCGTACAGCGTTCTCTGCTGTTTCCTGGATGTGCAGCATATACGCCTGTACAACTTCAAGGCCATAGGATTCAATCATTTCCAGAATCAGATCAATCCCTTTCTGGTTTGCTGCTACCTGAGCCTTTAAATCAGAGAGATTATCTCCGAGCGCTCTTGTACCACTGATGGCAGGACGTCCTTTTTCAGATTTAATCTCACCTGGGGCCATCAACAGATCTGTAATTCCCTGTTCCTGAAAAAGTCCATTTTCAACAAGCTTGAAGGAGAAGACAGCTGCCCCTTCCTCGATCAGTTGCCTTGAACCCGGTGGCATGGATCCTGGTGAAATTCCGCCAATATCAGCATGGTGACCACGGCTGGCCACCCAGAAGATAATCGTATTTGTTTTTCCTCCAGCCTGGAAAACCGGTGTCATAACGGTGATATCAGGAAGGTGACTTCCGCCGGCAGCAGGATGATTTGCCACCAGAACGTCGCCTGGGTTGATATTGTTCACTCTGCGAATCTGCTCTTTAACAGCCTCACTCATGGCACCAAGATGGACAGGAACATGGGGGGCATTTGCCACCAGATTACCATTCGAACCAAAGAGGGCGCAGGAGAAATCGAGCCGTTCTTTAATATTTGTGGAGATGGCGGTTTTTTGCAGCATTCTTCCCATCTGCTCGGCAATGGACATGAAGAGATTGCTGAAAATGGCAAGCTGTACCGGATCAACCGCGGTATCAAGCCGGTTGTGTTTCTCATTGTTGCCAATTTGTATCTCCACATTGCCATGGCGGGTAATTTCAGCGCTGCAACCCGGTTCTATAACCATGGTGCTGGTATCTTGTATCAGAATAGCCGGTCCTTGGATTGTGTGCCCGGCCTGGAGATCGTTCAGATTATACAGATCAGTCTGTTGCCAGCCTCCGGTAAAATAACAGGAAACAGTGGACTGTTTTTGTAGGGGAGCGTCGGATACGGGTAGGGGGAAAGATTTTAGTTTTGAGCCTCTGCCGATGGAGCGAACACGCAGATCATCAACCACAATTTCCTGATCACTTAGTTCAAATCCAAATTCACGCTGATATGCAGTTTTAAAAGCTTTGACAAAATCTCCATCAACAGGCTCCTCAACCATAATCGGTGTATCCGTACCCTGATAACGTATATTAAGATAATGAAGACTCTCTATGGCCTTATCTGCAATACCTTGTTTGCTAAGCTCTTGCTCGGCTTTCTGCTGGAGGCAGCTCAGTTTGTTTAAAAGGCCGGGCAGTGCATTTTTGTCTTTTGTAAGAATTTGTGCTGCAGGCTGCTGTTTTTCCACAATCGTATCGGCAAGCCCAATACCATAGGCTGAGAGAATCCCAGCAAAACGATGAATAAAAAGAGTGGAAATACCAAGGCTTCCGGCAATTGCACAGGCATGTTGTGCTCCCGCACCGCCAAAGGTGGCAAGGACGTGGTCTTTAATGTCAAAACCCCGCATCACTGAAACTTCTCGGATTGGTCGAACCATGACCTCATTGGCTACTTCAAGAAAGCCAAGTGCTGTTTCCTCCACGGTGAGTGGCGGACGATTGCTCTTTTTATAAAACGCATTGATTGTCTCTGTCAATTCAGCCATCTGGCGGTAGCTTTCAGCAAAATCCAGGGGCTGATTTTCATTTGGCCCAAAAATTTTCGGAAAGTAATCAGGCTGTAAGCGTCCCAGTACAAGATTGGCATCAGTGATAGTGAGGTAGCCATTTTTTCGATAGCAGACAGGACCTGGGTGCGCACCAGCCGATTCAGGTCCAACCAGAAACATGCCATTGTCAAAAAAGAGACGTGATCCACCACCTGCTGCAACGGTTCTGATATCAAGCTGAGGTGCCTGTATACGAACTCCTGCGATTCTGGTTTCAAAGCTCAGGTCATACTTACCGCCATAGCGGGAAATATCGGTGGAAGTGCCGCCCATATCAAAGCCGATAACAGGTTTTTTTGTTTCCTCATTATAGGTGGTCATGGCATAGCCGACCACGCCGCCTGCCGGACCGGAAAGGATGGCTCGACTGCCGGTGAAATCCTCTGCCGGGGCCAGACCGCCATCCGATTGCATAAACAGCAGCTGGGTACCTGCAAGATTATCTGTAAATCCCTTTTTAAAGCTTTCCAGATAGCGTCTTATATGCGGAGTAAGATAGCTGTCCACCATGGTAGTGTCACCACGGGAGACCAGTTTAACCATGGGGCTTACCTGCGAAGAAAGAGAGATTTGAGTAAAGCCTGTTTCTGTTGCAAGTTTTCCAACTGCCTGTTCGTGTTGGGGACAGGCATAGGCATGAAGAAAAACCACAGCAAGGCTGGTGATTCCAGATGCAAGCAGTTCCTCAAGTCTTGGTTTCAGTGCTGTTAGATCAGGTTTGGAAAGAACTGCAAAATGTTCTCCAGTAACGCCGGATAAAATATCTGTCTCTGGTTGTTCATCTGCCTGGAGGGGTCGTAAACGTTCATTTACTTCAATAACCTTCTCATACAAAAGATCCGGTTTCTGTATTTGCAGATCAAAAATATGAGGACGATCCTGATTGCCTATTTGTAGAATATCACCAAATCCTTTACTGGTTATCAGCGCACAACGTGCCCCTTTACGCTCAAGGAGGGCATTTGTGGCAACCGTGGTACCCATGCGGATCCACTCAATTTGGGAAGCATCAATGAGTTCTTCGCCGACATCCCGAGAGTATTCTGCTAATATTCTTCTTATTCCCTCACGTGGAGCATCGTCGTAGTTGGCTGGATCTTCAGAGAGAAGCTTTACAATCTTGAAACCGGGTTCTCCGGGGACTTCGGCATACACATCGGTAAAGGTGCCGCCGCGATCAATGGAAAAACGAAATAAATTTGAGTCTGCCATTATTATTGAGTAGTCATCAGGTTGTCATAATGAATAGCACGCAGCCATTTTGGGACTGTCTTCAAAGGGGAGGGTAAAGTCATCCTCGGTATAATAAAAACCCTAACGGGTGGAATCAAAGGCCAAGGGCGCAAGGAGTCGATCCCTCAGATAACTGACATCACGGTGGGTGTGGCGTTTGGGTAGCTGTTGTTCTTCAGCTGTTTATCGTGGTTTTCGACGATGTTTTACCGGAAGGATTTTTAACTGCTCTCTGTATTTTGCCACGGTTCGGCGGGCAATCTTGATATTCTTTTCCCCAAGTTTTAGTGAAATACTATTGTCACTGAGGGGTTTGAAGGGGTCTTCCTGCTGAATCATCTTTCGGATACGTTCACGGATGGACTCTGCGGCCAGTGCCTCTTCGCCCTGCCTGGGGATTGCAGTGGAGAAAAAGTATTTCAGTTCATAAATACCAATTGGTGTATGCACATACTTATTTGAGGTCACCCGGCTGATGGTGGATTCGTGCATTTCGATATCTTCAGCCACATCACGCAGGATAAGAGGTTTCAACCTGGTTGGACCATGTTCAAAAAAGTCGTGCTGGAACTTGAGGATGCTTTCCATGACTTTAAAAATTGTGCGTTGGCGCTGATGCAGGGATTTAATAAACCAGCCCGCATCTTTGAGTTTTTCTTTGATATATTGTTTTGACTGCTTTTCCAGCGAATCTTCATCGTCTTGCAGTAAATTCTGCAGCTGAGAAGAAAGCTTTAAGTTCGGGATATCTTCTTCATTGAGGTGGATAACATATTTCCCATCAATTTTTCGAACATAGACATCGGGGACAACATAGTTGGTGGCCTCCTGGTTGTATGGCAGGCCTGGGTAAGGGGTAAGTTCAGTTGTGATAAACTCTATGGCCTTGATGACTTCATTGCGCTTGCGACCGGTGGCATGGCAGATTGCTTTGTAGTTACGACTCTGCAGGAAATTGAGGTTGTTCTTCACAATTTCAGCAGCAAGGGAATCTCCCAGGTTCATCCGTTCAAGCTGAAGAAAAAGTGATTCACTAACGTCTCTTGCTGCAATACCGGGGGGATCAAGATCCTGTATGACTTCGAGTAGATATTCTGCTGAATCATGGTCACATTCTGTAGCTTCCATGACCTCTTCAAGCGTACATTCAAGAAAACCGTAGCGATTGAGATTTCCGGCAATAAAAAGAGCAGTCTCCCATTCATCTGGATCAAGCTCTGAGTGGGCAAGTTGCCATTGTATGTAGGCGAGAAGACCGGGTTTTTCAGAAATAAAATCAAACTGACTGGGGGCATCAGCAGGAGGAGTTTCGCGGGAAAAAGAAACATTGGAATCAAAGGTGTTGGCGTAATCTTCCCAATTTGTTTCAGGTATAGTGTCTTCGGCTCTTACCTGGTCAGTATGATCCTGCTCTTTTTGCTGTTCAGCCTTGTATTCAACAGTTGAGGAGAGACTCTGTATATTTTCTCCCCTCTCCTGTATACTTGTATCTTCTTCAAGGCCTGGGTTTTGTTCAATCTCTGCCTGGAGGGCATCGCCCAACTCCAGCCGATTCATTTGCAGCAGTTTAATGGCAAGGCGCAGCTGCGGCGTCATTACCAGTTTTTGAGATAGCTTAAGCTGTTGTCTAAGTTCGAGGCCCATTATCAGAAACCGGAAGCCAGAAACCAGAAACCAGAAAGGGTACTTACCCACCTCTTGTCTGCCGTCTGTGATCTGGAGTAAATTGTATGTTTTTCTTCGCGTCTGTGACGCCAAACTATCCTGATTTCTGTCATCTGATTTCCGGTTTCCGGTTTCTGGCTTCTGGCCTTCTGGCTACATGCTGAAGTTTTCGCCAAGATACATCTTACGGGCCACTGCACTCTCAATGATATCATCCGCAACACCACTGGTTATAATTTGTCCTGCATTCATAATGTATGCAAAATCACAAACCTGAAGAGTTTCTCGCACATTATGATCTGAGATAAGAACTCCAATGCCCTTATCTTTCAAGCCTCGGATTAATTTTTGCAGATCAGCCACAGCCAGTGGGTCGATGCCGGCAAAGGGCTCATCAAGTAAAATAAAATCAGGCCTGGTGGCCAGCGCGCGCATAATTTCAACACGCCTGCGTTCGCCACCCGACAGGGCATGTCCTTTGTTATCTCTTAAATAACTGATTTTGAGATTTTCCAAAAGCTCATCAATCCGGTTGGTAATCTCATTTTTAGCCAGGCCCAGAGGTTCAAGAACAATGCGAATATTTTCTTCCACTGTGAGTTTTTTAAAAACCGATGGTTCCTGCGCAAGGTAGGAAATACCTTTTTGGGCACGTTTATGAATGGGAAGGTTTGTTATCTCTTCGCCATTCAGCAGTACACGACCTTCATCGGGACGGATAAAACCGGCAATGCAATAAAAGGAAGTTGTTTTGCCGGCACCGTTTGGGCCGAGCAGTCCAATAATCGCACCAGTGTTGACCTGGATGCTTACTCCGTCAACAACGGTACGACTACGGTAACGTTTGACAATGTTATCGGTTTCCAGCTGTGCCATATTCTATTGTGGTGTAAGGGTAGCTCTCACCCGGCCTGATTTTTTCTCTTCATCTGTACCAACAGTTGCTGACGACCTGCTGCCAACTACTTCAGATCGCCCTTCATCAAGATAATAAATGATGGTGTCTCCACTAACAAGATTGGTACCCTGCCATGCTTTGGCACCACCACTTAAAATCACTTTACGCTCTTTGGCAAGGTAGTTCATGACTTTTCCGGTTCCCAGCCATTCACCTCTGGTTATTTCAACATTTCCTATGCACTTGAGACGTTTAACCTCTTGTTTTTTACTCTCTTCGGCAGCTGTGTAATAGACTGTCATTTCGTCGGCTCGAATACGAACATCGGCCTGAGCAGCATCAACATTGCCAGTAAAAAGGACATTGTTCTCTTCCTCAAGCGAGGTCATATGGTCTGCTTCAATGGTGATGGGAGCACTGGCCGCAAAAAGGGGTGCGCCGCAAAAAGTAAGAAAGAAAAGAATCAAGCAAAGTAGGCTATGTAGGTGTTTGTTCTTCACAAAACTCTCCAAAAAATAATAAGTGGGAATGGTTCCTTTGCAATTACCAAGCCTATTATAGTCGTGCTCTTGAAAAAAGTAAAGAAATCCCGGTGTCGAACGGTGGGGAAAGATTACTTTACTTCAATCAACTGAGTCAGTAGAATAGGGTAATTATGTGATCGTGTGAGTTGCATGTGGTTGATTTGAGTAGATAATGTCGCTATTGGTAAAAAGGATACTAAAAACATGCAGGAAAGTATTGATAGAGCGAAAGGGCTTATTGAGTCCCTCCCCTATATGCAGGAATTTCGGCACAAAACCGTGGTTATCAAATATGGCGGGCACGCCATGGTGGATGAAAATCTGAAAAAACAGTTTGCCCTCGATGTTATATTGATGAAACATATCGGGATTAATCCGGTGATTGTGCATGGCGGCGGTCCCCAGATCAATCGTTTGTTGGATCGACTGGAGATAAAGCCCTGCTATGTTCAGGGGATGCGGGTCACCGATGGCGAGACCATGAGTGTGGTGGAAATGGTTCTTGTGGGGAAGGTGAACAAGGAAATCGTGGGCAATATTAATCATTGTGGTGGCCGGGCAGTTGGACTTTCCGGCCGGGATGGTGATCTTATCTATGCTGAAAAGATGTGTGTGAGTAAGAAAAATGATGAAGCCTTAAAAGATGCTCCCCCGGAGCTGATTGATCTTGGTCGAGTGGGCCAGGTGACAGCGGTTAACCCGGAGATTTTACTGGCACTGGAAAAGAATGATTTCATCCCGGTGATAGCACCCGTTGGTGTTGGAGAAGACGGGCAGGCCTTCAATATTAATGCCGATCTTGTGGCTGCGGCCATTGCTGGTGAATTACAGGCTGCAAAGCTTGTGCTGTTGACAGATGTTGCAGGTGTTCAGGATGGAGAGGGAACATTGTGTAGATCCTTGAAACAGGACGATATCGAAAAGCTGATTGAGCAGGAAACCATTGGCGGCGGTATGATTCCCAAGGTACGCTGTTGTGCTGATGCATTAAGCCGCGGGGTCGTAAAAACACATATAATAGATGGACGAATTGAGCATGCCATCTTACTCGAGATATTTACAAAAGATGGGATAGGAACGGAGATAGTTTGATGAGTGGTGAAAACGCAGGATGGGCTGAAAGGAGTGATAACGTGCTTACAGGAACATACGCAAGGTATCCAGCGGCCATGGTAAAAGGAGAAGGTTGCACATTGACCGATGCAGAAGGGCGGGAATATCTGGATTGTCTGGCAGGAATTGCAGTTTGCAGTCTGGGCCATTGCCATCCGGCTGTGACCGAGGCAATTTGCAGTCAGGCAAGGGAACTGGTGCATGTTTCCAATCTTTACTACACTCTGCCCCAGATTAAGCTTGCGGAATTGTTGACTGAGAACTCCTTTGCCGATCAGATTTTTATGGCAAACAGCGGGGCCGAGGCCAATGAGGCTGCAATAAAACTTGCAAGGATCTGTGCCGGTCCTGACCGATATGGAATTATTTCACTTGTCGGATCCTTCCATGGCAGAACGTTAGCCACTGTTGCTGCGACCGGTCAGCCCAAATTATGGGAGGGGTTTGAGCCCATGCCAGAAGGCTTTTCCCACGCGCCTTTCGGGAATCTGAATGTGCTGGAATCCATGATCACCGATCACACCTGTGCAATTCTTTGTGAACCTTTGCAGGGAGAGGGTGGTGTTCGACCTCTGGATATTGAGTATCTGAAAGGTGTAGAGGATCTTTGCAGGAAACATGATCTTCTGCTTATCTTTGATGAAATCCAGACCGGTATCGGACGCACCGGAAGCCTTTTTGCCTATGAACAACTGGGCATTGTCCCGGATGTTATGACAGTTGCCAAGGCTCTGGGAAATGGCTTGCCAATAGGTGCAATGCTCACCAGAAAAGAGTTGGCAGCTTCCTTTGTACCGGGTACCCATGGCTCAACTTTTGGGGGGAATCCTGTTGCTGCAGCGGGTGCTGTCGCGACTCTTGCAATCATTCTGGAAGATGGTTTTCTTGATGGTGTCAAAGAGAAGGGCGAGTATTTACAGGCAGGCCTTGAAGGTCTGGCTGCACGTTTTCCTGCTCTTGCCGACGGTGCACGGGGAATGGGGTTGATCCGGGGACTGGTGCTTACTGAAAAGGGGGTTGCAAATGGTTCTGACATGGTGAACAGGCTTTTTTCTAAAGGCATACTTATTAATTTTGCCGGAAATGCTGTTCTTCGTTTTTTGCCGCCTCTTATCATAACCACGGAAGAAATCGATCGGTTATTGACTGCGTTAGGGGACGTTTTAGCAGAATATGAGGCTTGATTTGTCTATTTCACGAAAATCTTTGCAAATCAATCCTGTTTTGGGTAAGTATGGTTTTTTCCCCCAAAATAAAGCGATTGGGCTGGGGCTACAGCTAATTGAAAGACGGAAAGAGCAATAAAAACCGTCTGTGAAAAAAGACAAAGGTTATGCAACGTCATTTACAATCATTAGAGGACTTCACTAAAGAAGAGTTACTGGCTTTTATTGATCGCGCAATTCTGCTGAAAAAAGAGTGCGCCGCAGGAGTCGACCACCAGCAGTTAGCTGGGAAAATAGTTGGCCTGATATTTGAAAAGCCCTCTACAAGAACCCGGGTTTCTTTTGAAGCTGCCATGTATGGTTTAGGCGGACAGGTAATATTTCTTTCCGGACGTGATACCCAGCTTGCCCGTTCTGAGCCTCTAAAGGATATGGCAAGGGTTATGGCCAGGTATGTGGACGGAATTGTTGTAAGGACGTTTGGCCAGAAAGTTGTGACTGAGCTTGCAGAGTATTCTGCTGTTCCGGTGATCAATGCCCTGACTGACCTTCATCATCCCTGTCAGATCCTCAGCGATATTATGACCGTTGTTGAGAAAAAAGGGAATATTGAAGAGTTAAAGATCGCCTGGGTTGGTGATGGAAACAATATGGCCAATTCGTGGATTCAGGCTGCCGGACGAATCGGTTTTGAATTGATTCTTGCCTGTCCTGAAGGCTATGACCCGGATTCTGATATACTGACTGCGGCACAAAAAGAGTCGAAAAAACCAATTACTGTAACGCGCAGCCCGCAGGAAGCCGTGGCTGCAGCTGATGTGATAAACACAGATGTCTGGGCTTCCATGGGACAGGAGGGCGAACTGGACGAGCGTCTGGCTATTTTTCAGCCACTACAGATCAATGCAGAACTCATGAGCAAAGCCCCGGCTGATGCTATTGTTTTACACTGTCTTCCCGCACATCGTGAAGAAGAAATAACAGAAGAGATTCTTGAGTCTGTGCGTTGTGTGGCTTTTGATCAGGCAGAAAATAAAATGCATATGCACAAATCAATACTCGAACAGTTGTTGAAAGGATAAAAAAATGGATGTAAATAAAATAGTTTTGGCCTACTCGGGCGGTCTTGATACCTCAGTTATTTTGAAATGGCTGGCGGAAGAGTATGGATGTCCTGTTATTGCCTATGCGGCCGATGTCGGGCAGACTGAAGACTGGGATGCTATACGGGAAAAAGGTATGGCAACCGGAGCTGACAAGGTGATTATCTCCGATCTTCGTCAGGAGTTTGTTGAAGACTATATTTTTCCTGCCTTTCGCTGCAATGCTATTTACGAAGGGGCATATCTTCTTGGAACATCTCTTGCTCGTCCCATCATCGGCAAGGAGCAGGTACGTATTGCCCATGCGGAAGGCGCCGATGCGGTGAGTCATGGCGCCACTGGAAAGGGGAATGATCAGGTTCGTTTTGAGTTGTCTTATTTAGGTATTGATCCACAATTAAAAATCATTGCTCCCTGGCGTATCTGGGATCTTAATTCCCGGGCAAAGCTTGAAGAGTTTGCTAAAAAACATAGTATTCCTGTACCCACCACCAAAAAGAATCCTTACAGCTCTGATGAGAATATTCTCCATATCAGTTTTGAAGGCGGGCTTCTGGAAGATCCATGGAATGAGCCTGATGAAGATATGTATAGACTTTCTGTTTCGCCTGAAAATGCGCCGGATAAGGCCACCTATCTCGAGATCGATTTTGAGAAGGGTGATCCTGTTGCCATTAATGGTGAGCGTATGGATCCCCTGCCTCTGTTTGAAGCATTAAATAAAGTAGCAGGTGCCAACGGAATTGGTCGTCTTGATCTTTTGGAGAACCGTTTTGTGGGTATGAAATCCCGAGGGGTCTATGAAACTCCGGGTGGCACACTCCTTCGGAACGCGCACCGGGATCTTGAAACCATGTGTATGGATCGTGAAGTGATGCGTATCAGGGATTCATTAGTTCCCCGTTATGCAGAACTTGTCTATAATGGCTTCTGGTTTTCTCCGGAGCGAGAGCTGCTCCAGGTAACCATGGATGAGAGTCAGAAAACAGTAAATGGAACAGTTCGCATGAAGCTTTATAAGGGGAATTGTGTCGCTGTTGGCAAAAAATCAGACCAGTCACTCTACCAGCAAAGCTTTGCCACATTTGAAGAAGACGATGTGTATAACCAGGCCGATGCCGGTGGTTTTATCCGATTAAATGGTTTACGTTTACAAATTGCAGCTATGCAAAAATAAATATAAAAAATGGAAAATACCAAATCAGAAAAACCATGGGGCGGTCGTTTTGAACAGGCAACAGCTGCCTCTGTAGAAGCTTTTACCGAATCGATCAGTTACGATAAACGTTTGTATCGGTATGATATTGAGGGAAGTAAGGCGCACGCTGCAATGCTTGCAGCCAATAAGCTGCTTTCACAGGATGAGCTGACAAGTATCGTCGACGGCTTATCTGCCATTGAGGCAAGGATCGAAGAGGGGACATTCTCCTTTAAGAGTGAACTTGAAGATATTCATATGAATATTGAACATGCGCTCATTGGTGCCATAGGGCCTGCCGGTGCAAAATTACACAGTGCCCGTAGCCGCAATGATCAGATTGCACTGGATCTGCGTCTCTATCTTCGTGATCAATGTGATAGATTAATGGCATTGCTTGATGATGCCCGCCGTGCTTTTGTTGTGTTAGCCAGGAAATATATGGGGAAGGTGATGCCCGGTTATACCCATCTTCAACGGGCGCAACCGGTGCTTATTGCGCATCATATGATGGCCTATTATGAGATGTTCGGGCGCGATAAAGAACGTATTGCAGATTGCAGAAAACGAATCAATATTCTCCCGCTTGGTACTGCTGCCATGGCAGGAACAGGGCTGCCCATTGACAGGGAAATGGTTGCTGAGCTTCTTCATTTTGATGCTGTAACTGCAAACTCCATGGATACCTCAGGGGATCGTGATTTTGCCATAGAGTTTGTCTCATGCTGTACTATGATTCAACTCCATCTCTCGCGTCTTTCGGAGGAGCTTGTGATCTGGTCGAGCCAGGAGTTCTCTTTTGTGCAGATTGCAGATAAGTTCTGTACCGGTTCCTCTATTATGCCGCAAAAAAAGAATCCTGATATTCCAGAATTGATCCGTGGCAAATCCGGAAGAGTTGTGGGCAGTCTTATGTCCCTTATTACTTTGATGAAGGGCTTGCCGCTGACATATAATCGTGATCTTCAGGAGGATAAAGAACCTGTTTTTGATGCAGTGGATACGGTATCCGCATCTCTTGCCATCATGGCTGAAATGCTAGGTAATCTGGAATTTAATACAGAACGAATGGAAGATGCGACCAAAACCGGTTTTATAACAGCTACAGATCTTGCCGACTATCTCGTACTTCACGACGTTCCCTTTCGTGATGCCCATGGCATTGTTGGGAGGGCGGTTGCAAGCTGTATAGAAAAAGGCTGTGAATTAACAGACTTAAGCCTTGAAGAAATGCGGGAGTTTTCCCCGATTATCGACAAGACAGTTTTTGCAGTATTGAGTGTTGAGGGGTCTGTGAATTCCAGAAAATCGATCGGCGGAACCGCAAGTTTGCGGGTTGAAGAAGCGGTGCGGACTGCTGAAAAACATATGGGAATTGGAGAGTAAAATGTTTACAAAAGCGCAAGTGGCAGGAGCAATACTCCTTACCGGAGCAGTATTTCTGGCAGGAGGTTGTGGCTATAAAACAGATCCTGTTCCTCCTGATTCCATCGTTCCTCAAGCAATTGAGGATTTGCGTTATTCGGTAAGTGAGAAAGGTGTCACCCTGACCTGGACCTTTCCCAGGGAAACCATCAAGGGCACAGACCTTACTGATATAGCAACATTTGACCTGTATCGTGCCGTGGTGCCGTTGCAGGATTATTGTTCAACATGTCCCATTCCTTTTAGTGAACCAATTCAGGTTGCTGGCGGAATCGTTGATCCGGAAGGAAATCGTCAGGGTATTTACGAGACGGCTTTGCTTCGTTCCGGTCATAAATATTTCTTTAAGGTGAACGCAAGAACCAGCTGGTGGGCAGCAAGCCCCGATTCAAATATTATCTCCTTTGTCTGGCATATCCCGGCTAAAGGACCGCAGGGCATGATTGCAAAGGCTGCAGATTCCAGTGCCACAATAAGCTGGCAACCGGTTACAAAGTTGATGGATGGTCAGGATGTTGCGTATCCAATGTTGTATCAGGTACTGCGAAGTAAGGATAATACAAGTTTCAAAACTGTTGGTGCGGCCAAGGCTGCAACGGAGTTTAAAGATAACGCACTGAAGAATGGAGTCACTTATTATTACAAGGTTCAATCCATTCTTATGGTTGATGGAAATCCTGTGAATGGAGGGTTTTCCGAGCCTATAAGTATCATTGCCGTTGATCAGACAGCGCCTGCGCCACCATCTGGAGTCACTGTGGTACAAACTGCTGCCGGTATTAAAATCTTCTGGAATAAATCGCGGGAAGCGGACGTGCAAGGATACAGAGTGTATAGGCGCAGTGCAGCTGAAAAGACCCCAAAACAGATTGGTGATGTGAGTGGCATATACACCATATTTGAAGATAGTAGTGTTGTGGCAGGCGTAAGTTACTATTATTCTGTTACTGCCTATGATCAGGCGGAAGTACCCAATGAAAGTGAACAGTCTCAAGAGGCCGGAGTTAGACATTAATTGTAAATATTCGGTATGACATCATCTTCGCGCGATCGGGCTGGCTCACATATGACTAATATGCTATGCCAGTTCGCTTACACGAATATGAAGCCATGCCAAACATTTACAACTCCGTGGTTTGGGTTGTTTCTGAGGTCAACCCAAATACTTACCATTAATTAATTATAACTGCTCAAGAGCATTCCTGAATAGTTGTAAATAAAAGAGAAGATACCATGAATCATTTTCAATATAAAAACGGTGAACTTTTTTGCGAGGATATTTCCGTCAGTGCCATTGCAAAAGAAGTCGGAACTCCTTTCTACTTATACTCTAAAGCAACTTTGACCCGTCATTTCAAGGCCTTTGATTCAAGTTTTGCAGATGTGGATCATCTTACCTGCTTTGCTGTGAAGAGCTGTTCAAATATTGCTGTGTTGTCCCTTTTTGGAAGCCTGGGCGGGGGCGCTGATATCGTTTCCGGTGGGGAGTTGTTTCGGGCAATCCGGGCAGGGATTGATCCAAAGCGGATCATCTACTCCGGCGTGGGAAAGAGTGTAGAAGAGTTGCGTTATGGTTTGAAATCAGGAATTCTCCTTTTTAATGTGGAATCAGAACAGGAACTGCACCGTTTAAATAGTGTTGCCGCTGAGATGGGTGTAACAGCACCTGTTTCTTTCCGTGTAAATCCTGATGTGGATCCTAAAACCCATGCGTACATTTCAACGGGTCTTTCCAAGAATAAGTTTGGTATCCCAATCAATGAGAGCCTTGATCTTTATATACAAGCCGATGACATGGCAAATATTGAAGTTAAAGGTGTGAGTTGCCATATCGGTTCACAGCTCACCCTGATTTCACCTTTTGTTGAAACGCTTCGAAAGGTTAAAGGTTTCGTCGGACGTTTGGAGGAAAAAGGAATCTCCATTCAATATATCGATCTTGGTGGTGGACTGGGCATTGTCTATGACGATGAAGAACCACCCCATCCTCAAGAATATGCAGAAGCCATTAAGGAAGAGATGAGTGGGCTTGAGGCGACACTGATTTTGGAGCCGGGCCGGGTTATTGTTGGGAATGCGGGTATCATGGTTACTGAAGTGCAGTACACCAAGACCAACCGTGGTGGAGACCACGAGAAACACTTTGTAGTTGTCGATGCCGGTATGAGTGATCTTAGCCGTCCCAGTTTGTATGGGGCGTATCATGCAATTCAGCCTGTAAAAGAAGACAAGGCTGTTTTTCAGGTTGTAGATATTGTCGGTCCGATTTGTGAAACAGGAGATTTCCTGGCAAAGGACATGGCATTTCCGCGGGTTGAACAGGGCGATTTATTGGCGGTTCTCAGTGCTGGAGCCTATGGGTTTACCATGGCTTCCAACTATAACTCCAGGCCGCGTGTTGCAGAAGTTATGGTTGCCGGTGATCAGTTTAAGATTATTCGTCAGCGTGAAAGCATGGAACAATTGATTCAGGGTGAGAGTATACCTGAATTTGTGGAGAAATAAGATGACCATTGAGTTTCCTGTACCATTTGCCAAAATGAGTGGTACGGGTAATGATTTTATTGTTATTGACCATCGCACTTCTTTGGTGTCCCCTGAAGAACAGCCCGATTTTGTAAATAAAGTGTGTCGTCGTATGTTTTCTGTCGGTGCTGATGGAGTGATCTTTATTGAAGCCTCGGAAAAGGCGGATTTCAGCTGGCAATTTTACAATGCTGATGGTTCAGTTGCCGAGATGTGCGGTAATGGCGCCAGATGTGCTGCCCGTTTTGCATATGCCAAAGGAATAGCCGGAAGGAAAATGTCCTTTGAAACTTTGGCGGGCATCATTGAAGCCGAAGTACTTGATGATGAAGACGTAAGCCTGCTTATGACGCAACCATTTGATTATCGTACGGATCTTACCGTCGATGTTGACGGAAAAACACATGATTTGTTTTTTATGAATTCCGGTGTCCCTCATGCGGTGCTTTTTATGGATGAAGGGGCAGAGATACCTGTGAAAAAATGGGGGCATGATATTCGGTTCCACGAGATGTTCCAGCCGACAGGGACCAATGTGAACTTTGTTCAGTATTTAGATGATGGCGGTATACGGGTTCGTACCTATGAGCGTGGCGTGGAAGATGAAACCAGAGCCTGCGGGACGGGAGCAGTGGCAGGTGCAATTTTTGCAGCTGCCGGTACTAAGGTTGAATCACCGGTAACAGTTATTACTTCTGGTGGAGAAGCACTGACCATTGTATTTGATTTACAGGAAGACGGAACTGCAGAAAATGTGTATCTGCGAGGTCCTGCACGAATTATTTATATAGGCCAGTTAACGGCCGAAGCATTGCAATAAAAAGTCTGAAGGCGGGTTAAGTATATTTTCCTCCTTCAGTCTATTCAGGTAGGAGGAATCATGGAAAAATATCACGGCGCCATAGTCGCAATTGTCACCCCCTTTATCAACAATAACATTGATGAACAGGGATTGGTTAATCTGATTAATTTTCAGATTGAGAATGGAACCCACGGAATTGTTCCCTGTGGAACCACTGGAGAGTCGGCTACTGTCAGCTTTGAAGAGCATAAACGGATTATAGAGCTTACGGTTAAAACAGTTGCTGGCCGGGTTCCCGTTATCGCTGGAACCGGAGCCAATTCCACTGCTGAATCCATTGATCTGGCAAAAAGTGCCAAGGCAAGTGGTGCTGATGCAACACTTTCTGTCGTTCCCTATTACAACAAACCCAGCCAGGAAGGCTTGTATCAGCATTTTAAGGCGATTACAGAAGCTGTAGATATTCCGGTTATTCTCTACAATGTGCCCAGCAGAACGGTTACTAATATGCTTCCCGAAACTGTCGCCCGTCTCGCAAAATTTGATAATATCATCGGTATAAAAGAGGCCACTGCCTCCCTGCAGCAGATCACCGAAGTAATTCGTCAGTGTCCGAGTGATTTTATCCTGCTCTCCGGTGATGATTTTACCTGCATGCCCACAGTATTTATCGGTGGGAAAGGGGTCATTTCTGTTACATCGAATGTCCACCCACGCGGAATGGCAGATCTTATGGAGGCAGCCCTGGCAGGAGATATTAAAAAGGCCAACGAAATCCATTACAGCCTCTATCCTTTGATGACATCCATGTTTGAAGCTCCCAATCCTGTTCCTGCCAAAAAAGGTGTGGAATTAATGGGTAAAATCCAGAGTGGCCTGCCGCGTCTGCCGTTAACAGAGATTGATGACAAGGCTCTTGAAACACTCACCGGAGCGATGAAAAATGCAGGGCTTTTATAGCTCCCAGGCAGACATGATGCTCTTTTTGTTGAATGGTACGATCTAAAAACGAAAAACGAAAAACTTTATTATGATTAATGTAATTATTGCAGGCGCTGCCGGAAGAATGGGGCAACGCATTGGCTATATGGTATCTCAGCATCCCGAATTAAATTACGCCGCGGCCTTTGAGGCAGCAGGTAGTCCGTCAATAGGACGTGATCCCGGTGAGATGGGTGGTTGGGGAAGTGCAGGGGTAAGGATTGAAGAAGGACTCGAAGCTGTTATTGATAAAGGTGATGTTGTTATTGATTTTACCTTTCATGCAGCAACCATGGGTTTTGCTAAAATTGCTGCTGCCCATAAAACAGCCATGGTCATTGGTACCACCGGTCTTTCCGCTGAGAATCTTGATGAATTAAAAACTCTCAGTGTTGATTTCCCCTGTGTGCAGGCTCCGAATATGGCAGTTGGTGTCAATGTTCTTTTTAAACTGGCGGAAAAAACAGCATCCATACTTGGTGATGACTATAATATTGAAATTGTAGAACTTCATCATAACAAGAAAAAAGATGCTCCGTCAGGTACTGCCCTGAAGCTTGCAGAAATGGCAGCGTCCGGTGTGAACAGGAATCTGGCTGAAGTTGGAGTCTATGAGCGCAACGGAATAATTGGTGAGCGCACCATGGAAGAGATTGGTGTACAAACTGTTCGTGGTGGTGATATCGTGGGCGAGCACACCATATATTTCTGTGGACCAGGTGAGCGTATTGAGATCACCCATCGTGCTCATAGCCGTGACAACTTTGCCCAGGGAGCAGCCAAAGCTGCAGCATGGGTGGCAGGAAAAGAGCCGGGACTTTATACAATGTTTGATGTTCTGGGACTTCAGGATCTGTAGAGATTGAGCAGGCAAAGCAGGGCATGGGTGGCGCTTGGCTCAAACCTTGGCGATAGCCACCGCATCTTACAGCAGGCCTGGCATGATCTGGGGGAGGATAAAGAAATAAAGCTTATTATCCTTTCCCGTCCTTATGTCACAGAGCCCGTGGGAATGGAGAGTGAAAATCTTTTCCTGAATGCTGTGGGTATTCTTGAAACAAACCATACTCCAGAACAGTTACTTGCTCTGTTACAGCAAGTGGAGAAAGGTTTTGGGCGGATTCGTAAGACAGGACAAAACGGCTACCGGGATCGCCTGCTGGACTTGGATATTCTCTACTATGATGATTGTGTCTTAACCACCGAAGAGCTGTTGGTGCCCCATCCTCATAGAGCAGAAAGGCTTTTTGTTCTGGCACCACTTGTTGAAATAGATCCGCTCCATTGTGACCCATGTAGTGGACAGACTGCAGTAGCTATGCACCAGAAACTTTTACAGCAAATGAAAGATGGAAAGGAAGCTTTTCAAGCGATCAAAGCTGAGACCTGGGGTTGAATAGTTCCTCGACTTTTACCAAAAATTGATAGTATACTATTATTGTGCATCCAATAAAACTTGTTGTCATAGCTATTCTCCTGTATCTCGGTTACAGATTACTGATCAGTGACTGGAGAAAAAAGCGGAATAAGAATGCGGATGATTCCGCTAGTGATACAACGGCTGACGGGGCCGTTGAAGATGTGTTGGTCGAAGACCCGATCTGCCATAAACTGGTTCCTAAACAGCAGGCCGTTCGCTTGAAATCAAAAGACACAGATACCATTGTTTATTTTTGCAGTGAAAAGTGCTGCAATCTATTTATAAGTAAAGAAGGAGAAGAGAAATGAAGTTTTTCATAGATACAGCCAATCTCGAACAGATAAAAAAAGGCGTGGAAATGGGGATGGTTGATGGTGTAACCACTAATCCTTCACTTATTGCCAAAGAAGATAAGCCTTTTGAGCAAATCTTACAAGATATCGTGGAAGTTGTTGATGGTCCAATCAGTGCTGAGGTTGTAAGCCTTGAAGCGGAAGGTATGGTTGCAGAGGCAAAGGTACTTGCCGCCATGAGTGATAATATCGTAATCAAGATTCCTATGATCATGGAGGGAGTCAAGGCTGTTAAACAGCTGACTGCAATAGGTATCAAAACCAATGTAACGCTGGTGTTCTCTGCAGCCCAGGCACTGCTTGCTGCAAAAGCCGGTGCTACTTATGTGAGTCCGTTTGTTGGACGTCTTGATGATATCGGAACAAATGGAATGGATCTCATCAGTGAGATCATGTCAATATTTCGAATTTATGGATACCAGACTGAGGTCATTGTGGCAAGTATCAGAAACCCTCAGCATGTTATGGAATCTGCCGCAATCGGTGCTGATATTGCGACAATTCCTTTAAAAGTAATTGAACAGCTGGCAAAACATCCACTCACCGATATTGGTATTGAGCAGTTTCTTGCTGATTGGGAAAAACGAAAAAAGTAGAGTAGTGGTGAACTAAAGTATGGGGAGAATTGTTCTGTTTATACCTGTAGTTGCAGCTTTAATGCTGATAGGTGCACTGCGGTCAGATGTTCAAGCCGAGCTGCACATTTGTATAGATGCAGCCGGTAAGAAATCCTATACTAACGTAATTACTTCCGGCAACTGTCAACCTCTACGGAGCCGGGCCGGGATCAACAGACGCCCGCAAGTCCAGAGTCATTCCTGGACGGCCACAACTCTTCGGAGTCGTTTAAAGGGGAATTCTTCCTCCTATGATCGTCATATCAACCGCTCTGCCAGGCGATATAATGTAGACCCGTATCTGATAAAAGCAGTAATCAAGACAGAGTCGGATTTTGATTGTTATGCACTTTCCAAGGCTGGTGCCCAGGGGCTAATGCAGCTTATGCCTGGAACAGCAAGGGAGTTGAATGTTCGTAACCCCTTTAATCCTTACGAGAATATTGATGGTGGAACCCGTTATCTGCGGGATATGCTGAAGATTTTTAATGGGAATCTTCAGCTGAGTCTTGCTGCTTATAATGCCGGGCCAACTCTGGTAAAACGTTTGCAAAGGATTCCACGTATACCCGAAACAGAGAGATATATAAAAAAGGTTCTTCGTCATTATAAAGGATACAGAGGCAGTCTCCCACAATCTCAGGCATACTTGGCGGGAAGTAAGGAAACATGAGAAAAAAGAGTAAGAGCATCACATGAAACAACTTATGACATGGCCAAATATGCTCACCGGATTGCGGTTTGCGATGATTCCTTTGATCGTGGTTCTTTTAATGAAAGAACAGACCACTCGTATTGCATTTATTGCCTGGTCTGTTTTTACCCTGGCGGCCCTCACCGATTGGCTTGATGGGTATTTGGCACGGAAGTTTGATGCCGAGACAGTTTTTGGCAAATTGATGGATCCACTTGCTGATAAACTTCTTGTTACTGCTGCTCTTCTTATGTTGATCCCGCTGGGCCGTATCCCTGCCTGGATTTGTCTTATCATTATTTCCCGAGAGATTTTTATTACCGGCATCCGTGGTCTTGCCGCCTCAACCGGAACAGTGGTGGCAGCAGATAATTTAGGGAAAATTAAAAGCAATTTTCAATATTACGGCGTGGGATTTCTCATTTTTCCACTTAATCTTCTCCCAATTCCGTATCAGTACGAAATTGGAATGATCCTGATTTATATCTCCGTTGTCCTGAGTGTCTGGTCTGCTGTCAACTATACGTACAAATTGCGTGATATTTTTATCGAAACGTCTTGAACCTTCCATTTTTCTTGACACTTTAGAGGGAGTTATTGTATTAATCATCATCCTATCCATTCCACATGTGCCGGAGTGGTGAAACTGGTAGACGCACTGGATTCAAAATCCAGCGGATGTATGTCCATGTCGGTTCGATTCCGACCTCCGGCACCATTTGTTCTTAGCTTGAAATTCACCAATTATCTAAATTGATTCCCATCAATATCATACCGCCGAATTATTTTTTGCAGAGCAGCCCTGGTCAAGTCTGATAAACGTGCGGCCTGAGAAATGTTACCATTACACTGCTTGAGTAGGCGGTGAACATATTGTCGAGTAAACGAATCAAGGCAACTCTCTTTTGCTTCTTTGTAAGGGATCATTTCCTTGTCTGCATCCTGGTTTATAGTCGTACCGAGAGCCGGTGGAGGGGTCCCAAGTTTTAAATGTTTTTGATCAATTACAGATCCCGGACAGAAGAGAACGGCCCGGCGAATAACATTTTGCAACTCTCTGATATTACCTGGCCAATTATGCTGAAACAGGGGGGTAAGTGCCGTTTCTGAGAATGATTTTTCACTGACATTGAGTTCGGCTCCTGCCTTCTTCAGAAAGAAGTTTGCCAGAAGAGGAATGTCTTCTGTTATTTCGATAAGAGGGGGCATGTGCAGGGTAAGGACTTCAAGACGATAATAGAGATCCTCCCGAAATTTTCCTTCTGTGATCTTTTTCTCAAGGTCAGCATTTGTTGAGGCAATAATACGCACGTCTATTTTAGTTGAAGTGTCAGCTCCAAGTGGTTTTATTTCCTGTTCCTGAAGAACCCGCAGCAGTTTTGTCTGCAGATTGACCGGAATGTCACCGATCTCATCTAAACAGAGAGTCCCGCCATTTGCCAGGGAGAACAGCCCGGCGTGGTCTTTGTCGGCACCTGTAAAAGCCCCTTTTGAGTAGCCAAAGAGTTCCGACTCAAGCAGGTTTTCGGGTATTGCCGGACAGTTTACCATGATAAAAGGTTTTGCTGATCGTGGGCTGAGACGATGTATGGCTCTGGCACAAAGCTCTTTACCGGTACCGGATGCTCCCCGGATAAGAACGGTATATTCGCTGGTTGCTGAAGTCTTGATGGTTTCGTAGAGTCGCTGCATGGTAGGACTTTGCCCAATAAATTCAGGAACCGATCCGGCAGAGCTGATTTTGCTGCGCAATTCCTTGTTTTCCTCAATGAGTCTGCTACGTTCCAATCCTTTCTGAAGTATTCTGGTCAGATTGTCAAGCTCCAGGGGTTTGGTTACAAAATCCCAGGCCCCCCGGCGGATGGCATCCACGGCCAGTTCTATGGTGCCGTATCCGGTCATCAGGATAACAGTCTGATCAGGTGCATTGCTGCGAATACGATCAAGAGCTTCAAGTCCATCCATGTCACCCATCATGATATCCATTAGAACTAAAGCAACGTCCTGCACGGACAGAATGTCGAGAGCTTCATTGCCACTGGCTGCAGTAAGAACATTTACATCAGGAAGACGCTTAGCAAAGCTTCGTTTCAAGCCGCTGAGCAGATCCGGTTCATCATCAACAAGCAGTATTCTGGTGGGAGAGGGATCATTTTTATTCATTGGTTATGCTCTTTTTGGGTATGGGTAATATAATTGTAAAACGTGAGCCGCTGCCGGGTGCTGACTGCACTCTGATTTCACCATCATGTTCTCTGATGATTCCGTAGCTGACAGACAAGCCAAGACCTGTTCCCTGGCCGGGTTCCTTGGTGCTGAAAAAAGGATCAAAAATTTTGTCCAGGATTTCTTTGTTGATTCCCGGCCCATCATCTTCTATTTCTATGAGTATATGGTTGTTTTCAGACCGGGTGGTGATAGCGATCTTTCCTTTGTTCCCAACTGCATGCACACTATTCATAATCAGATTCACCAGTACCTGCTGAATTCGCCTGCTGTCCATCAGGCAGTGAGGTAGACTGTTGTCCAGATTACAGGTAAGGGTGATCTGGTTGTTCTTGAATTGTTGCCCAACCATTGAAAGAACACTTTCGATGGATTCATTAACTGATCCGCGATGTCGTTCTATTCGGGATTTACCGCTGCGTGAAAAATCAAGCAGGTCTGCAACAATTCGTTTACAGTTTTCCGCATGCCGCTCAATGGTACTGATGTCAGTATAGATTTCTTCGTTATCCCTGTTGGCTTCTTTTATAATATCTGTATGACAGAGAATAACTCCAAGGGGGTTGTTGATCTCATGTGCAACACCCGCTGCAAGCTGACCTATGGCAACGAGTTTTTCTGTCTGTTGAATTCGCTGTTCCGTTTCCTTGATGGTTGTCACATCTTTTGCCAGACAGATAATTGCTTGAACTGAATGATCTTTATTTAAAATTGGATAGAAGGAGATAGCAAAAATAGATCCATCATCCAGTTGAATGTCTTTTGTGTGTTGCTTTTCTTCCTGCAGATCAAGTTCCTGCAGCTGTCCACTAAAAAGGCATTGTTGTACTGACGAAATGGCATCAATAGACTGTCCAATGATTTCACCCATATTCAAGTTGTGTCGAAGCAAAAAACTCTGATTGGCCATTTGTAAACTGCCATCAGGCGCGAGCAGAATCAGGGGATCACTTATACCGTCAAAGACAGACTGAAGCAGTTCTGTGCTTTGACGAAGGTTCTGCATGTTTTGCATACTTTCTATGGTGAGTCCGATTTGCTGACCTATGGAAAGAAGGAGTTCCTGAAGTGCATCGTCTAACATTTCACAACGGAGTTCAGTGATAAGCATAATGCCAAGAAGACGCTTGCGGCAGCTGAGAGGTATGGAAATATTGAGCATGTCATATTTTTCCGATGGGATACTTTTAATCTGCTCATGATCTATTTTTTGCTGTTGCGGCGCAAGCATGGGGGAATTTTCTGCGCATTGCAGGACATAGGTGTTTGCGTTGGTGTCAAGGAGGTAGATACCAGCACCTTTTGCCGGGATAACGTGCAGGGTTTCATGGAGTACCTGGTGAAGAGTGGTTTGCAGGTTGTCCGTACTGGTTATAAGACCGGTGAGGGTGTTGTGCAGCATTAACTCTTTGTTTCTTTTTTTTACCTGTTGCCTTGCTCTGGTTTCCGAGCGTTTTAGCGCTTCTGTCCGATCAGCGACAATAACCTCCAGATTGTCGGTATGCTCAACCAGTCGTGAACGGCTCTCCTGCAGATGTTTCACCAGGGTTCTGGCACTGCGAAACAGCTCCTCCAGCTCCTCCTTGTGCCCCTTCATGCTTTGTGGGACAGGGGGTTTGTCATTGGCGACAAGAGTTGTACGGAAAAGCGTCAAAAGATCCCGCAGGTTTGTGATGATAAGCTGGTGAAATAGAAGCCAGATCGTCGAGTAAAGCAGTAGAGCCAGGAGGAGAACGGTTCCAAACATCCGAAATGATCTGTTCCATATTTGAGTAAGACCTTCTTCCAGCGGGATGGAAAGAGAAAGAATGCCTCCGACTTCATCGACCTTGCGATGAAATCCGCGGATTTCTCCATAGGATTGGCTGATTGCTGCTGGCGCATTTTCAGGCTCTCCATGGCAATGCATACAGGACGTATTGAAGACAACCGGGCGGTACAAGGTAAAATATCGTTCGGAGTTCAGTCGTTTTACGGTATGCCATTCCTGTTCCTGCGGGTGCGCCCGAAAATACTCTATCATTTTCCGTTCCTGCGCATTTGCTTCAAAGCCTGGATTTCTTGCACCTATGGCTGTCCGCCGATACTTGAAGGCTGGCAGCGCTTCTTTGAAACGATCCATGATAACCCGGGTTATGTAGGAGGTGGACATGGCTTCAATGATAAACTGATCCTCGTCCAGTTCCTCATACATGCGTGGCCGCAATACTTCGCGGATGTAACTGCGTGTCGATTCCAGAGAAGTCATAACCAGTTCGGTTTGTCTGAAGGTCTCCTCTTCAAGCAGGTTTTTCTGGAAATGATAGATGATGGTCGTTGTAAAGAGGCAGAAACAGAAGAGTATAATGCCTAATCCCACTTGAAATTGCCGTTTGAGATTATGCTGATCCTTGTCGGCCAGATCCCGGATAATATCTTTCATTGTAGAACTCCCAGATTGTATATCGAAAAAAGCATACTGCTTCCATGAGTATACACGTTCTGTATCCATGTGCAAACGGAAGGATGCACCATTCTTGTGAATTTGCTGTATTTCGTCAATGCAATTTGACTGATGGTGCTGCAATAATGGTAACTTATTTAGAATAACTGTTTTTGCTGCAATCAGGAACACAGTTTGCATTGTGTAGAAGAATGATCAATCAAAAAAAACCACAGGGGAAACTTTAAAATGCAGCGTACTGTTGTTACACCTTTACTTGTTTTACTTGGCATAATCGGAATCTGTTGTCTGATGGCAACAACAACTCTTTTCGATCCGCTTATTCGCTTTATCCATACAGGAGAAATTACGCCTATGCAGGCTGTTTTTTGTCTCCTCTTTACCGTGGGTGGCTTTGCTGCCTATTTACACCTTTTAAATCTTATCTGCAGTTACTTTGTGCCTCGTATTGATGCGGCGGACAAGGCTAATAAGCAGGTGAAGGAGGTCTGACAGAGCAATAAAGGGGAAAAATGAAGAAATTATTATCACAAAAAAATGAAGGAGGATTTAGATGTCACAAATAAAAGACCAGATGCCGACCCTAATCATGGGCGGGTCTTTGCTTATGTATGGACTTATTGCAAAAACAGGCGCCCTGTTACCCGTGGTGAAATACTTGCAAGTCCATAAAACATTGGATTTACAGGTCACCATGACTTTGATAGTAGGATGCATCGCAATTCTTGGAGGCCTTGTTAATGCTACAAGAAAATCCGGGACTACTAAACTCGATATATTTGTTCTACGTCCACTGGGTGGAATTGTTTTAATTCTGGTGATGGCCATGGCTATTCGCTGGTACGCAGAGCCGTTGATGAAGATTGTCAGTACAGCTTTGCAACCAGTTCTAGGCTTTAAGATGTATAAGGTCTTAAATCTGAACTATGTTGTTTTAGGAATTCTGGCCGGTGTGGTATTGACGAACACCTGGGGAATCCCGAAATTTGCAGGAGAAGGAGTCAAGTGTGCTCGTTTTGTTCTGAAAATGGGAGTTATCATGCTTGGAGCCCGGTATTCATTTGCTGAGCTGGCAAAACTTGGTGCGTATTCTGTTTTTCTCGTTGGTTTTTTCGTACTTGGTACTGTTTTTCTGGTTCTGTGGCTGGGGAATCTGTTTAAACAGCCAAAATCCATGACCGGTGTTCTTTCTGCCGGAATGGGTGTCTGTGGTGTTTCCGCAACTGTTGCTGTAGCACCTGTTGTAAAAGCCAAGTCTGCTGAAATGGCTTATACCATAGGAACTATTCTTTCCTTTGGTATTGTTTGTATGTTTGTTTTCCCAACAATCGGAAAGCTTGCCGGCATGAGTCCCGTGCAGTTTGGAGCCTGGGCAGGAACCGGAATCTTAAACTCTGCTCAAGTTGCTGCTGCCGCTCTTGCTTTTAATGCAGTGGATATTGAAACCCTGAAAGTTGCCGAGATTTTCAACATTACCCGGGTTCTTTTTCTACCCATTATTGTTCTGGTACTTGCCACATGGTTTGGCAAGGAAACAGGTCAGAAGTTAAGTTTCAAAAGCGTTGTTATTGATAAGTTCCCAGTCTTTATCATCGGCTTCCTGATTCTCTTTTTCATGTCTTCAGTTGGTTTTTTCTCTCCCCCCAGTCATTACAAAGGGAAATATATAGATGTATCCTATAATGACCGTACTCAGGTAACGCCTGAAGAATGGGAAATTTTAAACAGTGCCATGGCAGCAAATGAGTTTTCCGGTTTGACTCCCAAGCAGCTGGAAGCAGTGACAGATCTTGTTGAGCAACACCAGATAGCTGGTAACTTTGATGAGCGTAACGACAAAAAAACATTTGATCGGGTCGGTCGTGCCCGTATGGCACAGTTGGAAGGTGTTCTTGCAGCTGCGAAGGCTAAGCAGATAACATTGTCCGCTGACGTTAAGAGTGCGATTAAACATGCGGTTAAGCAGGTTCATAAGAAATCTAAAACCGTTGTGACCCTTACTGACTTTATGATCTGGTTTTTTGCCTTTGGTTTAATTGGCCTTGGTATGCAGATCACCAAAAAATCCATCACTCAGGCTGGTGGATGGCCCATAGTTATGGGTGTTATCGCAGGAATCACCAAGGCAACACTTTCTTTCTTTGTTGTCCTCTGGTTGATTAAGGATGTTGTTCTAAATTAATCTCCAACCAAGGAGTCCAGTATGAGTGATAAAGAAAAAAAAGTAACTATTGAAACCGGTGATTCCGGAAAGGGAACTACTGAGCTATCAGATAGTGCAAACACTGAAGAACTGGAGGAGCGTGCTCTTTCTGTTTTTTCCAGTGATCGTAATGAAGACATAACTGCTCTTATATTTTGTCTCATTACCACCTTTCTGGTATTGCTCTTTACCAAGTGGCTGGTATAGTTATTAACACTGGTGAATAGCAGGTAAGCCAGTGTCAGTACCTTGTCGGAATAATTTCCTGGAAAAAGACAGCTTGGCGAGACTCTGAGAAATTATTCTGTACGGTACTCAGTAACCGGTAGCTTAAGTACACCATGATCGGTTCATATACTGATCATGGTGTTTTTGTTTTCTTAAAGTGAGAGTTCTATATGTTTACAAATGTCCTCCTCTGTACCCATGGTTCTGATGGTGCCAAAAAAGCAGAGGCTTTTGTTTTTGAAAAATTGGAAAATGATCCCAACCTTAAGGTTAGTGTACTCACGGTACTTGATGAAGACTGGCGTGGGATGACTGGTGATGACTGGCTTAATTCGAGCAAGACCCACACCACTTTTCTTGACCATGTTGAAAATCAGATGAATGAAGAAATAGCAGAAGAGTGGCAACGGATTAAAACAAGCTATCCGGTTGCAGAACGTGTAGAATTTCTGCAGAGCACAGGAAATATAGCTCAAACCATTGCAAAAGCTGCTAAAACACTTGGCTGTGATCTGATTGTTATTGGACCCTGGTGCAAGCCTAAAAAATTCTCCATACACAGCACAAGGATGGGTTTGCGGGATACCATGAAAAATAAAGACTTGCATCCACTGTTACCATGTCCGCTTCTTATAGCGCCATAGCTATGACTGACTACGCCGTAACAGAAGAAGTCGATCTGGGGCTGCAGGAGTTGCCTGCATCCTTTGATCTGCAAGCCCTTTTCTCCGGTGACAGCCTCCTGCGCTTTCATCCCAACTGGTTTGTCCTGGATTTCCAGCAAAATGGACAATCCTTTACAGCAGTCATAAAAGATTATGTAACAGAAGAAGAGTTTCCTTTGTCAGGAAGTTTTATTTTCAACAGAACTGCTGGTGAACTGTTATACATTCAATTAACTGAAAGCATAGACTTGGGTATTTCCTTTCTCAATCGTAATAACAAGTTAAAAGTTCAGATTTCTTCAAAGGAAAAAGAAATCGATCCCAATGATCCGCTTCTGCTCTGGATACGAGCAATCAAAGAATATATTCGAATCTATCTGAAATGCACACCTGTCACCCTGTTTTTTCGATTATTAATGAATAAGGTGATTCTGAAGATGGATCCGTCTCAGCGAAAGATTTGTCTCATGATGGCGAAGATCACTGCTGTGGAACTTCTGGTCATACTTCTGGTTGTGGTTGGATATGTCTTCTTTGCCTGATGGGGCAGAAGTAACGGACCTTTCTTGTCAGTATCTTTAAGTCGGCTGAATAAATCGCTGTAAAGCTTCCTGTGCAACCTGCCTTTGTGCAATGCCAGGAAATAGTATCCGTAAAGCATTTCTGAGTAGACCTGTCCTAAAATGGAGGGCTTTTAGCATGGTTTTTCCAGAAGTTGGTGACTCTTTGGATATTTTCATCCTGACTGCCAAGCTCCATGATGGAGCCTTGACCTGTCTTTTTCTGGCCGAAGATCAGCTTTCCCGTGAAGAAGTTGTGCTAAAAATTCCCTGCGGGGATATTCTTAATCAGCCCATCATTCTTTACCACTACCAGAATGAAGAGCGAATAAGCAGACTGCTTGATCATCCTGGAATTGTACGTTTTATACACCGGCAAAGAAGCAGGCAGTACATTATCATGGAGAAACTATCCGGAAAGGATCTTCGATCCCAAGTGGGCCGGAATCGCAAACTTGAACTTCATGATGCCCTGGCCCTGATGAACAATATTTGCGAGGTGGTGGGATACCTTCATAAGCAGTCCATCGTTCATCTGGATTTAAAACCTGAAAATATATTCTGTCTCAAGGATTCCACAATTAAATTGATTGATTTTGGTCTGGCCAGTTGTCAGGATCTTCCCGATCTTCTCGCTATTGATCTTCGGAATCCCCAGGGAACTCCATGGTATATCGCCCCGGAACAACTGCTTGGCGAACGATTCGACCCGCGGTGTGATATCTATTCCATGGGGATGCTCTTTTACGAGATGCTCACCGGTCAGCTGCCCTGGCCACGTTCCAGTAACATTCAGGTAGCGCATCGTCGTCTGCGTCATGATCCTGATCCGCCACGTTATTATAACCCGGAAATACCTCCGCAGATTCAGTCGATTATACTCCGTGCTATTTCACGTCATGCCGGGGAACGCTATTCATCCATCAAAGAGATGCAGAATGATTTGAAATGCTGGCAGCAGCTTCCTGTCACAACAGTGGGTAGGGCCAGTAAAAGGCCTTCTCTGTGGCAGCGCCTCTTTCCAGGCAAAGCTATTCAGAAAGTCGGAACAAAACACAAGAAAACAAGAGTATCAGAAAGTAAACCCCAGATTATTGGTGCACTGAGTGATTCTTTTACAAGTGCCAATATGTTGAATGAGGTGAGGAAACAGGCGCTTATTCGGTCTGCTGAAGTCACCTTGGTTTATGTAATTGAAGAAGAGAGTGATGCTCATACGACCTATAGTTTTACTGTTGAAGGTGAGCAGTTGATGGCGGAGTTTGAACGTAGTGTCCAGAATCTGCGTCGTTTCAGCATTGACCCAGGTATTCGCCTCATTCGTGGAGACCTTGTTGAAGTTCTGGGAATGCTGAGTGAAAGCCTGGGTGCAGAATTACTGGTTCTTGGTACATCCAGGAAAAAAAAGAGCTTGTTGCGTGGTGCGTCGGTGCAGCATCGTCTTGAAAGGGAAAAAGCATGTTCTTGCCAGGTTGTGGTTGCGGCCGAAGAACAGTTTGTACCAGCTACTGACTTAAAAGATCTACAGCCAGGACAATTAACAGAACAACAGATGCTGTCCTGTGATATTTTTCTGGTTGACCTCTGGTTTGAACATCTCCACTATCATACAGATTTTATCTACCAGTTGCTTCTCTATCCCGAACGGGAAATCGATTTGAGTGAGGATAACTGCAAGTTTGGACAGTTTCTTCTTTCACTTGAGGATTCCGGAAACTGGTCGCAGATAATGGCAGAGCTTGGCTCTATCCACCTGCGATTTCATGAGGTTGCAGCGAAAATGGCAGCGCTTCATCCGCATGATCACGCAGGTCTGCAGAATCTCTACACTCTTGAGTCTTTACCACTCTCCTGTGAATTGAAAAAAGAACTTGGGCAAGTATCCTTGACTTTACGCTCACAACTTGAGCACGAGCCTCCTCCAGTTCCCTTTCTGGCTGATGTGTCCTGTCCTGTTATCACACAGAATATGGCATGTTATGGCCCTCTGTTGCGCGCATTCAACCTCGACCAGGATCTCGGTGTTATGATAAAAAGGGACAATGTCAGGTCCTCACTGTCAAGTGCAAGAGGAGACGATTAAATGCGGTTAATGGTTTTTTCAGATGTTCATGGTAATCTTGAGGCTTTGCAGGGGGTGCTTGAGGATGCTGCAAAGCGGAATGTACACAGAAGCATCTCTCTTGGCGATCTGGTGGGCTATGGTCCCAATCCCAATGAGTGTATTGAGTTGGTTCGTAATCTGAAGAAATGTCGTTGCATTGCCGGGAATCATGATGTGGCAACACTTTGGGAAACATCTCCCTATGGCATGTCAACAGCTGCCAAGGAAGCCATTCTCTGGACAATGGGGCAATTAAGTGATGAAAACAAAAAATACCTGGCAGGATTACCTGATCGCCTTGATCTTTTGAACATGACATTTGTCCATGCCAACCCCTATAATCCGAGAGGTTGGCGTTATGTGATGGATCGTAAGTACGCATTACGGAGTTTTGCAGCTACCCGTTGTCGCTACCTCTTCATTGGACATAGTCACAGTCCGCTGATTATCACGAGAAAGCACTTTTTCTCAACCGACATTTATGCGGTATCCGGCTCACAGAAGATTGCAGTTAAAGATAAAAAACGTCGTATTGTCAACTGCGGAAGTGTCGGTCAGCCAAGGGATAAAGACCCTCGTTCCTGCTACCTTATTTTTGATATTGGAAAACAGGTGCTGGAGTTTTATCGGGTCGGTTATGATATTGAAAAAACAACACAGTCCATCGGTGCTGCCGGTCTCCCTTTAGCACTTGGCAGACGTTTACTTAAAGGAACCTGATCCATCAGGAGTTGTCTATGAAAACCAAACCACATGGGCAGAAGGAAACCCCCAATCTGAAACAGCGTTTTCTGCTCTGGTCCGCTCTTCTTTTAATCGGCGGGGGGTTACTCCTCTCTGTAATTTCTTTTTGGAATACCCGGAGACTTCTTATGGCCGATGCCATGACCAAGTCTGAAGTGATCCTTCGGGAAGTTGAGGCCATCCGTTCGTATGTGAAAGAGGAATTACGGCCTAAGATGTATGAGTTGCATGGTAAGGATACTTTCATTATTGAGGCGATGTCCACCACTTATATCAGTATAAATATCATGGAACGATTTGCCATGAGCATGCCTCATTATATGTATCGAAGGGCCTCGCTTAACCCGCATAATCCCAGGAATTTGGCTGATCCCTTTGAGGAAGAAATGTTGGACTGGTTTGAGGAAGATTCCACTCGTCTGTTCTGGCAGGGAATAGTAAAAAAAAATGGAGATTCTTTTTTTGTGTCCATGGTTCCTGATTATTTTGAATCGTCCTGTATTCGTTGCCACGGAAGAGCAGAACAGGCACCAAAGGAGTTGACGGATCGTTACGGAATGGATGGCGGGTTCCGATTTAAAGCTGGAGATCTGGCAGGTATCAATTCTGTTGCAATTCCAGTCTCCGATTCATTGCGTGAAGCCTGGCAGGGAAGTCTCGTTCTTTTCGGGATCACACTCAGTGGAAGTCTTTTCCTGTTATGGCTTTTAACTCTGCTCTTCCAGCGCCTGGTTATTGAACGTCTTAGTGCGATGCTTTCTCTTGTGGCTCAAAAAGGAAAAGAAAAAAGTGGTATGGTAACCATTGGCGATGAACTCGATGTTCTGCGTGCTTCCCTTGGTTCTTTACGTAGTTATGTACGTTCCGCTCGTAAGGGCTCCTCTCTGCAGCCGAATTTCATCGGGGACTATGTTGTGAACGCGCCGATTGCTGCCGGTGCCATGTCCTGGATGTATAGCGGCCGTGCAATAGAATCGCATGAGAAAGTATCTCTTAAAATCGGTTTTGATGATGTACTGCAAAACCCTCTATATCGCTCCTGTTTTGAAACAGAATTACACCTGTTTGAGACATTGACACATCCATGCCTGCCGCTTTTGCAGGAACGTGTGGAAGATGTTTTGGTTCTTGCGGAAGTTCGGGGAAGAAGTCTTTTTCATCTTTGCAACAAAGGACCGTTGGATGATAAGCTTCTCCTGCATGTTTTTTCTCAGCTATGTGACCTGGTCGCAACCATTCATGCTGCTGGAATTGTCCATCATGATCTTCGACCACAGATTTTGATGCTGGATGAGAAACAGCAGGTGATTCTTATTGATATGGGACTAGCTTCAAGCGATCAACTGCAGGATCCCATAGTGGCAGCAGGCCTTGGTCCTCAGGGGGATCTGTTGTATCTTGCACCGGAACAGATTCAGGGGAAGCGTGGCGATCCGCGCAGTGATATTTATGGACTTGGTCTTCTTCTTTATCTTGCAGCAACGGGTCACCTGCCTTTTACTCAAAAAAGAAGATCTACACAGAAATGGATGCAGCACAAAGAGCAGATTGACACTCCTAGAATCTATCGGTCTGGTTTATCAACATCTTTGGAACACATTATTCTGAAGGCTTTATCCTATGATATCAATAAGCGATATCAATGGGTGGAGGATCTATGGGAGGAATTGGATACAATTAAGAGGACTGGTGGTATTGATGGTCCAACCGACAATTAGGGCGCTATGCTAAGAGTTTCATTCTTAAATACCATTTTGGTATAAAGAGATCTGTTGATTAAAAATTCGCACTGTGTCACTCGGTGACACATCGCAGGAGGCGAGTCAATGGTATGGTTTGTAAGTTGAAAAATAGATCAGTTCTTTTTTATACAGTACTCTTCCTGTTGCTCGGCAGTGTGTTTTTTCCCATACTTGCCCACGCTTTGGATCCTGATGAAATTGTTGTTGTAGCTAACAGGCAGGCGAGAGACGGTGTGGAGCTGGCTCGTTTTTATATGGAGCAGCGAAAGATTCCAAAGGAAAACCTTCTGGTGCTGCAAACTGCTTTCAAGGAGGATATTCCTCGTCATTTTTATGAAGATGAGATTGCAGATCCGATAAGAGCCTTTGTTCAAGATAAGCCAAAAATCACTTGTCTCGTGTTGTTTTATGGGCTTCCCCTTAGGATTGACTGGCATCTGTTGGCGATTGAAGATCCGGGCGGAAAACAGGTGAATCTCAATGCTCGACAGCGTGATCCGGTGGCCTCGGTTGATTCGGAGTTGAGTTTAGTCCGAGTCGAGAACCCACCTGTACATGATTGGCTGGAAAACCCCTACTTCATTGAATTTCAAAAACAAAAAACAAAGTATGAAAAGGGACAGGTTTTAATGGTTGCTCGTTTGGATGGGCCTGATCCTGCTACGGTGAAACGCATTATTCTTGATAGTCTGGCTGTCGAGAAAAAAGGACTCACAGGTACAGCCTATTTTGATGCTCGCTGGAAAAAACCTAAAGGTAATAGTGCGTTATCAGGTTATGCCTTGTATGATAACGCTATTCATGCAGCAGCAAAAGTAACGGAAAAAGTGTTGCCAGTTGTGTTGAATGAAGAAGATGCTCTCTTTCAAAAGGGAGAGGCACCAGATGCGGCCTTGTATTGCGGCTGGTATAGCCTGGCAAAGTATCAGGATGCTTTTGAGTGGCAACAGGGATCCGTCGCATATCATATAGCGAGTTCTGAATGTACAACACTGAAAAAAGAGGGGAGTCAGGTTTGGTGTAAGCGATTGTTGGAAGAAGGCGTGGCTGCAACCATAGGCCCGGTCGGAGAACCCTATGTTCAGGCGTTTCCTTTTCCTCAGGTTTTCTTCGGCTTACTGCTTGATGGAGATTTTTCTTTGGTTGAGGCTTACTACCTTAGTCTGCCTTTTATTTCATGGAAGATGGTACTCATAGGTGACCCCTTGTATCAACCATTTAGGCAGCGTGGAGTGTTGCCATGAAAAGTATTTTGTTTTCATCATAACGGTTTGTGAATACGCCCCGCACTCCCCTTTTTTTGCCGTACAAAAAACTCATTATGCAGAGTCCCATTCTCCGTGGCAAGGGGAAAATAGAGTTTAAAGGCTGCCCCCTCACCGTGTTTGCTCTCTACCTGAATAGCACCGCCAATGGATTGTATGATTCCATACACCATTGCCAAGCCAAGACCAGAACCTTTCCCCACCTCCTTCGTGGTATAAAAAGGGTCAAACATCCTATCCTGTACTTCCTCACTCATGCCTGTGCCCGTATCCGCGATCGTGAGCAGGATATAATCACCACTGTTAATTGTTAGTTCTGCTTGAAGTTGTATCACTTCTTTTAGTGGGATATATTTAGTTGAGATACTGATGAAACCACCTTCAGGCATCGCATCACGGGCATTTATACAGAGGTTAAGAATTATTTGTTGCAATTCTGTCTGGTCACATTTTATCCGGGGAAGCGTGGCACTCCGGTTGAATACTACCTTGATTGTTTTCGGTAAAGAACTTTTTATAAGAGAAAGGGCATCTTCAATGACCGGGGTAATGAATGTGGCTGCGTTGTCAGCGGGTTTGCTATGACGGCTGAAAGCAAGCATCTTCTGAATAAGATGGGAGGCTTTGAGGGATGATGTTTCTATAATGTCGGCATATTCTCGCATCTTGGGATTGTCAGCAAGTCCTAACTGAAGCATAGCTGTATAACCAAGAACTCCTGTCAGTATGTTATTAAAGTCATGCGCAATACCGCCGGCCATTGTCCCGATGGATTCGAGCTTCTGTGTTTGCAGCAGTTTTTTCTCCATAACTTTTTTATCCGTCAGGTCAGTCACTATAGCCAGGCACCCTGAAAACGAATCCTCATGCTTCAGGGGAACACTGCTTATAAGAACTGTTTTATGTCCTCCGGTCACACTTTTTAGCTGCACTTCCATTTTTGATGAGTTACCATTTAAATTGGCATCAATACTGTCCTGGAGAAGATCCTCATCATCTTTTCGTACTAACCTGGCAATATTAACCCCTGTCAGGTTATCGTGTCCAAGCATGTTTAGCAGGCGACGGTTGGCGAATTGTACATTCCCCTCTACATCCAGTATCCATATCCCTTCATTAACATTTTCAACAATTTCTCTGTAACGCTCTTCTGACGTCCGTAGTTTTTTGTAGAGATTGGCGTTGTCCAGAGCCATGGCAATATGGTTGGCAAAGCTTTTCAAAAAATGTTTATCCGTTCTATGGACAAAATCCTGGTTCTTGTGATTGTCCCCCAGCATAATTCCAATTATTTTTCCTCGTACATTCAGAGGAACTAAAATAAAAGCTTTTGGATTAAGTGTTTTCAATAACACATTATCCGGATTCAGTGAGAGAATATCAACATTTTCGACAAAAATTGGATCTTCATTATGTGCAGTTCTGGCAATAATGTTATCCACTTTGTTCAAGGGGATTTCATACCCTTTAAACTGTGTAATCAGTTCCTTATCGATTCCCATGGCGTGAATAAGGATCAGGCTCGAGGACTTTTTATTTGCTAAAAAAATACAGGCTCGATCCAGATCGGCAACGTCCATCAATTTTGAAACAATTACATCCAGAAGATCTTCAAGGTTTAAGGTGGATAAAATAGCTGTACTTGATTCCTGGAGAGTCGTCATTTCTGTAACTTTTCTTTCCAGGCGTCTGTTTAACGTGTTTATCTTATGATACTTTTCTTTCAAGAGCTCCTTGTCTAATTCAAGTTCATGGATGGTTTCCTGGATAACTTTTCCGGGTGTGAACAGTTTGAAAAAAAAGTCTTTTATTTTGCCAGGTTTTTTCCATTTAATATGGTATTCACAGTAATCATCACCGTCAAAAAAGTCTTTTGTTTCAGTTATTTCGGCTGGTGAATGCCCCCAGATGGTGGGGATTGCCTGGTAGATTCCTTTGTTGTAATGACAAAAGTCCACGTGTAGTGGGATGTTCTTGTCCCAATGGAGCCGTATTGTCGCTGAAACCCTGGTGAGGCTGACAATTTCAACGGTTTTTGTCCGGTTGAAATGGTTATTTAATTTCTGTAGTTTTTTAATGCCCTGGCTTGGATTGCCAAGACTATAGATAAAAATCTTTTGGATATATCCATATCGTTTTTTCAGGACAGAATTATAGCCAATATGGAAGGGCGCATCCGCATCATTTAAGATAATTTTTGCATTTTTAAAAAGATGGATCATAAGACTGGAAGGGATCCAGTTGTTGGGGTCTGTCAGGAAAAGTTTAACGTCCTGCATTCCTTCCATTTCTTCTATGTCTGGAATTAAGTCTTCAAATAGCGCTGGAAGTTGGCTTGGAACATGTTCTTCCACGTATTGTATAACGGCTAAAGAGTTTATGCAGTTAACATGATGTTGTTCTTGGGAAAAAGGTGAGTGCCTGGTGCTCCGGGCCTGCTTTTCCGAAGAAGCGTGTAATGTGGTTTTTTTCATAAACAAAACATTTGAATTCAAGGAGAATCAGTCTAAGCTAATTACTTAGTAATTTATTAACTTACTATCTGCTGAAAATGAATGTTATGTGTAATGTTCAAAATGCTTTTCTCACAAATCTTCTATTATTCCGGAGTACTAGGGGGACCCGTGATATTGGAAAAATTTGCAACAATGTAGCAGGTGGAAAAGTTCTACAATGCCATCAAATACAAATAGCTTCTTTTCATTATAGGTTGCAGATTCTCATTGTCAACAATTAGAGGACGCAGCAAAATTTTATCTATTTTTACTGGAGGAGTAACGAATGAAAGTGGTATCCTATTTTTCAGGTATTGGACTCAGTCAATTTTTTCAACATCCCATAAACGTTTGGCTAACCCGTTTTTGTCCTGTTTGTATTTTAAGGTTATATCTTTATGCTCTGGGTAGTTTTTATTTTATTCTACAGGGGAAAGATCGAATAAAAATATTTTCATCACTTTCATTTATATTGCAAAATAAGTTGGCTCGCACACATTTTTATTGGAATGTAGTAAAATCATTTGGCGGTATCTTTGAACACTATCTTGAAAAACTATTAATGGGACATCGCAATTTTGCGAAAATGCATAAATTTCTAGGTAAAAGACTCACGATACAAAACAAAAGTATTCTCGATCAGGCTGCTGCACAAGGGAAAGGGGGAATCTTTGTTACAGGCCATTTTGGTGCTGTTGAATTTCTTCCTCTTGCACTCTCACTCAGCGGTTATAAAATTGCAATGATAGTCAAATTTAAAACCGATGCTCTGCGGGAGGAATCAATGAAAAAAGCTGCTGAGGTCGATGTTGTATTAATTGATGCTGAAGAGGATAAAGTTATTTATAAAGCGTTGGCTGCAATTAAACAGGGCCGATTTCTTATTACTGAGTGTGATGAGTTTTCCCAATGGATACGTCACAAGAACGAAAAGGTAGCTGTTTTTGGCAACCATGTGTCGAAGGATAAAACACTTGATTTTCTTTATCGCAGGGCACGGGTTCCTGCAATGTTGGGGGTAATGAAACGACAAAATGGCAATTATGTTTTGTCTGTTGACTCACTGGCAAATGGTTTGGAAAAGGTATCACTGGCAAAAAAAGCCTGGAATCGTCTTGAAGGGCACATACTTGCAGCTCCCTACCAATGGTATCAATGGAAAGATGCTGCTGTGGAGCTTGCACCTTTTATTGAAAATGGAAGAATGAATGAAAATTACCAACCTCAAAGTATATCGGCTGGAGATACCGTTCTCACTGGCAATTAGTCATAATCTTGCCGAGAGAAGGGAAAGTGAAGCAATTGTAGTAGTTGTTGAGTCGGATAATGGCTTTACAGGTGTTGGTGAAGGTACTCCCCGGCAATATGTTACAGAAGAGACATTGCCGGGGTGTATTGATGTTGCTATTAAACTGGGTAGCCAACTCACAGGGAAAGAGTGGGGGGACAGCTTTGGCCTTAATCAGATCCTGGACACTGTTTCAATGCAACTCCTGGCACAACAGAACCCATCTGCCTGGTGTGCTGTGGAACTTGCCTGTCTGGATTTGTTTGCCCAAAGCAGAAAAATTCCGCTTTGGCAGCTTTTTTCCGATACTCCTGTTAACACATCTTTTACCCATTCCGCAGTGATTCCTCTTTTACCCATTGAGGGGCTTGACGTTGTTTTGCCAGTTGTCAAAGCCATGGATATGCAGTTTGTGAAGGTAAAAGTGTCAAGTATTCAGGATGGGGTCAGGTACCTCTCTCATATTCGAAAGGTTTTAGGGCCGGAACCGGATATACGAATTGATGCAAATGGAGCTTTCACGGCCGACGAGGCCATAGAGTTTGGAAGGGTCTCTCAGTCAATAGGAGTAAGCAGCTTTGAGCAACCGGTGGCTAAAGAGGATATGGACGGCTTGAAAAAGGTAACGGAACAGGGGCCACTACCGACCATTACCGATGAGTCCATGTGTAATATGCATGATATGAATACTCTTATCCGTAATCAGGGGTGCTCGGGTTTTAACGTCAGACTCTCAAAGTGCGGTGGGTTCAGAGAAAGTTTAAAACTCTGGAATCATGCTTTGGCAAATGGGTTTTTCTGTCAACTGGGGTGTCATGTGGGTGAGACAGGGATCCTTGCTGCTGCCGGTCGTCATTTAGCTACCCTTTGCCGGAATATCAGATATCTTGAAGGAGGGTATACTCGCTTTACCCTAGAATCAGATATCTGTAATGAAGATGTACAGTTTGGTCATCAGGGTAAGGCTGGGCTTATGGAAGGTCATGGCCTCGGTGTAAGCATCAACTGGAAAGCGCTTGATAAATGGGGGACGCTCATGTCATCATAAACAAATTTTTTTCTTGGCGGAGCTTGAGAGGCTTGTCCGAAAGGTCTATTTTGGGACAAGTCTCTGGGAGTGACTTTACCGTTTGATTCATTGAAAGCGAGGCATTAAATAAATCGTATACTTTTTGAGGTCGTTTCAAATAGAATGGCCAAAGAATAGAATAATTGCCACTGTTACTATGGCGATTATCAATGTCCTCAACCCGGACCATAGCCAAAAGGTTTTACTGATTTTACCTAAAAAGACCCCAAGGGAAAAAATACATATCAGCGCCACAACAATAGCGTTGATAAAAGGTGATGAAGGGAGTGCGTGTAACTGTTCTGCAAAAAATAAAGGCAAGAGGATCATTAGAGATAGTAGCAATGGTGCAAGTCCATTAACCAGAGCCACCAGTATTGGCAGATAGCGGCTTGCCTGCCCGTAATCACTTTCTTTCAGATCGATCAGCAAGGCCTGTTCCAATTCACGTAATTCTTTTTCACGCTCAGCTTTTTCACTCAGGTAAGCGCTACTTAGACCGCTTATAAACAGAGCGACTGCTGCGCCCAAACAGGCACTGATTGCCACCGACAGGTCTGTCATCCCACTTGTATAGAAACCAGTCACCATGCCCAGCATGGTTAATGAGCCATCAAAGCCATTGGTAATTAGATAGCGCCGTGCAATACTTCTGGCACGGAGGATATGTAATGTCAGTTGTTTTCTATTTGAGACCATATGGTGTGATCCGGGTAGTAAAATGTAATTTTTACAAAGTTCTCGTTCTCAGAGACTAAATGCAAGAAGATTGAACATTATGTTGGCTCCGCCCCATACACTTCAACTTCATCAATGCTATGAACAGATGCGCCCATTTTTTCGATGGCTGTTTTAATGTTCTCAAAATTTATATCAGTGCTTTCAATAATCACGATTGTGCTTTCGGTTTTTTTATCAACCTCAGTAACTGTTAATTTAACGCGATAATCTGCCCCCAGATCTGCTAGGGTAGAAGAAAAGTCCAACGCATTTGGTTGATGTGGTTTGAGTACATCGAGTACGAGTCTTCGTAGTTTTGTCATGAGTAATTCTCAAAAGATATTTTTTTGTTTATTATTACAACTTATTACGGTCTGACGATTTGTTTATGTTTTCACCCAATATTTTTTCCGCCATTCCCCCTGAGCCGCAGCATCCTTGTTTAACAACTTGTTAAGTTTACTGTATCCAAATATCGCCATACCTCCAAATACTAGTAGAATCATAATGGAACCTGAGCGTGCAAACCATGTAGTATCTTTTACAGACTGTATATCAAAAAAAATGGAGGCAGAGTTGCACAGATAGCAGCAAGTGACAAAAGAAACCATCCTATTTTATGTTTTGAGAAATCCACTTGATACGTTGATATTGGAGACATTCTCAAGTATATTCGCCTCAATTCAATGCCGTAATTACTGTCAAGCAGTATTATTACATAAGAAGATAGAAAGTCAAAACAAAAGAAGGAACGAATTTTCGATGCAATCAGCGAGGTATGATGTTTAATCAACTTCTTAAGCTGGAGAACAAACAATGATTTGCATTACCTGGAATGCTCAGGTCATCTTAATCAATTGTTTCCCTTGGCGGAGCCTGGGAGGTCTGCCCGAAAGGTCTATTCGCGGGCAAGCTTCCGGGAGTGTTATGAAAGAACAGGGCTGATTGGATTTTTTCGATATGAAGTTGATTGATACTCACAGCCATATTGACCTTGAGGTGTTTGCCGATGATTTCAATGACGTCCTGAAAAATTCCAGGAAAGGCGGGGTTATTGCTCAGGTTGTACCGGGTGTCTGTCGCAGCGGCTGGAAAAGAATTCTGCGCCTCTGTGAAATGGAAAAAGATCTTTATCCTGCCATAGGCCTCCACCCCATGTATTTACAGCATCATGCTCCCGGGAACCTTCGTGAACTTCGGAAACATGCTTTGGGTGGCAGGCTGGTTGCAATAGGTGAAATCGGGTTGGATTATTTTATAAAGGATGTGGACAAGGCCGCTCAACAGGAATTGCTTGAGGCTCAACTTTCGATTGCTACAGAAGCAGGACTTCCCGTGTTGTTACATGTACGCAAAGCCCATGACCAGGTGCAGAAAACACTGCGTCGTTTGCGTTTTGGCAATGGAGGGATTGTTCATGCTTTCAACGGCAGTCTGCAACAGGCTGAGCATTACTTGAAACTCGGGTTTCTTGTGAGTATCTGTGGTACGATTACGTATGATCGTGCGACTAAAATCCGTGCGGTTGCGGCTCACCTTCCATTACAATCACTGGTCCTTGAAACGGATTCTCCAGATATTCCTCCCGCTGCATTTCATGGACAGCGAAACAGTCCTGAATATTTGCCTGTTATTCTCCAGGCTCTAGCAAATTTACGAAAAGAATCTGTGGAAGAGATAGCAGAGCAAACAACCGAAAACGCTGAAAACCTCCTCCATCTTCAGGTTGTTTGAACGCAAGATCGTGTTAACAGAAGGACATTTGTCTCGTTTGTACATTTCATGATGCTACAGTTCAGCCCTACTGTTCTTTTTGTCCAAAACTATTCGTGACAAAACAAATTTTGTTGGGTACAAAAGCAGTCTCACTACTGGAAGGTTACCGTCCTATCTACTTATATCTCCCTGTTAGTCAGGGAAAGGAGAACAAGATGAAACAATTGAAGTATATCGCGTTGGTTTTGGTGATGTTGCTTGCCGCAGGAACAGTCGGAGCAAAGACTCTGAAGCTTGCCATGGACGCGGATCCTGTATCCCTTGATCCGCAGGTACAGCTTTCCGGTGGAATGTTGCAATATTCCCATATGGTTTTTGATCCACTGGTTCGTTGGAGTAAGGATATGACGTTTGAGAACCGGCTGGCTGAAAAATGGGAACGTCTTGATGAAAACACCGTTCGTTTTTACCTTCGTAAGGGCGTAAAATTTCACAGCGGAAATCCTTTTACTGCAAAAGATGTACTCTGGACTCTTGCTCGTTTGAAAAAGAGTCAGGATTTCAAAGCACTTTTTGAACCCTTTACCGATGCAGTTGCTGTTGATGATTTCACAGTGGACCTGAAAACTGCCAAGCCCTATGCCCTTCTTTTGAATATGGCTACCTATATCTTCCCCATGGATTCTGTATTCTATACCGGTAAAGATGTCACCGGACAGGATAAGGATGCCATCGTAAAGACAGGTTCTTCTTTTGCACTTACAAATGCGTCTGGAACAGGTCCTTTTAAAGTAACATCGCGTGAGCAGGGTGTGAAAATGGTTTTCACCCGTTTTGCAGATTACTGGGATAAATCCTCTCCCGGAAATGTAAGTGAGATTATTCTCACTCCGATTAAAAAAGATCCAACCCGTGTAGCTGCTCTTCTTTCCGGGGATGTGGATTTTATTATGCCCGTTTCCCCGCAGGATTTCAAAATAGTGGGAAAAGCAAAGAATGCTAAGCTGACAACCATGTCCGGCGGCCGGATCATTACCTTTCAGTTGAATCAGGAAAGACGTCCTGAGTTTAAGGATGTTCGTGTTCGTCAAGCCATGGTCTATGCTGTAAACAATGCAGCTATTGTTAAGAAAATCATGAAAGGAACTGCTACTGCAGCTGGACAGCAGGGTCCTGAAGGCTATGCTGGTTATAAAGAAAGTCTGGTTCCACGGTATGATGTGAAAAAAGCCAAAGAACTGATGAAGGCGGCTGGTTTTGAAAAAGGTTTTGAAGTGAGCATGATGGCTCCCAATAACCGTTATGTCAGTGATGAAAAAATAGCAGAAGCCGTTGCTGTCATGCTCGGGAAAATTGGTATTAAGGTACATCTTAAAACCATGCCAAAAGCCCAGTACTGGCCATTGTTTGATGAGCGTGCTGCCGATATCATGATGATCGGCTGGCACTCTGACACCGAGGATTCCGGAAACTTCTCAGAGTTTCTCACCATGTGTGCGGACAAGGAAAAAGGATACGGTCAGTACAACTCTGGAAACTATTGTAACAAGAAGCTTGATGCACTGGTACTTGATGCCCAGACTGAGACTGACCTGCTGAAACGTGGTAAAATGCTGCAGGAAGTTGAACAGATTCTGTATGATGATGCAGCTTTTATCCCTCTGCACTGGCAGCATCTCTCATGGGCTGCCAAAAACAATGTGAAGCTTGAGGCTATTGTGAATGCTCAAAACTTCCCTTATTTTGGCGACCTGGTTGTAGAATAGGTTGGAATATTACGAAGGGACTGTGATGTATGTACTCTGCAGGCAGTCCCTTTTTTTATGTTGTTGTCTATAATCTGAAACCAATACTTTTCTTGTATGTTTGCATTTATCGTTCGTAGAATAATTCAGGCCACCGTGGTTATGCTGGTAATCGGTTTCATCGGTTTTTCGGTGAAGCATCAGCTTGGTGATCCGGTTCGTGATCTGGTTGGGATTTCTGTCTCTATGAAGGAGCGGGAAGCTCTGCGCGACCAGTTAGGATTGAATGATTCATTTCTAACGCAATACGGCAGGTTCCTGGCTAATGCAGCGCGTGGTGATCTTGGGCATTCCTTCTTTTTTAAAAAGCCGGCGCTTGATGTGATCTTTACTAAAGCTCCGGCGACCATTGAACTGGTTTTTGTGTCGAGTTTGATTATTCTGCTGGTTTCCGTTCCCGTGGGATTATATTCGGCAATCTATCCAAAACGATTCTTTTCACGCTTTGCCATGGGGGTATCCATTGTTGGAGTTTCCATTCCTGTTTTTCTCACTGCCATTGTGCTCATCTATGTCTTTGCGGTACAGCTTCACTGGCTGCCATCCTTTGGTCGGGGGGAAACCGTGAATATAATGGGTTGGGAAAGTGGTTTGTTTACGCTCGATGGGCTGAAACATCTGATACTTCCTTCCATTGCCCTTTCATCTATTATGCTCCCTCTGTTTATTCGCCTTATTCGGGCAGAAATGATGGAAGTGCTGGAAACTGAATATATCAAATATGCCTGGGCCAAGGGATTATCGAGAAAACGGGTGTGGCTGGTGCATGGTTTTAAAAATACACTCCTGCCTGTGATCACGGTGGGAGGTGTTCAGCTTGGTATATTGATTGCTTTTACAATCCTTACAGAAACAGTTTTTCAGTGGCAGGGAATGGGCTTTATGTTTCTTGAAGCAGTGGAACGATCTGACACCGCTTTACTGGTTGCCTATCTTGTTGTGGTCGGGGCATTGTTTGTTGTCGTGAATACTGTGGTTGATATTGTCTACGGACTTGTGAATCCTACAGTGACGATTGCTTCCCGCTGATGCAGACTAAAACAAGACAACAGAAAATAAAGGAATCGTACCTTCTCTATAGTTTCCGGCGCGACAAGGTAGCTATGCTGAGTTTTGCTGTTTTGCTATTCCTTCTTCTCGCCGCTCTCTGTGCTCCTCTTCTTGCTCCCTACGATCCATACGACACAGCAGCCATTGATCTGATGGATGCTGAGATTCCGCCTTTCTGGATGGATGAAGGGGATTCCAGGTTTATTTTAGGGACAGATATCATGGGGAGAGATTTGCTTTCAACCATGCTGTATGGTTTGCGGATCTCTGTTGCAATTGGCATTGGTGCTGTACTGCTTCAGGCTTTCATCGGAATAGCCATTGGGCTTGCTTCCGGGTATATCGGTGGCAAGGTGGACGCAATACTTATGCGTATTGCTGATGTGCAGCTTTCCTTCTCTACCCTGATGGTGGCAATTATAGTGAGCGCCATTGTGCAACTTGCATTTGGTGCAGAGCGTTATGAACAACTTGCTGTGCCACTTTTGATTATAATCATAGGTATTGCAGAATGGCCTCAGTATGCGCGTACGGTGAGGGCATCCGTTCTTGGGGAAAAAAATAAGGAATACGTTGAAGCAGCACGGGTTGTCGGGCTTGATTCCAAACGTATTATGTTCTCCCATATATTGCCCAATACCCTTTCTCCGGTATTGGTTATCTCAACAGTTCAGGTTGCCAATGCGGTGATGAGCGAGGCAGCGTTATCATTCCTTGGCCTTGGAGTGCCGGTATCCACGCCATCAATTGGATCTCTTATTAATGCGGGATTTGAGTATATTTTCTCAGGTGCCTGGTGGATCATTTTCTTTCCGGCCATTCTTCTTGTTGTCTTTATTCTGGTGATCAATCTTCTGGGTGATTGGTTGCGTGATGTGCTCAATCCTAAACTCTATAAAGGTTAAAGTGTATGGCGCTGCTTGAAGTAAAAAATCTTGAGGTCAGTTTTGCACTTCGCCATGGAGATCTTGTTGCACTTGATAATGTCTCCTTTACACTGGACAAAAAAGAACGACTGGGAATCGTCGGGGAATCCGGTGCCGGGAAATCAGTGACAGGATTTTCCGTACTCAATCTTATTTCCAAGCCCGGAAAGATTACGAAGGGTGAGATTCTGTTTGAAGGGCAACGGTTGGACACCCTGACAGAAAGTGAGTTACGTCATATTCGTGGCAACCGCATTTCAATGATCTTTCAGGATCCGATGATGACTCTGAATCCTGTTCTCACCATTGGCACCCAAATGGTGGAGACATTACTTGCACATCGGAAGATCAGTCGTAAAGAGGCCGAAGAAATTGCCATCAGAAAGCTTGAACTTGTACATATCCCATCTCCAGAACGTAGACTCAGTCAGTATCCGCACGAGTTTTCAGGAGGTATGCGTCAACGTATTATCATTGCCATTGCACTCATCACTGATCCCTCCATTATTATTGCCGATGAGCCCACCACAGCACTCGATGTAACGATTCAGGCTGAAATTATGGATCTTCTTCAGGAACTTTGTGCCTCGGAGGATATGGGGTTGCTGCTTATAACCCATGACCTTGGAGTGGTTGCGGAAGTGACTGAACGGGTATTGGTCATGTATGCCGGAAAAATTGTTGAAATGGCAAAAACACGTGATCTTATTGCAAGTCCTCTGCACCCTTATAGTCGTGGTTTAATCAATGCGCTTCCTGGATACGGTGAGTGTGATACGGAAAATCGCTTACAACAGATTCCCGGATCCATGCCTAATCTTACTGAAATAGCACCCGGCTGCTCATTTCATCCCCGCTGTGATCGCTGTCAGAATATTTGTAAATATGAGGTGCCAAAGCTACGACAAATGAAAAATTGTGCAAGTCGCTTTGTGAGTTGCCATTTTGCAGAACAGGGTCCTGTCGAATGAGTGATTCCATTGTTACCATTGCCAAGCTGGTAAAAATTTTTGATATTTCCGGTGGATTTCTTGAGCAATTGAAGTTTAAATCCGGGAAAATTGTCCGTCAGAAAACAGAAGTGAAAGCTGTTAATGGAATAAGTCTTGAAATAAAAAAAGGTGAAACTCTGGCGGTGGTTGGTGAGTCTGGCTGTGGGAAATCCACTCTGGCACGTACTGTAATTGGATTATACCCTCCTACTTCAGGACAGGTTTTATATAAAGGACAGCGCATTGACAACCTAAGCTCAACACAGATGCTACCCTTTCGTCAGCAGATGCAGATGATTTTTCAGGATCCTTACGCATCTCTTAATCCACGAAAAAGTGTACGACAAACCTTGGAAGAACCTATTCGTTTTCATATGTCGAAGATGAATAGGAAAGAAGTGGAAGAACGTTTGGCGTCTGTGATGGAGCAGGTGGGAGTGAATCCGGGATGGAAGGATCGTTTTCCCCATGAGTTTTCTGGCGGGCAGCGACAGCGTATTGCCATTGCAAGATCTCTTGTAGTTGATCCGGAATTTATTATTGCCGATGAACCGGTTTCTGCACTTGATGTTTCCATTCAGGCACAAATTCTCAATCTTCTGATGGATGCCCAGGAAGAGCGGGGATTAACGTATTTGTTTATCACCCATGATCTCTCCGTTGTCCGGCACATTGCCGCACGTGTCGCAGTAATGTATCTTGGTACCCTCTGCGAGCTTGCCACAACCAGCGAACTCTACCAGAATCCACGTCATCCTTACACTCAGGCCCTGTTGTCTGCCATTCCTGCAATTGATGGAAGAAAAAAGAAGCATATCAGATTACCCGGTGAGATTCCCACCCCTATTAATCTTCCACGGGGCTGTGTTTTTCACGGACGCTGTATCCACGCCAATGATCGTTGCCAGAATGAAATACCTGAGTTACTTCAAGTCGATGATGCATCAGGAAGCTATGTTGCATGCCATGGTGTTGAAGAAGGCAGGGTTTGAGAGTATGCTGAGAATCTGGTATTGATAATTATTAATCTGATGAACATGAGTCAGGTATGATAGCAACTGGAAAACTTCTGATCCTTTTCCTGGCTGCTGCAAGCCTTTTGTGTGGTTGCAGCAGGACAGGAATATCCATCCAGAAACCATCGGATACAAATACTCTGAATGAATGTGTTGTCCTGCTTCATGGTATGGGCAGGACTTCTCGATCCATGGATAAAATGCAGAATCGTCTGGCTGCTGAGGGGTATCATACTGTAAATCTGGACTATCCATCCACCAGTAAAATGATTGAGCAGATCGCAGAGAGTCATTTTCCGGAAGCGTATGAGCAATGTTTGCAGTTCGAACCTTCTTCCATTCATTTTGTCAGTCATTCCCTGGGCGGGATTGTATTACGTACCGTATTTAAAGATCAAAAACCCGAAAAGCCGGGCCGGGTTGTTATGCTCAGTCCACCAAATCAGGGGAGTGTGGCTGCAGATAAACTTAAAGAATGGTGGTTGTATAGGTGGCTTTATGGGCCAGCCGGTCAACAGTTGACCACCGATGACGATTCCCATCCCAATCAGCTTGGGCCCGTGGATTATCCGGTGGGAATTATCACCGGTGATAGATATTACTTCTTTGATTTCTGGCTTTCCAGAATGATACCGGGTATTGATGACGGCAAGGTCTCGGTGGAAAATGCCCGTGTAGATGGAATGAGTGATTTCCTGGTGGTTCATGAGACCCATCCTTTTATTATGGAGGCTGATTATGTACTGTCTGAAACAGTTTATTTTTTGCAAAATGGGAAATTTAGACATCAAAAAACTCCACTTCCTCCTGTTTCCGGCAGTGACTGGTTCTCTTTTCCCAGCGAATAGGTCTGTCTTCCGGTGATTTCCGCAACCAGGAAATATGGGCTGTTTTTCGCTCTTTGCCTCGCGTTGTCACTGGTTGCTGGTGGACTGTTCCTTAAAAGTGGAGTTCAGGTAGCCGCTTTTACTGTTGGCCCTGTGGCACTGAGCAATATATCACTTAAGTGGCAGAGTAAACTCGAACTGCAGGTTGAAGGTCTTGATATCAGCTTGTCCGGTGATGAACGTGCAAAGCAGCCACTGGATCTAAGCCTGGTCGACAGGATTGTGCCACTTTTTCAATGGATTGATCGTCTCTTTTCAACGATATCCATTGAGAAAATTCGGGTTGATGAAATAAGTGGCGATCTCTTGTATGAATCCTCTTTGTGCACACTCAATTTCTTCTCTTCTCTGTTTGACGGGCGCGCAATTCTCAAGCTGGAAGAGGGTAAACTGGATATTGAGATAAAAGAGTTAAGAAGTGGCCAGTACCATTCTCAGGCCTCCGGAAAGTTTCAATTTGACCTGCAGGAAAAGTCCGGCAGCGGACAGGGTACAGCAATGATTGCGGGTTCTCTACCTGTGATTCTTGATTTCACTTTGGATGAAAAGCAGCTTTCTTTCCAGGGACGGGAAAATGGTATAATCACGACAATAACCCCATTTGTAGATCTTTTTGGACTTAGTAAAGATATACAACAATGGATCACCGACTATCTTACGGGAAGTCGTTACGAACTGAAAACATTTAAGGGCAATTTCCCATGGGATAATCCTCTACATCTGCTTGAAAGTTTTTACGCTGAGGTTCGGGTTGAAGGAGGCGAGTACACCTTTGCATCTGGATTAGAAGCAATAAAAAGTGATTATACCAATGTGATTTTTGAAAAAGGTGTGCTCGTTATAAGGCCCCATGATGCAACATTTTATGGACAGGACACAGAAGATTCCTGGCTGGATATTAACTTCAATGATCCATCCAATATTCTTCTCACTGCCCATATCCTCACCCATGCTCAAGCAAACCAGGATATTGTAAACCTTCTCAAATATTATGATATTCTCTTACCTTTTATGCAGACGGAAGGAAAAACTGCTGCTGATTTAATTCTTACCGTTAATTTAGATAATGAGTCGGTCACAGCCCATGGAACGTTTAAAGTTGACGAGGGACGTGTTGATTATTGTCAGAAAAGTTACGAAGTTAAAAAAGGAGTGATTGAGCTTACGGACACGCTTGTTACGCTAAGGCAGCTGAACGTCAGTTTTGCAGAGCTGTTCACAGCTGATGTCACAGGTGTGTTTGATGCGGAAAAACAGACGGGAGACTTTGATATCAGCTTGCAGGATGCTTCCGTCTTCATTGGAGAATCCTTACTGGTACTCGATGAAAAGGTGGCAAGTCCCAGCTTTCATTATACAATGCGACCCGATGGCTCCAGGATAACGGGCAGTGCGTCTTCGTGGAAACTTGATGTTTTGCCGTTGCAATTAGGGGAGTTTAGTACGTCTTTTTCTCTTGAGGAGCTTTCTGGAGAACTCGAACCTGCCATGATTTCTATTCCGCCAGGACGTTCTGCAAAAATATCAGGAAGATTTTCCATAAATGATCAGACGGTTGATCTGCAGGCGAATCGTCTCAAGTACCACTTTAATAATCTGCAACTTATCAAGTACGACGGGCCATTGACAATTCAGTACAATGATGGCTTGTTGGTTCGAAGTGAGGGGAAGTCCGAATGGATTTTGCATACTGTTCCAATAATACTTTCCCCGTCAGAACTGCTTTTTTCTGAAAATAATTATTCTATAAACACCACCACGATTAGTTACGGGAATGTTTTTGAGAGTAGTATCTCGGGTCAATACAATCAGACATCCAGGCAAGGTCTTTTTTATCTTGAAGGCCTTGATATTCAGAACGAAAATGGAGGACATTTTTTAACTCCATCGGATACTGTCTCTCTTCAGGTAGATGGCGAAGGAGGGCGTCTCTTGCTGAGGAGTCCTGAGCTTGCTGTTGAGTTCAGAAGTTCAGGATATGGACCTGATGTGGGAAAAAGCTGGTCTCTTATGTTCAACGATCTCAGCGCTACTTATAAGTATTCTCCACTATTGCAGAAGTATATGGTGGATAGCGGCAGTTTTGTAGTTGCATCAGGAGATGGTGGGGAGTTGTATAGTTTTTTCGCCGACATCCCGTATCGATACGCCTTGCTGGTCAAAGATGGAAAGCCGCTTAACCGCTATACTCTATACGGGCAGGTAGGTGATCACGGCGTTTCTGCCACATTGAATAAAGATGTTCATCTGCTCTATAAAGAGAAATTATCCATCTCTGCAAATGATGTCTTTTTTAATATTCCGGAAATTGTCCAATTATTGAAGGATATATCTCAGTTCGCAGATAAAGATTCCATCGTTAGAGATGAACTGCATTGCACTCTTGAGGCAAGGGGAGGTGGCCTCATACTTACACCTGACAGGATGGTGCTTTCAGACCAGCTTACTCTTGAGTATCTGGCTGGCAGCACGAAAGTGCATATTGAACATGGTGCCGGTACTGTTGCGCTAACTATTGAAGGAGAGAACTTCTCGCTGACCGGAGAAAATCTCAACGATACTTTTATGGCAGCTCTGACCCCTGGATCGGAGTTTGAAGAGGGAACCCTGGACGTGGTCGCCAAGGGAACCTATGACGAATATTCAGTGGCACTGAAAATGAAGGACACTGTTATGAAGAATTTCGTGACATTGAACAATATTCTTGCCATGATCAATACCATCCCGGCTCCTATAACGTTTAATCTTCCATCCTACAGTTTACATGGATTGTCGGTGGATTCATTTGTTGCCGGTATGTCAGTAAAAAATGGCTTGGGAACCGTTGATTCATTGAACATCGAATCACCTGAAATCAGTATCACAGGTTCCGGGTGGATAGATTTTGTGAAAAAACAGATTGGTATGGATTTAAATCTGATCACCCGGGCAAAAAAGAATATCAGCAAGATTCCTTTGGTCGGATATATTCTTGTTGGGAAAAAGAAACACCCCTCCATCACCGTCAAAGTCTCAGGAGATCTGGATAACCCTGATGTGGAGCACTCAACGTTTAAGGAAGTGGCCACCACACCTTTTGCCATGTTTTTTCGTACACTGGGCTTACCTGCTCATCTGTTAAATCCGCTATTTAGTTCTGCCGAAGATGTGGATACCCAGGAAGAGAGGAATGGCGGCGAGGAGTCCTCGCAGGATTTTGAGCTGATGGAATAAGAATTGACTCACACCTCTCAAGAGTTTGCATCTGAAACACTACATATATAGTAATCCAAAAGAGCTCATTGTGTTGGTATTGTTGTAGAAACACATGCCTTCCGTGTGGAAATACGAATGATTTATGATAGGGTCCCTTTAAATCGTTAATGATATATTGGGATATGCGGCAGGTGACCAGTTGCTCCAAGAGGTATCGAAAAGAATTAAAGCTGTTGTGCGTGAATCCGATACTGTTGCCAGGCTTGGGGGGGCGAGTTTACTGTGATTTTCAATAATACTTTAGAGAAAGAGCATGCAGCCACAGTTGTTTGCGGAGCTTGTGGAATGATTAGTTATGGTATTTCAGGGAGTAATGAGGAAAAAGAAATGGAGACAGATTTATTTAACGAAAAATAAATCTGTCCGGTATGTTCTGTTCTACAGACTGTAGAAAATCAGCAACCGCCGATCCCTCAACTTCCTGAAGATTTGACAGGAGCAGAGCCGCTCTCTTTAGCAATTGGGCCGCCAATGGAAGAGCGGGAAACCTTGATTCGTACTTTATCTGCAATTTCCAAGGTGACAACGCTATCAGTAAGGCCAGTGATGGTTCCGTGGATTCCACCTTTGGTAACGACTTTGTTGCCGTTTTTCAGATCATTCAAAAACTGCTGTTGCAGTTTGGCCTGTTTCTGTTGTGGTCTGATAAGCATGAAATAAAAGACAGCAAAAATGAGAATTAATGGGATAAAAGAGGCAAAACCTCCTGCTCCACCTGTTGCTCCACCTGCTGCGTATGCGACTCCTGTCATGATAATTCCTCCGCTAATGATGATTTGTTAGTTACCATCATGGATTGTTAAGTTGTATAAGAATGTTAGGCTGTATAATAGTTTCTTAATATATTTCCTGAATTTTGTATTTGTAATCACTCTGTCGCGAGCTTGCCATAAAAATCGTTACGAAATGCTGAAAAGCAGTCCTTTTCGATGGCTTCACGCATCCCGGCCATGAGATGCAGGTAATAATGAAGGTTATGAATAGTATTTAGATGATAGCTGAGAATTTCCCGGCACTGAAAAAGATGACGCAGGTAGGCTCGTGAATAGTTGCGGCAGGTGTAGCAGTCACAATTGGGATCAAGGGGGCGCTTGTCCTCACGATATCTGGCATTTTTAATCACCACTTTTCCCGTTGACGTGAACATTGTTCCATTTCGGGCATTGCGGGTAGGCATCACGCAGTCAAACATATCAACACCACGATACACTCCTTCCACCAGATCTTCCGGCGTTCCCACTCCCATGAGATAACGTGAGTAGTCTTCGGGCAGATGCGGGATGGTGGCCTCAGTCATATCCTGCATCATGGTTTTATCTTCACCAACACTCAAGCCCCCAATAGCATAGCCGTCAAATCCGATATCAATAAGTGCTTCAGCATGAGCTATTCTCAAGTCATGGTGCATCCCGCCCTGGACAATACCAAAGAGAAGCTGGCCGGTATCACTTTGGGCATCACGACAACGTCTGGCCCAGCGGCTGGTAAGGTCCGTTGACTTGATGGTCTCCTCACGAGTTGCGGGGTAGGGGATACAGGTGTCAAGACACATCATGATATCTGATCCAAGTGACTCCTGAACATGCACAGCATCTTCCGGACTTAAAAAGAGTTTAGCGCCATCAAGGTGGGAGCGAAACGCCGCACCTTCTTCGGTGATTTTGGCAAGTTCCCTGAGACTGAAGATCTGAAACCCTCCGGAATCAGTCAGGATAGGGCGATCCCAGTTCATGAACTTATGGAGCCCGCCAAAGCTTTTTATCAGCTCCTGGCCGGGACGAATGAAAAGATGGTAGGTATTGCCGAGAATAATCTGTGCATTCATCTCTTTTAAGTTTTCAGGCGTCACTGATTTTACTGTGGCCTGAGTACCGACCGGCATAAATACCGGGGTTTGAATGGTTCCGTGGAGTGTTTGAAGTTCTCCTCTGCGGGCAGCGCAGTCTGTTGATTTACTGTGCAGGGTAAAAGGTGATTTTGTCATTGTATTAATATCCATATGTACATGTATCAGAAAAGTAACGTTTAGTGAGAGTTGTTCCTGTGCAAGTTTTAAGTTAGCGAATATCGATACCTTCTGCCCGCAGGCATCATGTACTTTCGTTCAGCTAAGATGAATCGGAATCTTACCCACGCAAGAGTGCAGGTAAAAGGGATAATTGACGAATGGCGTCTTCTTTTACTATAATATCCTGAAGTAATGCAAACTGTACCAGAGCTTTTTCCAGAGTGTCTTGCGGTTTGTTGCATTTAAAGTAGATGCCTCCCTGCAAATAATCCATGAAAAAACGCAGGCCAAGTTCATAGGTTATGGCTTGTGTACCATCATATATTAAGTTTCTTTCCCAATGTGTAAGGAATGTGCCTGTTGCCTTGAAGTATCCTGCAAGGGTTAATTCGCAAAGATCCAAATCAAATGTAACCTTATCAATTCGCCTCTCCTCACCACCTCTGTTGCAGACAGATCGAAGACAGTCTCCAATATCGTGTTGCAGAAGTCCAGGACCAACGGTATCCAGATCAATAAGACTTATTGCAAGGCCATTGGTTTTATCAAAGAGGACGTTTGCAATTTTAGGGTCTCCATGGATAATTCTGGATGGACCTTTTTTGGCGGAATATGTTTTCTCAAGAATCAGTGCGTTTTCCCGGTGATTTTTAATGGCCTGTAGACAAAAATCTACATCGGAGGAAGTGTTTTCAATCTGTTTTGTGTTGAGTTGTGCGTATTGCTTAAGATAGTTGTCAAGATTATGAAAGCCGGGGATTGGGCACTGCATTTGAGTAACATCAAGTCCAATGAGTCGTTTGTGGAAATGACCGAGTGCCCATCCCGTTTGTTCTGCTTGGAGTACTGTTTCTGCACGGGAAAAACAGATACTGTTTTTAATGTAGGAAAGAGCGCGCCATACGGCTCCTTTACTGTCGCATACAGAAGGTATTAAGTGTCAATTACTTTGTCCGGTTCGCGACAATTACCTTGTCCGGTTTTTCATCTCTTCAATATTCTAAATTTTCAGCTCCTATTTGTTGATATTTTTGTACTGCTTTTTTGGCCCTGCAAAGTT
>JAESPV010000064.1 GCA_016765495.1 Desulfocapsa sp. | reverse complement strand
TAAGCATTAATTCAGCTGTAAATTCATTTGTTTGCAGGGGGATAGGATAGGAATTTTGTGCTTTTTAAAGTGTGTTGAGGGTACTTTTTTTATCTTTGGCTCTCCCTCAAAAAGCGATTACTTATCACCAACATAAGGCTGCAGAGCGTAGGCACCGGAAACGTAAAAATTTCCAACGTCCTTGGGATTCCTCCCCGTCACCATACACAAAAAAGGTTTCAGTACTCGAAGCACAAAAGAATCACATGGAAACCCTCGATAACAAGAAAGTCCTCTTCGCTGGTAACGAAGATCGATGGCAAGCTATGCTTTCTATAATACAGGATGGAGATGAACTTTGGGAGTACACTTCCCCTGCTGAAATGTGGGAAATGTTGGCAGGTCGCGAAGGAATAGTATTGGTAAGAGATGGAAAAGTCATAGATGACTTATTGCTGGTCATGAATTAATGTGACATCACATAACAAACAACAGGGGCAATGATGGGAGGATTTCATGAGTGGTTTTCAAGCAAATTAACAATACGAAAGTTTCCCACTGTCGAGGAAGTTCAAACTGGTTTATTTGATAACTTTAAATACCGTCTCAATGTTTCTGATCTCTTTCGTCCTGAGATAGATGCTGCATTTAAGCAGATTGGAGTCGAGAATTTCTGGTTTGTGCAAGGCGAAGCGTTCGGAATGTCCATGGAGGGGTTGTACGGTGCTATGAAGATCATTTGGGAGGCAGAGCAACAGAACCACCTCCTCTTGCTACACTGCCATGCTGGAAGGAACCGCAGTGTCATGATCGCTGACTCATATTATTATCTTCGAACACAGAAACACCGCAAAGAGAACCAGCCGAACCTGACATACGCTAAAAACAGCTCAAACCGTTTGTTAATCAATATTGATGATGGGCAGCTGCCTGGGATCTTTAAAATGGAGGAGTTCCTCGAAAGCTGTCGAGAAACGTTTGAGGATACATTTGCCAATACAGAGCGTCCTCTTGATTGGATAAAACATCAGATGCACATGCGAGGGTCAGGTTTTATCGACTGAGATGCATTCTTAGAAAATCGATCAATGAAGGTGTAATATTTATGGTTAAATCTATATCCCTAATCCTAATATGTATTCTGCTTTTGATTACAGTGAAGCGGACAATGGCTGTTGCTTCGTATGAAGCAACGCTTGGTTACAGGACAACTGGAAGCGAAAGCAAATGGGTAGAGACAAAATTCACCCTTCCAAAAGATTGTAAGGCAATGGAGCAGTTTGCCGATATACATTTTGGTTCATTTGATATGACCAGAATTAGACGATATAGCAGTTTTCGTGCGTATTGCAGCAAAGCCCATTTGTTAGCGTCTGGCAAGAAAGAAGTTCTACACGATTATATTTCCAATTATGACTTCTCCACGTTATCACTGGCTCTGGTTCCTTCCGATGTGCTCTGTACAGGAGTCACTTCTAACTCATGGTTTGATTTTTGTGAAAAGGTTAAAAGTCATTCTCAGGAAATCTGTCACCCAAAACCTTGTTCATACCCTCTATCCTACGTGGAGTTCATCCTAGGAGAAAATGAAAATTCTCTGTGGTATTGGTTTATAGATACAGAATATTCTGATTTTGATGAAGACTGCCGATTCCATAATAATGCATTTACAGGCGATATAATTATCAAAGAGGACAGAGTTTATTGTGGACTCTCTCAAGACGAATATAAAAACAAAAATCTTTCTGTAGATCTAGTAGGATTTCGGGATATGAATCAGGATGGGTACATGGATGCTATTATAAAAATTACGTTAGCTGTTGAAGGATCTGCTCCCGATAAAACGGATATCTTCATTCTTACCCGATTAAGTGAAAAGGGAAAGGTTGAATTAATCACAAACACTAGACAGCAAAAGTAAGAATATTATGTTGTGGCCTTAAAAATCACAGATAATGGTTCAGCTGTGATCAATCAACGTCTTACATAATACCTTGTTATTTCTTCTGAAGTCTCTTAGAAATAAGGGAGACTTAAGTTTTTATTCGCCCAACTTAAGGTATTACTTTTTACTAAAGGAGATAGTTATGGGATTACTTGGCTCATCTGTAAGTAGCAAAAAAATTGATCAGGTCGTTATGTCGCATTTCCAGCAGTACCTGAGTAGTCCAGAAGGGTTTGGGCAACCAGAGTATGAGGAAAATTATCTAAAAATGCTAACCTCATTGAATAAATGGTTCGACAAAACCAAGTACGACGAAAAGCGACTAACAATAACAGAATGTAACAAATGAACAAATCAATCAGGCTGCTAGAGCTAAAGGAAGAAGAAGGACTTGAGTTAACCCAAGAAGAATACCTTGAATTAAAACTTGCCAGAAGAGACCAAGAGCTAAGGCAGAGGATTTTTAAGAAATGGATCGGCATATTCAAAAAGACACTATTAATTATCTTTATCGTAGGAATTACGGGTGGGATAATTGCAGGAGGTATTGCTTTCCAATGATCAAAAGAGAAAAGCAATGAGAGCCCAGCAAGAGCTTGCAGAATGTGACTTAGTCAAAAAAAAATTATCGGACAATGGCTTGCTAACCTTCTATGATTTAGCTGGCTTAAGTACTCCCAACGATGTTTGTTCAATAAAGGACTTAGGTTATGAAAAGCATTGTTTTACAGAGAAAGAACTTTATAACCTCTCCCTTGAGCAACGTGCAAAATATGAGATGGATACCAATAATGAATATTGGTGTTGGCCTATGTCTCATTTTTATTATTTGAAGATAGGAGACAATTTTAACGCAAAAATAATGCCAAATTAATGCAGTTAAATTAGTCTGTTAAGTGCCGTGCCCCCATAACACAAAAGCACCAAAGAGCTTCCCAAGAGTCCTTGTGATCAATACGATCCTTTATCTCTCATAAACATTTTTATACCCCCTGACCTTCATCAAAGACTGGCCCTATGCCACGATTTCACCTCTTCTCATCTGGATTAAGATACCAACAATAGTAACAATGGATAGCTTTATGGCTGTAGGCTTAACTCAAAAAAAAGGTATTAGATGACAATTAGCTTGTCCGGTTGACGACAACTATCTTGTCCGGTTCAACAGGGTTATAATCCTAACCGAAAACAACTTCACATAAAGGAGGTTTTTGGTGTCTGGTAAACCCATTAATTCAGAACAGGTCAAGGTATATATGGAAGCACGAGCTAAGAACACAACGCAGAAGAAAGCATCAGCCCGGTCAGGAATAT
>JAESPV010000063.1 GCA_016765495.1 Desulfocapsa sp. | reverse complement strand
CTTATATTCTTGCCACAACAGGTTGAGTGTTACATGTTTTTTGGATTGCAGTTCTTTATGAACTTTCTGAAAGTCAGGGATGAAACGTGTGCTGCTAACTGACGGGGCAGCAGAGGGGAATAATCGCTCACCGTGCTTCTGCCTATTCCACAGCTGTTACTGATTTCCCGAATACTGCATTGGTTGGAATGTTTGAGACGTAATATCTCTCGTATGTTTCGCATAGATAACCTCTTTCGTGGCATGATAAACCTCCTTGAATTTTGGATTCAAAAAGACTCTCTCTACCATTTTGTTCTATGCGTCGCTTTACTTACAAAACTGCTGTCCGGTTTCCTCTGGAATCACTGTCCGAATTCAAATGGAATGGGTGTCCGGATTGGAATGGAATCACTGTCCGCTTTCGCGTGGAATGGGTGTCCGGATTGCTCTGGAATACTCCTCATTGCCTGGTAAAGTAATTCAAGCGCTCACTGCTAACCAAGATGCGGGAAAATCCAACTGAATTTTGTGGTCATAGCGAAATCCCATAGGGGAAGGTTCGAAGTAATGATTCGAGCTTTCCCCGCCTTTAGCTAACGGAATTAAGAAATGATATCGTAATTTGAAAGAAAAATATACTGGATCGGCGGGTTAAAACAGGGAAAGGATAGATCTGTTTTGGAAAGTTAGCGAGATGTAGCGAAAACACCTACGAAAGGTAAAATTGAAACTCTGTTGAAAAGCAAAAAAGTGACTCCTTGGTGTTACTGAAAACTCGTTACATAATTTAACTCACAACATAATGACCCATTTCTTTTCCTTTCTTTTCCCATGTTGCGCATGTGCCGCACATGTGCTATAGTTGATTTATTAATAGCCTTTTAACGTAAACCAAGTATTGAGGTTCTTGTTATGAGCGAATCAGCACAGCGTGAAACAATGTTAAGAAAACCAATCCTTATGCCGCCAAGCATGATCGAGAAAGTTGATAAGATAGCAAAAAATAAACACATTTCCTTTGCAAAAGTTGTAAGGGAGGCTGTCAGTGCTTTTGATGGTGAGGTTTCAGGTGACGATGAGAAGATTTTAGACGCTTTGGCAGACACCATGATTGAGACTACGCAAGAAGTCGTGAAAAAAATGGAAGAGATTGAAAAACGACTTGATGCTACTCATGCCATGTTAGAGGCTCAATAATGGGCGTTAGTGCAAAAGTCATGGAAGCATTAAAGGCGGGGATACTTTTGAATGAAAGGTTAACCAACCTTATTGATAAGGTAGATCGCATGGATCAAGATCTTCGCCAAGTGAATAACAGACTTATTCGGCTGGAAACAATGATTGAAATTGCCAGGAATCAACCCCGGTTAACGGATGAAACAGAATAAGGGAAGGACAATGTCGGTAGCCATCTTCATCAGGAATAGGCTAGTTCCTGTTTCAGACAGGTGTTGCAGAGGCCTTCAACCCGTATTTCAATTCGCTGGATTCTGCCGGGGAAAGTTTTTTGCAGATTCTCGGAGCCTATTGTCAAACTCTCAGGGCTGAGGCAGTTTATCAGACCGCAGCTTACGCAGTAAAAATGTGGGTGCGATGGATGGTGTTTATTGGGTGCCATGCCGAAATGGGTAGCCCTTCCGCTGGCGCTTATCCGTTCAAGAAGATGATGTTCAACAAGTAGATCGAGTATTCTGTACACAGTTACCCGGTTAATCGGCTGGGTTCGTTCAACGGTGCGGAGAACTTCCGCTGCGGTAAGCGGAGTGTTATTACTCCCGATCACCTCCATGATAAGCAGGCGATTTGCAGTTGCTTCAAGTCCGGTGGATTTCAGCAACTGTGTGTAGTTACATTGTTTGCACATATGGAATATTGTTTCAAATGGATTTCAGGTAGATCCGTGGGATTTCAGCCAAAGTCGCCTCTGGTGTATCAATATGATCTTGTCAAGGAGGATGGACAGGGAAAATCCAATACCGGCGACAAGAATGACAGCCGCCCCTGAAGTAAGATCATGGAGATAAGAAGCCCAAAGCCCCCCACAGATAAATATCATCCCGAGCACTGTTGAAACGATCATCATTTGCAGCAGTGAACTCGTATACTTTTCCGCAATATAGGGAGGAATTGTTAAAAGAGCAATAACAAGAATGAGCCCAACAACCTGAACCACAATAACCACTGTCACGGCAACTGTGCCGATAAGCATAAAATAGAGAGCCCTGACCGGTACCCCGCGTACCCTGGCAAACTCTTCGTCGTATGACATGACCAGTAAATCCTGGTAATAATAGCCGACAAGAACCAGAATCACCATCGTAAGTATTGCCATTGCAATGAGCTCTTCCCGGGGAACACTCAGGATGCTGCCAAACAGGTAACTCATCAGATCGACATTGTAGCCGGGGGTCATATCAAGCAGCAAGATACCGGTTGCCATGCCCACGGCCCACATAACTCCGACAATAGTGTCAGCACGCTGTTTTGCTTTAAGCGTCACAGCAGCCATTATCATCGCTGATACAAAGGCGAAACCGGTTGCTCCAACCATATAGGGCCAGCCAAAATAAAATGCCAGTCCGACACCGCCATAGGCGCTATGGGCGATACCACCGGACAAAAAAACCAGCCGGTTGATCACAATCAGCGTTCCTATAACCCCGCAGGTGACGCTGGCCAAAAGGCCGGCCAACAACGCGTTACGCATAAATTCAAACTGGAGGGCTTCTATCATCTGTTTCCCCGGGCGATGCCCACCGGACACATTTCCTCGACCGAACAGGAATGAAAGGCCTCAAGTACAGCCGTGGAAGAGTCAAATGGTTGATGGGTGTGCAGCCTGCGATTCAGACAGGCAATTGATTTTGCATAGGATGCAACAATGATGAGATCATGACTGACCATCAGGATGGTCAGCTCTTTGTTCAGCTCTTTGAGAAGGTTGTAAAAGTCGCTCTGTCCTTTGGTGTCAATTGATGCGGTTGCCTCGTCCAGCACAAGCAGTTGAGGGCGGGAGATCAGTGCCCTGGCAATCAGAACCCGCTGTCGCTGCCCGCCGGAGAGGGTTGCGATTTTACGACCCGCGCAATCTTCCACCCCCAGTTTATCCATAACTGCCAAGGCTTCCCTGCGGTTTTGTTTTGCATTGCCACGTTGGAATCTTCGAGCCGGTTCATACTTTCCCATCAAAACAATATCGAGAGCCGTTGCCGGAAAACTCAGGTTATGGTTGACGTTTTGCGGTACATAACCGATGGAAGTCACATGAGAGCACGGCTCCAGGTTATTGATCCTTATCGTGCCCCTGGTCGGCGTAAGTAGCCCGAGAATCATTTTTAGCAAGGTGGTCTTCCCCCCGCCGTTCGGCCCGATAATGGCAACGAAATCCCCTTTATGCAGGGTGAAGTTGATATCATGCAAAATGTCCTGCCCATTGCGGGAATAGCACATATCAGATATTTCAACGATGGGGGCAGTCATAAGTGCGGACGTTATTGTAGCGCCTGTTTGAATTTATCTGCCACATCTCTCATATTACTCAGCCAATTCTCGGCCAGCGGATCCACCGGGATAACCTCTCCCCCGATTTCCCTTGCCACCACTGTGGCACTTTTGGTGGAGAATTGCGGCTGAACAAAAACAACCTTGATGTCGTTTTCCCGGGCATGTTCTATCAATTTGCGCAGCTGTGCAGGTTTGGGTTCCTTGCCCTCACCTTCAATTGCGACCTGTTCCAGGCCGTAATCGTCTGCAAAGTATCCCCAGGAAGGATGGAAAACCATAAAACGCATGCCTTCTTTCCCTTTAAGGGTGCTGCGTAAATCCGTATTCAGGGCATCGATCTGCCTGGTAAAGCTTTTGAGGTTCTCCTGGAAAAGCGATGTCTTCTCCGGGATGATCTTTGCAAGGGCGTCGGCTATTATGGCGACCTGTTTTTTTACCAGAGAAGGGGAGAGCCAGATGTGCGGATCGGACCCCCTATGTTGATCACGGTGAACATTTTCTTCTTTATGATGCACCTCAGCGTGTTCTTCATGTGCCTTCTCTTTTGCCTCATCAAAATTTGTATGATGCTGGTCTGCATGATGGTCCTGATTGTGGTGATGTTCGGCCATGGTCAGTTTGGTGATCCCCTCGTCGGTGTGAACAATCTTCATCTCCGGATTGACTCCAGCTATTTTTTCAAGCCAGGCGTGTTCGAAGGGGACACCAATGGCAAAGTAGGCGCTGCTTGAGGAAAGTTGTCTCATCTGGGATGATTTCGGCTCATAGGTTGCGGGGCTGGCTCCGGGCTGCACCATGACTTCGACATTAATGTGATCCATGCTAATTTGTTGCACAAAGTATTTCTGAGGAAGTATGCTAACGAAAACCGTGGGCTTATCGGTGGCAAGCGCTATTGAACCAGATAGAAATAAGATAAAAAAACAAACTGTTACAGCAATTAAATTGTGTTTCATTCTGTTCTCCATTTATGATGAGTCTAAAGGTGAATATCATGTGCGGTAAATGCAACATAGTTGCATTTACCGGGGAGGTCAATCTATTTCGCTCCCGTTCCTAAAAAGCAAAAGGAAACATCGGCTCTTCAACGTAGAGTAAGGAATCAGGTGCTATGGTGGGAACCTCCCTGCCGGGTTGCCCGGTTAACGATACTGTACCTCTCACCCTGAGCCATCTGTCATGTTGAACAGTTGTCCCTTCGGGAGGATCGATGAAGATAAAAACAGGTCTGGCATCAGCTGCGCAACAGCTTATCAGGAATCGGTAACACATTAGCAAATTATCAGGTAAACGTTCATCGGCAAAGCTTTGACAAACCACCTCCACTTCTTTACCAGTATATTTACTGGCCTGCATAACAAGCTTGGTAATTGGGACCTCTTTATTTTCCTTATGATATTCTTTTATCTCAGCGGCCACTCGTTCGCTAAAACTCCCCTGTACAAAACCGTCTTCTGTTTGCAGGCTTCTTGTCATAAAGGTGTCGGCGTTAAATCGTGCAGACTGAGTGTGGGTGAAAAACAGTAAAGGGAGAAGCAGGATAAGCAATGAGGGCCATTGCATTCCCAATGAATTCCTCCGGTATCCTGTGACCTGTCTCTTCAGGTTTACCACGAGAAAGAGAAACAGAACAACAGAGGCACAGCCAACAAGCCACCACATGCCTGGATGAAGAAGTCTGGCCAGATCCTTTTGTCCAAGTGTCACAAGCCAGGCGAAAAAAAAAGCCCATACCCCCAGAAGACCAATTTCAAGATAGAACAGTACGGGCATCAGGGTCTCCTACGTCAGGCCGACGTTCAGGAATTCGAGAGCAAGCATTGCCAGTAATACCGATGCAGTAACCGTAATGATCAGTGACAGAATGAACCGCTTGCAAAAGACACTGAAAAACATCAGGATCAATTTGATATCAAGCATCGGACCCATGACCATAAAGGCCATCTGGGCAGTGCCCGGTAACACATCCCGGAAACTGGCAGCAATAAAAGCATCTGCCTCGCTGCAGAGGTTCAGGATAACAGCCATTGCCATCATTAATATAATGGCCAGCCATGGTGATCCCATCAGGCTGGTAAATGTCTCCATGGGGACAATGCTGCGCATCAGGGCGGCAATAAAAGCACCGATGACAAGGTAGCGCCCCACATCAAAAAAATCATCACTTGCATGTTCAAGGGAATGGCGGATGCGGAGCCATAGCGAGGGGGCTGTGTCGCCATGGTCATGCCCGCAGCCACAAGTCGCTGGCGCAGCTCTTGAGGGAATGAGCCCGTTTTTCCGGTTGAAAAACTGACCGAGCAGTAATCCGACAAACACGGCAATACAGTATCCGCTCACAAGACGGATAACAACAAAGTGCCAGTCATACGAATAGGCAACGGCAGTGGAAGCGGCCACAATGACATTAACAATTGGACCAGCCAGAAGAAAAGTGATAGCGGCTCCAAAGGGAACCCCTTTACCGAGCAGCCTCCTTACAACCGGAACAATAGCACATTCGCAGACCGGGAAAAAAAGCCCCATGCCGCCGGCAAGAAAGACAGCCCTTATTTTTTGTTTTCTGAAAACCCGTTCAATCCAGTTTACCGAGACAAATACTTCTATAATACCGCCGGCAAGGGAGCCGATGAGCATAAAGGGTAAGGCTTCCACAATAATTGCAAGGAAGTTTATTGAGATATTGTCAATAAGGCTCTTCAACGACTCCATTGTCCCCATGTAAAAGATCATGATTGCAACGCCGAGAAAAACAATTTCAGCAACCAAGGCAAGTTCCGAGGATACGGGCGGAATAGCTTCTTCTGTCCTGGGTTTATAGAGGGGGATATCCGGTAAGATTTTTTGCGTCATTGGTAATAAGAAACAGGGGCTGCAGTTGAGGGGAACAGTAATGAAGTAAGATGCAATGCAACTTAATTGCATTGGAAGAGGTTGTCAATTTATTTAGTGTACGTTCTAACTTATTGGGTTGCTGGTTGCTGGGGGGGGAAGTTATCAACAGAAACTCTACGCCTACCCCCATTCTTAAACCATCGGTTGATAAATTTAAGGTGGAATCTGCAGTTCCTTTTTGCAGCGGCTGACAAGTCAGTTCGCTACTTTTTCTATGCCACGTCTTTATACAAATATAGAGTCATGTTACTGTCGTTCTGCTCACTCGGAGGACAGGGCAACGCTGAGGAGCGACCCGAGCGCCGTAGTGAGTGACTTGAGAATGGGAGGCTGGGTGTGGAAACATACTCGGCCTTTCTTCTTTGCACCCTCCCATTCTTGAGTCCTTAATGCGTTAAACCTACTTACGGCAAGCGAAGCGAGCCGCAGGGGTTGAGGCACCCGGCCGCACAAACTCAATGCGCTGATGCCGTTGAGAATACCTCAAGCGGTGTCTGTTTGTCCAGAGATGAATGTTTCCTTTCCCTGTTATAATAGTCGAAATATCGCTTCAGGCCCCTATGCAGCGCATGCCCATCTGAGTATGCCTTGGGGTAAATATCTTCATATTTGACTGTCCACCATAGACGTTCAATAAAAACATTGTCAAGAGCACGGCCACGGCCATCCATGCTGATTGCAATGCTCTTGCCGAGCAACACCCCTGTAAACGCCTCAGAGGTGAACTGCGCCCCCTGATCGGTGTTGAATATTGTTGGATTTCCTAGAGTCAGTGCATGCTGCAATGCGGCTACACAGAACAGGCTCTCCATAGTATTCGAGAGCTCCCAGG
>JAESPV010000062.1 GCA_016765495.1 Desulfocapsa sp. | reverse complement strand
GACGAGCAAGGCACTTCCGATGCGATTTTGGTCGTAGGCGGTGGTATCAGTGGGCTCACTGCAGCCCTTGAAGCCGCTGAAGTCGGCAATGACGTGTTTCTGGTCGAAAAGAATGCATATTTAGGTGGCCGGGTGGCACAGTTGAACCAGTATTTCCCTAAGCTTTGTCCCCCAAGCTGTGGACTGGAAATTAACTTTAAACGTATAAAGGACAATCGTCGTATCCGCACGTATACTATGACCACTGTTACTGCTGTTTCCGGTGGGCCTGGTAATTACGAGGTAACCCTTGAGACCGCACCCCGTTACGTGAACAGCAACTGTACCGCATGTGGCGATTGTGCTGATGCCTGTACTTCTGAAATAGACAATGATTTTAACTTTGGAATGAATAAATCCAAAGCAGCTTATCTTCCCCATGAGATGGCTTTTCCCCGCCGTTATGTAATCAATAAAGATGCCCTTTCTGATGAAAGTGCTGCAGCTGTGAAGGCGTCCTGTAAGTATGGTGCCGTTGATCTTGATATGGGAACTGACTCTAAAACCATTACTGTTGCTTCCATTATCTGGGCAACAGGCTGGACTCCTTACGATCCCACTAAAATGGACAATTTGAAATACAACGAGTCCGATGCAATCGTTACCAACATGATGATTGAACGTATGGCAGCCCCAGGTGGTCCCACCGATGGTGCTATCCTACGTCCAGGTGATAACAAAGAGCCTGAATCGTTCGCCTTTGTACAATGTGCCGGATCCCGCGATGAGAATCATCTTGAATTCTGTTCATACATCTGCTGTATGGCAACGTTTAAGCAGATGACTTACATCAGAGAACGGTACCCTGACGCGAAAATATACGTTTTTTATATAGACCTGCGAACTCCAGGAAAGTATGAGAAATTCCGTGAGAAACTGATGAAAGATGAACATTCAACCTTCATTAAAGGCAAAGTTGCCGAGATCATTCCAGAATCCGATGGATCTGTAACTGTTGTTGCTGAAAATGCAGTAACCGGCGAAAAAATCAAACAAAACGTCGATTTAGCAGTCCTTGCAACTGGTATGCAGCCTACTCTTGGTGCGGATGGTAGCCCTGTCTCCCTTGATTTGGATCCAAACGGTTTTGTTAATTCAAATTCCGATACAGGCGTTTTGTCTGCAGGCTGTGCATGCAGGGCTGCAGATGTTGTTACCAGTAATCAGTCGGCCACCGCCGCTGCCCTGAAGGCAATTCAGGTTTCCAGGAGGTCATAATCAATGGATAAGAAAATTTGTACCTACATATGTACTGGTTGTGGTATCGGAGAAGCTCTCGATATTGAAGCACTTGCTGCTGTTGTAACTGGTGAGATGTCTCAGGAATGTAAAACTCACGCCTGTCTTTGTGGTTCTGAAGGGCAAGCTTTCCTTAAACAGGAGAAAAAAACCGAAGGGATTAATACTTTTAATATCTGTGCCTGTTCTCCTCGTGTGATGCAGAATGAGTTTGAGATGGGTGATGATTGTATAACTGTACGGGGCAACCTTCGTGAGCAGGTTATCTGGACTGCAGGTGATGCCGAAGAGGGGCAGGAAGATACCCATAAGGAATGGCTTCAGGAGACCGCTTCTGACTATGTTCGTATGGCATGCACCCGTGCTGCAAAAACAGAAATTCCTGAAGCCTACGAAATGGAATCCATGAACAAGGAAATTCTTGTTATGGGTGGTGGTATTGCAGGTATTACTGCTGCTGTTGAAGCTGCAAAGGCAGGTTCTAAAGTAACCATTATTGAAAAAGCTGCTGTACTTGGTGGCAAAGCCAATGGTTGGGCCAAGCAATTCCCAACATCTTTCCCGTATGCTGAGCTCGAAGAGAGTTCGATTGCGTCGATGATAGCCGAAGCTGAGTCTGATTCAAATATCACCATTAAAACTTCTACAGAAGTTGCTCGTATTGGTGGTTCGCCTGGTGATTTCAAAGTCACACTCAAAGCAGCTGGTGCAGATTCTGAGTGGGATGCTCCTGCTAAAGTTGGTGTGGATGAGCAGGATTTGATTGAAAAAGGCGAAATGGACGATCCAAACAAAGGCCTTAAGCCATATGGTGAAGGGAATGTTGACGCTGATACATTTGGCGCCGTCGTTCTTGCCACAGGCTGGGTTCCTGCAGATGTTTCTGAGTTTGAACATCTTGGATATGGAAGCAATGACAAAGTTGTAACCAATGCTGAGTTTGAGGCCATGGCTAAGAACGGAAAGCTTGAGGGAATTAATAATGTTGCTTTTATAATGAGCCCGGGTGCTGAAGAGCACGATGAAGACTTTCCTTATGCCAACTCTGTTACCTCCATGGTAGCTTTGAAACAGGCCAAATATGTTCGTGAGAACAATGCTGACGCCAAGGCATACATCCTTTATCAGCATATGCGTACCCCAGGAAATATGGAGCTGTTTTACAAGGGGGTTCAACAGGATGATGGAATTTTCATGACCAAGGCCACAGTAACAGGTGTTGAGGGTGGAACTGTACATGCGAAAGATACATTACTTGGTGAAGACCTTGATCTTGAAGTTGATTTAGTCGTTCTTGCTGCTGGAATGGTACCAACCACCAAAGAGGCTGATGTTATCAATCTTGCTTATCGGCAGGGACCTGCCTTTCTCGACTTGGATCTTTTTGATGGATATGCTGATTCTCATTTCATCTGTTTTCCCTATGAAACCCGTCGTACAGGAATCTATGCCTGTGGTGGTGTAAGAAAAGCCATGAATATGCAGGAGGCAATCGACGATGCCACTGGGGCAGCACTCAAAGCTATCCAGGCAATTGAGTCTGCTGATCATGGTGTTTCTGTTCATCCTCGTTCAGGTGATAAAACCTACCCTGAATTTTTCATGCAGAGATGTACTCAATGTAAACGTTGTACAGAGGAATGTCCCTTTGGTGCACTTGATGATGACGAAAAGGGCACACCTCTTCCAAATCCATCACGTTGTCGTCGCTGCGGTACCTGCATGGGCGCATGTCCTGAGCGTATTATCGGTTTTAAGGATTACAACATCGATTTGATTGCATCCATGATCAAAGCCATCGAGGTTCCTGAGGATGATGACGATAAACTTCGTATCCTTATTTTTGTCTGTGAAAATGATGCATATCCAGCACTGGATATGGCTGGAATGCGAAAACATAAACTCAATCATATGATCCGTTTTATTCCAGTTCGCTGCCTTGGTTCTGTAAATATGTCATGGATTCGTGATGCTCTATCCGCAGGACTCGATGGTGCAATGCTCCTTGGTTGTAGTTATGGCGATGACTACCAGTGCCATTTTGTCAAAGGATCTGAGATTGCCAGTACCCGTATGGAAAATATTGGTGATACGCTTTCCACTCTTGGCCTTGAGCCTGAGCGCGTAAGATCTGAGTCTGTGGCTATCACAGATTATGACAAAGTTGCTGATCTTGTAAATGATTTTGTTGATGAGATAGTTGAACTCGGTGCAAACCCATTTAAAGGATTCTAAGACTTTCTTTTGTCAGGTACTGGTGTTACTCGTCTTGCAAAAATGAGCGAACACCAGTACCATGCCTATTTAATTGAAGACTAGCACCGGCGATGAACGGTAAGCCGGCATAAGAACCTTCACCAAATTCTTTCGAAGTCTATGCTTATCTCAGAAAAACACGAGATAAGCGTAAACTTTGAAAGAATTTATAAGGTACTAATGTTTTTACTATATAGTTATATTGTTATATGACTTGAGAAGAGACTAGGAGGATTGGAATCATGAATGTTCAACCTGATTTAGATTTTATAAGATTTTTGAAAACAGCTGGCGGTGACACGATGAAGAAGTGTTACCAGTGTGCCACCTGTTCTATCGTGTGCCCATTATCCACAGAGGAGCACCCATTTCCGCGTCAGGAGATGATTTGGTCTGGATGGGGGATGAAAGAGAAGCTAATTGGTGATCCCAATGTATTTCTTTGCCATCAGTGTGGTGATTGTACTACGTATTGCCCTCGTGGGGCAAAGCCTAGTGATGTACTTGGTGCTATTCGTGCTTATGCTTACACTGCACTCGGGTGGCCCACAGGTCTTGCCAAATTGGCATCGACCGCTAAAGGGCTTCCAATGTTAATTGCAATTCCAGCAGGAATAATCTTTGTCCTTTGGGCAATATCCGGTGGAATGGTAATGCCTGGAAGTGAGGAATTTGCAAAATACGGATATCAGCGCTTTTTTGGCCACTGGGACTTTCACTGGTTAGCTAAAAATGTTGCCTTTATAGATTTCTTTATGCTTGGAGCTGTTGGCCTCGCTGTCGTAGCATCTTACAAAGGCGTGACCAATTTGTGGAAGCAAATGTGTGCGAGAGAAGGTGTCAATCCTGATTTTAAACCTTCTCTGGTTCAACTGGCGCAGGATTTTGTTTGGCCAGCGGTTATTGAAATCTTTCAGCATAAACGTTTCAGAGAATGTGGCACCAATCGCAATCGCGAAGTTGGACACAAGCCATTGATGTGGGCTTTTGGTGGCCTCTTTATTGTTACCCTGTGGTCTATGTTTGCAAACGATGTCCTGGGATTGTGGGTACCAAGCTTTCACGGTCCCATGTCTGTATGGAACCCGGTAAAAATTCTTGCTAATGTTTCTGCTGTAGCAATGATTGTTGGTTGTGGTATTCTGTGGATGAACCGTTCCAAATCTGAAGCTGAAGGCAATATTACCCCTACATTCTATGACTGGTTTCTTATCTGGGAAATCATGGCTGTTGCTGTGACTGGTCTTCTTGCCGAACTCTTTCGCTGGGCCGGGCTTGTTGCCCCTGGTTATATAATTTATTATTTCCATCTGGTAACTGTCATGATGCTGTTCATGTATATGCCTTACACCAAGTTTGCTCATCTCATTTATCGTACAACTGCGATGACTTTTGAACGATACAGAGACAGTTCTTTTGTTAAGAATCCTATTGATGAATGAACAGTATATGGAAGAAGTTTTAAGGCTGTGTCTTCGGGCACAGCTTTTTTTTTCTTGATTGAGTAAGAAAAAAAACAATCCTAATCAAGTGTTTCATGTTGAGTTTATGAATTCCTTATTATTTACAGGCTGTTATTGTTTTTGATTGTGAGAGTAGGTTTGCAACAACGTAGGAGTTTAAGAATTTTTACATTATCATCAAAAAAAAGATTGTAATTAAAAATTGTTTTGGGTATATTCTTTCAGCTTGTACGCTGGCGTAGCTCAATTGGCAGAGCACCTGATTTGTAATCAGGATGTTGCGGGTTCAAGTCCCATCGCCAGCTCCAGTTGCATGCGTTTTAGGTTTATATTCAATTTATTATACTGCTTTAAGTATATGTGGTTAGTTTTAGAAGTTGTGGAGGGGTTCCCGAGTGGCCAAAGGGAACAGACTGTAAATCTGTCGTCAGAGACTTCGGAGGTTCGAATCCTCCCCCCTCCACCATCTTATACTTTATGCAGACAAAACAGATATTATTGCGGGAATAGCTCAATTGGTAGAGCATCAGCCTTCCAAGCTGAGGGTTGCGAGTTCGAGTCTCGTTTCCCGCTCCATACATGATCTGTTTTTTTTG
>JAESPV010000061.1 GCA_016765495.1 Desulfocapsa sp. | reverse complement strand
GAGTAGCTTTTTCGATCACAAGTCCGACCAGAATATACCCTGTGTCTGTGTAAGCCCATCCCTTGCCAGCTTCAAATAGTGATGGCAGGTCCAGAATAAATCGAATCAAAGCCTCTGGCGGAAACGGATTATCTTTCTCACGCCATTTGTGGGAGAGCTCGGTGGCAAAGCTCTCAAGATGCACATGATCCGGCAATCCCGAAGTGTGGGTCAGAAGATGGCGTAAAGTGATCGCATCGTGATTGGGCAAACGGGTAAACCACCGCTGCTTCCCGAGCCAACGCGCAATCGGAATATCGAGATTCAGTGCGCCTTCATGCGCAAGTGCGACCGCTGTCGCACCGACAAAGGTCTTGCCGATACTCGCTGAAAGCATGCGCGATTGCACTGTCATTGGCGTTTTGGATTCCAGATCAGAGACCCCAGTAGCAGCAATACCTACTGTGCCGTTCCGCAACACATAGGCAGCTGTTGCACCCGGGAAGCCATATTGTTTCTGAAAGGTATCGAGCGCCAACTGAAATTCTTCCGCCAGATCAGATGCTGCTGCGGTATTCGGCTGTGAGGCTATCAGGAGATAAAAAAGGCATGGCAGTATCTGCAAGAGCACGCTTCCAAAACGTAAACCTGCACGATGGTTCAAGGCGATCAGATCATTCACACGCATCAGGTTTCCACTTCCATGTCCGAACTCAAGAACTTCTGCCTGTGCCGTTTCCGAGATCACGCGGTATCACTCCGCCTTCAGCTTGAGGTATAACCTCTGTGATGGCGCCTTCTTTATTGAACATTGTTTTTCGGTTGAACCAGACAATCAGAATAGCAACAACCATGAACAGGTATGTGTCATAAGGCTGTGCATCTGGCCAGACTGGATTGATGAGGATAAAATGGAACAATGCAGGGAGCAGTATGCTGCCGTGCGATATGTTAAATAATGGGGTTACGATTACGCTTAACGCAATTGTACCGAAAAAAAACGGTGCGAATGACCAGGCACTTTGAGGCGTTCCACTCAACAGGAATGCAGGCAGGTGCCAGAAACCCCAGATAACACCAAGAATCAGCCCGGCCCAGATAGGTTTCATCTTTCTTTGCAGCAGAGGAAGTGCCACCCCTCGCCAGCCAAGCTCTTCGACAGGGCCTTTAATCGCCGTTAATACCAATGCCACAGTGAGTGACTGAAATGAGGAAAACGGAAACGGTTCAGTGAAAAGGTTGCCTTTTAATGCAGCGCCACCAAAAAACACAAGCGGAATGCCGACAATCAAAAAGACATACCAAGCCGGAGAGCAGCGCCATAGCAACAACCGGGCCAGGTAACACCGCAATCCTCCCAAGCCACTGTAGTATGTGACGACAATGAAAGCGGCAATCGCAGGTGCGTACACCGCGAGGTAAAAAAGTGGATGTTGCCCTGTCAATTCACCGAAAATCTTGGTCATCTGGTTAGGGAGAAAGATGAATAGAGCCAGGATTCCCCAGGCCAAACCGAAAGCTATAAGCAGAAAGGGCACCAGGGCGATGAGGGGAACTTGACGCCTGTTTGACAAAATCATTTCTCGGCTCCAGGAAAACGAATTGCCTTAACTTCAGCCTTGAAGAAAGGAAAATACTCGTTTGTGCCAAACATGTTTCCAGCTACGACCCTAAACGGCAATTTGAAGCCTTGTACAACACGGAAGTCCGTAAGAGTACCGCCGAATGGTTGTAGGCGATGTGATTTTTCTGGGTTTGCATTGCTCCAACGCATAAAGGAAACCTCAACTGGTTGCCCCTTGGTATTCACAGTGACATTGACTGCCTGTGAAAGTTTTCCGTGAGTGACGGTGACACGAGCGGTATGCTCATCAATTCCTTCCCACTTCACACCTGCCCTCGGTAAAATTGCTGCGGGTGTCCAAAACACGGCTTCAGCTACGTAACGTCCGTAAGCAGATCGTGTATGGTCTGAGTCACCTCCCATCCGCGCCACTGGAATAAATCCCAATATACGAAATCTTGTCCATCGCCCAGAATCGGAACCAGATATCGGCATGATACCGGGTAAATGTAAGCGCCATACAAAGCCATGAGGTGCTGCAAGAATTTGGTACGCTTGCATAGGTCGGTAGTTAGGTTCTTTTTGTGAGCCAAGACTGAACTGGCCTCCCATATCAATTTCTGCCACAGTATACAAAGGTGTTCCTGATGCGATGGCGAAGTTGAAATATCGACGTGCTGGCTCAGGTAGATCAGCCACCATTGATGAATCATATCGCTCGGGATTTATAGGCTGTATGGAAGACAATTGTTTCCATTGAGACTGATCAGCACGCCAATCTAACAACCGTAAAATCAGAAGCGAGATAAGTAGTAAAACAAGGAGCGTTAAGAATACATAAATGAATTTCATAAGCATTTCCATTTCAAAGTAGAATTACGAAATTGTTTATCGCTAACGCCAAGCTAACCAGAAAAAATGGGGTGACTGGGACTTGGCAAAAATTTCGTAAACTCTAGGCTTGGAAACCACTCCAAACCCCTGACCCCTTTTTTTCTGGTTGAGCGTTTTGTTAGCCTATTTCAAAGGAATTATTAATAATATTTTGAGATACGTACATGATTAATGGAATTTCCAGCTGTATGAAAGAATCATCAATGAAAGGTTCCAGTGAAGTTTGATTATGCCCTTTCTTCGAGTGAGTTATGGAGCAACGAATTTTATAAATTCTATTGCTCAATGAGTCTATGAGTGTTCTTTCGCTATTGGTATCAAGTGCGGTTACAAATGTATAATGTGGATTTGAACTTAAAAAACTATTTGTATCGTCTTCAGTGTTAAGCCATTCGAGTAATTTTGGAATATTCAATCTCTTTTCAATAACAATTTTCAAATTACTAATTTCTGATGAATAATTATATAGGGTTTTCGATAATTCCGTCACTGAGCTAACATCAATATTCCCGTTATTATCCTGAAGGGATTTGATTTTTTCTGAAATAACTAAACTTTTATCATCTAAATAGAAAAACTCTATAGCTTGATAAAATGTTAAATATTTTAACCTTGGAGATGTGGTATGATTGGATAGGTTGAAAAATCTTATGGGCGTTAACTCACATTCTAATTTGTTTATTCCAACTTCGTAGGTGTTATTCTCACCGATTCCTTTTTCAATTTCTTCGAAAAAATACCTCCTGAAATTTAAGCCAGTTTTGGTTGAAGAAACAAATAACAATTTTTCTATGAAATCCTCTAGTTCAGGGCCATATTCCTGATTGTCGGTTGTCCAGATTTTGATTGAGAAGTCTTTCTCGGAATCTCTCAGTCTACTTGAATAAATTTCTTCTTCTTTTAAATAAAAATCATAAAATATTTTAAAAAATAACGAGCTAGATTCACTAATTTGAGCAAATAATTTACCGTCTTTAAGAAAATCTATTTTCCCGTTTTTTATATATTCAAAACCTTTTGTGATTTTTTTTATCGTTTGAATGTTTGTGGGAGTAATTAGGAGTTCGTGGAAATTGGCAAAAGAAAGAGAAGAGTTACCAGAACAGTAGAATGCTTTCCAAATTATATCTGTGAAAACTGTATGGATTGCAAATATAGATTGAGGCGATTCATCAGTGTAAAGGGTTTCTGCCCATTTTTTTATTTCCCTTACTTGTTCTAGGCTACATTGTATAAATGTATCAGAAGAATCGCCAAATTCGTCCGCACAATATTGTATTATTTTCGCCTCATCCCAATTTTTTATCCATTCATAATATGAGTGTGGATCATTTTCTGTAAATCGCTTTGGCAAAACCTACCTCAACTTTGAATTTTATTGTTCGGTGGCTAACGTTCTAAATCACCGGCTGGCCATGGATTTACCGGAATGGTTGTGCGAGAGAAAATGATAGGAAAACATCCGAAAATCGGACGTGTGAGCCAGTCGGGTGCATTTTTTTGTTATGCCTTTTGTTATTTACAGTGTGTTTGTTTGCCATTTAATGTCCTTAACTAAATGGTCTAAATCAGGGAATAAGGTTGACCAATTAATATTTATCCCTGAAAGCTCTTTCATAATTGTTTTCTTAACAGACCCTGAAGGTATTTTAAATTTAATAAGATTCTTATTACTATTTTCTTCTATACGGAATGAAGAATTGTGATGAAAGGTAAACCGTGAACTTTGTGACAATATGCGGCCATGTTGTGTGTTTGGGATAACTCGTAAAGGATACTGTGGATGTTTGTTTCGTGAATGCTTATTTTGGCATATGTCCTTGATCCTTTCAGTTATTATCTGATCATTTTGATATATAATATCTTCTCCTTCTGCGTAATCATAGTCACTTCTTGCATGCAAGATATAAATAGAACCGCAAGAGTCTTCGCATGCAGAAACTGCAAAAAATAAAGCCACTAAAGGATTGGTTGACCAATCAAGCAGTCGGGTTGGTAAGCCATGATGTTGAGCCAAAAAATACTTTTCTGTAAGATTTAAATTTTCTGGTAATAGATAGGGTGACCTCACTAGAAATTGGTGAAGAATTGTGTATTCATAGTCATTATTTGTAGTAGATGCATTTTTAGCTGAATTTACAAAATCGGAGCGTTCTACTTTAGGTTGAAGTTCCCATTCAAAGTCTGCATGGCCTCTGTACCAGAAATTGGGATTGTATTTGTACCATTCTGGGCCTTGGGGTAAAGAATTATCATTCGAGTAATACTTTTTTTGTTTATTTTGATATGTTGTTGCATGATCTTGAACTATAGAAAGGAAGTCACTTATTGATTCAATTTTATACATAGTTCCTTTTTCAAGCACCGGGTAGGGCAGGAGCCTTGCGGCTCCCTTCCCCCCTCAGAACCGTGCGTGATAGTTTCCCATCACACGGCTCAAGCATTCCAAAGACAGCCCTTATTGAACTGCCCGACTGTAATTCTTCCTATG
>JAESPV010000060.1 GCA_016765495.1 Desulfocapsa sp. | reverse complement strand
GCTGCAAGCGTCGAACAGAGCTTCATAAAATCACGGCGTGACACTCCGCCTAGTCGATCCTGGACACGTTTAAAATCTTTTTTATTCATATCTCCCCCTTTAGTGGGTCTGCGGCTTCCCTTAAAGCCTGATTTTTGAAAAAAAGGCACTGCAATTTACATTTAGTATTAAGGCCTTTCACTTCTCACATAATTCCATCAGTGTTGAACTATTGCCAAGACACTTGACCAGTTTTTTCTTTTCACCGTCAGATATTCGAGCATTGAGTCTAATCATCTGATCCACAGTGGTTCCCCAGTATTGTTTGCTTTTCCCCACCTGGTCACAACTCTTTTTTATGGAATGACAACTAGTACACTTTGTCTCAACAATCTGACGACATTTGTCTCCTGTGGAGCATCCTTGTAAAACCAACAAGGCCAAAGTCGTAAGGACAATGCTGCGGGTATAATTCATCTGTTCTTTCCTCCTTTACTTTTCATGCCCTGTTCGGGCTTTCGTATTGTCTCGGAAATACCTAACTTACTCCAGTCTCCCTCCCGCCTGTATCAGACGCAATTATGCCTGGAACAACTCCCTTCTTCGCAGGAATTTCCACGATAAATCGTGTGCCTCCCCCCTGTTCACTTGAAACCTCTATTGAACCGTCAATTTCCTGAACAAGGGCATAGGTAACAGAAAGCCCAAGCCCGGTTCCTCCACTCTGGGAGATAGTGAAAAAGAATGGTTCAAAAATATGATCAACATTTTCCTCTGCGATACCGCAACCGTCATCACTAATAGACACTGCAACAACTGCACTGGGAAGATGCCTGATGGTAATGGCAAGCGTTCCTCCATCCTGCATGGCAGCAAAAGAATTATTGATTAAATTGAAAAAAATCTGTTGCAGCTTACCGTGATCGCATTCAAAGGAAGGAGGAGAATCTATTTCCTCAATAGTAATGGTAAATCTTCGGTGTTCGGATTCTTTGTGGAGAAGATCAAGAATTCCCTCCAAAATTTGTTTAATGTTTACCGTTTCTATTTTGTCATCCAGATGCCGTGCAAAAGTGAGCAACCGCCTGGTAATGGCACTGCATCGTTTAACTGTTGTGAGAATTGAACTCGTGAGACCGGCAAGTTGTTCGTCATCCTTATAGTTTTCTTCAAAGGTGATTATGTCCTGTATCATCCCGGCTTTTTCGTTGATTATGGCAAGAGGGTTATTGATTTCATGCCCCACACCCGCAGCCAACCGACCAACTGAAGCCAGTTTGTTCGAATGCTCGATTTCTCGCAAGGTTCTGATGCGTTGCTGGTCGGCAATAAAGACTTCATTCACAAGCCTTGTTGCCGTAGCATAAACAAGAACAGCAATAAATAGCAAACTGACACTCAGGAACCAGAAGACAATTCGACGATCCCCGAAATAGGACTGCAATAGTAAGGATTCCGGCTTCGTCAACACGAGGACAAGAGAGGTGGCGGGAATATCAGCATAGACCTTGACCATATTCTCACCGGTGGTACTATTTTCCTCTTTGAGTATTCGGATGTCAGAATCCTGAAAAAGCTGTGGGGGCAATTTTACTTTAATTTGTTTATCATTCCTTTGATGTAAGCGAGCATGGATAAAACCGTCCTGATCGACCAGGTAGGCATCACGCATCCCGGAATCCTGCGTTTCAGCCATCAAATCATTCAGCCGTTTGTCGTTCAAAGGCACTATTTTTTTTATCTTATCAGACGTGTAAGTGTCTGCAACCAGGTCAAGTGCTGTTTTGCGCTGCTCAATATAGCAGGAAACCTCCTGTCTGATTTTATCTGCTGTGTGAGAAAGTTGACAACTGATCAGCTCATCGACATTTCGTTTTGTGACTAGATGGCCAATTATTACAATGCCGATTAAGGGGCCAAGAGCAAGCCATGTCATAACCAGGAGACTTAATCGGTAGAGTCTTTTATAGCTGAACAGTTGCTTGAATAAACTATTTTCTCTGTGTTTTCTGTTAAGAAAAATCGGCTTGAACGTTGCAGAAAACCAGCTGTGTTTATAGTTATTCATTCAATACACGGGGAGGGTTGATTGTTATCAGCAGGAATTAAACCAAGGGCCATGCCTTTGCCGGTTTGTGGTTTACACTAAAATATTCCGCTGATGACCCACCTGCAAAATAATTTGTAGAGTGAAGTCAATTATTCTTCTTTTGCTTCCGCTTCTTCCCTGATTACACCAACACGTACAGAGGCAATCACACCTTCTGTCTTTCAAGTTTTTCTCACCCATGGACAAACGTACAAGCCCGCACACAAGTCGCTGAGACCATCCGTTCGCCCTCCATGCCAAAAAAGGCCATACATACGTTTTACGAAGATCCAATTCGTCTACTCCAGCAATGGGACAGGCTAAAACACAGGTGCTGCAGGTCCTCAGACAAGTCGCTCTCTTTATGATACAATGTCATCCCAGATGCTCTTTCACCGGAAATATGCGCAACCTGAGCAGTAGTTAGATGAACAGAAGCACCGGGCTGTTCGGCGATTTCCAGGAGTAAATTGAAGGTGCGGAGTTGGTTGAGGGAAAAATTATGGATTTTTTCAGCTGGAATGGTTCCGGACGTCATGGTGCCTCCCCCGCCCGACAGACTCTCTTTAGAATCAACAGCATCAAGAACAATCAGGAACTTTAGCGCAAGGTTGGGAGCAAGGAGAAAATCAACAAGATACTCCCAGAGCCCTGTTCCTGTATCTTCAATAAAAAGAGTATCAGCAAAATCGTGGCCGGACTGGAAACCCGCTATACCGGCGGGATCACCCCCAACAAGCATGTTACCACAGCCAAAAACCGATATTGTCGAACCTCTGTCATTGTGCCATTTGTGCATAGTGCGCTCTGCTGTTTGATTGCCGCGGATAACGGATTGTTGTGCACCTCAGAGCAATACCCCAAGTTCAAGGCTATGTCAATAATAAATCATATGTTTACTTGACAGGACAAACTACCTGCAGTTGACGCACAATTTATTGCGGTTTTGGCTCTGATGTGGTTTTGTGTGTTACATAAGAAAGACATGATTCCCTTCGGGTAGAAGATTTCGGTATTCGGTATCAATAACTGTCAATTCAAATTCATATAGCTATATAGGAACACCCACACAGAACTTTTAATTTTCCGATACATGGAAATAACTCAACTGCTACCGCTCTCACGGGAGCCGGTTTATTTCTGATGCACAATCTCTCCACTAATCAGTCACAGAGAACAACCAGTACTTCCAAGACCAGCCATTTGCATCTAAATGTCACAGGCATTGTCCAGGGTGTTGGCTTCAGGCCCTTTGTTTACAAGCTTGCCAAAAAACTCGATTTGACCGGCAGTGTTGCTAACACCGGACATGGAGTAACAATCCACATATCCGGATCTACGGCTGATATAGATTCGTTTGTAGACAAGCTCAAAACAGATCCTCCGCCTTTGGCACGGATTTCCGAAATACAGTTTACAGCAGAACAGGAAACAGAATTCGCCGATGATTTCACCATCGCGATCAGCAATGACAGCGAAATCAAAACCACCCTGATCTCACCTGACATTGCAACCTGTAAAGAGTGTATAAATGACATTTCATCTCCTGAAAACCACAGATTTCATTACCCTTTCACCAACTGTACCAACTGCGGTCCAAGAGTGACCATCATCAGGGGAGTCCCCTATGACCGACCAAAGACATCCATGGCAGTTTTCCCCATGTGCGCCTCATGCATGAAAGAGTACCACGATCCGTCTGATCGCAGGTTCCATGCCCAGCCAAATGCATGTCCGATGTGCGGGCCCGCACTCAGCTGGCACGACAATCAGGGAGCTGTAATAAGCGATATAAACGAAGACTGTTTAAAGGGTTGCGCCAGAGCATTGCAAAAAGGATCCATTGTCGCCATAAAGGGACTTGGCGGGTTTCACCTGGCCGTGGATGCTTGTTCAAACAATGCAGTACAGCGACTGCGCGAAAACAAACATCGATATAGCAAGCCGCTGGCCGTTATGGTTGCCGACCTCACAACGGCTGAGAGAATTTGCCTACTCAACGGCAAGGAGCGTGAGTTACTCCTGTCCAGAGAGCGGCCAATCGTTCTTGTATTAAAAAAACAATCCTGCTTGAGTGACAAACTCTCTCCACGTATTCGTGAGATCGGCATAATGCTGGCCTATACTCCTCTTCACCACCTGCTCTTTGATATGGAGGAGTGCCCTGAAATTCTGGTTATGACATCGGGCAACCTCAGTGGCGAACCCATCTGTACTGATAATAGCGAAGCCTTACAGAAGCTTGCTAACATTGCAGATTACTTCCTGCTGCACAATCGGGATATTGTGACCAGAGTTGATGATTCCGTGGTTCGTGTTGTTCGGGGGCGGCTTCAGATGATTCGCCGTTCCCGTGGTTACGCACCTATCCCTTTTTCTATACCGGGTATCAAAAAAACGGTCCTTGCCTGCGGCGCTGAACAGAAAAACACTTTCTGCCTGTCTCGAAATGGCCTGCTCTTTCTCAGTCAGCACATCGGAGACCTCAAAGGACCTGCTAACATAGATTTTTTTGAAGAGTCGCTGGACTACATGAAATCTATTCTTGACGTTTCTCCTGAACTGATAGCCTGTGACCTGCATCCCGATTATCTCAGCAGCCGACATGCAGCAGCATCATCTTTACCCGGTCTTAACGTTCAGCACCACCATGCCCATGCAGCAGCAATCATGGCTGAACATAATCTGTCGGAAGGGCTGGCTGTGATCTTTGACGGGGCGGGATTAGGCGATGACGGCACAGTATGGGGTGGAGAAATCCTCCATGTGGAGGGAACATCTTACGAAAGAGTGGGGCACCTTGCTCCCCTTATGCTTCCTGGTGGAGATCGTGCGACACATGAGATCTGGCGAATGGGGCTGGCATACCTTTCAGCCGGTGGTTTTGATATCTCAAAATTGACAGCCCTTCCTTCAACACTTCAGGACATACCGGCTGACTCTCTGCCTGGTATTGCCATGATTATGGAGAAGAAAATCAATACTCCGCTTACCTCGAGTGTGGGGCGGCTATTTGATGCAGTATCTTCTTTGTTGGGTATTCGACAGGAGGTTGATTTTGAGGGACAGGCTGCCATGGAACTTGAAACTCTGGCCTGGACAGCATATGAAAGCAAAGATTCAATGCCGGATGGTGATCGCTATACCGGCACAATCGTATGGAAAAATGGACAATGGCAACTGGATTTGAGACCGTTGTTGCCTTGGTTGCTGGCAGATCTGAAAAAAGGCACTCCTGTTGCTGCTATTGCCCTGTTCTTTCATCTCTGGCTGGTTCGGTCAACCCACAAGGCCTTATTGCAGCTTTTTGCCAAACGATACCCCACCCAAACCATTATGCTTGGCGGCGGATGCTTTCAGAACAGAATGCTTCTGGAATTTCTTGCTGAAAGACTAGAAGAAAATGGATATAGTGTGTACACTGGTGAGCAGGTGCCGGTTAATGACGGCGGTGTTTCTCTGGGCCAGGCTTGTATAGCTCTCCGACAAACAGAACATCCGGCTCAGAGACCAAATCAGACTAATTTTTAAAGGATAAAAGAGGAAATTATGTGTCTTGCCATACCCATGCGGGTCATAGAAATCAAGGGCGACAGTGATGATCTGCTCAATCCGCAGATTGCAACGGTTGAAACCGATGGAGTACGAAAAGAGATTCGTCTGGATCTTGTAGACAGATTGCCTGAGATTGGCGACTATCTGATTATCCATGCAGGATTTGCCGTAAACTGTCTGGATGCAGAGAATGCTGAAATCAATCTGCGGCTATTGCGTGAACTTGCTGAAGGAATGGACGAATCGACAGACGGGAACAGGATATGAGATATGTCGATGAATACCGGGGGGCAGATCTTGTCCACACCCTGACGGAAAAGCTGCATGCTCTTTCCAATCGGCCTGTCCGGATCATGGAAGTTTGTGGTACCCATACCATGTCCATCTTCAAACATGGATTGCGGCAAATGCTGCCCAAAAATGTTCAGCTTATTTCAGGTCCCGGCTGTCCGGTCTGTGTCACCCCTTCCGGTGTGATCGATGCGTTTGTTGAGCTTGCAGGAAGGCCTGAGGTCATTATCACCACATTTGGAGACATGATCCGGGTGCCAGGGACTGGAAACTCTCTTATGCAGGCCAAGGCCGCCGGAGCAGATGTGAACATTGTTTACTCACCGATGGATTCTCTTACAATCGCTGAACAAAACCCTGACAAGCTCGTCGTCTTTCTCAGTGTTGGCTTTGAAACCACTACTCCAACCATTGCCGCCACCATCCTTGAAGCTGACAGAAGAAAGATCGGAAACTTCTGTGTCTTTCCGGCCAATAAGACTATGCCTGCCCCCCTTAAAGCGTTGATGGAAGATCCAAAACTTCAGGTTGACGGTTTGCTCTGCCCCGGGCATGTTTCCATTATCAGCGGCTCTGAGATCTACCGTTTTTTGGTGGATGATTATGGTATTGCCTGTGTGGTCGCAGGGTTTGAACCAACGGACATACTGCTCTCTATCATAGCACTGGTGAAACAGGTACAGGAAGACAGACCTGCTCTGGAAAACTGTTATGGGCGTGTTGTTACAGCAGAGGGCAATGTAAAGGCCAGAACAATTGTGGATACGGTTTTTACTCAGGTGGACAGTGAATGGCGCGGTCTTGGTTCCATAAAATCGAGTGGCCTTACTCTGCGTGAAGAATACAGCAGCTTTGATATAATAAAAAGATTGGATATACAAATCGCCCCATCCAGCGAACCTAAAGGTTGTCGCTGCGGTGATGTCCTGAAAGGCATTAACCAGCCGCCAGACTGCCCTATTTTCGGGAATCGCTGTACTCCCGGTTCCCCCGTTGGGCCCTGCATGGTTTCCAGCGAAGGAACCTGTGCCGCCTGGTATAGATATGGCGATCTGAACTGATCTGTAATCCTGGTACCCTCCTCTCATGAAAATCAGCATGGATTTTTTCTATCAACAGTTCACCTATCTCTTTGATTCCCTGCATAGATCCTGGGAACAGGAGCGGGTGCATAAAAAGATTTCTGTTTTTCTGGTTTGTTTATTTCTGCTCAACCTCCTGCTGATAGAACTTAATCGGGCGCAGCTATTACCACAGACACTGGAAGCGCTTATTACAACGAATCATTTTCATGCCATTGGCAACGCTTTCACGATTATTCTTATCCTTGAAGTGCTGAGTTTGATTTTCGTCTTACCCTGTTCTTTTTCCAGTGCTGTTGGCAAGCAATTTGAATTGTTAGCTCTCATCCTGCTGCGTGATGCCTTTAAGGAACTCTCCCACTTGCCTGAACCGATCAGCTTCGTTGGCAATGAAGATGCGATAATGAGGATCATGTCCGATGGTTTCGGCTCCCTGTTTATTTTTGGCCTGTTGGGTGTCTATTATGTCGTTCAGAAACAGTCAGCGAATACTGGAGAGGAAACCAGGGATCTGTATCGTTTTGTATCTGCTAAAAAAGCCATCTCCCTGTTTCTGCTGGGGAGCTTTCTCGCCATTGGTTTTGTGCATATTTACCACTTGATACTGGGCCAGGAACGTTCTGATTTTTTTCATACCTTTTACACACTGCTTATTATAACAGACATTCTTATTGTTCTTATCGCCCAGTGTTTTCACCCTTCATTCTTTACAATATTTCGTAATTCCGGCTACGCCCTGGCAACCATGTTTGTCCGTCTGGCTCTGGTGGCACCCGCCTACTACAATGTGCTCATGGGAGTGGCGGCCATTTCATTTGCTATTTGCCTCACCCTTATTAGTAATCGATTGTTTGCCGGAAAATGAACTATTCGTTAATTACTCTATAAAAAGGAACCTAAAACAGATATGGAAAAGTATATTATACTGGATCATGGAAGCGGCGGGCTAGCCAGTCAAAACCTGATAGGCTCTCTCTTTCTCAAGTATTTAAAAAATTCTGTCCTGAACCAGTTGGAGGATGCTGCTGTGTTACCACCTGAACATGGTCAGATCGCCTTCTCCACGGATAGTTATGTGGTCGATCCAGTTTTTTTTCCCGGTGGTAATATTGGTGAGTTGGCAGTAAACGGTACCATTAATGATCTTGCCATGCGGGGGGCCAGGCCGATTTGTCTGAGCCTGGGACTTATACTTGAAGAAGGATTTGCTGTTGATGAGCTGGAAAAGATCATTAAAAGCATTGCCAATGCCTGCGATTACGCCGGAGTCCCCGTGGTGACAGGAGACACAAAAGTTGTGCCAAGGGGGAAGGCTGATAAAATTTTTATTAATACCTCCGGTATCGGAATTGTTGAAGAAAACATCAACATTAACGCATCACAGGCGCAACCAGGCGATATTATCCTTCTTTCAGGAACGCTTGCGGATCACGGAATCACCATCCTAACCAGCCGTGAGGGCTTACAGGTAGATGCTAATCTGCTAAGTGATACCAGGCCGCTGCACTTTCTTGCTCAGGCAATTGTAAAAGATTTTCCCGGAGCCATTCATACCATGCGGGATCCAACCAGGGGCGGCCTGGGAACAACACTCAGTGAAATTGCCAAAACAACGAAACTCTGTATGGAAATTGAAGAAAATTCCATCCCCATGCATGCCGAAGTACGTGCAGCCTGTGAGCTTATGGGGCTTGATCCTCTTTATCTTGCCAACGAAGGAAAGTGTATGGTACTTGCAGCTCCTGAGTATGCAGAAGAGATCCTTCACAGAATGCGCTCAGTTCCGGAAGGCAGGGACACCGCCATCATTGGCCGGGTTTCTGAAAAGCACGCAGGCCGAGTGGTTCTGACTACGGTTGCCGGAGGCAGACGGTTGGTGGAACCACTGTCTGGAGAACCTTTGCCGAGAATCTGCTGAAGCCGGGTACGATCATTTCATTTAACAAAATGCTTTTATTAGATAGTTTTTCAAGGTGTAAACAATGTGTCAGACAAAAAGTAAATTGATACCTAAACTCAGCAGGAGATCACTTTCCTGGATAATTGTGCTGGCCGTGATCGGAGCCGGCACGACGCTTGTGCAGGTTGTTTACCAAGTGATAAACGATTCAATTATTTGCTTGAATCAGGGCTGCAGCGTGGTCGAAAGTCTACTCCGCATTCCGCCGATCTGGTTCAATGGGGTGGGGACTTTTTTCTTTATCAGTCTCTTGCTTTGTGCCATAGCGTCCAGATTCAGGCCTGGAGCAGAGGGGGTCCTTCGTCTGCTACTGCTTCTCGGCGTGGCGGCAGAGGGGGTTCTTTTCTCGTACCAGGCCTTTGTTGCACAGACATTCTGTTCCTATTGTCTCTTTATCTGTTTCCTCATCATCATCATGAACATACTGGCCGGCTGGCGCCAGGCATGCCTTGCGGTTTTGTTGTTTACCACAGAGCTCATTATCTTTTCTCTCCTGCAGTTCCATGATCCTGAAGCCGGTACCGAATCGCTCAACCTGAACCACGGCACCTATGCTGTTAAACGGAGTATCAGCTCCCAAAAACAGCTCTACTTGCTGTTTTCAACCAGTTGCCCCCAATGCCAGATGGTACTGGACCTGCTGAGAACATCCACGCAGTGCGAAGTCCGCTTCAATCCTGTTAAACACCTGGATACAATGGTGCTGCCCGATCTGGATCCCATGGATTCCTGGGATCCGAATATCAATGCCAGCACCCTGAAAATACTGGGCATAGATACCATCCCGGTATTGGTTGAGAAAAGTGGTAATGGGATGCGCTTCATCAGGGGAGGAAGAGATATCATGGCATACCTGAAAGAAAATTGTGTTGAACCTCTTCCCGTAGTCCGAAAATCAATGAATTCTTTTCTCCCGTTTGATCTTGCCAATGAGGACGAGTGCCGCATTGATGTCGATTGCAGTGAACAAACGGAACCACCGGCTTATCTCCCTTAACAGGAGTAAAACAAAGCAGGGACTCGCCATCTCAGATATTCGACATTCAGAACCTGATCAAATGAGCAGTTCCCTGAATTCTTTGATCCATTCGCTCTCTTTGTCACTGGTCCAGTGATCACCGAACATATTGAGTATTATGTCAGATTTGTTCAATATTTTAACAAACTGAGAAAACCTTGCAAGCTCATCGGAAAAAATTCCTGAGCACTGTTTTTCTGCTTCTTCCACCAATGCGTCAAGGATGGGTCCTTTGCCAAGAATTTCTGCAAGATCAGGGATGATAATCTGCTCAATACCATCCTGCAAAGTAATGGCGGAAAAGGCAGTATCCGGATGTTCTGCAGAGTCCGCCTGCTGTTTTTGGAGAATGTCTGCTATCCCTCTGATTCGCTCCGTGTATTCTGCTTCCTGTAACAGTGGCATGGTCTCCGAAAGATTTTCCATGGCTGTTGTAAATCGAAGGTGGTCGGCGATACCCACCATTGTTTCTATTTTATCGACATAAAGCTTTTTCAGATAGGTGACAAGTTCTTCTCCCAGGACATCAACAAGATCTGGTGCCAAAAGGCGATCAAAAACAGTATCAATGGTCAGGTGATTCTGGTCTTGCCCACATCGGGAGTCGTAATCGCGGATAAAGTTCTCCTGAAGAGAAGACAGCTCTTCCCTGTCCAGCACCAGGCTGACGAATGGAATATCACGCTTTCCAAGGCGAATTTCAAGGAGCTTGCTACAGAGCCGGGTGAAGGCATCTTTGGCAGAGCTGCTTTCAGCCAATGAGAGCTCCAAGGTTTTATCAATGAGCAAAGCAGCAATCTCGTGTCCCATCTTTTTTCGTAAATATGGTTCGACCACTTGGTTGAAAGCCTGTAGCGCATCAGCACGAAAGTCAGTGGCATTATTGTTCATACTTCCTCCCTTACTACTTCAACAGGAAGCCTGCGAGAAGCATTCCAGCTATGGGTGGCACAGCTCAGACAAGGATCATAGGCCCTTACAGCCATTTCAACCTGCTGTCGTCCGGCATCATTGATGGCACCATTTTTTATAACTTTTTTGGCCACAGCAGTAACAGCCGCCTGTAATGCTGCGTTATTATGGGTTGTCGGTACAATAAGGTTGGCATGAGTAACCTCACCGCGTGAACCGCATTTGTAGTGGTGTATAAGCGTTCCGCGTGGTGCTTCTACAATACCGACACCTTCACCAGCTTGTCTGGAGACCGGAATTCTGGTCTCTCTGTCAGTCAGACCTGCATCTTCGAGTATTTGCAGAGATTGTTCAAATTCATATACCAGCTCAATGGTTCTAGCCAGATGGTAATAAATAATGTCCTTAACAGGCAATCCATCCCCAAAGGCCTTAAACTGCTTTAACCATTTACCCGCCATTGGTGTCTCAATTTGCTCAATTGCATTGAGTCGTGCCAGAGGGCCGACACGGTAGACACCTTCATGGCGGCCAGACCTACGCAAAAACGGGAATTTTGCCCAGCTATCACGTTCGATATCTTCATCAATAAAACTTGCGTAGTCAGAGGCACGGAAGGTCTCAAGAGCATTTCCTTTTTCATCAATAACTCTAACATCTCCCTGATAATGAGCAAAACCATTATTTTTTGATATAAGCGTCATGAATTTGGTAGACGGGCTGTTTTGGGGAAACCTATTCTTCATTTTGGAATTGACTACCTTCAAGGCCAGTTCCGCACATTCCTGAGCGGCATCAAGCCCCTTCCTGTAAAGAGCTGTTATCTCCTGGATATTATCCTTAGTAAGTGGCATTGTCATGCCTCCGGGTATGGCGGTAACCGGATAAATAGAGTCTCCCCCGATCATTTCTGCCATACGCACTCCACATTTTCGCAAAAAAATGGCCTTTTTGACGAGCTGGGGATGCTTTTCGAGCAATCCTGTTATTGAGCGCTTTTCCGGAGGAGTATCTGAGCCAAAAACAAAATCAGGAAAAGCAAGATAGAGAAAGTGCAGAGCATGGTCTTGTATGGCCCCTCCTGCAAGGAGCAGTTTGCGGAGCAACAGGGCGACATCAGGAATTCCCTTCACTCCAAGAGCAGCCTCTGCAGCCTTTACGGCAGCAAGATGTTGCGGTATCGGACAAATTCCACATATCTTACTGGTAATAAGTGGCATTTCCCAGATCATCCTTCCTTTGACAAATTCCTCAAAGGCTCTAAATTCCATCATCTGGAATCGTGCCTTGACGACTTCGCCATCAGAGCCAACAAAAATCGTAATTTTCCCCTCACCTTCAATTCTGCTGATTGGTTCTATTACTATCTTTTGCATTACTCTTCCCTGTTATTAAAATGAGTATCCGCAGCCAGACTAAAACGATAGCCCGTGCCAACAATATCTTCCTGGAACATGATGCCTCCTGCCGGGAGCAGGCAGGAAACTGCGTTCACAAATTTATTTCCCTGGCCATGGACACCGGACGCAGGGCCGTAACAGCCTCGGCACGGCATATTGTTTGTGGTACATCTTGCGCCACAGCCTTCCACCGTTACCAGTCCGGCGCAAAGAATACCCTGTTCCAAAAAACAGCGCTCCGAATCAATTGTTTCAAGCTCCATAACGGCTCTCACTCCTTCGGTGAGGAAGCCTTTTTGGGAAATCATTATCGATTCTTTGCTGCGTGGACATTCGTTACAGAGATTTCTGGAATGTTCTTTGAGAGATTCTCCCGATATAATCGCATTTAAGGTAAGGAGGATATCTTCAGCCTTCGGAGGACAGCCGCGTACTGTGACATCCACCTTCACAACAGATTCCAGAGATCTGACCTTGGGCAGTAATGTCGGAAGATCAGAGTCGTCAGGTACTTTTTGGTCGTAAACATTGTTCAGCACCATGGCAACCGGTTCAAGGTTACGCAGTCCACCAATGCCGCCAAAGCAACTACAGGTTCCCAGGGCAACAAGAATATCCGCCTTTTCCCGCATTTCATGAGCCAGTTTTTCGTTCTCGTCAGTGGCCACGGCACCTTCAAGAATCCCCACAGTCACAGGTTCAAGCTCCTTCAGATCGTTAAACGGGGTACGGCGCAGGTCAATTTTCTCAAGAAGCTCCGGCAGATCATCAGCAATATTGAGAAAACTTGTCAGGCAGCCGAAGCAACCGCTTAACAAACCCATCGCTACAGTTGGCTTATCTGGCATGATTATTCTCCTTTGTCAGGTGTGTTGGATACAGAGTGGAACAATATGATAGAGAGTATCCATCTGTTTATAATTGAGAGAAAACAGCTTGATCCGTCCGTAGATCTGCCAGATACCTGGCAAACTGTTCCAAGCCGTCATGGACATTACCCAATTCTTTTTCTTTGATGGAAAATATTCGCATGCGACCGCTTTCCTGCCCCTGGGCCTTCATAATAGTTCGATACAGATTGAAACGTCTTTCCAGATCCAGGCTTCCAACCAACTCGTTACATTCATCCCTGGCACAGACAAGCAGCGCGACACCATCAAAACCATTCTGAAAGCTGTCTGGGATGATCTCGGTGCCGATTCGGGCACCACATTTAACAGGAAGAAAATAATAGGAAGACGAAACCCGTTTGCCAGTCCCTGCCAGATAATTCACCGCTTTATAACCGTTGCTTTCGCAGAACAGACCCAATATTCGCATTCCATCCCGCCCCTTAAATGCATGAAGATTCGCAGCTATGTTGCCCATATAACTATTTGAGTAATGGTGCAGATCCCTTGCCAGAACAGGACAGGCTGTCACACAGTTCCCGCATCCGGTGCAGCGGGTCTGATCGAAGTGTATTCGTGCACTTTTCAAATCGATGGAATTTGCAGAAAACATACATGTCTTTACACAGGCGCCACACAGGCCGCATTTGTCAAGATTGACGGTGCAGGCATCCAGATACGATTCAATGGTGTCCCGATCAAGAAGGGAGGAAACCTCTGCAGCCCACCCTGCTGTTTTCTGCTCATTTTCTTTTTCAAGAACCCAGACCCCGGCGGTGAGGGTATGTCGATCAGGTGGCAGTCTGAATGTGTCTGCAGGAAAAGGAATTTTCATAGCTTCTGCAAGCTGTCGTTTTTGATCTGGATTAAGGGAGGAGGTATTAACAAATACTGCTCCACAGCGATACTCCTCTGTTTTGTTATCAGATTGCAGGAGACCAATCTGATAATCCCCAGGCAAACCAGAGAACGACTGCAGGCCAACATCGGAAAGCATTTCCCTGTTATCCCCTGACCAGATCCGTATCAACTCGATACCACTCTGCTCCAGGAGTTTAACATCATTATCAAGGATATCCCCAACAACAAGACAGCGCTTTACTGGTTTAATCTTTTTCACGGACAAGGGCTTCCCGTGGCCTACGCGATCGTGGGCGAGAGCTGTGGTGAGTTGCAACCGTGCCAATACCTGCTCTTCACTATCGCTGCATAAAACGATGCCATTGAGATTGACAAAGCCGATGGATGCCGGGTTGATACCTACTTCGATCAATCTCGGTAGCAGGCCAATTTGCAGATCATCCCGAAAGCGGAGGGGGGATTCCGCTATCAAGATAATACTGTCAGGTTTTTTACTCTCACAGAGTGCAGAAATCTCTGTGAACCCTTCAACGGAATCATCAACTCGAATGACCCTATTCGAATCCTGATTAAAATGAGATAACTCCAGAAAGTGGCTACGGCCTTTATCTTCACCAATCATACAGGTTAGTTTCATTTATTTCTCCAGTGCAGAAGTGCTACCTATTCGTGTGTGTTCACAGCTATGGGGCGACATATATGGAAAAACGAACATCAGTTTTCCGTACAAAATGCTTTAATCGCTCCAATGTCTTGTCACTGTCCCGGTTATCCTGTTGGTCTTCAAAGCTAAACCTTGCGGTTGTTCCCTGAACTATTTCAAGATTACACGCCTGCCCGTCGCCACTTATCTGGAATATTCCACTCAGCTGATTCCCCCTGAAGACACGCCACAAATGCCCTATACGGCCTCCTCTGAAGAGCCGGTTATGAACAAGGGCAGTCATTTCTTCAGTCTTGTATTCATTCATCGTTTTGTCACCTCAATATTGCGAAAATGAAGTTGCTGTAAAATAATATCTTCCATCGGCTGTACCTGCCCGCTGATAATGGGAGAAAGCCTGAATCCAAAATCAAGGCTATCCGGCACGATCCCGACTAGAACCATATCTTTCGGGAGGGCTGCCAGGGAGCGCAGAAGGAGTAAGACATCCCCTATGCCAACAGAGTGTGCTGAACAGCCATCTGTTTCCTTTCCAGTTAGCTCATCACCACTAATGATATGAAGCGAACCGGGAGTACCTGCATGCAAAGCCAGAGCATCAATGATGATAACAGGGTCGTACCTTTCCAAAATAAAATATAAATTCAACCCGGCACATCCGCCATCGATCAGAGCTATTTCGGGGGCAAACCGATAATTTCGCTGCAAACGCTCGACAATGTGCACCCCGACTCCTTCGTCACCGAGGAGGGTATTGCCTATACCGATAACAGCACACTGCTTTGTCATTGTGCTGTCATACCCTGTGCTCCTGATGCAAAAATGTGTTTATGCTTTCAGCGTACTCATGACGCCCAAGTAATACGGAGAGCACCATATCCAGATAAAAGATAGTCAAAACAGCTTTCCCATCATCGAGGAGCTCCGAGTAACTGGCTCGAGAGTCATCATCATTTATGGCTCTGTTAAAGTGAGATACCGCATACCGGGTAATCAAAGCGATATGGCTCTTTATTTCCGGATCTTCCCTGGGACTGCGATTTGTGCCAGGATGCAGTTTATGTTGCGATTGTAAAACGATTTTCCCCTGGCGATTGAGCAGGAGATAGAACTCAATACCATTGGTGGCATTAAGGAAATCTATGAGTTCTTGAAGTGTTATGATATTGTTTGTGACTTCTCTTGAAGCATTCTGCTTTTCATCTGCCAGAACAGAAGAATGGAGAAGAATGTAAGACAGGGAGGTATCAATTCGAACCGGTCGTTCAACTGGAGGACCAATGGAAAACGAGACGGATCGGTATGGACAGATTCTGTAGGCGGCATCCAAGCCCCGCTCCTCACCGCACTCGGCATCAATGAGCTTTCCTCTCTTGAAGAAGAGTGTACCACTTCTCTGCATTTTGTCGTGCTTTACTGATACTGTGCAACTTGCAGTATCGTGCTCAATAATCTGGAGAAGGGATTGCAAAGATATCCCAGTACCATCATTGACAATCAGAGGTTTTTTTGCTTCTGTTTTCATCTGTCAATTCACATATGTTCCAGGGATCACCCAAAACAGCTTCTCCTTATCCAGAACTCCCAATGACTTAAGCCCTCCAACAAATTACACTCTGCTATTTGTTTCAATTGTTAACATTAACTATATGCTTTGCTTTTATTACAAGTCAAGGAGTATATAAGTAATAAGCAATCTGCTTACTTTTATGCAATCGCGACATCACATCGCCCCCCCCAGACCCGATGTTCATAACATAGGTTCGGAGTTACGCTGGAGTTTACAAAGTATTCTTCGAATACTATTGCTTTTGTCAAAATGATTTTGTATCTCTTAAGATGAGTGATCGACAGATATGTTGCTCTTGTAAGCGGTGAGTACCTATTTGCAAAGAGGGATTCTTGTAGAATTGTTACAGATCTGTAAGCAGTTATTTATCACCGAACGAGGGTGAACAAAGCAGTAATAATTTTGGAGGTGGTTTTGTGAAAGAGCAACCCTTACTCGACAAGCAAATAAGTGCGTGTGGACCGAGTGTGCCTAAGCCCGAATTACAAACTGTCGTTCCGCTTGACAGGGCGGTGGATGATTTGGTTCAAAAGGCACTTGTTGCCGGTCGTGCATTTATGAAGCTTGATCAAGCTCAAGTGGATAACATCGTTAAAGCAATGACACTGGCAGGGCTTGGCAAACACATGGAACTGGCAAAAATGGCGGTGGAGGAAACCCAAAAAGGGGTATATGAAGACAAAATAACCAAAAATATTTTTGCCACCGAATACATTTACCATAGCATTAAATACCAAAAAACGGTTGGAATTATAACCGAGAATGAAGAAGAAGATTTTTACGAAGTCGCAGAACCGTTGGGAGTGGTGACTGCCATTATTCCGGTAACCAATCCCACTTCGACCACCATGTTCAAAGCTCTTCTTTGTGCCAAAACAAGAAACCCGGTTGTTTTCAGTTTTCACCCAGGGTCACAACAGTGCAGCGCAGAGGCAGCCAAAATTATGTACCAGGCCGGCATTAAAGCTGGCGCACCGGAAAATTTCATTACCTGGATTAAAAAACCGTCTGTTGAAGCCACCCAGGCGTTGATGGAGCATGCCGGGGTAGCTTTAATACTCGCCACTGGCGGAGCTAAGATGGTAAACGCAGCATATAGTGCCGGCAAACCGGCTTTGGGTGTTGGGCCGGGCAATGTACCTGCTTTTATAGAAAAATCAGCTAAAATAAAGCGAGCGGTTGCTGATATAATATTGAGCAAGACCTATGATAACGGGATGATTTGCGCTTCGGAGCAAGCGGTAATTGTGGATCGGGAAATAGCAGATCAAGTAATAGAGATATTTAAAGAAAACCAATGCTACTTTTTAAACAGCATTGAAACAGAACAACTCACTACTGCTGTAATTACTGAAGATTCTCGTCGCATCATGGCGAAAATAGTAGGTCAGACTGCGGTGGATATTGCCAAAATGGCCGGTATTACTGTGCCTGAAAACACCAAAATACTCATGGTGCCGCTCTCGGGCGTTGGGCCTGATTACCCACTCTCTCAAGAAAAACTTTCGCCTATTTTGGCCTTTTATGTAGTAGATAACCACCGACAAGGCATTGAACGTTGTGTGCAGATGGTAGAATTC
>JAESPV010000059.1 GCA_016765495.1 Desulfocapsa sp. | reverse complement strand
CGCCTCCTTGAAAAGTTCAAAAAAGACCTCACTTTCAAGATCCTCCTGATAGAGCAGGGGATTACTACCACCTGTATTTCGATTTATTCCAAGATTTGCGGAAGGGTAAATGTTGTGGGCGTGAAAAATTGGAAGTCCCTTTTCAATTCCCTTAATCAATCCCTTCAGGCCGCGCATGGTCTCATGGTCTTCGGGATTCGCAGAATCAAGACTGATCCAGAAGGAAGAGAGGCCACTCTTGCTGAATCCTTCAGCGATCCGATGGATTCGTTTTTCAAAATCGGGTTTGTCAGATCCTTGAAAAATATAGCCGTTGGTTCCGGTTCGCACATGAGAAATACCAGCCTGACGTGCATGATTGATAAACTCTAACAGCATATCCAGATGAAGGAGAGGCTCGCCCCCAGTGAGGGAAAGTGCCTGGAACCCATTCTCAGCGGCACTGTCAATAAGTTGCTTTGTCTGGTCGGTGGGGAGTGTATTTCGGTCGATGGCAGCTGAACGCCTCATCCCGCATTGGGGGCAAGCAGCGTTACACTGGTTGGAAAACTGAATAATAAGCTGGCCGGGGATTCTTCCTTTGAAGAAGGACTTCATTGCCTGAAATGGTATCATTAAGGTTTTCCTGGTAAAATAATTCGTAAAATACAATTTATAGTTTTCTGTACTCATCCAGAGTAATAATTGTCTCGGGCGTGAGAGGCCCTCCGTGGGTACCCCGATACATGATAAAGAGAAAGTCAGGGAGACGGTACCAGTAGTGAGCATGCCAGAATTTCCCCCTAAATCCATGCGGAGCAACTTTTATTTTTATGGCCGATAATGGCTCTCGAAGGGACTGGATAGTTTCGTTGCCAACTTTTGTGGCTTTAAGCAGAAAGGGTTCCAGGGTGTCTGGACGAAGCATCCAGAAAGTGATTGTCTGTGCGTTTTTATCTGCAAGAAAAGAACGTAGTGAGAATGACAGAAACTGATACCAGGGTTTTTCATCAAGCTCAAAGCGTTTTAGAATTTCATTCCCATCTCTTTTACCAGTGATTGATAAACTCTCTCCAGAGCGGAATGCAGTTAAAAAAGTGCCATTTACATCCTGTTGTTGCCAATGGGTCACCTCGCCAGTTGGGAGACAGACGAGAGAAGTTTCTTCCTGTTCTTTTTTTGAGGAGATCCGTACTGTGGTGTTCCCTGGTGTCATAGACCAGAGAAAATGCTCATGCTTATCACCAGTGACCTCATGGTACCAATGTTCGATTAGCTCTACGCCTTGACTTTGCCCCAAAGAAGGACATAGGAGCAGCAAAAGGAAAATGAGGGGGAAATAGATAGATTTCATGTCTTTTCTTCGTGATGAGATTACTAAGGAACGAGAAATAAATAATTTGAACAAAGCTATACTTTCTCGGTATTGGTTTATAGTTCCTTACTGTGATCTTTGTTTGGGGTGCTTCCGCTCCGTTACTAAGCCGTCGTAAATTGGAATGGTTAAGCAAAAGTAGACAGTTTTTTTATGAATTATCTTGGGCTTTTATTGCCAAAATGACAGTGTCTCAGGAAACTGTTGTAGAACATGATGCTCTGCGGGAAGAAGAAATCAGTCGTCAGTTATCAGTGTTCAGTAACTGGTAACTGGCAACTGATACCTTACAGAGGAACAATTCCCACAGAAATGCTAATTTTCCGATACATTGAAATCATTGCCACAGTACTGGCTACCACGATCAGAATGAAAGATTAACCCTTCACTTGGTTTCTGTTTCCAGATAGCCATTCTCATGGCATTTATGACTAGGTTACGGTTGATTCGCTCTCTTAATGGCCAAAATTTAGTGGCCTCGTCTGTAGTGTGTCGTATAGAACCTTAGACGAAGATCATTTCGATTCGGTTATATTTCTATTATCAGATGATTAGGAAAAGATTTGAATGAAACAATCGGGAAGAAACAATCGGAATCGGGGACACGGAATCGGGGACAGACCACGATAAAAAGAAGCGGCAAAAAGACGCATAACGAATAAGGTTAGATTGTGAGAGCGCAGCGAATCACAATCAGAACCGTTTGTTGGATAATCCCGGTTATATATGAACGATGAGTTGTAAAAGGAGAAATTGAGTCTGATCAGGCTGGAAAGGGGGCGTGGTTTTCTGGTATAATTCTTGCTGGTTGGAAATGTCTTATTTGCTGATATGTCAAGAGGTTAAAAAAAATGGCTGATGAGAAAGGAATGATATCGATTGCCAGGTTCATTCATAATATTTATTTATCAATGCTGTTAACGTAGATTACTTTTAACAACTATTGTATACAAAATATACTATTAATGTCAAATGATTTCAAAAGGCATCGTTTTCAGTGTAATGGCTTTTCCCAACAAATCACGATGTAGTTTATCTCATGTCGAACAAAGATATGCTGGTTGTGGCGATCAAATTGGCGATGTCGGCTGCTTGTTTCTGCGTAGCGGCTTCGTCCAACAAACCGCATACACTCTGGCGGGCTAACACACACGATTTTTGGTTGTTGATCAAGCAATTTAACCACGATCAAAGTTCACGGTAATTCCATGGCCGTTAGCTCTCTATGGAGGATGTTCGTAATATGGGGATATAGAAAAAATAGTATCTCTTATAGATGAGGATACAAAAAACCATGGTTCCTCGCTGTTTCGAGTGGGTGTTGTTGCTAATATATAGTTATTGCTTGTTGTGCCCCCCCCCGAGCCTTAAGAATGAACAACTACAACTACAAGCTACAACAAAATTCTTATTTCTTTCTTTTAGCCCAGGAATCACGCAATCCAACAGTTCTGTTAAAAACCAGCTTGTCGGGTTTTGAGTCTCTGGAATCCACACAAAAATAACCCTGTCTTTCAAACTGTACAGATGTTCCTGGTTCAGCATTTGCAAGAGATGGTTCCACCATACACTTCGTGAGTGAGCTGAGAGAATTAGGATTTAAGTGTTCCTTAAAATTCACATCTTTATCTACATCCGGATTTTCAACTAGAAAGAGTCTGTCATATAAACGAATTTCACAGTTTACTGCATGAGCAGCAGAAACCCAATGAATAGTGCCTTTTACTTTCCGGCCATCAGGAGCATTTCCGCCATATGTTTCAGGGTCATAAGTGCAGTGAAGCTCCAGCACTTCTCCGGTTGCGTCATCTTTAACCACTGAAATGCAGGTGATAAAATAGGCGTATCGAAGACGTACCTCACGACCAATATCAAGGCGGAAAAACTTCTTTGGGGCATTCTCTAAAAAATCTGTACGTTCAATATAGATTTCTCTGGAGAAGGGAAGTGTTCTTGAACCCATATCCGGGTTCTGCGGATGGTTTTTCGCTTCAATATCCTCAACCGTATCTTCCGGATAATTGGTAATAACTACCTTTAAAGGATCAAGTACTCCCATTACCCGTGGTGCTATACCATTAAGATCATTACGCGCTGCATTTTCCAGCACACCCATATCGATCCAGCTGTCTCTTTTTCCAATTCCGATCTCCTTGCAGAATTCACGGATCGAAGTTGGGGTGTAGCCACGACGTCTAAGACCAGAGATAGTTAGCATTCTTGGGTCATCCCAGCCATTTACAAGGTTTTCTTGTACCAACTGCATAAGCTTTCGCTTTGACATCACAGTGTAGCTGAGATTTAAACGGGCAAACTCAATTTGTTGCGGGTGGGCAGGTGTCTCAAGGACATCCAGAACCCAATCATATATGGGGCGATGGTCAGCAAATTCAAGGGTGCAGAGGGAATGGGTGATACGTTCTAACGCATCAGAAAGACAGTGGGTAAAGTCATACATGGGGTAAATGCACCACTTATCCCCAGTTCGATGATGGTGCACGTTCATGATCCTGTATATGATGGGATCACGCAGAGTAAGATTTGGGGATGCCATGTCAATCTTGGCACGAAGTACATGGCTGCCTTCTTCAAACCGGCCTTCTTTCATACCCTGAAAAAGCTCCAGGCATTCTTGAATGGGTCTGTCTCGATAGGGACTGTCTTTACCCGGCTCCGTAAGTGTGCCGCGATATTCCCGCATCTCTTCTGCATTTAAGGAACAGATAAAGGCTTTTTCTTTTTTGATAAGTTCCACTGCAAAGTCAAAGAGTTTATCAAAATAATCAGAGGCATAAAAAAGATTTTCCCCCCAGTCAAATCCCAGCCATTTCACATCTTCCTGAATTGATTTAACGTAGGCAGATTCTTCTTTACTGGGGTTGGTGTCATCGAAACGTAAATGGCAGCGACCGTTGAACTCCGCTGCAATCCCAAAGTTAAGACAGATTGATTTGGCATGACCAATATGGAGAAAGCCATTTGGCTCAGGCGGAAAACGGGTGACAGGAGTTGAATGTTTTCCGGTTCTTAGATCTTCAGTCACAATCTGTCTGATAAAATCAAGGGGCTTTTCAATATTTTTTTTAGTAGCTTCCATTGTATTTCTCTCTTTATGCCTCAAATAAATTTCCAACATTCCGTAGACGTCGAACAACGCGTTCCTGACCGATGGCCAAAAGGATATCAAACATGGATGCACCGGCCAGTTGACCGGTAACAACAGTACGCATACCATTTATGATAATACCTGGCTTAATATCAAGCTCTGTTGCAAGATCGCGTGCTGTCTGTTCAGACGTTTCGAGAGTAAAATCACTCAACGCTTCATAGCGGTCTGCAAGCATGGGCAACCACTCTTTCAGGCCTTCATGTTTAAGTACATTTTTCTTAAGAGGTTTTGCCTCTACCGGAAACTCATCAGAGAAGTAGGCACGCCCAAGATCTGCAAAGTCGGTAAGGATTCGAAATCGATCCCGTATAAGATCGAGCGTTTGTTCAAACCACTCTTTTTTATCGCCTTCGTATGATGCGTCCCACAAGTCTTCTTTTTCAAGAAAAGGTTTGACCAAAACTGCAATTTCTTCAATGGGCATGGTGCGTAAATAGTGTTGATTCATGGCAATGGCTTTTGGATCAGTGAAGAACTTGGCATTACCTTGTTGATAATTAAAGATTGAATTTGATTTATTGATTCGATCAAGGCTGAAAGCTTCGATCATCTCTTCTTTGGAGAAGAATTCCTGATCATCCCCGGAAGACCAGCCAAGGAGCACAAGAAAATTGGATAAAGCCCAAGGAATAAAGCCATGTTTTTCATAAAATTGAACAGCAACAATCTCACCATGGCTTCGTTTGGAAATTTTTGCTTTCCTGGTATCCAAAGTGAGAGGCATGTGGGCAAAGACAGGGAGGGGAGCATCCAATGCTTCGTATAAAAGTACCTGACGCAGAGTGTTGGTCATATGATCCTGCCCGCGAATAATATGGGAGATACGATCCCGTATGTCATCCACAACGTTACAAAGCAGATATAAAGGCTTTCCGGTTGAACGGACAATCACAAAGTCTTCTATTTCATTGTAGTGGGATTTTATTTCTCCAAGGACTTCATCATTGTAACTGAGGATTCCATCTTTTTGAGGAGCTTTAAAGCGAACTACGAAGGGGAATCCTGCAGCTTCTTTTTCTGCTATGTCTTCTTCAGTCAAATTACGGCAGGTTCCATCGTAGCCGTAGGTCGTCTTGTTGGCCTGTGCGGCTTCACGCTTGGCTTCAAGTTCTTCTCTGGTACAAAAACATTTATAGGCTTTGGTCGTATCCAGAAGTTTTTTTGCAGCTGCAATATGGTCTGCATCAAAGTCGGTTTGGAAATATGGCCCTTCGTCCCAGTCAATGCCCAACCATTTCATTCCATCAATAATTCCCTTGATGGATTCCTCAGTGGAGCGATCAGCATCGGTATCTTCAATGCGGAGGATCAGTTTTCCGCCTGTTTTTTTTGCATAGAGCCAGTTGTAAAGTGCTGTTCTGGCACCGCCTATATGAAGATACCCTGTAGGGCTGGGTGGAAAACGAAGTCGTGTTTCTGTCATGAAAAAACCTGTCCTGTAGTAATAAAAAGAGATGTTTCGTATGGTGTACTGCACTATAGCAAGGTTGATGTATATCGTTTTTAACCAGATTGTTCAATAGCTGGATATATTTTTTGTTGTTCTCTTGGCGGTAACTCGTTATACTTCGTATTTTTTGGCTATTCCTGTAAGATAATCTGGAGTGCATGAGAAAAAATTAAGGTTAGAAATACAAAATTATAAATGTGTCCCCGGTCATTCAGGGGTGTTCAGGGAAGAGAAGGAGTAAGGATGAAAGTATTAATCAGCGATAATATGTCCCCTTTAGGGGTTACAATTTTGACCGATGCAGGTCTTGAAGTTGATGTGAAAACCGGACTAGCACCGGAAGAATTAAAAGCCATAATCGGTGAATACGATGCATTGCTTGTTCGCAGTGCGACCAAGGCCACCGCTGAGATTATTGATGCCGCTGAAAACCTGAAAGTTATTGGTCGTGCAGGAATTGGTCTTGATAATGTTGATATCCCTGCTGCCAGCCAGAAGGGCATAGTGGTTATGAATGCTCCTGACGGAAATGCAACCACTGCTGCAGAGCACGCCATTGGTATGATGATGTCTTTGTCTCGAAATATTCCACAGGCTACAGCCTCCATGAAAGAAGGGAAGTGGGAGAAAAAGAGTTTTATGGGGCGTGAACTCACTGGAAAAACGTTTGGTATTTTTGGCATTGGGCGTATTGGTGCAATTGCAGCCAGTCGTGCCAAGGGGTTGAAGATGAAGGTTATCGCCTATGATCCCCACATGCCTAAAGATTTGGTTGATAAACTTGGCGTGGAGTTGGTAAGTGTGGAAGAACTTGCCAAACGTGCCGATTATATAACCGTACATGTACCGCTCACAAAAGAAACCGCCAATGTGCTTTCCACAGAGTTTTTCACGAACATGAAAAAAGATGCTATGTTTATTGATTGTGCCCGTGGTGGAGTATGTGATGAAGAGGCTCTGTATAAAGCTCTGGTTGATGGTGAGATTGCAGGTGCTGCACTTGATGTTTTTGCTCAGGAGCCCACCACTAAAGAAAATTGTCCACTTCTTAGTCTCAGTAATTTTATCTGCACCCCTCACCTTGGCGCTTCAACCAGTGAGGCCCAGGAGAATGTAGCCACAGCGATAGCCGAACAGGTTGCGGAGTATTTGACCAAAGGTGTTGTAACCAATGCAGTAAATGTTCCATCGGTCAGTGATGATGTACTTGCTCAGGTTGGCCCTTATATAAATCTGGGTGAAATGCTTGGATCCTTCCATATGCAAATTGCCAAAGGGAGTGTACAGGAAATATCCATAGAATATTCCGGTGAGTTAGCGGATCTTAATACAAGTCCTGTGACCGTGGCGTTCCTTAAAGGGCTTTTTACACCGATTCTGCAAGATGCGGTGAATTATGTAAATGCTCCTGTTATAGCTAAGGATCGTGGAATTCGTGTGGTGGAATCAAAGAGTGACAGATCCAACGACTTTGTCAATGTACTTCGCATTAAAGTGAAGACCAATGAAGGTGAAAACGAGCTTGTTGGAACTGTGTTTGGTAAAAATGAGCCGCGTCTGGTGCGTTTGAACACCTTTCGTCTGGAGGCTGAAGCATCTGGCCCCATGCTCCTTGTGTATAACAATGATGTCCCTGGCGTTATTGGTGCACTCGGTTGTCTTCTTGGCAGTAATGGTGTGAATATCTCACGTATGACTGTTGGTCGTGAAGAATCTTCCAATCAAAACCTTATCCTTCTCAGTACCGACTCTCTTATTGCAAAAGAGTTACTGGAAGAGGTGATGCAACTTGATAATATAGATAATGCACTCGTCCTTGAGTTAGTATAAGCAGCACATTATTTGAGATATGAATTCGAAAAAACCGGGTCGTTTCTGTGGTTCGGTTTTTTATTGTGATCCCTGTTCTTTTGTTTAGAGGAAAGTATGATTTCTGAATATGACCAAGACTGTCCCTGCGGTGATGGAAAAGTACCGGATCAGGAAGGAAGATGTGTGATGCCAGAGGTTACTTTTATGGCCTTTATCATGTCCATGAACACCTCTGCATTGTTTCATCTTGGTGAAATTGCAGACCCGGAAACCGGTGAAAAACTAATTGATTTTTCACTGGCCCGCCATGCCATTGATACTCTTGTGTTGTTGCAGGAAAAAACCAAGGGCAACTTGGATTCCGATGAGTCGGAAATGCTGAAGAATGTTCTTTACGATGTAAAGATGCGATTTGTTAAGACTGTAAAGGATGGAAATACTGGAGAGAAGTCGTCCTGAGATGACTGATTCTGATATTGCGCTGGTTGTTCCTGCTCCCGCAAAGGTGAATCTCACGCTTCATATTTTAAGTAAACGAAGTGATGGGTATCATGAGCTTGACAGCGTCATGCAGAAGATATCGCTTGCTGATACTATAACGCTTTGCAGATTAGAGAAACCTGCGATTCAGCTTAACTGTCCAGACTCTGATTTGCCTGAGGATGAATCAAACTTGGCATGGAAGGCAGCAGAACTCTTTCTTGATAAAACAGGTCTTGCCACCAAGTGTGGTGTCTCAATACTTCTTGAGAAGAAAATCCCTATTGCTGCAGGACTTGGTGGTGGCAGCAGTGATGCTGCTGCTGTGCTTACCGGGTTGAATCAGCTTTTCCAGACGGATCTCACGGAGCAGACATTGTTGG
>JAESPV010000058.1 GCA_016765495.1 Desulfocapsa sp. | reverse complement strand
ATCACTGATGGCTGCGGCCTCTTTTGCAAGCTTCAGGGAATCACCCGCGAGATCTGCAAACTGGAAAATATCCTGCTGTTGATAATGATGACAGAGGATCAGCAGGTTATCTGCAAGCTCTTGCTTACGCTTGGTGATCCGATCGAGTATTTCTCCACGTTCAAGATTGTAATATTCAACCCCTAGGTCCTGCTGCAGTGATAGCATCGGCTCGTTCCTTAAAATAAATGATTAATGTAGAATGGCTACGACGGAAACTTTTTTTACCATTGACACGAGCTTATATCAAGCAAGCCATGGTGTTTTACAAAAGAAAAGGCCCCGTACAGAATCCTCTGCACAGGGCCTCTAAAAAAAACAGAATAATTATTTTTTAGGTATTCATTCGAACCCATGAAGCCTGCGGTCCTTTATCTCCAAGGCTTTCACCGTACATAACCGTATCACCTTCAGTTAACGCATCAATTGAAATATCCTTTAAAGCATTTTCATGAAAGTATATTTCCTTGGCATCCTGGCTCACAATGAACCCATAGGATTCATAGGGCGAAACTTTTCGGATCACGCCAACCTGAGCTCCATCATCAACCGCACCACCATCATTCTTTTGAGATTGACGTTTCTTACGTTGCATCTCTTTCATTTGATGAGTGAGTACATCAAAAGCTTCAATAAGCAGGGAGCCCACATTCTCCCCTTTTCGGGTAACAACAACGGTATCACTAGGAACAGAAGCAACAAGTTTCAACTCGTAGCCACCTTCTTTATGGTGGGCTGTTCCCACGATGGAGACACGGAGGTGAAGAACGAAACTGGCAAAATGGCGTACTAGCTTTTCTCTTTCCTCATCAATTTTTTTCTGCCAGCCTTTACGCAACTCAACATTCCGGGTTTCAACCTTAAGATCCATACGGTTCCTCCATTAAGCTACAATGATGACATGAAATATGTCACCATCACCAAACGCATCCTCAGACACGCACTCTGGCACGACTTAAGACTTCCGGGCACTGGCAATATCCAGATTTCACAAGGTACTTCCCGCCGGACAGCAAAATCATACCTTCTTTTTTATTATATAGTTTATGTACAGATAATCAAGTTATCTTCCAAAATAAAAATTGACATATATACATAAATGACACATCACTATACATATAAGAACACTAAACATAGACGATCAAATTTTGGAGAAAGCATCTCTTTTCACTGGCATAAAAGAGAAAACTGCTTTAGCAAAACTACTCTTTAGGGGAGTGTCGTTTGTCATCCCCATATCACAGGAGAGCTTGCTTGTGCTCACATAAAAAAACAGGCGAGAAATCGTATCGTTACTTCAGGCATTACCTCAAATGTCTCTCGTCGAGTTCGATGAATTATTGTATTTTATTGAGCATACCCAATTATATGGAAAGGTTTGTTCAGCCGATATGTTATATAAATATTCAATTGTGAATTATAATTGTAATTATAATTTTAATTTTCTCACAGCCAAAAAAAAAAGGCTGCATCCAAAAGGAGCAGCCAAGTCATATCACCTAAAACAGTGTGCTTTCATTTTAAATGATCTTTAATCACTTTTTTTGTTTATACTTAAACGACACTGCAATCCGAGTTCGATAGCCTACAACTTTTCCCTTTGAAATCTGCATATCCATCTTGACCACTTCGGCAATCCGTAAATCTTTCAGATTTTCACCTGTAGTCTCCACTGCACTTGCTGCTGCATCTTCCCAGGATTTTTTACTGACACCAACGATCTCTATAATCTTGTAAACACTGGCCATGATCAATCTCCTTAATAAGAGGTTATTACGGAAAAGGGTGTTTCCACACCCTGCTGTCTATATGAGGTATTTGTAACTCTCTAATATAGCAAAGTTTCAGAAAATTTCCACAATTCATTCTCTGCAACCTTTCTTAACCAGCCTTGAATCATTTCCCTTTTCTGCGGCAATGCTAACTGGTATATAGAAGTTTGCAGTTTTTTAATGCTACAGAAACAACCCATAAGGTATCCATTATGACAACAGAACAGATCGGAATCGTACTTCTAAATATGGGCGGACCCGAAAAATTAGATGACGTACGCCCCTTTCTCTATAATCTTTTTTCAGATCGAGAAATCATTCGCCTTGGCCCCAGCTTCATGCAAAAGCCCTTAGCCTGGTACATTTCCAAAAAACGTGCGCCAAAAAGCATGAAGACTTATGAATTGATCGGTGGAGGATCACCACTTATCAGAATCACCCGTGAACAGGGAAACGCTCTTGAAGAAGCGCTTACTGAACATGGTAACTATATGGTGGTAAGTGCCATGCGCTACTGGCATCCTGACACTGATACAACTCTGAAAAAACTGGCTGACAAAGGGATCAGCAAAATAATAGCTCTCACCCTGTATCCTCACTATTCCTGTGCAACCACCGGATCGTCCGTGCAGGAGCTAAAACGTGGCATCACTAGGTCAAATAGTCATTTTGATCTAATTAAAGTAATCGAATCATGGCCATCCGAGCCTGGCTACATCCAGACTCTGGCGGCAAATATTGAAAAAGCAGCCCTTACATTTGGATCGGATCAACCCCAGGTTGTGTACAGTGCGCACAGTCTGCCAGTCTCTTTTATTGAAGATGGTGATCCTTATGTTGATCATATAAAAGAAACGATCACCCAGGTGGAAAAAACAACAAATCGTCCAGGGAAACTCTGTTTCCAAAGCAGATCAGGCCCGGTTCAGTGGCTCTCTCCATCCACCCCTGATATGCTTGAGAGTCTGGCAAAAGACGGATGTAAGAATATTCTCATGGTTCCAATAAGTTTTGTTTCCGACCATGTGGAAACGCTCTATGAAATTGATATGCTTTACCACGATCAGGCACGAGATCTTGGAATGCGGCTTCAATCCAGTGAATCACTTAACTGTAATCCAACATTCATCAACTGCCTGAAGGAATTGATCCTTGCCAAATGAGCACTGCACATATAAAAAAATACGGGCAGCCAGATCCAACCATTTACCTTCACCAAACTGTCCTGACCCGTCCAACACGTTACAGCCTTCGCCTCTCCTTCTGGGATATTGAACAACACTGTTTTCGAACTTCGAAACTAATTGATATTGGTACTGAACCTGAAGAGTTCCTCCATTACCCAAATGACACCTGCTTTCAACTGGATACTGATCTTGTATACCGCATAGAAAAACTCTGCGGTCGTGATATGGAAACAGCACTTGAACATCTTCTCTGGCCTTTTGTTGATCCCACCGTACAGAGAAAAATGGATCACTTTTTTTTTCGTGGTGCGGGTCAGGTTCGCTTTAAAAAAGGCAGCAAACTACTCTCCTTTGATGGTCAAGCACCCCACTCCTTTGACAAAAGAAGACTTCACTTTCTCAGGTTCGGCTCAACGACTCAGGGACATATTTTCCAAATGCCGCCTCGACTTGAGGCAAAACTATTGGACAGATCACGGGATGAACTGGAACAGTTTTTTCTTAAAGAAGAGGTAGAACTTCGAGAGACTGAATTAAAAACATATCTCTACACAGCCCTGAACCTGCAAAAACACTTCACTGAAAATTTTGCGAGAAGTTTTCCCCAAGCTCTGTCCGCTGAAAAGATAGATGGCGCATTTATGCAAGAATTTTGCCTGTTAAACGATGACAAAAACTTTTGGCAGGAACGTACAGATTTTTCAAGGCTTCCCGACTACCTTATCCGTTACCTTATTCTCTTTTTTGATTCGAGTTTTCCCCACCGCAACAGAGGCTTTGAGCAGGCAACTGAGTTTCAGGATCAGTATAGACAATTTCACCGGCCGGAACGAAATAATAAAGTGAGCAAAGGTGAGATCGCCACTCTTTTTGGAGAATCTGAAGAGACTTTACGGAAAGCTGACAAAAAGGAAATAATACGATTATATCGACAAAAAGCAAAATCCATACATCCAGATACCGGTGGAGATCATGAGGAATTTGTAAAACTCACCGAAGCATACGAAGAGTTACTGCGAAATAAACAGAAAATGTAACTCCATTATTTCATTTTTTCTATATTTTGTCCTATCTGAAAACGGCGCATCCCGACATTCAGTAAAATTCCCAAGCCGAGCAACGTAGTAAGCAAAGAAGACCCGCCATAACTCACCAACGGCAGTGGAATCCCAACAACTGGCAAAAAACCGAGTATCATAAGAAGATTAATCACAGCCTGCCAGAAAATCAGCATCACCACGCCAAAAGAGAGAAATACTCCAAAGCGATCTCGGGCAGTCATAGCAATATATAAACCCCAGATGAGCATACCGAAATAGGCCGTGAGAAAAAAGAGGCTCCCTGCAAACCCCCATTCTTCACACCATACTGCAAAAGCAAAATCAGTGTGCCGTTCAGGTAGAAAATGCAGATGGCCCTGTGTCCCCTCCTGATACCCCTTACCACTTACTCCACCACTCCCAACAGCAATTTTGGATTGAAGAATTTGATATCCTTGCCCCATGGGATCTTTTCCCGGATGTAACAGTGTTTCAATTCTACGTTTTTGGTACTCTTTTAAAAGATAAAACCAGGCAAACACTCCTGCAGCACTCCCAAACACAATTCCGCAAACATAGGCCTGCCAACGGACTTTTGCAAAAACAGACATCGATACAAAAATGACACCAAGCATCAAAGCCGTTCCAAGATCCGGCTGTTTAAGAATTAAAATAAACGGTAATCCAGTGAGAAGAACAGGAGTAACCATATCCTTAATCCCATACCCTTCAGTTTTTTCCTTACGGGAATAATAACTGGCTAAAGTCACAACCAGCGACAACTTGGCAAGCTCGGAGGGCTGCAATTTGAAAAGTCCCAGATTAATCCAGCGTTGCGCCCCACCGGCAGTATTTCCTGCAAAAAGCACAAAAAGAAGTAATAAAATAATAACAATATAAAAGGGATAATTCCAGAAATGAAGCTCTTTATAGTCAAAACAGAGGATAAAAAGAATGCCTGACACACCGAGAAGAAACAAATAACATTGCTTAATATACGGTGGTATGCCCCAGGGAGAAGGTGGATAGGATGCACTATAAAGGTTCATCAGCGCCATTCCACTGATTCCAAATAACAGAGCCAGCAGGATCCAGTCAAAATTATAAAAATATCTTCTATCTATACGAAGCATTGCTTTCTCTACTCTCCCTTTTCTTTATTTGCTTCTGCTTCTGCTTCTGCTTCTGCCGCCAACTCCAAGTGTTCAGCAAAATAGCTTTCCAATATAGCACGGGCGACAGGTGCTGCAACTGAACTGCCGTGCAAACCATGTTCGACAAGAACAGTTACCGCAATCTCAGGATCTTCCGCCGGAGCATAACAGGTAAACCAGGCATGATCACGAAATTTATAGGGGATATCTTCCTCTTTTAAATGTTTGTATTGTTTCAAACGTACAACCTGCGCTGTACCTGTTTTACCGCCAATGGCCAAACCTTTAATTCGTATTTTTCTGGCAGTCCCGCGCCGCCCCTGAACAACCTCTTCCATGCCCGCCCGAATAAGCGGCAGGAATTTCTTTTCACCCTTTAACTCCTCAAGCACCACCGGCTCAAACTGAAACAGAACCTTACCGTCAGGATCGGTTACTTTCTCGATCAGTTGCGGATGGTATTGTTTTCCACCATTTGCAATAGTTGCTGTCATCAAACACACCTGAAGGGGTGTTACAAGGTTAAAACCCTGCCCGATTGCAACGGAAAGGGTCTCTCCATCCTGCCACTTCTTTTTGTGTTTCTTTTTTTTCCACTCTTTTGTGGGAGTAAGACCATTTTTTTCATGTTCCATTTCAATGCCTGACTTATGTCCAAGCCCAAATTTATTGGCCATTTCAGCAAGCTTATCAACTCCCACACGCAAACCAACCTGATAAAAATAGACATCACAGGATTCGGCAATTGCCCTGGTCAAATTCACCGCACCATGTCCACTACGTTTCCAGCAGTGGTATCGTCGTTTTCCAAAATAGAAATGTCCCGGACAATAAATAACCGTATCCTTATCGATGACACCGGCGGCAAGCCCTGTCATTGCCGTCATCATTTTATAAACGGATGCCGGAGGATACATTGCCTGTACTACCTTATTAATAAGAGGGTGTTTGGGGTTATCGAGCAGAGCGTTCCAGTTTTTATGGGAAATACCACCCACAAACTGATCAATGGGAAGTACGGGATTTGAGGCGAGCACAAGCATACGGCCTGTTTTTACTTCCATGGCAACAACAGCGCCGGCTTTATCCCCGGCGGTCATCAGATCTTCAGCTACTTTTTGCAGCTCGGCATCAAGCGTTAACTGGATCTCATTACCTGGAAGTGGTTCAACATTTTTTAAAAGCTGTTGTTCAAAACCTCTGGCATTTACTTCTGAAGAGCTACTCCCTTTTTCTCCACGCAGGTCAACTTCATGCAGACGCTCAAGCCCCATCTTGCCGATTAAATCACCACCTGTATATATATCAGTGTCTCGTGCTGCCAGTTCCTTTTTACTGATCTCACCCAGGTACCCGATGACGTGCGCCGCAAGGTTATCATAATGGTAAACACGGGCAGGAATGATCTCGATGCGAATTCCCGGAAATTCCTGATTATGATTTTCAACATATGCAAGGGTTTCCCAATCAACATCTTCCATTAATCTGACGGGAATATGCCTGGGCTTATTACCGGCATCTCTTAACTGCTCCCAAAGATCCGAAATATCAAGATCAAGTGCAGTGGCAAGCTTTTTCAGCATTTCGTCAATATTGTTTGAATCTTCCCGAACAAGAACCACATTGAAAGATGGGCGGTTAGTTACCATCTCCCTTCCCATCTTGTCTTTAATAATTCCACGCGGTGCTGCAACTTCACGCATTCGTACTCGATTATTTTCTGCCCGGTTTCTGTATTCATCACCTTTATGGATCTGGAGAAACCACAGCCGTCCGATAATAATGGTTGCAAAAAAGAGAATTACAATGCCTGCAAAAAAAATTCGTTTTTTTAACAAATCAAGTTCAGCATCGTCATTCTCATTTATCTCTTCAAGATTTTTATATCCGGACCACTTCATTTATTCACACTCACCGAAAGCGATTTCCGCCGCCTCTCTTTAAACTTTTTGAAGCCCTGCGTCGTGTTACAATTTTTTCATACACCCAGCTGAAAAAGATAAAACATGGAATGGATGCAACCAGAAGAATAAGTGTCTCCTGCACCACTCTTGCCCAGGACCAGGGGGGAAGAGCACCTGGTTGTGTTAAAGAGAAAAAAAGATAAAAGATGCATTGCACAATAAAATAACTCACTCCGACCAGCGGAATCTGAAAAGCAGTTTCCTTTACAGAACTGTTTTGACACAGGAATTTTACAATCGAAAAAACAAGCAACACCAGCAGAGGATATGTACCTGGGAAAACCCCCGAACTCACATCCATGAGCCAACCAAGGAGGAAAGCAAGGAGCAGCCCGGGAAACCAGCTGAATTTATAAGCCGAAAAAACCAATAAAATAAATGCAAGATCAGGACGCCCGAGCCAGTGGGGAAAATAATGAAAAACAGTGGTCTGAATCGCAATGAGAATAAAGCCAAGAAAAAGAAAACAAAGTGTTACCATAACTACTTTCCCGAAGAAGAGGAGGATCGACTGAACTTGTCGATTTCCAACTGCTCCTCAGAAAGATTGACATGGAGAAATTCAAGACGGGCAAAATCAACTGCGGGTTTCACTTCAATTTCCAGAAACATCCCACGCCGTTTTGAATACACCCTGGAAACAGTGCCAAGGGTAATCCCTGGCGGGAAGACCCCACCAATACCAGCAGTTACGACGACATCCCCTTCCTCAACATCTCCGTTTTTTAAAACATACTGAAGGATATAACCCTGTTCCCCCGCACCTTTAAGAATCCCCCGCACCCGACTTTTCTGAACAATCGCATCAATGGCACTGGATGGTGCATTGGCAAGTAGTATTTTTGAATAATTATCAGATACCTGAAGCACCTGTCCCACGACTCCACGAGAATTTCGTGCAACCATCCCAGTAACAACACCATCATTCTCTCCACGATCGACAATTAAAGTCTGGAACCAGAAAGATGGGTCTTTTCCAACCACTCTAGCCATAAGAGATGGAAAACTCACTCGCTTTTTAAAGGCTAGCTCAGCTTCAAGAAATCTGTTCCGGGAATATGCCGAACGATATTCATCAAGTTGCATATGATAAGTAGCAAGTTCGTTACGCAACTGATCGTTTTCTTCCCGTAAATTCCACAGATCAATATACTGATTCTTTAAACTGATGGCACTGAGAGAAATTTTGGAAAAAATCCCCTGAATAGGCCCTAGAGCCTCCAACGTTAGTTGATGTGAAATCCCGAATCTTCCACCAGTTGTTGAGCCTAACACGAGCAAGAGAAGACTAATAAAGAGCGAGAGAAGAAGAAACAGACGGGTAAACCTGAAACTGCTCTTCCTCCTTCTGTCAGTGTTTTTCTTTCTCACTCTTTCACTCTCATTAACCGTAGAAACAAACAGGCAACACTACGAAACAACACGTTCCTCAGTCAATGGTAACTTCCCGCAGGATATCAAGGTTATCAAGGGCCTGCCCGGAACCGAGCACGACTGAAGATAACGGATCATCTGCCACAATAATGGGCATCCCAGTTTCTTCCTTAAGACATTTATCAAGATTTTTCAGCAGAGCACCGCCACCAGTGAGCACTATACCCTGATCTACTATATCGGCAGACAGTTCAGGGGGAGTTACTTCAAGTGCCACTCGTACAGCCTCAATAATAACATCAATCTGTTCCTGAATTGCAGATTGAATTTCATCGGCAGAGATTGTCAAGGTTTTAGGTACACCGGAAACAAGATCACGTCCCTTAATATCCATGGTTTCAAATGGTTCTTCAGGCATAACATTGCCAATGGTGGTTTTTATAAGCTCAGCAGTACGCTCGCCAATGGCCAGGTTATGCTTCCGTTTGATATATTGCAGGATGGATTCATCCATTTTATCCCCAGCAACCCGAACAGATTTGGCATACACGATACCGGCAAGTGAAATCACTGCGACTTCAGTCGTACCACCACCAATATCGATAATCATATTGGCCGTGGGTTCAGTGATGGGGAGACCGGCACCAATTGCTGCAGCCATAGGCTCTTCGATAAGATAGACTTCACGGGCGCCAGCGGATTCAGCAGACTCCCTCACCGCTCGCTTCTCAACTTGAGTAATCCCTGAAGGAACAGAAATTATAATACGAGGATGTACCAAAGTACGTCGATTGTGTACTTTGTTGATAAAATAGCGAAGCATGGCTTCAGTCACTTCAAAATCAGCAATAACTCCATCCTTAATGGGACGAATAGCCTGGATTGTACCGGGCGTTTTACCAAGCATAAGTTTCGCTTCCTGCCCGACAGCAAGAACTTTATGGCCCCTGGAATCCTGACGAACAGCGACCACTGAAGGTTCTCGCAGGACAATACCTTTACCCTTGACATAGAGTACAGTGTTAGCAGTTCCAAGATCAATTGCCAGGTCATTTGACAACCAACCAAATAAAAAATTGAATGGTGAAAACATATATTTTTCCTTTTATAATACAACATTTTAGTACCTTACAGAATTTTCTTCGGAGTCTGCGCATATCTCAAAAAAACACAAGATACGCGCAGACTCCGAAAAAATTTGGTAAGATACTTCCCCTCAAAGGGGTACTGAAAAGAGTTTTGGCTTACCGTTCAACACCAGGGTCAGGTGTTATAAAAAGATTATATAGACCAAATAACCGGAGATTCCGGCGCACAAAACATGTCGCAGAAGACATCGAAACAACAACGAGAAAAAAACTCTCAATACTATTGACACACCAAGTTTTAAATTCTACCAAAACTCTTTGCCATTTTCAAGAAATATGGGCCATTCCCTCAAAGAATTCATTAAAATGATTGACACGTCAAAAAAAGATTGGTAAAGAATCACGACATATTTCTGAATATTGAAATGTAGGGGCTGTAGCTCAGCTGGGAGAGCGCATGACTGGCAGTCATGAGGTCTGGGGTTCGATCCCCCACAGCTCCACCAAACGTATAAAGGACTTAGGCCGCACGGCTTAAGTCCTTTATTTGGTTATTTTCAAACATTTTGCACAACAATCTAACACACTATTGACTGAAACAATACCCGATACACTTTTTTCCACTCAATACCGGCGAATCCAGTCGTGATGTTCCCGTTATCGTCTGCCCCTTCTTACTAAAGCCCCCCTCGTTACTCGTTTCCTTGCTTCCAACCGTATTTTACGCTTACAGGTTACAGGTTACAGGAAAATAATCTGCATAGTATGCCTAGTTATAGTTAAACTGTTTTTCCGTAATCAAAACGACACAGGCATCAACACTTTCAGCATGATAACGAACCCCTTTACCTGCCCGTATTTCTTCCAGAGCAATATCAACTCCAAGTGATGGACGATAAGGCCGATCAGCTGACATGGCTTCAAAAACATCTGCCACGGTTAAAATTTTGGCTTCCAGAAGGATATCCTTCTCAGTCAGACCACGGGGATATCCCTGGCCATCCAGAAGCTCATGATGCTGGTAAACAATCTCTGCGACAGGCCAGGGAAAACGAATTTTTTTCAAAATGTCAAATCCCACTTCGGCATGACATTTTATGATCGCCCTCTCTTCACTGGAAAGTGCTGTTGGTTTACTCAGATACATCGCAGGCAGGGCTATCTTCCCAATGTCGTGAAGAACAGCGGCAAAGTGTAACCCTAAGATTTGCTGCTGCTCAAGCCCAAGTTCCAAAGCAATGGCACAGGCAAGGCGATCCACCCGCTGTTGATGACCGGCAGTATAAGGATCTCTTGTCTCAGTGGTCGCACCCAGACAGGCCACAGTATCCTCCAAACTCCTGTGAAGTTCATCATGGCTTTCTTTAAGCGATATTACTTCCCACAGAAAAAGCGCCCCCATATGATCCATGACCCTTGTTTTATGGAGTTTCTTTTCAAAAATTGTATCCAGGATTTTTTCTTGATTTGTCAATTCAATGATCAGGTCAAGCCTGTCATCATATAAAAAATCCAGGTAATCTGAACTGGTCGGAATTCCTATCTCTTCTGCATACTTTCGTCCCGGTGCATCCGGCAATGGATCAGCCACACCAAGTATATTGACTGTGATGTGCCGGGGGGTATAAGAATGAAGAAGTTTGAGAAATTCACGACACCCCTTGCCGCCACCAATAAAAAGTATATTCACCCAGCAGGTTATTCCCATGGGAGAGGTGGACTCAACAATTGGTTGCTGGAGTCGTTGTAACTCGCAGATCAACTCAGCCTTGGTCATGTCATGATACCTTTTCAAACCTTCCATGTGTGACCTCCCTAAAAAATGTTTTCCCACTGAAAACAGGAATGAAACAAGTTGAGCATATTACGCTGCACTATAGCAGTATGTGACGTTTTCCCTGGTCAGGTTGCGAAACAAAGGGCAGGCAGGTAAGCTCAGGCTCCGAGATATTCATGTGATTTCGTGTACGTTTCTTATAAAGAGCCGCATTCTATCTGTTCACAAGAACATCATCAAGATAAGTAATCCAAGCTTCCATTCCCACTCCCTTTGTGGCAGATAATTTCATAATCGTCAGATCCGGCTTGAGACGCAGTGCTTCCCTGACAGCCTCTTCCATGGAAAAGTCAAAATAGGACAGCAGATCAGTCTTGGTAATAATCAATGCCTGGGCACCATTAAAGGTGGTTGGGTACTTGGCCGGCTTATCAGACCCTTCAGGAACTGATAAGAGTATGATTCTGTTATGCTCACCGAGATCAAACGAGGCAGGACAGACCAGATTACCTACATTTTCAATGAAAATAATATCAAATTTTCCGTCTTTACTCTGTTTTTCCAAAGCATGCAGACCTTTGTGCACCAGAGGGGCATCAAGATGACAGGCACCACCTGTGGTCAGCTGTACCACGGGTATACCTTTTGCCCTGATCCGGTCGGCATCACGTTCGGTTTCAATATCCCCTTCGATAACACCAATACGGATTTTATCACCAATATAATCTATCGTATGCTCAAGCAGTGTTGTTTTCCCGGAGCCGGGGCTTGAAATCATATTGATGGCAACCGCTCCCATGGCCTCGATATGTTGTCGGTTTTTTTTTGCCTGCTCAAGATTTGCAGCCAGCAGACTTTGATGTACTTCTACAATCTTTCCAGTTGCGTCATCATTGATATGGCATCCGCATGCATCACACATAGTATAAGTTCCACATATTAAAATTATTTTACTTCTTGGTGAACCAGGCTGTTATTCCATTATGACCTGAGCCAGAATGAGCTCATCTCCGTCCACTTCTGTAATTTCCAGCTGAGCCTCCCGAACACAGTTTGTTTCGGTTTTGACTGCATTAAAGCCAAAAGTAAAGGAATCAATAACAATACCTGCCATGGTACCGACATTGACCCGTACAGTCACAATACGAGTGGCCTTATGAACTCCGGCCAGTTCTTTTAGCTGACTAATCAGGCCTTGAGCAAGAGAGAGTTCGTGCATTCTGTTATGTTTCCCTTTTTCTGCAGGACAATACCATCCGACACAAGACGATCAATTAATATATCAAGTACTTCAGTAACCTTAGGCTCTATCCGAGGAGACAATCCAAGGCCTAGGGTCAGATCTTCCGGCACCACGGTTATCATCTCTACCAACTCTGGCGCCTTGCCTCGTAATTTACAGAGTTCAAGAATCTCAAGCAATCCTACCTGATGAGGAGACATTCGGGTCTGGATGTCGCCAGACTGGACATCACTATCAGAAAAACAGTGGATAGAGCCGGGTTCATCCTCAATATCAACGGAGTCAAGAATATAGAGACTATCCACTCCTTCGATAAAAGGCGCAAGCATGATGCCTGCTGTTCCGCCATCAAGCGCAGTCAGATTTTCTGGAAATTCATAATTTTGAATTAATTGTTCAATACATTGGACTCCAAATCCATCATCGCGCATAAGGAGATTTCCTATTCCAAGGATACCGATTTTTTTTTCTTTCATAATTACCATACTGTTATAAATAATCCGGAAACCATGCCGTGACGGTTTCCGGGGAGATGGAGTCTTTGCCCCACCCGGCAAATAAAGCTCCTCTGCTTGTCAGAGTGTCTTTTAGTACCTTACAGAATAATTTCTCAGAGTCTGCACTCACCACTTTTTTTTCCAAGAAATTATTCTGATAAGGTACTTCCATCGGCTTCCTTTCGTTCGCCAGCGTTAGAGTACTTTTACCGTGGAATACTCCTTGCCTTTCGGATCGAGCATATGTACGGCACATGCCATACATGGATCAAATGAATGGACTGTTCGCAGAACTTCTAATGGTTTTTCTGGATCAGCCATGGGATTGCCAACCAGACAGCGTTCGTAATATCCTGGCTCACCATTGCTTCCAAGTGGACCTGCAAGCCATGTGGAAGGTACAACCGCCTGATAATTTCGGATCTTACCGTTTTCGATGACAATCCAGTGAGAGAGCGTTCCGCGTGGTGCCTCATGGACCCCAACACCACTTTGCTCACCTTTTGGAAAATGTACCTCATTGCAGGTGGTGAAGTCGCCTGAACCGATATTGTTGATAAGGGCATCCCACTGCCCAAGCATGGCCTCCTGCACAACACCCGCCCGAATGGCTCTGGAAATGTGTCTTCCCATGGTCGAAGGAAGGATCCCCATATCCTGTTTAGTGGAATTAACAGATCCGATTTTTTCAAGCATCCATTTAGTATGTTTCACTGCCGGTTGATACCCAGCAGCATTCATGGCAAGTACACTGGCCACCGGCCCTACTTCCGCAGGCTCATTTTTAAAAGAAGGCGCTTTTACCCAAGAGTACTTCTCTCCGGTTCCATCATGAAATTCAGGCACAGTTTCAGACACATATGGGTGACGAGTCCAGTCACCTTTGTAAAAGGAATGTTTAACAGACTCCTTAACGTTATCTTCAAAAAATGGGTCATTGAATGATTTTATAGGCCTGAAATTTGCAATGTCACCTTCCGTAATATATCCACCCGGCATGGCAAATGTTTCCCCTTTTGCATCCAGCGGCATTTCCGGGACAGAGAGGAACGTTCCATTTCCTTTGCCGTAGCTGCACCACTCTGGATAGAGAGCAGCAATGGTTGCAACATCAGTCATATAAACCTGCTGAATGAAATCGTGCACCTCATCCATCAATGTTTTTATATAGAAGAGGCGTTCCATTGTCAGCGTAGCCGGACTGTCCAGATTGATAGGATTGGCAACACCGCCAACAGCAAGATTCTGAATGTGAGGGGTTTTGGAGCCGAGTATGGTTACAACTTTATTGATCTTACGCTGGTAGTTCAGCGCCTGAAAGTAATGAACGGCAGCAATCAGATTCACCTCGGGCTCAAGCTGCATTGCAGGATGTCCCCAGTACCCATTTGAAAAGGGTCCCAGCTGTCCTGAATCAATAAGTTTTTTCAGTTTGTCCTGAGTCTGTTTGAATTCCTGGAAGCTATTGTGCTTCCAAGGTGACAGCTGACGGGCCAGTGCGGAAGCTTTTTTCGGATCAGCCTTCAGTGCAGCTGATGCAATATCAACCCAGTCCACAGCAGATAATATATAAAAATGAATTATATTATCGGCAAGACAATGGGCACCAACAATCATGTTGCGAATGTACTGGGCATTAACCGGCACTTCAAGATTAAGAGCACTCTCAACAGATCTGACCGAGGCCATGGCATGCACAGTGGTACACACCCCGCAAATTCGCTGGGCAATCAGCCATGCTTCCCTTGGATCTTTTCCTTTGAGAATGGTTTCTATGCCGCGCCACATGGTGCCAATAGAGCGGGCTTGGGTAACATGACCGTCCTCCACCTCGCACTCAATGCGGAGATGACCTTCTATACGGGTAATTGGATCTATAACAATTTGTTCAGACATTATACTAACTCCTTATTTAGTCGATATTGCTGGTTCATGGGCACTAAAGACCGGAAAATATTTAACGAAAAGTGTGTATGCAGCTATTTCAATGGCTATCAGGCCGTAGGTAATCATCTGTTCACCAACAGACGGAAAGTAGTTCCAGCCATTTCCGGGATCATAGCCAATTATGTAAGTATTGAAACGGAAAAGTGAACCGCCAACCAGAATTGCAACAGCCGCAACAAACAATAACCTCGGGGTCAGACCTTTTCGGAAAAAGGTGAGGATCACAAAGCCGATTATAAGCAGCAAATTTTCAATCAGAAACATATTCCCGAGAAAATTTCCGGCAAAAGCATTTCCCATTTCGCCTCTCACGAAAACGTTCTGAAGTCTAACCACCAGATAAAAGCCGAGTACCCAAGACATAATACGAGAAACTTTTGCCAGCATTGATGTTTCATCGCCAAGACTATAAACTCTTGAGGCGATGGTTGCTTCAAAAACCACCATGGCAAACCCCATGATAATGGCTGTCAACAGAAACAGCAATGGCAGAGTGCCAGTGTGCCACAGCGGATCAAGCTTAAAGCCGGCCATCAGCATCATTGTTCCCAGCGATGACTGATGCATTGTTGGAAGTAAAACTCCCAGCCCGATCAGGGCAAAAATAATCTTGTCCAGAAATTTGCGGTATTTTTCCAGTTTCCACTTTTCGGTAAAGGCCGGAGCAAACTCCAGCCAGAGTACAAGAATATACGTACCTATACACATGGCTACCTCAAACATGACGGAATGAAAATTCATCTGCCAGGGAAGATAGAGATTGTAGGCGTGAAAATAACGTCCAATATCGAGGAACACGGAAACACCCGCCAGGGTATAGCCAAACATCGATGCAAGCAGCGCCGGTCGCACTAAGGGGTGATATTCACCTTTATTCAGTACATAAACCAACAACGCCATCACATACCCACCACAGGCAAAAGCGGTACCGACGACAACATCATAGGCGATCCAGATTCCCCATGGGTATCCGTCATTAAGGTTGGCAACCGATCCTATGCCAAAAATAAACCTTTTAGCGGTAAAATAGAGGGCTATTCCTGAGATAATTAAACAGATTGAAAAGGTCAGGGTGAAAATTCTGCCACCCAACGGTTTAGCTTCACTCATGGTTCTCCTCCTTTTTGTCCTTTGCCTTTTCAGCAGTTTTCGTCTCTTCCTGCTGTTTGTTCTTTTTCACCATGAATACCAACCCGGCAAGAACTACAAGCGGGTAGACCATCCCTTTATAAATCGCATACTGGATACCACTTGACATGGACACAAACGATTCCTTGGGATAAGCAGGTAATGCAAAATTATCAAACCCCACCGCAGACATATACATAACCTGTGTTCCGCCCAACTCCTCCTTGCCATACACATGGGGGATATATTCAGGTGCAGGGTAGCTGTGTGTTAGCCCAGAATCGATGGAAGTTACAGGATATTCATATATTGTCCCAGGTACCATCTGCTGACGCCTTCTGGTTTCCACATAAAGGTCTTCAACCTTGCCAAAGAGTGATGCACCCGTTGGACATGCTGAACAACATGCTGAAACTTTTCCTTCGGCAATGAGATGATCACATAACTGGCATTTGACAATTTCCGGATAAATATGGTTAAAATCAAATTTCGGAATATTATAAGGGCAGGCGACCTGACAATAACGGCAGCCAATGCAGGCATTCTTGTTATAGGTTACAATCCCGGTCTCCTTATCTTTAAGCAGAGCCGAAACCGGACACGCCGTTACGCAGGAAGGATCAACGCAATGAAGGCACTGCCTTTTGATAAAGGCATAGCCGTTGACTTCAGCATCTTTGGTCTCACCAGTCCCGCTTGTGAACTTTTTAATTATATTTAATGTGTTAGGAGACAAATCCACCGGCTGATCCCAAATGTCCTGCCCATCTGCAAAATCCGGCTGCATATTGTTGGCATCTTTACAGGCAGTCATGCACGCATTACAGCCCACACATAATGTTGAATCAAAAAGAATCCCCAGGGCTTCTGGTGGCAAAGCCTGCACGGTCATTGCCTGGGCGTCCTGCCCATCCAGCGCAAGCAGAGCCATGCCCCCTGCTGCACCTTTAAGGAAATCACGCCTCTTTATTTTCATTTTTATCCTCCTTTCCTCCGAGTTTAGCTGTAAACACTGCTCCAGCGCCTATTGCAGCACCTGCTATTCCTGCCATAAGAGCCGAGGAACCACTCGATGCACCTTCTCCACGCTCAACTGTAATTGGCGCGTGGCCGGCAACCGGTGTGGTGTGAATTACCGGACTTGTCGTAAACTGAGGAACATTGAAGCCAACACCTTTTTCCGCACAACCAAAGCAGGGGTGACCAATTCCAACGGGCCAGCAACCTGATCCAGCGTCACCAAACTGACTTGTGGAACAGTTCGCATGGGTAACAGGCCCCTTGCAGCCGAGATAATAGAGACAATAGCCCTGTCGATGCCCTTCATCACCAAACTTTCTGGCAAAGCGACCATTATCAAAATGAGGCCTGCGTTCACAGTGCTCATGAATCAAACGCCCATAGGCAAACTTTGGTCTGTTTTCATCGTCAAGTGCAGGCATCTTTTTAAAAGTCAAATAGTGAATAATGGTAGAAAGAAGATTATAAGGATTTGGTGGGCACCCGGGTAAAGCAATCACCTGAGTATCAGGCAATACTTCATCCACCCCTACGCATCCGGTGGGATTAGGATCCATGGCAGCGACACCACCCCAGGTAGCGCAGGAGCCTATTGCAATCACCGCTCCCGCCTGTTCTCCAATGTCCTTGACAACGTCCACAAAGTTATGTCCGGCAATCCGACAGAAAATTCCTTCATTTGCCAGAGGGATTGCTCCTTCAATCACCAGAATGAATTTACCTGCATTCTCAGATACGGACTTATGCAGGGCTTCCTCAGCCTGATGGCCGGCTCCTGCTGACAGTGTCTCGTGAAAATCCAATGAAATCAAATCAAAAATTAATGTTTCAAGAGTTGGATGTTCTGAGCGGAGGAGCGACATGCTACAGCCGGTACATTCGGAACCGTGGATCCAGATAACCGGAGGACGCGTGGGACTGGTAATTGCGTTGGCAATCTTAGGGGCAACTGTTGTCGATAAAGCCATTGTCGCTGCAAGCGTCGAACAGAGCTTCATAAAATCACGGCGTGACACTCCGCCTAGTCGATCCTGGACACGTTTAAAATCTTTTTTATTCATATCTCCCCCTTTAGTGGGTCTGCGGCTTCCCTTAAAGCCT
>JAESPV010000057.1 GCA_016765495.1 Desulfocapsa sp. | reverse complement strand
CATCTGAGCAGCACCAGTGATCATGTTCTTGATATAATCAGCATGACCGGGACAATCCACATGAGCGTAGTGACGCTTCTCAGTCTCATACTCAACATGTGCGGTGGCGATAGTAATTCCACGCTCTTTTTCCTCGGGAGCTTTGTCGATATTACTGAAATCAGTAAAATCAGCCAATCCTTTGGTTGCCTGTACAGCAGTGATTGCAGCGGTCAGAGTAGTTTTACCATGATCAATATGACCTACAGTACCTACATTGACATGCGGCTTAGTTCTTTCAAATTTTTCTTTTGACATAGTCTTACCTCAAAATGAATGATCTATATTCCTCTGACTTTTCTTATAATTTCGTCGGCCCTATTTTTTGGCACAACGTCGTATTTTTCAAACAGCATTGTAAAATTTGCTCTGCCCTGGGTCGCAGATCTAAGCGATGTCGAATACCCAAACATCTGAGCAAGTGGAGCATGAGCCCTTACAACCTGTAAACCATCATTGGTTTCAATACCAATAACTTTTGCTCTCTTAGAGTTAAGATCATTCATCATATCTCCAAGATATTCATCTGGACATATAATCTCCAGATTCATAATCGGTTCGAGCAATAGAGGTTCAGCATCTGCTGTTGCCCTGCGTATTGCCATGGCCGATGAAATACCAAATGCCATCTCGGTGGATTCATCCTCAACATAAGAGCCGCCGGTAAGCGTTACTTTTATATCGGTTACCGGATATCCTATAAGTGAACCTGCATCCAGACTATCGCGTATGCCTTTTTCAATAGCGTCGAGAAATTCAGCTGGTATTTGATCATCCTTCACAAGACTTTCAAAAACAACACCGGCAGATCGTTCAAGTGGTTCAACCTTTAATACAACGTGACCATATTGACCTTTGGCTCCTGTCTGCTGATCGAACTTCCCTTCGCCCTCAGCCGTTGCTGAGATAGTTTCTTTATAGGAAACCTGAGGTTTGCCAACATTAGCATTTGCCTTAAATTCATTAAGTAATCGATCAACAATGACCTCAAGATGTAATTCACCCATTCCTGAGATTATGGTCTGCCCGGTATCCTCGTTTTTTGAAATCCTAAACGATGGATCTTCAAGAGCAATCTTATTAAGTGTTTCAGCTAGCTTTTTTTCGTCGGCCTTACTCTTGGCCTCAATGGCAATTCCGATTACAGGTTCTGGAAAATCCATACTTTCAAGAACTATGTAATCACCATTTGCACATAAAGTATCTCCAGTAGTAGAGAACTTAAGCCCTATAACTGCTCCGATATCACCTGCACGTAAACTACCGACCTCTTCACGCTTATTGGCATGAAGACGAAGAAGTTTACTGATTTTTTCTTTCTTCTTTTTGACAGGATTATAAACTTTGTCACCAACTTTCAATATTCCGGAATAAACACGGATAAACGCCAGACTCTCAACAAAAGCATCACTCATCAATTTAAAAATGAGTGCTGAAAACGTTTCTTTTACATCAGCCTTACGAATAATATCTTCACCTTGTTTGCCTAACCCAATCATAGGCGGCACATCCAAAGGCGAGGGCAAGTAGTATATAATACTGTCCAACAAAGGCTGTATTCCTTTGTTTTTGAAAGCACTTCCACACAGAACAGGAACCAGGTCCAAGTTCAATGTTGCAGTTCTCAGGGCACGATAAATCTCTGTCGCAGATACGCGTGTATCATCAAGGAATTTTTCCATGATCCCATCATCGAAGTCGGCCAACTTCTCGATGAGTACCATATGTGCGGCCGTGGATCTGTCCCGATAACCATCCGGGATATCTTTTTCTATGATTTCCTGTCCAAGTGTCTCCTCATCGAATACATACATTTTATTTTCAATGAGATCTATAACACCTTCAAACTCAGACTCTTTTCCAACAGGAATCTGAACAACAACCGGATTTGCACCCAGTCGTTCTTCCATCATTGCGACAACTCGTGCAAAATCTGCCCCGACTCGATCCATCTTGTTAATGAATGCGATCCGAGGTATTTTGTACTTCCCAGCCTGTCGCCAAACCGTTTCCGATTGTGGCTCGACACCACCTACTGCACAAAAAACAGCTATTGCACCGTCAAGTACCCGAAGGCTTCGTTCCACCTCAACGGTGAAATCCACATGGCCAGGTGTATCAATGATGTTAATTCTTTTGGATTTCCAGGTACAACTCGTTGCAGCAGAGGTGATTGTTATCCCCCGTTCCTGCTCCTGTTCCATCCAGTCCATGACAGCAGCACCATCATGAACCTCGCCAATCTTATACGATCGACCAGTATAATACAATATCCGTTCTGTTGTGGTGGTCTTCCCCGCATCGATATGGGCCATGATGCCTATATTGCGAACATCGGATAGATCTTTTTTATCAGCCATCAGCCAACCTCTAACTCAACTAGCTTTTCAACTGACACAACAAAACAGTTTTAAGACGTCCTCTCGCTACACTACCAGCGGTAGTGAGCAAATGCTTTATTAGCTTCAGCCATACGATGGGTATCATCACGTTTTTTAACAGAACCGCCTCGATTATTGTACGCATCGAGAAACTCTGCAGCAAGTTTTTCAGACATTGACTTTCCGGATCTTGCCTTGGCAAAACTGATAATCCAGCGAATCGCAAGCGCATTACGGCGAACCTGACGAACTTCCATTGGCACCTGATACGTTGCACCACCAACACGTCTGGATTTAACCTCAACTTTAGGTCGAACCTTGTCCATTGCCTCTTCAAACACAGTAAGAGGGTCTTCGTCAGGCATCTTTGCTTCCACTATATCCATTGCATCATAGAATATTCTCATTGCAATCGATTTCTTTCCCTGCTCCATAATACCGTTGGTGAACTTAGCAACCAGCACGGAATTAAAACGAGGATCGGGGGTAATTTTACGTTTTTCTACTATCTTTCTACGTGGCATTGTTTTCCTCTTTCACAACTCAGGTTCAACTTATTTCGGACGCTTGGCGCCATATTTGGAACGACCCTTACGCCTGTCAGAGACTCCCAGAGTATCAAGAGTACCACGGACAACATGATATCGAACACCAGGAAGATCCTTTACTCGACCGCCACGGATAAGAACAACCGAATGTTCCTGGAGATTGTGGCCTATACCTGGAATATAAGAAGTTACTTCGATCCCGTTAGTCAAGCGAACCCTGGCTACTTTTCTCAGAGCAGAGTTTGGTTTTTTGGGAGTGGTTGTATACACTCGCACACACACACCGCGCTTTTGAGGCGCACCTTTGAGTGCGGGAGTAAGGCTCTTCTTGATCTGTTTTTTTCTGCCCTGCCGAATGAGCTGATTAATTGTAGGCATTATCGTTACTGCTCCTGTTCACGTATATTTGAATGTCAATAATTATTCATCACACCGGGCATCGCATAAGTAAGCCAAGCACGAAAGGGACTATATATACATTATCTTCTTTTACTTGTCAAGCAGAAAAAGATTTGATCTCAATATCCCTAGAATCCCTTCTCAAGGCCTGTTCCAGCAGAAATCAGACGCCCCATGATCACATTTTCCTTCAGCCCTACCAAATTATCCACCTTGCCCTGCATAGCAGCATTGGTGAGCACCTTGGTGGTCTCCTGGAATGACGCTGCGGAGATAAAACTTTCCGTTGAGAGTGATGCCTTGGTGACACCCAGAAGAAGCGGTTCAGCCATACAAGGGAGTTTACCTTCAGCAAATAAGCGATCACGCTCATCTTCAAAATTCCACCAGACAACCTGTTCACCTATCATAAACTTGGATTCGCCTGCATTTGTTATCTGAACCCTTCTGAGCATCTGACGAACAATAACTTCAATATGCTTATCATTGATCTTAACACCCTGTAGGCGATAAACCTCCTGAACCTCATTCACCAGGAATTTAGCAAGTTCTTTAACTCCAAGAACTTTCAGGATATCGTTTGGTACAACAATACCTTCCATCAACGGTTCCCCTGCCTGCACATAATCGCCCTCATGAACGATGATATGTTTTACCTTTGGAATCAGGTATTCCTGAGGCTCACCAAATTCTGGAGTGACCACAACACGCAGTTTTCCTTTCAGCTCTTTACCAAAACTCACTCGACCATCAATCTCAGTGATGATGGCAGGTTCTTTTGGTTTTCGAACTTCAAAAAGTTCAGCAACTCGTGGCAGACCACCTGTAATATCCTTGGTTTTACTACTCTCCCGAGGAATCCTACCAATTACCGTACCTGCCTCAATCACATCACCCTCTTCAAGCGAAATAATTGACCCCACTGGAAGTGCATAACGGGCAAAGGATTCAGAACCAGGAATCTTTAAAGTCTTATGGCCTTTCTCACCTTTTATGGAAATGCGAGGCGAGAGCTGTACACCGGATGGTGTGGGTATAATAACCTTACTGGACTTACCGGTAACGCCATCTACCTTTTCCTGCATGGTGGAACCTTCAACAATATCACCAAATTTGATAATACCACCAACTTCAGAAACGATTGGAATGGTATACGCATCCCATTCAGCAAGGATTGTCCCAGCCTCAATCGTCTCACCTTCTTTAACAAGAATTTGCGCGCCATAATTCACTTTGTGACGCTCACGCTCGCGACCCTGTTCATCCAGTACAGCAATCTCAGCATTACGATTCATCACAATCTTAATACCTTCAGAATTCTCAACGGAATGAAGATTATTAAATGTAATTGTACCCACTCGCTGACTCTGGATTTCGGCCTGTTCAACAGTACGACTGGCTGTACCCCCGATATGGAAAGTACGCATGGTCAACTGTGTACCCGGCTCCCCAATGGACTGAGCTGCAATAATACCAACTGCCTCACCACGGTTAACCATATGACCACGACCAAGATCACGTCCATAACACTGTGCACAAACACCACGACGGGCACGGCAGGTAAGAACAGAGCGAATCCGTACTTTGTCGATGCCAGCCTCATCAATCTTCTTCACCAGTGTTTCAGTGATTTCCTGTCCTGCGTAAACGATCACTTTTTCTTCATCAAAAGGATCAACAACATCCTCCTGAGTAACACGGCCAAGAATTCGATCACCAAGCGGAACTATAATTTCTCCACCATCGAGCAGTGGCTCGGCCACGATACCATCGAGCGTTTCACAATCCGCCATAACAATGGTTGAATCCTGCGCGACATCAACAAGACGGCGCGTAAGATATCCGGAGTTAGCGGTTTTAAGAGCTGTATCAGCAAGACCCTTACGAGCACCATGAGTTGAAATAAAATACTCCAGCACTCCAAGTCCCTCACGGAAACACGCTTTAATAGGAGTCTCAATAATGGCACCTGATGGCTTAGCCATCAACCCACGCATACCGGCAAGCTGACGGATCTGATCACGAGATCCCCTTGCACCTGAATCTGCCATAAGATAAATGGAGTTAAAACCGGGAGCAAGTACTTTGTTATTATCTTTGTCTATAAATGTATCAACTTTGATTGCATCCATCATCTCATTGGCGACATCTTCTGTTGTCTTAGACCAGATATCAACAACTTTGTTGTATTTTTCACCGGATGTTATAAGACCATCAGAGTATTGTTGACTGACATCAAGAACTTCCTCTTCAGCCTTATCAACAAGCGCTTTTTTAGTTTCCGGTATTTTCATATCATCAATACAGATGGAAATCCCAGATCGTGTGGCATACTCGTACCCGATATCTTTTAATCGATCAGCGAGAATTACAGTCTCCTTCGTTCCAGCATGACGATACGTGTAATCTATGAGTTGAGCCAGTGCCTTTTTATTCATTACCTGATTCACTTCACTGAATGGCACAGACGCCGGTAGAAGGTCACCGAGCAGGATTCTTCCAATGGTGGTTTCAACCATCTCACCATCCATACGAACGTTGATAACGGCCTGAACATCAGCGACATCATAATCGTAGGCAATTCGCGCCTCAACGGGACTTGAAAAGATCTTTCCTTCACCCTTGGCATTGATGCGTGTACGGGTCATGTAATAGAGACCAAGCACAATATCCTGCGATGGGATAATGATAGGTTCACCATTGGCAGGCGAAAGGATGTTGTTGGTGGACATCATCAACACCCTGGCTTCGACCTGCGCTTCAACTGACAGTGGCACATGAACCGCCATCTGGTCACCATCAAAATCTGCATTAAAAGCAGCACAAACGAGTGGATGAAGTTGAATTGCCTTTCCCTCAATAAGCACAGCCTCAAAGGCCTGCATACCTAGCCTATGAAGAGTCGGCGCACGATTCAGGATAACCGAGCGTTCCGTTACCACCTCGTCAAGCACATCCCACACTTCTTTTGCGCCCTTCTCCACCATCTTTCTCGCACTTTTAATGGTAGTAACAAAGCCTTGATTCTCGAGTTTGTTATAAATAAAGGGCTTAAAGAGCTCGAGGGCCATTTTCTTAGGAATACCACACTGGTGCAGACGAAGATGAGGGCCGACTACGATAACTGAACGTCCAGAGTAATCGACACGTTTACCCAGAAGATTTTGGCGAAAGCGTCCCTGTTTTCCTTTCAACATATCTGACAGAGACTTCAGGGGACGCTTATTGGCACCGGTAATCACCCGACCACGTCGGCCATTATCAAACAGAACATCAACAGCTTCCTGTAACATGCGTTTTTCATTACGAATGATAATATCAGGAGCATCAAGTTCAATAAGACGTTTCAAACGATTATTACGATTTATTACACGACGATACAAATCATTGAGATCACTG
>JAESPV010000056.1 GCA_016765495.1 Desulfocapsa sp. | reverse complement strand
CTCGAAGGTGTTTATGCTAAACGTCTGGATGTTGATGCGGCAATAAGTAAATATGCCAGCAACTGGAGGATTGAACGTTTTGATATAACAGACAGAAATATCCTTCGAATCGCAGTGTATGAAATGATATATTGCGAGGATCTTCCACCTGAAGTTGCCATCAATGAGGCGGTGGAAATCGCTAAACGTTTTTGTGCGAGTGGTTCTCCCGCTTTTGTAAATGGCATCCTTGATGCTGTGAAAGCCGGGTTGGCAAAATCAAAATAACGTTTGCTCTGTGTTTTCGCTTTTCCCACCTTCTGTCCCCGTATTCTCTTGTCATCTTGTATTTTTCGCAAAACACGATTAGATAATTTGCTGGTTGTTGCTGCTCGCCTTATTCTGCGAGCAGATGATCTTAATGGATCAGAAAATCAAATTTTCTATTGAAATGTATCCTATATCAGGTATCAGTTACCGAATATCTTTACCCGCAGACCACTACGTTCTTCTGTTTAATCTCTAAATTGTATAGTGACATTATCATGGCACCAGTCAGTAAAAAAACACGGCCCAGCATGAAGCAGGAGGCTGCCGCTGTCGTGGGAATTTTTCTTTCCCTGTTCCTTTTTTTAAGTCTTATTTCACCATATTTTGCAGATGGTGGAAGTTGGGGGGGGGAAATAGGAACCATCATTTCACAAATCCTCACCGGAACAACCGGATGGGGTGCCTATCTCCTTGCTACTTTAATGCTTCTATTATCGTTTCTGTTTTTTAGTCCCAGAATGTCTTTTGAGCGTTTACCACAAATAACCGTTGGTCTCACGGGTGCTGTTTTGTCTTCATGCGCTCTTTTCTCTTCTCTTTCCTTAAATGACCCGGAGAATATTGATGCCGGTGGGGTTGTTGGTAAGACAATTTTTACCATTATGCAATCTCTTGTCGGCGGGCCGGGAACTGTTTTGTTTCTGCTTTCATTCTTCCTTGTATCGATCATGCTGTCCACCCAGTTTTCCCCTTATCAGCTTGGTGCCTTTCTCTGGAGAATGTTTAAGGAGATAGGGTATGGAATCAAAACTATTTTTGTAACCTCCAATGAAAAGAGGGTACTTAGAAAGGAAGCGCAAAAGGCAGCCGGGGCCACTAAAAAGAAGACAAAAGCCATAAAATCTATGTCCCCCGAAATCGCAAAAAGACGGGGCGAAGGTGGTGAGCCGGCAGCTCCAGCACTTGTCCGGCCGATTGTGAAAGAGATTGCAGCACCTTCCATTCTTGAAGCGGATGACGACGAGTTTGCTGCACGTCCTGTGGCTAGAGGCGACTGGAAACTCCCTCCTTTACGTCTTCTTGAAAAGAATATCAACCATGAGGAAGTGGTAGATAAGGAAATATATTATCAGGTTTCAAAACAGCTGGAACAAAAATTGAAAAATTTTGGTGTTTCCGGGAAAGTTGTGGGAATTTCTCCTGGACCTGTGGTTACCACCTATGAATATTCACCTGCAGCAGGGGTTAAAATAAATAAAATCACAAACCTTGCTGCTGATTTAGCTCTTGGCCTGAAGGCAGAATCGGTACGGGTGGTCGGTTCCGTACCTGGAAAAGCTGCACTGGGTATCGAGATCCCTAATCCCAGTCGAGCTGTGGTATATATCCGAAAGTTGTTGGCATCTGAAGAATGTCGAAAAAATAAGAACAAGCTGGCCATAGTTCTTGGGCTTGATGTTGTTGGTAATCCCTCCATTGTCAATCTGGCGAAGATGCCTCATCTGCTTATTGCAGGTTCAACAGGCTCGGGGAAAAGTGTTGCCATTAATACTATCATTGCATCCATATTATATAACGCTACCCCAGAAGAGGTTCGTTTGCTTATGGTTGATCCCAAACGTATTGAACTCTCCGGTTATGAGGGAATCCCTCATCTGCTTCATCCTGTGGTGGTGGAGCCTAAACTTGCATCCCGCGCATTGATGTGGGCTGTTCGGGAGATGGAAAGGCGATATAAGCTCCTTGAAGAAGCCAAGGTGAAAAGTTTCGACTCCTTTAATGAAGTATCTGAAGAGAAGCTTCCCTATATTGTCATTATTGTAGACGAACTGGCAGACCTTATGATGGTGGCCTCCAAGGATGTTGAGGCTTCAATTGCAAGGCTTGCTCAGATGGCAAGGGCCGCAGGGATGCATCTTATTCTTGCCACCCAGAGACCGTCTGTTGATGTTCTTACAGGTCTGATTAAGGCAAACTTTCCAACCCGTATTTCCTTTAAAGTGTCATCAAAGATTGATTCGCGAACCATTTTGGATACATCGGGTGCTGAACACCTCCTTGGCGCAGGTGATATGCTCTATCTTGCCAATGGCTCATCAACGCTTCGGCGTGTGCATGGGGCATATATTTCAGAAGCCGAAACTGAGGCAATAATAACTTTTCTTAAAGATCAGGGGAACGCAAATTATGATGAATCTGTCACTGCCGCTGTTGAAGATGAGGGGAGTGATGGGGGAGAGACAGCGAGAGAAGATTATGATGAACGATATGATGAGGCAGTAAATCTTGTATGCGAATCTGGCCAGGCATCAATATCTATGGTTCAAAGAAGATTGCGGGTAGGATATAACAGGGCTGCAAGAATGATAGAGATGATGGAAAAAGAAGGAGTCGTTGGGCCGGCTAGTGGTGCAAAGCCTCGGGAGGTTTTTGCACGGAAAGATTACACCTCTTAACTAGCTGACGGATGTTGAATTATCTTGACTTTTTTTTTACTCCACTATATAAATTCAAAGCGTAGAAAATGAGTGATGGCTCATTTAGTGGCGTGTTTGTGCTACTTACCTTAACTTGTTGATATCTATTTTATTTGTGTTGGTGGAGCATTGTTGAAAAGCCAGACTTTTTGTGATGTTCTTTTTTTTTGGTGGTATAGTAGGCTCGGTCGGTTCCGGGTCGCAAAAGTAAATTAACTGAGGAGGTAGTTTAATGCCAAGTTATGTAGATCCTGAGAAGTGCGATGGATGTAAAGGTGGCGACAAGACAGCATGTATGTACATCTGTCCTAACGACCTGATGGTTCTTAACAAAGAGGAAATGAAAGCGTATAATCAGGAAGCTGATGCATGCTGGGAGTGTTACTCTTGTGTTAAAATCTGTCCACAAGGCGCAATCTTTGTTCGTGGATACGATGACTTCGTACCAATGGGCGGCCAGGTTCATCCAATGCGTAGTGCAGATTCCATCATGTGGACCGTTAAATTTCGTAACGGTAACATGAAACGTTTCAAATTCCCTGTTCGTACTACTGCTGAGGGTGCTGCTAATGCTTACCCTGGTGAGAAAGGTGCTAATCTGGATGACGAGTGTCTTCTTCTTGAAGGCGATCTGCCGACCCCTAAATAATTCGCCCTCGTTGTGTGTGAGAACAATTAATTGAATTATTTTAAAACCTTTTGAATCTAAATAAGGAGATTTGAATATGGCGTTACCAAATAAACCTCTTGGCGAGCTAAATGCCGTCGTTGATCCCGAGATCGTAGAGCACGATGTTGATGTTCTCATCGT
>JAESPV010000055.1 GCA_016765495.1 Desulfocapsa sp. | reverse complement strand
TCTTGTCGCAAACAAGATATCCCGTCAACGATGGCCTTCGCGTTTTTGTTTAAAGGTGAGTTGCCGGATTTTAGGGATTAAAACTGAAATGCGTAGAAATTACGCTGAATAGTTACGAATAAAATAGATCAAAGGATCATTTGCTGGAATTCTGTTTTTGTCATTCTCAATATCTGAATTGTCAGGAGCATCTACCAGTCTGTATCCTCTGGATGGATCACCGAGCCATACGAGAATTTGGGTAGTATAGAGACTCTCTGATAAAACATGGTGAAGTGCAGATACAACACCTCTCTCAGTCAAGGCTCCCTGAAGTTCCAATGAAAGGGACATCCATTCATTCCGGTAGTCGTATTTATCCATATAAAAATGCGTGGAGATGAAAAAATGAATCCGACGACGTATCCTTCCGGACAGGGAAAAAACTCCGATGGCAACACATCCCAAAACCAGAAAAATCCATTTTAAAACATAGGGTAATTCAAGACCAAAGGCATTCATGCCAATGGAAACAAATCCAAATCCCAGCATGTATACTGTGAGAATGGAGGGTATGACAAAGGCATAAATAACTTTTCGTGAGATGGAAATTTTGCGGTTCAATAATCTATGACGAAGTACCCCATAAAGAACCAGGCTCCATCCGGACAAAAGAAGTGCTGCCAGCAAAAGATAGTGGTCATGGGTAAAATGCAGATACGTGAGCTGGTACGAACTACTCCACAACAAAGATCCACTGATAAATAAACAGCCAATCACCAGGGATTTGAATTCCCAGCGTTGTGCAGTATTGAGCCTTCTCCAGAATTGCTCCAGCCGCCAGGAGGCATAGAGAACTGCACTTAGCTTGAAAATTGTTGAAAAATATTCAGGGGTGTACTGCTTGAAAAATATGGCTGAATCTGATGGCTGAATTGACCCGAAAGCGAGGTAGTAGGCAGCTGCCAGAGCAAATGGAAGCTCAAAAAAGAGACAGTATTGGTGTGATGCCTTTGTATTTGGAGCTGTGATATAATGGAGGCGATGAGCCAGGCCAATCCAAAGCAGGGCAAAGATGACTTCTGAAAACAAAACCAGTTGAGCAGTTTGAGAATTGAAGTTATATGTGAGATAAATATATTCTCCGGCAAGTAGTGGCAATCCTACGAGAGAGCGAAGTAATGCAACGGAAATATTACGGTCATCACTTCTGATACGGATGGAGACAACAATTCCTGCAACTAAAAGAAGTATATTGAGAGAATAGAAAAAAATGATCATTTGTTTCTTGTGAGCTGAAGGATGACTTCATTCGCAAGTATCAAGCCAAAAATCCCTGTAATAGTTGGCAGGGATCCTAACACGTTTCGCTTTCTTCCCCTGTTTTCATAGGCCGAAGCCGGCTGGCTTGTTTCTTCCGGTCCCTGGTACGTGAACTCAATCTGTTCAGTGGAGTAGATACATTGTATACCACCTTCTATTCCCTGTCTTCGCAATCTGTTTCGGACGTGTTTTGCCAGTGGGCAGTGGGTGGAGCTCATGATATCGCCTGTCTTTATTTTTGATGGGTCGGTGCGCAGTGCTGCCCCCATTGATGAGAATGTTGTAACGTTTCGTTTATGGGCTCCGGCTAATAACTGGACTTTTGGATTTAATGAATCAATGGCATCGATCAGGATATTCGGTGATGGATTCAGGATTTCATCCAGTGTCTCATCAGCTGCGAAAAGTTGCAATGCTTCCACCTGACATTGCGGATTGATAAGCTGGATTCTCTCCTTTGCAACTTCCACTTTTGGGAGTCCGATACTGTTATCCAGGGCTAGAATCTGCCGATTTATGTTCGATAGTTGGATGGTATCAAAATCAACGAGTCGTAAACGGCCAACTCCAGCCCTTGCCAGCCCTTCTGCAGCATATCCTCCAACTGCACCAAGTCCCACAATGGTGACCATGGCCTGTGTGAGAAGCCTAAATTGTTCTTCGCCTAAGAAACAGCGTGTTCGACTAAATCGTTCCATGTCCACTGCCTACCACATCTTTCTCTCTTCAGGCAATAGGATTAATGTCCAGGCGTGTTTTTTTTCAGCCATTCTTAATATATTTGCTCTTTCCTTGACCTCTGTTTCTGCTTGCTATACAATAAATATAAATGACAGTTGAATGTTTGTTAAACATATTGATATTGTTCGATAATTTTCGGTGCATACGTGACAGATACAGAAACAGGAACAGGAACAGACAAAGCCACCAATAGAAAGGCCATTAACAGATTCATTAAACGAATGCCCAGTCTTTCCACCACCACCGGGAAGGTTCTTGAGATATGCAGTCGTACCGACGCCTCTCCCAATGAATTAAACAAGGTGATTTCCCTCGATCCTGTTCTCACCGGGCAGGTGTTGAAATTGATTAATTCAGCCTACTATTCGCTTGTGAATAAAGTGACTACACTCACTCGTGCAATTACCATGCTTGGTATGAATACGGTGAAGAATATGGCACTCAGTACTGCTATTATTCGTTCTGCCTCCGGTGCCAAGAAATCACGGGCGCTCCCGACCAAAAAATTCTGGGCTCATTCCATCGGTACTGGCGTTTGTGCCAAGTTACTGGCCAAAGCCAATGGGGTACCGGTAATGGAGTGCGAGGAATATTTTGTTGCAGGCCTTCTCCATGACCTTGGAAAGATCCCCTTTGGTGATGAATACATTGAAGTTTTACATAAAGCCACCGAGAAACAGCAATCTCTTGTTGATATTGAACATGAAATACTAGGTGTTGACCACCAGGAAATCGGGAGGCTTATTGCTGAAAAATGGAAGTTGAATGAGGCCATGACCGGTGCCATTGCTTTTCACCATGATGTGGAGGCAGCTCCTGAGGAACAAAGAGTGCTGGCTGCATATGTCGGCCTTGCGAATATATACACCAATATCCTTGAATTTGGATATGCGGGAGATCCTTTCCCTGATATGTCGGCTGTGCCGTTGATGCTTGAACTTACCGGTCTTGAATGGGGAATGTTTAGTGAAATCGCCAAGAGTGTGGATGAGGAAATCCAAAAAGCCCAGATTTTTCTTCAAATCTAAGAGATAGCAAAATGATGAAATTGAGATTTTGGGGTGTACGAGGCTCCATCCCCTGTCCCGGAAAACATACCAAGAAATATGGCGGAAACGGAGCCTGTATGGAATTACGGGTGGAAGGGAGAAATGAAATAATTGTGATTGATGCAGGTTCTGGAATAAGAGAGCTTGGAAATGCTTTAGTGACAAATGATCTGGCCAACGGCCCTTTGCAAATTGCCATGTATCTTTCCCATACCCATTGGGATCATATTATGGGGTTTCCCTATTTTACTCCAATCTATATTCCCGGTACCAGACTGAAAGTACATGGTCCTGTATCCTATGAAGATGATCCTTTGAGGGATGTTGTGGGTGGGCAGATGAAATATCGTTATTTTCCAATTAATGTGGGGGAGCTGGCTTCAGACATAGAGTATGAACGCTTACGTGAAGAGTCCGCTATAGATCTTGGGGATGGTCTGCTTTTAACGACTAAATTTCTTAATCATCCTATCACTGCCCTTGGCTATCGCTTTGAATATAAGGGGAAGATCTTTTGCACCTGTTACGATCATGAACCATACAGGAATCTTTTTATCACAGACCCTGATCATCCTGAATATGACGAGATTATGGCCATGGAAGGAGAAGAGGTTGCCCGTGAACAGAACCAGGCGATTGAAGATTTTTTCAGAGGGGCTGATTTACTGGTGCACGATTCCCAATACACAGCTGCAGAATATGAAGACAGGATTAACTGGGGACATTCCACTTTTGAACATGCCATCGCTGCTGCTAATCGGGCCGGTGTCAAAAAACTGGCCTTGTATCATCACGACCCCGATCGTACCGATGATCAGATTGATGAGATGGCAAAAACCTACTGTGAACCGGGGAAATACGGAGATACAGAGGTGTTTTTTGCCACTGAAGGTGAAGAAATCATTCTTTAAGAAAGAAAGTGTGCCGCAAAGGGAAAGTTGCTGGCATGAGCAGGAACGTTGAGCCGTTTGTTCCCTGAGAACCATCGGTTTCAGCGACCACACAATTTTGGCAAGAAAGCTTATTTGTAAAGACAAAGATAACTTGTTTCCGTTGTAATGCGAACTCCAAACTTGACTCCCTTTGCCACCTCAAAGCTGTCTCCTGCAAGAAAAGTTTTCCACTCATCGCTGCCCGGAAGTTTGATATCCATGGATCCGGAAACAACGGACATAATTTCAATGGAGTCGGTTCCAAACTCGTACTCTCCTATTGCCATAACGCCAATCGTTGCCGGGCCTTCTTCACTTGTAAAGGAGATTGATGTTACTTTCCCATTGAAATATTCGTTTGTTTTGAACATGCTTGCCTCTGTGATGTTTTTAATATTGAACTTTTTTACGCGCGACTTTTAGATTCCCACGTTGTTTCTTTCCTTCAAGTCGTTTTTTTTTGGCGGCTTTTCCTGGACGTGTCGGTCGGCGTTTCTTTTCCTGGTGTAATGTCTTTGCAACGATCTCTTTCAGACGCTTTAATGCATCTTCTTTATTTTTTTCCTGGCTGCGATATTGCTGGGCTTTGAGAACAAGGATTCCGTCTTTGTTTATTCGCTGATCAGAGAGAGTGAGAAGTCTGTATTTTATTTTTTCCGGCAGAGAAGATGCATGAATATCAAAGCGCAGATGTACAGCTGATGCGACTTTATTAACATTTTGTCCGCCTGCCCCCTGGGCACGGATAAATTTTATCTCGATTTCCTGTTCGGGAATACTTACACTGTTTGAAAAGTTAATCATGGCAGTTCTGTTGTAAGAAGTTATCAGATTTTCCTGTTTTCCTGTTTCAGGTTGCTGTCACATAAGTAAGAATAATAATTCACAGTGGTATTTACGAGCTTTGTTATGCATACAATAGAAAAAAACCAACAGACCAATATTGTTCTTATCGGTATGGCCGGTGCCGGGAAAAGCACTGTGGGCAAAGAACTTGCCAGACAATCTGGTCTTTCATTTGTCGATGTGGATACGGTTATTGAAAAAAATCAGAACATACCACTCCAAACACTATTAAATGATCTTGGTGTACAGGGCTTTCGCAATTTGGAAGAACAAACTCTTCTAGGTCTTGATTTGCAAAACCATATTATTGCCACTGGAGGCAGTGCCATTTACAGTCAGGCTGCAATGACCCACCTGAAAAAGAGTGGCGTGCTGGTTCTGCTCGATATCTCACTCGCCCTTTCACAACAGCGGGTTGGAGATTTCAGTGCTCGCGGTCTGGTTAAACCTGGCGATCAGAGTTTTGAGCAGCTGTTTGCGGAACGACGACCTTTATATGCAAAATATGCTGATGTTACCATTGATTGCAACGATCGATCTATTTCTGATATCTGTGTAGCTGTTAAGGATCAAATTTCAGATACCTTCTATCATTTATAACGCAGATATGCTAGAACGTATGTTTTTTTTGCAAAAAATAAAATTGACAAGTTCGTAAAAAAAAACTCTAATAAATCGAGGATATTTTCATGACTCAGGCCAAAAAAGGCGACAAGGTTAAGGTACATTATAAAGGCTATCTGGAAGACGGAACAATATTTGACTCTTCCGAAGGGAAAGATCCGTTGGATGTAACCCTTGGTTCGGGGGCGGTCATTCCCGGATTTGATGCTGCTCTTATCGGTATGGAAACGGGTGATAAAAAAACAGTGAAAATTCCAATGGCTCAAGCATATGGTCAACATAATGCGGAAATGGTTATGCAGATGCCCAAAAGTCAGATACCACCTGACTTGACACCTGAGATTGGAGATAAGCTTGAGGTTGGTGGTGCCTCTGGTGAGTTAATGATGGTGGAGGTGATAGATATCGATGATGAGTTTATAGTTCTGGATGCAAATCCCCCCCTTGCCGGAAAAGATCTTACCTTTGACTTGGAACTGGTTGTAATTCTCTAACAATTATCCAACCGCTTTAGAAGCGATTTGTCCCCTTTGATAGCTCTGAAGTACTTCTTATCAGAGCTATTAAAGGGGATGTTGGTCTTTTTCCCCAACAGAACAGCCAGCCAGCCAGCCGGTGGAAAACGCAGCTTGAAGGTTGTATCCTCCTGTATTCCCATTTAGATCAAGGAGTTCTCCCACTAGGTAAAGCCCAGAAATAATTTTTGATTCCATTGTCCTTGGGTTCACCTCTTTTAGATTCACACCTCCTGCGGTAACGATAGCCTCTTTGAATAAGCGATGGCTTTGTACTTCGAGCCGAAGCCCTTTTAGCCAGTTCAGAAGTGTTCTCCGTTCTTTTTTGGAAATTTCTCCGGCGAATTTACCTGCAGGGATTTTTGTCTGTTCCAAACAAACTGGTACCATTTGTGCCGGTAGCAAACCGCGTAAAACATCTGCAAATGGCTCCTTGTTACGCTTTGCAAAATCACGGATTAAACGTGCATCCAGTTTTTGCCGGTTTAGTGCTGCTTTTAAGTCAATAAGCAGTTCCACTTTCATTCCTGCTCGCAGGCCATCCACCGCATCTCCACTGAGTGTGAGGATGGTGGGGCCGCTTACTCCAAATTTTTTAAAATGTAACTCACCAAAGAGTTGTCTTTTCTTTTTTCCATTAATAAAGAGTTGAGCTTCAATATTGCGAAGTTCAAGCCCTGCAAGCGCCGGATGGATACCGCCTTGTATTTCCAGAGGAACCAGTGCCGGACGAATGGGAACAATGGTATGTCCCAATGCTTCCACCAGCTTGTAGCCATCGCCTGTTGAGCCTGTGGCTGGGTAGGATGCTCCGCCGGTCGCTATGATAACTGCATCGCAGGTGATATTGCCACGTTTTGTGATCACTCCTGTGATTGTTTTGTTTTCGACAGACAGCTCTTGAACCGGGTTGTTCGTTTGAATCTCAACATCTAATTTTGCAAGCCATTCAAGAAATACCTTTACAATATCAGGTGCCTTGCCACTGGCAGGGAAATATCTGCCACCACGTTCCAGGCTGACATCCAGTCCGTTTCGTTCAAAAAATTCCACCAGATCGGGAGCGAAAAAGCGGGAAAAGACCTGTCGTAAAAACCGGCCATTCTTCCCGAAATGTTCAATGAATTCTTCTGCGGGAGCACTGTTCGTCAGATTGCAGCGACCTTTCCCGCTGATGCAGATCTTTCGGCCTGGACGTCTCATTTTCTCCAGAATAATGACACGTGATCCAGCCAGTGCTGCCTGACCTGCGGCCATAAGACCAGCTGCACCTCCACCAATCACCACCACTGTTTGTTTTCTCATTGTGTATATTCCTTGTTGTTTAGTAATAGTGGTGCATGGTTGGATGTGAAAAAAGGTGGATCTCGCTGCAGAATTGGACGAATTGCCGGATCTGTTTTAAATTCAGTTGCCAAAAAATGTCGAACGGTTTTTCTATCCCAATTCCTCGGATGGTGGAAATCAAAATACAAGCCGAGATCACCACTTGAAAAAGTCTTGAGTTTCAGTGAGTCTGTTTCGGTGCTGTTTCGAGGAAGATTAAAGACAGCAAGGTTAAGAAAGGTGATGGCTTTTGCATTACGAACGGTAAACTGCAGGGTTTGTCTCGCCTCGGTAATGGATTCCGCTGGAGTGCCAAAGAGCAGATAGACGTAAGTTGCAATTCCGGCCTGATAAAGTGCTGTGAGAGATTTTTCAACTAATTGCAAATCGATTCCCTTGTCCATGGCATCAAGTACCTCCTGGGAACCTGATTCAATGCCAAGTTTTAACATGACACAGCCGGAGTTTTTTAGCTCTTCACAAAATGCAGGATCACTGAGCTCATGTGTGATCCGGGCAAATCCGTACCAGTTTACTCCCAATGGTGCTTGTATCAAACGGCGCATCAACGATGGTGCTATCGCATTATCAAGCATATGAATAAGGGTTGGTTTGAATTGACCCACCAGGTTTTTCAGATCGTTCATGCATTGATCTGAAGAACGTTTACGGTAGGAACTTCCCTCCGCCTTTTCGGGACAAAAAGAACAGCGATTCCAGTAGCAGCCGGTGGATGCACTATAGGGCAGGACCAGGCCGGGGGCCATGTATTTGTCAAGAGGAAGGTCTGTATAATCAGGAAAATGATATTCAGGTTTTTTTTGTATGGTTTTCTTTTTTGTGAGGATTTCTAAAAGTGGGAGTTCGCCCTCTCCGGCAATCATTTCATCAAAGAGTGTCGTAAAAGGATTTATCCAGCCGGGGCTGCGAAGCCAGGATGTGACTAGCCCTCCACCAATAACAATTTTAAGCAGTGGATATTCTTTTTTTAAGTAACCTGCGCAAGCAAAGGCAGGAAGTGCCTGGCTGAGATAGTTTAAGGAAATCCCGATCCATTCTTCATTGTAATTGTTTAGCAGGACTGGCAAACGTGTTTGAAAAAAAGGAAAGAAGATGTTGAGTTGATACTTTTTTGCAGCAAGAAGTAAATCTTTACTCTGGTGCGGAGAGAGTTTTGCATCCTGATAATCGGCAAGGCTGATAGTGTTTTCTGTCCCTTTGCAGCTCTGAGCCAATACCCGATTCACATCCCGTACGGCACGTTCATAGCGGTCGCTGTTTTTGTAGAGGGCAGGGCTTCGAAGAGCATCCAGGTTTGCCTGAATATTCTTCCAGGCTCTTTTGCTCCAAGTGTCAGATGGGGACTGTTTAGCCCCAAGTAAATACAGCTGTCCTTCAAGGTTTGCATCCCATAGAGAACAGCTGTGATTGTTTTTACGTAGAAACCCGGCGATACGGGTGATGCCGGCAGGAGGTTCACAGGCCTTGGCAAGTGGCGGGAAGATAAGGAGCATTTTTTTTGCTGAACTCGAAAAGATTGTATGTAGACCTGGCTGGCTTGAGGGAGGGGAATCCGGGGGCGGAGGTAATGGCTCCGGCCCCGGATTTACGTTACAGGAAATTAGTCAACTTTCCAGAAATCTTCTTTTTCCGCACCGCATTTAGGGCAAACCCAGTCTGCTGGAACATCTTCCCAGGCGGTATCGGGATCTACCCCATTTTCATAGTCGCCCTCTGCAGGGTCATAAATATATCCGCATGGGCATTCCCATTTCTGCATGACATATCTCCTGTTGTTGAATGAATATGCCAGGAGCCTGTTCGAGAATGCCCTTCCGCCCAAACTCTTCAGAATTGTCAAAAAATAATGCTCGCAATATCACACATATGGCTGTGCTTATTTTTAGAAAATTCTTCGATTTTGAACGAAATACCTATTCTCGGACAAGCTCCTGGTTGTTCAGATGAGTGAGGTCAATCAAAGGCCTGTTCAGTCTTCCATTCTTTCCAAACCTTACCAACCATATCAATGCTCGGTTTAAGGGTTGCTTTGCCTGGACGCCATCCGGAGGGTGTGGCTTCAGCGCCTTTGGTTTCACGTACCAATTGGAATGCCTGTACCTGGCGGATTGTTTCGTTTATGTTGCGCCCAACCGGTGGAGTGAGGACTTCGTAGCCCTGGATAATCCCGTCAGGGTCAATGATAAATCTGCCTCGGTTTTCTACTCCGGCGTCTTCATCATAAATACCATAGATAGAACCAACTTTACCACCTGCATCGGAGAGCATGGGGAATGGTACGCCACCATCCACCATTTTGCTCAATTCATCTTCATCCCACATTTTGTGGGTAAACATGGAATCAATGGACATGGAAAGAATTTCTACACCGAGTTTTTGGAATTCGGGATATTTTTCAGCGACCGCTGAAATTTCAGTTGCTCAAACAAAGGTGAAGTCACCCGGATAAAAGCAGAGCAAGACCCATTTTCCCAGATAATCTGAAAGTTTGGTGTTGATAAAAGTTCCCTTATGGAAACCCGGCGCCGAAAAATCAGGGGCCTTTTTACCGACTTGTATCATGGACTGTTTCTCCTTAATTATTTGTTGTTCACTCGTTGACTCGGATTTGCTGTCCGGTTCTTTACCAACCGGCCCTCCAGTGGGTCTGGCGCATCCCACAGCTGCTTCTTCGGACATAAATACCTCCTTGTTGTAGAGTTGACACGTTTGGGTGATGAATCCATCGTCCATCGCATACTGACAATGCTGTAATATACTTGATGATAAGGAAGAACACAAAGAGAATGGAGAGAAAGGGCACAATCTGTTATTTTAAAAGATATTTTTGCCCGGAAGAGCTGTGAAAATTGTACGCCGGTATTATTGAGAAGCGTTCGCCACCTGATCCTCATGGAGCTTCAAATATTCAAGAAAAACCGAAACAACCGGAGAGAGTGCTCTGTTTTTTCGCTGAATCAAATAAAAAGGACGGTACATTCTATTTCCATGAATTTTAACAGTCACCAGGCGTCCGCAATCGACCTCATCTCTCACCGCTCGCCTTGAAAGCACGGACACCCCAAGCCCGGCCTTGACTGCCTCTTTGATTGCGGCAGTGGATCCTATTTCAGCAACTTCCTGAAGGCTGCTCTCTTTCAAACCATGTTTTTCCAGAATTCTGGAAAAAACCTTCCGGGTTCCCGATGCCCGTTCCCGCAAAATAAATGGTTCCTGAATCACATCCTGCAAGGAGACATTTTCCTTCGATGCCCATGGATGTGCAGGGTGAACAGCAAGAGTCAACTCGTCTGAGAATATTTCACTCCAGCTTAAACCATTATCATTCCATCTGGCACCCACAACACCAAATTCAAGCTCTCCTTCCAAAACCTTTTTAGAGATAATTCTGGAGCTGTTAATGGATAATGCAGCCTTTATGGAGGGGTGTTGCTTACGAAACCCACCAATCAATCCGGGAAGAATGTACGTTCCCGGAATTGTCCCGCAGCCAAGCACAATTCGGCCAACCAGTTTACCGCTGTATTGCTGTATTGCCTGTAAAGCCTCACGTCTGGTCTGCAGGATTTTCCGGGCATAGCCATATAAAACCTGGCCCGCAGGAGTTGCCTCGACTGTTCGTCCTAGCCGATCCACAAGCTTCTGTTCAAGCTCTTCTTCAAGATAACGGATATGCTCACTTATTGTTGGTTGGGATAAGAGCATCGCCTCAGCTGCGCGGGTAAAACTTTTTAATTCCACCACCCTGCAAAAAGCATCCAGTTTTCTCATTTCCATGGCTTGATCTCCTTCAATAGTTTTCGTGTTAGTGATTCCAATGCTCGGGCCCGTTTGTATAGGAATTTCCTACTTGCCTTATCAGGTAGGACAATATATAAATTTGCTTCAACTTTCAATCAAATTACCGACAAAAAGGAGTTATCATGAAAAGATTTAGTATCATCCCCCTGGCTCTCGTCCTCCTGCTTAATGTGGCAGCCATTTTTCAGTCCTACAATTATTTGGCAGCCGATCAGTTCAAAGAATGGATCGAAACAGACAAAGCGATGATTGTTGTCGATGTACAGCTTAAAGATGAGTTTGCAGCGCACCATTTTTCAGGCTCTATAGAAACAAACGCCTTTCCTGTAAAAACTGATGCTCAAAAAGAACGACTCCTCACAGTTGTTGAAGCGTATAACAAGACCGGACATGATATTGTCATAATCTGCCCAAGGGGTGGTGGAGGAGCGAAGAACGGTTACTCTTTTCTGAAAAGCCAGGGGATTCCCGATGAAAAGCTCACTATTCTGAAAGGTGGAATAGCAAAATGGCCATACAAAGATATGCTGGTCAAACAATAATCATCCAGAGTCTGATACCTGTTATGGAAATTTCCAGAAACAATTCATCAGGGAGAATGCACATGCAAATTCAGTGGAGAAAAACATGAGGAAGTTTATTGTAGTATCTTTAGCATTATCAATGATGGCCTGGGCCATGGTGGCGCAAGCTGTCGATAGCAGAAGCGGCTTGATCACCCAAGAGTTTGACCTTTCCGCCCACCCGATGGACAAGGAGGCCCAACTCTGGATTCCTTATCCGGTTTCAGACCGTTACCAGCTCATAAGCGATATAAAAATCACCGGTGATTTTGCCGAGTCCGCCGTGTACACTGATCGGAAGTACAGCAATCCTATGCTCTATGCCCGCTGGGACGAGGGTGCTAAGAGCCGCAAGCTGACCTATTCTTTCAAGGTGGTTCGTGAAGAGAGGCTGGATAAGGATCTACCTGCGCAGGAGACGGAATGGGATCCTGCGGATTACGCTACTTACCTGGCTCCTACTGCCAACGCTCCCTTGGACGGGTCGGTAAAGGAGCTAGCCGACAGTATCACGGCCGGTAAAAACACGGTCAGAGGTAAGGCCAAGGCCATCTATGACTGGATTTGCGAAAATATGTTCAGGGAACCCGCGACCCGCGGTTGCGGGCCTGGGGATGTCTGCTTGCTCCTGGAAACCCGTGGAGGTAAATGCGCTGACATCCACTCGGTTTTTGTGGCTCTGTCTCGCGCCGCCGGTGTTCCGGCTCGGGAGGTTTTCGGTATCCGGCAGGGCAAGAAGCCGGTGAAGGACATCACCAAGTCTCAGCATTGCTGGGCAGAATTTTACTTGCCTGGCTACGGCTGGGTTGTCGTTGATCCCAGCGATGTCCGCAAGATGATGCTCAAGCAGAAACTGCAACTGGGTGACGCCAAGACCAGGGAATACCGTGAATACTATTGGGGAGGAGCTGAACCTCATCGGGTCAAGCTCAGCGTCGGTCGTGACCTGGTGCTGAATCCGCCGCAGTCTGGTGCGCCACTGAATTACATGATGTATCCTTACGCTCAGATCGGCAAAAAGACGCTCGACTGGCTTGATCCGGTCATTTTCAAGTACACCTTCACCTACCGCGAATTATAGGGGTGATTGATACGTGCACAGGCCGTCCTGATAAAAAAGGGCGGCCTGTTCAACAGTGGCCATCGTTATTACATTCTCGCAACATGAACTGAACTTGAAAAGAACCGTCAAGGCAACCACATAAGTGATGAATATGTCTTTTTCTGCTGTTGGCAGTACTTGTAGACACCATCGGCAGCCAACAATCAGTGCTGTACAGACTCTGCTCGAACAGGGCAGCGGAAGAACAAACGAGGACATTCTGCTCCAGGACGGCAACCTCTATGGTGTGTTTGACGGGGCAACAAGCTTGGGGAAAAGTGTACCTGTTCAGGGCAAGACCGGGGGAAAGCTGGCTGCCGAAATCGCAGCAAAAACATTTTCTTGCAACGGAGACACCCTCAGTCGTCTTGGCTGTCTCGCTAACCGGAATATTCGCCAGTTGATGGAAAGCAGTGGGGTCGACATCAAATACCGTCAGAATGTCTGGTCAACCAGTGCTGCGATTGTACGAATCGATGGAGATGAGCTGGAGTGGTTCCAGGTTGGTGACAGTCTGGCTCTGGCCCTCTATGAAAACGGTTCTCATAGTTTACTTACCGAGCCGATTAACCATGACCGGGACACCCTGTCTCTCTGGAAAGAGATAGGGCCGATCTCCACTGGCACAATCCAGGAAAACCTTGCTGACCAGATCCTCAAGGTGCGTGAGGGGATGAACATTCACTACGGAGTTATGAATGGAGAGCCGAAGGCTCTCGATTTCTTTCAACATGGAAGAATTTCCCTTGCGGGCGTCACTGATATCATTGTTTTCACCGATGGCCTGTTTTTGCCACAAGCCGATCCGGATCAGCCTGCAGATATGGAAACATTTGTCCACCTCTACCACCAGGGCGGACTGCCCCTGATCCATCGTCTGATCAGGGGGATTCAGAAAGGCGATCCCCGTTGCCTCAATTATCCCCGCTTTAAAAAACATGATGATATCGCTGCCATAGCCCTGTCCTTTCATGAGGCATGAACGCTGTTTTGTTCCAGTACCTGCTTCTGCTGCTCGTTCATTAGTCAGGCATCTTTACTGTAAATCTCGATTTGTAAGTGTTTAGCAGTACCGCATTATAGACTGCCTCGATCCTGGAAAACACATTTTCCCAGGTATAAGGAGCAGTGAGCGCTGTGATCACCCCGGGGGCAGGACGGGATCCATCCATAACGTGTTTTACCTGCTCGGTAATTGCCCCTGCGAGCATGGTCTCCAACCGTGGCCAATCCCGCTCAAAGGGCTTATCCACTTTCTCCAGGGAGGGAAGGGGAAGCAGCTTTAGCATGTCGTTTTCTGAACGGCCAAAAATTTCCCGACACCCTGGCAAATCAGTGCTGATGATCCGGCATCCACAGGCAAGGGCCTCTAAAAGGACAAGGGGCAAGCCTTCATAAAAAGAGGGCAGTACAAACAGATGACTGTTGCCCATAATTCGAGCCAACTCCTGCTGAGATACCCTGCCGTGCAGAATCACCCGGCTACCCAGTTCCGCCGCCAGTGTTTTGCAAAGTTTTTCTTCTTCACCACTCCCACTGCCCAGAAGATGAAGACGCAGAGGGAGCCTGGACAGCCTCTTCATGGTTCGCAACAGCCAGGGGACCCCTTTGGCGCAGGATAGTTTACCTGCGTAGACTATCTCGCAAGGTGGTATCGTTGGTTTGTCTGCCTCCACAAACACTGTATCGTTGAACCCACCCCCGACGATATGGATATTCTGGGCAGCAATTCCATATAAGGTTCTGATCTGTTCTGCCTGATCTCTCCCAAGGGCCATGATCCGATCTATTTTTCGGCAGGCACCGGTTACTTTCCCGCGGAGGTGCGGGCAGTTGAGATACTGGCGCAAATCCGTGGAATGGCAGGTCGCAACCATGGGGATATCCGGGAACAGCAGCCGTGCAGTACTGGTCATCAACCAGAGATGGTGGCTGTGGATGATGTCAGGCTGAAAGGAAAAGACCGCGTCTTTTATTTTTGCGGAAAAGGCCTCTTGGTATGTCTCAATTTCCTCTTCTGTCAGGTCGATAAAACGACTGCTTTTATAGGGCATAACATCACTCATCCCAGAAACCGGAAAGGGTAGATCTCCACCGGAAAAAGTGAGAAAGCTGGAGACGTGTCCTTTCATACATGGCAGGAAGGGACGCGTACCCACGGGAATTCCGGCCAGCAACATGTTTTGGTGACCTGCACGTTTTGCCTGCGCAATGACATTCTGCAGATATACACCACTGCCGGTACATTCTGGGCGTTGACTAAGGAGATGAAGTATTTTCACAATAAATCGAAATTTCCATGAGTTTATATATCGCTGACAAGTTTATCATCTGTACCCTTATATCCTATGTCATTCAGTAAAGGAAATAGATCTTCTCTGTGGAACAGGCTGGATGAATCGGTTCTGTGTATATGGAACATACCAGGAGGTGGCGTGACAGGTGTTTTCTATTTGTTATTTTATTGTGTTGCACCGTAAAAAACTACCTATTGACAGGAATGCCAGTATAGAAATTACCTGTTTGCAGTATCGAAAATATTGTGCCATTATTGTTCGTATTGATCTGCTCACGTATAACTGCATACGCTACGCAGGCCAGGTAAGGTATAGTGAGAAGGCTGGTTCACCTACGAGCAAGAGTATAGTATCTTGCTGTTGAACCGATAGATGATATTTTCAAAACGGAAATTGTTATTTCCGTTTGAAGTAATAAGAATAGTGGATGCTTGATTAACTCTCTTGGTTTCACTGAAGAGAACAACTTATTTGTAAGACCCTAAAGATAACGTCCCGTCCGGAAGACTGCGTTGCTTCGCTGGATCCGTCATAAGCCAATGACACAAAAGAGATCGAAGGTAAGGTTGCAACTTCCACGTCGAACTATTGGTTGACAAGCCTTCTCATGGAAGCGAAGACTCCGATATGAACGAGAATGGGGGGGGCAAACATTGATAATTCAGTGCTTTGGGCTGTTTCTGAGGCTAACCCGAATATATACATTTCTATGAACGCATATTCACAAATTGTGCATGGTTCTGATGTAAACCATGCGGTTATGGTTATGGCTATGGCGGTGGGTCGAGCTTGTCGACTTCAAAGGTTAACCGGGCAGCTTCACGACCCGGATAACAGAGAATCGGATAATCCATGAAAGACGTATTCCTGGAGATCCATCAAACCCGTCGTTTCAGGAAGCAGCTGCAGGCCATGGAAAAGGTCGGTAAGAACGAGCGGAACGCCGCCCGTCGGGCCAGGAAGATCATCTCCCGGCTTCAGGGTGATCCCATTGATGTCGCAGCAGAGAATAAACGCACCCGCCATGGTGAATTGCGGCTGACACAATGCCGAAAATATGATCTGGCCTGCGGCTTTCGGCTCATTTCTTTGAAACGGGACAGCCGTCTTATCTTCTGTTACATCGGCAACCATGACGATTGTCAGCGCTGGATAGAAAATAATCGGGAATACAAGGATGATATGGAATCGGTGCCTCTTGCATTGAAGCGTCCTGATGATGAGCAAGCCGTCCCAGTCGTAACCGGCCGGGTGGAAGAGGACAGGGACGAGTATGAAGAACAGCTCATGGCACGAATTGATGAACAGATGTTGCGGACCATTTTTTCCGGACTCTGTCGCAGCTCTTAACCCTTTCTCGTAATAGAAATGGGGGGTTGCAGTAATCAGGAAAGGCGTCTGTTTTCAGGGAATCAATAAAGATAGTTTGAGGGAGATGTTCATGCAGCAAGGTGGTTATATCGATTTTTGCAGTTGAAAATTATTGTAGTTTGATCAGTCAGTCGATCCGCAGAGAAGAAAACCAAGGATTGGGCCGCATTTGTTTTCACAGGCCAGATAGAATTGTCCCTCATGTTTGCTGGCAGACTTGTTTGTTTTACCCCGGTAGAATTCGACAAGTCCTAAAGGCTGCAAATTGTGAATGGCTGCATGGTTGAGCAGCTTTGGAGCACAACAGTCTCCGGCTCCTGTGGGAATCCCCCGGTCCTGAGGGAAAAAATCAAAAAGAGAGCTCTGTTCTCCCTTGAAATTATTGAGGCGATACAGTGCATGGATATCTTTCATTAGCTGTCGGGAGAGTTGTTTTCGTTGTGAAAGAATTGTCTCTCGACAGGATTTTCCGGAAGATATCTCAGCAGCCTCTTTGCCAAGGGCTTTGATTTCTTTTTCCACGGGATCATTGAGACTCTTGAATTCTTGCACATCAAAGAGGGGAGGCACCCAGCCTTCCATTTCCCATTGTCCATTGTACTGTCCTGAAAAGGCTTTTAATATTTTTGTTTTCCCTTTAAGGGTACGACAAACAAGGACGCCAAACATTTTTCCTCGTGCCTCTCCATAAAGATAGTCTGTTGCAAGCTCATGATCCATACGGGCAATAAGATCCCTTGCTGCGCCCAGTGCAGGGTCACGGGATAGAGTGTGGTCGCAGTTACAGGTACTGCAGAAGGCTTTTTGAACAGTAAGTTGGCTCTCTTGCATACTTATGAGATATTGAGTTTAGTGCCCACCGGCGCAAAACGAAATGTGCTGCCAAAGGTTTTTGCCAGATCTGCTCCCCGTTCAAGCCCGGTACAGTGGCTTGCAGCAAGACATTTGATATCAAAGGAATGTAGGGCATCCACCGTAGCTGCAAATTGCTCATCGCCGGCAAAACCGAGATGGGTGCCTCCAATAATAGTGTGAATTGGTCGTCCGGGCAGTTTCTGCTGAATATATTGTAAGATATTGATAAGTCCTGCATGGGCACAACCAAGGAGAAGAATTAGTCCCTCGTCGCTGTCAATTATAAGCGTCTGGTCATCTATGAGAGGATCTGGAGAGAGTTCCTTTGATGCGTCTTCCCGTACCAGTCTGGGATCTGATTTTTCAAAAGGATTGATCCGGGGGATTTCACCGCTCAAATAGATTCCTTCAGTAATTTTTGTGAAGTCTTTATTGAAAATAAACTGTGCTCCGAGAGATTCGAGGTGGCTTTGTTGGTCACGAATACCTATATCTCTAACCGTACCTTTATATCTATGGCAACGCCTGCCAAATCCCTGCTCATGAATATAGACATCTGTTTTTCCGCTAAGAGGGAGAACGAGAGGAAGTCCTGAACAGTGATCATAATGGCCATGGCTGAGGACAATCGCATTGATTTTGCTGAGATCAAAGCCCAGAACGTCACTATTTTGCAGTATTCCGAATCCCTGGCCTGTGTCAAAGAGAATACGTGTGTTTGATGTTGTGATTCCCACCGCCCAGCCATGCTCACCAATAAGGCCAAATGGGCCTGCGACACTGTTTTCACAGAGAACCGTTAACTCAATATTTTTTTGCAGCATTGCAAACCTCTTCTGATGTAGTCTGTGTTTTTACTGGTGAGCAGTTGTGACAGAAGCATTCCTGCAAGCATTAGACTGCAGCCGAACAGCCCTCTCATTGAGATATGTTCATTAAGAAAATAATAACCGCCCAGTACAGCAAATACAGACTCCAGACTGAGAATGATGGCGGCATGTGCAGGGTGCGTTTTCTGTTGGGCCACAATTTGTAAGGTGTAGGCAATCCCCACAGAGAATATTCCGGTATAAAGTATGGGGAGCGCTGCTCCCCGAAACCCGCTTATGGAAATGGTCTCCCATTGAACGGCGGCAAGCAAGCTGAAAAGTGAGCAGAAGAAAAATTGATATAAAGAGAGATGCAGAGCGTCAAGTTTTTGGATAAGAAAGGCGATTAGTTGTACATGGATGGCCCAGAACAGAGCACTGATAAGTACCAGCAGGTCTCCTTTTGAGATTGAAAAACCGTCTGTAACACTTAAGAAATACATCCCGATAACAGCAAGAACTGCTCCAATCCAGGTGCCTCGTCTTGTTTTCTGATGCCATAAAAGACCAAGTAAGGGGACGATAATGACATAGAGCCCGGTGATAAAACCAGCTTTTCCGGCGGTTGTTTCCACTATTCCGATCTGTTGTAAAGAGGCACCTAGAAAAAGAGGCACACCAAGGCAAAGGCCACTTGCGATTGTTGCTTTGTTGAATAGTGGCTGCAGGTGAGCTGTTTTTTGTTTACGTTGAGTAAGAAATATGATTGGTATCAGGGATAACGCCCCAACTGCAAAACGCGCGGAGTTAAAGGTGAATGGTGAGAGATGCTCCATTCCCTGGCGCTGTGCAACAAAAGAAAAACCCCAGATGATGGCTGTTATAAGAAGGAGCAGGTTTGCCCGCCAGTTGCTTGTCGAGTGTATCATTTTGTCTCAATTAATAAAAAGGGTTGGAATCGTTAACCTACCCATTCCTTTCCATATTGGCGATGAAAATGTGAACAGGCATAAGTATAATCCTTCTTTGCATGGAAGCTGAAAACTGCTATTATCAACCAATCAACCAATCAACCAATCAACCAATCAACCAGCCAATCAATTGACAAATATTGAATTCAAGTTACATCGTTACTCGTTATGACACTTTATGAAATCTTTATGGCGTATCCCCGACTTTCTTGACCTGGAACTTTTTTTCATTCAAGATAAACAACTGGAAGAAGAACAGGGTGCGGCTGCTCTCCATGACCGTGACCGTAAGCTCTATCTTGACGCCATTGAACCGGATATTGACGAAGGAACAGAACCAGATCGTGAGTGGTTGATTTATCGCTGGCTGCAGGAACGGAGAAGCCTTGAAAATCAGAAATACGATGGCCATGCGTTGCTGCCGGGGCGGATGTGGTATGAATTGTATGGTCTTTTCTGGTCGTTGTTCTCTTTTCTGGCCATGGCCTCTGGTGCCGGCCTCGCCTGGTCATTTTTAAGTTATACAGGTGTGCAGCCGGTGAATGTGTCTCTTTTTTTTCTTGTCTTTGTCGGCCTTCAGGTTTGTGTTCTGTTATCTCTGCTACTTGTCTTTGCCTATCGCAGAGTGCGAGGTTTGGACCTTCGTTCCTCTCTTGTGCTTTCTCTGGTACACAAAGGATTGAATGGTTTTCTTTTTAAGATACGAAAGTATGGGCTGGATGGCATGGAAAGCCGCAGGCGTTTACAATTCGCAGCAGCTCTTGCCACGGTGCGAATGCGCGGAAAAGGCTATGGGGCACTGTTTTCCTGGCCTCTGTTTCTTTTGTTTCAACTTTTTGGAATTGCCTTCAATTGTGGAGTGCTGGGCGTCCTTTTAGTTAAAGTGGCCGGTTCAGATCTAGCCTTTGGTTGGCAGTCAACCATTCAGCTTTCCTCTGAATTTGTGGCGCGTCTTGTCCAATGGGTTGCTGTTCCGTGGTCTTGGCTACCCGGCTCTGCAACATATCCTGATTTGTCCCAGATTGAAGGAAGCAGGATGATACTGAAAGATGGATTCTATCATCTGGCGAGCAGTGATCTTGTTTCCTGGTGGCCTTTTCTCGCTCTTTCAATCTGCTGTTATTGTCTTCTTCCCAGGCTAATTCTTTTTGCGGCCGGTACATTCGGGCGTAAAAAATCGTTTGCCGGAATTTCATTTCATCGACCGGATCATAATCAGCTTCTGCATCGTTTGCTCTCCCCCCGGCTTGAGACCAGGCCAGAGAAGAGCGTGGGGCCCACCCCATTAACTGTTCCTGTTTATCAAGAAGATACCTTTCAGGCAGAGGAGGGAAAAAAACGCTTAGCAGCAAAGAAAATAATAAACGGAGAGCTGCTGGCTCTCATTCCAGATGAACTTTTTGAGGATGTTGATTCAGCGCGACTCGAACGTTTTTGTCAGCAGACATTTGGATATACAGTTGGCAGAATCCTGCGAATTAATGAAGAATGCAGTGATAGCACAATGCTTTTTAAGCAGATTAAACAAGGTGTTGATGCAAATTGTTCAGCCCTGCTTATTTTACAGGAGGCTTGGCAGCCGCCCATCCAGGAGGTGTTGCGTTTTTTGCGAGAATTACGTGGGTATTGTGATGAGGGGACACATATTATTGTGGCACTTGTTGGGAAGCCGGATCCGGATACACTTTTTACCCGGGTAACAGATACTGATCTGCAGATATGGCAACAAAAAATTGCCACTCTGGTTGACCCCTGTCTCCAATTAAGTCCTCTGGTGGCTGAATAATGGAAGAGAGAATGATCCCGGAATTTGCTGTGGTTGGTCATCCAAACGAAGGCAAGTCTTCGGTTTTGTCCACTTTAGCTGAAGATGATTCTGTGTGTATCAGTCCAGTGCCAGGGGAAACGCAAGAGTGTCAAATTTTTCCGGTGTACATCGATGGGAAAGAAATCATCAGATTTACCGATACACCCGGTTTTCAAAATCCCCGTAGAACTTTGCAATGGATGCAGAACTATAAGGGAAGCGACGAAACGTTGATCCCTGATTTTATTGAAGCCCACCGGGATAAGCCCGACTTTCAGGATGATTGCAAATTGTTTCAACCCCTTTTACGGGGAGCCGGAATTATCTTTGTTGTGGATGGATCTAGACCTTTTCGCAATATGGATAAGGCGGAGATGGAAATTCTACGTCTCACCGGTTGTCCGCGTATGGCCATAATCAATTGTAAGGATGAAGAGACGGATTGGCTTGGGAAATGGCAGGCGGAATTCAGAAAACATTTTAATTCCATCCGGCTTTTTAATTCCTGCCAGGCAACGTATAAAGAACGTATTGAACTTCTGGAGAGTTTAAAGGGAATTGATCAGGAGATCCAGCCCATACTTGATACGGTGGTTACTGCTTTTCGCAGGGATTGGCAGGAACGTAATCAGCAGGTGGCGGAACTGCTCCTTGGCTTACTGGAAGAAGGGCTTGCATACAGTCACTCTGTTGCATTGAACAGTGCGAGCGATGAGGCTGAGCAGAAGAAAAAACTGCATGAACAGTATGAACAATTTTTGAGAAAACTGGAAAGAAAATGTCAAAAGCGGATGCGGGCACTCTACAAGCATAATATTTTTAATCTGGATCTTCCGCCTCAATCAATTTTACAGGAAGATCTTTTTTCTGAAAAAACATGGGAGTTTCTGGGACTCAACTCTTCTCAGATTGTTATGGCAGGAGCCTTGAGCGGTGCAGCACTGGGCGCCGGAGCAGATGTGGCCGCAGCAGGGATTTCATTTGGTATATTCTCAACAATTGGTGGAATACTGGGTGCTGCAGGAACTGCTCTTAAAGGGCGGAAAATTCTATCAGGAACACGTCTTCTCGGGATGCGGCTGGATTCACAGCAGTTGCAGGTGGGGCCGGTAAAGAATATTCAGCTTTTGTTTGTACTGCTTGATCGACAGCTTCTTTTTTACAGTCATATTATTAACTGGGCCCATGGACGTAGAGATTATGGAAGCCTGCGATCAAGTAAAAACGATGAAACATTCCCTGCAAGACTTGGCTACACCACAAATTGGAGTCGGCGGGATCGTGCCGTTTGCGATGGCTTTTTTCGATCCATACAGAGCAAAAGACATTCAGATTCACAGCAGGGGACTCGTATGGAGTTGGCAGGATTACTTGAGAAAACCTTACGGGAGATATCTCTTGGATGCATTGATCCGTAAACTATTTTGTAAGCTGTCTGGTTGTTTTTAACAGCTATCTTCAGGAGGCGGATATTTTTTTTCGTTTATTTTTATTTTTTCTTTGGCGCACTGCAGTGGATCAAGGTTAAATTTATCCGCTAGCATGGTCAGATAAATCATCACATCGCCCACCTCTTCTGCGATATGTTGCAGAGTGCTGTCATCAACTTCACGGCTTTCTTCCCCTTCCATCCATTGGAATATTTCGGTGAGCTCGGCTGTTTCAACACTTAGGGCCATTGCGAGGTTTTTGGGAGTATGGAAGGTTTGCCATTCTCTAACTGAAGCAAATGTACGAAGCTCTGTTCTTAATTTTTCCATGGGTTCACTGTTTCTATTGGTATTTCCTGCGATATTCTGGTATTTTTTGAAGATTTATGTGATATAAAATACCATTGCAGTGTTAAAACGCAATGGACTTCTCCTCTTAGCTAATTGAGATAAAAATGAAAAATACTTTTCGCACGTGTCTGCTTACCATTCTGGCGATCAGCTTTCTACTACCTGCCCTTTCTTCTGCAGAATTCAATCACTCTACGGAAGTTGATGTTTCACGGAATAATCTGATCGGGTATTTGCTCAGCAAGCAATTGCCGGTGATGCATTTCAGTGACAAGGTTATGAATGATGATTTAGCCTTTGCTGCCTTTGATCTCTATCTGAAACAGCTTGACTACCAGAAGCGTTTCCTGTTGCAATCGGACGTGGATAAACTGTCTGTTCTAGCGCCCGCCATAGATTCAAACCTTTTGCACAGTACCATTGTCTTGCCGGAGGTGGGGGCTAGGCTGTTGAATCTCCGAATTGGGGAAGTGGAGAAAATCACCCAAGACCTGTTGGCCCATGGTTTTGATTATCATCGTGATGAAATCCTTGAAACAGATCCTGATAAATTAAAATATGCGACAAGCCTTACGGATCTGTCCGAACGTTGGCGGAGGATCCTGAAAGGTCAGATAATTTCCCGTTATCTCGATTTAGTGGAGGAACGGGAAAAGGAGAAAGAAGGAAAGGAAAAAGAAAAGCATAAAAGTGATAAAGAGTTGTGGAAGGAAGCTGAAGAAAAAGTTGCAAAACGGAACAGGAATTTTTTCAATCGCCTGCATCAGGAGACTCTGCAGGATCATTATGATCGTTTCTTTAATGCGGTAACAAGAGCTTTCGATCCCCATACTAACTATATGCCTCCTGCAAATAAAGAAGACTTTGATATTCATATGCGGGGCAGCCTGGAAGGGATTGGCGCAATGCTTCGTGAAGAGGATGGCTATATTAAAGTTGTAAGTATTGTTCCCGGTTCTGCATCTGCTCGTCAGGGACGTCTGCAGGCCGAGGACATTATTCTTGAAGTGGCCCAGGGGGAAAAAGAACCTGTGGAAATAACGGATATGCGTCTGCGTGATGCTGTGCGGCTTATTCGTGGTCCCAAAGGATCTGTGGTTCGTTTGACTGTTAAAAGGCCGGATGGTGTTAAGGAAGTGATTGCTATTCAGCGTGACGTGGTGCAGATCGAAGAGACTTTTGTGAAATCTGCACTTATGGATGGGAAAAAGGGGGCGAAAATTGGGTATGTGATGATTCCCAGTTTTTATCGTGATTTTGAGAAAACCAGAAATGGCTCAACTGCCAGGAATTCCACCGATGATACAAGGCTTGCCATTGAAGGCTTGAAGAAACAGGGAATATCAGGACTCATCCTTGATCTTCGGAATAACGGCGGTGGCTCACTGATGGATGCCGTTGACACCACAGGGTTATTCATTACATATGGACCCGTTGTTCAGGTAAAAAACAGTTATGGTAGTAAACGGATATTGAGTGATGATGATAAATCTGTCACCTGGGACGGTCCTTTACTTGTGCTGGTGAACCAGTTTTCTGCTTCTGCCTCTGAAATTTTGGCCGCAGCTCTTCAGGATTATGGCCGGGCAGTGATTGTTGGCGGCGCTCATACCCACGGAAAGGGAACCGTTCAGACACTGCTTGATATGAATGATAATATTCCCCTGCTACATCTGAAAAAATATGATGACCTTGGTGCTTTGAAGGTTACCATCCAGAAGTTTTATCGGGTGAATGGTGGTTCCACGCAATATAAAGGTGTGGAACCGGACATTGTCCTGCCAAGTCTTTTTCAGCATCTGGAGTCAGGTGAACAGTATCTGGATTATTCGCTTCCCTGGGGCCAAGTGGATCCGGTTAATTATAAAAAATATGGTTCTGTATCAGGGAAGCTTGAGACTCTTCGTGCAAAATCGAAGAAAAGAGTTGCAAGTGACGAAGGTTTGCAGGTTATTGCAGACGAGGCAGCAAAAGCATCGGAGCGTGCTAATAAGACCACCATATCGCTGAAATTTTCTGATATGCAGGCAAAGCGACAGGAATCCAAGGTCGCACGCAATAAGATTGGAGCATATTATTTAAAGTATCGTGAAGAGCAGGATGCCAGCCATGGCGCAGATGGTGGCTTAGCCCCTGCTAAAGAGAAAAACAAGGATAAATGGAAAGAAGAGATTAAGGAAGATCCTTATATTAATGAGTCACTCCATATTCTTGGAGACATGTGAAGGTTCACGGTTCTGGAGTACTGAAAAGAGCCCCGGCTTGTCGTTCAATACCGGTGTTAGAAATTTCTTGATTATCATGATAAAAAATGCTACATCTCCATCCCTATGAATGGTCATTCATTCAAATTGTGTATCTTAAAATAAGACTGAGGGCTCGATGGATCTTGCAGAGGCATTTCGTAATTACGAAGATAAAATAGTGGACCAATGGGTCGACTACACCTTATCTAGCTATAAATCATCAACATTTTTTAAAAAGGGACCTGATAAGTTTTCCAACCCCGTGGGGGGGAATACCCGTGAGGCTCTGGGGAAGCTGTTCAAACTTCTTACTAAAAATACAGATCCCAAAGAGTTCGTTGCACCGCTGGATCAAATCATGCGTATCCGTTCTATTCAGGAATTTACCGCATCCGAGGCAGTGGGTCCCATTCATGCCGTAAAACACATCACTCGTGAAATTTTAGCTAAGGACTCCGAGCGTAAGCAGTGTATCGCTGATCTATATGATTTTGAGTTTAATGTAGACCTTGCTGTCCTTGCTGCATTTGACTTGTACTCGCAATGTCGTGAGCGTTTGTACAAGGTCAGGATTAAGGAAATCAAAACCGGCACTCATATTCTTACCGACAGCAAGTGTCCTTCGAACTTGCTGGAAAAAGATAAGAGTGATCCTGTTAATTTTCCTATTTAACAAGATTATCAAGAATTGTGGGTTCGTAAAAAGTCCTGAATTGGCAATTTTGTACATCGTAACATATTGAAATTATAATGTACGATTGTGCGAATTGGTAAATATCCGGGGTGTGCGAAAAAGTGGCCATAGCCTGAATCTGTAATAATTGGATGAGGTGCTGGTCGAATATTTATGCGAATCGTGTCTTTTTACGAGTCCATTAAGAGTAAGGAAGGTACACGAAATAACTTGAGTCTCTTATTTTGTTCCCATTCCTAGTTAACAGGTCTTTGTTTCGGTTCAGGGGAAATTGCTGAAGCTTAAACCTACACAGTTCAATTTGAAGCGAGGTTAGAAGAAATGAAGTATGCCTTCTCATTCCTGGCAGTCTTAGCGCTAGTTGTGTTCGCATGGCTGGGGTCCATGATACCGGGTATGCAGTACCTTTTTGGTGTTGCTATTCCGTATCTTGCGATCATGATCTTCCTGGGTGGCTTTATTTACAGAGTTGTGTACTGGGCGAAGTCGCCTGTACCGTTTTCCATCCCGACCACTTGTGGTCAGGGGAAATCTCTGGATTTCATCAAGCAGGATAAGCTAGACTGTCCGACCAAGACATCGGAAGTTGTCGCCAGGATGTTCCTGGAAATTGTTGCATTCAGGTCTCTATTTCGGAACACCAAATCCGAAATTCACGAGGGACCAAAAATCACCCATGAGTCATCCAGATGGTTGTGGATTGCCGCTCTGCTCTTTCACTACTCTTTTCTGGTGATTGTTGTCAGGCATATGCGACTGTTCTTAAATCCTGTTCCACAGTGGTTACAGTTTCTTGACTTTCTTGATGCCGGTGCCATGCTTCAGGTTGGCGCTCCATTGCTCTATGCATCTAATCTGGCAATTCTTGCAGGTGTTCTTTTTCTTTTTGGCCGTCGTCTGGTGAATCGTAATGTACGATATATTTCACTTGTCAATGACTACTTTCCACTCTTTTTGATCTTTGCAATCGTCGTAACAGGTATGCTTATGCGTTATTTTCTGCGTACCGATATTGATATCGTAAATATCAAACAGTTACTGGTTGGACTGGTTACATTTTCACCGGTTATTAATGGTGAGATTGGTTCCATCTTTTATATTCATGTCTTCCTGGTTTCCGCTCTTTTTATCTACTTCCCATTTAGTAAGCTTATGCATATGGGTGGTGTTTTTATGAGTCCCACCAGAAATATGGCAAATGACAGTCGTATGAAACGTCATATCAACCCTTGGAATGATCCCTCAATCAAACCCCATTCTTATGCAGGGTATGAGGATGAGTTCAGAGAGTTTATGGTTGAAGCCGGCATCCCTGTTGAGAAAGAGCTTCCCCCCAAGAAGGATGAGAAGTAACAGGAAAGGTTGATCCAAATTATATAAGGATATAGAATAATGGCACTTCCAAAATTAGAACAATTAGCAAAAAGCGTAGTGCAGGGTCCGTCTTTGGTAACAGGAGCACAACCAACCAAAGACTGGATGGATACCCCGGCTATAATCAAAGAGGGGAATTTTGCCTACCCTGCAAAAAAGGAAAAGGTTGAATATCTTGATAGTCAGGGTGGACTTGATTTTCCAAACGCCCGTATCTGGTCACCAGATGAAGATGACTGGAAACTGCCTGAAAACTGGCAGGAAATTATTATAAAGGGGCTTGCAGAACGTCTCGATAAATTCAGATCTCTTAAAATCTTCATGGATTGTTGTGTACGCTGTGGCGCCTGTTCGGATAAATGTCACTTTTTTCTCGGTACCGGTGATCCTAAAAACATGCCGGTTCTGCGGGCAGAATTGCTTCGCTCTGTTTACCGAAATGAATTTACGCTTGCTGGTAAAATTTTCGGGAAAATGGGGAAACTGGTGGGCTCTCGAGAGATGACAGTTGGTGTATTAAAAGAGTGGTTTTTGTACTCTTACCAGTGTACGGAATGTCGGCGCTGTTCAGTCTTCTGCCCATATGGGATTGATACCGCCGAAGTCACCATGATGCTCCGTGAGCTTCTTCATCTTCTTGGTATTGGTATTAACTGGATTCTGGAACCTGCCTCCAACTCTAATCGTACCGGTAATCATATGGGACTTCAACCCCATACGTTCAAAGATAATGTTGATTTCCTGGCAGAAGACGTTGAAACCCTTACTGGTGTGAAAGTTAATCACAGCTTTAACCGTAAAGGTGCTGAGGTTCTTTTCGTTACTCCATCAGCAGATGTTTTTGCAGAACCTGGCCTCTATACCGCCATGGGGTATCTTGCACTGTTTGAGCAGATTGGCCTTGATTACACCTGGTCAACGTATGCATCAGAGGGTGGTAACTTCGGTCTCTTTACCTCAAATGAGTTGATGAAGAAACTGAATGGTAAAATATATGCTGAGGCCAAGCGCCTGGGTGTAAAATATATCATCGGCGGTGAGTGTGGTCATATGTGGCGTGTACTTCATCAGTACATGGACACCATGAACGGCCCTGCTGATTTTATGGAGGTTCCAAAGTCTCCAGTCACCGGTACTGTCTTTGACAATGCCAAAGCCACAAAGATGATCCATATCAGTGAATTTACTGCTGACTTGATTAAGCATGGAAAAATCAAGCTTGATCCAAGCCGTAATGCCGGCGTGTTGCCAACGTATCATGATTCCTGTAATCCGGCACGAGCCATGGGGCTCATGGATGAGCCGCGTTACATTCTCGATCATGTTGTCCCCAAATGGGTTGAGATGCCGGAAAATACTATCCGCGAGCAAACCTTCTGTTGTGGTTCAGGAACTGGTCTTAACACGGACGAGATTATGGAACTGAGGATGCGTGCCGGTTTGCCACGCGCTAATGCTGTGAAGCATGTCGTTGATAAACATGATGTTAATATGCTCTCCTGTGTCTGCGCCATTGATCGTGCAACCCTTACTTCGCTTATGGATTATTGGAATCCTGGTTGTGGAGTCTGCGGTATTTCCGAGCTTGTCGGAAATGCATTGGTTATGGATAACGAGAAACGAGCCATGGGTTATGGTGCTGACGGGACAGAGTCTGAACTCCCGGATGGCCTCAGAACCATGGTTTAATGGGAACCAGAACGGAGGAAAACGTAAATGTATAATAAGGGAACAATCATACCGGGACTGATAATTTTCGTCCTTTTTGTGACTTTTCCAATCTGGTTCAACGGGTTTACCACGGCAGGAGATCTGCCTAAACCCGAGTTACCGCCAGGTGGGGAAAAACAGTGTGTTATGCCTGCTGATTATATGCGGGCGAACCATATGCAGCTGCTCAACGAATGGCGCGATAATGTCATTCGGGATGGGAATCGTGAAATTCTAGAGATTAATGGGGTGAAATATCCTAAAGGCCTGCAGACGGCATGTATGGAATGTCATAGTTCAAGAGAGAAGTTCTGCGATAGCTGCCATAATTATGTAGCAGTAGAAACGTATTGCTGGGAGTGCCATCTGACTCCCAACATGGCAACATCGAAGGAGGCAACTCACTAATGGATAAGCAAAGAAGAAAATTTCTAAAAATTGCAGGTGCGTCAGTAGTTGTAGGAATAGGTGCACCTGCTATAATCAGGCTGTCTGCTGATCCCGCACATGCTGCGGGAGGAGGCCATGCTGCACCAGATGCTGGTCATGGTGCTCATGCAGAAGAAGC
>JAESPV010000041.1 GCA_016765495.1 Desulfocapsa sp. | reverse complement strand
GCTTCCATGAGCCATGAAATCAGAACTCCGATGAATGGTGTTATTGGTTTTACTGACATGATCCTTCCCACAGAGCTTGACGAAGAACAGAGAGACAGCGCAGAAACGATCAAAAAAAGTGGTGAAGCCTTACTTGGATTAATTAATGATATTCTTGATTTTTCAAAGGTCGAAGCAGGCCAGATGAGTCTTGAATATATCGATTTTGATCCTGAAATCACGGCCCACGATGTCTGTGAGCTTGTGCGTCCGCGCGTTTCCGGAAAACCCATTGAAGTGCTCTGTAGAATTGATGACAACCTTCCCGCCAACATAAGCGGTGATCCTGGCAGATTCCGTCAGGTACTTGTCAACCTGCTAGGTAACTCAGCCAAATTCACAGAAAAGGGCGAGCTTGAACTGACCATCAATGTTGAAGAGGAAGATGAGAAAAATATCAAGCTTCATTGTCTTATCCGGGACACTGGAATCGGGATAGACGCATCGAAGTATGATTCTATTTTTGAAGCGTTTAAACAGGAGGATGGCACAACAACCAGAAAATATGGTGGAACCGGACTTGGTCTCTCCATTTGCCGCAAAATTGCACATCTCATGAATGGAAAAGTGTGGGTGGAAAGTGTTCAGGGAGAAGGCTCCACATTCCATTTCACCGCAATGATGCGTAAATCTTCTGTCTCCCATACAAAAGCCTTCAAACAGCTGGACCTGGAAGGAACCAGGATTCTCATTATCGATGACAACGCGGCAAACAATGACATCCTCCTGCACCTTCTTGCAAACGCTGGAGTCAAAGCCACTGCCCTGCAGGATGCAAGCCTGACCTTAGCCTCTCTAAAGGAAGCAGAAGAAGAGGGAAAGGCCTTCGATATGGCTATCATCGATTTACAGATGCCGGTTCTTTCAGGATTTGAACTCGCCAGGATGATACGAAAGTCTGATCTTAAAAGTAAAAACATCCCCTTTCTTGCTTACACCTCATCCACAGAAAAAATTGCAAAAAAATGTAAAGATGTCGGTTTTACAGCATTTTTAAACAAACCGGCAAGACGAGACATATTGCTTCGAACCATTTCAAAAACCCTTGGCAACGGAGAAGAAGAGAGCGACAGCAAATCAGAGAAAAAATTGGTAACTCAATACTCGGTCAGAGAAGAAATTAAACAATCCACTCGCATCCTCCTGGTCGAAGATAATCTGGTAAATCAAAAACTTGCATCCATGATTCTGACAAAAGCCGGATACAGTGTGGAAGTTGCCGGGAACGGAAGGATCGCAGTGGAAATGTTCAACGCAAGACCTGAGGAGTTTGACATCATTCTTATGGACGTACAAATGCCTGAAATGGATGGCTATGAAGCAACCAGACAATTACGAGAACTTGGTTTCACAGATATCCCGATCCTTGCCATGACCGCAAATGCCATGAAGGGTGACAGAGAGCTCTGCCTTGAAGCCGGCATGAATGATTATATCAGCAAACCCATCAAAAGAGATACTGTTTTCACCATGCTTGATAAATGGTTATACCCAGCGTCATGACACAACAGAAAACAGGCAAAACAACTCTCACCGAACGGCTTATCAACTGGGCGGATGCTCCCTGTCATGATGGGCAGCTATTGCTGAAAAAGGTTCATATCCTTACTCGAATTTTCCTTATCACCATCAAAGAATTTACGCAAAATTCCCTTAATATTCGGGCAAGTGCTCTCACCTATACTATTCTGTTATCATTAGTTCCCATGCTCGCCATGAGTACAGCTGTGATAAAGGGCCTTGGCGGTGGAAATCAGTTAAAGCAGGTGGTTTACAGCTATCTGGATACTCTTGAAGAAACCACTCCCCTCACCCATCTTGGATTCCCGGACAGTTTTAAAATCGGGGAGCTTACGTCCCCTGATACAGGCAACGAATCTTCTCAAACACAAGCGGCGGTCACTGCAGAATTTCGCCTGGCAGCAGATCAGATTTTTAATTATGTTGACAAAACAGACTTCGCAACCCTTGGAACCATTGGTGTGTTGGGGGTATTTTTAAGTGCAATCCTTGTGCTGAGCAACATTGAGACCTCAATGAATGCCATATGGCATGTTCCTGCCGGGAGATCTATAATACGAAAAGTGACAGATTACCTCACGTTTCTTATCCTGATGCCCCTATCCATCAACTTTGGGTTTGCTGCAAACGCAGTACTCAAGAATGACCAGCTACTGAACAAAGTAATGGAGATACTTCCAGGATCCCTGGTGCAAACCGGGATGCTACTTGTTGTTCCTCTCTTTTTTATTACTCTAACCCTGTTTTTAATCTACATCTTTTTCCCAAATACCAAAGTGAAGCCAAGTTCAGCACTCATTGGTGCCCTTTTAGCCGGAACACTCTGGTTTATCGCCCAGAACCTGTATATCGGCCTGCAGATAGGGGTATCAAAATACAATGCAATTTATGGCTCATTTGCTACCCTGCCACTCTTTCTTGTCTGGATGTTTCTCGGTTGGGTTTTTATTCTGGGAGGGGCACAACTGGCATTTGCCTGCCAGAAACAGCATAGTTATCAATTAAAAAAACTGCACCATTCGCCACTGGAACAACTGAGTGCTGCTTTTGATATCCTAAACATCACCTATAGCTCATACACAAATAAGCTCAAACTTCGAAAAAATGAACTCCCTGCATACTGTCCTGCATATTCTGCTGCTCTTCTTTTTGACAGCTTACAAAAACTTATTGCTGCACAACTGCTTGTCTGCACCCAAAAAGGACGTCTCCTTCCAAATGGCCCGGAGGAAAAACTGCAATACCGGGAAATTGTTGCTTCAATACTTGGCGATTCTTTCCCTGAAACAGAAGGTGGCAAAGCGGCATCTGAGCTTTTTCAGCAGATCAAACCTGTTTTGAGCAACAACTATTCCGAAAAAACCAGCTTTCCTTAATACCTTCTAAAACAGTTTTTCAAAGTGCCCTTCCCTGACGAACGGACTTGTAAAAAAACAAAATATTTGCTTGCTTTTATTTCTGCCAATCATTATCATGTGGGAATCGTTATTTAGACGAATACCTTTAATCAATACTTGGAGAATTATCATGAAAAAATTTACTTGTTCTGTGTGTGGTTATGCCTATGAAGGTGACAGTGCGCCTGAGAAATGTCCACAATGTGGTGCTGCATCCGAAAAATTCAAGGAAGCGGTGGATGGTGAAATGTCATGGGCAGATGAGCATGTCATCGGTGTTGCCAAAGATGTGGATCCTGCCATTGTTGAAGAACTGCGCGCCAATTTTACCGGCGAATGTACTGAAGTAGGAATGTATCTGGCCATGAGTCGTCAGGCTGACCGGGAGGGATATCCTGAAGTCGCTGAAGCGTACAAACGTATTGCATGGGAAGAGGCAGAGCATGCCGCAAAATTTGCTGAACTGCTCGGGGAAGTGGTTGTAGCCGACACCAAAACCAACCTTGAAGCCCGTGTTGCTGCAGAGTATGGAGCATGTCAGGGGAAAAAGGATCTCGCTGTAGAGGCTAAGAAACAAAATCTTGATGCTATTCACGATACCGTTCATGAAATGTGTAAAGATGAAGCTCGTCATGGTATGGCCTTCAAAGGGCTACTTGAACGTTACTTTGCTTAAAAACAACAAGAGCAATATATTTTTCAAATAAGTCACTTTAAAGCCTCTGTGTTTTCACAGAGGCTTTTTTTTATGCTACCTTGTCACCGTTCACAACACGCTTTTATAAAAAACTTCGTACCCTTTTGGGGCGTATCCTGCCTGGAAATTCCGCCATCTCCTGCAACATTCAGCGATGAATGATCAATTCGATTTTTTTTTATTTATTATTTACTTTTTAAGAGGAAAAACGATACAGTATACACACGGGTCAACGAAGGCAATGAAATCTTTGCTTACAAATTAAAAATTGAGGTGTGTTATGCTCGGCAGTCTGAAAAATGTGAAATATACAACGATGATGTTCACCGTTGTACTTTCAATCTCAATACTTACAATTTCCATTCTGTCGTTCACAGCGATGAGATCTGCAACAAAGGGTTTATATGAGCTTGGTGATGACGCACTTGAGGCTGTTCATACCTCAATGATGAACTCGCTCACTGCATTAAACTCTGAGAGTACCCAAAAGCTGAAAACCGCTCTCGCACTCTTTGAATTCACAATGATGGAGGGAGAAGAGGTGTACCTGGGGAGTAAAACAACAAGAGTTGGTGATTTTTCACTTCCAGTGATGATAAAAGGTAGTGAGGCAATCCATTCTGACAACCAGTATGTCGACACCCTAACAAGGAAAATTGGTGCTAAAGCAACTATCTTTCAGCTTGTTGACAACAAGTTGCTCCGCATTTCCACTTCAGTTATCAAAAAAGATGGTACTCGTGCAACTGGTACATTTATCAGCTCTGACAGCCCTGTTTACAAAGCAATTATGCGAGGTGACACCTTCCTGGGAAAAGCTTATGTCGTAGACGACTGGTACCTCACCGCTTATTCCCCTCTTTATGACAACAACAAAAACATCATTGGCGCAGTATTTGTTGGCAATATAATGTTGAATGACGGGATCAGGAAACTCATCAGTGGTACGAAGCTGGGCACCGGGTATTTCTATGTGTATGACCTCGAAGGTAAATTCCTTATTCACCCGACCCATGGGCAAGATAAAAGTATCTTTAATACAGTCCCCACATTTAGAGATCATAAAGGCGGTTTTATCCGATACACTTCCTCAGCGGGTCATGATAAAGTTGCCGTAGTTGACAAGTTTGAAGAGTGGGGTGTTTGGGTCGGAATAGGCATAAACTGTGGAGATATTATTCAAGGAGTTGATAAAAAACTTCGGAACCAGGCAATTCTCGTTGGATTCATTATGCTGACTATTGGTGTAATAATGAACTTCATCCTTGTGAGGATCATCAACGGTCGAGTCCAGTCCATTGCTGATACAGCAGCAATAGTGGGCAAAGGTGACTACAGCGTAACGTTCGACATCCAATCCAAAGATGCCCTCGGTGAGTTGTCAACTTCATTGAACGAGATGGTTTCAAGCTCAAGTAATGTTTTAGGCGAAATAAACTCTTCCTCTGAACTGCTGGCTGCCTCCGCCACAGAGCTTGCAGCCATTGCCGACCAGCTGGTAAGCAATGCTGATCAGACCACCACCGTAGCCACTCAGTCTGCTGACAACGCAAGTGAAGTATCTGCCAATATGGATTCAGTAGCAGCTGCATCGGAAGAGTCTGCCACTAATCTTAACATAATTGCTACTGCAACTGAAGAAATGGGCAGCACCATCCATGAAATTGCTGAAAACAGTGCAAAAGCAAGTTCAGCCACAGCAGAGGCTGTTCATACAACTCAAAGAGCACAAGAATCCGTCGAATTTCTTGGGATCGCCGCAGATTCCATTGGTAAGGTCACAGAAACCATTACTGAAATCTCTGAGCAAACCAACCTGCTTGCACTCAATGCTACCATTGAGGCTGCAAGAGCTGGTGAAGCTGGCAAGGGCTTTGCAGTTGTAGCCAACGAAATTAAAGAGCTTGCTAAAGAAACGGCAAAAGCGACAGGAAGTATCCGCCAGGCAATTGATGAGATTCAAACGCAAACAGGCTCTACCATTTCAGATATCAGTGGGATAGCTGAAGTGATTTCCAGTGTAAATGAGGTTGTCCAAGGCATTGTAACCGCAGTGGAAGAACAATCCGTCACCACCAATGAAATTTCGCAAAACGTTATCCAAGCCTCTGCTGGCATAAGTGAAGTTAATGAAAACATTGCAAGCAGCAGCCAAATGACTCACGAAGTAACCGAGGGTGTAGAACAAGTTAAAGAACGTTCACTTGATGTCAAGCAGAGTAGTGAGCATGTACAAACCGCTGCCGATGACCTGTCACGATTGGCAGAAACCCTCTCTGGACTGGTCATGAGATTTAAAATCTAAGGTTTTCTTTTCTAACCCATAGTGGTTTTGTATAACAACACCACTATGGGTTCACTTTAGTTGCCTTGTTACCCAGTTTTTAATTTTCAATGATTTTATTCGTTTAAATTCTTTTTCATTATTTGTAATCAAGGTTAAATTCTCACTGAGTGCATGAGCAGCAATTAGCATATCAAGAGGTCCAATTATATTTCCCTGTTTCTCTAGAGAAGAACATATTTTCCCGTAATAATTCGCCGCACCCTCATCATAGGAAATGATTGCAAAGGGGACAAGAAACTCCTCTAGTCTTTTCGAGTTTTTCTTAAGTTGTTTACTTTTACATGCGCCATACTGTAACTCTGAAACCGTTATTGATGATATGCAAATATTCCCAACACCAATTTTTCTAAATTTCTGTATAACTTCAGGTGGATGATCATTCATGATATATATGCAAATATTGGTATCAATCAAAAATATCATCGAGTTCGTCTCTCTTTTGTTGGGATTTTGGCTGATTACGCTCTGCCATAAATGGGGAATCATATTTTTGTAAATTCCTTTCCCAGGTATCCCATATTGTCTGATCTTTCGGTAAGAGAAGAACTCCTTCCGGTACTTTTTTTACATATACTTCTTTGCCCTCAAATCGATATGATTTTGGTAAGCGTACGGCCTGGCTTCGTCCATTAATAAAAAGCTTTGCAGTATCCATATTTCCCCCTTGTATTTGTAGAATCCAAACGATATATACTTTCTGATATATATTTTCCATTGCTTTATGTCAAGATACATACCAGATGAAACATACCTACTACCACAAGCTTCTACGCATTGCCTTATTTACAGAACTACAGCAAATGAAATCACGACTCTTTTAATCGGGGGACTGTCCCTTATATCTATGTTGCGAGCTTGACATTTCGTATCTCGCAGGATACACTAAAGACATGAAATACGAGCTACGAAGCACAAAACAATACGACAAATGGCTTGCCAATCTGAAAGAGAATTCTCTTAAACTCAGAGTTTTGGCTCGATTAGCAATGGCTGAAAACGGTCATTTTGGTGACTTCAAGCAAATCAGTACTGACCTTTTTGAGTTACGATTTTTCTTTGGCGCAGGTCTACGTATTTATTACACTATCCAACACAACAAGATCGTTTTCCTGTTAGTGGGCGGCAACAAATCGACACAAAAAAAACAATATCGCCAAAGCAAAAGAGCTCTTGGCTGAACTGGAGGATTAAACAATGGTACTTAAAACAAAACCTTTTGATGTGGCCGAACACCTGAACACCCCTGAAGATATCCGTATTTTTCTCCAAGAGGTTGCTAATGCCGGTGACGACTCCGATCTTATCCACGCACTGAACACGGCTGCAAGAGCCATGGGCATGACCGAAGTTGCCCAAAAAGCCGGCGTTACCAGAGCCAGTCTCTATAAGTCCCTCGCCGATGGCGGCAATCCCAAATTTACCACTATCAGCAAAGTCACCAAAGCCCTTGGCTGCAAACTAGCCGTCGCTTGAAAAAAAAGAAACATCATAGGATGATTACTGTAAAAACAATAACCTTTCCTAAAAGAATAAAAGGTAAACTACTTTACGATAGCCATATATAAAACTAAAGCAGTCTAAAACAGAAGCAAGGGTTAAGTCTCACTTTGGCCTTTATTTTTCAATGTTTTTCACAATACGAGTCAAAGTGAGACTTGACCTTTGAGATTTTTCTTACAATTTTCATCGTCCCTTCAGGACTTATTGTTGTAATTGTATCTTACCGGTGGTGGTTAAAACTGCCGGCTATATGACCTGAACCCCCTTCGGGATTGTGCGCCTCTCCCCTATCAAAACAACTTCTGTAGAAAATTCGATGGCATTCACATCAATTTATTGGTATAATTTGTTGTTGGTCATAGATGGTCCCGTAGCTCAGTAGGATAGAGCACCAGATTCCTAATCTGGGTGTCGCGCGTTCGAATCGCGCCGGGATCACCATTTTTTATCTTTTCACAGCACTTCCACATGAAAAAAATGAACCGCTAACGCGCTTTAAGGTATCATTCAATCACAGCGTTTCACCATCAGCTACAATCTTTGCAGAATATACACTTTCATCCGTATGTGAATTGATTATACAATTGCGGCCAATGACCACTTCGGGTGGAATAATTGCTTCCTTTCCCACAAGGGTTATTCCGGTATAAAGATGTTTGGGATACAGGACATTGGAGATATCGTGGTTCCCACCGGATCCCACCAGGGAATGCTCTAAAATCCGTGCCCGTTTATCACAGATGGTCAGGTCGATTATGCTGTTTTTCCCGACAATACAATCGGCAAAAAGGATGGAATCCCGGACTACGGCACCCTCCTCAACTATCACGCCGGGAGCTAAAACAGAGTTCTGTACTGTTCCTTTGATCACACAGCCTGCAGAAATCATTGATGAGCTCACCTTGGCAGCATTGCCAAAACGTGCAGGTGGCCTATCAGCTGGCCTGCCGTCTGCCTCAATGTTTGTCCGGATTCCCCACTCAGATGGCGATATGCCACTATTCCTCCGGATCACATCCATGTTGGCCTGCCAGTAGGATTGGATCGTTCCAACATCTCGCCAGTAGCCATAGAATGGATAGGCAAAAACATTGTCATTGTCAATAGCCCTTGGCAGTATATGCATACCAAAATCCACTTCCTCCCGGTCTCTATAGAGAGAATCGAGCAAATACTTATAATCAAAAACGTAAATTCCCATGGAGGCAAGATTGGTTTTGGGATGTTCCGGTTTTTCCTCCCAATCTATAATACGATTATCAGCGTCAATAATTCCTGCGCCAAACTGATGAATTTCACTCATGGGAACCACCATCATCCCAATGGTCACATCAGCTTTCTTGAAGCGATGGAACGCCAACATAGCATCAAAATCCATATAATAAATATGATCACCTGATAAAAGAATCACTTCATCTGCTGGATTTTTTTCGAGAAAATCAATATTCTGGCGTACTGCATCGGCCGTCCCTTTATACCAGTCCGAATCTTTAAATCCTGTATGAGGTGGAAGAATTTTCACTCCCCTGCTGCGACCAGTAAAATCCCATGCCTCCCCCATACCAAGATGACGCATGAGCGAAAGCGGTTTGTACTGAGTGAGCACCCCAACCTTCGTAAGACCGGAATTCATCACATTGCTGAGGCTGAAATCAATAATGCGGTATATCCCGGCAAAAGGAACAGCCGGTTTTGCCCGACTCTGTACCAGAATATTTAAACGACTGCCAACCCCACCGGCAAGAAGCAGAACCAGGGCCTCTTTTTTTGTTCTCATTTCAGCACCTCCCCGGGTTTTACTTCATCCGGCCATTGTTCTATATGGATATTGGGATAAATGGTTGCCCCTTCACCAATACGTACCCCATCAGGAACACTGCTATTCCAACCAATGACCGTGATTTTCTTTGCATCCACACCACTTTCAGGGCCAATAATAACACCCTGCCCAAAAACAGAATCCACATCTGCAATAACCTTATTCAGCCGGCAATTTGCACCAATATGGTTATTAAAAAAGAGAACAGAATTTTCAACAACTGTTCCCTTGCCCACATGCACCCCAGGGAACAGAACAGAATTTTTAACCGTTCCTTCTACCACACAACCATCATAAACCAGACTATTACGAACGACTGCATCTTCATAGAGCAATGCAGGCTGAGCATCTCTGATCCCGCGATGATCCATATTGGTGCGGAGGCCCCAAGCCTCCATATTGATTGGTGGTTTATCACCGAGCAAATCCATGTTAGCCTGCCAATACTCTTCAATAGTTCCTGTGTAGCCCCAATATCCTTTGTACTTGTAACCGTAAATTTTCTTTCCCTGTCCCATCAGCTGAGGAATAATATCTCTTCCGAACTCGAAGGAATTGGATACCTGATTCTCATGCAGAGCCTTATACAGAATTTCCGGTTTAAAAAGAAGTACGGTGAGTGAGGCCCAGTTTGCTTCCGGGGTTTCAGGTTTTTCCCAGTAGGCCTTTACCCGACCACCCAGATTTCCATCCTCATTATCAAGATCGGCGATGCCAAAGCGATGCGCCTTGTCCTGGGCCACCTGGACAAAACCTATCGTCATATCGGCATCTTTTTGATGGTGGTAGTCGATCATATCCTGGTAATCCATCTTATAGATGTGATCCCCTGACAAAATCAGAATTTCCTCCGGTTTGTGGTATCTTACAAAATCAAGATTTTTATAGACCGCATCTGCTGTACCTCGATACCAGTCCGTTTGGTACAGATTATCACCATTATTTTTAGACGGAGGAAGGATGGAAATACCACGATAACGGCCAATCATATCCCAGGCAGCTCCTGTGCCAATATGGTTAATCAGGGAATAACTTCTGTACTGGGAGAGGATAGCTATCTGTTCGATACCGGAATGGAGCAGATTACTAAGAGGAAAATCTATCACTCTGGCAAAGCCACCAAAAGGAACAGCAGATTTCGGGCGATAGTAGGTTAGGACGTTCAATTTATCGACACGACTTCCGGCAAGAATCATTGCAAGTGTTGAAGGCTTCAGCATCAGTCACCATCCAGGAAACGTTCGCGAAATAACTTGAACATATTTCGTCCCTGTTCCTCATTTGAATTTTAGCACCTTACTCCATAAAAGCAGCAATAAAAAACAAGAATTTTAAAGAGCATAAATGAAATTACTAGTTTACATATCCCCACAAGGTACTTATCCAGCGACACTAAAAGTTTCCGACTTGTCGGGTTAGTGCCTAACTCCATAAAACTCGTAATAAAAAACAAGAAGAATGAAGAGTGAATTACAATCAGCAAGTTATAAATACAACTAAGGCACCTTCACCCCTCACCCTCAAGGGGGGGGGGTACTGAAAAGAGTACTGGTTTACTTACTGTTCACCAGTGTTAAGACCTCGCTATTTCATATATCTGGTTGTCAGACGTTTCAATGCATTCGTAGAAAAATCCTTAACCCCAAACGACAGATTTTTCAAGGGAACTTCTGCCCGTGCTGCTTCTTTATGGCCTCCAGCAGAGCCTACTTCAGCAAAAATTCGTATCGCAAGTTTTCCTGCACTTTTACGATACCCATCACAACGAAAAATAACAACTAGCTTTTCTCCGTGAATTCCGGAAACAAACACCCAATCTATCTTATCAACATGATTTAAAAAGTCAGCTATATTAACAAGAATATCAGGGCTTCTCACCTTGCCAACATGAGCATACAAACGTCCTTTGGAGTAGATTAGATTGTTTAACGCGACATTAAAATACTTGAGCTCGGATCGCCGCATGTCGGCAAGCTCAAATTTCTTTACAAGATTTCGGTTGGCAATATCAAAAAGATAGCGAAAAGAAATACCATCTGCAAGAAGGGCCCGCCTGGAAAAATCCTGTGTATCCACTTTAATTGCATAAAACAGAGCCGTGGCCAATGCGACGGATGGCTTCATATTGGCGGCCCGCAAATACTCAACCAGCATGGTTGAACAGGAACCGTACCCGGGACGTATATCGACAAAAGAAGCTGAGTAGCCACCATTAACAATCGGGTGATGATCTATAATGGCATCAAATTCAATTTTTTCAAATACGGGCAGGTGAGTCGGCTGGGAATCAACGATTATTTTTTTTGTGTACTCATGAACCTTAACATTACCTAAACGTTCCAACGGGATTTTAAGCCGCTCAACCATTGCGACATTATTTAAACGACGAATTTCATTGGGATGAGCTATCACTATGCGCTTTACGCGGTAACGAAGCAAACGTTTAATCGCAACTGCGCAGGCCAGGGCATCGGGATCGGCGTTAATACAGACAAGAACCCTATCCTCCTTTTCGAAAGCATTCCAAAATCCATGCAAACGTTCACGGGCACTTTTCCAGACCCCACCTTGACAGTTCTTTTGTCTTTTTTTTGCCATGTAAGTACCGTTTCAACCTGTTCTATCACTCTCAAACGAACAGGTTGAATCAGTTCCTGTCATTATTTTTACCCAGAGCCTCCCTATGTTGGCAGAAACCGGATAAAATATTCAACATCTTTGTAAATCATCCATATACAATCAGAAAACAACGCCAAAAGTATAGCACAGTATTTTATACAATTGCAAGTCTGCTGAAGGAGTCAGCAACCTTGGAGTCCCTCTGTTTTAAAAAATGGGGACAGATGGAAAAAGAGAAGGATCGGTATGTGGAATGAAGCGTGCTCCAGAAAAACGAATCATAAACTCCTGGTTCACATTCAATTCAAGATAGGTGACACTGGAGACAATTTTTTCACAATCTCTCCTTGCTCTCTCATCAAGCAGCACTTTTTCTGCGCCACGAAGCGAACTATTTCCAATCGCCCGATATACAGAAAGGGGAAGATCGGGGAGCATTCCAAGTGTTATTGCATGCTGTGGGTTGATATGACGCCCAAAAGCTCCGGCCACCGCAATCTCTTCAAGCTCTGAGAATTCAAGCCCCACTTGATTAATGAGCGTGGTGAGGATGGCATACATAGCAGCCTTGGATCGTATCATTGCATCAAGATCTATCTGTTCCAACACAACCTCGTCACAGTCAGTTGTGGTGTTGATACCAGTCACCACAAAACAAAGATCACCATCACGCCTCACAAGATGCTCTTTCATAAACGCTGCTCTGGCCGCATCTTGTTCAAGAGCAGGATCTCTGAATTTCCCTCGAATATCTATCATCCTGGTAAGGTACAATGCAGCAACCAGATCAATGAGACCGGAACCACAAATTCCAACGGGAGCAACATCACCAATTGTTCGGTACTTCAGTTCGTATTTTTCAGGATGAATAGAAACATACTCTATGGCACCAGGTCCTGCCCGCATCCCCATACGTGCGACGCCTCCCTCAAGCGCAGGACCTGCTGCACCTGCACACGCTATCAACCATTCACTGTTACCAAGTACCACTTCTGCATTGGTGCCGACATCAATGAGCATTCGGGTTTTCTTAGATTGGGCCATGCCTGAGGCGAGAATTCCGGAAATCAAATCTCCGCCAAAATAGCTTCCAACCGACGGCATGATCCAGACAGGAGCAATGGGATGAATAGCAAGTTGTAATTGATTACCACTAAGAACAGGAACTCGATTAAAAAGGGGGATATAGGGTTCCCGACAGAGATGAAACGGGTCAAGTCCAAGTAAGAGATGAGCCATGGTTGTGTTCCCGGATACTGACAGAGCACGGATATCTGCCGTTTTCATACCTGCACGTGCTGTCAGAAGTTCTGCGAGCTCATTAATCGCAGAAATAATTACACGTTTTAGTTCATCAAGCCCCGGGTCCTGAAAATCAGCCGCAGGTGTCTTTTGCTGACGCCGCATTGCTGTTGCATGATGGATACGACTAAGGATATCTGCACCAAAGCTGATTTGAGTATTCTCAAGGTTTCCTTCAGACAGTATGTCGCCATTTTGAAGATTGAGAAGGGTTGCTTCAAGATGTGTTGTCCCAAGATCAAGTGCCATCCCGACTATAATGTCTGGTTTTTCTGCCGAAAAACCCACCACCACCCAGGAAGATTCGAGATTGTTTAGCAGTGCGTACCCTGTGAATCCCGCCGCCCGGAACTCTCTTGCGACACTGGTCATACATTCGTAAGAGATTGTAATGGAACGATTATCGCCAAGGATTGTAACAAGTTCCTGCTGCAACCTATCAAGATCTGCAGTATTATCCTGCAAACTTGGCACTGTAGCTGCGACAAACACAGAACATACTATGGAGTTCATAATTCCGAGCCCTCTTCCTTCTTAAACTACGCCTTCTACTTGACGTTATACGCCTATGATGGTACCTCTTCCAAGCACAGTAACGAAAAACAGGCCCTATGAAAAGAAAAAAGAAAAAAACGAAAAAGCAACATCTCAGACGGAATGGAAAAAATATTTGCAGTAGCTCTTGGTGGGGCAATGGGATCGGTTGCAAGGTACTTCATTACACTCATCGCAGGGAGTGCCCACTCCCAGACATTTCCGACTGGAACATTTATCGCAAACCTGCTTGGGTGTTTACTACTAGGTGTTTTCTGGTCACTGTTTGAGCGGGTTCATATCAGTAACGAATTCAGACTTTTTCTCTTTACCGGTTTTCTTGGCGGTTTCACCACCTTTTCAACATTCGCAAGAGAAACTGTCCAACTTTTTAAAGTGGGCGAACATATCCAAGCCTTTACCTATCTAGCTGTTTCTAACATTTTTGCACTTGGAATGGTCGCCACCGGTTTTATGCTGGCGCATCGTTTCATCCGCTGGTGATCGCCTGTGACAATCCTTAATCGATATATTCTTTCTCAATTTATTCGCACTTTTTTCATTGTAGCAGCAGCCTTTCTTTCCCTTTATATCCTCATCGATTTCTTTGAGAAAATTGACAATTTTATGGAAGCAGGCAAATCCTTTGGCCTGATCCTTCAGTTTTTCATTCTCAGTATTCCTTTCATCATCGATATGCTGGGGCCGATCCTGATCCTGCTTGCCGGGATTATCAGCCTGGGAGTTCTCAGTCACAACAACGAACTTACTGCGATGATGTCCAGTGGAATTCACATACGTACCATCATAAACCCCATTCTCGTTGGGGCTCTGATCTGCACAATGCTCTTTCTCGCTATGTCTCAATGGCTCCTGCCACGAACAATTGCAGCTACCAATACCATCTGGTACGAAGAAGTAAGAGGCAAGATTCCACTCGGAATTTATCGAAATGGTCGCTATTATTACAAGGGAAAAGAGGGCTTCTACTCCTTTGCCAGACCCTGGCCGGGTAAAAATATCTTTCACAACTTTTCCTACTCCAGCTGGAGCCCTGACCACAAACTGGAGACTCTTGTTTCGGCCAGGAAAGCAGAGTGGAATGAAGGGGAATGGCATCTAACAAATGGTCAGATTCAAATTAAAAGCAGTCAGGAAAATTACCTTACCAGACTCTTTGACAAGAAGACATTTCCCTTTCCGGAAAACCCCAATTTCTTTTTCGTTCCGGAATATCAGTCTGCAGAGCTCTCGTTAACACAATTATTTCAAGCCATGCACAAACAGGAGACCCATGGTGAAACGGTGGTTGCTCAAACCAACTTTTACGGGAGGATTTCCTACACCTTACTGGGGATTCCTCTCCTTTTTCTTGGCCTGCCGGTGCTCCTGATCTCTTACAGAAAATGGGGCAAAAATCTTTCCATTGCCATCCCGGCAAGCTGCGGCATGGCATTCCTGGCCTGGGGTATATGGGGTGCTTTACAATCACTGGCCAGAGTGGACTATATTCCACCTCTTCTTGCTGCATCGCTTATTCACATCATATTTGGATTTAGCGGTTTTTTTCTTTTACACAAGCAGGAAAACTGATGGCGGCAGAGAAAAAACAGAGGGCTGGTATTGTTGGAGTTCCCCCCCTCTCAGTTATGGAGCTTCTCGCAACACCAGAATATGTACTATTTGATCTTGATGAACCACAGGGCAAGATAGACATTGAAACCGCCTCCCCATTCCTGCCCAGGGTTTACTGCGGGATTTTACGTACGGTGATTGCAAACAGTCTGGCAATCCAACCGGACATTATATATATAGACACAGGTCCAGGAAAATGCGACTGTGCGGTACATACAGCAACTGTACTTGAAGATATCCTCCCTGATTGTCGCATAGTAAGAACCAGAAACAATGATGCCACAGATTTTGGCAATCCCCTGTGCAGGACACGAATGAACCTTTTGGAGAAGATGACTGCAATTACTGCCTCTGTCCAGAATCCTCTTCCTTATGATAACATCCCTGCATGTCAGCCGACAGTCGGATTCTGGGGAGTTCCACCACGGGATTTTTCACTGTTGAAATTCTTTCCGGACACCACCCATATTTATGGATGGACACGCTGCATGGAAAACAAGACACCGGATAACCTGGATCTTGAAATGCATTGTAATCCTGACATCCCGACAGTGTTCTTTGCTCAATCATTTTGTGCAAAAACAGCACTGGCTCGTCACCTGACAAGCAAACACCCATACGGCCTCTTTCTCGATTGCGATGTAACTGCCGGGAATAGTGTCAAAGCAAAAATACAGGCATTTCTTGAACTCTCAGGAATGTGATCAGAAACCAGAGGACAGAAGCCAGAAACCAGATTAGTTAGGTGCTACTCACTAAATTGTTCTGATAAGTTGCCTGTTTTTTAAGTTTTTTAAAATTAAATCAGAGAAAGAATCAGGAAAACCACAAAGAACCTTCATATCCTACAGCTTCTGGCTTCTGGCTTCTGTCCTCTGCCCTCTGCCCTCTGCTTTGGGTGAATTGTTTTTTTCAACTCCCTAACTAATCAGGTCTCAAAGCTATGTTACTTGCCGATTTTGGAACATCCTACTGCAAACTACTCGATACCGAGTCCACCGATTCTCCACGCCTGATTGCCACAAATACGATAGACCGAAAAAACATGAGAGTCGATCTTGCCACCGGCCACAACGGGAAACGATATGCTGTACATTATATCAATGAACTCACGGCCCTGGCCCTTGGCGGACTCAGCCTGATAGAAGAACAGGCTTTTACCCTGCTTGATTGCGGCAGCCGCGATATCAAGTATGTGACCTACATTGATGGAAAGATAAAAGATATGGGGTGGAACGCTGAATGTGGTGCTTCCATGGGTTTTACCATCGAACTGCTTGAGAAATACTACGACCTTGATTTTTCAGAAATGGTAATCCCTACAAGCTCCTTTTCCATTACTTGCGGGGTATTGGGAATGAGCCATATTTTTGATGCCGTGGTTAATGGCGAGAGTGAGGCAGAAGCTGTGGCCAAATTTGTGAAGGGAATTGCGCTGAATGCCTACGATTTTGCTAAACGCCCTGACAAACTATACCTTTCAGGCGGGCTGTGTGACAATCCATTATTTGTGGGATCACTTCCCTGCCCGGTTATTTCTCTTGGCCGGTTTGTACTTTTGGAAGGTTTACAGGCATCCCTGGTCAAGAACTCTCTTATTTCCAGGTAACTTTTGGCTTATCCCGCTGCGGAATATGGTGATAGCGAAACTTGGGATACCCAAGCATCAGTGCCGTGTATACCTCATGACCTTCTGGAAGGTTGAGCGCCTCGATCAGTGGCTGATACTTGGCTGCTGCCTGAACAAGAAAACCTGCCCAGCAACTCCCCATTCCATAACTGTTTGCTGCAAGGTCAAGATATGCGGTGGCCAGGGTACAGTCTTCCATGGGATGTTCACTAAATTTAGGGTCGGCATGGGCAATCACAAGGTGTGGTGCTCCACGAAGAACTTTATCAATTCCCTGATCCCAGGCACGAAGCAACCCTGGAAATACTTTAATCTCAGCCATATAATCCACCACCAGTCCGGCAAGCCGCTGAACTTCACCTGGGTTTTCCACCATTATCCAATGTACCGGCTGTTTATTGTGAGCGCTCGGGGCATAACAACTAACAGCAAGAATATTTTCCAAAATGGAATGATCGGCTGACTTCTTCTTATATGTTCGAATGGAGCGTCTGCTTGCCAGAAAATGTTTCACAGATTCAGGACTCGGCAAGAGAGTCCTATCCACTGTTGAACTGACTTCAAGCGGTGAGATTGAAATATCCAAAGCATCGGCGCTGCAAACCGCCATACAGTGTCCACATCGTATACACATCCTCGCTGCAGCTTTTCGCAGCTGGGGAAAACCTTCGTCATCTTCACTGATGAGTTCGAAGGGACACTCTAAGATGCAGGAACTACACTTTTTACATAATTTATGATCGACACTGAGACTGATTTTCATGAAAACTCCAAACGGGGAATCTTAGGGAACGTACACAAAAACACAAACTACTTGTATTTTCCAACACTCCAACACATATCCATTTTCACAAAGAACGATTTTCAACTCATCACTTTGTATCGCAACCTTAATACAGCTTCTTTCTTCCCGGTGCAAAAAAAACTCCGGAACATATGTTCCGGAGCCTTAATACATCCAGCAGAAGAACAAAAAAGCAGATACTTACTACTCTTTTTTCTCTTCTGCTTATTTTATGTTTTTTTTGGATTTCTTCTTTTTGTACTTTTCAAACAAGGGACAACTTTTGCAACACTTTCCCTTTTTTTCTATTTTTTTGCAACATTTTTTTTTAGCCATACACAATCTCCAATGCGCTGTATTTACAAGGCATACATCACTTCTCCGCTGCTTTCTCAATGGACAGAAGATCCACTTCAAAAACAAGCACAGAATTAGGTTCAATCATTGGTGGGACACCCTGCTCCCCATAGGCAAGAGATGGTGGAATAACAACCCGATAACTGGCACCTTCCTTCATAAGCTGCAACACCTCACTCCAACCTGGAATCACCTGAGTTACACCAAAAGTTGCCGGTTCTCCACGCTTATTGGAATCATCGAAAACGGTTCCATCAATTTTTGTTCCCTTGTAGTGAACCTTAACAGTATCTTCGGCACCTGGCCTGGCACCGGTTCCTTCTTTTACAATTTCATACTGCAACCCGCTTTCTGTTACAACAACACCTTTTTTCGCTTTATTTTCTGCAAGATATGCTTCTCCAGCTTTCCGATTCTCCTCCTGAAGAGCTTTCATTTGAGCTTCCTGTTTCACCTTCACCTTCTCGGCAAACTCTTGCTGTACACTCTGCATCTCTTCCATACTCATCAGAGCATCAGTGCCTTCAAAACCACTCTTCAATCCAAGGACTAGCCGTTCATAGTCAAGTTCTTCTCCAATCCCATTAAGATATTTTCCCATATCAAGCCCCATACTGTAACTGAGCTTATCTTTAAACGTTTTCAGTTCAACCGACTTTCCAGCATCTGCAGCAAATACTACGCTGGGAAGACTAAGGCATACAACAAAGGCTATTCCTGCAATTCGTTTCATTTCAATCTCCTTAATTTGTTTTATTAAAACAGTACCACTCCGTAACTTATTAACAAATAAGCATTCTTCGTTATCCTGCAAGAACTTAAATGTCAAAATAACAATACAATACTGATCCCTTTATTATGGTTATTTAAATGGGGATGTCGGGAAAGATCGGGAAACCGACTCAACAGCTGTTTAACAGATCCATGACGACGGCTAAAATCTTCTCCATAAATCACCTGGGCTATTTCACCTTTGCTGCGGAGATAATCAAGGGTTCTTCGACATTCAAGACGAATGGCTCCACCTTTTCCCGTGGAACCATATCCATGGATCAGAGTAAGCACACGAATTTTTTCAAGACGCGCAGTTGTTATTTCCTGCTCAAGCTTTATAAGAGCCTGTTGGACCGTGGGAAGCCCCTGTTCAAGGTTGATGGTTTTCTGGAGAAATTGTATTTTCCCGGGCTTTGATTCACTCTGCTCCTCACCCTTTTGCTCACTTCCACAATAGGGACAGCGAACACTTCGAAAATCAATTCCATTGCCGCAAATCTGACAGGATTTCATGGGCGGAGCCCTCAGCTACAACAAAAATTCATTTGCTGCAGCTCGGCCTGGACGTCCAGCGGACACTGGAGTAGCCATGGGCATGCCAGCACAAATAATATAGAACTCGTTTAGATATGCTGTTTCATCCAACAGTCGTCCTAAATTCTTTCTTACATATATTTCAGTAATATTCTCTTCCACTTCCCCACCCTGCAAAAAAAATTATCCCCTTAGACGATCATACCCTTCTGGCACTAATCACCTGTTCCATCTGACGAAGATGTTGAAGAAGACGTTGCAGATGCTCCAGACCTTCCACTTCCACAGCAATATGAAAATCCGCAGTGTCAGCGGCCGTCGTATGTGCTGAAATTTCTACAATATCCGCATCATCAGTGCTGATCGCACTACTAATGGCAGCAAAAACACCTTTTCTATTTTCTGCACTCACTTGGATTTCTACTCTATGGTTCGCTTCCTGAGAAGTTGCCCATTCAACATCAATCCAACGTTGCGGATCTGTTGCCTGCAGATTCACACACTCGACCTTGTGTACTGAAACACCGCGGCCCATGGTAATAAAACCCATAATGGCATCACCGGGAACCGGGTTACAACACCGGCTGATCTTGACCAGCATATCATCGACTCCATCAATACGAATAGCCGAACCCGATTTCACTTTTTTCCGGGCAGTTTCAAGATGTACCTGTCTAGCTGCAACGGAATCTTCAGTGCTGTTTTTTTGATTTGCCTCTTCCTGGCGAGCTTCTGGGGGCTGAAGAATTCGTACAAGATGGGGGATAGTAATCACCCCACTCCCCACTTTAGCCAACATATCTTCAAGAGAATTACAGTGTAAATCCTTTAAAAGAAGCTTCACTTGGCCACTTTTGACCATTTTCTTCAGAGTGGTCTTGTGTATTTTCAGTTCTTTTTCACATATCTCACGACCCAGCCTGAGTGCTTTCTCCCGATCTGCTCTACGTAACCAGGAACGTATTCGAGACCTGGCACGACTGGTCTTTACCAGCTCAAGCCAGCCCCTCCGGGGACGCTGACTACTGGAGGTTATAATTTCCAGAATATCTCCATTCTGAATAGTGTACTTGAGTGGAACGAGCTTACCATTGACCTTAGCCCCGACACAATGATCTCCGACTTCCGTGTGAATTGCATAGGCAAAATCAATGGGACTCGCATCTTTGGGAAACTCTTTAACTTCACCCTCAGGTGTCAAAGCATACACCTCTGGAGTATCAAGTTCGCCATGAACTGATTCCAGGAATTCTCGTGGATCTTCGACGTCCTTCAGAGTTTTGACCAGACTCTTCAAATCCTTAAACAGTCTGGTATCAGAATCAGAGACACTCTGACCTTCCTTATACGCCCAATGCGCAGCAACACCTTCCTGAGCAATACGATCCATATGCTCTGTACGAATTTGAACCTCTATAAAATGTTCTCTTGGTCCCACAACAGTGGTATGCATGGATTGGTAATTGTTGGCTTTGGGAGCAGAGATAAAATCCTTAATGCGTCCGGGAACCGGAGCCCAGTTGGCATGAATAACACCGAGCGCTTCGTAGCATTCCCTCACAGTATCCACAATGATACGAAAAGCGACCTTATCGTACACCCGCTCCAGTGGAATTTTCTGCGCAACCAACTTTTTATAAATAGAATATAGATGCTTAGGCCTACCGATAATACGAACAGGTTCAACATTACTGGCTTCAAGCTTCTCGTGAAAAATTTTGATAACCTCATCCACATATGCCTGCCGTTCTTCGAGGGAACTGTCCAGCCTTGAAACCAGATATTGGTATTCAACCGGGTGGAGATATTGAAAAGCAAGGTCTTCAAGCTCCCGCTTCATCCAGTCAATACCAAGACGTGAAGCCAGTGGAGCATAGAGATCCCTGGTTTCGTAGGCAATCTCTCGCTGGCGCTCGTGGTTAACAGTCTCCAGCAAACACATATCCTGAAGTCTGTCTGCAAGCTTTACAAGTAAAACCCGAACATCAGTTGCAATTGCCAGCAACATTTTCCTGACATTATCCGCCTGATGACTCAGCTTGGAATTGTAATGAACATTGGTAATGCGGGTACAACCACTGACGATGATGGCAACGCTGTCACCAAAATTTTTCTGCAGATCTGTTGGAGTAACGCCTTCTTTTAAGACACCATGGAGCAATCCAGAAACAATGGTATCAAGATCCAGATGCATGGATGCAAGCGTGGATGCCACCTGAAGGACGTGATCCAGATAGGGCGTTCCGGAGAAATGTTTTTTGTCAGCGTGAACGGAAACAACAAGCTCCCAGGCCTTATCAATCGGACTGAGATCCGTCCCGTTAAGATAACTCCTGATCAGGATTTTTAAACCTTCCTGATTTTCCATGACATTAAGTTCTTTATCCATTGCTCATTGCAGCGTCTATTAGTTCAACTATTCGGGCTGTCACCTGTTCTGGTACGAGCTCTTCTGTTGTGCCCTCTTTGCGGTGACGAATCTCTACAACCCCATTTTTGGTAAGACTTTTTCCAACTGTAATACGCAGTGGAATACCAAGAAGATCGGCATCTTTAAATTTTGATCCCGGGCGTTCATCACGATCATCGAGTAATACCTCAACGCCCTCCCCCTGTAATTCGCTGTAAAGGAACTCTGCTGTCTCTGTTATTTGTGTATCTTTCAGCCCAAGATTCAGCAAGACAACCTGCATGGGAGCAAGGGCCATGGGGAAGATCATACCATTTTCATCATGATTCTGTTCAATGGCTGCGGCCACAATGCGACTCACTCCAATTCCGTAGCATCCCATGACCATGGGCTTGTCCTTCCCCTTACTATCCTGAAAAACAGCCTTCATGGCCGTGGAATACCCTGTTCCCAGCTTAAACACATGGCCGACCTCTATTCCTTCTTTCAGGCCAAGATTTGCACCACAGGACGGACAGGGGTCAGATTCTGTAATCTGACGAAGATCTGCAACCGCTGCAGCCTCAAAATCACGACCCATGTTTACATTTTTCACATGGTAGTTCTTTTCATTAGCGCCAGTTACGAAGTTTCGCATGGCAGCAACTTCCCTGTCGACAAGCAGCTTTATCTTTATGCCAACCGGCCCTAGATACCCAGTGGGGACACCGGTTGCATCAAACACAGCCTTATCGTCAAGCATCTCAACATCGGCAGCTCCAAGGAGGTTTTTAAGTTTCACTTCCTGTACTGCACGATCTCCCCGCACAAGGACTGCAACAGGTTCACCATCTACGTCAAAGACCAGGGTTTTCACAAGCTCATGGGGTTCAATCCCCATAAACTCACAAACCACAGGGACCTTACGTTTGCCGGGTGTTTCAACCTTGTGCAGATCAAGCATGGGGCTATCATCTGTTGCCGGTGCGGCAACTTCTGCTTTTTCACTATTTGCGGCATACTCACAAGCGGAACAGATAACCAGGGTGTCCTCACCGGTGTCAGCAAGTACCATGAACTCATGAGAATAACTCCCTCCGATGGTGCCGGAATCCGCTTCAACGGAACGAAACTCCAAACCACAGCGGGTAAATATCCGTTTGTAGGCTTCAAACATCCGTTGATAGGATTCACCTGCTGCGACATCATCCACATCAAAGGAATAGGCATCTTTCATGATAAACTCACGCCCTCGCATCAAACCAAATCGTGGTCTGATCTCGTCCCGAAACTTTGTCTGAATCTGATAGAGATTTTGAGGAAGATCCCGGTAGGATCGAACTTCCCGCCGAAGAAGATCCGTGATAACTTCTTCATGGGTAGGCCCAAGACAAGACTCACGTTCATGGCGATCAACAAATCGTAACAATTCCGGCCCATATTTCTCATAACGCCCGGTCTCACGCCAAAGGTCGGCAGGCTGTACCATTGGCATAAGAAGTTCCTGAGCGCCAGCCCGGTTCATCTCTTCACGAACAATTGTCTCCACCTTACGAATAGCAGCTAAACCAAGAGGAAGATAGGTGTAGATACCAGCTGTTAATTTTCGAATAAAACCTGCGCGCAGTAACAGGCGATGACTTGCCACCTCTGCCTCTGCGGGAATCTCTTTGAGTGTAGGAATCAACGACCGTGAAAATCTCATTTTTCTAAACCTTCTATTTTTTTAAGCTCTGCAAGAAAAGTTTCCAGCAGCTCTTCTTCTTTAACCTTTTTATATAACTTACCTTTTTTAAATATAATGCCCACTCCATTCCCCCCTGCAAGCCCAATATCCGCCTCTTTTGCTTCACCTGGCCCATTTACAACACATCCCATAACTGCAACCTTAATCGGTGCCTTCATGGTCTGTACATGGCGCTCAACTTCTTCTGCGATGGAAAACAGATCGATCTTGGTTCTACCGCAGGTTGGACATGATATTAATTCAGGTCCACGCTCTCTGATCTTGAGTGCCCGTAAAAGTTCAAAGCAGACCCGAATTTCTTCAACCGGATCGCGGGTAAGAGAGATACGAAAGGTGTCACCGATTCCCTGATGGAGAAGTATGCCAAGTGCTACACTTGATTTGACTGTACCAGCAATTAAGCCGCCTGCTTCAGTGACTCCAAGATGCAGAGGATAATCTGTGAGTTTGGATAATTGCTGATAGCCGTTGATTGCTGTTAAGGTGTCAGAGGATTTAATGGATATTTTTATTTCTTCAAAACCCAGGTCTTCGAGCAGTCTAACGTTTCTCATAGCACTTTCAATAAGTGCTGTTGGTTTTTCCGCAGTTGGATAACCAAATTCCTGTAAAAGATCTTTTTCGATGGAACCGGAATTCACGCCCACTCGAATGGGGACTTTGTGTATTGTTGCAGCGGCAACAATTCGTGCCAGTTTTTTCGGACCACCAAGATTTCCGGGATTAATTCGAATGCCCTGTGCTCCGTTTTCCATGGCCGCAACGGCAAGTCTATAATCAAAATGGATATCTGCAATGAGTGGTATACAGATTCTCTCTCTGATGGAGCGAATCGCCAAAGCTGCATCCTGATCAAGTACAGCCACCCGGATTATTTCACAGCCAGCATCCTGTAATTTTTCAATCTGAGCGACAGTGGTTTCAACATCCCTGGTATCGGTGTTTGTCATGGATTGCACCGCAATGGGGCTTCCACCACCAATGGGAATATCACCCACATATATTTTCCTGGTCTGTCTTCGAAGTATCATCTTAATTATTACTTTTCTTAACTAGACTGAGCTCTGCATCAGACGCTCTGACATACAAGGGAACAGCAGATTCAAGATCCATAAGTTCACCTCTTTCCAGCTGCTCACAACACAAAAAACCAATGGCCGCAGCCGATGGATACGACAGGGTACGAGGTACCATAGCCAGAAGATCGCCAAGAGTTGCTTTCAGGAACTCTCCATAACTAAAGAGCCCATCACCCACAAAGATGCTTGGTTCCATTAGTTCTTGAACCAGGTCCTGAGGTGTCAATGCTGCAATATCACCATGAGGGCGATAGACACCACGTTTATCCTGCAAATACCATCGTCTGTATACTTCTTTTTTTCTGGCATCAATTAGAGCACAGAGAGGTTTGACGCCGGAACAGTTGAGAGCGAGAGCATCAAGTGTGGAAACACCCAGCAGTGGTTTTGCCATAGCGGCAGCCAGGCCTTTTACTGTTGCCATTGCAATACGCAAGCCCGTAAAAGATCCTGGCCCAAGCCCCACAGCAAGCCCATCAATATCAGCAGAATCTATGTTGCTTTCCGCCAGCAGCCAATCAATCCCTGTGAGTAAACGTCTGGAATGGGTAATCTTACTGTTTAAGCTGAGCGTTGCAACAAGTTCTCCCTGATGCACATCGCCTCTGGTGAGAGCCACACTACTGCACGGCGTGGCTGTATCAATGGCTAGAATCAGAGGCCTTTCATTGCTCACGCCCCAAAAATCCTTGCAATGTCATTATAAAAAACAAAAATCATAGCAATGCCCAGGAATGCAATCCCAAACTGCTGAGCATAAATCTGCACTTTTTCACTCATTGGTTTACGTCGAATAGCCTCAAGACTCAGGAACACAAGATGGCCGCCATCAAGTACCGGGATGGGAAGAAGATTTAAGATACCAAGATTCACGCTGAGCAATCCTGTGAAAAAGATAAAATTTATCCAGCCGGCCTGCATCTGTTGTCCGGCGATCTGGGCAATCAATATTGGGCCACCAAGATCTGATACAGGAACAACCTGTTGAATAAGTTTGGCAAAACCAAGCACTGTCAGGCTGATATACATCCAAGTCTGCTGACAGGCAGCAGTAAAAGCCCCGACAATCCCAGTTGGTGTGTAAAACAGATCATCAGCCCTGACAATACCAATCATATAACGCTGCTCAACCTCTTCTCCGAACATATTCTTCGCCGCCTGCACGGTTGGAGTTACAAGCAATTCGACCTCACTATTCTCACGGACGACTAAAAATCGTAGTGGCTCACCTTGGGAATCCTTCACCAGGTTCAAAACATCCATCCACTCATCGGTGGCATGTCCATTAATGGTGAGAATAACATCATCCACCTGCACACCGGCAATTGCTGCAGGAGAATCGGGGGTTACCTGCCCGATTTTAGTGGTATCATGAGTATCAGGCAACCCTATAAACAAAAAGACAAAAAAGAAGAGTAGCAGACTAAAAAGAAGATTAAAAAGAGGGCCGGCGAGAATAATCATAAATCGCTGCCATACTTTTTTATGGGCAAAAGAAGCTTGTTTTTCAGTGCTTCCGGCTTCTGTCTGTTCATCAGGATTTTCCCCGAACATTTTCACGTAACCACCAAGCGGAAAAGCACTCAACAGATATTCTGTTTCTCCAACAGTTTTACTGAAAAGCTTCGGTCCAAAACCGAGCGAGAACTTGAGAACTCTCACCTTAAAAAGCTTGGCAAAAAGAAAATGTCCCAACTCATGGACGAATATGAGAATCCCCAGACAAATGATAAACGAGATAGCGGTATTCATATAAAACCCGAAGTGATTTTTGTGATTAATTGAACCTTATGCTGGCTTACAGTCACCAGTGTTAGTTAATACTTTTGCAACATCCCTTGCAGCTCTATCTGCAGCAAGGATATCACCTATGGAGTCTTCACTCCCCTCCTGCACCTGTTCCATAACAGTAGCCACTGTTTTGGCAATATCAAGGAAAGGAATCTTTTCATCGAGAAAAGCATCGACTGCTATTTCATTGGCAGCATTGAGTACCGCTGGAAGAATTCCTCCCTGGCGAATAGCCTTGAAAGCAAGAGCCAGAGCAGGAAATTTTTTGTAGTCCGGTTCATGAAAATCTAACCTGGCGCATTGAGCAAGGTTAAGCCCTGGAAGAGACATGGCCAGTCGTCTCGGGTACGAAAGAGCATAGGCAATTGGAATACGCATGTCAGGTATTCCAAGTTGGGCAATCACTGAACCATCCTGAAACTCAACAAGGGAATGAACGATGGATTGTGGGTGTACGACCACATCAATCGCATCAACGGATACATCAAAAAGCCATTTTGCCTCAATAACTTCAAGGCCTTTATTCATAAGGGTTGCAGAGTCAATGGAAATTTTACGGCCCATGTTCCAATTTGGATGATTTAGTGCCTGAGCAGGAGTGACTTGTCTCAGTTCACTAATACTTTTTTCTCTAAAAGGCCCACCGGAAGCAGTCAAAATAATTTTGGCCACGTCATCTTTGTGTCCCGCTTCGAGTGCCTGGAAGATCGCACTATGTTCCGAATCAACAGGAAGAAGTTTAACACCCTTTTCCCTGCATTTATCCATGACAAGTTTCCCGGCCATAACAAGCGTTTCTTTGTTGGCAAGTCCTATATCTTTTCCAGATTCGATGGCAGCAAGTGTAGGAAGCAGACCAGCCGCACCAACAATTGCAGATATTGCCATGTCAGCGGAGCCAAGTGCTGCAACCTCCTGACTTCCAGCACTTCCGTATCGAACCCTGGATCTAAATTCATGGGGTAGTTTTTCACTAAGCCTGGAAGCGTCATCCGGATCAACAACAGAAATCAGTTCCGGATTAAACTCAAGTACCTGCTGGGAAAGTTTTTCGATATTCTTTCCTGCAGCAAGGCCGGTTACACGATAACGATCAGGAAAACTCCGTACAACATCGAGTACATTGCAGCCAATTGATCCAGTAGACCCTAAAAGAGTAAGTGTTTTCATGGTAGCTACGAAGCTGCGAGCAAGAGATAATAAAGAACAGGCGCAGCAAACAGCATGGAATCAGCTCTGTCCAGAATGCCACCATGGCCGCCAAGAATTGTTCCTGAATCCTTTGTGCCTGTTGTCCGCTTAATTACAGATTCCACAAGATCACCACAAATTCCGACCACCCCCAGAACAAAGGCAGAAAACAGGAGAAATATCCATGGAACAGTCTGCAGCAGGAGAACTGCCAAAAGGGATGCGACAACCATTCCAGTCATAATACCGCCTAGAGCACCTTCAATGGTTTTGTTGGGGCTGATTAATGGACTCAATTTATTCTTGCCAAAGGCTCGCCCAGTGTAATAGGCGCCAGAGTCAGACCCTGCCGTAATACCAGTAAGAATAAGCAGCCAGTAATGTCCCTCGGGAAGTGTCCGTATCAAAAGCAAGTGTGCTCCGAGAAAGCCTACCCACAATAGACATAAACTGCATTCACTGAAAAAATGTAAGCTGTTAAGACCCTGTTTATATGTGGCAAGAGTCCAAAAGGAAAGAAGTAAAAAGGCAAGAGTCAAACCGCCACTAACCCCAAGAAAAGGGATAAAAAAACTTGAAAGAACAGGGAGTATGGCTAAAAAAGCCAATATGGCCGGCTCAAGAAAGGATTCATGGGCTAGAACCATTTTTCCATATTCATAGGCACCTATGGCCAGCCCTATAAAAAGAATTACAGCAAAAAAAGCAACAGAACATTGCAACAGAAGAAACAACCAACAAAGTGCTAGGGCAAGGCCTGGAATCACTCGATTCATGTATCACCCACTTTTTATTTGCGCACTGGTTTTACCGAAACGACGCTCGCGGCTCTGATACTCAGCAATGGCTTCCATGAAAGCATCTTTACGAAATTCTGGCCACATGGTGTCGGTAAAGTAAATCTCGGCATACGATGCCTGCCATAAAAGAAAATTGGAGAGCCTTTTTTCGCCACCGGTACGGATCAGAAGATCGGGATCCGGAAGAGCTGTTGTGTAAAGATGTGAATCAATACATTTTTCATCTATATCAGCAACAGCCAGATGTCCAGAACGTACCTCCTCAGCTATATTTTGTATTCCAAGGATAAGTTCGGACCGGCCGCCATAACTGAGAGCAAGGTTTAACGTAAGTTTATCATTTACTGCTGTCTCTTTTATAGTTGTCTCAAGAACCTCACGAACATCTTTGGGGAGCTTCGCAATATTCCCGATACAGGTAAGCCGAATGTTATTTTTCACCATTCTGGAAAGTTCTTTCTGCAGATAGTTCTTCAAGAGTCCCATGAGGCCACCGACCTCATCTGCAGGCCTTTTCCAGTTCTCCGTTGAAAAAGCATAGAGAGTGAGAACCTCAACACCACATTCACCTGCACATTCAACTATTTCCTGAACCGAATCGACACCAACCTTATGTCCAAATAAACGAGGTTTATGCTGACGCCTGGCCCAACGACCATTGCCATCCATTATGATAGCTACATGACGCGGAATAGAAGAAGAATTTAATAATTGTGAGACAGGCATGTTTTTTAGGATAATTGACTAGAACTTGTTAGACTTCCATCATTTCTTTTTCTTTGTTATCAGTAACAGCATCAATTTGTTTTACGTAAGTATCAGTCTCTTTCTGAGCATCATCCTGAAGCTTAAAAAGATCATCTTCAGAAATCTCCCTATCCTTCTTTTGCTTTTTCAGAGTATCAATAGCTTCACGTCGAACATTTCGGATTGCCACTCTGAATTCTTCAGCAACCTTACGAACCTGTTTGACCAGCTCTTTGCGGCGTTCTTCAGTCAGTTGTGGGATGGTAAGGCGAATAACTTTTCCATCATTCGCAGGAGTAAGGCCAAGATTTGAAGCCATTATAGCTTTTTCAATAGCAGGAACCATCTGTGGATCCCATGGTTGAATAGCAATCATTCTGCTTTCCGGGATTGTCATGGTTGCAACCTGATTCATGGGCATTGGGCTACCATAAGCATCAACAGAAATGCCATCAAGAAGTGATATGGAAGCTCGACCAGTACGTACTTTTGACAGCTCATTTTTAAAAGATTCTATGCTTTTTTCCATCTTTTCTGCCATCTCGATTATTACATCACTCATATTCTGTTCGCCTCTTTCTTTGATGCATTATTGATAGAAATAAAAACCTTTTTTTATTTCAACAACTGATAAGACTACCTATTTTTTCACCACAAACCGCGCGGCTAATGTTCCCGGATTCGGTCATATTGAGTACAAGAATCGGTTTATTATCTTCCATGGCAAGTGCAATTCCAGCAGAATCCATGACACGCAAATTTTTACTGAGAACATCATTGTAGGTAAGTGTTTCATATTTTACAGCATCGGCATGTAACATAGGATCTTTATCATACACGCCATCTACTTTTGTGGCCTTAATAATAATGTCCGCATCTATTTCCAGTGCACGAAGCACACCGGCCGAGTCTGTTGTAAAATATGGATTACCTGTACCTGCTGCAAAGATTACGGCACGTCCCTTTTCAAGATGGCGGGTTGCCCGGCGACGAATATAAGGTTCACAAACAAGACGCATGGGGATGGCCGACATAACACGGGTTACCACACCGCAACGTTCAAGAGTATCCTGTAAGGCAAGAGAATTGATAACTGTTGCAAGCATTCCCATATTATCAGCTGCTGCTCGATCCATTCCCTGGCTGGCACCTCTTACACCGCGAAAGATATTACCAGCTCCAATAACAATACCTACTTCAACACCCAGATCGACAATTTCTTTGATTTCAGCAGATATTTCTCCAAGAACATCAGTATTGATACCAAAGGAATCATTCCCCATAAGGGCTTCTCCACTCAGCTTTAACAGTATCCTTTTGTACTTCAATTCCATAACAGCTCCTCACAAAGAAAACAGACCGTTCACATCTCAGCTTAGGCTAAGGAACGCACATAAAACAACCTGCACACATCCTGCCCCTGTTGCCATTCCCAAGTTGTGAACGGAAGAGAAATCAGGTACCAACCTGAAACCGCGCAATGCGTTTAATAGAGATGACTTCACCCATCTTTCCAATGAGATCAGTTATAAGCTCCTGGATGGTAAAATCGGGATTTTTAACAAATTGCTGATCGAGAAGAGAAATTTCTTTAATGAACTTCTCCATTTTTCCTCCAACCATTTTCTCAACGATATTCTCGGGCTTTCCAGAATCGAGTGCCTGCTGCACATAAATATCTTTTTCACGAGCAAGAACTTCTTCCGGAATTTCATCACGGCTAATGGCAACAGGATTTACCGCAGCAACATGAAGAGCAAGATCACGGGCAAATTCCTTAAAACCATCGGTCTTTGCGACAAAGTCACTCTCGCAGGATAGTTCTACCATGGCAGCAATTTTCCCTCCTGCGTGGATATATGTTTCGATAGTTCCTTCACTTGTAGCACGGCCAGCACGTTTTGCGGCAACTGCGAGGCCTTTCTGGCGCAGAAGATCTACGGCTTTTTCTATATCGCCTTCAGCCTCGCTCAGGGCCTTTTTACAATCCATCATACCTGCACCAGTTTTATCACGCAGATCCTTAACCATTTGACTTGTAATTTTCATACTATATCTCCTCTTTCCTTACCCGGTAATAGAAAGCATACCGAGTCAGCTATTTTTTTCCTTTTAGTACCTTAAAAAGTTTTTCAACGTCTACACTTATCTCGTGTTGTATTTTAAAAACCTGCTGAAGCCACATACATCCCACAAGGGGGTATTAGTAGTAAAACAAAAACCTGTATAGGAACCCGCAGGTTCACAATTCCAGATTCAAGAAGCGAAAACAGCAAACACGACAAAGGGGCTTACACAGCCCCAGAGTTCTCAATACTTACAACGCCCGATACGAGCATTTTGATGTCCTTTATTCGGCAGCAGGAGTGGCTTCTGTTGACTGAACAGTTTCAACCTGTTCCGTACCGGCATCTCCCATGGCAGCAACCATTGCTTCATCGGATGCATCTTCGCCATCACGAGCAGCCTGACCGGTAAGGACACCTTCTGCAAGCTGACTGCAGATCAGCTGGATAGAGCGAATAGCATCATCATTACCGGGAATAATATAATCGATCCCATCAGGATCACAGTTTGTATCCGTAAGAGCAATTACTGGAATCTTCAATTTTTTTGCTTCATTAATAGCAATGGATTCATTTCTTGGATCAATAACAAGAATAGCAGTGGGGATATTACGCATATTTTTGATACCACCAACATTGCGTTCAAGCTTGACACGCTCTTTCCCCATAAGAAGAATCTCTTTTTTGGGGAAACGGTTGATTGATCCATCTTCCTGCATAGATTCAATAGACTTAAGACGCTCGATTGAGTTTTTAATAGTTTGAAAGTTGGTGAGCATTCCTCCAAGCCAACGATGGTCTACATAGGGCATTCCACAACGAACAGCCTCTTCCTTAATGATATTTCTGGCCTGACGTTTAGTACCTACGAATAAAAGTGTCCCACCATTTGTGATTTCGTTGATTACAAAATCAGAAGCTATATCAAAAAGTTTCTTGCTTTTATCAAGGTTGATTATATAAATGCCATTACGAGGTCCGTAGATAAAAGGTTTCATCTTAGGATTCCATCGACGGGTCTGGTGACCAAAATGAAGGCCTGCTTGAAGCATTTCTTTAACTGTTACTTTTGCCATATTATTCTCCAATCCGGTTAAACGTCCATCCCACCTTCATCATTGTAATCTTACTTATAAGAAAAACAATAACACCAGAAAACGGGGGATGTGTGAATTATACTTTATCTGCCCAATGCAGATAAAATGACTACAAAAAAACTATAAACCTTTTTTTTTAACATACTGTGGGGAGTCACGCAAGTGATTGCGTACCAGGGTAGTACAGAATCGTTTTTTTTTATCCTTTTCAAATTGAAGAAATAGACCCGGCAACGAAAAAAGTTGGACATATCAAGTTACAATTTTTCAATTCTTTTCACGTACGTTCTTTACCTGGCAAGTAGCGAGGAAGGAGCGCCCAGAAAATTCTTAATCCATTCGAAGGAAAATTTTAACAGTTCTGTATCTGATTCATTTATTCTCCGTTTTTGATCACGAGAAACAGTAAAACGGTCAAGTAAATCATGCTTGGCTATCATTAATCGAAAATTATCAATATCGTAACATGCAGTAAAAGCAACTTGCTGTTTTGGACCGCCACTGCCCTCACCCATCCAGGGATTCCGAGAAAAGACTGTGTCAACTTCAGCCCAGAGATCATTCATGAGATTATAGTCATCAAGTCTCTGATTCCGTATCCACTTCTTCACAGTAAACGTTTTCCCTTCCTGATGTCCGTGACAATATTCATGGTTTGTCATAAAATAAAATTCACTGTTCACCCCTTTTTCAGGAGAGCGATCAACCCCACGTTCAAGTGGATAGGTCCTACAGGCAGAAGGTCTCTCCATATATATATCACAGCCATCTTTACCAAGAAAAGGGCAGGATTTTGATTCATCATCGGTAAGACGCAGCATAACAGATGGAAAATATGGATGTCCTGTCCCCGGAACTACACGAGTATAGTTTTCCATGAACTCCTGAGATGAAATTTTGAGAAAGTTCTTCAGGCGTAGAATATCATATGGATATAAGAACATCTCCACATTACGACAACAGATCATATAACAATCAACACCTTCATGGCAATGAAAGTTGAATTTTTGTTTACCCTGTGGCTCAAGTCCTTCGGGGAAATCCTTTTTTGTCTTCATGACTATATCACATAATGCCGATAACATCATTTCACCAGCAAAAAATTAAAAAAAAAGCTGATATGAAAGGATTCATATCAGCTTTAAGTAAATCAAAGAAAATGGTATCAAATTAATTCTCGCTTTCTTCTCCAGTATCTTCCGAGTATGTTACCAGTTCCAGGATTGCCATTGGAGCAGCATCACCACGTCGTTGTCCTGTTTGAATAATGCGAGTATAGCCGCCATTTCTATCTGTAAACTGCTCGGAAATTTCATCAAAAAGTTTTGCAACGACATCACGGGATTGAATAAAACTCATTGCTTGGCGTTTTGCATGAAGATCACCACGCTTGGCAAGAGTAATCATTTTATCAACAACTTTTCTAACCTCTTTGGCCTTTGGTGTTGTGGTAACAATACGCTCGTGCTCGAATACTGAAGTTACCATATTCCTGAACATCGCTTTTTTATGGGAACCTGTACGACCAAGTCTTCTTCCTGATTTTCTATGTCTCATAATTCTATCCTCAACTCAATTCCTGAACATCAGGTAATTGATTTATAATAATTCCGTTCTTAGAGCTCAGTATCGTCAGTGCTTTCTGTAATTTCGGGCGGAGTCCAATTGTCGACGTTCATCCCGAGGCTTAAATCCATTTCAGTAAGTAGCGCCTTTATCTCATTAAGAGATTTGCGGCCAAAGTTTTTAGTCTTCAGCATCTCCTGATCTGATTTTTGGGCAAGCTCACCGATAAAATTAATATCAGCATTTTTAAGACAATTGGCGGAACGAACCGAAAGCTCAAGATCCTCAACCGGTTTATCAAGATTGGGATTCAATGGTTCGCGATTGTTCTTATCCTCTTCTGATTTTTCAGGCTCAACTTCTGCTTCGTCAAAATTGATAAATGGAGCCAGCTGCTCTTTTAAAATTTTAGCAGCGAATGCCAATGCATTCTCTGGCTTGACACTACCATCTGTTTCTACTTCAATGGTGAGCTTGTCATAATCAGTTTGTTGACCAACCCTGGCATTGGAAATACCATATTGAATCTGGCGAATTGGCGTAAAAATAGCATCAATGGGAATCTGGCCTATGGCAAGCTTCTCTTTTGACTGCTTCTCAGCTGGCTGATATCCCTTGCCCCATTCAACAGTAAGTTCAGCATGAAAATCTCTATCACCTGTAAGCGTGCAGATGAGTTGATCTCCGTTCATAACCTCAACAGCGGAATTTCCAGAGATGTCTGAAGCTGTAACTTCACCAGGGCCTTTTTTATCTATGATAACTGTTTGAGGCTCATCAGAATTTAATTGCAGACGTACCTGCTTGAGATTAATTATAATCTCACTAACATCTTCCTTAACATCCTCCATGGAGGTGAATTCATGGAGAGCACCATCTATCTTGACAGTTGTAATTGCTGTTCCCTGAATAGAGGAAAGCAATATACGTCGTAAAGAATTCCCTATGGTTGCCGCAAAACCTCTTTCAAGTGGCTGGCAGACAAACTTTCCATATGTGTTAGTATGCTTTGCCCTATCTACTTCAAGTGGCTCCGAATGAATAAGTTCGTGCCAGTTGCGATAAATAGGGTGTGTATCTTCAACAGTTTCAGTCATGAGTTTCCTACCTTCGTGTTTACAATACAATTACCGTGCTACCAAATAGTCAGTGCTTATTTGGAATACAATTCAACAATCAATTGTTCCTGAATAGGCATGGTAATTTCATCGCGATTAGGCAGAGCCTTAACCGTAGCCTTGAATGCATTTTTATCAAGCTCAAGCCATGTTGGAATTCCACGCCTGGCAACAGCCTCCATGCTCTCAACTAGATAGTTATTGGTTCTACTTTTTTCTTTGATGGTGATTACATCATTAACAGAAATGAAAAAAGATGGAATATTAACTTTTCTTCCGTTTACAAGTATATGATTGTGGCGAACCAACTGCCTGGCCTGCTTTCTTGAGGAGGCAAAACCAAGGCGAAAAATTGTATTATCAAGACGACGCTCAAGCATTATAAGCAGATTTTCGCCCGTAATACCTTTTTGTAGATCAGCCTTGTGAAAGTAATTACGAAATTGCCCTTCTAGCATTCCGTAAATGTTTTTTACTTTTTGTTTTTCTCGCAGTTGCACACAATAGTCAGAAACCTTTCTAAAACGGGCCTGACCATGCTGACCTGGAGGAACAGCTCTTCTCTCAAATGAGCACTTGTCTGAGTAACAGCGATCACCCTTGAGGTATAATTTCAGATTTTCTCGTCTACAACGACGACAGGCAGCTCCTGTATATCTAGCCACGTTATTCTCCGATTAATGTAATGTAACTTTTAAAAACAATTTTTAACAAGACCAACTATACCCGGCGACGTTTCGGCGGTTTGCATCCATTGTGAGGAACTGGAGTTACATCAACAATTTTGCTTACTTCGAATCTTGTATTTATCAGTGCTCTAAGCGCTGCCTCACGACCGGGTCCTGGCCCCTTAACACGGACTTCAATCTTTCTCAATCCATGTTCAGCTGCCTTTTCAGCGGCTTCCGCCATTGCTTTCTGTGCAGCAAAAGGGGTAGACTTACGAGACCCCTTAAAGCCTAAAACACCTGCTGAGCACCAGGCAATGACATTACCCTGCTTGTCAGAGATGGTCACAATGGTATTGTTAAAAGTCGAGTAAATAAAAACCACCCCTTCGGGGATATTCTTTTTTATTCTTTTTTTATTAGATCCGGCACGCTTCACTGCAGCCATAATTTACACCTGTATCAATATATTATTTTCGGCCAGCGCCACGACGTGGACCTTTTTTTGTTCTTGCATTAGTTTTTGTCTTCTGTCCACGACATGGCAGCCCCATGCGATGACGACGACCACGATAACAACCAAGGTCAGTAAGACGCTTGATGTCCATGGATACTTCCCGTCGCCGATCACCCTCGACAGTGTATTCAGATTCAATAATTTTTCGAATACGAGTAACATCTTCACCACCGAGATCATCACTATTCATAGTGTGCGGTAGATCAGCTTTATCAAGTATTTGTCTCGCTGATGTCAGCCCAAGTCCATGGATATATGTGAGTGCACGATCCATGTGTTTGTTTTTTGGGAGATCAACTCCCGCTATACGTGCCAAAATACAGACTCCTTAAAAATAATGACAATACATTTATATTGTCTGTCTCAAAATGAGATGACTACCCCTGACGCTGTTTATGTTTCTTAACTTTACAGCTAACCCGGACCACGCCTTTGCGCTTAAATATCTTACAATCACTACACATTTTTTTGACAGATGACCTGACTTTCATGTGACAACTCTCTTATTTTTTCTTTTTGTTATTCTTTGCCCGAAATGTAATTCTTCCCCTAGTAAGATCATAGGGTGAAAGCTCAATAGTGACAAGATCTCCAGGCAAAATCTTAATGAAATGCATTCGCATTTTACCAGAAATATGGGCTAGAACCTTGTGACCATTATCCAATTCCACACGAAACATCGCGTTAGGAAGAGGTTCTATAATGGTGCCTTCTACTTCAATGGCTTCTTCTTTGGCCATAAACATACTCCCAAAAACATACATGATGCCCAGCGGGCAGAAATTGTAAGTTGTCAGTTATCAATGTTCAGCAACTGAAATCACACAATTTACATAAGAAATATTTTCCTAAAATTTTATTTTTCGATGGACATATACAACCAGATCGAAAAAGAGAGGATAATACTACATCCTCTCGAAAAAGAGAAGTATTATTTTACTAACCAACCGAAAAATTGTCTCTAGAGCTAAGAACCAGAGGTCCATCAGCTGTAACTGCGACAGAATGTTCGAAATGAGCAGAGGGCTTTTTATCTGCTGTAACTACAGTCCACCCGTCACCAAGTACTTTAACTTTATGGGTTCCTAGATTTACCATGGGTTCAATTGCAAGAACCATTCCTTCTATTAATCTGGGAGATTGTCCGTTTTTTTGAACATAATTTGGGATCTCAGGGCCTTCGTGAAGGGAATTCCCTATTCCATGCCCAACGAATTGTCGAACAACGGAATAGCCTTTTGATTCCACATATACCTGAACAGCCTTCGAGATATCAGAGACTCTATTTCCAATTATAACCTGCTCGATGGCGAGTTCTAAAGATTGGTGAGTTGCCCTAAGCAACTTATGCGTCTCGTTTTTAATTTTACCAACTGGGATGGTAACAGCAGAATCCCCGTAAAACCCTTTATAATAAACACCAAAATCGACGGAAAGAATATCACCTTTCTTTAATTTTCTCCTTCGAGATGGAATTCCATGTACTACTTCTTCATTTAAAGAGACACAAAGAGAAGCAGGGAAACCATGATAGCCTTTAAAAGCAGGAGTGGAATTTCGTTTACGACATAAGCCTTCAGCCATTTGATCAAGCTCGTATGTGCTGATTCCAGGAGTTACCGTATTCAGTAACATGCAGAGAACTTCTGCCACGATCTGATTAGCCTCATGCATGAGTTTGATCTCATCAGAAGTCTTTACCAGAATAGGTTTGAAAACCTTTTGCCCACCTGTTCCACTACTCACAATCTACCGTCTATTTTTTTCCGCCGGATTTCATAAACCCTTCATAGTTCGTCATAACCATTTTAGACTGTACCTGTGATACAGTATCTATGGCAACACCAACTATAATCAAAAGAGCTGTTCCACCAAAGTAAAACGGAAGGTTAAATTTGGAGATAAGGACTGTAGGTAGTACACAAACAACACTCAAGTAAATTGCGCCAACTACGGTTAACCGTGTGAGCACCTTATCTATAAAATCAGCTGTTTGTCGGCCGGGACGTATACCTGGAACAAATCCACCATTCTTTTTCAAATTCTCTGCCACATCATCAGGTTTGAAAGTCACAGCCGTATAAAAAAAGCAGAAAAAGACTATCATTACAACAAAGAGCAGGTAATAATAAATGCTACCGGGCTCCATGGCGGCAGATATCTTCTGAACCCACTCCACTTGTACAAATCCACCAATGGTTGCTGGAAACATCATGATAGATGATGCGAAGATTGGCGGGATAACACCTGCTATGTTAATTTTTAGTGGTAGGTGTGAACTCTGTCCACCATATACTTTTCTTCCAACTACTCGTTTTGCATATTGAATAGGAATGCGACGTTGAGCAGTTTCGAAAAACACGATCACAGCAATAACCGCAACCATAAAAGCAATGATTAAAGGTACGAAGAAAAGAGTTATTTCTCCGGCTTTGATCAGTTGAAATGAATTGATTAAGGCAGATGGGCCACGGGCAACAATACCTGCAAAAATAATGAGCGAAATTCCGTTACCTATCCCTCGTTCTGTTATTTGCTCACCCAACCACATGACAAACGATGTACCCGCAGTGAGCGTCAGCATGGTCATCAAAATAAAAGGAGTACCCGGATTAAGAACAATTGGTTCTCCACCAGGACCTACCATATTTTGAAGACCAGTGGCGATAAAGCTACCTTGAATAATACTCAAACCAATTGTACCGTAACGCGTATATTGGGTGATTTTTCGTTGTCCTGAGGGCCCCTCTTTTTTGAGGGCTTCAAGCTGAGGTATTACCACCGTGAGCAACTGTATAATAATAGATGCTGAAATGTATGGCATGATTCCCAGTGCGAATATGGAAAAATTTTCCAAAGCACCACCAGAAAACATGTTAAACATGTCAAAAAGCGTGCCAGCATTCTTCGCGAAAAAAGCAGCTAGTGCCTCTCCATTAATACCTGGGGTAGGTACCTGAACACCCATTCTGTAAACTGCAAGCATTAACAGTGTAAAAATGATACGTTTTCGTAAATCAGATGATTGTCCGGTTTTCTGGAGTCCGCTCATAATCTTTTTCCGTACAGAAGCTGCTAACAACTAAGCTTCAATTGGTGGTTTTTCGCTTGGTTACTTTGTTGCAGCTTCTACAACCTTACCGCCGGCCGCTTCAATCATAGCTTTTGCTCCAGCACTGACCTTATCGACATCTATAATGATAGCTTTGCTTATGATACCATTCGCAAGAACCTTTACAGGAAGACCTTTATCAGCAATTCCCTGCTCAACAAGATCTGCGCTATTTACTTCAGCACCAGCCTCAAGACTATTGAGTTGACTAAGGGATACGATGGAATATTTAATGGTATTTATATTGGTAAAACCACGCTTGGGAAGACGACGCTGCAATGGCATTTGCCCTCCCTCAAATCCTGGCTTGATTCCGGAACCTGAACGGGATTTAAAACCTTTATGACCACGTCCAGCGGTTTTTCCATGACCTGTTCCCGGGCCACGACCGAGACGTTTTCTCTGTCTATTTGCTCCCTTGTTCGGAGAGAGATTTCCTAAATTAATCATGTTACGCCTCCTCGACACGGACAAGGTGTGCAACTTTGTTAAGCATACCCTGAATTTCAGGAGTTGCTTTTCGGGTTACACGCTTATGCATTTTTGTCAGTCCAAGACCTGTAAGAGTGGCACGAATCTTCTCAGTACTGCCGATCCCGCTCTTGACCAAAGTAAATGTTATTGTATCGGACATTTGACTACCTTTCACTCGATATTAAATAGAAAAAAGTATAGTGTTTATCAAGACCTTAGGTCCTAGTTCAACCATACTTAATGCGTCTTCCTCAGGCTTGAATTTCTTCTACACTTTTACCACGCATTTCAGCGATTTTCTGTGCAGTACGAAGACTTTTCAAACCATTCAGAGTGGCCTTAACCATGTTATGCGGATTGTGAGATCCCAGACACTTAGTCAAAATATTATGCACTCCTACAGCTTCAAGGACTGCACGGACAGGACCACCTGCTATTACTCCGGTACCTTCTGATGCGGGTTTCAGTAACACTTTGCCTGCACCATAACGGCCAAGAACCTGATGAGGTATTGAGATGTCGGTAATTGCTACAGAAGTCATATCTTTTCTAGCCTTCTCAACACCTTTACGAATAGCTTCAGGAACAAGATTTGCTTTGCCGAGACCGTATCCAATTTTACCTTTACCATCACCTACAACAACAATGGCACTGAAACTGAATCTACGTCCACCTTTAACGACTTTGGCGACTCGATTTATGAATACTATCTTTTCAATGAATTCGTCGGAACTTTCGTTCCTTGAACGTTTAAAATCTGCCAAGGGAAATCCCCCCCTAAATGTATGCCTTTAAAATTGAAGCCCACCTTCCCGGGCTCCTTCGGAAAGCGCTTTCACTCGACCATGATAAATATATCCACCACGATCAAAAACTACCTTGCCAACACCAGCACTTTTAGCAGCTTCCGCAAGTAATAATCCGACCTGTTTTGCATTAGCCGTCTTATCGTTTTGATCTGCTTTGGTGTACCCCTTATCTACAGTAGACATGGATACAAGAGTTTTACCTGCAGAATCGTCAATGATCTGAGCATAAATATGTTTGTTGCTTTTAAATACTCTAAGACGCGGTTGAACACTGTTTCCAGTGATCTTTTTGCGAATGCGTCGGACACGCTTGGCCCTGGCTCTAGTCTTAGGATCTGTCTTAGCCATTTTTCCTTACCATTATTAGTGCAACAATCACAATTTGTAATTGCCAGTTTACTTAAGCTGCGGCTCCTGCTTTACCAACTTTACGTACAATATGTTCGTCTTCATAACGAATTCCCTTTCCTTTATAAGGTTCAGGTTTTCGGACTTCACGAATTTTTGCACATGTCAGGCCAAGCAGTTCTTTATCAATGGATTCAACAATAATTGTATTAGTTCCATTGACAGTAATAGTAATACCCTCAGGAATTGGAAATTCGACAGGATTAGAATAGCCGACATTGAGTGTCAGCTTCTTTCCAGACGTATTTACCTTGTATCCAACACCTTCGACTATAAGAGTCTTCTTAAACCCTTCGTTAACTCCAATGACCATGTTGTTAATAAGACTTCTGGTCATACCGCGGAAAGCGTTTGTTCTTTTACTATTATCCCGGTTTGTAACAAGTATCTCCTGGTCCTTCATGGAGACTTCAAGTTCCGGCAAAATTTTACGTTCCAGTTTACCATTCTTGCCGGTAACTGAGATATTCTGTCCTTTAATATCAATTTTGATATCAGCAGGGACAGGAATAGGCTGTTTTCCAATACGAGACATGATTACCTCCGTTATTTGCTGATCTTACCAGACTTCGCATAGAATCTCACCGCCTACATTACTGGCCCTTGCGGTTTTATCAGTAATAACGCCCTTCGAACTAGAAAGGATGGCAATTCCAAGACCATTGAGAACAGTTGGTATTTCTCCGGCTCTTGCATATTTACGTAACCCTGGTTTACTGATGCGTTTAATTCCGGATATAACCGGTGTTTGATCAGCGCTATATTTCAAATTAATGGTCAAGGTTCCTTGAGGACCCGATTCACTTATCTGATAGCCAGTTACATATCCTTCATCTTGCAGGACTTTGGCAATATTTACTTTTGTTTTAGAAGTAGGCATTTCTACTGCATCAAACTTTGCCATAACTCCATTTCTAATCCTGGTCAGCATATCTGCCAGGGGATCGCTCATGGACATCGCGAACTCTCCTTATCAAAAATTATATTTTGATCTAGTGGTTACCCATTACCAGGATGATTTAGTCACACCGGTAACCTGACCGCTGGATGCTAATTTACGAAAACAGATACGGCACATGCCGAATTTACGAATGAACGCTTTTGGGCGTCCACAAAGAGGGCATCTGTTGTACTTCCTTACCGCAAACTTTGGCGTTCTTTTTGCTTTCGCAATGAGAGATTTCTTTGCCAAACCGACCTCCGATTCTAATAATTCTATTGTTCTGTTTATTTATGATTTTATACGAAATATGCTTTTTAAAACAAATTGTTATTTAGCACCTTACTCCATAGCACCTGTAATATAATCAGGAAGCGCAGTCTCCGGGTAAATTGGTTGGAGAAAGATTTAAAATCGGTAAGTTCTAAATACAACCAAGGCACCTATCACGGCTTCCCCGTTCATTACCAGGGGTACCTAAGAGTTTGATCCTTTAGCTTTAAAAGGCATACCCATACTTTTTAAAAGACTGAAAGCCTCTTTATCCGTGGAAGCTGATGTTACAATTGTAATGTTCAAGCCTTTGATCTTATCAATTTTATCGTAATCAATCTCAGGAAAGATAATTTGTTCCTTAACACCCATTGAGAAATTCCCTCTTCCATCAAAACTTTTCGGAGAAATTCCACGAAAATCTCTTACACGGGGGAGAGCAATATTGACAAGCTTACTAAAGAAATCATACATTACATCGCCACGTAGTGTTACACGACAACCAATGGGCATTCCTTCACGAAGTTTGAAGCCGGCAATTGATTTCTTGGCTCTGGTTACAACTGCTTTACGACCAGCAATACGGGTAAGTTCTTCTACAGCTCCATCAATAATTTTAGGATTCTGTACAGCCTCACCAAGCCCCATGTTTAAAATTATTTTTTCAACTCTCGGAATCTGCATAACATTGGTGTACCCAAATTCTTTTTGCAGATCTGGTTTACATTCATTTTTATAGTGGTCTTTCAGCGAACCCATTTGATACTCCTGGCAATTGCCTTTTTACCTGTTACTATTGTGTTTCGATGGACTCGCCACAGCTCTTACAAAAGCGTACCTTGGTTCCATCTTCTAAGAGTTTTTTGCCAATACGTCCGGTCTTGGTACATCCAGGACATATCAACTGCAGATTAGAAACGTGAATGGTGGCTTCTTTATTCACAATTTGCCCCTGCTGGTTCAATTCCGACCCCTTGGTGTGACGTTTAATCATATTAATACGTTCTACCAGAGCTCTGTCTTTATCAGGAAATACTTTCAGAATTTTACCAACTCTTGTTTTATCTTTTCCTGCTATCACTTCTACCTGATCATTTTTTTTCAGGTATGTCTGTCCCTTTGCCATTTTCAGTACCTTTTACTAAGAACCGCACAAGTTAGTACGGGTTTCTTAAAACCTATTATAAAACTTCGGGCGCCAGGGAAATAATTTTCATAAATCCTTGGTTACGTAGCTCTCTTGCCACAGGTCCGAAAATTCGTGTCCCAACTGGATCACCGGTTCCGGAGAGAATGACCGCTGCATTTTCATCAAATTTAACCCAGGTGTCATCCATACGCTTGATTTCTTTAGCCGTACGAACAATAACTGCTTTAACAACATCACCCTTTTTTACTTTTGCATTTGGCAGGGCTTCTTTGACGGTGCCGACAATAACATCCCCAATGGATGCATACCTTCTTCCGGTTCCACCCAGAACTCTAATGCAGAGTACTTTTTTTGCTCCTGAATTGTCCGCAACATTCAGAACACTTTCACTTTGTATCATAATTTCACCTGATTATTAATCAGTTGCATTTCAAAAAATGGAGTCAGACGAGACTTAAACTACAGCTTCCCGAATGATATCTCTTAACCGCCACCGTTTTTTCTTACTCAGTGGCCGACACTCTTCAATCTTGACAATATCGCCAATGTTACAGTTGTTTTCCGGATCATCAGCAAGATACTTCACGCTCTTTTTAATATATTTTCCATAGAGCTTATGACGTACTTTTCTTTCGACACGAACAACTACACTTTTTTCCATTCTGGTACTGACAACAATACCAGTTCTGGTCTTCTTGATTTTTTTTATCTCACTCATGATTGACACATTTTGAGTTATACGAAAATTAGTAAATTTTGCATGTTATATTAATTCTCATTAAAGAGAGTATTGATACGTGCAATATCCTTTCGAAGTTTCTTCAAAGTCGAGGTATTCTCAAGAGGTCTGATCTTGTGTTTAAATGAAAGATTTGAAATTTCCTCTTTCATTTCGACCAGCTTCTTCTGCAGATCATCGGTAGACATTGAGCGCAGTTCTGACATTTTCATAGTGTGCTCCTCTTGATGATAACCTTTGTTCTAAATGGAAGTTTAGCACCTGCTAGAGTCAATGCCTGAACAGCCAACTCTTCTTCAACGCCTGCTAGTTCGTAAATAATTTTTCCGGGTTTAGTTACTGCTACCCAATACTCTGGACTCCCCTTACCTTTACCCATTCGAGTTTCAGCGGGTTTTTTAGTGACAGGCTTGTCCGGGAAGACACGAATCCAAACCTGTCCACCACGTTTAATTTTTCTGTTTATGGCAATACGAGCTGCCTCAATCTGTTGAGCGGTTAATTTTCCACTCTCCACCGCTTTGAGAGCATAGTCACCAAAGGAAATGGTGGAGCCGCGATGCGCCTTCCCACGATTTTTTCCTGTAAAAACCTTTCTATGTTTGACCTTTTTAGGACTTAACATCATTTAACTCCAATATTAATTCTGGACTTTCGTAAAAAAAATGTCTCACTAAACCTTAGCAGGAGCATCCTTTTTATTAAGGATTTCACCTTTGAAAATCCATACTTTGATACCAATAATACCGTAGGTGGTCTTTGCTTCAGCCAAGGCATAATCAATATCGGCACGAAGGGTATGCAATGGAACCCGTCCTTCACGAACCCATTCACAACGGGACATTTCTGCTCCACCAAGACGGCCGGAACAGGAAATTTTAATTCCCTTCACGCCAAACCTAAGGGCTGAATTAACAGACTTTTTCATTGCACGTCTGAAAGCTACCCTTCTGACTAATTGCTGTGCAATATTTTCTGCAACCAATTGGGCATCAGCTTCAGGACGTCGAACTTCCTGAATATCGATAACAGCCTGATGGTTAATAATTTTCTCAAGATCCTTTTTAAGGAGTTCAATCTCCGACCCCTTCTTCCCGATAATTATACCAGGACGAGCGGTGAAGAGTTTCACGCGAACTTTTTGTCCGGTACGCTCGAGGATAATTTTGGAAAGAGCGGCGTGTTGAAGACGTTTCTTTAGAAATTTTCTGATTTTCTGATCTTCAATAAGATTCTGTGCATAGTCCTTATTGGCATACCAAATCGAATCCCATGTCCGTGTTATATTAAGTCTGAGCCCAAGCGGGTTAACTTTCTGCCCCAAAATAGTCCTCCAGCAATACGCTTAATCTGTATAAGAAATTAAAAAAATTGTGAGTCATACCAATTACTGCTGATAAAGTAAAGAATTAATTTTCATCAAGCACTACTGTAATATGACTTGTACGTTTTATAATTGATGTTGCACGTCCCATTGCTCGAGGACGAATTCTTTTAAAAGAAGGTCCTCCATCAATAAAAACTGTTTTTACATAAAGGTTATCAACATCAATTTGGTCATCCTGCGTTGCATTTGCTACCGCAGATTCGATGACTTTTTGTAATATTGACGCACCTTTTTTTGGCATGAACCTGAGAGTGGTAATTGCTTTATCAACACCCATCCCACGAACCACGTCAGCAACGAGTCTGGCTTTCTGAGGGGAGATCCTGATACGTCTCCCTACGGCGCGAGCTTCCATAGTATTAACTCCTAATGAATCTTATCTATTCGCTTTAATTATGCTCGAGCCTTCCTGTCAGAGGCATGTCCATAAAAAGTCCTGGTGGGAGAAAACTCACCAAGTTTATGACCAACCATATTCTCTGAAACAAAGACTGGAATAAATTTTCTTCCGTTATGTACTGCAAAGGTCAATCCAACCATCTCCGGAGAGATATCAGATCGTCTGGACCAAGTTTTTATGACCTTCCTCGATCCGCTTTCTATTGCAGCGTCAACTTTCTCCTGCAAATGATCGTCGATAAAAGGTCCTTTTTTGACTGAACGAGCCATAATATTATCCTCTAATTAACGTCGCTTCTTAACAATATATTTGTCAGATGCGGTATTCTTTCTGGTCTTGTAACCCTTGGTAGGATATCCCCATGGAGTACATGGATGACGTCCACCGGAACTTTTACCCTCACCACCACCCATTGGATGATCAACAGGGTTCATTGCTACACCACGTACGTGAGGACGTTTGCCCATCCAACGAGTACGACCAGCTTTACCAAGTTTCTGGCTTTCGTGCTCATGATTTCCGACCTTACCAATACAGGCACGGCAGAGTCTGTGAAACTTACGAACCTCACCAGATGGTAATCTGACGAGCACATACGTACCTTCTTTAGCCATAAGCTGGGCATACACTCCAGCACTTCTGACGAGCTGTCCCCCTTTTCCAATTTTCATCTCAATGTTATGAATAATGGTACCAAGCGGGATATTCATCATTGGCAGGCAGTTACCGGGTTTAATATCAACCGAGTCTCCTGCAATGACCTGATCGCCTACAGTTATTCCTGAAGGTGCAAGTATATATGTTTTCTGGCCATCGAGATACGTTAACAGAGCAATATTTGCAGATCTGTTTGGATCATACTCTATGGAAACAACCTTTGCTGCAATATCGATTTTATTACGTTTGAAATCAATAATACGATATTTACGTTTGTGTCCGCCACCAATATGACGAGAGGTTATTCTTCCGTAGTTATTTCGTCCACCCGTTTTTGACAGACTGCTAAGAAGACTTTTTTCTGGTCTCTTCTTTGACAACTCCGGGTTTTGAATCGACACATGGTGTCGTTTACCAGGTGATGTTGGTTTATATGTCTTAATTGTCATAATTATCTAATCGCTCCATCAAGGCTATGTTGGATTGATAGCTTTACTAAGGAATGTACACAAAATAAGATGAAAATATTACCTGCCTTTGTTCCTCAACCTTTACTAAAAGAATGGGTTACACAGGTTAGTATGTAACTTTTTTTCAAGTAGATGTGGTGAAAGAATTACAGCTAATATTTATTACTTATTTCGTCCGAGTTCCTAATTCGCTTATCTAAAAAATTTTACAGTAATTGAAACTTACAACTGGTCTGCAAAATTAATCTCACCTTCAGACAATGTTACGTATGCTTTTTTCCAGTCATTGGTCATGCCTGTGAAGCTACCTACGCGTTTCTGTTTACCATGCATATTAGTGGTATGAACATTTTTGACTTTTACATCAAACATTTTCTCTACCGCTTTTTTAATTTCAATCTTGTTCGCTTTAGGATCTACTTTGAAAACAACTTTTCCATGAACTTCGAGCTGAATGTTTGCCTTCTCTGTGAGACATGGTCCCCTCAGGATTCTATGATCACTTTTCATGGAGTTAACCTCTTCTCAAGATTCTCAACTGCAGGTTTTACCAGCATTAATTTCTTGTGCAGCAACACGTCATAAACATTCAGGCCGTCCACGGTCAGTACTTTGAAACCATTGGCGTTTCTGGCTGATTTGTTCAGATTGCTGTTATTGGTTTCAGTGATAACAAGGCAGTTTTCAAAATCAAAACCTTTCATGATTCCAACAAAATCTTTTGTTTTAATTGCATCCATGGTGAACTCATCTACAACAACAAGATTACCTTCCTGTAATCTGGCACTCATGGCCATGGCAAGTGCCTGTTTCTTAACCTTACGGTTTAATTTAAAACTATAATCGCGAGGCTTAGGACCAAATGTTACACCACCACCTCTCCAGATAGGAGAGTTTCTGGTGCCAGCACGCGCACGCCCTGTTCCTTTCTGACGCCAAGGCTTGGCGCCACCACCACGAACCTCTACTCTTGTCTTGGTGCATGCATTACCTGCACGCTTTGCTGCGCGCTGCATACGAACGACGTCGTGGAGCAGGTGTTCTTTGACTTTCAAATCAAAAACATCAGCATTCAGCTCTATTTCGCCGACTTTTTCATTGCTGGTATTTACTATATCTACGCTAGACATTGTTTACTCCTTGAACAGAATCTACTTGGCTAATTACTTACTATAAAGCTTCAGAAGACCTTGTTTGGCACCTGGTACCGATCCTTTCACGAGGATGATATTTTCATCTTCGCGAATATCAACAATAAGCACATTCTTTTTCAGAACAGTATCTGTACCCATACGTCCAGGCAATTTCTTCCCTTTAACAACTCTCCCAGGCCAAGCACTCATACCAATTGATCCTGGTCTTCGATGGTGTTTAGATCCATGGCCACCAGGACCACCACTAAACCCGTGTCGTTTCATAACACCCTGGAAACCTTTTCCTTTAGAAACTCCTTGGATATCAATAATATCCCCTGTCTTAAACAGTTCACCAAGACTTATGTCCTGGCCAATCTGATACTCTTCAGGATTAAGGATTCTAAATTCGCGAATATTATAATATCCTTCAGTATCGGCCTTACTAAAATGACCGGCTAAAGGTTTAGTAACTCTGCTGGCTTTTTTTTCACCAAAACCAACCTGAATAGCATTATAGCCATCATTGGTATCTGATTTGACCTGGAGCACCTTACAGGGGCCAGCTTCTATAACTGTTACAGGAACTACTGCACCCATTTCGTTATATACACGGGTCATACCAATTTTTTTTCCTAACAAACCCATTGTCTTCGGCATAATCTTACCTATACATCTTCAAATTAAGCGATACTATAAAGAAATCGCTATGGCAGTTTAATCTCCACATCAACACCTGCAGACAACTCAAGTTTCATCAACATATCTATGGTCTGTTGAGTTGGCTCAAGGATATCAATTAGACGACGATGGGTTCTCATCTCAAACTGCTCACGGGATTTTTTATCAACATGTGGTGACCTAAGGACACAAAACTTGTTGATTGAGGTTGGCAGCGGAATCGGACCTGCAACAGCAGCTCCGGTACGCCTTGCGGTCTCAACAATCTCATGGGTGGACAGATCAAGAAGTTTATGATCATACGCCTTGAGGCGGATACGAATTTTATCTGTAGGTATCATGATCTTCCTTATTCTATGATTTCGCTGACAACACCAGCACCAACTGTTCTTCCACCCTCACGGATAGCAAAACGAAGACCGGCNTCCATAGCAATCGGGGTAATAAGCTCGGCATCAACGTGTACGTTGTCACCTGGCATTACCATCTCAACACCTTCACCAAGTGTAATAACACCTGTTACATCAGTTGTTCTAAAGTAGAACTGAGGACGATATCCATTGAAGAATGGGGTATGACGGCCACCCTCATCTTTTCCAAGGATGTAGCACTCAGCTTTAAATTTGGTATGGGGCTTGATGCTGCCGGGGGCAGCAAGAACTTGACCACGCTCAATGTCTTCTCGTTTAACGCCACGAAGAAGGGCACCGATATTATCACCGGCCCGTCCCTCATCAAGGAGTTTACGGAACATCTCAACGCCGGTACAAGTGGTTTTAACAGTATCTTTAATGCCTACTATTTCAATCTCATCACCAACATGTACAATTCCTCGTTCTACCCGACCGGTTGCAACAGTTCCACGACCGGAAATTGAGAACACATCCTCAATCGGCATCAGGAATGGTTGATCAACATCACGCTTCGGTTCTGGAATATACGAATCAATGGCATCCATCAGTTCACCGATACACTTATTTGCTTCGGGATCAGAAGGATTTTCCAGTGCTTTTAATGCTGAGCCGTGGATGATTGGAATATCATCACCAGGGAACTCGTACTTATCAAGCAATTCACGAAGTTCCATCTCAACAAGTTCGATGAGCTCTTCATCATCAACCATGTCACATTTGTTCAGGAACACTACGATGGCAGGAACACCAACCTGACGTGCAAGCAGGATATGCTCACGAGTCTGGGGCATGGCTCCATCATCTGCACCCACAACAAGAATCGCACCATCCATCTGAGCAGCACCAGTGATCATGTTCTTGATATAATCAGCATGACCGGGACAATCCACATGAGCGTAGTGACGCTTCTCAGTCTCATACTCAACATGTGCGGTGGCGATAGTAATTCCACGCTCTTTTTCCTCAGGAGCTTTATCGATATTACTGAAATCAGTAAAATCAGCTAATCCCTTGGTTGCCTGTACAGCTGTAATCACAGCGGTCAGAGTAGTTTTACCATGATCAATATGACCAACAGTACCTACATTGACATGCGGTTTAGTCCTTTCAAATTTTTCTTTTGACATCGTCGTAGTCTCCTCTGGCCGTTAATTTGCAGCAAAAACCGATGGATTATGGAGCCCATAAACGGATTTGAACCGTTGACCTCATCCTTACCAAGGATGCGCTCTACCAACTGAGCTATATGGGCCTATTACAAAACACAAAAAAAACAGATATTGTATGGAGCGGGAAACGAGACTCGAACTCGCAACCCTCAGCTTGGAAGGCTGATGCTCTACCAACTGAGCTACTTCCGCTTTTAATTTTTTTATGTGGGGAAAGAAGGATTCGAACCTTCGAAGGCGTAGCCAACAGATTTACAGTCTGTCCTCGTTGACCGCTTGAGTATTTCCCCAGCATTTTTGCTATTTAAAGAACGGGTTTTACTTTCGTAAAACTTGAGCCGATGGAGGGATTCGAACCCCCGACATGCTCATTACAAGTGAGCTGCTCTGGCCAACTGAGCTACATCGGCATCACCATATCATACTTTTTAACAAAAAAAAGCAGACCCCTATTTTTAAGGGTCTGCAAATGTAGAAAACTAATCTCGATAAAACAAAGGAAATATTTCAACTTTTCCTCTGTGTTTTTCTTTTGTTCTTAGCTCGTTACTGCACGTTGTTTTTCTTTGTGCTTTTTCATTTGTCGTTTAATTGCTTCGAGTGCTGTATCTATTGCTTCTTCAAAAGACTTACATTGTCGTTTCGCGAATAATTCTTTTCCTGGTGTTTGTATTTAATCTCCGCAACCTTGTTTTGGTTGTCGTCTGATTTTTCAACACGTAAGAACACTTCGCCTCCCATAATTCCATCATAAAAATGTTCTAATTTATTTACCCTTTCTTGAATAAATTCTACTAAATCTCTATCTGCATCGAAATGAATTGCGTGAACTGTAACTTTCATAAGTAATCCTCCTGTGTTTTACGCTCGTGGGTGAGCTTGTTTATAAATAGATTTTAATTTATCAAATGTATTATGTGTGTACACCTCAGTTGCCGATAAGTTCGCATGACCCAAAAGCTCTTTAATGGAATTTAAATCGGCTCCATTATTGAGCATATGTGTTGCGAATGTGTGTCGCAATACATGCGGACTTTTCTTCGTTAAAGTTGACACCGTACTAATGTAGTAATTTACAACTCTATAGACAAGTTTTTCGTAAAGTTTTTTATTTTTTTCTGTATGAAGCAAATAGTCTTTCGAGAAACCCAATTCGCTTTTTATTTCTTGAAAACGCTTGATCGACTCTCCTAACTCTTGGGTAAATGGGATAATTCGCTCTTTGTTTCTTTTTCCCAATACCTTAATCGTGTTGTTGTAAAAATTAATGTCTGATTCTTTGATGTTAATCAGTTCCGATAATCGTATTCCTAACGAATAAAGTATTTCAATAATTAACCTGTCTCTACTTGCTTTATAGCCCTCGCCAAAATCGCCTTTGTCTAACAACTCATCCATGTTTGCTTTTTCAACAAAAACAGGCAATCGTTTCGATTGTTTTGGTGGCGTTATTTTAGTCATGGGTGTTTCCCCAATTAACCCTTGACGTTTGAGGAATTTATAAAACGAGCGCAATGAGGAAATTTTTCGGTTAACCGATTTAGCACTTAAACTGGCATTCATCAAACTAACAATCCAAGTTCGGATAAACTGATGCTTAGCCGTTGTTAAATCAGTTAGCTCGAATTCCTTTTCTAAATAAGCGTGAAATTGCTCGATATCAGTTTTGTAAGAAATAATAGTGTGAGGAGAGAATCGTTTCTCAAATTCTAAATAACTATAAAACTCATTTTTGGGCATAAAAAAAAGGAAAACGATTCGCTTCCCTTTTTACGGTATATCTTAGAAATTGTTGTACTAATTACGACATTTCTCCAAATTCTTTATTTACATAAATAGCTTTCAGCTTTTGCTTACGCATTACCACAGAAGGCTTATCGAACTGCTTG
>JAESPV010000040.1 GCA_016765495.1 Desulfocapsa sp. | reverse complement strand
GCAAGTTCCCTGGCATCAGAATCAAGTTCTGCAACCTGCATCATGTCCGTGCGGATTCGAATTAAGCCATCAAGCAGCGAATGTTCCATAAGTTTATGGGAGTTCCGACTGATTTTTATCAGTGTATCTCCACTTTTCAACCGCTTTTTTTCTTCACTGAGCGCCTCATCTTCTCCTGGAAACGGTTGAATATCCAGGATTTCTTTTAGCTGGTACTTGATAAAATCTTTTCGCTGTTCCTTTTCCTGTTCCTGTTTTTGCAGCTGTGCAAGCTCTGCACGCTTCTCCTGCCACTTTAAAAACAGGTGATCAAACCCTCTTCTAAGTGCCCATGTTTCTCCAATGGTATCAATAAAATCCAAATGAAACCATGGCTGTAGTAGTTGTTGATGGTCATGCTGACTGGCAACATTGAGTAAATTAACCGCTAGTTCCGCAGCCATCTTTGCTGTGGCAGGAGAACCATTAATATACATCCGGCTTCTGCCCTTATTGCTCACCACACGCTTCATAACAAGGGTTTCATCAACATCTATTCCCTGTTTTTCAAACAAGCGCTGCAGCAATTCATTCTCTGAAGAAACCGTAAAAAGTGCCTCAACTGTACAATTTTCCGCTCCGTTACGGATCCAGTCAACAGAGGCCCTGCCTCCGGTGAGCAGGTGAATTGCACGAAGCATAATTGACTTTCCAGCACCTGTCTCGCCTGTCATCACCACCAGTCCGTTTCTGTCATTACTACAGAGATCCAGATGAAGGCTTTCAATCAAGGCAAGATTATCAATTTTCAATTCACAAAGCATGCGTTATTTCAGATCACATTTATAGAGTTTCATCTTTGTCCAACAAATTAGGCGATGTCACAAAACAGAGACTTTTATTTTTACACACTCAAATCAAACTTGTATCAAACTAACAATCTCTCCATCATCCGGAAAGCGATTCAATGCTTTCTTGGAAAAAACGGTTCTCCCATTAAGCATAATTTCATACACACCACCTGCAGAAGCAATTAACTCCACATCTGCATCAAATTCATTTTTCAACTCATCTTCCAGCCTGGAAGCACGAGGTTTGTAGTTTCATTTCGTACAATATTCGATTGAAATCTTCATATTTATCTCTCCTTAAAAGAACGGGAACGAACACTGATGAACTGTAAATACGCATGTAAATTATGTTAAGAACGCACCCTACATACATTATGTTTCCTACTTGTCCTTATTTCGGCACCAGTACTTTACTTGAAAACAACCTCGTAATTCTAACATACTCTCATGCGAAAAAAACCTTCTTTAATCGAATTCAAGCGGCAAAGCGTGCTTTTTTGACTAAGTCTGGTATATTATGTGATTTTGCTTACCGTGTATGTATTATTCAAGTTATCCCAGTAACAGCCCAAGCCACTGAGTTGGAATATTTGGATTTGCGCTATCTTCGTCTGACTTAGCTTGTGAACTCTACAGGTTCATATGTGAACACGTCAAATCAGACGAAGATGGGAGACGAGCCAGCCTAATATTTACCAGTTTATGGACACAATAACGGACAATTTCTTCTTCAAACAGGCAGTTTTTATTGGCTGCAAGGTTCCTGAAAAACAATGAACCCCTATTTGCGCAAATTNATNCCCGGTGAAAACACCCGCATGATGNTCATCGCCACNGTTATCGGGCTCCTGGCTGGCGGGTGCAATATTGTTTTTCGCACTGTGGTACACTGGGTGGAAACCATATTTTTTCACGGAGGGAAAGAGTTACTTGGTGTTGACCAGGGAGGTTGGAACATACTGCTCCTGCCGCTTATCCCCATGTCAGGAATGGTTCTGCTCATACCGCTTTCCCTTCTCTTTCCAGGCGAAATNAATGGCTACGGTTTTACCAAATTCTTACGTAAAGTAAATCTTGAAGGCGGATATATCAAAGCCCGCACCATTGTTTTAAAGATAGTATCTACAGCGCTAACCATTGGCACAGGAAACTCAGCAGGGGTTGAGGGGCCCATTGCTGCCATCGGTGGAGCAGCAGGGTCTCAGGTTGGTCGTTTTTTCGGGGTTTCCGGCAGCAGGATGAAGGTCTATATTGCTGCAGGTGCAGCTGGGGGTATAGCTGGAATGTTCAATGCTCCCATTGCCGGAGTATTCTTTGCCTCGGAGATTGTACTCCTTGGCACCTTTGCGATATCTTCTTTTGCAGCACTCGTTATAGCGTCTGCACTTTCCACCGTTGTGACAAGAGCCTATTATGGCGCAACCCCGGCTTTTCCCATCCCGCACTATGAAATGGTTAATCCATTTGTGGAAATGCCATTGTACAGCCTGATGGCACTCATAATTGGATTAATTGCTGTTTTCTATATTAAAGTTTTCTATTNTATCCGCGACAAGTATGAACTACTCCCCATCCACCCTCAGCTCAAACCCATAACAGGCGCATTTCTCATCGGTTGCATCGCAATCTTCTACCCACAAATCATGGGTGACGGATACAATTTTCTCGAAACGGTTTTAAATGGTGAAGGAGCCATCCTTCTTCTCTTTGCCCTGATTTTCCTGAAAATCCTTGCAACTGCAATTACCTTGGGCTCAGGTGGTGCAGGTGGCGTTTTTGCCCCGGCTCTCTTTATTGGTGCCATGATTGGAGGATGTTTTGGTCATATTGCAAATTTAGTACTGCCAAATTACACTGCAGACCCCGGAGCCTATGCAACAGTTGGTATTGGGGCATTTTTAGCTGCCTCTACTCACGCCCCCATGACCGCTATCTTCCTACTCTTTGAGATGACAGGCAATTACAGAATTATTGTCCCCATCATGCTCACTTCCATCATAGGAACCATGGTGGCAAGCAAATTCANTAAAGATTCNATTGACACCGTTGATTTCAGCAGAGAAGGNATTGATATCCANGAAGGNCGTGAAGTCGCTATTATGAAGTCTATNCNTGTGGGAAAGGCAATTACAGAAGANGTGGATTTCATNTCAGAACGTGCNAANATCAACCACCTTCTTGANATATTCAGAATGGCTAAAGAACAGCTTTTACTTTCCCGTTGTGGATGATTCCGGNAGNATGNNNGGNATTATCTCNCTGCAGGATGTAAAATCCATCCTGCANCNGGCAGAAGAAGAACGAGTTTGTTATCTGGTNGGCGGTATCTGCANTAGAGATGTTATCACNCTCACTCCNGATGATTCACTCTACACAGCAATGCAGCTTTTTGATATTAAAGGAATTGAAGAAATTCCTGTNGTTGAAGATCTTGAGAATAAATGGGTAGTTGGTATGCTGAAACGTCGCGATGTGATCGCCGCATACAACCATGAAGTTTTGAAAAAAGGGATCGCTGATAAAGCGGAGACTATTCGAATTACCTGTGGTGGATAAGTTTACCGATCCCTAAGTAAAAGTAGTATTTTTATAGTTTAAATTTAAGGTAAAAGGTATAAGGTATAAGTTGTCACAGGTGTTGCAGGTTTACCAGGCCGCAATCATCCATAATAGATTACCTATATGGGTGGTTGCGGCCTGGTGAAGATGTAGTGCCTGTGGCAACTTACAAAAAGCACCCATAGCTCAGCTGGATAGAGCACCAGGCTTCGAACCTGGGTGTCGCCCGTTCGAGTCGGGCTGGGTGTACCATACAGAAGTTTTCAGTTGATGCTATTTTAGAGCTAGTAGCAACTGGAAACTGATTTTTTTAGTGTTGCCGAAACAAACCTGATCAGAAAAAGAATTATTGCGAGTACTGCAGAGTATACAATCCCTCATAAATACCATTTACCTTCAGAAGTTGCTCATGGCTCCCCTCTTCTACCAGCTTCCCATCCTGCATGACAATGATCCTATCAGCATTTTTAATGGTAGACAAGCGATGAGCGATAACAATTGTTGTTCGATTTTTCATCAGATTTTCCAGAGCATTCTGCACTTTACGCTCAGACTCTGTATCAAGAGCTGATGTTGCCTCATCCAGTACCAGTATTGGTGCATCTTTCAGAACGGCTCTGGCAATAGAAATGCGCTGCCGCTGCCCACCCGAAAGGCGAGCTCCGGATTCTCCAATAATTGTCTCAAAACCATCGGGTAGTTTTTCTATAAATTCAAGGGCAAAAGCGGCTTCGGCAGCCCGGCGAATATCCTCATCACTACAGTGCTGGCTGCCATAAGCAATGTTGTTGCGAACCGTATCATTGAACAGAATAGTCTGCTGAGTCACTAGAGCCATCTGACTGCGCAAAGAAGCAAGAGTCACATCACGAACATCATGCCCATCAATAAGCAGCACCCCGGAAGCAACATCATAAAAGCGGGGCAACAGGTTGGCAAGCGTTGTCTTGCCGCCACCGGAAGGCCCGACCACTGCCAAAATCTCTCCACGCCTGACTGTAAGGTTTACATTTTGTAAAACAGGTTCATCATGTTCATAGAAAAAAGTAACATTTCGAAATTCAACAGACTTATGAAATGGCGGTAAAACTTCTGCATCTGACTTTTCTATAATATCGGGTGCAATATCGAGCAGGTTGAAGATTCGAGTCGCAGAAGCCAGCCCTGATTGAATAGTAGAATTAATTTTAGTCACACCTTTAACCGGCTCATAAAGCATGACTAATGCGGTCAAAAAAGCCATGAAGGTTCCTATGGTAGACGTTCCATTCAGCACCTGTATACCACCAAACCAGACAATCAAAGCAATCCCCACACCACCCATAAACTCAATCATGGGATGGGAGAGGCATCGATATTTAGTCTCTTTCATCAAGGTGTCAAACAAGTGCTGTATCTGAGCTGCGAAACGTTTTTCTTCTTGTTTTTCCGTGCAAAATGCCTTGACAATCCGGGCACCACCAATAGTTTCATGTAGGATATTGGTTGCCTCTCCCATACTCTTTTGAAAACGGGTGGATACACGACGAAACTTCTTACCAAAAACGACCACAGGTATCGCAGCCATGGGTAAAAAGATCATCGATATACCTGCCAGACGCCAGTCCATGTAAAAAACAACCCCCAACAAACCGATTACAGATACAAAATCTCTAATAATGCGGATCAGGGCATGAGAGACCGCTCCCTGCAGCAAACTCACATCGTTCATAATTCTAGAGATAAGCTCGCCGGTTGGTGTGCGATGAAAAAAAGAGAGAGATAGTCGGTTTAAATGGGCATAAATTTGATTACGAAGATCACGGATAACATACTGTCCAACTCCCTCAAGCAGGTAGGAATAAATAAAATAAAAAACACCCTTAATTAGAAAAATTGCGAGCAGGGCCAATGGTAGAATATTGAGCAGGTTCCTGTCCTTATTGACAAAAATCTCATCTAAAAGTGGCTTGACCATATAGGCCTGGGCAGCATTAAATCCTGCAACAATCATCATCCCCACCATGGCAATGACAAGTTTGTTGCGGTACGGTTTAAGCACTTCAAAGAGCCTGGCTACTATTTCTTTATTGGTCACTCTTTCTTACCTTTTTCTTCCTTTTACCAAGGAACGGGAACGAAATAAGTTGTTTGTTACTCAGGGATAGGAAGGTGGGGTATCGATACTCCATGCTCCCTGTAAACCCTGGCAATATTCTCAACCATTTTTTTCAAACCATATTTTTCGGCAACAGCCTGTCTCTGCGATGTGACCACAGCCTCATTGCGTTGCAGATTCCGGGATAAATCCAAAAGCCCCTGATGAGCTGCATCCACATCACCATGGTCAATATCTCGATACGTATGTACAGACCCAAGAGTTTCCATTATCGATGGCGGCCGACAGGTTAAAAGCGGGATGCCGTATAGCAAACCTTGAATAAAAGACTGGGAAATTCCCTCGGTCTCATAGGAAGAAAAAAAGATAATGTCCATTGCCGAAAAATAATGCTCTGGATCTTCCCGGTGACCGGTAAGAATAAAGCGATCCTCAACACCGACCCGGGCAATTTCTTCTTGCAAAAGTGAGAGACCATAACCGCCGCCGACAATCATAAACTTATAATTGTCAGGCATTGTGGCTGCTGTGCGTACAATAAAGTCATGTCCCTTATAGGTACGAAGAAAAGCGATATTTCCCACCAGAATATCCTGCTCACTTATATTATAACGCTTCCGGATTTTCTGCCGGTCACTTTCAGAATATTGAAAGCGCTCCTCATCAATTCCAGTTGACTGGACAATTATTTTAGCGGATGCCACCCCTTGCTCAACCAATTGCTTACCTATGGATTCACTGCAGGAAAAGATAACATCAAAAAAAACATTATAGCTAAATGAAGAAGAAATTGAGGCCAGCACGTGTCTGGTTTTAATAATTAATGAAACTCTACACACCTTGGCAACGCAACCAGCCATCCAGGAATCTTCAGACGAGTGAGTATTGACCACCGCTGGCTTTAATCGCCGGATCAATATATACAAATCGCGCCAGGCAGTGAGGTTGAATTTCGAAGAAAAATCGACAAAATGGACCGGTATTCCTTCCTGTTGCCCCCGACGTGCCAACTCAGAATCATCACGAACAATCATGGCCACACGAAAACCCAGTTTTTTCATCTCGCGCAACTCGGTAAGCGTACGTATTTCCTGCCCACCCCAGGAACGGGACCAATCGGTGTGGATGATAAGCGGGACAGAGTTCATTAATAGTCAGAGATTTAAGGCTAAGTAGAAACTACTCAAGTTTTATAGGATAGAGATAGTTAAAATATGATACCACAAGGATGTAATAGAAATTATTTCGCAGTTTTGCTTACACGCCAGTTTTTTAAACAATTATGCGAGCATCATGTATAAAAAACGCATTACTGAATACAAAACTGTACAATAAAAGTCAATCATAATTCTTTTTCGGATTACAATAGACCACTGCTGAAGAAACGGTCTTTCTTAAAATTGTCAGTGCTGAAAATAACTCACACTCCAAAAGAGTATTCAAAGAATCTACTGCAGGCCCTAAAAATTGTGCAAAAAATATTTTCCTGCGTTGCTTGCTGAGAAAAGCAAAAGCCCCTACAATCTGTAAATTGCGCTGCAAAGCCAACAGAAGATACTCTTCAACAAACTTTCTTCGATCAACTGCTATTAACCCTTCTAAAGCATCCAAATACTCCTCCAGTAATTCTTCTTGAAAGTCAGATTGAAGTGCAACATACGGGTCGATCAGCAGAGATGCCAGATCATAGGCAAGAGGCCCTAAGCGACCGCCCTGAAAATCAATAAAACAGGGCTCACGGTGCTGGAGCATAATATTGCGCGATTGGAAATCCCGATGGAGAAAATAGTCTCCAGGAATCAAGGCTGCCTTTTCTGCCAAATAAGCAAACTCTTCCTGGAGACCTGAAGGCTCTTTTTTACCTAAATAATCCTGCCAAAACGCCTGAAGAAAATAACCAGACTCACGTTCAAGCATAATGCTTTTATCATACCGTGGTGTATCCCAGCACCAAGCAGTATCAAAACCCTTCGCACCATTTACCTGCATCATGGCAAGATTTTTCACTACCTGAGAGTAAATAGAACGAATGTTCTCAATGGAATGTTCCCTCCCCTGTTCGCCTAAAACAGAATCATGAAGCTTTCTATCACCAAAATCTTCAAAAAGGAGTAAGCCAAATTCTTCATCCCAACCATACTGCTCAGGCACTCGCACTCCCTGGTTCAACAGATGCAGACCGATGAACCTTGCTGCTTTGGCCTCAGCAAGGTTCAATTTATCAGCCTCAGGAGGTGCTACAGCCAGACAAATCCGTTTTTCACCTTGCCTTATTCGCCAGAATTTTCTGCTCGATCCATCACCTGTAATACTGGTAATAGTTAAGTTGGCAGCTTCCGCTATCCTTCCACTTTCACGTAAGAGGTTCTGGATAACTGTCATATTTCGGTTTTCATTTTCATCATTCATGCATACTATGTAGCCATTGAGTTACACTAATCGCAAGTAAAAAAGTGTAACTAATTTGGTGTACAGCTAACAATTACAAAAGGAATCTGTATTTATGTCCCAATCCGGATCTAACATTTTTCGCGACTCGTTGCTGAATCCACAGGAATTCACGATTACCTACGAATTGGTTCCCGGCCGTGGATCCGGTGGAAAACGACTGGAAAAAATTCTACAGCTTGCAGAAAATGCAAAAGCTGATGGCAGAATTAAAGCATTCTCTGTCACCGATAATCCAGGGGGACATCCTGCACTTTCTCCTACTGCATTAGGCCTTGATATTCAAGCAATGGGTATTTCTCCCCTTCTCCATTTTTCTCTAAAAGATAAAAACCGCAATATGGCCGAAAGCCAGTTGTTCGAATGCCATCGGCATGATCTCCTGAACCTTCTTATCCTCGGTGGTGATTTCCCACGATACGGTTACCAGGGGCAGGCAATGCCTGTTTTTGACCTCGACTCGCCCCAGTTATTAAGCCTTATCGAGCGATTACGACATGACTTTACCGTAAAAAAAGATGCTCCGGGTCAGGCGATGGATCTTCCAGCCATGGATTTCTTCGCAGGGTGTGTGGTCTCCCCTTTTAAAACCCTGGAGTCTGAACAGGTTTGGCAATATGTGAAACTTCTTACAAAAATTCAATGCGGTGCCCAATTTGTTATCAGCCAACTTGGCTTTGACATGGATAAATATGCGGAACTTATACGCCTTAGCCATGACCAGCAGTTATCTGTTCCCCTTATGGCCAATGTCTTTGTGCCAACCCTTCCTGTTGCCCGCATCATGAATAAGGGCCGCATCCCCGGTGTCATACTGCCGAACACACTTTTACAACGCATGGAAGAAGAAGCTGGAAATGATGACAAAGGGGAAGAGGCAAGACTAGTGCGGGCAGCCAAAATGATCGCTGCTTTGCGCGAAATGGGATACGCAGGTATCCACTTAGGAGGTAACATCCAGAATTTTGAGTCTATCTCATTTCTTCTTGATAAGGCAGAACATTTCACAGGAGCAGATCTGGCAAAAGAAGTTCATTTTCCCGAGCCATCTACCTGGTACCTCCACAAAAACTGTAGTGATAAACCAAGAAAATACAGCATGCCCCTTCTCTTTGACTCAAATAATTTCATACATAAGCAGGTATTCAACGAAAAAGGACTATTATTTCCAGTTGCAGAAAAAATTAGCCTGAAAGCACTGGACAACCCATTCCTGAACAAGATCTACACCTTCTTGGAGCACCTTAGCAAAAAAATCCTTTTCCACTGCCGAATGTGCGGTGACTGTACACTCTCTGAATCCTCCTATCTCTGTCCACAGTCCGGCTGCCCAAAACGTTTGGTTAACGGCCCATGCGGCGGATCCATCAAAGGGTATTGCGAAGTCTATCCAAAGGAGAAACTCTGTTTCTGGGTTCGCAGTTATCACCGCGGTCCAAAACCGGATTGCAACACCATCCAAGCCACAAAACCAATCCCGCCAAAAGACTGGTCTCTAAATCGAACTTCTTCCTGGCTTAATTATTTTTCAGGGAAAGATCATTGCAGGCTGAAGGCTGAAAAGAAATAATGTTTCAACACACCTATGAAAAAGGTAACCATGCGATAATGATTTCACAACTGCCCCCATCTGGCTTCTGTCTTCTGGCTTCTGTCTTCTGATATGTCTACCCTCAAATTCCAATTGGCGCTTACCCTCTCCGTTTTGTTCTTTATCAGTATGTTCCTCTTTGGTTATGTAATGCTCATGCTCTGGCAGCGAAACGGAATCCAGCAGGAAATAATGATCAGTGAAAACCTGCTACATGTTGCTGCAGCCTCCCTTGCCACAGCCCCCCCGGGTACAGACACACCTGATTTTTCAAAAGCACTAAGCAGCTACTTTCAAGAGAGCGGTATTCTCTGTCTCCAGTGGCAGGACACACTATCCAGCATCCTCCATTCCCATGGCTCCTGCCCTGCAGGCCTTAATCTTGTATCTTTACTTCAAGATGCAGCAACAAATGGTACAATGCAAACCTCTTATTCCGGGATGAGTTGGAATGGTTTTTTTCTCAGCAAACAGTATCTGCTTATGGCAGCTCCTCTGCATCCTGAGACTACAATTCAGGGCTCCATAGCACTTGTCAGGTCTCTTGAACAGGTTTCAAGCTCCATCTACAAGGCCCGGAAAATATTTTTCGTTTATCTCGTGATTAATGTTCTTATCTTCACCACTCTTGGTTTTACCCGGCTGATACATCTTGTAATCAAACCCATTCAAAGGCTTTCTGCTCTTGCTGATTCACGCACAGAACTTGATGACACCAGCTTTTTTCAAGGAGAAGGCCTTGGAGAGTTTTCCCAACTCTCACTCAGCCTGAACCGTCTGGTTACTCGAATAGATGGGGATAAGCAGGAACTCCGGTCAACCGTTAACTCTCTTAAAAAGGCTAACGAGGAGCTGCAAAGAAACAGGGATGAAATGATCCGGACTGAAAAACTTGCTTCGATTGGTAGACTCTCAGCAGGTCTTGCCCATGAGATTGGTAACCCGCTTGGGATAATTCAAGGGTATATTGATTTGCTGACGGATGAGTCACTCAGTGCTGAGGAGAGACAAGGCTTCAGCAAACGAGCTATTGAAGAACTTAACCGCATCAACACTCTTATCAGAAATCTTTTAGATCTCTCCAGAGTTCCTGTTACCTCTCCAGCTGAGAGAATCGACCTGCATGAGCTCTTAAACGATTTGCTTGCAGCAATCCGTATCAGGAAAACTGCGATTCCCATCAATTACTCCACCAGACTGAATGCAACAGACAGTAAAACAACTATGGACAGCGATGGCATACGCCAGGTCTTTTTAAACTGTATGTTAAATTCCATTGATGCTATTGAAGAAGCTGATACTATTGAGCAGGGAATCATTTCTCTGAGCACTGAAAATGAGACTGGTTTTATCAAAATTATCCTTACAGATAACGGAACAGGCATCAAACCCGAACTCCAGGATGCGATATTTGACCCATTTTTCACCACCAAAGAAGTGGGAAAAGGAACCGGGTTAGGTCTGGCTGTGGCCCATAACCTGATAAAAAAATCAGGCGGCCACATACATCTTTCATCAAAACCCGGCATAGGTACAACAGTCACCATTACCCTACCGCTCACGGGTGTTGAAATTGATACACCTCAGCAAGGATCAAAAGCATGACAGACAGAAACAACAAACGTCTTCTTATCATTGATGACGAAGAAAATATGCGACATATGCTCTCTGTCGTGATCAGCAAGGCAGGATATCAGGTCACCATGGCAGAAAACGGTGAGCAGGCGCTGGCCATACAGCAAAAAGCACCTTTTCCTTTTATTCTCTGTGATTTGAAAATGCCGAAAATGGATGGCCTTCAATTTTTAAAGTCCCTTGAAAATCATATCCCTCAGCCAATTATCATTATGATGTCTGCCTATGCCACCATTGATGATGCAGTGGAAGCCATGAAAAGTGGCGCCTATGATTTCATTACCAAACCTTTTAAAACTGCTGAGGTACTTCTAGTACTTGAAAAAGCATCCGAACACCTTGCGTTATGCGAAGAAAACAGCAGATTAAAAGCAAAGGTTAAAGAACTGCAGGGAAGAAATGGTTTTGAGGATATAATTGCCAAATCGGAAATAATGTGCTCTCTGTTGCAGCTTGCAGAAAAAGTAGCCCGTTATGACACCACAGTTCTTATCACCGGAGAGTCTGGAACGGGCAAAGAGCTGATTGCCAAAGGAATTCACCGCAATTCCGACCGAAGAGACAATCCATTTATTGCGATCAACTGCGGTTCCATCCCTGAGAATCTACTGGAAAGTGAATTCTTCGGATATGTCAAAGGGGCATTTACCGGAGCAGATAAGAACCATAAAGGCTTATTCGAAGAAGCAAGTGGCGGCACTCTGTTTCTTGATGAGATTGGAGAATTACCTCTTGGCCTGCAGGTTAAACTTCTGCGGGTATTGCAGGAACAGGAAATACGTCCTGTGGGAAGTGTCAAAACCAGGAAAATTAATAGTCGTATTATCACAGCCACGGCAAAAGACATGGGACAGGAAGTTGAAGATGGAAAGTTCCGTGAAGACCTTTTTTACCGACTTAATGTGCTAACCTTAAAACTTCCTCCACTGCGGGATCGAAAAGAAGATATTCCACGACTTTGCAGCCATTTCCTGAATATGCTGAACAAAAAGATGCACCTTGCAATAGAGTATGTCTCTGCTGATGCCATGGGCATTCTTCTCAGCCGGGAATGGAAGGGGAATATAAGAGAATTAAAAAACTGCCTGGAACGTGCAGCAATTGTTGCTGAAACCAATCAAATCCAGCCTGCAGATTTGAGTAGTGCTCAAACAAAACAATCCGCCAATAGTACAATCGAAAATATGCTTGGAACTTTTTCATTGAAACAGGCAAAAAGGGTCATTGAAAAACAGTTGATCAGCAGAGCACTGGAAGCAAGCAATGGCAATAAAAGTATGGCTGCCAGAATGCTTGAAATAAGTTATCCATCTCTCCTTGCCAAAATCAAAGAATATCTGTAATACCTTTTGTCCAATGAAAGAAACCTTCCCCATAAAAGCTCTTTTTTTTATGTACAGATTGCTCTGGTTCTGTGCAACACCTCTGCTCCTCCGCTCCTCAAGACTCAAAGAAGGTGCTGCTGAACGTATACTGCAGAAAATTAATTTTTCTAAAGTTGATT
>JAESPV010000039.1 GCA_016765495.1 Desulfocapsa sp. | reverse complement strand
GCAGCGACAGGATTGAGAACGATATAACGGCACAATTCCAATAGGTGAGACTTCTTTTCCACCAAGATTGATTTGAATCGTCCCTGAAAAATATGTCCAGTCCGGTCGTGTTGTCGATTAAATTGTTGGACGAAGCCGCTACGCGGAGGCATAGGATGGTTACTACGTTTATTTTTTCTTTCTTTCGCCCCTGATTGTTGTTCTGAGTTGGTTCGGCATTTAAGCTCCCTGTAAGTTCTTATTATTCTTATAAAAAGAGAGAAATCACTAACCTGTTGATATGTCAAGTGAAATTCAACTTTTCCCGTAAATATTGTTTAAAAGTTTACGAAAGACATTTTTTAAAAGAACCCAATTAGGTATAGCAATATGATTTTCGCGAAGCTGAGTCCGTTATTCTTGAACTTTAGTGTTGATAAAAATAAGTAGCTGCTGGCCAAACGGATTGGTCGGGTTTGTGCTGATCATCTGTTCCGCAATATCTTTTGCGTGAGTAAATTGCTGTCGTGCCATGTAAAACTTGGCGATTGTCTGTAGATAATTCATGTTGTCAGGTTCAATCGCAATTGTTTTCCTCAAGGCAGTTTCCGCTTCTTTGTCCCGACGGAGAAAATCAAGAAGCTGTCCGAGATTATAATATGCCCTGACATTGTTCACCATTCCATCTGCTGCTCTTTGCAGATGTTTTGCTGCTTCCTCATACTTTTTCTGTTCAGAGAGCAGAAGTCCTAATGAATAGTGAACATCCGCCAAATCTGGGTTGACCTCCAGTGCCTTGCGTAACTGTTGTTCAGCAAGGTCATTTTTTCCCTGTCTGCTATACATCACTGCCAGGTTTGTGCGGGCTGTATAAAAATCCCTGTCAATTTCTACAGCTTTCTTAAAGTGCTTCTCTGCTGTATCCGTCTGTTCCAGATAACTGTACAGCGCACCAAGGTTAAGTCTTGAGGCAGCAAAGTCTGCTGAATAAAGGGCAGTCTGCTTAAATTCTGTAAGTGTCTGATCAAATAATTCACGTGATCGCGGATCAAGCTGATCGGCAGGAATACTTGTTAATGCTCTGGCTGCTTCAATTCGTACACCTTTTACAGGATCTTGTAATAGTGGTGCAACCATTTTGAGTCGTTGTTCATTGAGATATGGTGGGAGATATGAGAGACCGGTTCGCCTGATAATGGATTCATTACTTTGCAGAGCCTGTTGAAATGCCTTGGTCACTTCATTGCTCTGATACCGGCCAAGCAGTGATAGGGCAGTCGCCCGCACGAGCACTGGTGTCAGAATGTCATCAGATATTTGCAGCAAATTTTGAAGAGCCTGCGGCTCCCCGTTCCGGGCTTTACTAAACGTTGTTCCAAAGTGGAATTTTTGTTTTATACCGTACCATTTACGGGTGTATTCTGCAGACCACTCATTGGACTTATCGACATGGCAACGGTTGCAGGCGTTCGGTGTTCCCAGTTCCACGCTGAGATCAGGGCGTGGTATGCGCATGGAATGATCCGGTCGATAATCATTGCCCATATAAATACGGCCAGGCATATGACACTGGATGCACTCGGCACCTGTTCCCACTTTGAAAAGGATCTCTCCTTCAGGGGTTTTGACGGGTTCGCCATCTTCGCCGGCCTGCTTATGGAAATGATGGTCTTTGGTATCGTAGAGAGATGCCTGATGACACTGCAAACAGAGCTTATTGCCGGTCTGGTGCAGCTTGATTGTATGTACATTATGGCAATCTGAACAACGCACCTCATTTGCATACATTTTTGATTGCACAAAGGAAGCATACACATACACTTCATCACGAATCTGCCCATCCGGATAATAGAGTCCCTCTTCAAGTAATCGAGGAGTTTCTGTATCGAGTAGATCCTGCTGTTTATGAGTATAGTCTCCAAGCATGGAACGTCTGGAATGACAAGGGGCACAAAGTTCGACCTGCTGCTGAGTATTAATTCCTGAGGTTTTGACCAGTAAACCATCATCACTCGTTGATCGTGCCATTTCCGGCAGTTCAGCCCAGGCCAGATGTTTTGACCCTGCCCCATGACAGGCCTCGCAACCCACATTGATCTCTGCCCATTTTGTATCGTAGTTACCCGTTACCGGATCATAGTTCTTCTGCAGTTCTGTAGAATGACAATCCGCGCACATGGAATTCCAGTTCTGCCCCTGATTGGTCCAGTAGATCCACTCTTCGGGATCAAGTATTAGATCAGGATAGAGATGAAACCATTCTTTCTTTTTATCATCCCAGGCAATAGGCAGACACTGCATCTTGCCGCCCGGAAAAGGAATGAGATACTGCTGCAAAGGATACCAGCCAAAGGTATGGCTGATTTCAAATTCTGTCATTTCTCCCTTTGATCCCCGGGTGTAAACAAAAAAGCCGCCATCTTTACGGTAAAACCTGGACTGGATGCCATTTTTTACAAAAACTGTATCATTAAAATCACCAAGAACTGTTTTGTCAGTGGCAACAGCCATGGCTTTGGCATGATGCGAATCCTGCCATTCCTCATATTCTCTTTTATGGCATTTGGCACAGGCTTCACTGGTGACAAAGGTTGCTGGTGGATCTATTGCTGTTAGGTTCTGCTTTTTATTTTGTTTGAGAGCATAAAATGGCAGAGACAGGATAATGATCAGGGTGGCAATGATGCCGATAATCTTCCAGTTCCGCATGCTCTTATGCTGTCTCCTCGGGGTAGACCAGTTGATCAGAAGCAAAGCTTGCTCGTTTGGTGGGACGGCTGATATCAATCTTAACCATATCGTTTTCAATACTGATGGGATACAGATTAAGAGCCCGTGGTGCCGGAGATTTGATCACATCGCCAGTCTTATCAAAGATTGAGGCATGGCAGGGGCACTCAAACTGATTACGCTCCGCCACCCAGGGAACTGCACAAGCAAGATGGGTACATTTTCTGGAAATGGCGAGTAGGCCGCCATCGTCAAGTCGACTTAAGTAGCAGTTTCCTGCGTGAATCAGAGTCACGGTTCCGGGAAGAAAAGTGTTGATATCTCCCGCCTCAATGATTACAGCCTCGGTATCTTTCCCATCATTTTTTCGGCTTGAAGCAAAAAACGAAATCCCTCCAATGATACATTCTGCCAGGGCTACAATTCCTAAGCCAATCCATATCTTAGAAAGGAAGCTTCTTCGTCCGGGAAGCACTGGAGATCTGTCTTTTTTGTCTATTATCATCAATATTGATAAGCTTGTAATGTAAAAAGTAAAATTTTAGATGGCTAAGTAAAAAGCTTCATATGCGAGGCGCGTAAATTTTCTATTATTTCGGCGTACTAGGGTACGTCGTAATGATAGAAGATTTGCAGAAACGAAGCAGATGGAGAGTTTTTACGACGCCATATTACCAGGGCATGATTAATTTCATACCTGCACCTCTGAACCAGATACCCGTTATTGTTAAAGCAATAGTCACCAGAAAAAAACTGATCAAAATAGTCTGAACAGGCCGTGAAGCTTTGCCATTAGTTTGCCCCAAAAATGGTAGAATCAGCAGAAAAACAGCAAAAGCAAGGGGCAATACACAAATGGCAAGAACAGGCTGCATATGAAGGAGCAGTTCCTGAAGCCAGAGAAAGTACCAGGGGGCTTTTACAGTTTCCAGTGTAAGATTCGGATTGGCCATGGCTGTGAGCGGTGCATCAAACTGCATGGAAAAGAGCAGAAGAAAACAGATTACAACTGTCGCAAAAGCCATTTCCCGTACCAGCAGCTCCGGGACAACAGGGAGTGTGTAGTGTTTGTCTGCGGCAACAACTTTTACTCCTCCAGCCTTTCTAATACGCCAAAAATGGTAGGACATGCAAAAGAGAAAACCCAAAGGGAGCAGTGTGGTGTGAAAGGAGTGAAAAATGTGTAAGGTTGCACCATTCACCTCTGTTCCCCCAAGGATCAATCGTTGAAGAAGATCGCCGATAACCGGGATATACGACAGCATGGAAGCTGCAATGGTAACGGCCCAAAAGGCCAGCTGATCCCATGGCAGGAGGTAACCGGTGAAGTTGGCAAGTAGAACAAGAAGTAAGAGTATCAGACCACTATACCAGCTGCTCCGCCGGGGCTTAAAATATGCTCCGCTGAAAAAGACCCGCAACAGATGCAGACAGACGACAACAACCAGAAAATGTCCGGTCCAGTGGTGCAAATTACGAATCAGCTGCCCTAAAAACAGATCGTTTTGAATACGTTGCACCGAGAGATAGCTGTGAACCGGAAAAGGTTCATAAGCAAAATTGAGGAGGAGTCCAGTCAGCAACTGCATAAAGAGCATCAGAGCAGCAGCACCACCAAGTCCCCATGTCAGAGTAAAACGCAGGGCCACAGCAGGGACTTTCCGGGGACGGATATGAAAGAAGAAATTGTTGTTTAGCAATGCTTTTAACAGTGTCCTTGTTCCAGAGCGTATTTTTCAAGGCGGGCTTTAGTAAAATTTGAGTTCAATAAATACAATAATCTGAAAAAAATCCCATAAAAAGTACCTTATACTTACATAACTAACTGAACCTGTCCAGAATGTTTATAATTTTTCTGTTCCCTGGCTGCATTCTTTCTCTATCTCAATCATATAATCTTGAAACATCTGCACAACCGGAGACTGAGAATAGCGGGAAAGAGTAACCAGGCCATAATGGGTATTCAATTCAGGCAGAGATAATGGCAGCAGAGCAAGCTGTTGTTGCAGATGACTGTTGTCAAGGATTGCGTTGGTGACCAGTCCCACCGCATTACTTCCGGCGACGATATCTAAAAGTACTTTCAGGTAATCGCACTCAAGAATTGCACAGGGCAGATTCGTCACATCGTTTGATTGCAATCCGGCTTTACTGGTCCATAATTCCCAAAGGGTTTTTGGAACCCACATCACCGCCAGAGGGTAGGAAAAGATATCTTTCAGCACCAGTTGTTTTTTTTCGGTTAGGGGATGATTTGTAAGGCAACAGAAATGGGCCTGACGCATAGGTAATTGAATGATTTCCAAATCCGATGAATTTTTGATTACCCTGGTGTCGGCTACAAAGATATCGAGTTCCCTACTGTACAGCTTGGGTAATAGGTTTGGGGTTCGGTCAATGACAATGCGCACATTTACTTTGGGGTAATTCATGCTGAATCGTGCCACAGCTTTGCCAACTGAAATCTCAGCAGGGAAGGGGCCGCTACCGATTACCAGTTTACCGGATTCCAGTCCCTGCAGCAGATTCAAATCCCTTTCCATCATCTCCATATCCTGCAAAAGCGGTTTTCCCCTTTCCAGGATGTGCTTACCAAAAACTGTACACACCACTTCCCGCTTTGATCGATCAAAGAGTTGCACTCCAAGTTGTTCCTCAAGGGAAGAAATGGAACGACTGAGAGCCGGCTGAGATATATTGAGATCTCGTGCAGCTTTAGCGAAGTTTCCACGTCTGGCAAGGATCTTAATCTGTTGGAGGTGACGAAATGTAATACTCATAACAAAAAGGTATCATAATGATGAAATAATTGCATTAGACTAATTGTATAATGTGTGTTTAGAGCTATCAATTAGTATTGTTTATTATTTTCATTCAAATACCAAATACGGAGGTTTCAATGAGCTTTAAACGAAAAGTGCTTGCGAGTCTGGCTGTATCTGCAGCAATTGTATTGTCTGCAGGTTTAGTGTCCGCGGCAACAGGTGAAAAACCCAACATTCTGGTTATCTGGGGTGATGATATCGGACAATCCAATATCAGTGCCTATACCCACGGACTCATGGGTTTTCAGACACCCAATATTGATCGTATCTCAGATGAGGGCATGACCTTCACGGATTATTACGGTGAACAAAGCTGTACCGCAGGTCGTTCCACTTTCATTATGGGACAGTCTGTTTACCGTACCGGACTGTCCAAAGTAGGAATGCCCGGTGCCAAAGAAGGTATGCAGATAGAAGATCCCACCATTGCCGGCCTGCTTAAAGCACAAGGCTATGCCACTGGTCAGTTTGGTAAAAATCATCTGGGTGACCAGGATTCAATGCTGCCCACCAATAACGGTTTTGATGAGTTTTTTGGGAACCTCTACCACCTCAACGCCGAGGAAGAACCAGAAAATGCAGATTACCCGAAAGACCCTGAATTTCGTAAAAAATATGGTCCCCGTGGTGTTATTAAATCATTTGCCGATGGGAAGATCGAAGATACCGGGCCACTAACCAAAAAGCGTATGGAGACCGTGGATGATGAAACCACCGATGCGGCTATTGACTTCATGGAACGTCAGGTCAAGGCCGACAAGCCCTTCTTCCTCTGGTGGTCTGGAACCCGGATGCATTTTCGCACCCATGTGAAAGAAGAACTACGAGGCATTTCCGGTCAGAACGAATACTCCGATGGCATGGTCGAACATGATATGCACATAGGCAGATTCCTGAAGGCACTGGATGATTTAGGTATTGCCGATAACACCATCGTCTTCTATTCAACTGACAATGGTCCACATATGAACAGCTGGCCAGATGCTGCTATGACTCCCTTCCGTGGTGAGAAGAACACTAACTGGGAAGGTGGATGGCGTGTTCCTGCCATGGTTCGCTGGCCCGGCAAGATCAAGGCTGGAGCATGGTCCAACGAGATCATGCATCATATGGATTGGCTGCCCACTTTTCTGGCAGTAGCAGGTGAGCCTGACATTAAGGCAAAATTGAAAGCGGGTGGTGTTTCTGCCATCAACAGAACCTATAAAGTTCATCTGGACGGTTACAACTTTCTGCCTTACTTGACAGGTAAAGTAGAAAAAGGTCCCCGTCACGAAATCTTCTACTTCTCCGATGATGGAGACCTGACCGCTCTGCGCTATGATGATTGGAAAGCTGTTTTCATGGAACAACGGGCAAAAGGAACCATGTTATTATGGGCAAACCCCTTTACCCCGCTTCGGGTTCCCCTTCTCTTTAACCTACGCCGGGATCCTTACGAGCGCGCACAGCTCACCTCAAACACTTACTACGACTGGTTGCTGGATCGAGTATACCTTCTTCTCCCGGCTAGTGCCTATGTTGGAGAGTTTATGGAAACCTTCAAGGAATTTCCGCCACGGCAGAAGCCTGGAAGCTTCAATCTTGACCAAGTGATGGAGACAATACAGGGACAAGGTTCGAAGTAAAAAAGACTGGGTCGAAGAGTAAGACCTGTAATCTGCCACACCCGGTTGTTCTGCTATCGGGTGTGGTATTATTTTTACGAAGCCATCATTTTTGATTAGGAAAATAACTGTGACTACGCTTGACTCAATTCAAGAACTCCAATCCCGTATGGGGCAGTCCATTATCGGCCAGGAGCAGGTGGTCATTCGCCTGTTGCTGGGGCTGCTGGCAAACGGAAATCTCCTCCTGGAAGGACTGCCGGGGCTAGCCAAGACCCGTGCTGTCAAGAGTCTGGCTCAGAATTTAGCAGTCGGCCTTTCCCGTATTCAGTTTACCCCGGATCTTCTTCCGTCCGATATTACCGGTACTGAAATGTATCACAGCTCCGGTGGCAAGGATATGCTTGAGTTTCAGCCAGGCCCCATCTTCAGTAATCTTATTCTTGCTGATGAAATCAACCGCGCACCCGCAAAAGTGCAGGCAGCGCTCCTTGAGGCCATGGAAGAGCGACAGGTAACCGTTGCCGGGAAAACCCATAAAATGGAACCATTGTTTATGGTACTTGCCACTCAGAATCCTATTGAACAGGAGGGCACTTACCCGCTCCCTGAGGCTCAGATGGATCGTTTCCTGATGCATGTGCGTGTGGATTATTCAACCGATGAAGAGGAACTTGAAATTATTCGGCTGGTAAGGGCTGAACAAACCGGGAAGCAGAAAGAAGAACCGGATGCCATTTCTCAGGATGTTATCTTTGCCGCCCGTGAAGAGATCGGCACAGTGTATTCCTCGGAAAATATTGAACGCTACATTGTCAGTCTGATCAGTGCCACCCGCTACCCGGAGAAATATGATGAAAAGCTGGTCGAATGGATTGAGGTGGGAGCCAGCCCCCGAGGCAGCCTGGCTCTCGATAAATGTTCACGGGCTCATGCCTGGTTTTCCGGCCGGGATCATGTTACGCCAGATGATGTTCGAACCGTTGTACATGATTGTCTGCGTCATAGGTTGATTCTCAGCTACGAGGCAAATGCTGAAGGGGTAGAAGTGGATCAGGTTATTGATGAGATTATTAAATTAGTTGCAGTGGCTTAGGCAATGCCAAAGGATAAAACCGTTCCCGGAGTTTACGTATCCCTCAAGGATCTGATCAAACTTCAGTATCAGGCGACAGGTTTTAGTTTTCTCCCCCGACAACCAGTACAGAGTCTGCTCTCAGGACGTCATAGCTCCCGGCTGCGTGGCCGTGGACTGGATTTTGAGGAACTTCGACAGTATCGGCCGGGTGATGACATCCGTACCATGGACTGGAAGGCAACTAAACGATGCGGTGAACCCTATGTACGAGTCTTCACTGAAGAGCGTGAGCGGCCTGTACTCCTTATCATCGATCAGCGTATTTCCATGTTTTTCGGTTCCCAGGTCAATATGAAGTCGGTCACCGCAGCTGAGGCTGCTGCCCTTGCAGCCTGGAGAGTAGCAGATGCTGGAGACAAAGTTGGAGCTATTATTTTTAACGATCACGAGATAAGAGAAATAAAGCCCCGGCGCAGTAAAAAAACAGTTATGCAAATTCTTCAGCGTATTGTTGAACAGAATAATGAACTGTCAGTTGACCAGAATATCCGTTCCAACAAGAAAATGCTTGATCGGGCATTGGAAAAAGCCGTACATCTGGCCGGCCATGACTACCTGGTTTGTGTCATCAGTGATTTTTTTGGGCTCAGCGACAGAAGTCTGCACCATGTCAAACAACTCTGCAGGCATAACGATGTCATGCTATCGCTGATCTATGATCCACTGGCCAGGAAGCTGCCGGAAAATGGAAGCCTTGTAATCAGTGACGGCACGAGACAGGTTCTGCTTGATTCCAAAGAAAGTCGCCTGAAAAAACGTTTTCCTGAATTTCTGGAAGGCCGCTTAAAAACCCTTACCGAAAATCTGGATAAATTCGGTGTGCCTGTTCTGCCTGTCAATACGACAGAATCAGTTGCATTGCAGGTAAGGAGAATCCTGGGATATAAGCCGGGTAAATCGTCCAGAGCCGGTAAGGTGGCGGTAAGGGGATCCAGATGAAAACGCCTGATCCAACCAGCCTGCAAAATCTTCACGATATTATCTCTCCTAATCCGGTGAGCTGGCTCCCACCGGCTCCAGGGTGGTACGCCTTGGGACTGACTATTTTGTTGTTGGTTAGCTGGTTTTCAGCTCTGAAATATCAGTCATGGAAGAACAATAAATACCGAAGGGAAGCGTTGATTGAACTGGACGAGATTGAAAAAGAGCTGCTAAACAGCACCAGTGCTCAGCAGCTGTTACCTCTATTGCCAAAACTTATTAAGCGTACCGCAATTGCAGCTTACGGAAGAAGTGCAGTTGCCTCTTTAACCGGAGATGACTGGCTCGGATTTCTCGATAAAACCGTATCGACTCAAATCTTTACCAAAGGCAGTGGACTTCTGTTGAACGATTGCTCTTATCAACCGGCCGCACAGTTGGCAGAGTTTTCCAGTAAACAGGTGGCAGAACTACAGGATGCCGTCTCTTACTGGATTCGTAAACATAAAAACACCATTCAAATAGAAATATGAAAAATCACCGAAAAAATATTTGTTTTTTGCTGTTGTTAACAGGACTCTTTCTAAGTCATCTTCAATTGGCCTGTGCATCTGACTCAGCAGCCCCTGTCGTAAAACAGGATTACAGTGTTCTTGCGGGTGAGTGGCAACGGACAGACGGCGGTTATATCGTTAAAGTCAGTGATGTTGGAACAGATGGCAAGGCAAGAGTGGAATACTTCAATCCCAGGTCCATTCACGTTGAACATGCTGCAATTACAACAGAGAAAGGCCTAAAAAAACTTTTTATTAAACTGCAGGATAGAGGCTATGAAAATTCTACTTATTCCCTCTACTATTATGCGGAAAAGGATGCTTTGGCCGGCTTTTACTATCAAGCTACCCTGGACAGAACATATAAAGTGATTTTTATGAGAAGAAGAGGAACAGGCAAGTAGTTAATCACCTGAAAAAATGTTTTCCTTCAGCTACATATGGGTCTTTCTCCTCCTGCCCCTGCCACTTGTCCTGCGTAAACTTATCAGGCCATATCAGGAAGAGAGACCGGCGGTTCAAACCCCTTTTTTTGAAGAACTGGTTGAACTATCAGGTCAAGTTCCGGGCAGTGGCTCCATTGTCCGTAGCCAGCCATTACTGCGACAGATTATCAGTGGTCTCTGCTGGGTGCTGCTGGTGGCAGCTCTTGCCAGGCCGCAATATATTGAATTACCAATAGTCAAAGAAATTCCTACCCGGGATCTTCTCCTTGCGGTGGATCTGTCCGGTTCCATGGACACCGAAGATTTTACCTCCAAAGATGGCAAAAAGATTACCCGGTTGGCTGCAGTGAAAGAAGTGCTGGATGGTTTTCTGGAACGCCGCAAAAGTGACAGGGTGGGCCTGATTTTTTTTGGTTCTGCACCCTTTATCCAGGCACCGTTTACTGAAGACCTGGAACTCTGTCGTGGGCTGTTGGAAGAGGCACAGGTTGGTATGGCTGGGCCTAAAACTGCTTTTGGCGATACTATTGGTCTCTCCATCAATATGTTTAAAGAGAGTGAGCTCAAAGATAAACTGCTCATTGTTCTCACCGACGGTAATGATACCAGTTCCAAGGTAGAGCCGGTTAAGGCTGCTCAGATAGCAAGTGACAATGGTATCGTAATCTATAGTGTTGCTGTGGGCGATCCACAGGCCGTGGGTGAAGAAAAACTGGATGAAAAAACCCTTCAAAGCGTTTCCCAAACCACCGGTGGAATTTTTTTCAGGGCAAATGATCGGGAGGAGCTGGAAAAAATATATGAAAAAATTGATACATTAAGCACCCATGAGATAGAAACTACGAGTTACAGGCCGCGGATTGATATGTATTACTGGCCGCTGGGTCTGGCGATTATATTAAGTTTGCTAATGCATGCTTTACGGCTTATACAAACCGGCCGTACAAAAGGAATTAGCTGATGCAAATCATCACAGATTTTCATTTTCTTCGATTCTGGTTGCTGATTTTGCTCCTTCCGGCAGCTCTACTGCTGTGGTACGCGTGGAGGGCAGAAAACGCCAGATCGGGCATGCAATCCCTCATTGCCGATCATTTGCTTGAGCATCTACTGGTTGGACAACGATCCCAGGGGAAAATACGTCCAGTGTATGTGCTGGCTGCCTTCTGGAGTATTGGTATTATAGCTCTTGCCGGACCATCCTGGCAGAAAGAGCCTTCTCCATTCACCGAAGACAGTGCAGGGCTTGTCATTGCCCTGAAGGTGAGCCCGACCATGCTTGCCCAGGATATTCAACCCTCAAGGTTAGAGCGGGCTACCCAGAAAATTCATGATCTGCTTGAGCTGCGCCCAGGAGCAAGGACTGCACTCATTGCTTATGCCGGCAGTGCTCATTTGACAATGCCGCTCACTGTGGATCCATCTATCATCGATATGTTCAGCCAGGCTCTGACTCCAGAAATTATGCCGGAAACAGGTGATGCTGCAGCGGATGCTCTAAAACTTGCTGGTTCACTCCTTACGAAAGCGGGTATTCCCGGATCCATTCTGCTGATTGCAGACGAGATAGCAGGGGATCAGCTCGGGGAAATGCTCACCTTTTCCAAAAAATCAGAAATACCGATTCACATCTACGCCATCGCAGCTGACAAGGGTGTCATTGTTCCTTCTGACAGTCCGCCTGCCCCTGCTCTAAATATGGTTGCTATGCAAAAAGCAGCAGATACAATCAATGCCAGCCTGACCATCGTTTCTCCCGATGATCGGGATGTTCAGAAACTCAGCCAGCGCATTAAAACCAGCATCTCTACTGCAAAACAGAACCAGGGGGAACGCTGGCAGGATGCAGGGTATTGGCTGTTGCCCCTGCTGCTTGCTCTTGCACTCTTCTTTGTTAGACGTGGATGGATAGTGGTTTATGAATAAGTTGAATAAATATATCGCTGCTGCAATAGTGGTGCTGATTATCGTATCATTTATGTTTGCACTCTCCAGAGTCAACTGGTCGCCTGGTGAACTTTTTCTCACGCCGGATCAGCAGGGACGTTTGTTAATGGCCAAAGACGATTTCAAGGCTGCAGCCAAGGTTTTCCAGGAACCAATGCAGCGTGGAACGGCCTTGTATCGAACTGGTGATTTTAAGGCTGCTGCTGCCGCTTTTGGCAGAGATGACTCTGTGGAAGCCATTTATAACAGGTCTAACTCTCAGCTGATGGCAGGGAAATATGATGCCTCCATTGCTGGCTATCAAAAGGCATTATCCATAAAAGCGGATTGGCCGGAAGCAGAAGAGAACCTTGCTCTGGCCCGTGCCAGAAAAGAAAAGATGGCGCCGTCAGAGGATGATGCTGGAGGTACTGAAGGAATGCTTGGGGCCGATGAGATCGTTTTTGACAATCGGGCAGCAAAAGGTTCCGATGATCAGAAAGAGATAATCTCGGGGGATGATCCTGTATCGGATAAAGAAATGCGTGCCATGTGGTTGCGGCGTGTACAGACCAAACCGGCAGATTTCTTAAGAGCCAAATTTTCCTATCAGAATGCGATGGATCAGGAAACAGGAGAAGGTAAATAGCTGCCATGGGAACTCTTACTCTCCATAATTCCAGATGGGTTCTCATGATAGCCCTTCTTTTATTTGTTGTATCCGTTGATCTCTCTTTTGCAGAGATACCTCCAGCTTTTGTCAAGACAGAGCTTAAGAAGAATGAAAAGATCTGGCAGGGGCAGCGGCAAACCCTCTACGTAAAACTTTATACAAGCACATCTTTTTCCGGGTCAACCCGTTTTGAACTACCCAAAGTATCGGGTATGATCATTATGGAAAGCGAAGATCGTCCACTGCTCGGCACCGAAAAAATCGATGGAGTCTCCTATATATTCAAGCAACATGAAATTTTTCTCTTTCCCCAGCATGCAGGCAGTCTAACTGTACCGCCTTTTGATGTAGAGTTCAGTTTTCAAGGGGTAGAAAACAAATCTGTTGAACAGAATTTTAGCACCCACGAACTGCAGTTTAGCGTAGAAAAAATTCCCGGTGCTGAGCCCGGGAAATCTGTGATTACTACTACTAATTTTCGTGTTGACGATCATTGGGAACCAGTACCTGAAAAGGCCAAAGTTGGAGATGCCTTCACCAGGACAATAACCATGACAGCAGACGATTTGCCGGGCATGGCCTTGCCGATTTTCAAGGTGCAGAAGATTGAAGGTTTGGGAATATACAGTAAACAAGCACAACTTGCAGATCAAATGCAGCGCGGAAAAATCACCGGAAAACGCATTGAAACGATTACTTATGTGTGTGAACAGAAAGGGGCATTCACCCTAACCGGTGCAACTCTACAGTGGTGGAATCCAGAGAATGAGTCTTTGCAGGAGATTGTATTGGATACTGTAGAATTGAAGGTCAAGGATAACCTCCTTTTGCAGAAAGAAGGTCCGGCGGATAGCAAAGGTTATAAAGCTGTCGGATTTCCCTGGAAACTGCTGGTGGTGATTGTTTTTATCTCCGCTCTGGCAGTAGCCGTTTTTATCCGGCTGAGTCACAGAATAAAGCAGCAGAGTTCACAGGCGACGGTTAAGCAAAAAGAGCTCTTTAAAAAATTCCAAAACGCTTCAGCCTCTCATGATCCTGCTTCCACCATGCAGACTCTTCTGCATTGGCTTGATTACAGTGAACTTACCGGCAGTTCCGGTAATCTTGAACGCTTCATTGAACTAGCTGATGACTCAGATCTTGCTCTGCAGATAGAAACTCTTGAAACAATACTGTATGCAACCGGATCCAGGCAACAATGGTCTGGCGACAAGCTCTACAATGCGGTTCGAAGGGCCAGAAAAAAGCTGAGACAAAACAAAGCCCTGGGTGAGCAGCAAAGCTTGCCCGCACTGAACCCTTAAAAAACATCTTTTTATCCTCTTGATTGCAGCAAGCCTTTTTCCAGCAGGATTGCTCCAAGATACCCTGGCCTGCTCGCGCGTGGTGCATGAGTCATAGGATGGCAGACTGTTTTTTACTCTAATGTTTCCCAGATAATACACACTGGTCTTTGGAGTGACCCCTTAGAAGATCTAACACCGGTGATGAACGGTAAGCCGGCATAAGTGCCTTAACCAAATTCTTTTCAAAAAAGACGAAAAGAATTTGTAAGGCACTAAACATACATATAAGGAGATAAAAATGTTTCGACTCACATCACGTCTTATATCGGTAAGCTCATGCCTTCTGTTTTTTCTTTTGACAACAGCTGCCATGGCCACAACCGATCCATTACCGTCCTGGAATGATGGTGTAAGCAAGAGTGCGATCACCTCATTTGTTCAAGCAGTAACTGACAAATCCAGTTCTGACTATGTTCAACCTTCCGAGCGCATAGCGGTCTTTGACAACGACGGCACCCTTTGGTCGGAACAACCTGCCTATTTCCAGCTATACTTTGCAATGGATAGGGTTAAGGAAATGGCAGCAGATCATCCTGAATGGAAAAATCAGCAGCCTTTTCAAGCAGTGCTTGAAGGTGATATGAAGGCTCTTGCTGCATCCGGTGAAAAAGGGCTGGTTGAGTTGGTGATGACCACCCATGCGGGCATGACAGACGATGAATTCACTGCAATTGTCAAAAAATGGCTGCAGACTGCTCAACATCCCACTTTACACAAACCGTATACCGAACTGGTTTACAAACCCATGCTTGAGCTGCTTGACTACTTACGGGCAAACAATTTCAAGACTTTCATAGTTTCCGGAGGTGGCATAGAATTCATGCGTCCCTGGACTGAAGAGGTCTATGGTATTCCTCCGGAACAGGTTGTGGGCAGCTCCATCGTAACTAAATTCGAAATGCGGGATGGAAAACCGGTTCTGGTGCGTGAGCCAGAGCTCAACTTCATCGATGATAAAGCCGGAAAGCCGGTTGGAATCAACCAGTACATAGGACGTCGACCAATCTTTGCCTTTGGCAATTCCGATGGTGATCTGCAGATGCTGCAGTACACTACACTAGGAAGTGAGAAAAAGCGCTTTGCAGGCATAGTCCATCATACCGACGGAGAACGTGAATTCGCCTATGACCGTGACTCTCACATGGGACGTCTTGACAAGGGATTGATTGAAGCGAAGAAAAATGGCTGGACAGTTGTAGACATGAAGAAAGAATGGAAAGTGATTTACCCCTGAGATAAAAAAAGGGCATAATTTTTTGCGGAAAAACTCAGTAGTGTCCGGTTAAGGACTTGCATGTAGCGTTTCAGAATTTTGAGAATTTAGGTCGCCATGGTCAGGCGGCGCACTTTCTAATTCTCGCGTTTCGTTTTGTATTTTAATTCGTAACTCTCTGACCCGCTTTATTGAAACATGCTCACCATGTTCTTCATGGCAATAAATGGCGAGCAAAAGATAAGTGATTAGACCAGATAAAATTTGCACCATTAAACCATGTTTGCTACGTGCAATAAGATGATAAACACGGAGGTGACGTTTCCACCAACCAAAAAACTTTTCTATTTCCCAGCGCAGCTTGTAGATTAGGGCAATATCATCTGCAGAAAGATCAAACCTGTCGGTGGCAACCCAATATTTTGTGCCATCAACAGTGTATCCGACAAGCCGAAGAGCTTTTTTCGTCTGTTTTTGGCCAGCCTGCCCAAGCAATACTTTTGCATCGTAGAAAACAATACTGTCAGAATCAACTGCATATTTTTCCAAACAGGTTTTGTGAGTGTTTCCCTTGAAATCACCCGGTTGATTGCTGTGTCGTGCAAACCGAGAAAATCTCCAATCTCTTTCAGGGTGTACCCATATGAAAGGTGGGCAGTTTGAATTGCACGGTTTCGTTTCTTTTTATCTTTTCTGTCTCGAGCAGGAAAAAGTTCGATCAAAGATAAACGACCAAGGTATCTTTGGCTTTTTGGAATCTCCTTTGTTTCTCTCTTTTCATCCAACATCACCTGTATCTCTGAAACAAAACTCTTGCCGCCCAGGATTATTTGCCCAACCAGCTTTGGCCACGGCTTTTCAATTTGTCGATGTATTCCTTCATCTACAAATCTCCTATACAGTTTCCTGGCAATTTTCTTTTTTCTGGAAAATTGACTAAGTACCCAATGTGAATAGAGGTACTCCGGATGTTTTACGGACTGTACAGTAAACCGGTAACTACTCCATTTATATTCTGATGGAGAATTAACCATACCCGCAGCGACAGGATTGAGAACGATATAACGGCACAATTCCAATAGGTGAGACTTCTTTTCCACCAAGATTGATTTGAATCGTCCCTGAAAAATATGTCCAGTCCGGTCGTGTTGTCGATTAAATTGTTGGACGAAGCCGCTACGCGGAGGCATAGGATGGTTACTACGTTTATTTTTTCTTTCTTTCGCCCCTGATTGTTGTTCTGAGTTGGTTCGGCATTTAAGCTCCCTGTAAGTTCTTATTATTCTTATAAAAAGAGAGAAATCACTAACCTGTTGATATGTCAAGTGAAATTCAACTTTTCCCGTAAATATTGTTTAAAAGTTTACGAAAGACATTTTTTAAAAGAACCCAATTAGGTATAGCAATATGATTTTCGCGAAGCTGAGTCCGTTATTCTTGAACTTTAGTGTTGATAAAAATAAGTAGCTGCTGGCCAAACGGATTGGTCGGGTTTGTGCTGATCATCTGTTCCGCAATATCTTTTGCGTGAGTAAATTGCTGTCGTGCCATGTAAAACTTGGCGATTGTCTGTAGATAATTCATGTTGTCAGGTTCAATCGCAATTGTTTTCCTCAAGGCAGTTTCCGCTTCTTTGTCCCGACGGAGAAAATCAAGAAGCTGTCCGAGATTATAATATGCCCTGACATTGTTCACCATTCCATCTGCTGCTCTTTGCAGATGTTTTGCTGCTTCCTCATACTTTTTCTGTTCAGAGAGCAGAAGTCCTAATGAATAGTGAACATCCGCCAAATCTGGGTTGACCTCCAGTGCCTTGCGTAACTGTTGTTCAGCAAGGTCATTTTTTCCCTGTCTGCTATACATCACTGCCAGGTTTGTGCGGGCTGTATAAAGATCCCTGTCAATTTCTACAGCTTTCTTAAAGTGCTTCTCTGCTGTATCCGTCTGTTCCAGATAACTGTACAGCGCACCAAGGTTAAGTCTTGAGGCAGCAAAGTCTGCTGAATAAAGGGCAGTCTGCTTAAATTCTGTAAGTGTCTGATCAAATAATTCACGTGATCGCGGATCAAGCTGATCGGCAGGAATACTTGTTAATGCTCTGGCTGCTTCAATTCGTACACCTTTTACAGGATCTTGTAATAGTGGTGCAACCATTTTGAGTCGTTGTTCATTGAGATATGGTGGGAGATATGAGAGACCGGTTCGCCTGATAATGGATTCATTACTTTGCAGAGCCTGTTGAAATGCCTTGGTCACTTCATTGCTCTGATACCGGCCAAGCAGTGATAGGGCAGTCGCCCGCACGAGCACTGGTGTCAGAATGTCATCAGATATTTGCAGCAAATTTTGAAGAGCCTGCGGCTCCCCGTTCCGGGCTTTACTAAACGTTGTTCCAAAGTGGAATTTTTGTTTTATACCGTACCATTTACGGGTGTATTCTGCAGACCACTCATTGGACTTATCGACATGGCAACGGTTGCAGGCGTTCGGTGTTCCCAGTTCCACGCTGAGATCAGGGCGTGGTATGCGCATGGAATGATCCGGTCGATAATCATTGCCCATATAAATACGGCCAGGCATATGACACTGGATGCACTCGGCACCTGTTCCCACTTTGAAAAGGATCTCTCCTTCAGGGGTTTTGACGGGTTCGCCATCTTCGCCGGCCTGCTTATGGAAATGATGGTCTTTGGTATCGTAGAGAGATGCCTGATGACACTGCAAACAGAGCTTATTGCCGGTCTGGTGCAGCTTGATTGTATGTACATTATGGCAATCTGAACAACGCACCTCATTTGCATACATTTTTGATTGCACAAAGGAAGCATACACATACACTTCATCACGAATCTGCCCATCCGGATAATAGAGTCCCTCTTCAAGTAATCGAGGAGTTTCTGTATCGAGTAGATCCTGCTGTTTATGAGTATAGTCTCCAAGCATGGAACGTCTGGAATGACAAGGGGCACAAAGTTCGACCTGCTGCTGAGTAT
>JAESPV010000038.1 GCA_016765495.1 Desulfocapsa sp. | reverse complement strand
ATCCGGGTGCCCGGAATACCCGCAAAAATTTTAAGGGAATGGCAGAAGCATATTCACTTTATAAAAAGATGGGCGGGAAGGAAAAATTTATTGTGGTTGGCCGTGATTGTGACCGGTATACAGAAGAACATGACTTGAAAGCCCTGGGGATTGAAAAAGATGTGATTTTTACAGGATTGGTTCCCCAGGCAGATCTTCCCTCTTTTTACAGTCTTGCCAAGTTGTATCTTTACCCAACAATTATTGAAGCCTTTCCCATACCAACCACGGAAGCTATGATTTGTGGTTGCCCCATTGTAACCTCAAATGGTACAGGTCTTGAGGAACTTACTCATGGTGTCTCTCTTGCTGTTGACCCACTTGACAGTCAGGCAATTGCCGATGCCGTACATGAAGTGCTAAGCGATGAAGATCTACAGCAGGAAATGCGTGAGAAAGGTTTTGAGCGCTCAAAGATGTTCAGTTGGGAGAAATGCGCCGTAGAGACTCTTGAGATATTTCAAAATCTGGTAGCAGAGAGCTGATTAATGAATTCCCCACTTGTTGCAATTGTGATTCTTACCTGTAATCAAAAACAGGTGACCCTTGATTGTTTGAACAGCTTTACAGATTGCCCATACTCAAACAAACAGATACTCCTTGTTGATAATGGCTCAGATGACGGCGTACAGGAAGCAGTAAAAAAACAATTCCCTGATGTAATTGTTTTACGAAATGAAAAGAATCTTGGTGCCTCCGGTGGTCGTAACACGGGGATAAAATATGCCCGGAAAAATCTTGATTTTACCTATATCATGTTCATGGATAATGATATTGTGGTTCAGCCGGATTTCTTGAGTAAACTTGTTTATGGCTTGGAGTCCTGCGAAGATTCAACGGTGGAAATTGCTTCACCTCTTTTATATCAAATGGGATCACAAAAATTAATCGATTGCGCCGGTGGTGCAAAACTTAATTTTTACACAGGTTCAACACAGACAAGAGGGCACAACGAACAGGATACCGGGCAGTATGATTCTGAGCATTTTCCTGCATGCGTACCAACCACTGTTTTAATGCACAGAAATGCCTTGGATCGTGCCGGGAAATTTGATGTCTCTTTTGATCCCTATGGGTATGAAGACCTTGATATGGTTCTTCGGGCTAATCCTGATCGTAATCCTTTTCTTTTTGTACCAGATGCCGTGGTGCATCACTTGGGGTCAAAAACAGGTTTTTCCGGTTACACTGCGGAATATACCCGTATGAAGGGCCAGAACATGAAGCGTTTTTTCAAGCGTCATGCCTCTTCCTACCAATGGCTCTGTTTTAATCTGTTACTTCCTATTCTTAGTATGAAAACGATTGTTCGGGAACTCAGGCGAGGAAATGTGAAGGCAATTTTTTCGTTGGTAAAAGGCTTTCTTGGAAGTACCAAGTAAGTTACGTGTTTCTGTTCTGTTTTTAGTTTTTTCAATCTCGGTAGCTGTATTGTATCGTTTTAAGGTTGTTTCTATTAAAAAATGGCTGTAGCTGGATATCCGATGGGTATGTGGCTGTACTTCGGAAGGATGTCTAATTTGTGGTACGTGATATGTTTGCAAAAATAAACAGAATGTTAGATAAATATGGTTTGACCAAGGATGAAGGAGTTATCCGTGCTTTTTGGTGGGAAGGAGGAGGGAAGCCGAATTTTGGGGACATAATTACGCCATATCTAATAAAAAAGATTACCGGTAAAAGTCCTAGATTATGTAATGGTAAGTGTTTTTCTGAGTATCATATCATGGTTGGAAGCGTCATGGAATATGCTAACAAGCATGCTGTTATCTGGGGTACCGGTATAATGAATAGAAAACAGGATGTAAAAAAGCCAAAAAAAATTTATGCAGTACGAGGGCCAATATCACGAAAGAGGATGCTTGAGTTAGGGTATGAATGTCCTGAGATATACGGAGATCCTGGTTTGCTACTTCCAAAGTTTTATGATCCACCCATCGATAAAAAATATGCGATTGGTGTCATCCCGCATTATGTCGATTATGAACAAGTCAAAAGCCGTATTCGGTCTGATAAAGTATTGCTTATTGATGTTATGAACTCTGTGGAAACGGTGGTTGATCAGATAAAAAGCTGTAAATGTACTGTGTCAAGCTCTTTGCATGGAGTTATTGTTTCTCAGGCTTATGGCATTCCTTCCGTTTGGGTACAGTTTTCAGACAAATTGGCAGGAGATGGCACCAAGTATCGAGATTATTTTCTTTCTGTAAAGATTGAACCGTATCAGGGGATTGATCTGAGCCAGGGTGAACTCAGATTGGAGCTGCTGGAGGATTGTGCTTTGCTTTCTCAATCTAAAATTGATATTGATTTGGATCTCTTGTTAGAGGTATTTCCTTTATCGAACAATAATAGGAATACCAACACTAGTCGATCTGGACAATCGATTGCCGGTGTTGCCTGAGATTGATAATGAATTAAGCTGGTTTACTATAATGGCCAGAATGGAAATCAATAATAACGTATGTTTTTGCTACGAAAAATAAACAATACAATAGGTGGTATATACGTAAGACATCGTATAACATTATATAATTTTCTATGGAGAGCTATTCAGATATTAGGAAAGCAAGGTGTAACATTTGTTATTTTTGTGCTTTGTGCTAAATACTTGTCTCCATATGAGTTTGGGATATATAATTTTGTTTTTTCATTGATTTTTATGTTTGCAATTTTTAGTGATTTTGGTGTTTCTGTGACGGCGAGTAGATATACTGCCCAATATCAAATTTCTGATATTAAAAAATTACATGTTTTACCGTTCAATTCAACTCTAATAGTAGTTGTTCTTAGTACTGTTGTCTGCCTACTAGTCTTCTTCGCAAGAGATAAAATAAAATATTATGAATATCTGATTTATTGTTTTCCTCTGCTTTTTGCGATTCCAATGACTTCGTTATATGATGGGATATATCGAGGGTTAAAGAAATTTAAAGAGTTATCCCTGATAAATTTTATTTTTGGATTACTCTTTATTCCACTTATCTATTTTTCTATTAATAAATGGGGTCTTAAAGGCGCTATTCTCGCTCATAATGCTTATTATGTACTTTTATTCATAGTTGTGTATTGCTATTCGTTTACATGGAAGATGAAAACGAAAGCAAAATTAGATAAAGAATTAATTGTTAAAATTCTAAAATATTCCGTTCTTGTTGGTTTGTCAGATGTTGGTCTTTTTTTATATACAAGGGTTGATGTTCTTATATTAGGACATTTTAACCTTGTTGAAGAAATAGGCTATTATGAAATTGCTAATAGAATGTATCTTATCTTGATACTCCCTGCTCAGCTTTTAGCAACAGTAGTTGCACCGAAGATTGCACAAATTTTTCTTCTCAAAAAAAATGACTTAATAAAGTCTAATTATAAAAGAGACGTTCTTTTGTTGTTTGGCATTGGCCTGTTACTTGCTGGTGTCTCATATTTCAGTATTGGCTATATCTTTGCTCTTTTATTTGATAATTATAAAAGTGATATCTTGCTGAAGTTGATGACAATCTTGTTGGTTCTGGTTCCTTTTCGGTATTTTTCAACTTATATAAGTATTGGGTATATTACACCTTCCGGAAATGTTAAAATTTCTACTGTAGCCATTATGTTTTTTGGGATTGTGAATGTGCTGTTAGATTTCCTACTTATAAAAGAGTTCGGGCTCTTTGGGGTGGTCTATGCAACCATAATCTCACAAATATTATTTATGTTAGTAAAGGATCTGTTTTTTTATTTTGCAGTAATTAGAAAACTATAGCGGTATTCCCCGAACCCTGTGAATCTTTGAGGTGGTGTGTTGGGATGAGAGAGTAATTCGTAGAAGGACTAAAACAGATTCGTTGATTTAATTTTCCTGACTCTATTCATGGGTGAAAACAATTCCACGAACTTCATGCCAATATAATTTACATTTCCATATAATTAATATATACAATTAATTTTTGTAAATTTATTCAACAAAACAATAGGGTGCCCTGTGAAATTAAGTATTATCGTTCCGGTTTATAATGAGCAAAACACTATTAATTCAATTTTAGATCAAGTTGAAGAGTCCCTGAAAGCACTAACGTCCATTAAAAGTTATGAATTAATTGTCATTGATGATCACTCTACTGACAACTCAAAACAGGTTTTGGAAAAAAGAATCCTATCAAAGGACAACTATACATTACTTTCACATGACGTAAATTCTGGAAAAGGGGCTGCAATTCAGACAGGAATCGCTAAAACAACAGGAGATATTGTGCTTATTCAGGATGCAGACCTTGAATACGACCCAAACGATTACAAAATCCTTCTACGCCCATTCGTTGAGGGAAAGGCAGATGTGGTTTACGGTTCCCGGTTCAAAGGGGAAGTTTCCAGAGTGCTTTACTTTTGGCATGCCATGGGGAATTGTTTTCTGACCTTCCTTTCGAACATGCTTACGAATCTCAACCTGACGGACATGGAGACCTGTTACAAAGCCTTTCGGGGGGATATTCTACGAAACATGATACTCACTTCGAACAGGTTTGGTATAGAACCAGAGATGACGGCAAAAATCTCAAAAATAGATGATATACGTATCTACGAAGTGCCAATCTCCTATTCAGGAAGAACGTACAATGAGGGGAAGAAAATCAACTGGAAGGATGGTGTTTCAGCTATATGGAGTATCTTTAAATTTAACTTATTCACAAGTTACAAAGATTCTTTCCAGCCTGGCTACAATCCATTTCGTAAAGAATAGGGGGGACGGATTTGGCTAACCCTCTTCTGTATTTTGGGATCGCATCAGCAATACTATTTGATCCCGTAGTGCTTGTTTTTTTGACCTACACTGATAACATTGAGTCCCATTGTATTGAAAATACATTTATCAACAATCTTAAATACAGGCACTAACGAATTATACAATTTCATCTGTCCAGAAGGAATGATCTTTTTCTTAAGCAAACTCCCATTTAGCCACCAACCCAATATTCCCACAAAGTTGAAATGTTGATGGTGAATTATAGTGAGTTCATTTTCTAACATCAACAGGTCAAGTTGTTTCAGGCTGTAGCGTCGATAGTGTTCTAGCTCCTTGTCAAAATTATTATAGAGTCGCTGATAGGCGGGGACAAGTATTATCAATTTTCCGCCGGTCTTTAAAAGTTTTTTACAATTGGCAATAGCCATGCTGTCATTTTCAACATGTTCTATAACGTTTAGAGCATAAATACAGTCAAACTGTTTGAAATAATGTGCATACATGATATCAAAGTCCGAGGCAACAATATCCATTTTTAATATAGCATTGAGATTTGACCGTGTAGCAAACTGCTCTCCCAAAATATCGATATAATTTTGACGAATATCACTAAGACTCATTTCCTGGTTATTGTTCAGGAAATACTTGGAAATGTTTCCGATACCACTGCCAATTTCTAATATTTTTCCATTACAATAAGGGCTGATGGTTTGATACATCCAGTGATTAAAGCGCTCGGCCTCAGCGACCACGTTGAGGGTTTCCAACCCCTCTGGATCGAGTATTTTAAACTCTTTTTTTTGACTCATTTTTATTCGTTTGTGACAGGGAACCGCAGTGGAATAGGAAATTCACTACCCCTGGGAGTCCATTGGTATGCGATATGGAATAATGTATTAAAACTCAAACGTAAACATCTCGCCAATTTGCTGTGTCATGAAAACCTGACTGCTCATTTTTATCAAGTAGTTAGGAACCTAGCACTAGAAAATCCATTTCAGTGTGCCTGAAAAACAGATATATAGCGGTGTGTCATATTTTTTAACTGACACAATAGTGTAATCAATTACGTCTCTTTGTTAAAAGGAATTGATTACATCTACTCAGTATCACTAAGCAGAAGAAGCTGAATTGCAGGATTCAATTTAGGTTTTAGAAAAGGATACAAACTTTCATACCATATGGTTCCCATAACATCAAATCCCACTCTATTGGGATGTACACGATCACGTGGATTATAGCACCCAGGTGTGTAAGATCCCCATTGTGGAGCTAACACATTGTACTGCTCAACAAGAGTGACATCCATCTCAGCAGCTAACAGACGAATCCCTGCATTCAACTTTTCAATGTCTTTAAAGGGATGGTCTGGGTCAGGTGGTATGGTTGCAATAAGAGGCTCTATATTTGCGTCACGAGTAGTGTTAATCATGGCTTCTAGATTAAATAGAATAGTGTCTAAGTCATACTGATGTAATAGGTCATTTGTTCCTTCCATAATTAAAACATACTCTATCTCACGCTCGCAACTATTTTCGCTAAGGCGTAATCTGAGTCGATTTACGCCATCCCTTGTAACCTCTCCCCCTTTACCATGGTTAAATACTGTAATATTGAAGTTATTATCGACAAGTAAGGCCTGCAGCTTGTTCCAATATGCGAACCCTCCAACATGCCCAAAATCTGTGGTATAGTCAATATAGCAGCCTTCTGTCAAACTATCGCCAAAAGCGAGAATACCTCTTTGACAAAAAGCTGTTCCTGAGAAAAGTGTTACAGCCAGAACAGAACTGCAAAGATAAAATATGTACCAGCTGATTCGATTCATAACAAATTATATGGAGTTGATGGAAAGAAATGATTTAAAAATCAGAAAGAGGAATAGACCCAGCGCCATTGGTTTCTTTGATGAAATAAGCTGCCTTACCCGGATCTTTAATAAATTTTGGAATGTCTGGTAATTGTTTTGATTTAGAGAATATACTCATCGATCCTTTCATTGTTAATGAGTCAGGTTCCTGTAGCCACTTATGGCCATCCCATACCTTATAGACGGTTACATATTGTCCATTTGTGAAAGTCTGCCATGAAAGAACAATACGGCCAATACCATCAAGAATAAGTTTAGGAACAAGATCAGGCACCTTGTTGTCTTCATGTGCTTTTACAGGAGAATCCCAGCCTTTTCCATTCCACCGAGACCAAAAGATATCGGGATACTTGTTTTGAACACCAGCCCAGGCAAGCCAAGGTACATTGTTGGTATCAACAATAATCGTCGCAGCCTTATTGGTATCCAGGCCATTGAAAATGCGACGTGGTTTGCTCCATTTAGAAGAATTGGAAACAGACCACTCAAGAAAACTCACTTCCTTTTCTTTACTGGTCCATACAGCCCATATTTTTCCGTCAGTGCCGGAACTGACTGATGCGTGAAATACTAGTTCGAGACTGTTGCTAAGTTGAAGCGGAGACTGCCAGGTGTTATTTTCATAACGGCTAAAATATATTTGTTCACCTTGCCCATAATTCTCAGCCCAAATCAATTTCACATCCTGCTTTGGAGGATCCGAGGGATCAATTTCACTTGCTATGGCTGAGTGTAATAAAAGAAGCAATACGCTCACTGTAATCCAAGGTATAGAGTATACTATATGTAATTTATTGGTGACAAAAATAGCCATTTATTACACTCCTTCCGGGGAAATTATTTTTCGAATATAGTACGTTGGTTTATTCTGAGACTCGTGATAGGTTCTTGCCAGCATTTCAGCTATAAGGCCAATAGTTATGAATTGTACCCCGATAAAAATCAAGAGAATAGCCAGGAGCAGAAGGGGGCGGTTGGAAAGCGGGATTCCATATATTTGACGCTGAAAAACTAAAATAAATGCCAATCCGCTTCCCACTACACCTGAAAGAAATCCTATGCTGCCAAAGACATGAATTGGCCTGGTCGCATAATCCAATAAAAACTTTACAGTAATGAGATCAAGAATAACACGTAAGGTTCGTGAAATACCGTATTTTGATGTACCATAGCGTCTTGCCCGATGATTGACTTTCACCTCTGAAATGGTGACACCCATTGCACTGGCGATGGCCGGAATAAAGCGATGCATCTCGCCATACAACTTAATACTTTTGATCACTTCCCGTTTAAAAGCCTTTAAGGTACAGCCATAATCATGTAATTGAACGCCGGTTGAAAACGATATAATCTTATTCGCAATTTTAGAAGGCAATTTTCTACTGAAAAAGGGATCCTTACGATCAAATCTCCAGCCGGTGACCAAGTCGGCACCGGCTTGAATCGAGTTGAGTAACATGGGGATGTCGGAAGGATCATTTTGCAAATCAGCATCCATGGTTATGATAATTTCACCAGATGCATGATCAAAACCAGCACTCATTGCTGCAGTTTGGCCAAAGTTTCTTCTTAAAGAAATTATGCAAACCTTCTGATCTTGTTTATGTAAATCCTCTAACACTTCCAAGCTGGTATCACTACTACCGTCATCAACAAAAATCAACTCATACGAGACATCTATCTTTCCAAGAGTATCGGTTAGTTCTTCATAGAGGATTGGAATATTTTTTTCCTCATTTAAGAGCGGAATAACAACAGAAACATCCAAAGCAATCACCTTAAAAATAGTACTATTTGCATTAATTGAGGACTTCAATCAGGAATACACAGATAATTATAAGCAAAACAACCCACTATGAACAAGTGGTTTGTTTTGCTTATCGTGCGAACTGAGAATTTACTATTTGAGCGACAGGTAAATTATCACAGCAGCTCTTTGAAACACAAATATTATATAAAGAGGGAAGCTGACACTCTTTACCATGTAGTCTCCCAATCTTGTGCAGTATAAAAAATATAAATAATGACTTCTTTTTACCAGAAGTAAATCTTTCTGCAATCCAATTTACATTGTTATTGGTTTAATATTAAAAGATTTACAGCAGGTAATACTCCTGTTGCGGGGGCTGAGCTAGAATTGGGACCGCAACCCTTAGGGTAACAGGCATGAACCATAACTCTTCCCCAGGTACTATTAATAGAGGCTTTTCCTGTATTGCCAATCGTTGCAATGGCACCTTTAGTCATATCTTGAGACGACGTTGTATAAGGAGCACCTTCTGGGTCAATATACCAATCAACCTTATTGGTAAGATCCAGTACAACACCTGCTGTAGTTACAGCAATGGCCTTAAACTGTTGAGTTTTATTCTGATAAAAAGCACCAACATCTTTTGGCGAAATAGTAAAAGATCTGAAGCCATCTCCTGCCACACTGCTACTCAATGACGGAAAGAATACAATGGGTGTTCTTTCAGTAGCATTACATGTCGCATTGGTATGGCATAGCGAAGACATCATAGTACCTACCCAACCGGGGACATCATTTGCTCGATGTTTAAACGTGGTGGTGTTGAGAATATAGTCCCAACCAAGTCCCTCGTAGGTTTTCCCACCGTTATTGGTTTTCCATGCCCAGATTCTTGCCGTCAGTGGGGTAGATCCTGGACGCCAGGCACTATATCCGGGCAGCGGTCCCCAATTCCAGGCAACAAGTCCGGGAGTATAATTCACATGGTTAAGATAATGGGTGACTCTATAATCAATAACTTCAGAAGGTGAGGCATGGTGTTCTTTCACAAACTCAGCATCGATCACAACTAAGCTTGTTTTTGCTGATGAGACCTCAGCGCTTTCTGCATCTTGGAGAAAACAAGAGCTAATCATCGTAAAAGACAGGAGGGAAAGTCCACATAATTTGTTGAAATACTTGTACTTATCTGTCATGGTGTTACTCCTTTTTTTGTAGTTTGGTGAAAATTTCAAGTTAACAATAAAACTCGGTAAAATAACATACTGTCATATCAAAGTCATTAGAAGCATTTCCGAGAGAATTGTTTCTTCCATAAAAGTGAAAAAAATTCATTGTACGACAGATTTTCTGGAAAAGAAGAGAGACAAAAAAAGATCAATATAATACACTGAAAGTTTTAGTTCAACTTATCATCTTGTCGGTAGTCATGAGGTGAAGATAATATTCATTTATAACATTGCAAGGTATGTTTAGTTTTATCTTGGTAAAAAAGCACTTCATGGACATGCCATCGACAACAGAGTAAACAAATAAATATTGCAGTCAATGGACAAAATTACCATCATTTATCCAATCAAAACTTCTTCTACTGGCTCCTAGTCTCTTTTATAAGTGGCTACCTTATTCAAAAAGTCAAGGAACAACAACATTAATCCCATTATCCAGGTGGATTCATTTTATGCACAATATAACTCCTTCCACACAAAAAACAGAGCAACTGGATGTAATTGAGAAAAAACAATCCCTTTTTATGCTCTTTTGGGTGGCTGCCCTTCTACTCGCTTTGTATCTTAGAATGTCTGGTGTTTTCAGGGGTTTGGGTGGGCAAGGGTACTCTTTTCACCCTGACGAGGCCAAGCAGGTTGTAGCCCTGCTGGATTTTCTTAATGGCACATATGTTCGCTACTATGGCAGTCTGTTTTATGATGGTTACCCATATGGCCTAAATCATCTTGATGAGTACTTATTGCGTCCACTTTTCCTGGCTTTTGGAGCTGAGGTGCCCGATCGTTCTTTTCTTATCTATTATATGCGTGTTTTGCGTGTTGCCTATGGCATTGCAATTATGGGTATCGCTTATAAGCTGGTTTTCAGTTTAACCAGAGATAGAAAAAGTGGGCTGTTAGCGATGTTATTTCTTGCCATCGCACCGATGTCTGTTTCAGTGTCACACTTTGCAACCGGAGATATCGGGGTTGATCTTTTTGCCGCACTTTGTTTCCTCTTTCTTCTGTTATATATTGACTGCAAATACAAAAAAATATGGCTGTTTTCCTGTGGAATTGCCGTGGGGGCTGCCTTTTCTGCAAAATATAATGGGCTGCTTGTTGGAATGGCTCCGGGAATACTGCTCTGTTTAGAATTGAGGAACGAAAGAGATTTTCGATATTTTCTTTATAAATGTTGTATCTTAATAACTGGTTCCATTGTTGGTGTAGTTATTTTTACTCCCAACTTAGTGATGGATTTCAGTACGGCAATAAGTAATATGTTTGCCAGCTTTAATTTCATTAAAGACTTTCAAGTACCTGCTGAGATTCTCGAGAAACCATGGACAGAACAAGCCGTACTTGGATTAAAAAACAACACCTTGTATATTATAAACGCTCTTGGCTGTGCTGTATCTCTGGCGTTCGCTCTTGGACTATTACTTACAGGTAGACAATGTTTTACAAAGTATCGTCTTACACAAAGCAGCCCAGACACTTCTCACAACATTTTTATACTTTCCCTGGGTTCCTTTACAATATTAGCTTTTTTAATATCCTTATGTGGGAAATATGAAGTTCAGCCATTCCATTTTTCCTACCTTCAGTTACCGATTGTTGTTATTGCTTGTACAATGCTCTCCAGATTCTACGCCTCCCGGGTTCGATTTGTCAAGGGAACTAGCCTAGTTATTATCATGGCTATCTGTCTTGAATTTGGTCACATCAGTTGGCGAGAAAACTTCTTCTGGAGGTGTGAGGATACTGTTTTTTACAAACAGTATTTTTCTTCCTCAATATATTCACCAGATGCTATTAACAAAGAAAACAAAAATGGTGTTATTCGCTCTTTATACCTTGAACCCAGTGGAACTTCAGTATTTAAAAATCTTCACCATCAGGCCAAGGGCCCATACTCAGATTTCTGGAATACTATACAGGTTGCTCCACTTCCACAGGTTCCGAACCCAATAGGAAAAAACTGGATATTTCTTAACGGGCCAACCTTTCCGCGTAATGAAAGAATGCTCTTTATCCATGGAAGTCACAGAGGGATTAGTGTAAAGCGCTTTCTTGTTCTTCCCAAGGGAGGAGAGGTGCCTGTTTTAGGTGTTCGGAGTGGATCTTTTGCAACAGAAGTTTTTATTAACTTTGGTAAAGCCACAACTCAAATAAAGCTAGAGGCACATCAACAGAAAATAATACGACTTGAGCCACAAAAATGGATGGTGAGCGGGGATAAGAAAAATGTAGTACATATTATCCCCTTGGAAATTGCTGTTCCACATGATGATGTATGGGTAACAGTGCTTACCACCGAAAAGGAAAGAGAGAATTATCTTCTTTTGGGAGGGGCAAAGGATGCCCCCCTTACTATCCCGTCCAAAATGTCTATGGAATTGAAAGATCATTACATGAATGCTCTTGAGCATATTCGATATATGGACGCTGCCCCTTCGAGGGAAATTAAGGCAGGAGAACGTATTTCCATGTGGGAACTTCCCATCCCGGCGGGACATTATAAGGTAACATGTGAAGTTGAAGGTCTTACGGATAACGCCTCTATTGCCCTGGAACTCGTGGATGCAAAAGGAGGAGAACTTCAATTAAAAAAACAATCTTTTTCTATCAAGCAAGGTATTCAGCAGATAGAATATGCTTTTACAAAACCATTTGCCCCATACCAGAGTCATCTTGTCTTCAATGGATTAAAGGGAAAAAGCAGAGTACTATCTTTTAAACTAGTACCTGATTATCACAAGATATCTGATGATTTTGATACATGGCGAACTAATGGTGTTAGGCCAAAATGGATAACACGATTTGCTGAATAGGGACGTTAATGTGTCGGGAAAAGACACCATGTATTTTTTCAGCTGTCTCGAATTTATTTTACGATATAAGTACATTACCAGAATAATTTCTCGGAGTCTGCGCTTACCTGTTTTTATCAAAGAAGTTGTTCTGATAAGATCCTTGCACCCCTCAAGGGGGGTACAGAAAAGTGTACTGGCTTACTTACTGTTCACCAGTGTTAATTAGTCCGGAATAAAAACAATTATGGCAGTTTTGCTAAAATGTTCATAGATGTAGTCGTGAATTAAATAGCTTTGGTGTAGCAAAAAACTGCTAAGCCATTCCCCTAAAAGCATTACTGGAACCAAAGATGTAACATTGCAAATAAAATACTATTCTCTCCTCTTTGCGGGTATTCTTCTCTCCTCAGCGACCTTGCTTCTTGTTGGCTCATGGCTATGCTATACCTCCACCATTGATACAGCCACTGTTGGCTTGATGAGTGTCAATATTCTTCATGGTGATAGACCACTATTTTTTTATGGTCAAGCGTATTTTGGAGCCATCGAATCTTACCTAGCTGCTTTTTACATTTATATATTTGGCTTTTCAGAGTTTGTGGTTAGCTTGGCGCCCATTAGCTTCACCATTGGCTGGATTATCTTAACCTATCTCCTTTTCACCCGATTGCATAATAAGACGACCGGAATAGTTGCTGCTGCCAGTACGGCCTTTCCGGGTTACTATGTGTTCTGGTATTCCATTGGTACATATGGTTACTCGGTAATAGCCTGTGCAGGTACTGCAATCCTCTGGCTTTCCCTGCGAATGTTACAACGAAATGATCGTAATTCTACTCTCATTATGCAGGGAGCCGTCCTTGGGGGGATAGCGGGCATTGCTATTTGGACACATCCTCTAACCTTTCCCTTTCTCGTCATCGCCGCTGGTATATTGGCCATATTTGCTTTTCGTGAAAGACTCCGCTCTGATATCCTCTTAACAATAGTCCTTGCAGCGTCTATTGGATCGTTAGGTTTCCTGCCATTTTATTATGAAACAGGGTCATTTTTTAACGAATTTTCAAACAGAGCCCAATTATCATGGGCAACGCTGTACGACGCTCTTTCCACCCTGGTTTTCACTAATCTCGCTGAGCTGATCATCTGGAATTTCCGACATGTTTTTCCAGGGAAGAGTATCCAATACCTTATTGAGTATGGAGGTGTCGCAATTCTATTTGCTGGTGCTATTCTTAGCGTGTATTCTTTGATCTCGTCTCGCTCAAATGCTTTTAAATTTCGTCTCTTTTTGATACCGCTTTTCTATTGTGTGGTATTTCTTATGATGTATCTGCAGCATCAAATGGCGACCCTCAGTTCGCCTCGTTATGTCATCTGTTTGTATTCTGTAATGCTCTGTATTGTTTGGTCTATTGCTGTTTCAGGTCAATCAACACGGACGTTGAAAACTATATCCACCATACTGTTTTGCAGTTGGTTGGCCTTTCAGATAACTGGTTCGATTTTTTTTATTACCAATAATAGGGAGTACGCACGAATTGAACGGAAGGAGATTCGTCAAATTGTAGATGCTGCTTACAGTAAAAATTTAAAAAGTATTGTCACATACGGGAGTGAAGCCATTGGCTATAAAGCTCAGAAATTAAGCATGTTTGCAGAAAACAAGATTGTTTTTGCTCATGCCGATCTGGAACGTTATCAATCAAATGCACAATTCACTGAAATTGATATGCAAAAGGGCTACCTGACTAATGCAGCTTTTAAGGTGCCACTCGAAAGCAATCTGGAAAAACTAGGAGCAAGCTATACCGTAGATCAAATAGGTAAATATTTTTTATTTAGCGATCTTCGGCTAAAACCACTATATTCTATGCGGGCTATTAATAGTGATCAGATACAGATACGTCATTCTCCCGAGAAAAATAGTTGGGAGCCGATGGGGCAACTTGGAGATCTTAATCAAGATGACGGACGTGCAATGACACCTTTTTCTGGTGAATCAATCACTTTTGACCTTAAGAGGAAAAGAACAATATGTGGACTGTGGATGTTTGCACCCCAAAATCGTCATACCACCCGTTGCAAGGGGTTTGGGCAATATGAAGTGTATGTTTCACACGATGATGTCATTTATAATAAAATTTTCAAATCACAAATTCACCCAGCGAATGTGTTTCATTCCGGTCCGCAAATATTTATAGGAGGATCGCTATGTAAAGGAGAGATTTTGTTTGATCCTGTGAGCATCCGGTATATAAAAATTCAATTTATCCAAGAAAGTGTTTTGCCAATAACAGAAATGTTAATTTTTGAGACTGACGGTTCTCTACGACAAAGGGATACTGATGATATTGACGCAATAGTGCAACAGGTAAAAAAACAAGATCTTGATTTTGTTTTGGGTGACCGTTGGATCAGCGCAAACCTATTAGAAGAATTTAAGGGAAGTGAAAAAGCAGAAATTGCCCTCCAGCGACATGGTACTAAATTAAACTATAAACCATTGTTGTATGTCATCAAACCTGAGAAGGGACAAGCTTTGCTTTGCGATGCTGCAGTTGCTGATGGCTGTGAAGAGTTGCTACTCAGAGAATATGGTCAGGTCGCAATAAGAAAAAGAGTCGACTTCCATAACTATTCACTTTTTTCCTTCACTGGTCAAAAAATACTCCGACATTCTAAGACACGAGCTGCGCTTCTATGGAATGGACACATTCCACTACGTACCAAAGAGCTGTTGCTAACTATTAAAACAAAGGGAGTCTATCCTGATTCTTGGACTAATGGGAAAGGTTTTTACTATGATTTTGACTATGAAATTGATCATAAACAACACAGTGTTGTAGTTATTCATACTTATGGATGGAGACCGGATAAAGATATAAATCGCCTTAAAGTACGGCTTTCAGCTAATAATAATACCATATTACCTTTTCAAGAGATTGAAAAGAATGCGTATAGATTTTCAATACCAGCCAGTCTTGATAAAATAGACAGCCTAACGATTGAAACGACAACTTTTGTCCCAAGTAGCCAGGATAATCGGAACTTGGGGGTAGATGTTAAAAGCATCGAAATTCGTTAGTTTAACCAAGTGTCGCTGAACACTTTCTTGACATTCACATTATTGTCGCCTATCTATATTGTGTTAATTGTAGTCTAGGAGGCTGTCCGAGAATGCCCATTTACCCAAACTCTTCAGAATTGTCATAAAATAATGCTTGCAATATCCCATATATGGCTGTGCTTGTTTTTAGAAAATTCTTCGATTTTGAACAAAATGTCTATTCTCGGACAACCTCCTAGTGTCGTGTCAAGTTGTTCTCGATTATAATACTTTTGGTTAACCATGGATTCTCAAACAAGAAAACAGATACTGATAACCGGTGGAGCCGGATTTCTCGGATCCCATCTTTGTGAAAGATTGTTGAATGATGGGCATGATGTACTCTGTGTTGACAACTTTTTCACTGGCGCTAAAGATAATATTCTCCATCTGCTTGATAACCCGCATTTCGAGCTGATGCGCCATGATGTGACCTTCCCTCTGTATGTGGAAGTAGATGAAATTTATAATCTGGCATGTCCTNCATCTCCCATACATTATCAGCATGATCCTGTGCAAACNACCAAGACCAGTGTGCATGGTGCCATTAATATGCTTGGGCTTGCNAAAAGGGTGAANGCAAAAATATTTCAGGCNTCAACCAGTGAAGTGTATGGTGATCCTCAAATCCATCCACAGACAGAAGATTANTGGGGGCATGTGAATCCAATTGGNTACCGTTCCTGCTATGATGANGGNAAACGCTGCGCCGAGACGCTCTTTTTTGATTATCGTCGTCAGCATAATCTTCGTATTAANGTGGCACGTATTTTNAATACCTATGGTCCGAAGATGCATCCANATGATGGCAGGGTGGTTTCAAATTTTATCATGCAAGCCTTGCANAATCTNCCCATAACCATTTATGGTAATGGANAACAATCCNGNTCNTTCTGTTATGTTGANGATTTGATTGAAGTGTTTGTTCGCTTTATGGNGAGTCCCGACNACTTTACCGGTCCGATGAATACCGGTAATCCCGGTGAATTCACCATTAAGGAGCTTGCTGAAAAANTCATTGAGCTNACTGGNTCGTCATCAAANCTTGANTACAANCCTCTTCCAAGTGATGATCCAATCCAGCGACAGCCNGACATCAGNCTTGCTAANGANAAACTTGGTTGGGAACCGGGCATACAACTCACAGAAGGATTAAAGAAAACCATNCCTTATTTTGAGAATNTACTTAAGGCTTGATTNCTGTAACTGCANTTCCCTCATGTTCCNTGAAAATAGTTATAGATACAGGTGTAATTGGCTTAGCTCAGCTTTTTGAAACAGCCAGGACAGGNATTTACAGNGTTATCAGCAGCCTTTCTCAGGAGTTGCTNGCNNGNGATGATCTTGANCTCAGCTACACTTCTTTGTCATCTCTACAGGTNAATCAATTAACANATNTNTATTTTGCTGAAAGGAATTACGGANNCAGAGCATTTCCNAANAGNGTGCTTGAGAAAATTTTTANTTCTCTTGCCGGATGTNNTCGNGAANTNNTGCAGGANANNATTNCTGCAAAAATTCTTTCCCGTCTGTACCGTATGTCGCTCACTCGNAGAATTGGCAANCAGGTGGATATCTTTCATTCTCAGTANTCGGCTTTACCTGAATTCCCTGGAGCAGGAAGGCCGGTTCGNATGATGACGATATATGATATTATTCCTCTTATNCATCCGGAATATTTTGCGGATGGATTNGTTGANGAGTTTCGTCCNATTGTCGAATCNTTTTCTCCAGTGAATGATTTTCTTTTTACCATTTCAGAGTGTACAAAAAATGATGTCTGCTCNTATTTCAATATGGATCCNGAGCGAATTTTTGTAACGCCNCTGGCNGCATCTCCTGAACTCTATTANCCTGTNTCNGATAAGAATACGATTAATGATGTGAAAAAGCAGTTTGATATTCCAGATGGGCGTTATTTTCTAACNCTTGCCACNGTGGAAAAGAGAAAAAATCTTGAAACNTCAATCCGTTGTTTCCGTGAAATAATNAAGGAACCCGGTTGNGANGATCTTTCATTTGTGCTGGTTGGTACCCGNGGNTGGAAAGTGCAGGAATTGCTCGANGAAATAGANAATGATCCGGAGTTGCAAAATAGAGTTNTTTTTACNGGTTTTGTNCCCGATCAATATTTGAGTGCTATTTACAGTGGGGCNACAGGTTTTCTTTATCCATCANTTTATGAAGGNTTTGGCCTGCCTCCCCTTGAGGCNATGCAGTGTGGAGTACCNGTGATNACCTCCAATACGAGTTCTTTACCGGANGTTGTAGGNAANGCTGGAGNACTTGTGNANCCACANGATANAGACCAGATTTGTCAGGNCATGTTAAATCTACTCAATGATAGAGAAGTACGTAANAAATATGTNACCAAAGGGCTGCAAAGAGCTGCAAAATTCTCCTGGAAANATTGTGCAGCTCAGACTATGNCNGGGTANCAAAAAGCCTGGGATGGGCGCTGAAAAAGATTTTTTTATGCATATATATTTTGATNATCAGATCTTTGCGCTCCAAAAAGTTGGTGGAATTTCACGATACTTTGTNGAACTCGCAAGCAGATTGCNGGGAAGTTTCCAGGACATCAAAACAACAGTTCTGGCACCACTNCATATNAATGNATATCTNGAATNCAGTTCAGTGGATACAATNGGANGGCGAATTCCTGNATTTCCNGGGAANCACCATTTNCTGNGNNCGATNAANTTNTCTCTCAGNCGCTTTTTGTTGANNAGGNTTTCGCCCGATATNTTTCATGAAACATATTATTCTGCAAAATCGCAGTCTGTTTCCGCNCCACGTGTTCTTACAGTNTNTGATATGATTCATGAANGTTTTCCTGAACAGTTCNNTGGNCCGGATCTGGAAATTCCGACTTTAAAAGCTGCCGCCGTAGCTCGAGCAGATCATATNNTTACNATTTCACATAAAACCCGCGAAGACCTCATCAAAATTCTTGNTGTGCCATCTGAAAAAATAACCGTTATTCCGTTGGCATCTTCCTTTAAAGTGGCACCNGANGATTGTTTAACGGAACGTCCTGCAAAACCGTATATTCTATATGTNGGNTTGAGACAGGGNGTAAAGAATTTTTCAACCCTTCTTGATGCATTTGCTCATTCAAAAGTGTTACAATCTGACTTTGATCTTCTTTGTGTTGGTGGNGAGAACTTTACTNNTTCAGANNTGCANNCTATTCAANATATGGGACTNANAGAAAAAGTAAAGCATGTACGGGCATCGGATGCAATGTTGCCCNCACTGTATTCACAGGCAACCCTGTTTGTGTATCCTTCTCTCTATGAGGGNTTTGGTTTACCTCTTCTCGAAGCNATGCGTTGTGGTTGCCCTGTTGTTTGCAGTAACACNAGCTCTNTGCCGGAAATTGCNGGTGATGCAGCACTCTATTTTGATCCGATGAATGAAGNGGAACTGCGNACAGNTNTGGAACANACAGTTCAATCNGNGACGACACTGAAAGANTTACAACNGCGTGGCTATGAGAGGGAACAGNNGTTTTCCTGGGANAGNTGCGTTANGCAGACANCTGAATTGTATCGTAATCTTCTATAGGCCTATATGGACTTACTTNANCAAATNTCAGNGCGNCCTCTAGTCTCCATTNTCACNATTGTNTNTAATGGTGAAANAGATATTCGGCAAACCATGGATAGCGTGCTCCAGCAAAGCTATGAANCTGTGGAATATATNGTTATTGATGGTGGTTCAACGGATGCNACTGTTTCCATTCTGGANGAGTATGATTCTCAACTGTCTTTCTGGGAAAGTGCACNAGACAAAGGAATTAGTGANGCCTTTAATAAAGGAATTANNATNGCCANTGGAGAAATTATTGGCTTGNTTAATGCCGGAGANTGGTACGAACCCAATACNATAGAGGNNGTGGTTNACACCTTTTTGGCAGNNAAAGANGTGGGTNTTGTCTGNGGGGCNCTGCAGTTTTGGAAAGGAAGCAGCCTGGAATATCTCTGTAGTTCTGTNCCNNAATTACTTGAACGGGAGATGAGTATTACCCATCCAANNTGTTTTGTGAGNACAACTCTCTACAGGCNGNTTGGCATGTTTTCTTTAGATTATAACCTTGCCATGGACTATGAACTGTTGCTTCGNCTAAANACCAATGGTGTTNTTTTTGTATCACTTGACNATGTTCTTGCNAANATGCAGCACGATGGAATATCAGAGGAANACTGGAAAAANGCTTTGCAGGAAACACACAGAGCCCGCACCGAATTACTTGAAGACTCTTTTTTCTCAACAATCTGGTATTATTATTTTCTTACATTAAAACGAGGGATTCGAATCGTACTGGAAAAACTNGGCCTGGATGGCTTGCTTCATTTTTACAGAAGNAGGCTGGCACTGGTTAAAAAAACGAAANNATAACTTACCCGCATGTCCTCTTCTGTCTTNCTTTCAATCTTAATCCCGGTTTACAATTGGGATGTCAGGCCNNTATTGGAGAAACTTTCTGCCCAATGTGCCATGCTCGGTGGTGACGGANAAAGAGTAGAAATAATCGTAATAGATGATGGTTCCAGGGAGAGGTTTGATACCGCAGTANCGGCTGAACAANTCTCTCTGGTTATTTATGAGGAGTTTCCTGTAAACAGGGGNCGGGTTGCTGCNNGAAACACTCTGCTCGACAAAGCCAAAGGAGAGTACNTACTNNTTCTTGATGCTGATATGNTNCCGGATNNTGNTGATTTCATACAGATTTATCGANATTTGGCAAATAGCGGGCATGAAATTGTATGCGGTGGAATAAGCTATCTTCANNTCAAGGAAGATGTTGANANCGACNACGATTTTTACCTGTACAAGAGTAAGAAAACAGAAGCACTGCCNGCNNAAACAAGGAATCGCNCTCCATGGAGGTATCTGTTTACTTCAAATATCATGCTGCGTCGGGATATCGTGGATTCGATCCGTTTCGATTCGCGATTTACAGGCTATGGATATGAAGATATTGAGTGGGCAATCCGCCTTTGTGAAATGCATACTATCAAACATATTAACAACACCTGTTCTCATATGGGTGTGATGAATAAAGAGCAGGTTTATAGAAACATGTGTGACTCCATAGAGAATTATGCGCTTTTACTCACTCTTCACCCGGAACAAACAGCAGGAGGTGGTGCTGTTCGCATTGCTGGTAAGCTGACATTCGTTTCTGTATCGCTCCTAAATTGTTTAGATACAGTTCTGAGTAAAATATTTTCATCCATCACATGGAATCCTCTGTTATTTCTTGTTTTTCAATGTGACAAGGTGGTGTTGCTAGCCAGAGCATTGAAAGCAAAGGCAGAGGTATAACTCCCTTGATTTCTATTATTATCCCAACGTTAAACGGTGGTGAATTATTCAGCAAAGTGCTGGAAAGTATTGCTATGCAGGAAATTCATGATGAGTATGAACTGCTGGTATACGATTCTGCTTCAACAGACGACACTGTTAAGTATGCGCAAAGCTTTGGTGCTGAAGTCGTTTCCGTTGATAGAAAAAACTTTGATCACGGAGGAACCAGAACTCTGGCAGCGCAAAAAGCCGTTGGGGATATTCTGGTGTTTATGACACAGGATGCCGTTCTGGTCGGGTGCAATTCTCTCGCTTTACTTATTGAGCCATTAAGAAAGAACGAATCTTCATCAGTTGCAGTGACTTATGGCCGGCAGTTACCTAATAAGGATGCCACACCTGCCGCAGCCCATCTTCGTCTGTTTAATTATCCTCCTGAACCACTTGTCAAAACAAATAATGATAAACGAAAATATGGTTTGAAAACAGTTTTTGTTTCAAATTCATTTGCCGCTTATAAGCAGGATTCTCTTGCTACATGCGGTTATTTTAAACAAGGGCTTATTTTTGGAGAGGATACCTGTGCAGTTGGAAGGCTGCTTCTGGAGGGTTATGCTATACAATATGTTTCCGAAGCACAGGTATATCATTCTCATAATTATTCACTTGTAGAAGAGTTCAAAAGACATTTTGATATCGGTGTCCTGCATAGTGCAGAAAACTGGCTCTTACAAGAATACGGAGTGGCAGAAGGCCATGGTGCCAACTACGTACGCTCAGCCTTTTCTTATTTTATCAGAAACAATGGCTGGTATCTTATTCCGGATTTGATTATAAGAAGCGGGATGAAATATATGGGGTATAAATTTGGAAGGAATTATAAATCTCTGCCTGTCTTGCTGCGAATGAAATTAAGTATGTATTCTGCCTGGTGGAAACAAGGTGCTGTATCGGAGTGTAGTAATAAATGATGTCCATGAATCTGCGAGAGCAGAGTTCTTTTATATGTAAACTGTTAAATCTGGTTGACTGTGCTATTGTCTGTGGTTTTCTCTGGGTATTGGTGCATTGGTACCGGGTGCCCTGGAACTATTTTTATACCTATCTGTTGTGGCTCTCTTTTGGCTTATCACTGGTAAGTTTTCAGTANTTTCAGCTCTATCGATCCTGGCGAGGATGGAAATTTTACCTTGAATTCCTTGTTATTGCAAAGGCCTGGGGGGCAGTCATTGGAGTACTTCTTTTTTACTTCTTTATTTTCAAGATTTCCCATGCGTATTCCCGGGTAGTTTTCTTAATCTGGTCAATNGTCACGCCATTTTTNCTTTTCATTGTNCATGTATTNGTGCGTAAAATATTNCATTTTTATCGTTCCAGAGGAAAAAATATCCGTCGTGCGGTGGTTGCAGGTGCCGGTGATCTCGGAATCAATCTGATCAAGGAAGTGGAGGGTATNCCNTGGGCTGGAATTGAAGTCCTGGGGTTCTTTGATGATAAGNTAGANCCNAATGAAAAACAAACTGTNGCCGGTAGNCCAATCCTTGGCCGGATATCAGAAATAAAANGATATTTGCTGGANAATGANATTGACTATGTCTATGTGGCTTTGCCCATGCGTGCTGAGAAAAAGATCTTCACTATTTTAAGAGAATGNAGATCGCTTGGNGCCCGGGTTTATCTGGTACCGGATNTGTATATTTTNGGTCTTCATCATGCAGAAATTCAATCACTTGGCAATACCCTTGTTTTAAATTTCAATCCGAACACNGANTGGAAGCGGAGCTTCGATATTNTNTTCTCTNTTCTGGCAATTATCGNAACCTTACCACTCACCATTCTTATTGCANTACTTGTGAAGTTGCAGGATGGNGGGCCTGTTTTTTATAAACACTCAAGAATTACAGCTGCCGGAAAAGAATTTCAATGNCTGAAATTCAGGTCGATGGTGGTTGATGCTGATGAACAACTTAAGCAACTTCTGGCTGATAATCCTGAGCNCCGTGAGGAGTGGAGGCGCAGTTTTAAGCTTAAAAATGATCCGAGAATTACAAGGCTTGGGAAGATCTTACGAAAAAGCAGTCTGGATGAGCTTCCTCAGTTTATCAATGCATTGAAAGGTGAGATGAGCGTTGTTGGTGCAAGACCTATTGTGGGTAAAGGACTGACTGACTTCTACAAAGAAAGTGCCGGGCGTTATTGCTCCATGAAGCCGGGAATTACCGGGCCGTGGCAGGTAGAGCGTCGTTCTGATACCAGTAATTATGATGAACGTGTTGGAATGGATGACTGGTATATTCTCAATTATTCTCTATGGACTGATATCAAGATTATCCTTAAGACCATCAAACGTATTTTTGACGGTCGTGGTGCTGTTTAAGGAACGTGAACGAGCTAAGCTGTTCAAGGTTTTTTCGTGTACGCCCCTAAGCTTGATTTTGTTGAGTGATAGCATCCATGAGTTTTTTTGGTGCATTTCCTGCCGGAGCATCAAGGGTGTTGACTGGGGTTTCCCGACGCTCTGCTTTTCTGATCTCCTTTGAATCTTTGAAAAAGGCTATCGGGCGAGTTCCCAGACCTGTTTCAAGAAAAGTTTTATCCTCTTCATCTGTCACCAGATTTCCCACAAAGCTGATTGTCGGAATTTTCACATCCTGTGCCAGCTTCTGTACTTTTAACGCAGTTCGGATTGAAGACTTGGAAGGGATCACCACAATCAAAAGATGATCAATGCCTGCAATGGTTCCACGCCCCAGATGTTCAACACCTGCTTCCATGTCAAGTAGCACAACCTGATTTTCTGAGAGCAGAAGCTTGGTTAGCATCCTTCGCAAAACATTGCTTTCAGGGCAGGCACAGCCTTTATCTCCTGTCTGAATAGCACCAAGCACCATAAGTTTCATTCCATCATGGTCGTGCATAAAGTCAACAAGGAGATCATTCACTTCCGGATTTATATTGTACATGGGAGAACCTTCGGTCTTCCCTGAACGTTCAACCAGGAGTTTGGTCATATCAGCAATGGCACGGATCTTCTCAGGGTTCGCAACACCCAAGGTCTCAGCCATATGAGGGCTTGAGTCTGCATCAATGATAAGCACATCCTTGCCACTCTTTTTAAATTCTCCGGCAAGGAGTGCCATGATGGTGGTTTTTCCAACCCCGCCTTTTCCGCTGATTGCTATTTTCATCGTTTTTTCCCTCTTAAGAAAGCTGTTTTTCTTGCAAGACGCACCACAATGGTTATATCTTAGCAGAATATGTAGCGTATTTTGAATATTGCGTAAACTAAAATTGGAGTTTAAGTATGGAACATGCAAGTAATCAACAAATAACCCTTAGTCAGGCAAGACAGGAAGCCTCGACTATTTTTCTGGCAAAAGTTTTTAACTGGATGGCCATAGGGCTTGGA